>NZ_JNZZ01000001.1 GCF_000717645.1 Streptomyces californicus
ATCAACAAGGACCCCGAGGCCCCGATCTTCGAGCTCGTCGACTACGGCGTCGTGGGCGACCTCTTCACCGTCGTCCCCCAGCTCACCGAGGAGATCACCACCCGCAAGGGCTGACCCCTCGCTCCCTTCACCACCCGTCCCGGGCCGCACGGTGAACCCCACCGCGCGGCCCGGAGCCGTATCACCGTCGTGGCCGCGCTTACCGCCGCTCCTCGGCCGCGTCGAGCGCGGAGGAACGGTCCTCCTCCGCGTTCCGGGCACCGAGGCCGAACGTGGTGAACGCCGTACGCTCCGGCAGCGGGTAGAACTCCTTGCCCGTGAGCGCGTTCACGATGACGGCGGACCGCCAGGCGGCCAGGCCCAGATCGGGCGCGCCGACTCCGTGCGTGTGCCGTTCGGCGTTCTGTACGAAGACGGAACCGGTGATCTCGGGTGCCAGGACCAGCCGTTGGGCGGCGTCGACCTGGGGCCGCCCGGCCTCGTCGCGGACGATGTACGGGTCGAGCGCGGCGAGCAGCGTGTCGACGGGGCGCTCCCGGTATCCGGTGGCGAGGACGACCGCGTCGGTGGTCAGCCGGCCGCTCGTCTCCTGCTGGCCGTGCTCGACGCGCAGTTCCACGCGCCCCTCCGCCGTGGTGGCCGCGCCGGTGACCTCGATGCCGGGGGTGAGCGTCACGTCGGGCCAGCTGCCGCCGAGGCTGCGCCGGTACAGCTCGTCGTGGATGTCCCCGAGCGTGTCCCCGCTGACGCCCTTGTACAGCTGCCACTGCCGGGGCAGCAGCCGGTCCCGGGTGGCCTGCGGAAGCCCGTGGAAGTAGCGGGTGTAATCGGGGGTGAACTGCTCCAGCCCGATCTTGCTGTACTCCATGGGCGCGAAGGCCGGCGTCCGGGCCAGCCAGGTCAGCCCCTCCGCCCCCTCCGGCCGGGACCGGAGCAGGTCCAGCAGGACTTCGGCGCCCGACTGGCCCGAGCCGACGACCGTGATGTGGCGGGCGGCCAGCAGCCGGTCCCGCTGCGGGAGGTAGTCCGCGGAGTGCAGCACGAGGGCGGCCGGGTCATCCGCCAACCCCCGCAGCGCCGGGGGGACATGGGGCGAGGTGCCGACGCCGAGCGCGAGGTTGCGGGTGTCGGTGCGTACGGTCGCCAGCGCCTCGCCGTCCGGGCCCAGCCGGGTGGACTCGACCGCGAACACGCCGTGTTCCGCGTCCCAGGTCACGGTGTCGACCCGGTGGCCGAAGCGGGTGGAGGGGAGTTCGGTGCTCGCCCAGCGCAGGTAGTCGTCGAACTCCGAGCGGTGGATGTGGAACCGCTCGGCGAAGTAGAACGGGAAGAGCCTGCGGCGGATCTTGACGTAATTGAGGTAGGACCAGGGGCTCGTGGGCTCGACCAGGCTCACCAGGTCCGCCAGGAAGGGCACTTGGAGGGTGGCTCCCTCGATCAGCAGGCCCGGGTGCCAGCGGAAGGCGGGGCGCTGCTCGTGGAAGGCGGTGCGCAGCCCCGGTACGCCGTCGGCGAGCGCGGCGAGCGAGAGGTTGAAGGGCCCCACGCCCACCCCCAGCAGGTCGAGGGGCGGCGTGCGCGGTCCGGGTGTCATCGGGCTCCTCCCGCAAGGATCGCCGGAGCGGTGGGGGTTCGCCCCGGGCAGGTCGTACGCGTCGTCGGCGTCATGGCGACAGCCTTTCCGTCGCGGGGGCCCCGGTACCTTCGGCCGCCGAACTCCCCCGCGCGGCACGGTCGGCCGCCGTCGTGACGAGGTCGAGGAGCGGCAGCAGGTCGGCGGTCGCGGCGTTCGGGTGCAGCAGGGTGGCCTTCAGCCACAGCCGGGCGGGGCCGTCCCCGTCGTCCGCGACCGCGCGGCCGAGGACGGCGCGCCCCTCCGCGAGGAGGGTGCGGCGGACGGCGGCGACCACCGCGTCGCCCTGCTCGCCGGGCAGCGCGTCGGCGGCGGCGGGACGGAACAGGACCGTGCTGATCCCGATGTCGCCGGGGCGGCGGCGCAGCGCCGGGTGGTCGTCGACGGCCCGGCCGAACCCGTGGGCCGTACGGACGCAGTGCTCCACCAGCGCGCCGAGCCCCCGGCGTCCGAGCGCGCGGAAGGTGACGGCCATCTTCAGGGCGTCGGGGCGCCGGGTGGTGCGGATCGAGCGGCCCAGCAGGTCCGGGAGCCCGGCCTCGGTGTCGTCGTCGGCGTTGAGGTAGTCGGTGCGCAGGGCCAGCGGTGCGAGCGTCGCGGCGTCGGCGACGGCGAGCACCCCGGCGGCCACCGGCTGCCAGCCGAGCTTATGGAGGTCGAACGTGACGGTGTCGGCGCGCTCCAGGCCCGCGAGCCGCGGGGCCAGGTGCTCGCTGAACAGCAGCGGGCCGCCGTACGCGGCGTCCACGTGGAGCCGGGCGCCGTGCCGTGCGGCGATCCCGGCGATCTCCGGGAGCGGGTCGATGCGGCCCTCGTCGGTGGTGCCGGCGGTGGCGACGACCAGGAGCGGCGCTCCGGCGAGGGCGGTCAGGGCGCGGTCGAGGGCGGCCGGGTCGATCCGGCCGTCACGGCAGGCGACGACGACCGGGGCGGGCAGGCCGAGCATCCAGGCGGCACGGTGGACGCTGTGGTGGGCGTTGGCCCCGGTCACCACCCGGAGGGCGCCGGGTGACGCGCCTTCCCGGGCGAGGAGCAGGGCGACCAGGTTGGACTCGGTGCCGCCGCTGGTGATGAGCGCGTCCGGTTCGGGTGCGGCGGGGTGGACGAGCCGGGCCAGGGCGGCGGTGGTCAGTTCCTCGATCACCCCGGCGGCGGGGGCCTGGTCCCAGGAGTCCATGGAGGGGTTGAGGGCGGCCCCCGCCAGATCCGCCGCGACGGCCACGGCGAGCGGCGGGCAGTGCAGATGGGCCACACAGGCCGGGTCGGCCGGGTCGGCGGCCCCCTCCGCGACGGCCCGCACCACGTCCGCGAGCGCGACCTCGGGACCCACGCCCTCCTCCGGCAGGACCGGGGAGCAGAGGGCGCGGGTGCTCACGGCCACCGCCTCGGGCCCTCCGGCGGGCAGCGGTCCGCCCCGGGCCGGGACGGCGTCCTCCAGGGCGTCCAGGACGATCTCGGTGAGGGCCCTCAGGTGCTTCGGCCCGTGCGCACCGCCCGCCACGAGGCCGCCCCGTACGCCGCCCGCTTCCGTGCCGGGGCCCGACGCCTCTCCGGTGCTCACGCCCCACGCTCCGCGGAGAGTTCACCGGGGGGCGGAAGGGGCGCGACTGGCATGGCGAAGACCTTCGGTCGTGGTGCGGGCGGAACGCGCGGAAGCGCGCCCGCTCACCGGGCGACACCGGGAGCGGCATGATCCACCTCCGGGGATGTGCTGGTTAGGCTAACCTAACTCCGGAGGTGCGCACGACGCGCGACCCGCCAGGCCATGGAGGCTACTTCGCCTACCGGGCAACCGAGTTGCCGGGTCCCTTTCCCCCTGCGGGGCGCCCCGGGGCCCGGTGCGGGTGCGGGACCGGGCCGCTCCCGCACCGGGCTCGGATCATGCCGGGTCGGCGGGCAGTTCGGCGCGGATCTCCCGCGCGGCGGCGACCAGGTTCTCCAGGGAGGCCCGGGTCTCGGGCCAGCCGCGGGTCTTCAGGCCGCAGTCGGGGTTGACCCACAGGCGCGCGGCCGGGATGGCCTCAAGTCCCTTGCGCAGCAGGGACGCCGCCTCCCGCGCGCTCGGGACGCGCGGCGAGTGGATGTCGTAGACGCCGGGCCCCGCCTCGCGCGGGTAGCCGTGGGCGGCCAGTTCGCGGGCGACCTGCATGTGGGAGCGGGCGGCCTCCAGGCTGATGACGTCGGCGTCCAGGTCGTCGATGGCCTGGACGATGTCGCCGAACTCCGCATAGCACATGTGCGTGTGGATCTGGGTCTCCGGGCGGACCCCGGAGGTGGCCAGCCGGAAGGACTCCGTCGCCCACTCCAGGTACGCGGCCTGGTCGGCGGCGCGCAGGGGGAGCGTCTCGCGCAGCGCGGGCTCGTCGACCTGGATCACCGACGTGCCGTTCGCCTCCAGGTCGTTCACCTCGTCGCGCAGGGCGAGGGCGACCTGGCGGGCGGTCTCGCCGAGCGGCTGGTCGTCGCGGACGAAGGACCAGGCGAGCATGGTGACCGGGCCGGTGAGCATGCCCTTGACGGGGCGTTCGGTCAGCGACTGCGCGTACGCCGTCCAGCGCACGGTCATCGGCTCGGGGCGCGAGATGTCCCCGGCGAGAACCGGCGGGCGGACGTAGCGGGTGCCGTAGGACTGGACCCAGCCGTGCTGGGTGGCGAGGTAGCCGGTGAGCTGCTCGGCGAAGTACTGCACCATGTCGTTGCGTTCGGGCTCGCCGTGCACGAGCACGTCGATCCCGGCCTTCTCCTGGAAGGTGAGGACCTCGCGGATCTCGTCCTTGATCCGCTCCTCGTACCCGGCCCCGTCGATCCGGCCCGCCCGCAGGTCGGCGCGGGCGGTGCGGAGTTCGGTGGTCTGCGGGAACGAGCCGATGGTGGTGGTCGGCAGCGGCGGCAGCCCGAGGTGGGCGCGCTGGGCCGCGGTCCGCTCGGCGTAGGTCTGGGAGCGTCGGCCGTCGGCGTCGGTGACAGCCGCCGTACGGGCGCGGACGGCCGGGTCGCGGGTGAGGGCGGTGCCGGCCCGGGAGGCCAGATCGGCGCGGTTGGCGGCGAGTTCGCCCGCGATGGCGTCCGTGCCGCTGGACAGGCCCTTGGCCAGGGTGACCAGTTCGGCGGTCTTCTGGCGGGCGAAGGCGAGCCAGCGCAGGACCTGCGGGTCGAGGTCGCGCTCGGCGGCGGCGTCGAGCGGGACGTGCAGGAGGGAGCAGGAGGCGGAGACGTCGACCCGGTCGGCGAGGCCGAGGAGGGTGCCGAGGGTGGCGAGCGACTTCTCCAGGTCGTTGATCCAGATGTTGCGGCCGTTGACGACGCCGGCGACCAGGCGCTTGCCGGGCAGTCCGCCGGCGGCGGCGAGGTCGTCGAGGTTGCCCGCGCCGGTCTCGGTGAAGTCGAGTGCCAGCCCGTCGACGGGCGCCTTCGCCAGGACCGGCAGCGCCTCCCCGAGCCGCCCGAAGTACGAGGCGACCAGGAGCTTGGGCCGGTCGGTGAGGGCGCCGAGCCCGCGGTAGGCGCGGGCGGCGGCGTTCAGTTCGGCCGGGGTGCGGTCCTGGACGAGGGCGGGCTCGTCCAGTTGGACCCATTCGGCGCCCGCCGCGCGCAGGTCCGCGATGACCTCCGCGTACACCGGGAGCAGCCGGTCCAGCAGGGTCAGCGGATCGAAGTCGGCGGCGACGCCGGGGGCCGCCTTGGCGAGCAGGAGGTAGGTGACGGGGCCGACGAGGACCGGGCGCGGGGTGTGGCCGAGCGCGCGGGCCTCCCCGAACTCCGCGACCTGCTTGGCGGAGTCGGCGGAGAACACCGTGTCCGGGCCCAACTCGGGTACCAGGTAGTGGTAGTTGGTGTCGAACCACTTGGTCATCTCCAGCGGCGCGACGTCCTGCGTGCCGCGGGCCATGGCGAAGTAGCCGTCGAGGGCGTCGGCTTCCGCCGCTTCCCGGTGCCGTGCCGGGATCGCGCCGACCATGACCGAGGTGTCCAGGACGTGGTCGTAGTACGAGAAGTCACCGGTCGGCACCTCGTGGATCCCGGCGTCGGCGAGCTGCCGCCAGGTGGTGCGGCGCAGTTCGGCGGCGGTCTCCCGGAGGGCGTCCGCGGTGACGCGGCCCTTCCAGTAGCCCTCGACGGCCTTCTTCAGTTCACGGTTCCGACCCTGGCGGGGGTATCCGTACACGGTGGCCCGTGCTGCCGCGGCTGCGGGCTTCGCTGTCACGTGACTCTCCTTCGCGAGCGTGTCTGCGGTGCGGATCCCGGGACGGGACGCGGACGCGAAGGGATGACGCATCGGGCGGACACCGGGCCACGTCGAACCGTGCCCGTCCACCTGATGGTTCCGCCGACCCGCCCACGAGGTCACCGAGATCTCCGCACGCGAACGGGTCGCGTGCGGGCAACGGGCAGGTCTTCGGACTCGCGGGCACGTCTGCCGGGGCAGACACCTACTGGCCGTCGCTTCCCAGACCCGGCCGGGCCCAGTGCGTATGACGGCGGTCGTTCCCGCTCACCGCTGCGGGGCAGTCCCGGATTCCCACCGGGTTCCCTCTTGCGACGCCCTCTCCGGCTGACAGGGCGAACCAGCTGCACCGGTCACCCTACGGGGGCGGCCACCGTGCCGGACACCGTTGTTCACACTTCGGACGGTGAGGTGAGACACGGGGCTCCTTCTCCGGCCGTCGGCGACGCGTCCTGCGGTGGTCCGACGCGCCCTCGCGCTCCCGGCGGCATCGTCGCTGGGGCAGGCGCGAGGAACGCCGTCGCGAGAATTCCCGGCGCCTCGCCGTGGACACCGTCCGAGCGCGCGGCGGCCCGGCCCCGGCCGTTCCGCATCCGTTCGGCCGTTCGTCACGCTTCTCCTGACCTCCGGTCAGTTCGAGCGGCTCGACTGTGCGGTGACAGTGACCCAGATGTAACCGAATGGCGTAGGGACTGCGGAACCACAGAGCGTCACAAGCCGTTCTTCTTCCCACTACACGGCCCGCCGACCTCCGGCGGACCGCTTCGAGGAAACGGAAAACGCCCTATGAAGAAGACAGTCGGGTGGGCCCAGGACGGCGACGACTGGACGATCACCGTGAACGGCACGCAGTACCGCGCGGTCGAGCGGCCGGCCGACGGCCGGGTCCACGACTACCTGGTGCGCGGCGACGACCTGACGGCCGAGTGCCCGAGCCTCGGGCACGGGCTCGGCGTCATCCGGGCGCACGAGTCCCGCCGCTGACCCGGTCCGGTCAGCCGAGCGGGCCGTCCGCCGAGCCGTCCGCGCTTCCCGCCGGGCGGCTCGCCCCCTGCGGCCCGTCCCACCCCTGCCGCAGCAGGTAGGTGTCCATGATCCAGCCGTGCCGCTCGCGGGCCTCCGCGCGCAGCCGGCCGATCCGGTCCGCCACCTCGTCGAGCGGGCCGGAGACCAGGATCTCGTCCGGGGTGCCGATGTAGGCGCCCCAGTGGATCCACCAGCCCCCGCCCACCAGGTGGGTGAAGGTCTCGTGGCCGTCGAGCATGACGACGAGGTCGCAGTCCTCGGGATACCCCTGGGCGAGCCGCCGCCCGGGGGTGATGTGGACGGGGCGGCCGACCCGGTTCAGGGTCGTGCGGTGCCGGGCGGCGAGGGCCGAGACGCTGCTGACGCCGGGGATCACCTCGTGGTCGAAGGCGACCGTGTCCCGCTCGCGGATGTCGTCCAGGATCGCGAGCGTGCTGTCGTACAGGGACGGGTCGCCCCACACCAGGAAGGCGCCCGTCTCCCCCGGCGCCAGCTCGTCGGCGATCAGGCGTTCGCAGATGTCGGCCCGGCGGTGCCGCCAGTCGTGCACCGCCGAGGCGTAGCGGCCGCCGTCCCGCTGGGTGCGGTCGCGCCACGGGTCGTCGGCCTCGACGACGCGGTAGGGGCCGGTGAGGTGCTCGTCCAGGATGTCCCGCCGCAGCCGGGTCAGCGCGTCCTTCTCCGCTCCCTTGCCCAGGACGAAGAAGACGTCCGCCCGGCGCATGGCCTTCACCGCGGCGAGGGTCAGATGATCGGGATCACCGGCTCCGATGCCGATGACGAGGATGTGACGCGGCGCTTCGCTCATGTCTGCCGATCATGCCAGGGGCCGGGCATGTCCGGCCTGTCCGGTCCCGATCCGCAGGACGCGCCCGAGGCGGGGTGGACTTACTAGGACGTCCAACTATATGTTCGTGAGCAGAGGGACGACCGGGAGAATCCGGCCGTCCCGAAGGCCCGTGGTGTCAGGGAAGCCGGTGTGAATCCGGCACGGTCCCGCCACTGTGACCGGGGAGTTCGTCCTCGCAGGACACGCCACTGACGGTGAGACCGCCGTCGGGAAGGCAAGGGGACGCGCGCTGATCCGGGAGTCAGGATACCGGCCGCGGGATGTTCCGTGTTTCCACGAGGATGGAGCAGACACGCATGGCACCGGTCCGCCCGCACGGCCCCGGACGTCCGTCCCGACGAGCGGTTCTCCCCGCCCCCTGACGGCACTGGCCCTTCGCGTCCCCGTCGGCGCTTCCCTCCGCGACCGCATGCCCCCGAGCGTGCGACGCGGCGGGCGCCGCCGCGCGCCATCCCCGGATCTCACCTGACGATCTCACCGACGAGAGCAGGCTTCCATGGTCCGTGAACTCACCCATTTCGTCGCCGGCAAGCCCGTGCCCGGAACCTCGGGCGCGTACGGCGACGTGTACGACCCCAACACCGGCCGGGTCCAGGCCCGGGTCCCGCTGGCCGACCGCGCCGAGACCGAGGCGGCGATCGCGGACGCCGTCGAGGCGCAGCGCGCGTGGGGCGAGTGGAACCCGCAGCGCCGCGCCCGGGTGCTGCTGCGCTTCCTCCAGCTCGTCGAGCGGGAGAAGGACTCCCTGGCCAGGCTGCTCTCCGCCGAGCACGGCAAGACCGTGGCCGACGCGCACGGCGACATCGCGCGCGGGCTGGACGTGGTGGAGTTCGCCGCCGGCGTCCCGCATCTGCTGAAGGGCGAGTTCAGCGACAACGCGGGCGCCGGCATCGACGTCCACTCGCTGCGCAGGCCACTCGGGGTGGTCGCGGGCATCACCCCGTTCAACTTCCCCGCGATGATCCCGCTGTGGAAGGCCGCCCCCGCCCTGGCCTGCGGAAACGCCTTCATCCTCAAGCCGTCCGAGCGGGACCCCTCGGTGCCGCTGCGACTGGCGGAGCTGTTCCTGGAGGCGGGCCTGCCGCCCGGGGTCCTCAACGTCGTCAACGGCGGCAAGGAGGCCGTGGACACCCTGCTGGAGGACCCGCGCGTCAAGGCGCTCGGCTTCGTCGGCTCGACGCCGATCGCCGCGCACATCTACGCCACCGCCGCCGCGCACGGCAAGCGGGCGCAGTGCTTCGGCGGGGCGAAGAACCACATGATCGTGATGCCGGACGCCGACCTGGACCAGGCGGTGGACGCGCTGATCGGGGCGGGGTACGGCTCGGCGGGCGAGCGGTGCATGGCGATCTCGGTGGCCGTGCCGGTCGGCGAGGCCACCGCCGACGCGCTGGTCGCCCGGCTCACCGAGCGGATCGCGGAGCTGCGGATCGGCCGCTCGGACGACCCGGACGCCGACTTCGGGCCGCTGGTGGGCCGGGACGCGGTGGAGCGGGTCCGGGGCTATGTCGACCTCGGCGTCGAGGAGGGCGCCGAACTGGTCCTCGACGGGCGGGACTTCACGCTGGAGGGGCACGAGGACGGCTTCTTCGCGGGCGCCTCCCTCTTCGACCGGGTCACCCCGGACATGCGGATCTACCAGGAGGAGATCTTCGGCCCGGTGGTGTGCGTGGTCCGGGCGGCGGACTACGAGGAGGCGCTGCGGCTGCCCTCGGAGCACCCGTACGGCAACGGCGTCGCCCTGTTCACCCGGGACGGCGACACCGCCCGCGACTTCACCCGGCGGGTCGACACCGGCATGGTCGGCGTCAACGTCCCCATCCCGGTGCCGGTGGCGTACCACACGTTCGGCGGCTGGAAGCGGTCCGGCTTCGGGGACCTCAACCAGCACGGCCCGGACGCGATCCGCTTCTACACCCGGACGAAGACCGTCACCTCGCGCTGGCCCGCCTCCGGGATCCGGGACGGTGCGAGCTTCACGATCCCGACCATGGGGTGAGCGCCGTGACCACACTGCTCACCGACGACCAGATCGCGGTCGTGGAGACGACGCTCGACTTCGCGCAGGAGCACCTGGCCCCGCACGCCGTGGCCTGGGACCAGGACAAGCACTTCCCCGTCGACGTGCTGCGCAAGGCGGCGGGGCTCGGCCTCGGCGGGGTGTACGTACGGGAGGACGTCGGCGGGTCGGAGCTCTCGCGCACCGACGGGGTCCTCGTCTTCGAGGCCCTCGCCACCGGCTGCCCGTCGATCGCGGGCTACCTCTCCATCCACAACATGGTCGGCTGGATGGTCGACCGGTACGGCACCGAGGCGCAGCGCGAGCGGTACCTGCCCCGCCTGTGCGCCATGGAACTGCTGGGAAGCTACTGCCTGACGGAACCGGGCGCGGGCTCGGACGCCGCCGCGCTGCGCACCCGTGCGGTGCGCGACGGCGACGCGTACGTGCTGACGGGGACGAAGCAGTTCATCTCCGGGGCGGGCGCGTCGCACCTGTACATCGTGCTGGCGCGCACCGGTGGGGACGGGCCCCGGGGGATCTCCGCGTTCCTCGTCGAACGGGACGACCCCGGGCTGTCGTTCGGGCCGAACGAGAAGAAGATGGGGTGGAACGCCCAGCCCACCCGCCAGGTCGTGCTGGACGGGGTGCGCGTCCCGGCGGACCGGCTGCTCGGGGACGCGGGTGAGGGCTTCCGGATTGCGATGAGCGGCCTGAACGGCGGGCGGCTCGGCATCGCCGCCTGCTCGCTCGGCGGTGCGCAGAGCGCGCTGGACCGTTCGCTGGCCCATCTCGCGGACCGGGAGGCGTTCGGGGCGCGGCTGCTGGACGCGCAGGCGCTGCAGTTCCGCCTCGCCGACATGGCGACCGAACTGGCCGCCGCCCGCGCGCTGGTGCGCCAGGCCGCCGAGGCGCTGGACCGGAAGGCGGTCGGGGCACGGGAGTTGTGCGCGATGGCCAAGCGCTTCGCCACCGACACCGGCTACTCCGTCGCGGACCGCGCTCTCCAACTGCACGGCGGTTACGGCTATCTGGCCGAGTACGGCGTCGAGAAGATCGTCCGGGACCTGCGGGTCCACCAGATCCTGGAAGGGACCAACGAGATCATGCGCGTCATGGTGGCCCGGAGCCTGACGGGAGCCCTGCGATGAGCGAGGAGCTCGTACGGGTGCGCGTCGAGGGCCGTACCGGGGTGCTGACCCTGAACCGGCCGAAGGCGCTCAACGCCCTCACCCACTCGATGGTGGCGACGATCGCGGCGGCTCTCGACCGCTGGGAGCGCGATCCGGAGGTGGCGGCCGTCGTGCTCACCGGGGCCGGGGAGCGCGGCCTGTGCGCGGGCGGCGACATCCGGTCCATCCACGAGGACGCCCGTGCGGGCGGGCAGGCGTCGGCCGCGTTCTGGCGCGACGAGTACCGGCTCAACGCCCGGATCGCCCGCTATCCCAAGCCGTACGTGGCGATCATGGACGGCATCGTGATGGGCGGCGGCGTGGGCGTGGCGGCGCACGGCAGCGTCCGGATCGTCACCGAGGGCTCGAAGGTGGCGATGCCGGAGACCGGGATCGGCTTCGTGCCGGACGTCGGCGGCACCTATCTGCTGGCGCTGGCCCCCGGTGAGCTGGGCACCCATCTCGCCCTGACCGGTGCGGTCATGGGGCCCGGGGACGCGCTGCTGTGCGGCTTCGCGGACCATTTCGTGGAGCGGGCCCAGCTGCCGGCGCTCCTCGCGGCGCTGCGGACCGCGCCGCCCGGCGAGGTCCTGCACCGCCATGTACGGGACGCCCCGAGCGGGGGACTGCGGGCGAACCGGTCCTGGATCGACGCCTGTTACTCCGCCGACTCGGTCGAGGAGATCGTGGAGCGGCTGCTCGCCTGCGGCGTCCCGGCGGCCGGGGAGGCAGCCGCCACACTCCTCGCCCGGTCCCCCACCGCGCTGAAGGTCACCCTCGCCGCACTGCGGCGGGCCCGCGAACTCGGCCCGCTGGAAAGGGTGCTGGAGCAGGAGTACCGCGTCTCGTGCGCCGCCCTGTCCTCCACCGACCTGGTGGAGGGCATCCGGGCGCAGGTGATCGACAAGGACCGGGCGCCCCGCTGGTCGCCCGGCACGCTCGCGGAGGTGACGGACGCGGACGTGGCCCGGTACTTCGCACCGACCGGCGGCGAGGGGCTGTCCCTCGCCGCGTCCGCATCGTCCAAGGAGGTGCCGTGGTGACCACGACCGTCGCTTTCATCGGGCTGGGCCACATGGGCGGCCCGATGGCCGCCAACCTCGTCGCGGCCGGCCACCGGGTGCTCGGCCACGACCTGGTGGAGAGCTGTCTGGCGAAGGCCGTGGCGAGCGGCGTGGAGGCGGCCGGGTCCGCCGCCGAGGCCGCCGCCGTCGCGGACGTGGTGATCACCATGCTGCCCGCGGGCCGCCACGTCCTCTCCCTGTACGGCCGGGAGGGGCTGCTCGCCGCGGCCCGCCCCGGCACGCTGTTCGTCGACTGCTCGACCATCGACGTGGCCGACTCCCGGGCCGCCCACGCGGCGGCGGAGGCGGCCGGTCACCGCTCCCTGGACGCGCCGGTCTCCGGCGGGGTCGTGGGGGCCGAGGCGGGCACCCTGACCTTCATGGCCGGGGGCGAGGAGGCCGCGTTCGCGCGGGCCGAGCCGCTGCTCTCGGTGATGGGGAGGAAGGCGGTGCACTGCGGCGGGGCGGGGGCCGGCCAGGCGGCGAAGATCTGCAACAACATGATCCTGGGCGTCTCGATGATCGCCGTCAGCGAGGCGTTCGTCCTCGCGGAGAGCCTGGGCCTCTCCGACCAGGCGCTGTACGACGTGGCGTCGGCGGCCTCGGGCCAGTGCTGGGCGCTCACCGTCAACTGCCCGGTGCCCGGCCCGGTGCCGGCGAGCCCCGCCAACCGCGACTACCGGCCCGGCTTCGCCGCCCCCCTGATGGCGAAGGACCTCGCCCTGGCCGCCAACGCCCTGCGCTCGGGTGGCATCGACGCGCAACTGGGGCTCAAAGCCGCGGAGTTGTACGAACGGTTCGCGGAAGGGGCGGGCGCGGAGCAGGACTTCTCCGGCATCGTCCGCGCGATCCGCGCCGCCTCGTCGAAGACCACCGCCCCGCAGGAAGGCACCACCGCATGAGCGAGCACGAGAACACCGCGTCCGCCCCGGGCCCGTACCGCACGATCCTCGTCGAGCGCAGGGGCCGTACCGCCCTGCTGACCCTGAACCGTCCCGAGGCGCTCAACGCGCTGAGCCTGGAGGTGATGCGGGAGACCGTCGAGGCCGCCGAGGCGCTGGACCGGGACCCGGACGTCGGCTGTGTCGTCATCACCGGCAGCGGGGGGAAGGCGTTCGCGGCCGGGGCGGACATCAAGGAGATGCAGCCGCGCGACTACATGGACATGTACCTGAGCGACTGGTTCGCCGCCTGGGACAGGCTCGGCCGTCTCCGTACGCCCACGGTAGCCGCCGTACGGGGCTACGCCCTGGGCGGGGGCTGCGAGTTGGCGATGCTCTGCGACCTGGTCGTCGCGGCGGACACGGCCGTCTTCGGGCAGCCGGAGATCCGGCTCGGGGTGATCCCCGGCATCGGCGGATCGCAGCGGCTGACCCGGGCGGTCGGCAAGGCCAAGGCGATGGACCTCTGCCTGACCGGCCGGACCATGGACGCCCGGGAGGCCGAGCGGGCCGGTCTGGTCTCCCGGATCGTCCCCGACGCCGATGTGCTCACGGAGGCCCTGGCCGCGGCGGACACCATCGCCGGGATGTCGGCCCCCGTGGCGATGATGGCGAAGGAGGCCGTGAACCGGGCCTTCGAGACCACGCTCGCCGAGGGCGTCCTCTTCGAACGCCGCCTGTTCCACGCGGTGTTCGCGACGGCCGACCAGAAGGAGGGCATGCGGGCCTTCGCCGAGAAGCGACCGGCGGAGTTCAGGCACCGCTGACCTCGTCCGGGGCCGCCCGCACGATGAAGGGCTGTCGGCGACGGCCGGCACGGCCGGCCGCAGACGCCGGTCAGTCGCCGCCGCCGCAACCCGACCCGCATCCGCCGCTGCTCGTCCCGCATCCGCCGCCCCACGCACTCCCGCCGTGCCCGGACCCGCTGCCGCTGTTCCGCTCCCGGGGCGGCGGTGACGGCGGCGGGGCGAGCCGCGGGTAGCGGCGGTGGAGCACGGACGGTCCGTACAGGGCGATGCCCCGGGCGAACGCGTCGGCGTCGCCGGTGGCCTCGGAGCGGGAGACGGGATGCTCTTCAGCGGCCTCCCGGACCAGCCGCTCCGAGGTCCTGACCGCCGGCGGGACGAACGACACGGCCGCGATCGCGGCGGCCGTCGTGGCGAGCACCAGCGGGACCGGATCGCCGATGGGCACGATCGCGAGCACCGCCACGACTCCGGCCCCGGCCAGCGCGCGGAGCGGGAGCAGCCCCCTGCGGAACCGTGCCCGTACCGGCGGCCCGTCGAGCAGTCCTTCCTCGCTCAGCGCGTGGCGCATCCGCGCCAGCTCCGCCCGGACCGTACGCGTGTCGGCCAGCGCGCGGACCGACAGTCCCGGCCGGTCGTACCCCGGTCCGCGACGGCCCAGCCGGTGTGCCCGCGCCTCGGCCAGCACCACGCGGTCCAGCGGCTTCGGCGTCGCGTCGGGGTCCGGTTCCCGAGTGGTGAAGGCGCCGTCCCTGACGGTGAGGTCGTTGAAGGTGACGCCGCCCGGGACGGCCACCAGCTCCTCGCGCAGGAGCAGCCCGCCGACGCAGGCCGCCACCGCGTCCGTCCCCCGCCCGCGGCCGCGCAGCAGGGCCAGCTCGGGGGCGTCGAACGCGCGCTCCGGGACGGGCGGGTCCGCCACGGCGGCCCGCGCCCGCCACGCGATCCACCCCGCCCACACCACCGCGACGCAGTACCCACCGAAGACCAGCCAAGGGACCATGGTTACGGAGAGGCCGGAACGGTCCGTTCGGTTCCCCGAAGCCGCGCCGCCGGTGCTCCGGCGCCGGCGGCCCGGGATGATCTCGTCCCGGATGGGCGTTGTATCCGGTGGTGTCCGGCTCGTCCGTCGAGCGGGGCCCGGGCAACGGACTACAGGAGCTGGAGGCGGCGCGGTGCACGGTGAGTACAAGGTTCCCGGCGGCAAGCTGGTCGTGGTGGATCTGGACGTGGAGGGCGGGGCGCTGCGGAACGTCCGCGTCGCCGGGGACTTCTTCCTCGAACCCGACGAGGCGATCCTCGCGATCGACGCGGCGCTGGAGGGCGCGCCGGCCACCACCGACACGGCCGGGCTCGCGGCCCGGATCGAGGCGGCGCTGCCCGAGAGCACGGTGATGCTCGGGCTGAGCGCGGAGGGCGTCGCCGTCGCCGTACGCAGGGCGCTCGCGCAGGCCACGGAGTGGAGCGACTACGACTGGCAGCTGATCCACGACGCCCCGCAGTCGCCCGCGCTGCACATGGCGCTCGACGAGGTGATCACCGCCGAGGTCGCGGCGGGGCTGCGGCCGCCGACGCTGCGGGTCTGGGAGTGGGACTCCCCCGCCGTGATCATCGGCAGCTTCCAGTCGCTGCGCAACGAGGTGGACCCGGCGGGCGTCGAACGGCACGGCGTGAACGTCGTACGCCGCATCTCGGGCGGCGGCGCGATGTTCGCGGAACCCAGCTCCACCATCACCTACTCGCTGGCCGTCCCGCAGTCCCTGGTCTCCGGGCTGTCGTTCGCCGACAGCTATGCCTATCTGGACGACTGGGTGCTGGAGGCCCTCGCGGACATGGGCATCAAGGCGTGGTACCAGCCGCTCAACGACATCGCCACCGAGGTCGGCAAGATCGCCGGGGCGGCGCAGAAGCGGGTGGTGGGCCCGGACGGTGGGCCCGGGGCCGTCCTGCACCACGTGACGATGGCGTACGACATCGACGCCGACAAGATGCTGGAGGTGCTCCGCATCGGCAAGGAGAAGATGTCGGACAAGGGCACCCGGTCGGCGAAGAAGCGCGTCGACCCGCTGCGGCGGCAGACCGGCCTGCCCCGCCAGGTCGTGATCGAGCGCATGATCGACTCGTTCCGCAGGCGTCACGGGCTGACCGGGGGCAGCGTGACCCCCGAGGAGCTGGCGCGCGCCGAGGAACTCGTACGGACGAAGTTCGCGACGCCGGAGTGGACGGCCCGGGTGCCGTAGCGCGGGCCGGACCCGTGCGCCGTCGCCCCGGCATACTGGACGCATGGACAGGGCGACGGCGGGTTCCGGAGTACGAGAACGGCTGGGCCGGGGCCTGTTCGCCCGGGTGGCGGGGCCCTCGGGTCCGGAGAACCGGGCCCGTATCCACGACACCCCCGGCCCCCGCTGGTTCGGTCCGGACCGGCCGGTGCGCCGGGTCCACGGGGACGCGTCCATGTTCATCGGCGGTCTGCGGGCCCTGCTGCTCCAGTCCTTGCACCCGCTGGCCATGGCCGCCGTCGCGGGCCACTCCGGGTTCCGGGGCGATCCGTGGGGGCGGCTCCAGCGGACCAGTACGTTCCTGGCGGTCACCACGTTCGGCACGGCCGAGCACGCCCAGGAGGCGGTGGACCACGTGCGGGGCGTGCACGAGGGGGTCCGCGGGTTCGCCCCCTCCGGCGAGCCGTACCACGCGGCCGATCCGCACCTGCTGTGCTGGGTGCACGTCGCGGAGGTGGACAGCTTCCTGCGCGCCCATCAGCGGTACGGGCAAAGCCCGTTGGACGGGGCGGGGTGCGACGGCTACATCCACGACATGGCGACCGTCGCCCACGCGCTCGGCGTCCCCGACCCGCCGCACGACCGGGCGGAGCTGGCCGCCCGGATCGCCTCCTACCGGCCGGAGCTGCGCGCGACCCGGGAGGCCCTGGACGCCGCCCGCTTCATCCTGCTGCGCCCGCCGCTGCCCTGGCCGGCCCGTCCCCCGTACGCGGTGCTCGCCGCCAACGCCGTGTCCACGCTGCCCCCGTGGGCCAGGAAGCCGCTGCGGCTGCCCCGGGCGCCGGGGGTGGAGGAGGTCTGCGTACGACCGGCCGGCAAGGCGCTGACGGGGGCGATCCGGTGGGCGATGAGCCCGCCGTCGATCCGTACCCGCGCCTGACGCCTGCCGCGAACCTCCGCCGGCTCTCCTCCCTCGCGGGCGTCGGCCCGTACGCGCGCCTGCCGCCGGTCAGTCGACCGTGACGACCACCGAGTGCCATCCGCTGGCCCCGTCGGGGACGGTCTTCGTGCGCTTCTCGGTCTGCGTCTCGCCCGTCCCGTCCGTGGCCCGGACGGTGAGCGTGTGGCTGCCGGGCGTCGCCTTCCAGGGGTAGGACCACTGGCGCCAGGTGTCGACGGTGTCCTGCTCGGCGAGGACCGCGGGGCGCCAGGGTCCGTCGTCCACCCGGATCTCGACCTTCTCGATGCCCCGGTGCTGGGCCCAGGCCACTCCGGCGACCATGACCGTGCCGGCCTCGGGGCGCGCGAACGGCTTGGGCGTGTCGATGCGGGACTGGGTCTTGATCGGGGCCTCGCGCGCCCACGACCGCTTCACCCAGTACGCGTCGTAGGCGTCGAAGGTGGTCAGCTCGATCTCCTCGATCCACTTGCAGGCCGAGACGTACCCGTACAGGCCGGGGACGAGCATGCGGACGGGGAACCCGTGGACGAAGGGCAGCGGTTCGCCGTTCATGCCGAGCGCGAGCATCGCGTCGCGGCCGTCCATGACGTCCTCGACGGGGGTGCCGAGCGTCATGCCGTCCACCGAGCGGGCGATGATCTGGTCCGCCTTCCCGCCCCGGGACGGCGGCTTGACGCCCGCCTCCTTGAGCAGGTCCGCGAGGCGCACGCCGATCCAGCGGGCGTGGCCGATGTAGGGACCTCCGACCTCGTTGGAGACGCAGCACAGGGTGATCTCGCGCTCGATCAGGGGACGGTCCAGCAGGTCCTGATAGGTGAACTCCAGGTCGCGGCGCACGCCCTCGCCGTGGATGCGCAGCCGCCAGCCGTTCGCGTCGACCTTGGGGATCACCAGCGCGGTGTCTACCCGGTAGAAGTCCTTGTTCGGCGTGGTGAACGGGCTGATGCCCCGGACCCGCAGGCGCGCGCCCGCCGGGATCGGCTCGGCGGGCGAGGCCGGTGCGGGCAGTCTCACGGCGTTCCGGGAGGCGACGGCGTCCTGCGCGCTGCGGCCGTTCAGCGCCCGGCCGACGGCCCCGGCCGCGGTGGAGGCGGCGGCCGCGGCGGTGGCGGCGACCAGGAAGCCGCGCCGGTCCCAGCCCGTCTCCGCGTCCGGCGCGTCGGCGGTGGCGGTGAGCCGGCCGGCGAGGACGTACAGCAGGAGGGCGCCGGCGACCGCGCCGACCAGCGACGGCAGCCCGTCCACAACGCCGGTGGAGTCCGGGCGGCTGACGGCGGCGGCGGTGCCGACCGCGCCGAAGACCAGGACGGCGGCCGAGCCGGTGCGGCGGTGGCGCAGGGCCAGCAGGCCGACGGCGACGGCGAAGAGGGCGAGCGTGACGACGATGCCGAGCTGGAGGACGAGCTTGTCGTTCTCGCCGAAGGTGCGGATCGCCCAGTCCTTCACCTGGACGGGCGTGCGGTCGATGGCCGCCCCGCCGACCGCGGTCACGGGGCCCGCCTCGGGTCTGACGGCCGCCGAGACGAGCTCGGCGACGGTCAGGGCGGCGAATCCCGCGAGCAGTCCGCTCAGGGCGGCGAGGGCGTTGCGGGTCAGGGCTGTCCGGTTGATCCTCACGGTCCTCATTCGGAACCGGGGAGCGCCCGGATTGCTCCGGGCACCCGTACGGATCGCACGGGACCACCCGTACGGGGGATCCGACACGCGGACCGCCCCGGCCGGCACGGGGCCGACCGGGGCGGTCCGGGCCGGGGCGGCGGGGCCGCCCCGGCTCACGTCACGTCAGGCGAGCGACGCGATCGCGTCGTTGAACGTGGCGGACGGGCGCATGACCGCCGCGGCCTTGGCCGGGTCGGGCTGGAAGTAACCGCCGATCTCGGCCGGGGAGCCCTGCACCGCGATCAGCTCGGCGACGATGGTCTCCTCCTGCTCGGCCAGGGTCTTGGCGAGCGGCGCGAACGCCTCGGCGAGCTTGGCGTCGTCGGTCTGCCGCGCCAGCTCCTGGGCCCAGTAGAGGGCCAGGTAGAAGTGGCTGCCGCGGTTGTCGATGCCGCCGAGGCGACGGCTCGGGGACTTGTCCTCGTTGAGGAAGGTGCCCGTCGCCCGGTCCAGGGTGTCGGCGAGGACCTGGGCCCGCGCGTTGTCCGTGGTGGTGGCCAGGTGCTCGAAGCTGACCGCGAGGGCCAGGAACTCGCCCAGGCTGTCCCAGCGGAGGTAGTTCTCCTTGACGAGCTGCTGGACGTGCTTGGGGGCCGAGCCGCCCGCGCCGGTCTCGAAGAGGCCGCCGCCGTTCATCAGCGGGACGACGGAGAGCATCTTCGCGCTGGTGCCCAGCTCCAGGATCGGGAAGAGGTCCGTGAGGTAGTCGCGGAGCACGTTGCCGGTGACGGAGATGGTGTCCTCGCCGCGGCGGATGCGCTCCAGGGAGAACGCGGTGGCCTCCTCCGGCGACTTGACGGAGATGTCGAGGCCGTCCGTGTCGTGGTCGGCGAGGTAGGTGTTCACCTTGGCGATCAGGTTGGCGTCGTGCGCGCGGGTCTCGTCCAGCCAGAACACGGCCGGGGTGCCGGTGGCGCGGGCGCGGGTGACGGCGAGCTTGACCCAGTCCTGGATGGGCAGGTCCTTGGTCTGGCACATGCGGAAGATGTCGCCGGCGCCCACGGCCTGCTCCAGCACGACCGCGCCGCTCGCGTCGACGACGCGCACGGTGCCGGTGGCGGGGATCTCGAAGGTCTTGTCGTGGCTGCCGTACTCCTCGGCCTTCTGCGCCATCAGACCGACGTTGGGCACCGAGCCCATGGTGGCCGGGTCGAAGGCGCCGTTGGCGCGGCAGTCGTCGATGACGACCTGGTAGACACCGGCGTAGCTGCTGTCCGGGAGGACGGCGATGGTGTCGGCCTCGTTGCCGTCCGGGCCCCACATGTGGCCCGAGGTGCGGATCATGGCGGGCATGGAGGCGTCCACGATGACGTCGCTGGGGACGTGCAGGTTGGTGATGCCCTTGTCGGAGTCGACCATGGCGAGGGCCGGGCCCTCGGCCAGCTCGGCCTCGAAGGACGCCTGGATCTCGGCGCCGACGTCCGGCAGCGAGCCGAGGCCCTTGAGGATGCCGCCCAGGCCGTCGTTGGGGGTGAGGCCGGCGGCGGCGAGCTGGTCGCCGTACTTGGCGAAGGTGTTCGGGAAGAAGGCGCGGACCGCGTGGCCGAAGATGATCGGGTCGGAGACCTTCATCATGGTGGCCTTGAGGTGCAGCGAGAACAGCACGCCCTCGGCCTTGGCGCGGGCGACCTGCGCGGTGAAGAACTCGCGCAGCGCGGCGACGCGCATGACGGACGCGTCGACGACCTCGTCCTTGAGGACGGGTACGGACTCGCGGAGCACGGTGGTGGTGCCGTCGTCACCGTGCAGCTCGATGCGGAGCGTGCCGTCCTCGGCGATGACGGCGGACTTCTCGGTGGAGCGGAAGTCGTCGACGCCCATGGTGGCGACGTTCGTCTTCGAGTCGGCCGTCCAGGCGCCCATGCGGTGCGGGTGGGCCTTGGCGTAGTTCTTGACGGAGGCGGGGGCGCGGCGGTCGGAGTTGCCCTCGCGCAGCACCGGGTTCACGGCGCTGCCCTTGACCTTGTCGTACCGGGCGCGGACGTCCTTGTCGGCGTCGGTCTGCGGGTCGTCCGGGTAGTCCGGAAGCGCGTAGCCCTGTCCCTGGAGCTCGGCGATGGCGGCCTTGAGCTGCGGGATGGACGCCGAGATGTTCGGCAGCTTGATGATGTTCGCGCCGGGCGTCCTGGCCAGCTCGCCCAGCTCGGCGAGTGCGTCATCGATACGCTGCTCGGCCGTGAGGTGCTCCGGGAAACTGGCGATGATCCGGCCCGCGAGGGAGATGTCACGGCGCTCGACCGTGACGCCTGCGGTCGAGGCGTACGCCTCGACGACGGGCAGGAACGAGTAGGTCGCCAGGGCAGGGGCCTCGTCGGTGTGCGTATAGATGATGGTCGAGTCAGTCACCGGGTGCTCCGCTCCACGTCTGCAACATTGCTTGACATCAAGATATCTCTTCGGGGCGCGGGGCTCCACAAGGCCCCCGCACGGCTTCACGCTCCGCACGGGGGCCGGTGACGGCGGGATCACCCGGGGTTACGGGATCGGCGGCCGGTGCTCGTCCCAGCGCAGGTCGTCCTCCAGTTGGGCGGCGAGGGCGATCAGGCGCTCCTCGCTACGGGAGGGGCCCAGGAGCTGGGCGCCGACGGGGAGGCCGGAGCGGGTGAAGCCGGCCGGGACGTTCACGCCGGGCCAGCCGAGGACGTTCCACGGCCAGGCGTAGGGGCAGGCGGCGGTCATCGCGAGGTCGGTGCGCCAGGCGCTCAGCTGGTCGAACCTGCCGATCCGCGGCGGCGGTGCGGCCGTGGTCGGGGTGAGCAGCACGTCGAACCCGGAGGCGTCGAAGAGGGCGCCGATACGGCGGTGCTGGCGCACCTCGCGGGCGCGGGCGGCCCGTACCGCCCGGCCGCCGAGCCGGGTCCCGGTGCGCAGGGCGCTGCGGGTGCGCGGGTCGAGCAGGGCCGGTTCGGGGTGGCGGGCGGCGAACTCGGCGATGCCCGCGGTGGCCCGGGGCACGAAGGCGAGGCCGATCAGCCCGTACCGGGGGCGGGCCTCCTCGACGTGGTGGCCGAGCCGGGCCAGGGTCTCGGCGAGCGCGGTGACCGCGCGGCGCACCTCGGGGTCGGGCCCGGCGCCGGTGAGGGTGAGCGGGGGCCGCCAGGCCAGCGCGACGCGCAGCCGGCCGGGGTCGCGGCGGGCGGCCTCGGCGGCGCGGACGGCGGGCGGGCGGTGGAGGTCCTCGGGGTGCGGGCCGGCCGCCGCGTCGAGCAGGAGCGCGGCGTCGGCGACCGTACGGGCGAGGGGGCCGTTGACCGTGAGGCCCTGGAAGGCGTCGCTGTGCGGGTGGACGGAGACGCGCCCGCGCTGCGGCTTGATGCCGACGAGGTGGGTCCAGGCGGCGGGGATGCGGACGGAGCCGGCGCCGTCCGAGCCGAGGGCGGCGGGGACGAGCCCGGCGGCGACGGCGGCCGCCGATCCGCCGGAGGAGCCGCCCGGGGTGTGGGCGGTGTTCCACGGGTTGCGGGTGGCGCCGAAGCCGGGGCCCTCGGTGAAGGGCCACTGGCCCAGTTCGCAGGAGTTGGTCTTGCCGACGACGACGGCCCCGGCGGCGCGCAGCCGGCGGACCGCCTCGCTGTCGGCGGTGGCCGGGGGCCGCTCCCCGGCGCAGCCGAAGTGGGTGGGCAGGCCCGCCACGTCGGTGTCGTCCTTGACGGCGACCGGTACGCCGAGGAGCGGCAGCCGCTCCCCCGCCGCGAGCCTGCGGTCGGCCTCGGCGGCCTCGGCCAGGGCCGCTTCGGCGCGCAGGTGGCGGAAGGCGTTGAGGGTGGGCTGGGTGGCCTCGATACGGGCGAGGGCGTCGGCCACCAGGGCGGTGGAGGTGGTGGCCCCCTCGGCCAGGCGACGGGCGCTCTCGGCGAGTCCGGGGAGCGGCGGGGGGACGGGGGCGGTGCGGTGGGCGACGCGGCCGGGGTCCCGTACGGCCGGGGCGGGCCGTCCTGGCCGGGTGGCGGGCCGGCCCGCTCCGGCGGGCTCGGCCGTGGTGGCGGATGCGGCGGGTGCGGGAGCGACTGACGCGGCTCCGGTGGGCTCGGCTGCGGCAGGCGCGGGGGCGGCGGGTGCGGGTGCGGGTGCGGCAAGCTCGGCTGCGACTGACGCGGCCCCGGTCGGGTCCGCTTCGGTGGGCTCCGCTGAGGACATGGGCGTGCCGCCTCCCTGGGGTCGCGGGGCCGGCCGGTCGCCCCGGCTGCACCCCCACGTACTTACTGGAGGGTAACCAGAGGAGGCCACGCGCTCAACCGTTGCGTGCGCACCGGCCGTTGCGCATACGGCCGGTGCGTCCGGAGTGCTGCGGGTGCTTATGGCGCGGGCGTCACGGCGTCACGACGTCACGGGCGGACCTGGATCTCGCCGATGCCGGTGCCGAGGCTTCCGCAGTGGGCGGTGGACTGGCCGGACTGACCGGGCCGGAGCGTGACGCGCTCGCCGTCGACGTCCGGCGACCAGCCGCAGACGAGGTGGACCCAGAACACCTGCGTCTGGCTGCCGTTGTTGCGGCAGAGGGCGAAGCCCGTGTAGTCGTCGATGGCGTGCTTGCCGGTCTCGCAGGAGAGGCCGGGCGGCGTCGCGGCCGGGGCGGCTGTCGCGGTCGCGGCGGTGGCCGGGACCGCCAGCGCGGCAGCCGCGGCCGCGGCGGCGAGCGCCCGCAGGGCGGGCCGGAAGCGATTCCCCGTGTCCGTGCCGCCCGTGCTCCTCGTCCCCGTGAACAGGTTCATGTCGGTTCTCCCTCGTGGTGCGCATCCGTGATCCCGGGCGGGATCCACGGCAGCCTTGCCCACGCTCCGTGGCGGAAAACACCGCCTCGTTTCACTCTCCGTACGCGCGCCGGGCGGCGCCCCCGCTCCCGGCGTACGCTCGAACGTGCCGGTCACCAGGGATCGCGGCCCCTGACCGGGGCCTTTCCGAGGAGGCGACGTGAGCGGACACCGATGGGCCGCGCGGACGGCAGCGGGCGCGGCTGCCGTCGCTCTCACCGTGACGGGTGGCACGCTCGCGCGCGCTGACGACGATCTCGACGGGCTGAGCGCCCAGGAGATCGTCGAACGCTCGCGCGACGCCCTGCTCAACGCGGACTCCCTGCACCTGAGCGCGCGTGGCACCGTCGACGGGAGCGGGCGGGCGATGAGCCTGGATCTGACGCTGGACCGCGCGGGGAACTGCGCGGGCGGGGTCGATCAGGGCGAGGACGGCTCGGTGGAGATCGTGAAGCGCGGCGACGACGTGTGGCTGAAGCCGGACGCCGCCTTCTGGAAGGAGCACGTGCCGGTCGGCGGCTCCACGTTCCACGCGATCCTGGACGGCCGCTACATGAAGGCGGCGGCCGACGACCCCCGGCTGATGGGCGTCACCGACGCCTGCGACCTGGACACCTTCCGCAAGCTGATCGAGGACAACGCCGGCGCGGCGGAGCGCGGCACGCTGACGAAGGGGAAGGAGACCCGGGTGAACGGCGTCCCCGCCGTGCCCGTGACCCGCGTGGAAGGCGGCGAGCGCCTGACCGTCCACGTGGCCGCCGAGGGCACGCCGTACCCGGTGCGGATCACCGTGCGCAACGCCGAGGAGCGGGGCACGGTGGACTTCTCCGGCTTCGACCGGCCGGTGCCCTCGGCGACTCCCCCGCCGGACGAGACGGTGGACGTCACGGCCCTGCTGGGGCGCAGCGTCTCGCCGGTGTGAGCCGTACGGGCCGGGGCGGGCGGAATCCGCGTGCGTCGGCCGCCCGGCGTACGGAAGACTGCGCCGATGGACTCCGCACAGCCCCGCACCGCTCGGGAAGCACAGCCCCGCATCCCGTGGGAAAGGGCCCTCCGCCATGTCGCGGAAGGCGCATCGGGCCCTCCGGTCGCTTCTGACCTGCGGGTGACGCTGAACTTCCACCCGGACCGCCTGCTGGGCACCGGCCCGATCCTGGACGCCATGGCCGAGGACGGCGTCTACCGGTCCCAGTTCGTCACCGGGACGAGCAACGGCGGGTTGACCGCGCACCCGGGCGGTGACCGGTGGATGTGGGAGAGCCGGATCTTCGGCGGGGCGTACGACGAGGCCGGCGCGGAGGAGCGGCCCGTGTACGGGGCGTTGGACTTCCGCCGCAAGCCGGTGGGCGCGGCGCCGAGGTTCGGATCGGCGCACTTCCGGCTCACCGCCGACACCCTGGAGCGCACCACTTTCTGCTATCCGGACAGCTTCCTCGAACCCGCCGACTTCGGTGTGGCGGCCCGCATGGGGCTCGTCGAACTCGCGCTCGCCGACCGGCGGGACGACCTCGACGACTACATCGAGGCGCACGTCCACGGGCCGGTCCGGTTGCGGGAGGACGTGGAGGCGCTGGTCCTGGACCCCTGCTACCGGGACACGGCGGTCGAGGCGGCGGCCCTGCGGCTCGGCTGTGCGGTCGAGTGGCACCCCGGTTTCCGTCTGGAGGTCGGGGAGCTGCGCCGCCATCCCGACTACCGCGGCCAGGAGTACGTCGACCTGGGCGCCCGGATCGCGGTCGGCGGCGTACTCGATCCGGGCGTGCTCGGGGCCGCAGCGCGCGGCGGCGGCCACGACCCCCAGGCGGTCAAGAAGGTGTGGCACTGCCTCGCCCGGTTCGGGGCCCCTTCCGGGCGGACCCTGCTCGCACCACCGGAATCATCACGGCGGCCGCGGTCGTCCGGTCGGCCGGTGGAGCAGCGGTCGGAAGAAGCCGTGCTGCCGTGAAGCGGCGAGATCCGGCCGGAAGGGGACCGGACCGGATCTCTGCCGACGGCGCGGCGGGGCTACACGGGGGGGCAGCTTGCTCGAAGGTGTGGTCACCGCGGGTCGGCGGACACGTCCACATCGATCCACGGCCGCGCGGTCTGCGTGACGGTCACCGTGGGCGCCGGCGCGGGCCGCGCCGTCTCGGTGACCGTGGGCGCGGGCTTGGGCTGCGCGGTGCGCGTCACCGTCACCGTCGGAGCCGGCTTGGGCTTGGCGGTGCGTGTCACCGTCACGGTGGGGGCGGGCTTGGGCTTCGCGGTACGCGTCACCGTCACCGTCGGAGCCGGCTTGGGCTTCGCGGTACGCGTCACCGTCACCGTCGGAGCCGGCTTGGGCTTCGCGGTATGCGTCACCGTCACGGTGGGGGCGGGCTTGGCCTTGGCCGAGGGCGAGGCGGACGGCTGGGCACTGGCCAGTGCGGTCGGCACCAGCACGGCGAGGACCGGCAGCACGACCACACTGGTGATCGCGAGCCCCACACGTCTCCTGCTGACAAGCTTCATGTCTTCCTCCGGCGCTCGATCCACGCGGACAGGTGGATCACGTGCGCGCCATCACAGCAGAACGGACCGCTCCCCAAAGCCTCGTCGGCGTGCTCCGGCGGGGTTTTCACCCGCAGGAGACCTCACTCGAACACAGGCCGTGGGCCCGGCGGCAGCGCCGGGCCCACGGCCTGTGTCACGGCGACAGGGCCTTACGGCGCGGCCCTGTCGGCCCGTGCCGCCTGCTCCGCGAAGACCCGCGCCGCCGCGTTCCGGTCGTGCTCCGCGTGGAGGGCGCGGGCGCAGTCGCGGGCCGCGGCGCGGCGGGGTGCGGCGATGCGGTCCAGGATCGCGGCGGCGATGTCCGCGGGGTCGCTGTCGCGGCGCATCCCGGTCCCCGCACCCAATTCGTCCAGGCGGCGGGCGCTGTTGAACTGCTCCTGGAACGAGCCGAAGATGATCGCCGGCACGCCCCACAGCAGGGCGCGCGTGGTCGTCCCGAAGCCGCCGTGGTGCAGCACGAGGTCCGCGTACGGCAGGTGTTCCTCCAGCGGTACGTAGCCCCGTGCCGTGACGTTCGCCGGCAGCTCGGCGCGGTGGCCGAGGACGCCGCCGAGGAACTCGAACGCGATGTCCGCGCCGTCCTCGGCGGCCCCCACCAGTTCGGCGGCCCGCACCAACGCGTCGACCAGCAGGGCCTCTTCGGGCTGATCCGTGGTGGACAGGCTGACCAGGACCCGGCGGGCCGGACCGGGCAGCCGGGCGGGGACCCGCGCCGGCGGATCGACCTGCGGCCCCACGTAGTGGACCCGGGGCGGGACGGAGGCGGAGGCGGGGTCGAAGCGCGGGTGGCAGGTGACCACCGTGGCGCCGGCGCGCTCGTACTGCTCCTGGGCGGTGGCCAGGGGAGCCAGTCCGAACCGTTCACGCACCTCGTTCAACTGGGGCAGGCCCTGCGCGAGCATGCGGGTGAAGAGATAGGTGAACGGCCCGCTGCGGGCCGCGCGCAGCCCCGCGAGGGCGGCGGTCGGCAGCGGGTAGATGGTGTTCATCAGGACGATGTGCGGCAGGCCGAGCCGTTCGGCCGCGACGAGCGGCCCGAAGAGCGTGTAGTCGGCGGCGAGCAGTTCGGCCCCGCACTCCTCGGCGGCCCGGAGGGTGTCGCGGCAGAGCGCTTCGGCGGGGCCGAACATGACCCGGTCCCGGATCAGCCGCGACGACTCGGCCGGGGTCCGCGCCTCCCACAGCTTGAGGACGTCCGTCTCCCGGCTGCGCGGGTCGTGCCGGGGGCCGAGCCGGTAGGGCGTGAACTCCAGGCCCGCCGCCCGCACCCGGTCCGCCACGGAGTCGTTCGACAGCACGGTCACCCGGGCCCCGCGACGGGCGAGGTCGCCGAGCAGCAACAGGGTCGTGGCGACGTTGCCGCCGCCGTCCCACAGCGCGTACAGGATGCGGCGGCCGCGCAGGGACCGCTCCGTGAGCGCGTCCCGGTCCGGGGCCGACCCCGCGGCCGTGCCCCCGTTCCGGGCCGCCGGGACCGCTCCCTCGCGCCCCGGCGCCACCGGGCCGGCCGTCACATCCGGCTCGTTCCGCGCTTCACCGCGGTCGCCGCCCAGGCCAGCATGAGGACGGCGAAGCCCGCGCCGACGCCCACGCCGGTGGCCAGCTGACCGGCGTCCCAGCCCTCGTTGAGCAGTCCGCGCATCGCCTCCAGCAGGTACGTCGCCGGGTTGACGACCGAGGCGGTCTCGATCCAGCCCTTCAGTTCGGAGGCCGGCATCAGGGCGGGCGAGATGAACAGCAGCGGGAAGAAGATCAGCGTGGCGGCCTGGGCGGCTGCCGCGTTCCCGGTCATGACGGCGGTGGCGGCGGAGTAGCCGGCGATGCCGAGGCCCCACAGCAGGGCGAGGCCGAACACCGCGAGCAGCCCCGGCAGTCCGGTCTCCGGGCTCATGCCCAGGGTCAGGCTGAGCAGGGTCACGATGACCGCCTGGACGAGCACCATGAGGGCGCCGATCGCGGTGAAGGAGGTCATCAGCGCGGTGCGCGACAGCGGCATCGTCAACTGCCGCTTGAGATGGCCCGCTTCGATGTCCTGGACCAGGGTCAGACCGGCCGCGCCGCCGGACAGCGAGGTGAACAGCAGGATCGTCGGCAGCAGGAAGTTCGCGTAGTTGCCGCCGCCGGACGCCTCGGCCGCCGCCGATCCGCCGAGCAGACCGTCGTACACGAAGAGGAAGAACGTGCCGATCATCAGGTTGGGCGCGGTGGCGGCCGGGTTGCGCAGGGCCTCGCGCAGCAGGCGGCGCAGCAGCAGCCCGGTCTGGGTGAGCGGGGACGCGGCCTTGCGGGCCTTCGCTCCGCCCTGGGCGTCCGTCTTCGGGGTGGTCGCCGCGGTGGTCAGCGAGCGCAGCCGCTCCGCCGTCGGCGCGTCCGGCTCGTCGGGCTCGGCCGGGGTGTCGTCGCCGGGGGCGATTCCGTGGCCGGTGAGCGTGATGAACACGTCGTCCAGGCTCGGGCGGCTGACGCGCAGTCCGTGGTGGCGGACCTTCCGGGAGTGCAGGGTCAGCAGCAGTTCGGGGACCGCGGAGTCGGGGTTGCGTACGGAGTAGGCGAGGCGGTTGCCCGTGGCGCGGCCCGCCGTGCCCTCGACCAGGACGTCGGCGGCGAGCGCGGCGGCGCTCCGCTCGTCGGCGAGCACCAGTTCCACGGTGTCGGCGCCGTGTGCGCGCTTCAGCTCGTCCGGGGTGCCCTCGGCGACGATCTTCCCGCCGTCGATGATCGCGACGCGGTCGGCGAGCTGGTCGGCCTCCTCCAGGTATTGGGTGGTGAGCAGCACGGTCGTGCCCGCGTCGCGCAACGCCCTGACCTGGTCCCAGACGCGCCGCCGGGCCACCGGGTCGAGACCGTTGGTCGGCTCGTCGAGGAAGAGCACCTCGGGTCGGTGGACGAGGGCGAGCGCCAGGTCCAGACGGCGCTTCATGCCGCCGGAGTACGTCTTGACCAGGCGGTCGGCGGCGTCCTCCAGGCCGATCAGCGCGAGCAGTTCGTCGGCGCGGGCGGCGGCCTCGTCGCCGCTCATGCCCCAGAGCCTGCCGGTCTGGTGGAGCGCCTCGCGGGCGGTGGCCAGCTCCGCCAGGCCGGTCTCCTGGAGAGCGACGCCGATGCTGCGGCGCACGGCCTCGTCGTCGGTCACGGTGTCGTGGCCCGCGATGCGGACGGTGCCCGAGGTGGGGGCGGCGAGCGTCGACAGCAGCCGGACGGTGGTGCTCTTGCCGGCGCCGTTGGGGCCGAGGAGCCCGTAGATCTCGCCGCGGGCCACCTGGAAGCTGACACCGGTCAGGGCGTGCAGGGGGCCGCTCTTCGACGAGTAGTCCTTGGCCAGGTCGGTCACGTCGATGACGGGGTCCGCGCTGGTCGCCCGGTCCTTCTCGGTGAGGTGCTGGGCGGTTGTCATGGGGTTCCTCGCTCATCTCGGGCGGGTGTGGGGTTCGCCGGTGGTTCGGGGGCCGGACCGTGGGGTGTCAGCAGGTCGGCGAGCGGTCCGCGACGGAGGGGGTCCATCACGGAGAAGTGGTCGCCCGGCACGTCCACGACGCTTGCTCCGGGCGGGAGTTCACGCCAGTGGTCGGCGAGCGGAAGCAGGCCGGGGAAGGCGTCGGGGGCGCCGTCCGCGCAGCGCACCACGTACACCGGCGGGCCCTTCGGCGGGGCGGGCCGGTGGGTCAGCAGTGCTCGGTAGTTGCGCAGGTAGGCGCGGTACGCGGCGTCCAGTTCCGGTGGTACGCCGTCGGCGCCCGGCGGCGGTGTGCCGCCGTGCAGGTCGGCGAGGAAGGCGCGGGCGGCTTCCGGGCCGGAGTGGACGTGGTGGCCGGGGTCGGCCGCGACGAAGCTGTCCACGGCGACGACGGCGGTGACCTCGACGGGGCTGCCGCGCAGCAGCCGGGCGGTTTCCAGGGCGAGCACGCCGCCCATCGACCAGCCCGCGAACACCGCTTCACCGGGGCCGAGTTCGGCGATCAGCTCGTCGGCGTAGCGGGTGGCGAACGCGGTGACGCCGTCCGTCCCGTCGCCGTGTTCGACGGCGTCGGCGGGCGACTGGACGCCGACGACGTGGCGGGGGCCCGGCAGCGCGTCGACGACGTCCCGGTAGCACAGCAGTCCGCCGCCGACGGGGTGGAAGAGCACGAGGCGGGGCGCGCCCGGTTCCTGGCGCAGGACCGCCGTGCAGCGTGGTTCGTCGGTCCTCTCCTCGTCCACCAGCCGGGCCTGTCCGGCGAGCGTGGGGTGGCGGAACAGTCCCGACAGCACGGGGCGCACTCCGCAGGCGGACTCGATGCGCCCGACCATGCGGGCGGCGAGCAGCGAGGTGCCGCCGAGGCGGAAGAAGTCCGCGTCCCGGCCGGGGACGGGGACGCCCAGGACCGACTCCCAGACTCCGGCGAGCAGCGTCTCCGTGCCGGGCCGCGGCGGTCCGCCGTCACCGTCCGGGGAGGCGGGCGCGGCCGCTCCGGCGAAGCGGCGCAGGGCGGCCCGGTCCACCTTTCCGTTGGCGGTGACGGGCAGTTCGCCGAGCGGCACGATCTCGGTGGGCACCATGTACGGGGGCAGCGTGTCGCGGGCCCGCTCCGCAACCTTCTCGGCGAGCGCCGCCCGCTCCGCGCTGTCGCGCACGACGCCCGGGTCGCACACCAGGAACAGGGCGAGGCGCTGCTGGTCGGGCCGCTCCCCCAGGACGTCGGCCACGGCCGTGCGCACCCCGGGCAGGCCGTGTGCGGCGGTGGCGACCTCGGCGAGTTCGATGCGGTGGCCGCGTATCTTCACCTGGGTGTCGGCGCGGCCCAGGAACTCCAGTGTCCCGTCGGGGCGGTAGCGGGCCCGGTCGCCGGTGAAGTACATCCGCTCCCCGGTCACCGGATGGTTCCGGAAGGCGGCGGCGGTCTGTCCGGGTGCACGGTGGTAGCCGCGGGCCAGCCCGGCGCCGGTGATGACGAGGTCCCCGGCCACCCAGTCGGGCACGTGGTCGAGGGCCGCGTCGAGCACGTGGAAGCCCTGGTTGGCCAGCGGGGTGCCGTAGGGGACGCTGGTCCAGTCCGGCGGCGGGGCGCTCTCCGCCAGGTGGATGTTCGACCAGATCGACGCCTCGGTGGCTCCGCCCAGCGCCGCCACGACGGCGTCCGGGGCGAACTCCCGCACCTGTCCCGGCAGTCCGACCGGAATCCAGTCGCCGCTGAGCATCACCAGCCGCAGCGAGTCCAGGCTGCCGTGCGGGTGGCCGGCGTGCAGCGCCATGTCGAGCAGGGCGGGCACCGAGTTCCAGACGGTGACGCCGTGCTCGCGTACGCAGGCGGTCCAGGCGGCGGGGTCGGGCGGGCCGCCGCCGTCGTCGGGCGGCAGCACGAGGGTGCCGCCGGCGGCGAGCGTGCCGAAGACGTCGAAGACGGAGAGGTCGAAGCCGAGCGAGGAGAGTTGCAGGGTCCGGTCGCCGGGACCGATGCGGAAGCGGTCCAGCAGGTCGTCGATGGTGTTCACCGCGGCCCGGTGCTCGATGGCCACGCCCTTGGGCTCTCCGGTGGTGCCGGAGGTGTAGATGACGTAGGCGAGGTCCGCCGGAGAGACGACGGGGGGCGGTGGCGCGGCCGGCTCCGGTCCGGCCGTCGCGCGGAGGTCCAGGGCCAGGACGCCGGGGAGGGGCGCGAAGCCGTCGGGGGCGTCGGTGAGGGCGAACCGGATGCCGGCGTGGTCGATCACGTCGGCGAGCCGCCGGGCCGGGGTGGCGGGCGCCAGCGGCACGTAGGCGCCGCCCGCGTACAGCACGGCCAGGACGGCGGCGATCTGGGCGCGGCTCCTGGCCGCCCGGACCGCGACGAGGTCGCCGGGGCGCGTTCCGGCGGCGGCGAGGCGGCCGGCGAGCGCGGCGGCCTCCGCCCGGAGGTCGCCGTAGCTCACCCGCTCGGCGCCCTGGACGACGGCCGTGCGCTCGGGGTGCTCCCGGCACCGCGTGTCGAAGCCGTCGTGCAGGAGCCGGTCGGGGAGGGGGCGGCCGGTGGCGTTGGCGGCGCGGCGGGCGGCGGTCAGCGGTTCGGGCAGGACGGGGCGCAGCGGCCGGTCCCAGCGGTCCTCGTCCTCGGTGAGGTCGTCGAGCCACTGCCGGTAGGTGGCGAGGAAGCCCGCGCCGAAACCCTCGGGGAAGACGTCCTCCACCAGGTCCACGGTGCAGCCGATCCGGCCGTCCTCGTCCTCGTACACCTGGTGGTCGATCCAGACCTGCGGGGTGTGCAGGGCGCCGCCGAGGGCGCGGGCCCCCGGGAGGGTCGCGGCACCGGGGTCCTCGCGCCGCTGTCCGGGGCCGCCGCCCGGGAGGCCGATGCTGCTGGCGAAGACGACGGGGAGCAGGGCGGGCGCCCCGTCGGCGCGGGCCTTCATCCGGCGCAGCACCTCGACGGCGGAGACGGAGGAGTGCCCGTACGCCTCGTGCAGCCGTCGCTGGAGCAGGCGGGCGCGCTCGCCGAAGGACGCGCCGGGGGCGGCCGGTACGGCGAGCGCGACCGTCGTCCCGTAGTTGCCGACGACCTCGGCGTGGCCCGGGGCGGCCGGGCGGCGGGAGGCGAGCACGGTCAGGGTGAACGTCTCCTGGCCGCCGGAGAACAGGGCGAGCGCACCGGCGTACGCGGAGCACAGCACGGCGTTGACGGACAGGCCGCGGGCGTGGGCCCGGCCGCGCAGCCGTCGCGACCGCTCCGCCGACAGGGTCCAGCTGTGCCGGCGGAAGGAGGCGGAGCCGGCGGGTGCTCCACCGGCGGCGAGGGGCAGGTCGGGCGGTCCGGGGAGGTCGGGCACGCGGGCGGCCCAGTACGCTTCGGCCTCCCGTCGGGCCCGGCCGGTCCGGCGCTCCTCCCGGCGGGCGAAGTCTAGGAACGACGCCTCGGGGGCGGGGAGTCGGAGGTGCGGGTCCCGGTAGAAGGCGGCGAGGTCGCGCACCAGGATGCCGACCGAGGCGGCGTCGAAGGCGAACAGCCGCAGGACCAGGGTCAGCCGGACCCGGCCGGGCATCCGTACGAGGAGCGCGGCGAGCGGCGGGCCCTCGGAGAGCGGGGGCAGAGAGTCCAGCGCCTCGGTCCGCCAGGCGCGCCAGCGGGACTCCGCCCGGGCGGGGCCGGGGTCCTGCTCGGCCTCGGCTTCGGTCTGCCGCGGGTGCGGGCCGGGATCTTGCTCGGCCACGGCTTCGGCCGCTCGCGGGTCGGGGCCGGTGGCGTCCCGCACCGTGAGCGGGATCGGCGCGGTGCCGTCCACGCTCTGTGTGCCGTCGTCCCCGACCCGTACCCGCAGCATGGGGTGACGGGCGGCGCAGGCGTCCAGGGCGCGGCGCAGCGCGGTCGCGTCGAGGCCGGGCAGTTCCCAGTCCACGCAGAGGCGGGCCGGGGTGGAGAGGTCGTACGCGCCCTGCTCACCGAGCCAGTAGGCGTGCTGGAGGTCGGTGAGCGGGGCCGAGGCGTGCGGGGCGGGCTCCGCAGTGGCCGCCGGGGCCGTCGGGTTCAAGAGCGCCGCCGGGCCTCGGGGCGGGGCCGGGCGCGGCGGGGCGCCCGGGCCGGCTTCCGTCACCATGCGGGCCTGCCCGGGTCCGCCGCCTCGTCGTCCGGGGTGGCGAGGAACGCGCGCAGGGCCGTGACGAAGGCCCCGTACCGGCTGTTCTGGAGCAGCAGCCGGACCGGGACCTCCTCGTCGAGGTCCTCGGAGATCCCGCCGGTGACCATGACGGCCTGGAGCGAGGTGCAGCCGACCGCGAAGAAGTCCGCGTCGGGCGCGGGCGGGGCCCCGTCGGGCGAGGCGACCCGGATCCACCAGGCGCGGGCCGCCTCCTCGACGGGGTCGGGGCCCGGTGCGGTCCCGTCCGCCGCCCCCTCGGCGGTCACAATCGCGGTCTCGGCCCGGTCAGTCATGGCCGACCGCCGCCGCGTCGAGGTCGATCTTCACCAGGTGGTCGTCCATCAGCAGCCCGGCGACCGGGGAGGTGCGCACCGCCTCGCGGACCAGGTCCTGCCAGCCGTCGGGCGCGCCGTCGGGAGGGGTGACCTCCAGGACGAGGCGGTGGACCGGGACGACCGGGTCGGGGCCGATGAGGAACAGGCCCCGGATGTCGACCTGTCCGCCCGCCCGGAACCGCCAGGGTCCCGCAGGACGGCCCGCGGCCTCGGACAGGGCCACCGTGCGGCCCAGGACGCACGAGGCGAGGGCCGTCAGCAGGTACTCCTGCGGGTTGGGCCCCCAGTCGACGCCCGCCAGTTGCTTGGGCTGGTCGACCCGGAGCGGGGCCGACGCGTCGTCCGCGGTGGCGAGGAACTGGACGCTGTACTGCCAGTCCACCGCCGCCGCGACCTTCTCGCCGGAGCCCGCGGGCGGCGCCGCCGGTTCGGGGGCCTGCTCGGGGGCTCCGTCGCCGAGGACCAGGGTGAGGGGCTGCCGGTCGATCACGGTGCGGTGGTTGGGGCTCTGCGTCTCCATGCCCGCCACGACCTCGGCGATGTCCACCCCTCCGGTGTCCGCCCGGACCGCGAGGTCGTAGCTGAGGTTGGTGAGCCGGTCGCGGCCCCCTTCGCGGACCCGTTCGGCGCCGACGCCCAGCCGGAGTGACTCCAGGGTGACCCCCCGCGCGCTGCCGCCGCCGACGAAGGTCGTCAGCGCGCAGGCGGCGAGCGCGGTGAGGGCGAGCCGGACCGCCGTGGGCGCGTCGTCCCGGGTGGGGCCCTGCTCCGGGGCGACGGTCAGGTCGTAGCGCCGGGGCGACTTGACGGTGCCCAGCACGGCGGGTTCGTTGTGCGCCCGGATGCCGCGGCCCTCGGACCACCGGGCGACGGCGCCGTAGCGGCAGATCGCCTCGTGGGGCTGGGTCTGGACCTCGTGGACCATCTCGCTGACGCCCGCGATGTTCATGCCGTTGCGCACGGGGTCTCCTCCTGACGGCCGTCACGGGCCTCGTCGTCCGGGCTGTCGGTGGTGGCTTCGGGTGCGGGGTCCTCGTCCAGGAGCGCCAGGGCGGCGTCGAGGTCGTCGACCAGGTCGGCCAGTTCCTCGATGCCGGCCGAGTAGCGGATCAGGCCGGGCCGGATGCCCACCGCGGTCCGCTGTGCCTGGGTCAGCGAACTGTGGGAGGTGTTGAAGGGCATGCTGACCAGGGACTCGACCCCGCCGAGGCTGGTGGCCACCCGGGGCAGCCGCAGCGCCTGGAGGACCCGCAGCGCTGCCGCGTCGCCGCCCGCGACCTCGAAGCTGACCACCCCTCCGTAGCCGCGGGCGCTCTCGCGCAGGTGCGGGTAGGGGTAGTCGGGCAGGGACGGGTGGTGGACCCTGCCGATGGCCGGGTGGCCGGCCAGGAAGGCGGCGATGCCGGAGGCGTTCTCGTGGTGGGCGCGCATCCGCAGCGGCAGGGTCTTGAGGCCGCGTTCCAGCAGGAAGCAGGAGAAGGGCTCCAGGGTGCCGCCCAGCCGCATGGCCTGCGCCCACACCCGGTCGACGAACTTGCGGGGGCCCGCGACCACTCCGGCCGTCAGGTCGCTGTGCCCGTTGAGGTACTTGGTGGCGCTGTGCACGACCAGGTGGGCGCCGAGGTCGATCGGGCGCAGGCAGGCCGGTGAGAGGAAGGTGTTGTCGACGACGAGCAGGATGTCGTGCTGCCGTGCCAGCGCGGCGAGTTCGGCCAGCGGAGGCGCCTTGAGCAGCGGGTTGGTGAGTCCCTCGACGAACAGCATCTGGGTCTCGGGGCGGATGGCCGCCGCGACCGCCGCCGGGTCGGCGGCGTCGACGAAGGACACGTCGCGGCCGAGCGCGTGCAGGTCCTCGCGCATCAGGTTGTACGTGCCGCCGTAGACGTCGTACGCCGTGATGACGTGCCCGCCCGGATTGGTGAGCGCCAGCACGGTCGTGGAGATGGCGGCCATCCCCGAGGAGGTGACCAGGGCGCTCTCGGCGCCCTCCAGCAGGGCGAGTTTCTCCTGGACGCTCCACTGGGAGGGGTTGCCGTAGCGGGTGTAGATCGGCACGTCCCGGGTGACGCCCTCGTGGAAGGCGTCGTAGCTCGTCTCGTCGAGCAGGAACGTGCTGGTCTGGAAGATCGGTGTGCCGACGGCCCGGGTGGTGGGGTCGAGGTAGGTGCCGCCGTGGACCGCCGTGGTCGAGTTCCCGGCCGGGGCCTCCAGGGACTGCTGGTGGGGCGTCCGCGGTCCGGCGGTCCGCTCACGGCGGAGGTCGTTCATCCACCCGGCGTCGGCGCGGGCCCGGGGAAAGGAGCCGATGGCGGTGCCGTCCCGCTGCTCGCTCATGGGGAACCTTCACAATCTCGTTGTTCAGACGTGGAGTTGTCAGGGCCTCGGTCGAGGTGTCAGGCGTCGGACCGGGCGGCGAGTTCGTCGCGGACCTTGCGGGGCAGCTTGGCGAAGACGATCGCGTACGACTCGGAGATCCAGTCGAGGGTCTGCTCGGGCTCGATCCGGCCGTCGTAGTAAACGGTGTTGCTGAGCCTCTTGTTGGAGTAGTAGCCGGGGACCACCGAGGGGTACGTGGCCCTCAGCACCAGCGACTCCTCGGGGTCGTAACTGAACGTCGCGTACTGCGGATCCGCGTCCTGACCGAGCATCAGGAAGATCTTCCCGCCGACCCGGTAGCAGGTGGTCTGCGGGCCGAAGACGTTGTCGTACGTCACGTGGGGCATCGTCATGCAGTGGGCGTGCACCACGTCGGACGGGAGCGTCCCCTCGGGCGCGGGGTCCGTCTCGGCCGCGGCGTCCTGCGCGGGGTCGGAGCCCTGCGGGGCGGGGTCCGGAGCGGGGCCGGCGTTCGGCGTGGTCATGCTGTCCCTCCATGGGCGTGGTACTCGGTGAGGTAGGAGACCCGGGGTTCGTCGGCCGGGTCCTCCGGGGCCGCCGTGCTCCCGTGCGTGGCGGGCGGCACCCACTCACCGGAGATCCGCGTGACCAGCCCGGTGAGCGGCCGGGTCACCGGGGTGTCGTCCGGGACCGAGGGGGACCAGCGGGCCAGCACCTTCATGGTCATGGGGTCCAGCGGCACCCATGCGCCGGCCAGCCTGACCTCGCCCCAGTGGTGCGGGGTGGAGAACGGTTCGGCCACGATGAGGCCGAAGGACCGCCGGGTCTCGTAGCCGAGCCGGTCCGCCCCTTCGAGCAGCAGCGTGGAGCTGCCGCCGCAGTCCGCGATGCCGGTCGTCCGCATGAAGCCGGCGTCCCAGCGGATGGACTCGGCCAGCAGGTAGAACCGGAGTTCGGCGATCTCGTGGCACAACGCGGCGAGGTCGGCCGGGAGTCGCGGGGCAGGCGGGGGCGGGCCGCACTCCAGGGTGACGGCCGGTGGTTCGTCCAGCGGACCGAGGACGGCCTCGCGCAGCTCGCCGCCCGGCAGCGCGAACCGGTAGGCGCACTCCCCCGGGTGGCCGGGGTCGGGGCAGGTGGGCACGTAACGCAGCACGTGGCGGCCCGGCCCTCTGCGCATCCGGGCCCAGGTGCGCCCCCAGGAACGGATCGCGATGCGCCGCACCGAGGACAGGCCGAGGTGGAGGGCGATGTTGCCGAGGTCCAGGCCGTCGTAGCGGCGCTCCCCGTCATCGCCCTCCCGGCTGCTCAGCCCGGCGCGCACGAGACGCTCCAGGAGGTCGGGCCCCACGCCGTGCTGGGACCGGGCCTCCCAGCTCGCGCAGGTGTACCTGCGGTGCTCGTCGGGGATCAGCGCGACGTCGGCCAGCAGCGCGCCGATCATCGCGTCGGTCACCGCGGGCCCCGGCGCCCGCCCGGCCGCGACGGTCACGGGGCGAGCACTCCGGTGATCCGCAGCGTGACGTCCAGGCCCTCCTCGCCGGACTTGCCGATCCGGACGTCGCCGCGCACCTGCCGGTAGATCTCCGTGCCGCCGGTGACGGCGAGCAGCCCGAGCTCGTTCTCGACGAACCCCTGGGCCGTCACGCAGCCGCCGGGCAGCTCCATCGTGACGTTGAGCTGATAGCTCCGGTCCGACGCGAGCGTGCAGACGCCGGCGTCGCGGCCCACGACCGTGCCGTCGGCGTCCTGGAGGTCGTCGTGGAAGACGAAGTGGTCGCCCAGGGTGGTCTTGCCGTCCTCCTGGGCGAAGAGCTGGAAGCCCTTCCCCACCGACAGGTAGCGCAGCACGCGCTCTTCGGTGGAAGGGGGTGTCCCGACGGTCATGATGCTCTCCCCAACTGCCTTGTGACAGGCGCCTGTGCACTGGACCGGGCCAACATAACTGGCATATTGACTATCGTCAATATCGCTCCTAGGGTTCGCTTGACACCAGTTGAAGGGTGGATCACTCATGCAGCTCCGTGCCGCGCGTCTCCAGGTCGTGGGCTTCGGACCCGCGGCTCTCGGCATCCCCATCGCCGCCGACCGCGCCGGCCTCCTCGACGACCTGATGCGGGAGGGCTGCGTCTTCATCGACCGCCGCGCCAGGGGCGAGTGGCGAAGCCTGGACTACGACATCCGCTCCAACTCCGTGGCCGGGGACTTCCTGGAGGGCCTCTCCCCCGACGGCCGGCTGCGTACGGTGCTCCGCTCCCCCGAGGCCCGGGCCCTCCAGGAGGCCCCTGACCAGCCGGTCGCGCTGCGGGTCGCCGCGCGCTTCCTGGCCCGTGCCGCGCGGGAGATCGCCGACTACACGGTGCGGTTCGACGGCGCCCACACCCACTTCTCCACCGTCGTCGACCACCTCCGCCGCGACGCGGACGGGCTGTTCCACAGCCGGGACGCCCGGGGTCGCACCCTCGCGCTGTCGCGGAGCGCGGTCATCGCGGTGGGCGCCCGGCCCCGGGCGGGCGCCGCGCCCCGGACGGTGACCTCGGAAGCGGTGCTGCGACGCGAGTGCGACGCGCGGTGCGAGGCGGCGGCGGCCGCGGGCGTCACGATCGACGTGCTCGGCGGCTCGCACAGCGCCTTCTCGACGGTGGGGCTGCTGCTGCGGGAATGGGGCCACCTGCTGCGGCCGGGACAGATCCGGGTGCACACCCGCAGCGAGGTCCTGGTCTACCGGCCGCAGGCGCGCGCGGCGGCTGCCGACGGCCGTACGGGCGCGGCGGGCGGCACGCCCGGCCCGGGGTCCGCCCTCGCCACGGCCGCCCCCGGGACCCGGCCGCTCCACCGGTTCGCCGGGCTGCGGGGCGAGTCCGAGGCCCTGTACCGCGCCGTGCGGTGCGGCGCCGAGCCCCGCGTACGGCTGCTGCGCCACCCCGAGGAGGCCGGTCCGGCCGCGTCGCCGCTGACCATCGCCGCCACCGGCTACCGGGCCCGCAGGCTGCCGGTGCTCGACGCCTGCGGAGAGCCCCTGTTCCCGCCGGGCGAAGCCGCGGTGGACGACGCGGGGCGGGTGCTGGACGGCCGGGGCCGCCCGGTGCCGGGACTGTTCGGCATCGGCCTCGGCCACTGCTCCCCGGCCGGCCCCGAGGGCGGCGGCGGAGACTATCCGATGGCCGCGGTGAACATCTTCCACGGCCGCACCGCCGACCGGATCACGGCCCAGCTGTAGGACCGCTCCGAAGCCGCCGCACCGGCCGTGGTGGCGCCTCCGCGCGCGCCACGGCTATAGGGTGCGTTCAAGGGCGTCCCGCACTTCCCGGCGGGCGCACGACGACGGCTACGGCACCTCGCCGCGTTGCCGAAACGCCCGAATACATCCAATATGCGGGCGTATCTCCGCCGTGCGATGCACCGCATCCGACGCCGTGCGCTGATCCACCGGGAGTTGCGGGACAGCCCTTGGCGTCAAACAACCACAGCGGCAGGAGAGTTGTTCGTGAAGGATTCCGTGCGGTGCAGTTACGTCCGGCTCATGGTCGACGACTACGAGGCGTGCTTCCTCTTCTACCGGGACGTGGTCGGCTTCTCGGTCCTGTACGGCGACGAGGAGAGCCGGTACGCGGAGCTGGACATGGGTACGGGAACCCATCTGGCGCTCAACAAGCGCGAGGTGATGGCCGAGGCGTTCGGCACCCTGCACGCCGACGCCAAGCTTCCCGGCCAGGACCGCTTCGCGCTGATCCTGGAGACCGACGACGTCGACGCCACCGCCGCCCGGCTGCGGGACGCGGGCGCTGCCGTGGTCAAGGAGCCGCAGGACTGGCCCGGTTGGGGCATCAGGGCCGCGCACTTCCGCGACCCCGACGGCTATCTGGTGGAGGTCAACTCACCGCTGCCCGACGAGGGCTGACCCTCGCGTCGGGCGGCCGCCCACCGGGAGCCGCGCTCACCGCGCGGTCAGCGGCCGGTCCTGGACGTAGTGGAGGCCGAGGCGCGCCGCCGCCTCGGCCTTCGCCAGTTCGGCCCCCAGATAGCCCGCGTGGCTGAGCTCGCCCGGCCCGAGCAGTCCGTGCCGGATCGCGCCGAGCAGCAGGGCCTCCGCGCTGTGGCCGGTGAGCTCGCGGCACTCCGTGAAGTCCTCCCCGAAGTGCCGCAGGACGATGCGCCGCCGGGCCGTCTCCACGGTCACGACGAAGTAGCCGGTCGCCGCCTCCCCCAGCAGCCGGCGCCGCCCGCCGGGGGCCAGGCGCACCACGCGCGGCCCGCTCCCGGCGAGCTCCGCCGCCAGGACCCCGGCCGCCGTCCCCGGCTCCTCCTCGCCCGCCGGTCGCGGGTACGGCTGTTCGTCCAGCGCGGCGGCCAGCCGCTCCTCGTCCGTACAGCCGCGCAGGTCGACCAGGACCAGCCGGCGGCGGAACTCCGCGACCACCGCCGGCCGCAGCGTCCTCAGGTACGGCTCGTGACCGAGCGCGCCGATGATGCGACCCTGCTCGTCCACCCCATGCGCGGCCAGGGCGAGCAGGCTCTGCCCCGGCCTGAACAGCGACGACTCCGGACCCGCGACGATCAGGCGGCGTACGCCCTCCCGCGCCACCACGGCCCGTACCAGCTGCTCGATGCCGACATTGGCCGTGGCCAGCGCGCCCGCCGCCGCGACCCTGGGATGTGCGGCGATCCGGGTCGCGAGCCGCTGGTCGCCCAGCGTGCACACCGCCAGATCGCGGACCTCCGCGGGACCCGGCCCCGCACCGGCGGCGGACTCCCGGCCGGTGGGCGCCGCGGTCCCGTTCACCATGTCGGCGCACCGCCGTTGTAACTGCGCGGGGCGCCGCCCGGCTGCGGCACGGGCAGCTGGGAGCTGATCTCGGCGACGTCCAGGCCCAGGCGGTGGAAGCGCATCCCCGTACGCAGCTGGCGGGTGCGGATCTCGTCGATGCTCCGGCGGAACCGGTCCTCGACCTCGGCGACCTGGCGGCGCTGCCGGGCCGCGTCGAGGCTGCCCGACAGCACGCCCTCCAGGTTGTCCATGAAGAACGCGTAGTTGGCGAGCCCCATCCGCTGCCGCAGTTCGTGCAGGAATCCCTTGAACTCCTCCAGTTCGGCCATCGCCTCCGGCACGTGGTGGAAGCGGCGGTAGAGGCGGGAGACGAACGTCTGCACCACCACGTTGAAGGTCTCGAACTCGAAGACCGCCGACTGGTCGGTGAGCACCCCGCGCTGGTGGTAGTCGTCGTTGTTGTAGAGCGAGGCGTAGTGCACGGCGAGCTTCTGCACCCGCTCGTCCTTGAACCGGTAGTCGTACGGGTCCAGGGACGTGCGGTAGTTGTCGCCGAGGAGCCCGTCGGCGGCCATCTTGGTCTCGATGGTGGTGCCCGGGTACACCTCCAGCCGCTCGGTGAGCCGGCGCAGGTTGTGACCGGCGTGGGAGCGCAGGAACTTCGCGTTCTCCACGAGGGTCTCCACCGTGGCGTACGGGTGGAAGGGGATGAAGCCCATCGCCAGGTAGATGCCGTGCTCGCGCAGCATCCGGATGACGGTGACGTTGTTCTCGACGGTGGCGCGCTTGTCCCACAGGAGCAGTTCCTCCGCGACCCCCGACTCGATGCCCACGTTGACCTTCTCCAGGCCGCTGCGCACCATCAGGTCGAGCAGGTCGTGGTCCTCCGGCGTGTCGTCCCAGTTCTCCGCGCGCATGCAGACGTTGTAGAAGATGTCGAGGCCGCGGTCGAGGATGCCCTGGGCGATGGCGCGGACCCTCTTCTTGCCCACCCGGCCGCCGTCGGGGTCCTCGAAGGTGGAGTCGACGAAGTCCAGGGTGCGGAAATGGTGTTCGCGCACGAGGTGTTCGACCTCGTCCACCACCGATTCGGCGCTGCGGCCGCGCCACGCCTTGCCGGCCTGCACCCGGTTGCCCAGGTTGGGCGCGGAGCAGAAGGTGCAGCGCGCGACGCAGCCGCGGCTGGTGCTGACCCGGACGTACTCCAGCTTGTTGCCGTGCGCCCTGAGCTGGTCGCGTGCGGGGTAAGGGAGGACGTCGAGGTCGTGCACCAGGGGGCGGGGCGCGTTCTGCCGCAGTTCCCCGTCCGCCCTGCGGTAGGCGATGCCGGGGCAGTCCTCGACGCTCTCGCCCAGCGCGAGGCGCTGCACCAGGTCCAGGATGAGCGGCTCCCCCTCGCCCACGGCGACCAGGTCGGCGTACGGGTTGCCGCGCAGGATGTCCTTGCCGGTGAAGGTGCCGGCCGGGCCGCCGCAGGCGATGACGACCTCCGGGAGCCGCCCGCGCATGGCCTCGGAGAACTCCAGGCAGCTCGGCACGTTGAGGCTCATCAGCGTGAAGCAGACGAGGTCGGGGCCGAATCCGACGATCTCCTCCACGGCTTCGTGGTGGCTGCCGTGCTCGACCTCGCGTATCTCGCAGGTGAAGCCGACCTGCCGCAGGACGGCGGCCATGTAGGCGACGCCCAGGTGCTCGGGCGACATCACGAGGTCGCCGTCGAGCAGGATCACGAAGCTGACCCGGAAGGCCGCCGGGTCGGTGATCCGCTCGTCCAGCGCGATGGTGAAGTCGCCGGGCTTGGCCCGGCGCACCGCCTCGATGGGCAGCGAGACCGCGGGGGCGGGCGTCGCGTCGGTCGCGGTCATCCCGCGCTCCTCTCCGTGCCGGCGCCCACGGGCGCCGAGGTGTCCACACCGCGCATGTCGCGGCCCTCCATCGAGGGCGGGGCGGCGATGCCCAGACCCGCGAGCACGGTCGGCATCACGTCGCGCATGTCGACACCGCCGCAGCCGGTGTCGCCGCGGCTCCAGAAGGTGGCGTCGTCGCGGGTGTGCGTACCGGTGAAGGGGCCGGGGAGCACCGGTGCGTCGCTGGACCAGGCGCCGCGGATCTGCACCCCGGGCGCCGGCATCGCCACCAGGTCGGGGGCGCGGTCCGCGACCGGACCCGAGTAGAGCTCCGGCCCGTACAGCACCTCGGCGACCAGGGGCCGCCCCGGGCCGCCCTCGGCGACCGTGCCGTCCTCGGCCAGGCGCAGGGCGAGCAGCGCGCGCCCGATCTCCTCGGCGGTGCCCGGCGCGAGGTCGCGGCCGCGGGGGAAGCGGTCCCGGCGGTTGAGGTGGACGCGGCCCGGGTCGAGGGCGAAGGCGGTGGTGCGCTCGTCGATGTCGGTGAGGGACTCGGCGTCGGCGGGCAGCGCCAGGTAGCCGGCCTGCCGCAGCCAGGCGTTGAGGTAGAACTGCGTGTCGGCGGGGCCGAAGCCGTGGTCGCTGACGAGCGTCAGGGCGCCGTCGTCGCCCGCGAAGGGCACCAGGGCGGCGACCGCCTCGTCGACCTCGCGGTAGAAGTCCATGATCCGGCCGTGCAGGGGGGCGGCCGGGTCGGTGACGTGGCGCCAGAGGAAGTGGTGGATGCGGTCGGTCTCGGTGAACACGCAGAGGGCGAGCGCCCAGGGCTCCTCCGCCAGCAGCCGCAGGTACGCGCGGCGCCGGGCCCGGAGCGCGTCCAGCGCCCGGTCGATGAAGCCGTCGGGGTCGTTCGCCGCGTCGCCCACCTCGACGTCGAGGTGGTAGCCCGCCTCGCGCAGGGCCTCGCGCAGCCGGGGCGGGGAGACGGCCCGGTCGAAGTCCGGGGCGACGAAGCCGGAGACGAGGGCGCCGTGCACGGGCGGGGCGGGGTAGGTGCCGGGCACGTTGAGCACGAGGGCGGGGAGGCCCGCGGCGGCGGTGGCCTGCCAGACCGGGGTGGCCGCGAGGTCGTTGACGTTGGGGAAGCGGGTGCGGTAGTCGCCGGGTTCGGTGTCGATGAACCCGTAGATGCCGTGGCGCCCCGGGTCGGCGCCGGTCAGGAAGCTGGCCCAGGAGGTGGAGCTGATCTCGGGGACGGGGGCCCGCAGCGGGCGCAGCGCGCCGTGCGGGAGGAGCGCGGCCATGTGCGGCATGACGCCCTCGTCGGCGAGCTTCTGGAGCAGCCAGGACGGTACGCCGTCCAGGCCGATCACCAGCGAGCGCGGATGGGTGGCGGTACTCATGGCGTGCCCTTCCCCTGCTTCGTGTTCCGTACGTCCGGTTCCCGCGCCTCGGAGTCCTCCACCCGGTCCACGACGCCCAGCGCCAGCGCCCGGCCGTCCTCGTCGCAGAGCATGAAGCGGCCGAGCTGGACGCAGTCGCGTACGGGGTCGGCGGGGGCGGCGGTGTCCAGCCGCAGCCGGAGGTCCGCGAACTCGGTGAAGCGGACCGGTCCGTCCTCGGTGAGGCGGGCGAGGGTGGAGCTGTTCCAGCGGCTGTCGATGTGCTCGACGTACGCGGGCGCCGAGCCCGCCGCGTACCGGACGACACAGCGGTCGCCCTCCGCGAGCGTCTTCGTGTCGCTGGTGGACAGGATCCGGATGTGCCAGACGCGTCCGGTGGTCAGCGGCTGGTCCGGGGGCGCGAGTACGGTGCCGGGCGCGGGTTCGGCGCCGTCGAAGAGCAGGCCCACGCTGTCGCCGGGCTCGGCCTTCTCCAGCGCGGCCTCGCCGAACCGCTCGATGGTGCGGACGACGCACCGCTCCCCGTCCGTGCCGGTCAGGGTCTGGCCGGGACGCAGGGTGCCGCTCTCCGTCCGGCCCGCGATGCGCCGGGCGCCCGGCGGGCCGACGACGGCCTGGACGGCGAAGCGCAGCAGCGCCGAGCGTGCGCGCTCCTGGCCGATGCCGTGCAGGGTGTCGAGCAGGGGCTGCCCGGTGTACCAGGGGAGCTGGTCGGGGGCGGGGGCGGTGATGTTGTGCCCGGCGACGGCGCTGACCGGGACGGTGGCGGAGAGGCGCAGTCCGCACGCCTCGACGAGCGCCGCCATCTCGTCGGCGACCCGGCGGAAGTCCTCCTCCGCGTATCCGACGAGGTCCATCTTGGTGACCGCGCACACCACGTTGGTGACGCCGAGCAGTTCGAGCACCCGCAGGTGCCGGCGGGTCTGGTCGGTGCCGCGGACGAGGCAGTCGACCACGACGACGCCGAGTTCGGCCCGGGAGGCTCCGGTGGCCATGTTCTTGAGGAGGGCGAGGTGGCCCGGCACGTCGATGAGGACGTAGCGGCGCGCCTCGGTCTCCAGGACGGCCTGGGCGGTGTCCAGGGTGAACAGGTCGGCGCGTTCCTCGCTCAGCCCGTCGAGCAGGAACGCGAGGCCGCCGTCCTCGATGCGGGCGCCGAGCCGGTCGGCCGTGATCGCCCCGGTGTCGTGCAGCACCCTGCCGAGGAGGGTGGACTTGCCGTGGTCGACCTCGCCCACGAAGGCCACGTGCAGGGTGTCGGCATCGACGGGGCCGGCGGGCGGCCCGGCGCTCGGGGCGGGCGGGGAGGAGAGGGTGGGCGGCGTTGTCATGAGGGCTCGATTCCTGTCGGTACGGGGCAACGGGGGCTCACCGGCGGCCCCGGGGGCCCGGGGCTGTCGCCGGGTCACATGTAGCCGAGGGCCCGCAGCTTCTGCATGGACGCGGCGTCCTCCTTGTCCTGCGCGCGCCCGGCCCGTTCGCCGTCGCGGGCGTGCCTGACCTCCAGGACGACGTCGACCACGGTGCTCGCCCGGCTGCTCACCGGGGTGCAGCAGCAGGCGCAGCCGATCGAGCGGTAGCGCTTGTCGTTCTCGGCGAAGTAGAGCCCCGGCACGGGGATGTTCTCGGCCTGGACGTACTCCCAGATGTCGATCTCACGCCAGCGCAGCATGGGGTGGACGCGGATGTGCCCGTCGTCGGCCACGGCCGTCTCGTGCAGGTCCCAGAACTCGGGCGGCTGGTCCTGGTAGTCCCAGGAGAACGAGGCGTCGCGCGGGCTGAAGATCCGCTCCTTGGCCCGTACGCCGTGCTCGTCGCCGCGGATGCCGGCGATGACGGCGTCGTAGCCGCCCGCGGCGATGGCCTGCTTGAGCGCGTTCGTCTTGAGCGCGGTGCAGCAGTCGAGCTTGCTTCCCACCGTGGGGCCCATGCCGGCGGCGAGCGCCTCCTCGTTGCGGTGGACGCGCAGGTCGAGCCCCCACTCCTCGGTGATCCGGTCCCGGAACTCGTACATCTCGGGGAACTTGTACGTGGTGTCGATGTGCAGGACCGGGAAGGGGACCTCGCCGAAGAACGCCTTGCGGATCGCCCAGAGCAGGCTGGTGGAGTCCTTGCCCATCGACCAGAGCAGGGCGGGGCGCTCGAAGCGCTGCTGCACTTCGCGCAGGATGTGGACGGTCTCGTTCTCCAGTTCACGCAGTGCCTGGTGCACCGGCGGTTCCTTCCAGTGAGGTCTCGTTGGGGAGGAGAGGGCTTCCGTCGGCCGGGTGCAGGCCCACCACCAGGGGGTGGCAGCCGCGGAACCGGCCGGGGAAGCGGTGGTTGGGGTGGGTGAGGCCGACGGCGGCGTACAGGAGGGGGGCCTCGGGGCCGGCGGGCAGCGCGATCTCGCCGGGCCCGGCGTCCAGCAGCCTGACGTCGCGGACGATCCAGTCGAAGCGTTCGCCGGTGTTGTCGGTGAACTCCAGGCGCAGGAAGGTCCGTCCGCCGGTGGAGCGCTGGTGGCGGTAGCCGAGCGGGCGGACCGCCACCAGTCCGGCGCTGCGCCCGCCCGCGAAGGCGGTCGCGACGTCCGGATCGGCGACGGCGGCCAGGAGCGCGGCCCGCCGGGCGGGCTCCGCGGGCTGGCCGGCCCGCCGGGGCGCGCCGGCCGCGGCACGGTCCTCGGGCCGGGCGCCGTCGCCGGTGGCCGGTCCCAGCGGCAGCCGTACGGGGTGGTGCACGGCGTAGACCGGGTCGGGTCCCGCGACCTGGGCCGCGGTGACCGGTTCGGGCCGCAGCCACCGCCCTTCGGCGGTGACTCCGGCCACGCAGGCCCCGCCCGCGCCGTCGAGGGTGACCGCCAGCGGAACGAACTCGGTCACCTCCGAGGGGAGTTCCGCGCCGAGAGCGGTCCCGGGCACGGCTGTGGCCATCTCGGGCCCGGCCGCGGCTGTCCCGGACCCTGGCGCGGCGGTCCCGGACCCGGCCGCGGCGGTCCCGGACCCGGCTGCGGCGGTCTCCCCCGCGACGGGCCGGGTGTGCTCGCGGACCGCCGGCTCCCCCGCGGCCCCGGTCATCCGGCGGCTCCCAGGGGGTTGCCGGCCAGGTCGTCCAGCGGCGGCCGGCCGAGCATCCGCAGCACGGTCGGCGCCACGTCGAGCGGGTCCCCGGTGCGCCCGGCGCCGGTGCCGAAGGAGCCGCCGAGGCCGCCCCAGTAGGACTCCCTGCGGTGCCAGCCGCTCTGGAGCCTGCGGTGCACCCGCGCCGACCAGTGGGTGTCGCCGAGCGGCAGGTAGCGCCAGTCGTACGGGACGAGGATCAGGTCGGGCGCCCGGTCGGCGGCCGGTCCGCTGTGCACGTCCTCGGCCCGCAGGACGTCCGCGAACAGCGGCAGCCCGGTGTACGGGTTGAGGTGGGCGAGCAGCGCCTCGCGCACCCGGTTCAGGGTGTCCTCGCGGCGGTGGGGCTCCACGATGCCGTGCTTGTAGCGTCCCGTGGTGTTGACGTTGACGCCCTGGGTGCCCTGGACCGCTTCGAACGCCTCGGTGGCCGTCCAGTCCGGGCGGCCGTCGGCGCGCTTGGTCAGGAGTCCGGCGGCCTCCAGGACGTCGTTGACGGAGACGTACGCGCGCAGCGGGCCGAAGCCGATCTCGGAGAACGCCAGGACCTCGGTGTGCTCGTCGGCGCGGTCGAGGAACGCCCCGAGCACCTCGTCCGTCTGCCGGTACGCCCGGCGCACCGCCTGGTCCTCCTCGGCGACCGGGCTGCCCGGCTCCAGCTCCTGCCAGTAGACGTGCGAGAGCCGGTCGATGGCGGTGAGGTTCAGGACGAGCAGGTCGGGCGGGTCGCCCTGGCCGCCGTCGAACAGGTGCAGGGCGGCGTCCGCGCGGGCCCGGTCGGCGCCCAGCACCTTGCCGGTGAACTCCTCCCGGTCCTGTCCCTCGAACCAGATGTTCACGTCGTGGGCGGGGTGGATGCCCTCCTTTCCGAGGCGTACGGGCAGGTCGCGAGGGTGGCAGGCGTGCAGGGTGCGGCGCATCGGGTAGGCGATGCAGCTGCCGTTGAGGGGCTGGACCGGGTGGGTGCCGAAGACGTTGACGACCGCGCTCGTCAGGTCGGCCAGCTCCGGGCGCTGCCACAGCAGGGGCCGGCGCGGTGAGCAGCTGTCGAGCACGACCGGCTCGTAGTCGGGGCTGTGCGCGTCCCAGTACGAGAAGCAGCCGTGCTCGGCGGGGCCGTGCCCGGTGAACGCGCTGATCAGGCCCGGGGGTTCGTAGGGCACCAGCTCGGAGCGCATGGTGCCCCAGGCGCCCTCGGCCCGCAGCCTGGCGAAGGCCGGCAGGACGTCGGGCCCCCAGCGGTCCAGGAGTTCGGGCGCCGCGCCCTCGGTGACGAGGACGACGGCGCGCCGGCGGGTCATCCGGGGGTTCCCGCGCTCGGTACGGCGTCGGCGGCGGCCAGGCGCTCCTCGACGTAGTCGCCCAGGACGTTCAGCGAGTCGACGAGCAGCACGCTGAGGTCCTCGTCGTCAATCTGTATGCCGAACTCGTTCTCGACCCAGATGAGCAGTTCCAGGCCGGCCACCGAGTCGATGTCCAGCGCTGCGCGCAGTCCTTCGTCGGGCACGGTCGCCGGGTCGCGGTCCAGGCGCAGTGCCTCGACGACCACCTTGCGCAGTCGGTCCTTGGTCTCGGCTGTCGCGGTCATCTCGTGGTTCCTCTCAGAGATAGCCCATGGCGCTGAGCGTCCGGGCTGTCAGGTCGTCCTCACGCAGGCTGCGTGCGATGTCCTTCGGGTGCGGCGCCGGCGCACCCGGGTCGGGCAGGAAGGGCAGCGGTCCGGCGCCCGCGTCGAGCACCTCGGGCACCGGCCGTCCGTGCACGGCGGCCGGGTGGCGCAGTCCGAGGTCGTGCAGCAGCGTGGGGGCGAGGTCGCAGAGCGCGACGGGCTCCTCGCGGCGGCCCGCCGGGACGCGCGGCGAGCGGTAGGCCCACAGGCCGGCGTACCGGTGCATGCCCGTCTGCTCGCTGGGGCGCCAGACGCCGCCGACCGGTCCGGGGTCGGCGAGCACGCCTTCGTCGGCGGGCACGAGGAGCAGGTCGGGCGCCGTGTGGGACATCGCCCCGGGGTACGCCTCCGCGCGGGGCAGTACGGCGGCGAACACCGGCCGTCCCGTGTCGGGGGCCCTCAGCGACAGGAAGAGCTCGCTCACCTCGTCGCTCAGACCGGCGACCTCGTCCTTGCGCACGATGCCGCGGTGCTGGCGTCCGGCGAGGTTGAGGTTGACGCCGTAGCAACCGGGGGTGGGCATGTAGGCGCGGGTGCGGCCGAAGTCGACTCCGCGCCCCTCGCCCTCGAACCAGCCCGCGTGTCCGCCCGCGCCGGGGGCGGTGGCGAGCAGCCCCGCCTCCTCCAGCAGGCTGTTGACGCCGAGGTTCAGGCGCCCCTGCCCCAGGCCGTGGTCGGAGACCAGCATGACGGGGGTGTCGTCGCCGACGGTGGCGAGGATGTCCCCGATCACCGCGTCGACGGCCCGGTGGATCAGCTCCACCGCCCGTCCCCACTCGGCCTGTTCGGGAACGGTGTGGCCGGGGTGGCAGGCGTCGGAGAAGTGCCAGTAGTGGTGGGCGATCCGGTCGATCTCGGTGATGACCGCCATGACCACGTCGGTCTCGTGGTGCTCCATCAGATGGGCGATGGAGCGGCCGCGGGCCGCGACGTTGGCCAGCGCCTTGTCGAGGTAGCCGTGGTCGCCCTGGAACATGGCCATGATGTCGGGCATGAACGGGGCGCCCGCCCTGGAGAGTTCGCCGAGCAGGGTGGGCGGGTCGCTGAACCGCAGGGTCCGCTCCAGCGGCCAGGTGACCTGGTAGCCGGGGAGTTCGCGCGGCGGGTGGGACATCGGCACGTTGATGATCCCGGCGCTCCAGCCCTGTGCGGCCAACCACTCCCAGATCGTGCTGCACCCGAAGTCGCCGGTGCCGGTCAGCCGGTCCCCGTAGTCGGCCTCCTGGGTGCCGAAGAACTGGTAGACGCCGTGCCCGCCGGGGCGGCGCGCGGTGACGAAGGTGCTCCACCCGGGCGCCGTGTGGGCGGGCCAGGTGGTCGTGGTGGCGCCGTGCATGCTCTGGTCGAGCAGGCCGGCCAGATGGGGCAGCAACCCCCGTGCGATGAACGGCTCCATCATCGCCAGGCTTCCGCCGTCGATCCCCAGGATCAGCGCCTTGGGGCGTGCTGTCACGGTGCCTCCCTCCCGTTGGAGGCCGCCTCGCTGCGTGGGCGGCTGCTATCGGGCCCGAGACTAGACAGCACTCTTAACTAGAGTCAATATGAGTCAGCATAAGACAACTATAGTTAGTTTCCTGACGGTGGTCCACGCCCCGTCAGCGCCTCTCCCCGGTGAACGGAGCACGCATGACACCGCCGACTTCCCTGCCGGACACCCCGCCCGGCGCCGTCGTCTTCGACCTGGACGGAGTGCTGCTGGACACGACCGAGAACATGCGCCACGCGTTCGCCGCCGTCTGGGCCGCGGCAGGCCGCCCGGGGGCCGCGCCGTTCGAGAGCTTCCTGACGCACATGGGCGCTCCGCTCCACGTCATCCTGGAGAAGTTCCGCCTCACCGCCGACTACGCACCGGTGTACGCCGCCGCCAGCTCCGCACGCCTGGACCTGGTCCTGCCGTACCCCGGGGTCACCGAGGTGCTGCGCACCCTGCGCACGGCGGGGGTCCCGGTCGGCGTCGCCACCGGCAAGTCCCACCAGCGCGCCGTCGAGGCGCTGCGTTCGGGCGGCCTGTACGAGCTGCTGGACGTCGTGGTGGGCAGCGACCAGGTGTCGCTGCCCAAGCCCGACGCCGAGATCCTGCACACCGCGCTGTCCCTGCTGCCGGGGGCGCCCCACGCCGGGGAGAGGGCCGTCTTCATCGGCGACAGCGTGCTGGACCTGCGCTGCGGGCACGCGGCCCGGGTGCCGACGATCGCGGCGGGCTGGGGGCAGAGCTCCCGGGCGACCCTGCTGGCGGAGGGACCCGGCGCGTTCGCGGCGACGCCGCGGGATCTGGCGGGCCTGCTGGCCCTGTCACCGGCCGGTCCGGGCCTCCGGGAGGTACCCGTTGGCTGAGATCCTGTTGCTCAACGGCCCCAACCTCGGTCAACTGGGCACCCGCAGGCCGGAGATGTACGGCACCACCACCCTCGCCGAGATCGAGCGGGACGTACGCAAGACCGTGGCGGAGAGCGGTCACACCGTGCGCTGCCTCCAGGACGAGAGCGAGGCGACGCTCGTACGGGCGGTGCACGCGGCCGCCGACTGCGTGGGGGCGATCGTCAACCCCGGCGCCCTGATGATCGCCGGCTGGAGTCTGCGGGACGCCCTGGAGAGCTTCCCCGGGCCGTGGATGGAGGTGCACCTCAGCAACGTCTTCGCCCGCGAGCCCTTCCGGCACAACTCGGTGATCTCCCCGCTCGCCTCGGGGGTGCTGTGCGGTCTCGGCGCGTACGGCTACCAACTGGCGGCCCTGGGGCTGGTCCACCGGCTGGCGCAGGACGCCGCGCGAAGCGCCGGCCCCGCCGGCTCCGGCCCCGGCGCGGCCGTCGGCGCTCCCGGTCCGGGTCACGGTCACGGCCTCGGTACGGGCTCCGGCGCCGGTCGCGCCCCCGGGCCCGGCGCGACGTGAGGAGGCTCCTGCTCGCGCCGCACCCGGACGACGCCGTCTGGTCCTGCGGCGGCATGCTGCGGCAGTGGTGCCGCGAGGGCGGCCTCACCGTCGTGACCGTCTTCGACGGGGACGGCCGCGAGGAGGGCGTCGACGGGAGGGGCGATCGCGGCCGGGAAGGCGGGGAGGAGGACGGCGCGCCCGCGCTCCGGCGGGCCGAGGACGCCGCGGCGCTGGCCCGCTGGCCGCTGCGCGCCGTGGGACTCGGCCTGCCGGAGGCGGCGCTGCGCCGCGACGGGGCGGGGCGCAGCCTCTACGCGGGTCCGCTCGCCTTGCGCCGCGCTCCGCACCCGGCGGACGCCGCCCTCACGGTGCGGCTCGCCGGGCTGCTGGGCCCCTTGGTCGAGGACCACGACGAGGTGCTCCTGCCGCTCGCCGTACGCACCCACGCGGACCACCTGCTGGTGCGCGAGGCGGCCGAACTCGCCCTGGGATCACGGGCGGACGGCGCTCCGCAGCCGGTACGGACCCGCTACTACCGGGAGTTCCCGTACGCGCCGCCGCCCCCGCCCGGCGGCTACCGGGAGCGCGCCGAGCCCGCCGACTTCTCCGACTGGCTGCGCGGCGCGCTGATGTACGAGTCGCAGGTGCGCGGCATGTTCCGCGACGCCCGGCCCTTCGCGCGTGTGCTGGCGCGGCGCACGGGTGCGCCGCGCCGCTGCACGTGGACCTCCTGGGTGCGGGACGCCGCGTAGGGCCGGTCCGCCGCCTCCCGCCCGCGAGGCAGGCGGGGGGCGGCGGACCGGCCCGGGTGGCCTACCGGACCGCGGGCGCCGCTCCGGTGCAGGCCGCCACGTAGGCCGCCACTCCCCCGCCCTCGCCGAGCAGCCTGGGCAACTCCCGTACCGCGCGCAGGCCGTGCAGGGCGGTGAAGCGGTCCAGGTTGGCCGCGTGCTGCTCCCAGCGGTCGGGGCGCGCGTGGGTGAGGTGCACCCCGGCCGCCGGGGCCGGGACCACCACGTGCGCCCCGGCGGCGAGCGCCCGCACCCCCAGTTCCAGGTCCTCGCAGCCCCAGCCCCGCCCGAACCCCTCGTCGAAGCCGCCCACCTCCTCGAAGAGCGCGCGGGGCAGCGAGGTGTTGGCCCCCACACAGGCCGCCCAGGGGGCGACGGGCGGCACCTTCCCCTCGTCCATGGCGCAGACCAGCGTCTCCAGGGTGTTGCGCAGCAGCCGGCCCTCCTCCCCTGCCGCCACCCGGGCCGCCGCCGCCGCCAGTTCGGCCGCGTCGGAGGCCGCGTGCCGTTCGAGCCAGCGGCGCGCACCGGGGAACTCCCGCAGCGGCCCGTGTGCCAACGCCTGTGCCTCAGAGAGATCCTGATGTGCGTTCAGGTGTCCGGGCGCGGTGAGGATGTCGTCGTCCAGGAAGAGCAGGCGGCGGCCCCGGGCCGCGGCGGCCCCGGCGTTGCGGGCGGCGGCCCGCCCGCGCTCCGGGCCCTCCACCACCCGGGGCGCGGGCCCGGCCGCCTCCCCCGCCAGGCGGTGCAGCAGCTCCCGCGTCCCGTCGGTGGAGCCGTCGTCGACGACCACCACCTCGTACGGGCCCCGGTGCCCCTGTGCGGCCAGGGCGACGAGGGTGGCCCGGAGCGACGGCGCCTTGCTCCGGGTGGGGATCACCACGCTCAGCACGGCACGACCCCCGCCGGCCGGGCCCGGGCGTCGGACACCAGGGGACGGCCGGCGGCCCGGTAGGCGTCCTCCAGCAGCGACAGCACCTGGGCGGAGCGGTGGAGTTCGGTGCGCCAGGGCAGACTGCGGCGGAGCATGGCCAGGGTGGCGTCGAGCTGGGCGTCGTACTCCTTGCCCGGTGCGGTCTCGACCGGCCACTCGCTCACGCGGTCGCCTCGGCGCGCGCGGAGGACGGGATGGGCGACGCGGTGGGGGCTGAAGCCGAACGTGGTGACCAGTTCCAGGTGGCACTCCTCGCCGTCGGCTCCGGTGCCGTGCACCTCGATGCGGGTCGTGTCCACCTCCACGTCCGTCGCCCAGGCGGCACGGAGCGAGAGCGCCGAGCCGTCGCGGTAGCGGGCCCGCAGACTGCCGTCGGCCTCCACGTCGAACACCCCGCCCTCCTTCCCGCCGCCCGGGGCCGGGGAGTCACCGCGCCAGCCGGCCCCGCGGTGGGCCGACACGTCGTCCGGAGGCAGCAGCCGGGCGTCCAGCGAGGTGCGCCGGGGGTCCGGCAGCAGGCCCTGGGTGACCTCGGCCAGGTGCCAGCCGAGGTCGAGCAGCGCTCCCCCGCCCGCCTGGTCGCGCCGGGTGAACCAGGAGCCGGGCCGGGGCACACCGGAGGACCGCAGCCACTCGGCGTTGATCCTGACGGGCCCCACGCACCACTGGCGCACCAGCGACCGCAGCCGGTCCACGTCGAGCCGGCGCGCCGAGGGCCGGCTGATCTGGAAAGGGGCGCCGGTGCGCCAGGAGCGGGCGTCGAGACGTCGCAGCTCCTCAGTGGAGAGGCACAGCGGCTTCTCGATCAGAGCGGCGACCCCGGCGTCCAGGACGGCCCCGGCGGTCTGTTCGTGCAGGTGGTTGGGCGTGCCCACGACGGCCAGGTCGAGATCGCGGGCCAACAGGTCCTCCAGCCGGTCCGCGATCAGGTCCGGCGGCAGCCCCGCCGCACCGTCCGAAGGCCCGGCGCCGCCCGCCCCCGGGCCGGTGGGGGCCCCGGAGCGGGCGGTGAGCGCCGGGTCGTACACCCCGACCACCTCGAAGTTCCGGTGGGCGAGCAGCCTCGGCAGCCACACCTGGGCGTTGATCCAGCCGAAGCCGACCAGCGCGGTCCGGAACGGTCGCCCCGTCACGGCCGGCCCACCTCGTCCACGGCGGCGGCGATCACCTCGGCGACCCGGTGTACGACCTCGGGGCCGGCGAGCATGATCCGGTGGTGCAGCCACAGGCCGCGGGCGCCGATCAGCTCCGCCTGCGGGCAGCGGGCGGCGAGCTGCGCGACGGTGGTGTCCTCGGTGGCGCCAGCCCAGAAGCCGTCGGTGCGGTAGACCGGCGGGAAGTTGACGCACGCGGGCACGTTGCGCTCCTTGAGCAGGTCGACCAGCCGGTCGCGGGCCTCCGGCCCGAAGCGGTCGCCCTCCAGGGTCAGCAGGTACATGTAGTGCGGGTTGGTGGTGATGCCCGGGTCACGGGTCTGGGTGCGCAGCCCCTCCACGGGCGCCAGCAGTTCGTCGAGCAGCGCGCCGCGCTCCTCCCGGACGCGGGTGTGCTCGGCCATCCGGGTCAGCTGGCTGCGCAGAACGGCACCGGAGAACTCGTTCATCCGCGCGTTCATGCCGCCGGTGACGTGCTGGTACGTGGTGTCCTGCGGGGGCCTGCCGACGGCGTGCAGCAGATAGGCCCGGTCGAAGGACTCCCGGTCCGGGAAGGTGAGCGCACCGCCCTCGCCCGCGGTCATCAGCTTGCCGTTCTGGAAGCTGTAGCAGGCGATCGAGGGGTCGGCGCCGACGAGCACCCCGTCGCGGGCGGCGCCCTGCGCATGGGCCGCGTCCTGGATGACCACGGCGTCGAACTCCGCGGCGATCTTGTGCAGTTCGGGCAGGTCGGCCATGTGTCCGGCCATGTGCACGGGCAGGATCGCCCGGGTGCGCGCGGAGGCGACCGCCCGTACCGCGTCGGGGGTCAGACACTGGTGGCCCGGGTCCACGTCGGCGGGGACGGGGACGGCCCCGGTGTTCTGCACGGCGAGGGAGGTGCTGATGAAGGTGAACGCGGGCACGATCACCTCGTCGCCCGGCCCGATGCCGTGCACCCGCAGCGCCAGTTCCAGGGCGTCGGTGCCGCTGTTGACGGCGAGCGCGTAGGGAGCGCCGTTGTAGGCGGCGAACTCCCGCTCGAACGAGCTGACTTCGCTGCCGCCCGCGCGCCACCACTGGCCCTGTTCGAGGGCGCGCAGCAGTGCGGTGCGCTCGCCGTCGTCCCACTGCGGCCAGGAGGGCAGCTCGTCGGGCCCCAGGGAGAGCACGGGTGCGGCGTCGACTGCGGGCGCGGACTCTTCGCTGATCGTCATGTGCGGGGATCTCCTTCTGCGGTTTCCAGGGTTCTTGCGGTGTCCGCGCCGCCTCTTCGCGCGGCTGCGTCCGGTGCCGGGGGGCGCTCCGGGGGTCCGGCGTGCAGGGCGAGCAGCAGCGCGCCCGCGAGCGAGCCGGCCGTGCCGTGGACGGCCGGTACCACCTCGGGCAGCGTGCTGCCGCGGCGGGTGCGGCGGGGCAGCCGGGCGCTCAGCGCGTCGGCGAGGTCCGCGCGGGTCGCGCCCACCCCGCCGCCGAGCACGACGGTGGCGAACGGCAGCAGTTCGCCGATGGCGGCGACGGCCAGCGCGCAGGCGTCCGCCGCCTCCGCCAGCGCCGCGGCCTCCCCCCGGGCCTCGGCGGCGCGGAGCAGGGCCGGGCCCGACGCGTACGCCTGGAGGCAGCCGTGCTGACCGCAGTCGCAGAGCGGTCCGTCGTCCGGGCGCACCACCAGGTGGCCGGCCTCGCAGGGCCGGAGTTCGTCCGGGCCCTCGGGAGGTGTGTCCGCCGGCCGGGGCGGCAGCCAGGCGCCGCCGACTCCGGTGCCGATTCCCAGGTAGAGCAGGCCGGCCCGGGTACGGTGCCCGGCGCGGGCCTCGGCGTATCCGGCGAGCAGCGCGTCGTCGCGCACGAGGGGTGCGGTGTTCCACCGTGCGGCGAGTTCGGCGGCCGGTCTGCGCCCCCGCCAGGACGGCCGGCCCGGCCAGCGGCTGACGCGGCCCTCGGCGCCGAGCGTGGCGGGCAGGGCGAGTACCGCGGTACGGGGGCGGGTGGCGCCGACGGCGCGCAGGGCCCGTCGCGCGGCGGCGTCGAGGCGCTCGATGTCGTCGTCGAAGTCGGGGGCGCGCGGGCGGCCGGGGGCGTCCCACTCGATGCGTACGACACCGCTGTCGGCCGCCCCGGCCCGGGCCCGCAGCTCCGCCTTCGTACCGCCGATGTCGACGGCGAGCGCGGCGGACGGCGCGTCCGGCGGAAGGGGGGTGCGCGGCTGGGAGGGGGAGGCCGTCACCACCGGGCGCCGCCGTCCACGAGGAGCGTCTGCCCGGTGACGTACGAGGCCCCGGGGGCCGCGAGGAAGCCGACCGCCTCCGCGATCTCGGCGGGTTCGGCGAGCCGGCGCACGGCGGTGCGGCCCGCTGCCCGCTCGTCCTCCTCGGCGGAGTAGACGGGGGCGTCCTCGGGGCGTGCCCGGACCGCTCCGGGCGCGATGACGTTCACGGTCACGCCGAACGGTCCGAGCTCCCAGGCGGCCGATGCGGCCCAGCCGGACAGGGCCGCCTTCGCCGCCGCGTAGCCGGGCTGCCCCGGCATGCCGGTGGCGCCGCCGCGCGAGCCGAAGAGGACGATCCTGCCGAACTTCGCGCGCATCATCCGCTTGGCCGCGGCCGACGCCAACTGCTGTACGGAGCCGGTGTTCAGCTGCCAGAGCCGCTGTTCGGCGGCGGCGTCGTACGCCCCGCCGAGCACGGGGCGGCGGGCGGTGGCGCCGTGGGCGCACACCAGGATGTCCGGGGCGGGGCCCAGTTCCCTGACCCGTCCCAGGAGCGCGGCGGTCTCGTCCGGGTCGGAGAGATCGGCCCGCAGGAGCCGGGCGCCGGTCCCGGCCGTGAGCGCCTCGGCGCGCTCCGAGGGGGTGCGGTGGACGCCGACCACGGCCGCGCCCCGGGCGGCGAGCAGCCGGCAGACGGCGTCGCCGAGCTGTCCGGTGGCGCCGGTGACCAGCGCGGTCCGGCCGGCCAGGGTCGCCTGGTCCGCCGGGGTCCCGGCTGCCGTGGCCCTGGGGGCCGTGTCCTCGGTGGGCGTGGCACTGGAGGCCGTGTCCCCGGTGGGCGTGGCCCCGGTGGGCGACTGCGGGTGGTGAACGGTCATGCGGCCCCCTCGGCCTGCGGTGTCGCACGGGGTTCGGGCGCGGCGACGAGGAGGGTGACGGCCGGCGTCCCGACGTGCACCACGCGGCGGACGGTGAACCCGGCCGCGCCCAGGCCCGCGGTCAGGGTGGACTCCGTGGGCCAGGCCGAGCCTCCGTGGGTGAGCCAGTCGAGCCGGATCTCCTGGGGCAGGCCGCCCGGTGCGTCCAGGAACACGTCGTCGACGAGCAGCCGTCCGCCCGGGGCCAGCCGCGCGGCCAGCTCGCGCAGGTCGCTGCCCGGACCCGGCAGGTGGACGGCGTTGCAGACGACCACCAGGTCGAAGAGCTCGCCGTCCTCGGGCTCCGGTACGGCGGGCGGGCCGTCGGCCGGGGGCCTGTCGCCGGCCCCGTGCGTGGACTGTTCCGCGAGGGTGCCGACCCGCAGCAGCCGGTTGGCCGCGGCTGTTCCGTGCGTGTGCGCGTACCGGCCGGGTCCGCAGGTGATCTCCAGCAGCCGCCCGTCCCGCGCCCCGGCGAGCCGGAGGCCGATGCCACTGCGGCGGTGCGCGGCGGGGGTGTGCATGGCCCGCTGGTAGACCCCGCGCAGGACGTCGTCGGGGCCCTCGGCGTCGAAGGCCCGCGCGGCGGAACCGGTACGGGCGAGAGCGGTGAGCTGCTCCCGGGTCACCCAGGACCGCGAGAGCCGCTCCTCCAGGGCGAGGATGGCCGCCGCACCGTCGGGGGCGTCGGCGGCGGGTCCCGGGGCGGACGTCGCTCCCCCGGCCCCGGCGCTCGGGGGCCGCGCCGCTTCGCGTTCCTCCGGCGGGGCCGCGCGCAGCAGGCCCGCGCTCTCGGCTACCTGGAGCAACTGCTCGCAGACCTCGGCGTCGAGGCCCAGCTCCCCGGCGACGCGCGCGGAGTCGGCCGGTCCCCGCCACAGCAGGTCCAGTACGCCCAACCGCATCAGGGTGAAGAGGAGTTCGCTGCGCTTGTGGCCCTGGGCGCAGGCGATCAGCGTCGCCTCGTCGCCCGGGACCAGACGTCGTGCGGGCAGCAGCTTTCCCGACCGGCCGCGGGGCAGTTCGCCGACCGCCCTGATCCGGTCGGGCACTTTGTGGGGGGCGAGCCGGTCCTGGGCGTGGCGGTGCAGCTCCGCACTGTCCGCACCGGTGCCCCGCAGGCTCACCACCTCGGCGTGCAGCCGTGTCGTGGGACCGGTCGCGGTGCGGCCGGGCACTCCGGTGACCCTGGCCTCCAGCACGTCCCCGTGCGAGCGCAGGACGGTCTCGACCTCTTCGGGGGCCACCCAGCGGTCGCCCCGGCGGACGGCGCGGCCCCGGCGGCCGAGGATCCGCAGCCCGAGCTCCGGGTGGTAGGCCGCGACGTCCCCGGTGGGGCGCCAGCCGTCCTCGGCGTCGCCGGGGCCGGGTTCGCCGGCGACGCGGATCTGGAGTTCGCCCGGTTCGTCGTCGTGGGCGCGGGCCGTGCCCTCGTCGCCGAGGATGCGGAAGCCGATTCCGGCGAGCGGGTGGCCGACCCGCCCCGACGGGGCTCCGGCCGGGGCGCTGAAGAGCGAACCGGTCTCCGAGGAGCCGTAGTCGCGGGCGAGCCCGATGCCCAGGGCCGCCCGGAAGGCGTCGTCCAGTTCGTCGTCGACGACGCCGGCGCCCACCATGGCGAGTCTCAGGGCGGTTCCGGTGAGCGGGGCCCGGCCGGCCCGTGCGGCGAGCAGCCGGGCGACCGCGGGCACCAGGGGCAGGACCGTCGCGCCGTGTTCGATGTCGCGCAGGACGGCTCCGAGCGCGGTCGGCGGGTGCGCCCGTAGTTCGGCCCCGGCCTCCAGGGCGGCGTGCAGCCAGCCCAGGGCGTACGCGTGCCAGAGCGGCAGCGGCAGCAGCACCCGGTCCGAGGCGTTCAGCCCGGCCCACCGGACGTGCCGAAGGCCCTCCGCGCGCAGCGAATCGACGCTGCGCTCCACGAGTTTGGGGCTGCCCGTGGTACCGGAGCTGGGGAGCAGGACCGTGCCGGGCCGCCGTCCGGGGGCGCCGGCCGCCGGGCGGGCGGACGCGCTCCGCGCGCCGGGCGCGTCGAAGAGCGTCCGGTCCCGGGTGTGCAGGAGCCGCCCGCCGCCCGCGCGGGCGAGCCACCGCGCGTGCTCGGCGGCGGGCGCGGCCGGGTCGACGAGCAGCGGGACGGCGCCGGCCTCCCGTACGTCCCGGTAGGCGTCCGCCCAGGCCGCGCCGCCCTCCCCCACCAGGGCCACGACCTCGCCGGGCGCGCAGTCGAGGCTTCCGTGCACGGCGTGGGGAGCGCCGGCGCCCGAGGTCCCCGCGTCGATGGGCGCGGTCATCGGCGCCCGGCCTCCTCCGCCAGGTAGCGGCGCTTGCTCTCGGCTATGAGCGCGCGTATGGCGGGCGGTGAGTAGGTCGGCGCCGAGCAGAGTTCGTCGAGGGTGATCTCGTCGTCGAAGTACATGCTGAGCGTGTCCCAGGGGGTGAAGCAGCCCTTGCAGGCGTCCAGCCGCGGCCGGTCCGCGAGCAGCGCCTGGTAGAGCCCGCTCTCGCCGACCCGGCTCAGGGTGTCCTCCCAGTCGTCCTCCAGCAGGTTGCCCATGTTGGAGAACCAGATGTTGGGGCACGGGGTGACCGCGCCGTCGCTGAAGGTCGAGATCACCATGCGCGGCAGGTGGCAGCGGAAGGTGCGTCCGCTGTTCCGGTAGAAGCTCACCAGCCGGTCGAGGTACGCCCTCGGCGGCAGTACGGAGGCGAACTCCTCGTACCGGGCGGCGAACTCCTCGATGTGGTGGACCTGGTCGGGGCGTACGGCGAACTCCTGGGAGTCCGGTCCGCGCACCGGGAAGGGGAAGAACACCGGGGGCGCCGGGCGGTCGGCGAGCCAGCCCGCGAAGTCGGCCAGCTCGCCCACGCTCCGGTCGTTGAGCACTCCGTAGATCTCGACGTCGAGTCCGCTGTCGAGGATGGCCTCGACCCGCTCGACGACCTTGGTGTGCAGCTTCGCGGAGGCGACGCGGTGGGAGTTGCCCTGGTGCAGATGGCTGTCGAGCGACACCTGGAGCACGACGTTGCCCCACCGGGCCAGCTCCTCCAGGTGGGCGTCCCGCACGAGCACGCCGTTGGTCTGGATGACCAGCACCTCGTGTTCGGCCGCCTGTTCGCGCAGGAAGTCCATGACCCCCGCCACCAGGAAGATCTCGCCGCCGGTCACCTTGAGCAGCGGCACGCGGAAGGTCGAGTCGATCCGCCGGTCGATGATCGGCAACTGCTTGCCGAGCAGGGTCTCCGGGGCGTACCGGTCACGCGTCGGAGGGCGGAAGATCAGCTGCTCGGAGTGCGCCTCCTTCAGATTGCTCTGACCGGTGAGGCAGTACGTGCAGCTCAGGTTGCACGAATCCTCGTTGACCACGAGATCGTTGCCGATGAGCCCGTCAATCATTTCCCGCCACCTTCGGTCGAGTCTGACGCAACGCCCGACCTTGACAGGATACTTGACTAAAGTCAATGCAATCAGGGGCCCGGCGGCTGAAACCTTGACCAGAACGTGGGCAGGGGAAGCCGATGACAGCAACTACAGTTATCTCGAACAACACAAGCGGAACCGGAGGTACTGGATCAGCGCCTCCTCCACGGGACCACCGCCAGGCGAGAGGAGCAGCACGGTGAGGAATCAGCACCCGGACTTCGGGGAGCGCGTCAGGGCACGGCGCCGCGAACTGGGGCTTTCGCAGCAGCAGCTGGCCGGGGATGTTGTGACCTCCAGCTACATCTCGCTGCTGGAATCCGGAAAGCGCGCACCCACCCTGGACGTCATCATCCACCTGGCCGAACAGCTGATGATGCCGGTGGACGAGCTCGTCGGGCAGGGCATCGCGGGCTCGCTCGCCGCCGAGCCCGTGTCGGCGCACAGCGGGGCCGCCCCCGGGCAGGCCGCTGCCGCCCCCGCGGGAGCGGCGGCCGCCCCCCAGACGGCGTCGCGACCGCGGACCCCGCCGCCCCCCGCGAGCCCGTCCCCCACGGCCGTGCGGACGCCGACGCCGCCCAGCCAGATCCTCGCCGTCAACGCCATGCAGAGCAACGACTACGCACGCTCGATCGAGCTGCTGCGCGACCTCTACGCCCAGGTTCTCGCCGAGGGCGACCCGATGAGGAGCATCGAGGTCGGCCTCCAACTGCAGCGGGCACTCCAGACCCACGGCGACCACGATCAGCGGCTCGCCCTCCTGGAGGAACTGGCCGCCACCGCCTCCGACCAGCCCTCCGACGCGGTGCGGGTCGCGGTCCTCACCGAGCTGGGCAGCGCCCTGCGCGACACGGGATACCTCTCGCGCGCCAGGACGCCCCTGGAGAGCGCGCTGGCCCTGCTCAGGCCCGCCCGCCTGCACGGCACATCGGAGCACGTACGCCTCCTGGGGACGCTGGTCTCCGTCCTGTGCGAGCTGAGCGACACGGGCCCGGTGCCGTCGCTGGTCTCCGAGATGCTGGAGCTGGCGGAGTCCGTCGACGCCCCGGGCATACTCGGCCGCTCCCAGTGGGTGGCCGCCATGGCCTACGACCAGCTCGGCAGCGCCGAGGACGCGCATACGTTCATCGTCCGGGCGCGCCAGCACCTGACGCCGGCCACCCTGACCCTGCGGGACTGGCTGCGGTTCTGCCGTTCGACCACGAGCATCCTGCTGAACACCGGGCATCTGGACGACGCGCACGAATGGCTGCTCGGCGCCGAGCAGACGACGTCGCTGATGAACGTCCCGGCGGAGACGGCCGCGCTGGCCGCCCTGCGCGCGCGGCACGAGAGCGCGCTCGGCCGGCACGAGAGCGCCCTGAAGCTCTACGTCGGCCTGACCGGCGAGGACTCGCCGCTCTCCGGACTCCAGCTGGCCCGGGTCTGCCTCGCCAAGGCCGAGGAGCTGAGGGCGCTGAACCGGCCCGAGGAGGCGGCGGAGGCCCTCCGGGGGGCCGCCGCGATCTGCGAGGAGAACGGGGCCTACCAGCTCGCCGTGCAGATGTGGCGCCGGATGGACGAGATCCGCTCGCACTGAGGGAACCCCGCCGGATCCGCTCGCGCCGAGGGCGCCCCGCCGGGGCGGGAGGCGCCCGTCCCGGCGGGGCGGAGACCGCCCTGTTCCACCGGGGCGGAAGGCGGGCCCGCCGGGTACGGCTGAGGGGCGAAGCGTTCTCGCTTCGCCCCTCAGCCGTACCCGTCTCCCCTCGCCCCGGCCTACCAGGGCCAGTCCGTGTTCCCGGCCGTCGCCGTCCGCCACGGCCGGTCCGTGCTCGCGGCGGACGCCTTCCCCGCCGCCCACGGCCAGTCCGCGGCCTCTCTCGCGTCCGTTCTCGCGCGCCACGGCCAGTCGGTGCTGTCGTCCGTGCCCGCGCTCGCGCGCCACGGCCAGTCGGTGTTCTCGTCCGCGCCCGCGCCCGCGCGCCACGGCCAGTCCGTCTCCACCACGGCGCCCTGCCGCGTCGCCGACTGCCGGCCCCGGTCGACCGCGGCTCTCGTACAGTCGCCCGCCCGCTCCGTACAGAGAGCGCCGGACCGCTGGGCGTCGCCCGGTTGCGCCCAGGCGGCCCCCGCCGTCCCGGCCACGGTCCCCGCCGTGAGCACGAACACCGATACCGCGGGGATGAAGCGGGAGGAAAGCTGCGCGATGGGGTTCATTGCGGACTCCTTGGGTTGAGGCTGGGTCGAGTCACGACGGGACGTTACTATAGTCACAGGTTTGGGTATAGAGATTGCCAAGATTCGACTCGTAAGTCAGACTCCCCAGAGATCTCTTGACTATTGTCAAATGACCTCTTACTGAGAGCGAGGGCGTCGTGGCCGACCCGGATCCTCTTTCCCCTCTGCGTTCCGCGCGCAAGGTCCTCGCCGCCGTCGAGGCCGCAGAGGGCATCGGCCTGCTGGAGGCCGTGGCGGGCGGCCCCGTCCCAGCCGGGCAGCTCGCCGACTCCTTCGACCTGCGGCCGGAGCCCCTGCACGCACTGCTGCGCGTACTGCGGTGGCACGGTGTCCTCGACGACACCGGCGCCGCCGGATGGCAGCTCTCCGAGGTCTACCGGGAACTGCTCACGGGCCCGCCCGGCAGCAATGCCCGCGCCCTCCTGCGGATCGAACGCTGGGCCGCCCAGGACCACCTCAACGCGGACGGTGTGACCGCCGCCCTGCGCGGCCGACGGCTGCCCACCGAGATACCGGACGCCGAACTGCCCGCCCTCGCCGACGCGATGCTCACGGGCGCCCGGGCCAGCGCCCCGCATCTGGCCCGCCTCCCCGAGCTGCGCGACCGCACCAGCCTCGCCGACATCGCCGGCGGCAGCGGGGGCTACTCGCTCACGCTGTGCCGCATGTTCCGCGGGCTGACCGCCACGGTCTACGACCGGGCGCCGATGCTGGAGCACGCGGCCCGCGCCGTGAAGGAAGCCGAACTCGGCGACCGCGTACGACTGGTGCCCTGGGACCTGCACCGCGATCCGCTCGCCGGGCCCGAGGCCGGCGAGGCGTCCGGCCCCGCCCACGACGCGGCGCTCCTCTCGCACGTCCTGCACCTGCTCGACCGGCGGGAGCGCGTACGGCTGCTGACCGGCGCCGGCCGCCTCCTGCCCGGCGGCGGCCTCCTCCTCGTCCACGACTTCCTGTACGAGGAACCGCCCGCCGGCTCCGCGCTCGCGGCCTCGGCCGTGGACTGGCTCGCGCTCGGCGCCGCCTACCACCCGGACCGCCGGGCGCTGGCCGCCGAACTCGCCGAGGCGGGCTTCACGCTCCGGCGCACCGTCCCGCTGCCCGCGCTGGGCACGACCGTCGCCGTCGCGACCCGGGACTGAGCCGTGCACATCCTCGTGACCGGCGGAGCCGGATTCATCGGGAGCACCTACGTGCGCGCCCTGCTGAGCGGGGACTACCCCGCGTTCGCGGGAGCCGACGTGACGGTGCTCGACAAACTCACCTACGCGGGCAATCCCGCCAACCTCGCGGCGGTGGCGGGCCGTCCGGGCTTCCGCCTGGTCTCCGGCGACATCGCCGACGCCCCGCTCGTGAGGGAACTGCTCGTCCCGGGCTCCGTCGTGGTCAACTTCGCGGCGGAGACGCACGTCGACCGGTCCATCGACGACGCCGGGTCCTTCGTGCACACCAACGTGACCGGCACCCACGTGCTGCTGGAGACGGCCCTGCGGCAGCGGGCCGACCGCTTCCTCCAGGTGTCCACCGACGAGGTCTACGGCTCGATCCCCACCGGCTCCTGGACCGAGAGCTCCCCCCTGCTGCCCAACTCCCCGTACGCGGCCTCGAAGGCGTCGGCGGACCTGCTGGCCCTCTCCTACTTCCGCACCCACGGCCTCGACGTACGGATCACCCGGTGCAGCAACAACTACGGCCCCCACCAGCACCCGGAGAAGCTGATCCCCCGGTTCACCACCCGGCTGCTGGCCGGGCGCACCGTTCCGCTCTACGGCGACGGCCGCCACATACGCGACTGGCTGCACGTCGACGACCACTGCCGGGGCATCCAACTGGCGCTGGAACGGGGTGAGCCCGGGAACGTCTACCACATCGGCGGCGGCACCGAGCTGAGCAACCGCAGCCTCACCCGCGAACTGCTGGCCGCGTGCGGCGCCGACTGGAGCGCGGTGCGCCACGTCGCCGACCGGCTGGGCCACGACCGGCGCTACTCCCTGGACGACAGCAGACTGCGGGCGCTCGGCTACCGGCCCCGGACCGCGTTCGCCGAGGGCCTGCGCGCCACCGTCGACTGGTACCGGAGCCATCCGGACTGGTGGGCCACCCGTGCGGAGTACGACGCCCGGTACGCGAACGCTGACGAGAGGAGGGACACCCCGTGCGCGGCATCATCCTCGCTGGAGGTTCGGCAACCCGGCTCCGTCCACTGACCCTGGTCTCCTCGAAACAGCTCCTGCCGGTCTACGACAAGCCGATGATCTACTATCCGCTGTCGCTGCTCATCGAACTGGGGCTGCGCGAGATCCTGGTGATCGCCGCCCCGGAGCACCGCGACAGCTACGAGCGGCTGCTCGGCGACGGCAGCCAGTACGGCATCCGCCTGGAGTACGCGGTCCAGGACCTCCCCCGCGGTCTGGCCCACGCCCTGCTGCTGGCCCGCTCCTTCGTCGACGACGGCCCGATGTGCCTGGCGCTGGGGGACAACCTGTTCCACGGCCCGAAGCTGCCCACGCGGCTGCGCGACGCCCTGCTCCGGCACCAGGGGTGCACCCTGTTCAGCCGCAAGGTGGCGAACCCGGAGCGGTACGGCGTGGCCACGGTGGACGCCCGGGGCCGGATCACCCATCTCGTGGAGAAACCCGAGCGGCCCCGCTCCAGCCTCGCGGTCACCGGCCTGTACTTCTACGACAACGACGCCCTGGACAAGGCGGCCGGCCTCACCCCTTCGCACCGGGGCGAGCTGGAGATCACCGACCTGAACCGGAGCTACGTGCGGGAGGGGCGGGCCACCCTGGTGGAACTGGGCGACGACACGACCTGGTTCGACACCGGGACCCCCGACAGCCTCCTGGACGCCGCCCAGTACATCCGGATGCAGCAGCAGTTGCGGGCCGCTCCCGTCGGGAGCCCCGCGGAGTCGGCCCTGCGGGCCGGCCTCATCGACCGGGTGCCCCCGGAGGGGCCCGCGCCCCGCCCCCCGGAGCGGCCCGCTCCCGGGCCCCACCCCGTCGCCGCACCCGCCCGGCCGGCGGGCCCCTCGGGCCGGGCGGGCCCCGCCGGGCACCGGCACAGCCTGCTGGCCGAGCCGCAGCCGTGAACCGCAAGGAGACGACCATGAGCCACCGCAAGGACCGCCTCCTCGCGGAGGTGCGCGCCTACCACCGGGAGCAGGAATCCGGCGGGCGCTTCGAGCCGGGGGTCACCGAGATCTGGCCCTCGGGCGCCGTGCTCGACGCGAACGACCGGGTGGCGCTCGTGGAGGCGGCGCTCACGATGCGGATCGCGGCGGGCTCCGACTGCCGGAAGTTCGAGTCGGCGTTCGCCCGCCGGCTCGGGCTGCGCAAGGCGCACCTGACCAACTCGGGCTCCTCGGCGAACCTCCTGGCGCTCACCGCCCTCACCTCGCCCGTGCTGGGCGAGCGCAGGCTGCGGCCGGGCGACGAGGTGATCACCGTCGCGGCCGGGTTCCCCACCACGGTCAACCCGATCATCCAGAACGGTCTGGTGCCGGTCTTCGTCGACATCGAACTCGGCACCTACAACGCCACCGCCGAGCACGTGGCCCGCGCGATCGGACCGCGTACCCGGGCCATCTCCATGGCGCACGCGCTGGGCAACCCCTTCCAGGCGGCCGAGATCGCCGAACTCGCCGAGGCTCACGGCCTGTTCCTCGTCGAGGACAACTGCGACGCGGTGGGCTCCACCTACCGCGGCCGGCTCACCGGCACGTTCGGCGACCTGTCGACCGTCAGCTTCTATCCGGCGCACCACCTGACGATGGGCGAGGGCGGCTGCGTCCTGACCTCGAACATGGCGCTGGCCCGGGTGGTGGAGTCGCTGCGCGACTGGGGGCGCGACTGCTGGTGCGAGCCGGGCGAGAGCAACCGGTGCCTCAAGCGCTTCTCGTACCAGATGGGCACGCTGCCGGAGGGCTACGACCACAAGTACATCTTCTCGCACGTGGGGTACAACCTGAAGGCCACGGACATCCAAGCGGCGCTGGGCCGCAGCCAGTTGAACCGGCTCGACGAGTTCTGCGCGGCGCGTCGGCACAACTGGCGGCGGCTGCGCGAGGGGCTGGACGGGCTGCCGCACCTGCTGCTGCCCCGGGCCACCGAGGGCAGCGATCCGAGCTGGTTCGGCTTCGTCATGACGATCGGGCCCGAGGCGCCGTTCACGACGGCGGAGCTGGTGGCGTTCCTGGAGGAGCGCAGGATCGGCACCCGCCGGCTGTTCGCCGGCAACCTCACGGCGCACCCCGCCTACCAGGGGGTGGAGCACCGGGTGTCCGGGACGCTGACCAACAGCGACATCGTCACCGGGCGGACCATCTGGACCGGCGTCTACCCGGGGCTCACCGACGAGATGATCGACTACGTCGTCACCTCCATCAAGGAGTTCGTCGCGGCCCGCGGCTGACCGGTCGCCGCCACCCGCCCCCGGCCCGCCGGCTCCCCGCCCCCGGCTCTCCGGCTCCCCGCCACCGGGGAGGGACGGGCCTCCCGACAAGTCCGCCTCCCCGGAAGCCGACCGTCTTCCTACGAGCCCACTTCCTGACGATGGGATCGCCTCGTGCGCGTTCTGTTCTGCGTCTTTCCCCACACCTCCCACCTGCACGCCGTCGTTCCGCTCGCCTGGGCGCTGCAGAACGCCGGCCACGAGGTGCGCGTCGCCCTGCACCCGGACGCGCTGAACCTGGCGACCGATGCCGGGCTGAGCGCCGTGGCCATCGGCACCCGCGAGCACCTCGGGGAGATCGTCGCGGCGAACCCGGACCCGGCCAAGCTGCCGAAGCTCACCGGTTCGATGGCGCTCGACCCGGCCGCGGGGCCGGGCCGCCTGCAGGCCCAGTGGCTGCACTACACCGCCATGCTCGCCCAGTACCGCCCCGTCGTGGACGACCTGGTCGCTCTGGCCCGGCGCTGGCGGCCCGACCTCGTGCTGTGGGACCCGCTGTGCGTCCCGGCCGCCGTCGCCGCCGAGGTGACGGGCGCGGCCCACGCGCGTTTCCTGTGGGGCCAGGACAACATCGCCTGGCTGCGGGCCAAGCAGCTCGAAGCGGCCGCCGCGGCCCCGGCGCCGGGGGCCACCGCTCCCCGGCCGCGCCGGGACCCGGTGCGGTCGCTGATGCGCCCGATGCTGGAGGCGTACGGGCTCGACTACCGCGAGGAGCTGCTGCTCGGCCAGTGGACCGTGGACCCGTCACCGGAGGCCATGCGGCTTCCGGCCGCGCCGGTCTACGTGCCGATGCGCTGGGTCCCGTACAACGGGGGCTCCCCGGTGCCCGCCTGGCTGGACGAGCCGCCCCGTCGGCCCCGGGTCGCCCTGACGCTCGGTGTCGGCGGGCGGGGGAGGCAGCTGTTCGAGGAGGCGGGCGTGACCTTCGCGGAGGTCGTCGCGGCCATCACCGGGCTGGGTGCGGAGGTGGTGGCGACCGGCCATCCGGGGCTGCCGCCGGGCGCGGAGGCGCCCGAGGGGGTGCGGCTGGTCGACTACCTGCCGCTCAACCAGCTCCTGCCGACCTGTTCGGCGGTGATCCACCACGGGGGCGCGGGCAGCTTCGCCGCGGCGGTCGCGCACCGGGTGCCGCAGCTCGTCACTCCCGTGCCGTTCTGGTCGGAGAGCGAGACGGCCCGCTACGTCGAGGAGCGGGGAGCCGGACTGGCCCTGGAGACGGATCAGTTCACTCTGGACGCCTTCTCCGCGCGGCTGCGCAGGCTGCTCACCGAGGACGCCTTCCGGGACGGGGCGCTGATGCTGGCCAAGGAGACGCAAGGCGTGCCAGGCCCGGCGGAGTTGGTGCCGGTCCTGGCCGAACTCACCCTGCGGCACCGCCGATGAGCGCGGCGGTGTGGGCGGACACGCGGGTCCGGGCCGGGGCGGCACGGGGGTTCGACGCGCCGGTCGTCCTGCGCCCGCGTCACGACGTGTCGGTCGCCGAGCGGCTGGCGCGATCGGCGGCGGCCCCCGAGGGGGCCGCGATCGCCACGGAGGACGTGGCGGGCTGGCTGGCCGAGCGGGCGCGGGCGCATCCCTTCGAGGTGACGCGGATCCCGTTCGACGCGCTGGAGGGCTGGGGGTTCGAGGAGGGCACCGGCAACCTGGTGCACCGCAGCGGCCGGTTCTTCACCGTCGAGGGTCTCGACGTGTCGCCCGGCGGAGCCGCGCCGGGATGGCAGCAGCCGGTCATCGTCCAGCCGGAGGTGGGCATCCTGGGCCTGCTGTGCCGGGAGATCGACGGAGTGGCCCACTTCCTGCTCCAGGCCAAGATGGAGCCGGGGAACGTCCACCTGCTCCAGCTCTCCCCCACCGTTCAGGCCACCCACAGCAACTACACCCGGGTCCACCGGGGCGGCCGGGTGCGGTACGTGGAGTACTTCACCGATCCGGGCCGGGGCCGGGTGGTCACCGACGCGCTCCAGTCCGAGCACGGCTCGTGGTTCCTCCGCAAGGCCAACCGGAACATGGTGGTGGAGATCCACGAGGACGTGGAGCCGCACGAGGACTTCCGGTGGCTGACGCTGGGGCAGATCCACCGGCTCCTGCGCCGCGACCACCTGGTGAACATGGACACCCGCACCGTGCTGTCCTGCCTGCCGTTCGCCGATCCGCACGCGGGCGCCCTGCACCGGGACGCGGAGGTCCTCTCCTGGATCACCGGGCGACGCGCGGCGCACCGCCTGCGCTCCCGCCGGATGCCGCTGGCCGCCGTGGCGGGCTGGCACCGGTCGGCCGACCGGATCGAGCACAGTGGGGGCGGCCACTTCCAGGTCGCCGCCGTGGCCGTACGGGCGGGCAACCGCGAGGTCGGTCGGTGGAGCCAGCCGCTGTTCGCCCCGGTCGGGACCGGCGTCACCGCGTTCGTGCTGCGCCGTTTCGACGGGGTGGCGCACGTCCTGGTGCGGGAGCGGCCGGAGGGCGGGCACGGCACCGCCCTCGAATTCGGTCCGACCGTGCAGTGCACCCCCCGGGCGCACCGTCCGCCGCCCGCCTTCCTCGACCTGGTGCTCGGCGCGGCGCCGGAGCGGATCCGGTACGACACGGAGCACAGCGAGGAGGGCGGCCGGTTCCTGGCGGCCCGGACCCGCTGCCTGATCGTCGAGGCGACCGGGGAGGAGGCGCCCGCGCGCCCTCCGGCCGGCTTCCGGTGGGTCACCCCGGGCCAGCTCACCACGCTGGTGCAGCACGGCCACTGCCTGAACGTCCAGGCACGCACCTTGCTCGCGTGCCTCAACTCCCTGGAGGAGGAATCAAGTTGATCCATCTCTCCGCAGAAGCGAAGGAGTCGGAGCGGGAACCGGTGCGGTTCGGGGTGCTGGGGTGCGCCGACGTGGCCCGGCGTCGCCTGCTGCCCGCGCTGCGGGCCGATCCCGGCACGAGGATCACCGCCCTGGCATCTCGCAGCCGGGAGACGGCCGAGGCGTGGGCCCGGGAGTACGGCTGCGCCGCGGAGTACGGCGCGTCCGGCTACGCGGCGCTGCTGGCCCGTACCGACGTGGACGCGGTGTACGTACCGCTGCCCGCGGCCCTGCACGGCCGGTGGGCCGAGGCGGCGCTGCGGTCCGGCAAGCACGTGCTCTGCGAGAAGCCGCTGACCACGGACGGGCGGAGCACGGCGGCGCTGGTCGAACTGGCCGCGGCACGGGGCCTGGTGCTGGCGGAGAACGTCATGTTCGTCCACCATCCGCAGCACGAGGTGGTCCGGGGCCTGGTCGCCGACGGCGCGATCGGTGAACCGCGCCTGCTCAACGCCGCGTTCGAGATCCCGGCGCTGCCCGAGGAGGACATCCGCCACCGGCGGGAACTGGGCGGCGGCGCCCTGTTCGACGTGGGGCTGTATCCGGTGCGGGCGGCCCTGCACCTGGTGCCGGGGCCGCTGTCCGTGGTCGACGCCGAGCTGACGGAGCGGCCGGGCCGGGAGGTGGAGACGGGCGGCTGGGCGCTGCTGCGCAATCCGGCGGGGGTCACCGCCCGGCTGGCGTTCGGGCTGGAGCACCCCTACCGCTGCCGGTACGAGCTGCACGGCAGCGAGGGGAGCATCGTCGTCGACCGGGCGTTCACCCCGCCCGCCGACCACCGTCCGCGGCTGAGGCTGTACCGCGCGGACGGCTCCACGGGCCCGCGGGGGCGGGTGCTGGAGCTCCCCGCGCACGACCAGGTGGCGCACACGCTCGCGGCCTTCACCGCCGCCGTGCGCGCGGAGGGCGGCGCCCCCGCCCCCGACCGGGTCCTGCTGGAGGAGGCGGCGCTCCTCGAAGACATCCGCCGAAGGGCCGCACGGCCCTCGTACGGGCACGCCGCCGCCCCCGCTCCCCTGCCCGCCGCATCCGTATCCGTACCCGTGTCCGCCGGGAGTCCAGAGTGATCAACGTTTTCCAGCCCAGCCTGGGCGAGGCCGAACTGAGCGCGGTGGCCGAGGTGTTCGCCGACAACTGGCTCGGTCACGGTCCGCGCACCGCCGCGTTCGAGGCGGAGTTCGCGGCGCACCTGGGGGTGCCCGCCGACCGGGTCGTCTTCCTCGCCTCCGCCACGGCGGGGCTCTACCTCACGACGGAGCTGCTCGGACTGGGGCCCGGCGACGAGGTGGTGATGCCCAGCATCAGCTTCGTCTCGGCGGCCAGCGCCGTGGCGTCGACCGGCGCGCGCCCGGTCTTCTGCGACGTGGACCCGGACACCCTCAATCCGTCCGCCGAGCAGATCGCGCGGGCGCTGACCGACCGGACCCGGGCCGTGCTCGTCCTGCACTACGGCGGCGGCCCCGGCGACATCGCCCGCATCGCGGAGCTCTGCGAGAGCCGCGGTGTGCCGTTGGTCGAGGACACCGCCTGCGCGGTCGCCTCCCGCGTGGGCCCGCGCGCGTGCGGCACGTTCGGCTCGCTCTCCGTGTGGAGCTTCGACGCGATGAAGGTGCTGTCCACGGGGGACGGCGGCATGCTGTACGCGGCCGACCCGGTGGTCGCGGAGCGGGCCCGGCGGCTCGCCTACCACGGCCTGGCCCAGTCGAGCGGCCTGAGTGCGGCGCGGAACGCCGCGGGCGGCGGCCCCGACGCCGCCGGCGAAGCCCCGGACGCCGCAGCCGGCGACCGGGGTGCGGAGGCCGACGCCAACGGCGGCGGCCCGGACGGCACGGGCACGGGGCCCACGAGCCCGCGCACCGCCCCCGGAGCCCCGGCGCCTCAGCCCGGCGCCACGGGCGCGCGGGTGCCGTCCCGCTGGTGGGACCTCGATGTCCGCGATTTCGGCCGGCGGGTGATCGGCAACGACCTCACGGCGGCGATCGGCAGTGTGCAGCTGCGCCGGCTGGAGGCGATCGTGGACCGGCGCGGAGAGGTGGCCGCCGCCTACGACCGGCTGCTGTCCCCCCTCGACGGGGTGCGGCTGCCGCCGCCGCTCCCACCGGACCACACCACCTCGCACTACTTCTACTGGGTGCGCCTGGATCCGCGGATCCGCGACGCCGTCGCGTCGGAACTGCTCGGACGCGGCGTCTACACCACGTTCCGCTACCCGCCGCTCCACCGCGTCCCTGCCTACGGCCACCACGGACCGCCGCTGCCGCACACGGAGTCGGCGGCGGAGGCGACCCTGCTGCTGCCGCTGCACCAAGGGCTCTCCGACGCGGACGTGGCCACCGTCGCGGCGGAGTTCCGCGCGTCCGTCGAGGCCCGTACCCCTGCCCGGCCGACCGGGCTCCCGAAGGAAGGCGTCCCCGCATGACCACCTCTCCGCCCCGTACGGAGCACACCCCGGACCACGTCCCCGCCCCGGACGCCCAGCACGCGGACGAGGGCGCCGGGACCGCGTACAGCGCCCGGCACGCCGAGATCTACGACCACATCCACGCCGCCCGGGGCCGTGACTGGGACGCCGAAGCCGACGCCGTCGCCCGCCTGGTGTTCGAGCGGCGCCCCGGCGCGCGTTCGGTGCTGGACGTGGCGTGCGGCACCGGCGCCCATCTGCGGCGGCTGCGCGAGCACTTCCCCGTCGCCGAGGGGCTGGAGCTGTCCGGCACCATGCGGGAGATCGCCGCCGCCCGACTCCCCGGCAGCACGGTCCACCGGGGCGACATGCGCGACTTCGACCTCGGCACGGAGTACGACGCCGTGCTGTGCATGTGCTTCTCCATGGGGTACATGGCGTCCACGGTGGAACTGGCGGCCGCCGCACGGTCGTTGGCCCGCGCTCTGGCACCGGGCGGCGTGGTGGTCGCCGAACCCTGGTGGTTTCCCGAGCAGTTCCTCGACGGGTTCGTCACGGGCAGTGTCGCGGAGTCCGACGGCCTCGTCGTCAGCCGGGTCTCCCGGTCGGTGCGGGAGGGCCGGCGCTCGCTGATGACCGTGCGGTACACGGTCGCCGACCGGGCCGGGCTGCGTGCCTTCACCGAGCTGGAGACGTACTCCCTGTTCACCCACGAGGAGTACACGGCCGCGTTCACCGCCGCCGGGCTCGACACCACGTACCTGCCCGGTCCGCCCAACGGACGGGGGCTCTACGTCGGGGTGCGGACGTGACCCGGGTGACCCGGGGACGCGTCCCCGGCGTCGTCGTACTCGAACCGCACCACCTCACCGACGAGCGGGGCGTGTTCTACGAGGGAGTGCGCACCGACGCCCTCACGGCCGTGACGGGCCGGCCGTTCGCGCCCCGGCAGGTCAACTACTCGGTCTCCCGCCGGGGCACTCTGCGCGGTCTGCACGGCGTGAGGGTCCCGCCGGGCCAGGCGAAGCTGGTCACCTGCGTGCGCGGGTCGGTGCGCGACGTGGTGGTCGATCTGCGGCTGGGCTCCCCCGAGTTCGGCACGTACGAGACGACCGCGCTGGACGCGGAGTCGGGGCGCGCGGTGTACGTCCCCGAGGGCGTGGTGCACGGGTTCCTGGCCCTCACCGACGACGCCTGCGTCAGCTATCTGCTGTCCACCCCGCACGTGCCCGGTACCCAGATCGACATCGACCCGCTCGACCCGGACCTCGCCATCGCGTGGACGGCCGGGGCGCCCGCGGACCTGGAGCTGCTGCTGTCGGCGAAGGACCGGGCCGCCCCCGGGGTGCGGGAGGCCGAGGCCGCCGGTCTGCTGCCGTACTGGCGGGGCTCGCGGCACCCGGCGGCGCCCCTGCCCCAGCGGTCGGGGGCTTCCGGGTGACCGCCCCACCGGCAGGCGCGCCCCGGCAGCCAGCGGCCCGGGGCCCGTGGCAGGGCCGGACCGTCCTGGTCACCGGGGCCGCCGGCTTCGTCGGCTCGCACTTCGCCGAGGGGCTGCTGGCCCGGGGAGCCAGGGTGATCGCGCTGCACCGGGGCGACGACCGGGCCGTACTCGGACAGCTCCCCCGCACGCCCCGGCTGCGGCCCGTCCGTGCCGACCTCCTCGACGAGGCGGCCCTGGAACGGGTGTTCGCCGGGGCGCCGGACGGCGTGGACGCCGTGGTGCACTGCGCCTCGCTCACCGGGAACCTCCTCTCGCGGCGCGAGCGTCCGGCCACCTTCCTCGACACGGGCGTCCGCGCGGTGTCGCACATCCTGGACCTCGCCCGCAGGTACGGCGTCCGCGACACGGTCCTGCTCAGCTCCGCCGAGGTCTATCTCTCGGCCACCGAGCACCCCACCCGGGAGGAGGACGACTTCCGCACGGCGCTCCCGTACGCGCCGGACGGCTACTACCTCGCGAAGAACTACGCGGAGATGCTGGCCGAGGCGTACGCCCACGAGCACGGAATGCGGATCTTCCGGCCCCGGCTCACCAGCGTCTACGGGCCGCGCGACGACTTCCGGGCGGGTACCGACCGGGTGGTCCCGCGAATGTTCGCACGGGCCGCGGCGGGCGAGCCCATCGAGATCTGGGGCGACGGCTCCCAGACCCGCACCTACCTGTACGTGACCGATCTGGTCGACGCCACCCTGCGGATGGTCGAGCGGAACACCCACACCGTGCTGAACATGGCCGCCGCCGAGACGGTCTCCCCGGTCCGCCTCGCGCGGCTGGTCTGCGCCGCGCTGGGCCGCCCGGAACTGATCACGTTCAACCGCGCCGCCTCCGGTGGGCGGCCGAACCGCACACTCGACCTGTCCCGGCTGCACGAGGTGATCGACTTCCGGCCGCGGACCCTCCAGGAGGGCCTGCGGGCCACGGCCGCGTGGTACCGGTCGCACCACCTCTCCGCACAGCAGCACCCGCGCCCACTCCCCGAGCCGCCCTCCCCGACAGAAAGCTGCGTGAGATGACTTCGTGCCGTGTTTGCGGTGGCCCCGTGGTCGAGTTCTTCGATTTCGGGCGCCAGCCGGTCTCGGACGTGTTCCCCGCCCCCGCCGACATCGGGACGGAGCACTTCTACCGGCTGGCCGTCGGCTTCTGCACCGACTGCACGATGGTGCAGCAGCTCGAAGAGGTCGACCGGGAGAAGATGTTCCCCGCCGACTACCCCTACCGCTCGTCCGGTTCCTCGCTCATGCGCAGGCACTTCGAGGAGACCGCGGCGCACTACCTGGCGACGGAGCTGGACGGTCCGGATCCCTTCTACGTGGAGATCGGCTGCAACGACGGCATCATGCTCAACTCCGTCCGCGCGGCCGGTGTGCGCCATCTCGGCGTCGACCCCGCCGAGCACGCCGCCCTGGCTGCCGGCGCGACCGGCAGCCGGGTCCACATCGGCTTCTTCGAGGAGGCGGCCGCGCGGCGGATCCGGGAGGCCGAGGGCCCCGCGCAGCTCGTCTTCTCCGCCAACACCATCAGTCACATCGCCTACATCGACTCGGTGTTCGCGGGGGCGCGGGCCCTGCTCGCCGAGGGCGGCGTCTTCGTCTTCGAGGACCGCTACCTGGGCGACATCGTCACGCACACCTACTTCGACCAGGTCTACGACGAGCACTTCTACCTGTTCTCGGTCCGCTCCGTGCAGGCCATGGCGCGGCAGTACGGATTCGACCTGATCGACGTCGAGCACCTCTCCGTCCACGGCGGCACCATGCGCTACACCACGGCCCGCGCGGGCGAGCGCACCGTGCTGCCCGCGGTCGCCCGGTGGCTCGCCCACGAGCACGACCGGAAGCTCTCCGAGCAGGCCACCTACGCCTCGTTCGGCGCGAAGGTCGAGTCCCACTGCACGGAACTGCGCGCACTGCTGACGCGGTTGAAGGACGAGGGCAAGCGCGTGGTCGGCTACGGCGCGACCTGCAAGAGCGCCACGGTCACCAACTACTGCGGCATCGGTCCCGACCTGATCTCCGCGGTGTGCGACTCCACGCCCGACAAGCAGCACCGCGTCACCCCGGGCTCCCACATCCCGATCCTCCCCCCGGAGCACTTCTCCTCCCCCTACCCCGACTACGCGGTGCTCTTCGCGTGGAACCACGCGGAGGAGATCATGGCGAAGGAACAGGAGTTCAAGGCCGCGGGCGGCCGGTGGATCCTCTACGTCCCCGACGTCCACCTGGCCTGACACACGCCCCGGGCCGCCGGGGGCGGCGGCCCGGACGGCCCGGTCAGCGGAGGGCGGGGATGACGGTGGAGCCGTACGCGTCGATGGTGCCCTCGCGGTGGTCGTGCATGTTGTAGACGGCGAACTGATCGACGCCGAGGTCGCGCAGGTGTCGGAGCTTCTCGATGTGGGCCTCGGCGGGGCCGACGAGGCAGAAGCGGTCGATGATCTCGTCGGGGACGAAGGCGGTGTCGGGGTTGCCGGCGCGGCCGTGATGACCGTAGTCGTAGCCCTGCCGGTCCTTGATGTACGCGGTCAGCTCCTCCGGGACCATGCCGGAGTGCTCGCCGTACTTGGCGACCAGGTCGGCGACGTGGTTGCCGACCATGCCGCCGAACCAGCGGCACTGGTCCCGGGCGTGCGCGAGGGCGTCGGGGGAGGCGTCGGCCGTGACGTACGCGGGGGCGGCCACGCAGATCGTGAGGGCGTCGGGGTCGCGGCCGGCGTCGGCGGCGGCCCGGCGGACCGCCTTGACCATCCACTCGGTGAGGAAGGGGTCGGCGAGCTGGAGGATGAAGCCGTCGGCCTTGCGCCCGGCGAGCGCGAGCGCCTTGGGCCCGTAGGCCGCCATCCACACGGGCAGCTTCCCGTCCCTGATCCACGGGATGCGGACCGGGTTGCCGTCCACCCGGGCCTCCCGCCCCTCCGCGAGGTCGCGGATCACCTCGATGGCCTCGCCGAGTCGGGCCAGGGTGTTGGGAGCGCGGCCGGCGACCCGCATCGCCGAGTCGCCGCGGCCGATCCCGCACACCGTGCGGTTGCCGTACATGTCGTTGAGCGTGGCGAAGGTGGAGGCCGTCACCTCCCAGGTACGGGTCCCCGGATTGGTCACCATCGGGCCGACGTGGAGCTTGGTGGTGTGTTCGAGGATCTGGCTGTAGATGACGAACGGCTCCTGCCACAGCACGGCGGAGTCGAAGGTCCAGCCGTAGCGGAAGCCATTGCGTTCCGCCCGGCGCATCAGGCCCACGACCTGGGACGCGGGCGGGTCGGTCTGCAGGACGAGTCCGAAGTCCACGCCAGGACCTCCAAGTTCGTATCGGTACGGGTGGTGTCCGGGCTTCAGCCCAGGTACTGGCAGGTGGAGCGGGGCACGAACGTGCCGTGGCCGGCTCGGCCGGTGTACGTGCCCCGGTCGACGACGACCTCTCCCCGGGACATGACCGTCTCGACCCGGCCCGTGACCGTCCTGCCCTCGTAGGCGGAGTAGTCGACGTTCATGTGGTGGGTCTCGGCCGACAGCACCTGGGTGGCGTTCGGGTCGTAGACGACGACGTCGGCGTCCGCGCCGGGCGCGATGGTGCCCTTGCGCGGGTAGAGGCCGAACATCCGGGCCGGCGAGGCGCAGGCGATCTCGATCCAGCGGCGTCGGGTGATGTGGCCGTCCACGACCGCCTGGTGGAGCAGGTCCATCCGGTGCTCGACGCCCGGCATGCCGTTGGGGATCTTGGAGAAGTCGCCGCGGCCCATCTCCTTCTGGCCCGAGAAGCAGAAGGGGCAGTGGTCGGTGGAGACGACCTGGAGTTCGTTGTTCCGCAGGCCCCGCCACAGGGCCTCCTGGTGCTCCCTGGGGCGCAGCGGGGTGGAGCAGACGTACTTGGCGCCTTCGAAGCCGGGCTCGGCGAGGTTGTCGGTGGAGAGGAACAGGTACTGCGGGCAGGTCTCGCCGAAGACCGGCAGGCCCCGGTGGCGGGCGGCGGCGATCTCCTCGACGGCCTCGTCGGCGGAGACGTGGACGACGTAGAGGGGCGCTCCCGCGACGCGGGCGAGCTGGACGGCGCGGTGGGTGGCCTCGGCCTCCAGGGCGACCTTGCGGACGTCCCCGTGGTAGCGGGGGTCGGTGCGTCCTTCGGCGAGCGCCTGCTCGACGAGGACGTCGATGGCGATGCCGTTCTCGGCGTGCATCATGATCAACCCGCCGTTGCCGGCGGCCCGTTGCATGGCGCGCAGGATCCGGCCGTCGTCGCTGTAGAAGACGCCGGGGTAGGCCATGAACAGCTTGAAGGAGGTGATGCCCTCGGAGACGAGGTGGTCCATCTCCTTGAGCGAGGAGGGGTTCACGTCCGCGAGGATCATGTGGAAGGCGTAGTCGACGGCGCAGTTGCCGTCGGCCTTGGCGTACCAGGCGTCCAGCCCTTCGCGCAGGGAGCGGCCCACGCTCTGGATCGCGAAGTCGACGATGGTGGTGGTGCCGCCCCAGGCGGCGGCCCGGGTGCCGGTCTCGAAGGTGTCGGCGGCGTACGTCCCGCCGAACGGCATCTCCATGTGGGTGTGCGCGTCGACGCCGCCCGGGATGACGTACCTGCCGGTCGCGTCGATCCGCCGGTCGGCGCTCCAGCTCTCGGCGGCGTCGGTGCCGTGGGCGGCGAGCGCGGCGATCCGGCCGCCCTCGACGAGCACGTCGGCGTGGATCTCGTCGGACGCGGTGATGACCAGGCCACCGTGGATGACGGTGCGGCTCATGGGGTCTCCTCAGCTGCGGGCCCGCCCCCGCCGGCCCGGTGGGCGCGGCGCGGGGGCGGCCCGCGCGGTTCGTGTGCGTGACGACCGGTGGGGGCGGGTCTCAGGCCGCCGCGTGCAGGGCGTCCGCGAGGATCGCCGCGCCCTCCTCCGCCTCGGCGACGGTCAGGGTCAGCGGTGGGGCGATCCTGAGGACGCTGGTGTGGTGGCCGCCGCCCTTGCCGATGAGCAGCCCGCCCGCGCGGGCCGCTTCGAGGACGGCCGCCGCGGCCTCGGGGGCGGCCTCGTCGGTGCCGGGCCGCACCAGTTCGATGCCGATCATCAGTCCCCGGCCGCGCACCTCGCGTACGGCGGGGGACGCGGCGGCGACGGAGCGCAGCCGTTCGATGAGGAGCCCGCCGACGCGTCGCGCGTTGCCCTGGAGGTCGTGTTCCAGGAGGTACGAGAGGTTGGCGAGCGACGCGGCCATGGTGACGGGTGAACCGCCGAAGGTGGAGATGGAGTTGGCGTCGAGGCAGTTCATCACCTCGGCGCGGGCCACCACTCCCCCGACCGACATGCCGTTGCCGATGCCCTTGGCGAAGGTGAGGATGTCCGGCGGGCCGTGCTCCGCGTGTGCCTGCCAGCCCCAGAAGTGGTCGCCGGTACGGCCCCAGCCGGTCTGCACCTCGTCAGAGATCCACAGCACCCCGTGCCGGTCCAGGACCTGCCGGAACGCGGCGAACAGCCCGTCGGGCGGAGAGGTGAACCCGCCGACCCCCTGCACCGGTTCGGCGATCAGGGCGGCCGGGACGCGGGTGTGTCCGAGGAGGTCCTCCAGGTCCGCCACGCACGCCTCGATGAACCGCTCGTCGCTCAACTCGGCGTAAGGGCCGCGGGATCGGACGCCGCCGTGAACGTACAGGGTCTGGAGCGGGGACAGACTCGTGGGCGACCACGCCTGGTTGCCGGTGATGGAGACCGTGGAGAAGGAGCGGCCGTGGTAGCTGTTGCGCATCGCGAGGATCTGGTTGGACCCGCGGTACGCGGTGGCGAGCAGCAGGGCCGTGTCGTTGGCCTCGGTTCCGGAGGTGGTGAAGAAGACCCGGGCGTCGGGGATGCCGGAGAGGGCGGCGATCCGTTCGGCCAGCTCCACCATGGGGCGGTTGAGGTAGAGCGTGGAGGAGTGGATGATCCGCCCGGCCTGTTCGGCGACGGCCTTGGTGACCTCGGGCAGGGCGTGGGCGGTCATGGTGGTGAGGATGCCGCCGAAGAAGTCGAGGTAGCGGTTGCCGTCCGCGTCCCAGACGTACCGGCCCTCGCCGTGGGTGAGTTCGACGGGGTGGCGGTAGTAGAGGGCCAGCCACTCGGGGCTGACGGCGCGGTGGCGCTCGTACAGTCCGCTCACGGCTGCACCAGCCCGTCGTAGGCGTCTGGCCGCCGGTCGCGGTAGAAGGCCCACTGGGTGCGAACTTCCTCGATCAGGTCGAAGTCGAGGTCCCGGACGAGGAGTTCCTCCTCCTTGTCGCTGGCGACCTCCCCGACGAACTGGCCGCGCGGGTCGACGAAGTAGCTGGTGCCGTAGAAGTCGTTGTCGCCGTACTCCTCACGGCCGACGCGGTTGATCGCGGCGACGAAGTACTCGTTGGCGACGGCCGACGCGGGCTGCTCCAACTGCCAGAGGTGGCTGGAGAGTCCGCGTGAGGTGGCGGAGGGGTTGTACACCAACTGGGCTCCGCCGAGTCCGAGTTGCCGCCAGCCCTCGGGGAAGTGCCGGTCGTAGCAGATGTAGACGCCGACCTTGCCGACGGCGGTGTCGAAGACCGGCCAGCCGGCGTTTCCGGGCTTGAAGTAGTACTTCTCCCAGAACCCCTTGACCTGGGGGATGTGGTGCTTGCGGTACTTGCCGAGGTAGGAGCCGTCGGCGTCGATCACGGCGGCGGTGTTGTAGTAGAACCCGGACCGCTCGATCTCGAAGACCGGGACGACGATCACCATGCCGGTCTCGCGGGCCAGGTCCCGCATGCGCCGGACGGTCGGCCCGTCCGGGACGGGTTCCGCCCAGCGGTAGTGCTCGGGTTCCTGCACCTGGCAGAAGTAGGGGGCGTTGAACACCTCCTGGAAGCCGATGATCCTCGCCCCCTGCCGGGCGGCCTCGCGCGCGTGTTCCTCGTGCTTGGCGATCATGGACTCGGTGTCGCCGGTCCAGGTGGCCTGGACGAGGGCGGCGCGTACGACGTGGGACATGGGCTGCTCCTTCGACGCGGCGGCGGAGAGCCCTCGGACCCTCTACGCACGTAGACCGGTGCATGGAGGGAGAACGTAAGCCCGTCCGTCCGGCGGGGCAAGACCATCGCCGTGAACCGGTGGAGTCGATCATGTTTCGCACCCGACCGGTCCACAACGGTCAGCGCAGGACATCGCGCCGGCAGCGCCCGGCGGGCCGGAAGGAGAGGAGCGGTTCAGGAGCGGGTCAGAAGGTGACCGCGATCCCCGTGTGCGGACGCTTGCCGAGACGGGCGATCATGGCCGGCCAGTCGACGAGCCAGAACTTCCAGGTGTACTTGCGGGCCAGCAGCTTGCGCACCGCGCGGGTGCCGTCCTCGTCGAGCAGCCGCGCCGTGCCCCGCGCGCTGGGGGCGCCTTCGGCGATCCTGCCCCGTACGTCGCAGACGGTGACGACGACCTCGGCGTTGCCGCGCAGCCGCTTGACCTTCCACGAGTCGGAGCGGGTCCAGACGTACAGCACCCCGTCGTCGGCGGCGGCCCAGACGGGCGTGGCGACCGGGGTGCCGTTCTTCCGGTACGTGGTCAGGCTGACGTACTCGCTGCGTGCGAAGTCCTGGAGGGTCACGGCGCGACCCTACGCGGTCCCGGAGGCGTCCGCCCGGCCGGGGCCGTCCGCGTGGGTCAGGGTCTCCCAGGCGACGAAGAGGTCGTCGGTGCCACCGGGCCGCCGGGAGGCCGCCAGCTTCTCGGTCTCCGGGAGGGCCAGGTGCAGGCGGTGGCCCAGGTGGTTCATGGCGACCTCGACGTCCGGGCCCATGGTCCGCTCGATCCGGCCGCCGCACAGCCATTTCGGCGGTTTCGCGCCGAGCTGGTAGCGGGCGTGGAACTCCAGGGCGGCGCGCAGCCGTTCGGCCTGCTCGGCGTAGAGGTCGACGCCCTGGTGCCAGGCGGTCTCGGCGATGTGCGCGATGGCGGCGAGCGCGTACCCGATGTGCATGAGGTTGCGGCAGGTCTCCTGCCCGAGCCCGTCCACGTACGTGCGCTGCCCGAACCAGTACGTCCGGATCTTCTCGGGCGTGTCGAGGGTGCTGCCGGGCGGGGTCTTGGGCAGCGGGCCGTCGGAGGTCAGGTAGAAGTAGGCGGGCACCCGGTCGCGGAAGCGGCGCAGCGCGTCGGCGAAGACGGCGCGGTCCTCCAGGAAGACGGCGATGCCGATGGTGGCGTCGGTCATGGCCAGTTCCCAGTTGCCGTTGTAGTCGGCCACCGGCGCGGTGACGGCGGGCAGGAACGCTTTGCGCAGCATCCACTTGAAGCGCTCGACGGCGGGCGGCTCCCATCCCGGGTAGGTGGCGTGGACGAGGTCGGCGGCCCTGGCCCAGGTGGATCGGGACCAGGCGGCCTGGAGTCCGGCGTTGCCGTCGCTGTGCCGCTTGAGGACGGCGGACCAGGCGTCCATGATCCGTACGGCCTCGACGGCGTGGCGGCGCTCGCCGGTGAGCCGCCAGAGCAGGGCGTGGGTGTACGCGGCGATGGCGTCCTCACGCTCCGCCAGGCAGGCGGGCGGGCCCGCCTCGGGCGGGCAGGCCACGTCCGCCACGGGGTGCGGGGCGTAGGCGAGGGAGGCGTAGCGGCTGGCGCGCATCGCGTCGAACGCGGACTTCCAGGGCTCCCGCCCCTCCGTGACCCGTTGCCGCACGGCGGCGAGTCCGTCGCCGCCGACCACCACCCCGGGGTGGCGGAACACTCCGGAACCGTTGGCGCCCCGGGGAGCGGCGGAGTCGGGGGCGGCCGGCGCGCAGCCGGGCAGCAGGAACAGCGGGGCGATCAGTGCGGCGATGAGCCGTTTCCGTACGGGCACGCCTCCACGGTGGACCGGGGCGGGGCGGCTCGCAGGATCTGTTGCGCCGCCCGGGGTTACGCGATGAGCGGCTCGGCGGCCTGTTCCGCGCAGCGGCCGAGGATCTCGTCCATGGAGAGGCCCAGCGCGCCGGCGAGGGCGGCCACGGTGAAGAAGGCCGGGGTGGGGGCGCGGCCGGTCTCGATCTTGCGCAGGGTCTCCGCGGAGATTCCGGCGCTCGCGGCGACGGACGCCATGCTGCGCTCCCCGCGCGCCGCGCGGAGCAGGGCGCCGAGCCGTTCGCCGCGCAGGCGCTCTTCGGGTGTCAGAGGGGTGCGGACCATGCGGCCATGGTACTACGGGATGCCATTTCTATACCGTCATTACTATACCGCTCCGACCGGTATAGTAATGGGCATGGTGGACATCAAGACGGACCGACAGATCGAAGCGATGCGCGAGGCCGGCCGGGTGGTCGCGCGGATCCTGAACCGGGCGCGGGAGGTGGCGGCGGTCGGCGTGACCCCGCGCGAACTGGACGAGGCCGCCCGCGAGGTGCTGAGCGAGGCCGGCGCCTCCTCCCCCTTCCTCGACTACAAGCCGCACTTCGCCCCCACGCCCTTCCCGGCCGTCATCTGCGTCTCGGTCAACGACGCGGTGGTGCACGGCATCCCCTCCGCCGAGCCGTTGCGCGACGGAGACCTGGTGAGCGTGGACGCGGGCGCGCTCCTCGACGGCTGGGCCGGCGACTCGGCGATCAGCTTCACCGTGGGCGGGGCCCGCCCGGAGGACGCCCGGCTCATCGCCGCGGCGGAGGAGGCGCTGGCCGCCGGGATCGGCGCCGCCGTGGTGGGGAACCGGATCGGCGACATCGCCCACGCGATCGGCACGGTCTGCCGCGACGCGGGCTACGGCATCCTGGAGGGGTACGGCGGGCACGGCATCGGCCGGTCCATGCACGAGGACCCGTCCGTGCCGAACGAGGGGCGCCCCGGCCGGGGCATGACGCTGCGCCACGGGATGGTCCTGGCGATCGAGCCCATGCTGCTCGCCGGGGGTCTCGACGAGTTCCGCCACGACGAGGACGGCTGGACGCTGCGGACGACCGACGGCAGCCGGGCCTCGCACGCCGAGCACACGGTGGCGATCACGCACGACGGCCCGCGCGTCCTCACCGCGCTCTGACGGCGCCGTACGGCCGACCTCGGCCGCACGGCGCCCGCCGCCCCCGCCGCTTCCGGTCGGGTCAGTGGCGGCCGTCCGGACGGACCACCATGGCCGAGCCGCCGCCCCGGCGCGCCTTCTCCGCCGCCGCGAGCCAGCGGCCGTCCGGCAGCCGCTGCACGCCGGTGGCGGCTCCGATCTCCGGGTTCTGCTTGAAGGCGTGGCCGAGCCTCTCCAGCTCCGCGCGGACCGGGCTGTTCCACAGCGCCGGCTCGATCTCCGTCGTCGGCGCGTTGCGCTGGCTGGCGCGCGGCGCGGCGATCGCGTCGACCAGCGGAAGGCCCCGGTCCAGGTGGCCGGTGAGCGACTGGAGCACCGTCGTGATGATCGTGGCGCCGCCCGGCGAGCCGAGGGCCAGCACCGGCCTGCCGTGATCGAGCACGATGGTCGGCGAGATCGACGAACGCGGCCGCTTCCCCGGGCCCGGCAGGTTCGGGTCGTGGACCGCCGGGTTGGCGGGCGCGAACGAGAAGTCGGTCAGCTCGTTGTTGAGGAGGAAGCCGCGTCCGGGCACGGTGATGGCGCTGCCGCCGGTGGACTCGATCGTCAGCGTGTAGGCGACGACGTTGCCCCACTTGTCGGCCGCCGTCAGGTGCGTGGTGTTCTCGCCCTCGAACGTCGTCGGCGCGGCCGTGCCGCCGCTGCCGCACCGCCGCGGGTTCCGCGGGTCGCCCGGCGCGAGCGGGCTGGTCAGCGCCTTGTCGTCGCGGATCAGGCACTCCCGGGCGTCCGCGAACCGCTGGCTCAGCAGCTCCTTGGTGGGGACGTCCTCGAACGCGGGGTCGCCCACCCAGCGGCCCCGGTCGGCGAACGCGATCCGGCTCGCCTCGATGAGCCGGTGCAGGTACTGGACGCGGTCGGCCCGGGAGAGGTCGGTGGACTCCAGGATGTTGAGGGCCTCACCGACACTGGTGCCGCCGGACGAGGAGGGGGCCATGCCGTAGACGTCAAGGCCCCGGTAGTTCACCCTGGTCGGGTCCTTGCGCAGGGTCCGGTAGGACGCCAGGTCCGCGCGGGTCAGATCGCCGGGCCGGACGACCCGGTCGGCGTCCGGATCGACGGGGGGCCTGCGCACGGTGCGCACGATGTCGTCCGCCAACTCGCCCCGGTACAGCTCCCGTACGCCCTTGCGGCCGAGCTTCTCGTACGTACGCGCCAGGTCGGGGTTCTTGAACACCGAGCCGACGGCGGGGAGTTCGCCGCCCGGAAGGAACAGCTTCGCGGAGGCGGGGAAGTCGGCGAACCGGGCCTGGTTGGCGGCGGTCTGGGAGCGGAAGGTGTCGTCCACGACGAAGCCGTCCCGCGCCAGGCGTTCGGCCGGTTTCAGCAGCGTACGCAGGGACTTGCTGCCCCAGGCGTCCAGCGCCCGCTCCCAGGTGGCCGGGGTGCCGGGCGTGCCCACGCCGAGGCCGCTGGTCACGCCCTCCTCGAACGGGATCGGCTTGCCGTTCTCCAGGAAGAGGGAGGAGTCGGCACTGCGCGGGGCGGTCTCACGGCCGTCGATCGTCCGCACCGTGCGGGTCTTCGCGTCGTAGTGGACGAAGTAGCCGCCCCCGCCGATGCCCGCCGAGTACGGCTCCGTCACTCCGAGCGCGGCGGCCGTGGCGACGGCCGCGTCCACCGCGTTGCCGCCCTTGCGCAGCACCTCGATCCCGGCGGCCGACGCGTCCGGGTCGACGCTCGCCACCGCTCCCCCGTACCCCACCGCCACCGGGGACTTGGGCGGCGCGGGGCGCCCGGCGGTGGACGGCGCCGAGGCCGCCGGGGCGACGGCGCCCACCGACGCCACCACGGCGAGGACGGCCAACAGCGATGTGTTCCGGCCGACGGAACGACGCATACGTACCTCCAGTCAACGGATCTCCCGCCGCAGGGTAGTCGCGGGCGGCCCGGATCGTCAGGACCGCCTCGAAAGGAGTCCGGCCGACCCGGGCGCCGCCCCCGCCCCGCACGTCGGCCGGCGGCGGCGCCCGAGGAGCGCGAAACCCCGAGCGAGCCCGCCGCCCGGCCCCGCCCCGACCGGTCGCTCCGTCGCCCCGCCCCGACCGCGCCCGCTGTGCTACCCCGCCTCGGGCCGCAGCTTCGCCTTGACCACCTTCCCGCCGGCGTTGCGCGGCAGCGCGGGGAGCAGCACCAGGTCCTTGGGGGTCTTGTACGAGGCCAGTCGCCCGCCGAGGAACGCGGTGAGCTGGTCCAGCGACAGGGTGGCGCCCGGCGCCACGGCCGCGTAGGCGACCGGGACCTGCCCCCACCGCTCGTCGGGGCGGCCGACCACGGCGACCTCGCGCACGGCGGGGTGCTCGGCGATGGTGTTCTCCACCTCGGCGCAGTAGATGTTCTCGCCGCCGCTGATGATCATGTCCTTCTTGCGGCCGACGACCCAGACGAAGCCGTCGTCGTCCTGCCTGACCAGGTCTCCGGAGTGGAACCATCCGCCGTGGAACGCCTCCGCGGTCTCGTCCGGCCTGTTCCAGTAGCCCCGGGTCACCGTGGGTCCGCGGTAGACGATCTCGCCGATCGAGCCGGCCGGTACGTCGTTCATCTCCGCGTCCACGATGCGGTACTGGATCGTCGGGATGGGCCGCCCCACCGATCCGAGCCTGCGCAGCGCGTCCTCGCCCCGCAGGACGCAGGTGATCGGCGAGGTCTCGGTCTGCCCTCGACCCCGGCCGGATCGACGACATCGTGCTCGGCGTCGTCTCGCCCGTGGGCGAGCAGGGCGGTGACATCGCCCGTACCGCCGCCCTGGTCGCCGGCCTCCCGCACACCGTCGCGGGCGTTCAGGTGAACCGTTTCTGCGCCTCCGGCCTGGAGGCCGTCAACCTCGCCGCCCAGAAGGTCGCCTCCGGCTACGAGGACCTCGTCCTCGCGGGCGGCGTCGAGTCGATGTCCCGGGTCCCGATCGGCTCGGACGGCGGGGCCTACGCACAGGACCCCACGACCGCGTACGACGGCTACTTCGTCCCCCAGGGCATCGGCGCCGATCTGATCGCGACGATCGAGGGCTTCGGCCGCGAGGACGTGGACGCCTACGCCGCCCGTTCCCAGGAGCGCGCCGACACCGCCTGGCGGGAGGGGCGGTTCGCGAAGTCGGTCGTCCCCGTGCGCGACATGAACGGCGTCCTGCTGCTGGACCACGACGAGCACCGCCGCCCGGGCACCACCGTCGACACGCTCGCCGCGCTCTCCCCCTCCTTCGCCGCCATCGGCGACCGGGCGGGGTTCGACGCGGTGGCGCTGCAGAAGTACACGCACCTGGAGCGCGTGGAGCACGTCCACCACGCCGGCAACAGCTCGGGCATCGTCGACGGCGCCGCCCTCACCCTGATCGGCAACCGCGCGGCAGGCGAACGGCTCGGCCTCACCCCCCGGGCCCGGATCGTCTCGACCGCCGTCACCGGCGCGGAGCCCACCATCATGCTCACCGGCCCCACCCCCGCCACCCGCAAGGCGCTGGCGAAGGCGGGTCTGACCGTCGACGACATCGACCTGTTCGAGCTCAACGAGGCGTTCGCCGCCGTCGTCATGAAGTGGCAGCGGGACCTGAAGGTCCCCGACGAGAAGGTCAACGTCAACGGAGGGTCGATCGCCCTGGGCCATCCGCTGGGCGCCACCGGGGCCATGATCCTCGGCACCGTCCTCGACGAGCTCGAACGCACCGGCGGACGGCGCGGACTCGCGACGCTGTGCGTGGGTGCGGGCATGGGCATCGCCACCGTCATCGAACGCCTCTGACCCCCGACCCCCGCACCGCGAATGGGAGCCATCGCCATGCCCGCATCCGCCATCACCCTCACACGCGACGCCGACGGGATCGTCACCCTCCTCCTGGACGATCCCTCCTCCTCGGTCAACACCATGAACGACGCCTTCATGACCGGTCTCGAAGAGACCGTCCCCCGGCTGGAGGCCGAACGGGAGGACATCACCGGAGTCCTGCTCAGGTCCGCCAAGAGAACCTTCTTCGCGGGAGGCGATCTGAACCGGCTGAGCTCCGGGAGCGCCGACCGAGCGGCCGAGGAGACCGCCTACATCGACCGGATGAAGGACTTCATGCGCCGGCTGGAGCGCCTGGGCCGGCCGGTCGTCGCACTGCTGGAGGGCACCGCGCTGGGCGGCGGCCTGGAGGTCGCCCTCTGCGCCCACCACCGGATCGCCACCGACGCCCCGGACAGCCGTTTCGGCCTGCCCGAAGTGGGCCTCGGCCTCATTCCGGGCGGCGGCGGCATCACCCGTACGGTCCGGATGCTGGGCCTGCGCGCGGCGCTCTCCGAGGTCATCCTCCCCGCCCGCAGGTTCGCCCCGCGCGACGCGCTGGCGGCAGGGCTGGTGGACGAGGTCGTCGCCGACGCCGCGGAGGCGGAGACCCGGGCGCGCGACTGGATCGCCGCCCATCCCGACGCCGTACAGCCCTGGGACGTCAAGGGGTTCCGGCTGCCGGGCGGGGACGTCCGGGATCCCGGGATCGCCGCCGTCCTGCCCGCCCTCTCCGGGCTGCTGCGCAAACGGACCAAGGGGGCGCCGATGCCCGCATCGCGCGCCGCGCTGGCCGCCGCCGTGGAAGGCGCCCACGTCGACTTCGACACGGCGTCCCGGGTGGAGACCCGCTATCTGGTCAGCCAGGTCACCAAGAACATGATCAAGGCGTTCTTCTTCGACCTGCGCAGCATCACCTCGGGCGCGAGCCGGCCGCAGGTGTACGAGCGCTTCGCGGCGAAGAAGGCCGGTGTCGTCGGCGCCGGGATGATGGGCGCCGGAATCGCCTACGTGAGCGCCCGCGCCGGTATCGGCGTGGTCCTCAGGGACGTCACCCGCGAGGCGGCGGAGAAGGGCAAGGACTACGCGCGCGGTCTGGAGGAGAAGGCGGTCGCCGCCGGGCGGAGGACCCGCGAGGAGGCCGACGCGCTGCTCGGCCGGATCACGACGACCGACGAGGCCGCCGACTTCACGGGGGTCGACCTGGTCATCGAGGCGGTCTTCGAGTCGGCCCCGCTCAAGCAGCGGGTGTTCCAGGAGGTCCAGGACATCGTGCGCCCCGACGCGGTGCTCGGCTCCAACACCTCGACCCTGCCCATCTCCCAGCTCGCCCGGGGGGTGAAGCGGGAGAGCGACGTCATCGGCATCCACTTCTTCAGCCCGGTCGACAGGATGCAGCTGGTCGAGATCGTCCGCGGCGTGCAGACCTCCGACGAGACGCTGGCCAAGGTCTTCGACTACGTCCTGCAGATCGGCAGGACGCCCATCGTCGTCAACGACTCCCGCGGCTTCTTCACCTCCCGCGTGATCGGACGGTTCATCGCGGAGGCGGTCGCCGCCGTCGGCGAGGGCGTCGAACCGGCGACGGTGGAACAGGCCGCGCTCCAGGCCGGATATCCGGCGGGCGCACTCCAGTTGCTGGACGAGCTGACCCTGTCGCTGACGCAGCGGATCCGCGTCGAGACCCGGGCCGCCGAGGAGGCGGAGGGCAGGACCTGGGTGGCCCACCCCTCCGAGGACGTTGTGGACTGGATGCTGGAACAGGGACGCGTGGGCCGCCGCGAGCGGGCCGGCTGGTACGACTACGACGACTCGGGCAAGCGGCTCGGCATCTGGCCGGGGGTCCGCGACCGGTACGGCTCGGGCCGCCGGACCCTCCCGCTGCGGGACCTCCAGGAGCGCATGCTCTTCGCCGAGGCCCTCGACAGCATCGACTGCCTGGAGAGCGGCGTGCTCACGAGCGTCGCCGACGCCAACGTCGGCTCCATCCAGGGCATCGGCTTCCCCGCCTGGACCGGCGGCGTTCTGCAGTACGTCAACCAGTACGAGGGCGGGCTGCCCGGATTCGTCGCGCGGGCACGGGAGTTGGCGGCGGCCTACGGAGACCGCTTCCTGCCGTCCGCCTCTCTCGTCGAGCGTGCCGAACGGGGTGAGATCTATGCCTGACCCCGCACCGACCACCCTGCCCGCACCGCGGCTGCGCACCCGGTTCACCGATCTGCTGGGCATCGAACACCCCATCGTCCAGGGCGGGATGATGTGGGTGGGCCGGGCCGAACTGGCCGCCGCCGTCTCGGAGGCCGGCGGACTCGGGATCATCACCGCGCTCACCCAGCCGACCCCCGCCGAGCTGGCCCGCGAGATCGAGCGGACCCGGAAACTCACCGACAAGCCGTTCGGGGTCAACCTCACCATCCTCCCGACGATCACGCCGCCGCCCTACGACGCGTACCGCCGGGCGATCGTCGACTCCGGTGTGACGATCGTGGAGACCGCCGGGTCGAGCCCCGAACCCCACATGGAGTTCTTCGCCGAGCACGGCGTACGGGTGATCCACAAGTGCACCAGCGTCCGCCACGCCGTCAAGGCCGAGCGGCTGGGCGTGGCGGCGGTCTCCATCGACGGCTTCGAGTGTGCCGGGCATCCGGGCGAGGACGACGTGCGGGGCTGGTCCTGGTTCCCGCCGCCGCCGACGCGCTGACGATCCCGTTCGTCGCGTCGGGCGGGTTCGCGGACGGCAGGGGGCTGGCGGCGGCGCTCGCACTGGGGGCGGACGGGATCAACATGGGCTCCCGGTTCCTGTGTTCGGCCGAGGCGCCGGTCGCCGCTTCGGTCAAGCGGCGCATCGTGGAGGCGTCGGAGCTGGACACCCGCCTCGTCTTCCGGGAACTGCGCAACACCGCACGGGTGGCCCGCAACGAGGTCAGCGACGAGGTGGTCCGCCTCCTGGCCGCCGGGGGCGCCTTCGACGACGTGCGGTCGCTGGTGTCCGGGGCACGGGAGCGGCGTGTCTTCGAGGAGGGCGACCTCGACGCCGGGATCTGGTCGGTCGGGCTCGCCCAGGGGCTGATCCGGGATGTCGCGCCGGCCGGGGACCTCGTACGGCGGATCGTCGCCGAGGCGCGGGAGGTGATGCTGCGGCTGGCCGAGCGCACGAGCGGCTGACCGGACCCCGGGCCGGGCGGGAGGCGCCGGCCCGGTAGCGCCGGTTCCGCTCCCCGGGCCCTCCTGACACCACGTCCAACAATCGTTACCTTCACGCAACGCACCCGGTAGTTACCAGCGGTAATGCATCGGGGTTACCGTCGGGTCACTTTGCACTGACACGCGTGAGGAGTGAACCGTGGTACGTCCGAAACCGGCACTGCGCACCACCGCTTCGATCACCACCGCCGCCGTCCTGCTCGCCGGGGCCGCGCTCGGCGCCGCCCCGGCCGCGACGGCCGCCCCCGCCGCGCCCGCGAGCACGACGGCGGGGGGCCTGACCTTCCACGACATCCCCGGGTCCGGTGGCATCACGCTCAAGGGCAACGTCTTCACCCCGGCCGGAGCCGCCGCCGGGGCGAAGCACCCCCTCATCGTCTTCCCGACGAGCTGGGCCATGCCGCAGATCGAGTACCTGGCGCAGGCTCAGAAGCTCGCCGACTCCGGTTACGTCGTGGTGAGTTACACCTCGCGCGGCTTCTGGCTCTCCGGCGGGGAGATCGAGGTGGCGGGGCCGCCGGACATCGCGGACGCCTCCGCCGTCATCGACTGGGCGCTGGAGCACACCTCCGCCGACCCCGACCGCATCGGCATGGGCGGCGTCTCCTACGGCGCGGGGATCAGCCTGCTGGCCGCCGGACACGACCCGCGCGTCAAGGCGGTCGCCGCGCTCAGCGGCTGGGCCGATCTGATCGACTCGATCTACAGCGGGCGCACCCAGCACCTCCAGGCGGCCGCCCTGCTCGGCGGCGCGGGCCTGGTCACGGGCCGGCCGAGCGACGAACTCACGCAGACGCTCAAGGACTTCCTCGGCTCCAAGCTGGAGAAGGAGCCGGAGATGATCGCCTGGGGCAAGAAGCGCTCCCCCGCGACCTACCTGGACGCGATCAACGCCAACGGCGCCGCCGTCATGATGGGCAACGCCTGGGGCGACACGATCTTCCCGCCCAACCAGTACGCCTCGTTCTACGACAAGCTCACCGGCCCCAAGCGGCTGGAGTTCCGCCCCGGCGACCACGCCACCGCCGAGCTGACCGGTCTGTTCGGACTGCCCAACGACACCTGGACGAACACCCGCCGCTGGTTCGACCGCTACCTCAAGGGCGAGCACAACGGCATCGACACCGAGCAGCCGGTCCAGCTCAAGTCCCGTACGGACAAGGGGTACGAGGGCTACCCGGACTGGAAGTCGGTCGGCGCGGCGCAGAACCGCATCCCGCTGGACGGCACCAAGAAGGTGTGGGCGAACGTCGACTCGGGCGCCAACGGCGGCATCACGCTGCTGTCCAACGCGCTGGACCAGTTCCTCAAGCTCCCGCCGATGGTCTCCGTACCGCTGCTGCCGCGCACGTTCGCGAGCGTGTGGCAGTCCGAGCGGTACGGGACCGAGCAGCGCGTCCGGGGGACGTCGCGGCTGCACACCACGGTCACCAGCACGAAACCGAGCGGCACCTTCGTCGCGTACCTCTACGACGTGGGGCCGCTCGGCGTCGGCAAGCTGGTGAGCAACGCTCCGTACACGTTCCACGGGCAGACGCCGGGCCGGCCGTTCCCCGTCGACCTGGAGCTGTACTCCACGGCCTACGACGTCCCGGCCGGACACCGGCTCGCCCTGGTGATCGACACCGTCGATCCGCTGTACATCGAGCACAACCCGACCGGCGCGCAGCTGACCTTCTCCTCGCCCGGCACGGACCCGAGTCATCTCTCGGTCCCGCTGCGCGAGAAGTGATCACCGGCTGCTGCCGGGCGGGCACTGCCCGGCTACTGCCCTCCCGGCAGCAGCGTTCCTGGTTCGGCCGGGCCCACCCCGGCCGCTCGGGTCTTCAGGTTGCGCCGCTCCCTCTTGGCCACCCAGGTGGCGAACCAGGAGAGAAGCATGCACAACCCGATGTAGATCGGTGAGATCACCATCACGACCGGGATGAAGGGAAGATCGTAGTCCAGGTTGGACGCGATGAGCTTCCCCGCGTGGAGGAATTCCTCGTAGGTGATCAGATAGCCGAGCGAGGTGTCCTTGAGCGCGACCACCAGCTGGCTGATGATGGTCGGCAGCATCGCCCGGATCGCCTGGGGCGCCAGGACGAAGGTGGTGACCTGCGTCTTGCGCATGCCGAGCGCGTACGCGGCCTCGCGCTGGCCCCGGTCCACGGAGTTGATCCCGGTGCGGAACACCTCCGCGAGGACCGAGCCGTTGTAGAGCGTGAGCCCGGCGACCAGGGCCGGGAGCGGCTGGACCTTCAGCGCCACGAAGATGAAGAAGATCATCACCAGGACCGGCATGGCACGGAAGAACTCGACCAGCACGGTGGAGAGCCAGCGCAGCACCCGGTGTTCGGAGAGCCGGCCGACCGCGAGGACCGCGCCGAGCGCGAGCGAGAGGACCGCCGCGTACGCGAACGCCTTGAGGGTGTTGCCGAGCCCGCGCAGCAGGAGTTCCTGGATGCCCTTGTACTCGAAGGGCGTCCACTTCTGCGCGGTGAACTGGTCGGTGTCGAACAGGAGGAAGACGATCCAGCCGAGGAGCGCGGCGATCAGGACCGTCGCGGCGATCCCGTACAGCCGGTGGCGTCTGCGGGCCACCGGTCCGGGGATGTCGTAGAGCGCGGTGGCCTCGGGCGCGGACGGCGCGCGGGTGCGGGTCTTGGTCATCGTGCCACTCCCCAGCGCTTCTCCATCACGGTGAACAGCGCGCTGATGGTCAGGGTGATGATGAGGTAGCCGACGGCGATCCAGATGAAGGACCAGATGATGCTGTACCCCAGCTCGTTGAGCGTCTTGTAGGTCCCGAGGAGTTCGGTGACGCTGAACGCGCCGGCGATCGCGGAGTTCTTCGCCAGCGCGATCAGCGTGGAGCCGACCGGCGGGATCACCGACCGGAACGCCTGTGGCAGCACCACGGCGGCCAGGGTCCGCCCGAAGCTCATCCCCAGGCTGCGGGCGGCCTCGCCCTGGCCCGTGGGGACGGTGTTGATGCCGGACCGCAGCACCTCGCAGATGAAGGCCGAGGTGTAGCAGCCGAGCGCGATGACGGCGAAGACCTGGAACGGCAGCACGAGCCCGAAGCGGGGCAGGCCGAGCAGGACGGCGAAGAACAGCAGGGTCAGCGGGGTGTTGCGGAGCACCGTGACCCAGACCGTCCCGAGCACCCGCAGGGCGCCGACGGGGGCGACCCGGAAGGATGCCATGAGGAAGCCGAGGGCGAGCGCCAGCAGCGACGCGTAGACGGTCAGCTGGACCGTCCCGAGGAAGCCCTTGCCGTAGAGGGAGAAGTTCTCTGTCAGTACGTCCATGGGTGGCCGTCCCCTCAGGTCGCCGGGTAGCGGTCGATGGGCGGCGGGTTCGGCGCGGGCGCCCCGGAGAGCCCCAGGGTCGCTTCGTACGCCTTCTTCCAGTTGCCGTTCTTCTCGTTGGCCTCCAGCGCGTCGTTGAGGGCGCCGCGCAGGGCGTTGTCGGCGCGCGGGACGCCGATGCCGTACGGCTCCTGGGAGAACGGCTTGCCGACGACCTTCATCTCGTCGGGCGCCTTGGCCGCGAAGCCCAGCAGGATGGCGTCGTCGGTGGTGACGGCGTCGACCTGGTAGGTGAGGAGGTTGTCGACGCAGATGGAGTACGTGTCGTACGCGACGAGGGTCGCCCGGGGGTAGTCGGCGGCGATGCGCTGGTAGGGCGTGGACCCGGCCGCCGAGCAGACCGTCCGGCCCGCGAGGTCCTGGGGGCCGTGGATGTCGTTCTCGTCGGTGCGCACCAGCAGCCCCTGGCCCGCCATGTAGTACGGGCCGGCGAAGCCGACGAGCTTCTTGCGCATGTCGTTGATGGTGTAGGTGCCGACGTAGTAGTCGATCTGGCCGTTCTGCAGGGCCGTCTCACGGTTGGCGGAGGCGATCGTGCGGAAGCGGAGCGTCTTCGGTTCGAAGCCGAGCGAGGCCGCCATCATGCGGGCGATCTCGATGTCGAACCCGGTGTACGCCCCGCTCGCCGGGTCCTTCTCCCCGAGGTAGGGCTGGTCCTCCTTGGCGCCGACCCGCAGGTAGCCGCGCTGTTTCGCTCGGGTCCAGGTGCGGGAGTCGGGCAGGTCGAAGGCGGTGTCGACCTGGTAGACGGGCAGTTCGTCGGCCTTGGGGCCCTTGACCGGCGGGCTGCCGTCCTTGCCGCAGCCGGCGGCGAGCGCCGCCAGCAGGAGGCCGGTTACGAGGGCGGCGGCCCTGCCCGCACGCGTGTTCTTCGTACGCAACATGGAACCCCCCTCAGTGCTTGAGGATCTTGGACAGGAAGTCCTTGGCGCGGTCGCTCGACGGGGACGTGAAGAAGTCCTCCGGAACGCGGTCCTCGACGACGCAGCCGTCGGCCATGAACACGACCCGGTTGGCGGCGGAACGGGCGAAGCCCATCTCATGGGTGACGACGATCATCGTCATCCCGTCCCGGGCCAGTTGCCGCATGACCTCCAGGACCTCGTTGATCATCTCCGGGTCGAGCGCCGAGGTGGGCTCGTCGAACAGGAGCGCCTTGGGGTCCATGGCCAGGGCGCGGGCGATGGCCACGCGCTGCTGCTGACCGCCGGAGAGCTGGGCGGGGAACTTGTCGGCGTGCGCGGCCAGTCCGACCCGCTCCAGCAGTTCCCGGGAGCGCCGGTCCGCCGCGCCCTTCTTGCGCTTGCGGACCTTGACCTGCGCCAGCGAGACGTTGTCCAGCACGGTCTTGTGCGCGAAGAGGTTGAACGACTGGAAGACCATGCCGACTTCGGCGCGCAGCTGGGCCAGGCCCTTGCCCTCGGCGGGCAGGGGCCGACCGTCGATGACGATGCTTCCGGACTCGACCGTCTCCAGCCGGTTGATCGCCCGGCACAGGGTGGATTTCCCGGAGCCGGAGGGGCCGATGACCACCACCACCTCCCCGCGGCCGACGGTGAGATTGATGTCCTGAAGTACGTGCAACTCCCCGAAGTATTTGTTGACGTCCCTCAGTTCGATCAACGGATCGACGGCCATGCGCTGCCCTACCCACTTGTCGCTGTGTCGAGGTCAGCGCAAACTATCCATCGCGAAAAGGGACTTCGCACCCGACACGCGTATATGGCGCATAAGGCTGTTTATCCCTCTTGGTGATGAACTCCGTGGCCGCTTCCCGCTGCGGGAGGTCAGTTCTCGGCCGACTCCGCGTAGATCTGGGAGAGCTCGGGGCTGCCGGACACGGCCCAGTCCAGCCCGGCCGCGACGACGTCGATCTCCCGGCCGGACTCCAGCCGCACCACGGGCTGCCCGCTCGGCCACACGTCCCACGCGGCGCCGGGGACGGTCCGCACGATCACCGTGCCGAGGTAGAGCCCGGCGTCGTTGCCGAGCCAGGGAAGCTCCTCGGCGTCCTCGCGCCAGCGCGGCGGCAACTGGTCCAGGGCGTCCAACGAGGCGACGCTGTCATCGAGTTCGAGCCCTTGCTGCCCCGCCCGGACACGCAGCAGCTCGCACTCGGCGAGCAGCTCGGCCACCCCGTCGGGGTCGGCCTCGACCGCGGCGGCGAGCGCGGCTCCCTGCGTACCACCCTGACGCTTACGCCAGTTGTCCAAGAAAGGGATGTTCATACCACTAGGGTCCCACCCCGCCCGCGCTCCGCACCACAGGGCGCGCGGGGGTGAGCGAGGACCGCCCACCCGGTACGGGCCGGGCGCCTCGCCGGCGGAGGCCGCGTGTTCCGGTCGGCCCGGCCTAACGCCCTGAGCACGACGACGGCATCACGGGTCGGCGAGTGGCGGTGCTCAGACGGCCGCTTCGGGACTCACCTCGATCAGGACCGCCTCCGGGATGTCCAGCGCTTCGACCAGCCGCTGCGCCGCATCGGCGGAGAAGAGCACCTGATTCGCACTGAGAAGGAACCCGGGTGTGGGCGGATTGTACGCCTCACGCTGGAAGGCGAACACGCCGCCGCCCGGCAGCGCGAAGGCGAAGCACAGCCATTCCGCCAAGCTGTCCAGCCCGACGTCGGGCCTCCCCCAACGCCGGTAGAGCGCGATGAGGTCGACCCGCACCAGCGCCAGATACCGGATGTCCCTCAACGGGAGCTCTCCATCCGGGATGCGGTACAAGCCCGCGAAGTCCGGCATCGTCTCCACCACTCACCTCACGCCCGCGCCGCCTGAGGGGGCGCCCCGCCCGAACAGATTCCCGGGCACAAAGTACCCGGTCCGATACGGTGTTGCGAGCGAAGGGTGGTGCCCGCTCGGCTACTTGCGGACGGTGAAGTAGTAGGTGACGGGCAGTTCGATCCTGAAGACCATCCCGTGCTCGCGGCGCAGATCCGCCACGCTGACGGAGGCGGGCTCTCTGAGGTACCGATGTGTCGGCGGGTCGTGGCGGGTGCTTGGGCCCGGTTCTTCGACCAGCTCGCGCGCTTGCCCACTGCGCACCTGATCCCAGGTGAGCGTGACGGCCCCACCTCGGAAGAGCTTTCTCGGCTCTCCGGTCCCCGGCCCTCGCGGATCCCCCGCTTCGCCTCGGTAGTAGGCGACGACCTCGCGTGCGTAGACGAAGTCGTGGCTGAAATTGATGAGGGAGCAGGCTCTGTCGCCCGCCGTGAGGATTCCCTCCACGGTGTCGGCCATGTGTCGCGGGTCGGCCCCGAAGTAGGCCGTGAGGGACATCATGCAGCGGATCTTGTACCGATCGTCCCCCGTCCGGAAGAACCACTCCGTCGATCTTCCGCGGAGCCACACGTCCTCCAGGACCACCAGTCCCAGCGTGAGCGGCGTTTCGGCGGCCCAGGCCGCGACGGTGTCCAGGCCCTCCGACTCGGCCTTCTGCCGCGCCGCCACCGCTTTCGGGCCGGCGCCCAGCTTGCGCACGGTCTTCTCACAGGGCGCGCGCCCGCGCACCAGAACGAGGGGCAGAAGGGCGAGCCGGAAGGGCAGGCCGAGCAACTCGCATATCCGCGTGCTCTTTTGCCGGCATGTGCCCGGCTCGTCGGCCACGGTCACGGCGACAGCGATCAGAAGCGAGACCAGGGCAATGATCGCGATCGAGACGACGGTCACCATGACGGCCATGGTGCGCCGATCGCGCACACCACCGATATCCGTACTGATACTCAGCGGACCCTGCTTCCGTGGAGAGGGCGGCCACCATTGCCGTCGCCCGCCGCGTGAGACCCCGCGGCGGGCTGTCCTAGAGTTCGCTCATGAGTGCGCAGACATATGTGTCGGAGCTGTTCTCGCTGGACGGGCGGGTCGCCGTCGTGACCGGGGGCAGCTCCGGGATCGGGCGGGCCATCGCGGGGGCTCTCGCCCGGGCCGGGGCGAGGGTGGTCGTGGCGGCTCGGCGGGAGACCGAACTGAAGGACACCGTCGAGGAGTTGACCGCCGACGGGTGCCGGGCCGCCTGGGTCAGCGCTGATCTGGGGGCCAGCGAGGGCGTGCGGGATGCCGCCGAGGGGGCGGTCGCCGCCTTCGGGGAGCCGGACATCCTCGTCAACTGCGCGGGTATCAACCTGCGGCCGCCCATGAGCGATCTCGGCGAGGACGTGTGGGACACCACCATGGCCGTGAACCTCAGGGCGCCCTTCCTGCTCGGGCAGCGGTTCGGGCCCGGGATGGCCGAGCGGGGGTACGGGCGGATCATCCACGTCAGTTCGCAGCAGGCCCACCGCGCCTTCGTGAGCAGCGGGGCGTACGGGGTGTCCAAGGGCGGGCTGGAGTCGCTGGCCCGGTCGCAGGCGGAGGCGTGGTCGCCGTACGGCGTCACCGTGAACACCCTGGTGCCCGGGTTCGTGCTGACCCCGCTGAACGCGCGCCTCCAGTCGGACCCGGAGAAGGTGGCGGCGCTCGCCGCCCGGACCATGGTCGGCCGCAACGGCCTCGCCGAGGATTTCGCGGGGGCCGCGGTGTTCCTGGCGGGCCGCTCCTCGGCGTACGTCACCGGGCAGTCGGTCTTCGTGGACGGCGGGTTCTCGGTGCACTGACGGCCGGCGGCGTCGTGCGGGCGGCGGGCTCGGTCGCCAGGTGTCGGCGCCGCGGGGGTGTCGCTGCCGCGCGGGCGCCGGCGTCGTGCGGGCGGCGGGCTCGGGCCACTGGTCGCCGGGGCTCGGCGGCGCGCTGCTATCGGTGTCGGGCGGGCGGCGGGCTCCGCCGCCCGGCGTCGGTGCCGCGAGAGCCCGCCGTCCGCCTCGGCCCCTACTGGTGCAGGGCCTGGGCCGCCTCGGCCACCGCTCGCTCGACCGCGGCGGACACGGTCTCCTTCTCCAGGCCGAGGCCGGTCAGCACGCCGGAGCCGCCCTCGAACTCCAGCAGGGCGAGCAGGATGTGCTCGGTGCCCACGTAGTTGTGGCCCAGGCGGAGCGCCTCGCGGAAGGTCAGCTCCAGGACCTTGCGGGAGTCCGCGTCGTACGGGACGAGTTCGGGCGTCTCGTCCACGGCGGCGGGCAGCACGGCGGTCGCGGCCGTGCGCAGCGCGTCCGGTGTCACGCCCTGGCCGGTGAGGACGCGGGCGGCGACGGCCTCGGGCTCGGCGAGCAGACCGAGGACCAGGTGGGCGGGGACGATCTCGGCGTGCCGGGCCGTCCGGGCCTCGTTGTGGGAGGCGACCACCACGTTGCGGGCGCGCGGGGTGAAACGGTTGAAGCCCTCGTTGGGATCCAGGTCCGAGGCGCCCTCGTTCTTCTTCGGCACGAAGCGCTTCTGGGCGGCCTGGCGGGTGACCCCCATGCTGCGGCCGATGTCGGTCCAGGAGGCGCCGGAGCGGCGGGCCTGGTCCACGAAGTGGCCGATCAGGTGGTCGGCCACGTCACCGAGGTGGTCGGCGGCGAGCACCGCGCCGGAGAGCTGTTCCAGGGCGTCGTCGTTGGTCTTCTTGATGGCCTCGATCAGGTCGTCGAGGCGTACGGAAGGCGTGGCGGGAAGAGGCTGCGTCATGTGACAACCGTAGGTTGACACCCGGCGGGTGTCAACCTTGGGTTGTCACGCGAATGCGCAGCCTCCGTCCGCCCTCCTCGACTCAGAGGTCGAGGTCGACCACCACCGGCGCGTGGTCCGAAGCGCCCTTCCCCTTGCGCTCCTCGCGGTCCACGTAGCTGTCCTTGACGGCGGCCGTGAAGGCGGCGTTGCCGTACGTCAGGTCGATCCGCATGCCCTTGTTCTTGGGGAACCGCAGCTCGCGGTAGTCCCAGAAGGTGTAGGCGCGGTCGTACTTCAGGGGGCGGGGCAGCACCTCGTCCAGCCCCTCCCCCTCCAGGGCGGTCAGGGCGGCGCGCTCGGCGGGGGTGACGTGGGTGGCGCCCTCGAACAGCGCCGGGTCCCAGACGTCCTCGTCGGTGGGGGCCACGTTGAAATCGCCCAGGACCGCGAAGGGCAGCGGTCCCGGCACGTCGGACGCGACGGCCTCGCGGAGGGCTTCCAGCCAGGCCAGCTTGTACGTGTAGTGGTCGTGCTCGACCTCGCGGCCGTTCGGCACGTACACCGACCACAGGCGCACCGGCCCGCAGGTCGCCGAGATCGCGCGGGGCTCCTGGACGCCCTCGTACTCCGGACCGCCGGGCAGACCGGTGACGACGTCGGTGAGGCCGACGCGGGAGAGCAGGGCGACCCCGTTCCACCGGCCCGTGGCGTTCACGGCGGACTCGTACCCCGCCTCGCGCAGGGCTTCGGCGGGGAACTGCTCGGCCGTGCACTTGGTCTCCTGGATGCACAGCACGTCGGTGCCGCTGCTCTCCAGCCAGGCCAGCAGCCTCGGCAGCCGGGCGGTGATCGAATTGACGTTCCAGGTGGCGATGCGCATGCTCCCCAACCTAGCCGCTCCCACTGACAGGCAGCGAAAACCCGCCGCCCGGCCGCCGTGCCCTCACAGCTCCGTGACGCCGCCCGGGGCCAGCCGGTCGTGGTCCGCGCCGCCCAGGGCCCCGATCTGGTGGTCGTAGACCGGCCGCGCCAGGTCGGTCAGCAGCGCGTCGTGGACGTCGATCGCGCGGCGCGGCTTCACCTCGCGTACGTAGTCGATCACCTCGGAGATCTTGCTCCAGGGGGCCATCACCGGCAGCAGCAGCGTGTCCACGGGCCGCTCGGGAACGGTCAGCGCGTCGCCGGGGTGGAAGACCGAACCGTCCACCAGGAAGCCGACGTTGGTGATCCGCGGGATGTCCGGGTGGATCACCGCGTGCAGTTCCCCGTGCACGGTGACGTCGAACCCGGCCGCCGAGAACGCGTCGCCGTCGCCCACCGTGTGCACCCGGCCCGGGAAGGCGGCCGTGAGCTGGTCGGCGACGCTGCGCAGCGTCCAGATCTCGGCCGCCGGGTTCGCCTCCAGGCCCGCCCGCAGCCGCGCCTCGTTGAAGTGGTCCGGATGCTCGTGCGTGACCAGCACGACGTCCGCGCCGAGTGCCGCGTCGTCCTCGGAGAAGCCCCCGGGGTCGATGACCAGGACCCGCCCCTCCTTCTCGATCCGGACGCAGGAGTGGGTCTTCTTGGTGAGGGTGAGTGCCCCGGGTGATGCGTTCATGGCTCCATCCTGCTACGCGGGCGGTGTGGTTTCCTCCTGGATCACCTTTCCCGCCACGGCGAACGCGGCCCCGGCTGCCGGGAGGCCGCAGTAGACGGCGGTCTGGAGGAGGATTTCCTTGATCTCGGCGGGCGTCAGGCCGTTGCGCAGGGCGGCGCGGGCGTGCGCGGCCAGGCCCTCCGGATGACCCGAGGCGACGAGCGCGGTGAGCGTGATGACGCTGCGGGTGCGGCGGTCGAGGCCGTCCCTGCTCCAGACCTCGCCCCAGGCGTACCGGGTGACCAATTCCTGGAAGTCCTCGGTGAAGGCGTCCGACGCGGCGTGCGCCGCGTCGACGTGGGAGTCCCCCAGCACCTCGCGGCGCACCCGCGTGCCCCGGTCGTACCGGTCGTCGGGCGCCGGTTCGGCGGCGTCGGGCACGGCGGCCGGCGCGATCTCGGCCACCGGGGCGAAGGAAGCGGCGGTGCCGGCGGCACCGGGGGCCTGGGGCAGCACGGGGATGGCGGCCGAGGTGTCCTGCTGCCAGGCGGTGGAGAAATGCGTCAGCAGCAGGTCGCTGACGGCGACGGGCTGTTCGACGGGGGCGAGGTGCGAGGCGCCGGGGACGAGCGCCAGGCGGGCGTCCGGTATCCCGGCGACCAGGGTGCGGGCCTCGGCGGGGCCGGTGACCTGGTCCTCCGCCCCGACCAGCACCAGGGTGGGGACGCCGATCCGGCCGAGTGCGCCGCGGATGTCGAACGCCGCGAGGGCCTCGCAGGCGGCGATGTAGCACCCGGGGTCGGTGGTGCGGACCATCTGCACGGCCCACTCGACGATGGCGGGCTGCGCGGCGGCGAAGCCGGGGGTGAACCAGCGTTCCGGGGCGGTGCGGGCCATCGGCTCCAGGCCGTTGGTGCGGACGATCACGCCGCGCTGGCGGAACTCGTCGGCCGTGCCGAACCGGGGCGAGGAGGCGACCAGCGCCAGCGAGGCGACCCGGTGCGGGTGGCGCAGCGCCAGGTCCGCGCCGACCGCCCCGCCGATCGAGCAGCCCGCGTAGCCGAACCGCTGGACCCCGAGCCCGTCCAGCGTCGCGAGCAGCCGGTCGGCCAGGTCGGCGACGGACGCCGCGGCGTGGGCGGGCGCGCCGCCGTGGCCGGGCAGGTCGTAGCGGAAGACCCGCCAGTGCTGGGACAGCTCGGGTATCTGGCGGTCCCACATGTGCCACGTCGTCCCGAGGGAGGGGCCGATGACCAGGACGGGGGCGTCCTCGGGCCCGTCGAACCGGTACTGGAGCGTCCGGGGCAGCTCGCCCGCGGCATGCGCCCCCTGGCCGCCGCCCGGCGGGACCGGCGCGATCGGCTGGGCCTGCGGATCCTGCGTGGCGTGTGCGCCCGGCGGTATGGGTGCGGCGTGTGCGCCCGGCGGTACGGGAGTGGCCTGCGCGTCCTGCGGTACGGGAGGGGCGAACGGGCCGGAAGAGCCCTGCGGCGCGGGAGGGGCGAACGGGCCGGAGGCACCCTGCGGTACGGGAGGGGCGTGCGCGCCCTGCGGTCCCGGGCCGTCCGCCGTCCCCGGACCCGGCGGCTGCGGCGCGAAGGGCCCCTGCGGGCCGGGTCCGGTCGGCGCCGTGGCCTGCGGGCCGGGCACGCGGCGCTCCGGCTGCGCAGAGACCGGAGCCTGCGGGAAGCCGGGCGTACCACCGCCGCCCGGGACCGGGTAGGTGGGGGCCGGGTCCGGGTACGGCTCCGGAGCGGCCGGCCGGGGCACGGCGTCCGGTCCCCCGTGCGGGGGCGGAACCGGAGCCGCACGGTGAGGCGCTCCGTGGTGCGGGGCGGGCCCGCCCGGGTGGGGGGCCTGCACGGGCTGCGGGGTCGTCTCGCTCACTTCGCTCACTCGCTCCAGGTTACTGAGCGCCCTTCCGGCCCCCGGGTCAGGGGGTCGCCGCCGATACGACGTAGACGACCGGACTGGCCGGATCGGTCATGTTGACGGTGACGGTCTGGGTGGGGCGCGGCTTCGTGTTTCGGTGCGTGGTGCTGGCCCAGCGCTCTCCGGCGCCGAACGACCAGCCGGTGATCTTGATGTCCCGTTGGCTGATGTCGATGGTGTCCGGCTCCAGGGCCGCACGGCCGGTGCCCATGCCGGACAGGAAGCGGTCGAGACCGGCGGAGGTCGTCCGGAACTTCGCGTACATCCGGCTGGCTTTCCAGTTGTTCGTCTCGTAGTACTGCACGCCCTGGCCGTTGCCGGGGATCGGGATCTCGAAGATCCGGCGCTGCATCTTCGAGGGCCAGCCCTCCCGGAGGCCCTGCGCGGACGCCTCCTCCGCCTTGCCCTGGCCCGAGCGACGGCTCTGGCCCGCGGAGATGAGCAGGTAGCCGGCCGGGATGCCGATCAGCAGCACGATGATCGTGGCGGTGATGAAGCGCCGCTTGAACACGCGCCGCGGGTCCTCGGGCGGCTTGCCCTCGCCGTCGCCCGGAGACTCCGACTGGTGCGGCACCACGGGGTGCTCGGCTGCGATCATGATCAGGTGGTCCCTACGGTGCTGCGGTCATGGCGTACGGAGACGGGGACGCCGAGGAGGGCGGCCGCGGTTCAGTCGACGGTACGGGTGGGCCGCGTGTTGCGGATGGTGCTCGCCGCCTGGTCGTAGATCTGGGCGTACCGCTCGTACCGCTCGACGCGGCGCCGGTTGGCCCGGCGGAAGCGGCGGGCGACCAGCCGGGCCAGGTCCGCGGCGCCGACCATACCCGCCTCGGGGCCGAGCTGCGCCTTCGCGATACGGGCCTCGGGGCGGTAGCCGCGGCCGGTGAGGTGGCGTTTGAAGGCGTCGCGGGCGGGGTTGATCAGGAGGTCGTCGGCGGCGCTGACACCGCCTCCGATGACGAAGCAGGAGGGGTCGAGCGCGGCGGCCAGGTTGGCGATGCCGACGCCGAGCCACTGGCCGATGTCCTGGAGGAGTTCGATGCACATCGCATCGCCCTCGCGGGCCAGTTCGGTGATGAGGGGCCCGGTGATGTCGGAGACGTTCCCCTTCACCCGGTCCAGCAGGTAGTGCGCCACCGGGGAGTCGGCGGCGGCCAGTTCCCGGGCCTCGCGGACCAGGGCGTTGCCGGAGCTGTACTGCTCCCAGCAGCCGCGGTTGCCGCAGGGGCAGCGGTGGCCCGAGGGGACCACCTGCATGTGGCCGAACTCACCGGCCACCCCGTACTTGCCGCGCTTGACCCGGCCGTCCTCCAGGATCGCGCCGCCGATGCCCGTACCGAGGGTGATCATGACGAGGTGGTCCTCGCCCCGGCCCGCTCCGAAGCGCCACTCCGCCCAGGCGGCGGTGTTGGCGTCGTTGTCGACCATGACGGGGACGACGAGGCGGGAGGCGAGGGCGTCGCGCAGGGGCTCGTCGCGCCAGGCCAGATGGGGGGCGAACAGCACCTTGGAGCGGTCGGCGTCCACCCAGCCCGCCGCGCCGATGCCGACGGCGTGGACGTCGTGCCGGTCGGAGAGGTCCAGGACCAGTTCGACGATGGTGTCCTCGACGACCTTGGGGCTCTTGGACTTGTCGGGCGTCTCGGTGCGCACCTGCTCCAGGATGGTGCCGTCCGCGTCGACGACGCCCGCCATCACCTTGGTGCCGCCGATGTCGATCCCGACCGTGGGGACCCGGGGGGCGGACAGGTGCGAGCGGCGTTCCTTGGTGCCGACGGTCTTGAGGACGGTGGCGCGGGCTGAGCCGCGGTGTGCGAAGTCGCGGTACGTGCTCATCGTCCCTGCGGGGTCTCGGGGCCCGGTCGCGGTCGCGGCCGGCGGCGGACGGCGCCCGCCGCGGTCGATTCTGCCACTGCCCGGACCCGGCCGACCGACGACCGGGGCCGGCCGCGCCGGAGCGGGCCCCGGGTCAGGGGGTGTCGTCGGTCGCGGTGGACGCGCCCGGGAGGGTGGGGGCCGGGGTGCGTTCCAGCTCGTGGCTGAGCTCCTCCAGCTCGCTGCCGCCCGCCATCTGCCGGGTCAGTTCGTCCAGCGTGATGTCGTCCTTGGTGTGGCTGCCGGACATCACGCCGCGCTTGAGGAGGACGAACCGGTCGCCGACGAGGTGGGCGTGGTGCGGGTTGTGCGTGATGAGGACCACGCCGAGCCCGGCGTCGCGGGCGGCCGCCACGTACTTGAGGACCACGCCGGACTGCTTCACGCCCAGTGCGGCGGTCGGCTCGTCCAGGACGAGGACCTTGGCGCCGAAGTAGACGGCGCGGGCGATGGCCACGCACTGGCGCTCGCCGCCGGACAGGGTGCCGATGGGCTGGTCGACGTCGCGCAGGTCGATGCCCATGCGGAGCAGTTCCGTACGGGTCGTCTCGCGCATCATGCGGACGTCGAGGCGCTTGAAGGGGCCGAAGCCGGTGGTGGGCTCGGAGCCGAGGAAGAAGTTCCGCCAGACCGGCATCAGCGGGACGACGGCGAGGTCCTGGTAGACGGTGGCGATGCCCCGGTCCAGGGCGTCGCGCGGGTTGGCGAGGACGGTCTCCTCGCCCTCGATCAGGAAGCGTCCGCCGTCGTGCCGGTGCAGCCCCGCGATGATCTTGATGAGGGTGGACTTCCCGGCGCCGTTGTCGCCGAGGACGCAGGTGATCTCCCCGGCGTGGACCTCCAGCGAGACGTGTTCCAGGGCCTTGATGTTGCCGTAGAACTTGGAGACGTCGTCCAGCTCGACCAGGGGTCCGGAACCGGTCGGCGGCTCCGCGTCGGCCTGGGCTCCGGCGGTCGCTCCCGCGGTGCTGTCGGGGGTGGCCGTCATGTCGTCGCCTCCGCGCGCTTGCGCACCCACGCGTTGAGCAGGGTGGCCAGGAGCAGCATGGCTCCCAGGAAGAATTTGAACCAGTCCGGGTTCCACTCGGCGTACACGATGCCCTTGCTGGTCATGCCGAAGATGAAGGCGCCGACCGCCGAGCCGATCGCGGAGCCGTAGCCGCCGGTGATCAGGCAGCCGCCGATGACGGCGGCGATGATGTACGTCAGCTCGTTGCCGACGCCCTCGCCGGACTGGACGACGTCGTAGCTGAACAGCAGGTGCTGGCCGGAGACCCAGGCGGCGAAGGCGACGCCCAGGTACAGCCCGATCTTGGTGCGGATGACCGGGACGCCGACCGCGCGGGCGGCGTCTGCCTCGCCGCCGACGGCGAAGATCCAGTTGCCGAAGCGGGTACGGAGCAGGATCCAGGTGGCGACGGCGACCAGGGCGATCCACCACAGGATCGTCACCTTGAGCTGGATGCTTCCGAGGGTCAGTGTGGAGGCGAACAGGGCGTGGGCCGAGTCGAAGCCCTCCATGTCGCCGATGCCCTTGGTGGAGACGGTGCCGCTGATCAGCTTGGTGAAGCCGAGGTTCAGGCCGGTCAGCATCAGGAAGGTGCCGAGCGTGATGATGAAGCTGGGCAGTTTGGTGCGGGTCAGCATGAAGCCGTTGAACGCGCCGATGGCGAGCGTGACGAGCAGCGAGACGAGGACGCCGACCCAGACGTTGGCCGTCATCTGGTAGCTGAACATCGAGGAGACCAGCGCCGAGCTGGTCACCAGGACACCGGCCGAGAGGTCGAACTCGCCGCCGATCATCAGCAGCGCGACCGGGGCGGCCATGATGCCGAGGACGGAGGCCGCGTACAGCACGGTGCCGAAGCTGGAGGCCCGCAGGAAGCTGTCGGCGACGATCGCGAAGAACAGGAAGACGGCGGCGGCGCCGACGACCGAGCCCAGTTCGGGGCGGCCGAGGAGCTTGCGCAGCGGCGAGGTGCGCACCAGGCGTTCGTCGGGACGGTCCGGCGCGGCGGTGGAGCCGCTCATCGGGTGCCCCGCTTGGTGAAGTCGGCGAGGGCGTCGGCGTCGTCCTTGGTGATCACCTGGGGTCCGGTGAGGACGGGCAGGCCGCCGCCGAGCACGTTGCGGTTGTAGCGGTAGAGCCAGAGCAGGTCGACGGCCTGGTAGCCCTGGAGGTAGGGCTGCTGGTCGACGGCGAAGCCGAGCTTGTCGCTCTGGAGGCCGGTGGCCACCTTGGCGTTGAGGTCGAAGGTGTCGATCTCGGCCTTGCTGCCCGCCGTCTGCTTGGCCTGGACGGCCGCGTCGGCGAAGGGGGCGCCGAGGGTGACGACCGCGTCGATGTCCTGGTCGGACTGGAGCTTGGCCTCGATGGACGCGGTGACGTCGGGCATGTTGGTGCCGTCGACGTACAGGTTCTGCAGGGTGCCGTCGAAGGTCTTCTTCGCTCCGGCGCAGCGCTGCTCGTGGCCGACGTTGCCCTGCTCGTGGAGGACGCACAGGGCCTTCTTGCGGCCCCGGGCGTTCAGCTCGTCGCCGACGGCCTCGCCGGCGATCGCCTCGTCCTGGCCGATGTGGGTGAGCGCCCCGAACTCCTTGGACTCGGCGGAGCCGGAGTTGACGGTGACGACCGGGATGCCCGCCTTGACGGCCTTGGCGACCACGGCCTTCATCGCGTCGGGCTTGGCCAGCGAGACGATCAGCCCGTCGACCTTCTTGTCGATCGCGGTCTGGACGAGCTGGGCCTGCTGGTTGCCCTCGTCGTTGTGCGAGTAGATGAAGTTGATGTTGTCCTTGAGGGCGGCCTGCTCGGCGCCCTTCTGGACGATGTCCCAGAAGGTGTCGCCGTCGCCCGAGTGGGTGACCATCGCGAAGGTCCAGCGCGGCGTGTTCACCGCGGACCGCCCCTCGGCGGCGGCGGCCGCGCGTTCCTCGGCGCGCTTGCCGCCGGTGCTGCTGCATCCCGCGAGGGAGGCGACCAGCGCCACTGCCAGCACGGCGCCCATCGCGCGTACCCCTGTCCGAACCCTTGCCACGACGCCCGTGCCCTTCTTCATACTGCTCGCTGTGCGCTTCGCTCGACCGGGCCGGATTGTGTACGGCCCCGGGCCGCTGCCCAAGTATCCCCGAGCGCCCGACGGACACGGAGCCTGGGGCACGGGGCGGCCGAGCGCAACCCGTGTGCCCGGACTGTTTCGGCTCGTACGGCGGCGGGGGACGGGCCTTCGCGCGGGGCGCCGCGCCTCAGGGGCGGGCCAGGAGATGGAACTCGAACGCGTACCGCGTCGCCCGGTAGACGTGTGAGCCGAACTCGACCACCCGCCCCGTGGCGTCGTACGTGATCCGTTCCATCGTCAGCAGCGGCGCTCCCGGCTCCTCGTCCAGGGCGGCGGCCTCCTGTGCGGTCGCGGCGCGCGCGCCCACGGACTGGCGGGCGCTGTGCAGGGTGATCCCGGCCGCCCGCAGCAGGCGGTAGAGGCCGGTCGCCTCCAGCTCCTCGGTGCGCGGGGACAGCAGCCCCGGCGGCAGATGGTTGCGCAGGAGGGCCATCGGTTCGCCGTGGGCGCCGCGCAGCCGCTCGACGAGGAGCACCTCGCTGCCCTCCGCGACGCCGAGCGCGGCGGCAGCCTCGGCGCCCGCCGGTTCCGCGGTGGCGCGCAGCACGGTGGTGGTGGGGCGCTGTCCCGCCTCCTCCAGGTCGTCGTAGAGCGAGCTGAGCTCCAGCGGGCGGCGGACCCGGCGGTGGACGACCTGGGTGCCGACGCCCCGGCGGCGCACCATCAGGCCCTTGTCCACCAGCGACTGGATGGCCTGGCGGACGGTCGGCCGGGACAGGCCGAGGCGGGCGGCGAGGTCGATCTCGTTCCCGAGCAGGGTGCCGGGGGCCAGCCGGCCCTCCTCCACGGCGGCCTCCAGCTGCTGCGCCAGCTGGAAGTAGAGCGGCACCGGGCTGGTGCGGTCCACGCTCAGCGGCAGCGGCCGGTCGGTTCCATGTGCGGTCACGGGGCGAGCGTAGTTCGCTTGTCCGGACAAAGCCATGGCACGTCGGTCCGTGCACCACTGCCGGGCGGACCGCCATTTGTCAGGACAAACGCTTGACATGACGACCGGGCTGACGAGACCTTGGGCCCATGCGCATCGGACTGATCGGAACGGGACGGATCGGCACATTCCATGCGGAGGCGCTGAGCCGCCACCCTGTCGTGGACGCCCTGCTGCTGGCGGACGCGGACCCCGAACGGGCGGCGCGCACCGCCGTACGGACCGGGGCGTCGGCCGTCGCGGTGGAGGACCTGTTCACCGGGGCGGGCGGGGCCCGGGGGCTGCCCGACGCCGTGGTGATCTGTTCGGCGACCTCGGCCCACGCCGGGCTCATCGCGCGAGCGGCCCGCGCCGGGCTGCCGGTCTTCTGCGAGAAGCCGATCGCGCTGGACCTGCCCGGCACGCTGGCCGCCCTGGCGGAGGTCGAGGCGGCGGGCAGCGTGCTCCAGCTCGGCTTCATGCGGCGCTTCGACGCGGGGTACGGCGAGGCGAGGGCGGCGGTGGCGGAGGGGAGGCTCGGCCGGCTGCACACCGTGCGGGCGACCACCTCGGACCCGGCCCCGCCGCCCGCCGCCTACCTCCCGCTCTCCGGCGGGCTGTACCGCGACTGCCTCGTGCACGACTTCGACATCCTGCGCTGGGTGACGGGCCGGGAGGTGGGCGAGGTGTACGCCACCGGGTCCGACGCCGGGCCCGCGATGTTCCGGGCGGCCGGGGACGTGGACACCGCCGCCGTCCTGCTCACCCTGGACGACGGGACGCTCGCCACCGCCACCGCGACCCGGTGCAACGGCGCCGGGTACGACGTACGGATGGAGCTGGCCGGGGAGCTGGACCAGCTCGCCGTCGGCCTGGACGACCGCACGCCGCTGACCTCGGCCGAGCCGGACGGCCCCGGCGCCCCGGCGAAGCCCTGGCCGGGGTTCCTGGAGCGGTTCGCCCCGGCGTACGAGGCGGAGCTGGACGCGTTCCTGCGCGTGGTCCGCGGCGAGCTGGCCAATCCGTGCGACGGGCGAGAGGCCCTGCACGCCCTGCGGATTGCGGAGGCGTGCGAGATCTCCCGCCGGGAGCGGCGGCCGGTCGCCATGACGGAGATCCCCGGCGGCTGAGCCGGACCCGCCCGGGGCCCTCGGGGGCCGGACGAGACGGCGCGGGGCTGTCCCGTGCGGGCAGGGCTATCCGGTGCGGGCAGGCGACGCCCGCCCGCACCGCACCGTCGTGCGGCGGCCGCCCCCGCTACCAGGCGACCGGCAGGGTCAGCGGCCCCCGGATGAGCATCCCCGAGCGCCATTCCAGCGTCGCCGGGTCGGCGGCCGGCCGCAGGTCCGGGCAGCGTTCCAGCAGCGACCGGATCGCGATCCGGGCCTCGATGCGGGCCAGCGGCGCGCCCAGGCAGTAGTGGATGCCGTGGCCGAAGGCGAGGTGGCCCCGGGCGTCACGGGTGATGTCGAACCGTGACCCGTCGGGGTAGCGCGCCGGGTCCCGGTTGGCGTCCGACAGGGCGACAAGCACCAGCTCGCCGCCGCCGGGGATCACCGTCCCGCCGATCTCGACCGGTTCGGTGGTGAAGCGGTACGTGGGGGTCTCCACCGGCCCCTCGAACCGCAGGATCTCCTCCACCGCGTTGTCGATCAGGGAGAAGTCGGCTCGCAGCAGGGCCAGTTGGTCGGGATGGGCGAGGAGGTGGTGCACGCCGTTGGTGATGAGGTTGACGGTGGTCTCGTGCCCGGCGACCAGCAACAGCCAGGCCATGCCGACCAGTTCGTCGCCGGAGAGCTGGTCGCCGTCCTCGTCGGCGGTGTGGATGAGCGCGCTCAGCAGGTCGTCGTCACCGGACTGCGCGCGCTTGTCGTCCAGCAGTCCGGAGATGTACGCGGTCATCGCCTCGGCCGACGCGGCGCGCACGGCGCGGTCGGTGGAGGAGAGCGCCCGGCCGGACCAGGTGCGGAACTTCTCCCGGTCCAGGGACGGGACGCCGAGCAGCTCGCAGATCACCGACATGGGCAGCGGGAAGGAGAGCGCCTCGACGAGGTCCGCCGTGCGGTCCGGGGCGGAGAGCATCGTGTCGAGCAGGGCGTCGGTCATCTCCTGGACGCGTGGCGCGAGCCGCTCCATCCGGCGCGGAGTGAACTCGCGGGCGACGAGTTTGCGCAGCCGGGTGTGGTCGGGGGCGTCCGTGCTGAGCATCGAGGTGCCGGAGGAGACCTTGACGACGCCGAGCGCGGGCGAGGCGCGGCTCCAGTGCTTGGAGAAGCGCTGGTCGGCGAGGAGGGTGCGGCCGAGTTCGTGGCCGACGACGAGCCAGGCGTCCGCGCCCTCGGGGATCCGCACCCGGTGGACCGGGCCCTTCTCCCGCAGCGCGGCGTAGACGGGGTAGGGGTCGCGGGTGAACTGCTCGCCGAACGCGGCGAGATCGGTCAGGGGTTCGGTGGCCAACACGGTTCCCTTCGAGAGGTGTCACATCCCGGACCGGTGGGGGCAGCGGCCCTCACCAGCACACCGGCAGCGTCCGCACCCCGCGCATCAACAGGCCCGGCAGCCAGTCCGGTTCGCCGCCGAACGGGTCGCGGGCGAGGCCGGGGAAGCGTTCCAGCAGGGCGGCGACGGCGATGCGGGCCTCCATCCGGGCGAGCGGTGCGCCCAGGCAGTAGTGCGCGCCGTGGCCGAAGCCGAGGTGCCCCTGGGGCTCGCGCCGGATGTCGAAGGCGTCCGCGTCGGGGAAGCGGGCGGGGTCGCGGTCGGCGGAGGCCAGGGCGACGAGCACCGCCTCGTCGCGCGGGATCACGGTGGATCCGATCCGCACGTCCTCGCGGGCGAAGCGGAAGGTGGCGGTCTCCACCGGGCCGTCGTAGCGGAGCATCTCCTCCACCGCACCGTCGATGAGTTCCGGTTCGGCCCGCAGCAGGGCGAGTTGGCGCGGGTGGTCGAGCAGCGCCCGGACGCCGTTGGCGATCAGATTGACGGTGGTCTCGTGCCCGGCGACCAGCAACAGGAACGCCATGCCGACGAGTTCGGCGGACGAGAGCCGGTCGCCGTCCTCGTCGGCGGCGTGGATGAGCGCGCTCAGCAGGTCGTCCCCGGGCGAGCGGCGTTTGCCGGCGATGAGCTCGACGAGGTAGTCGCTCATCGCACCGGCCGGGTCGGCGTCGCGCTGCTCCCGGGTGGGAGTGACGATGCCGTTCGAGAGCGCCCGGAAGGCGTCGCGGTCGATGTCGGGGACGCCGAGGAGTTCGCAGATCACGGTCATCGGCAGCGGGAAGGCGAGCGCGTCGACCAGGTCGGCGGAGCCCCGGGCCTCCATCGCGTCGAGGAGCTGCCCGGTGACCTCGGTGACGCGCGGGCGCAGCGCCTCGACGCGCCGGGCGGTGAACTCGCGGACGACGAGCCGGCGCAGCCGTGTGTGGTGCGGGGCGTCCAGCTCCAGCATGTTGGCGCTGAGCAGGGCCTCGGACGCCTCCCAACGGCCGGTGGTGCGCCAGTCCTTGCCGAACCGCTGGTCGGCGAGTGCGGCGCGGCCCTCCTCGTATCCGACGATCAGCCAGATCCGCTCCATGTCCTCGGTGCGCACGATGTGCACGGGGCCCTCGGCGCGGAGCTTGGCGTAGTACGGATACGGGTCGGAGGTGAACTCCGGCAGGTTCCGCAGATCGAGCACGGCCATGGTGGGCAGCCCCTCTCCCGTCGCGGGCCCGTCCCGGTCCGGACCGCTGCGGTCAGCGTAGATCGCCTTCCTGTCCGTCCGTGTCGAGGAGGCCCGCGTCGTGGACCAACAGGGCGATCTGGACGCGGTTGTTGAGATCCAGTTTGGCGAGAATCCGTGAGACGTGCGTCTTGACGGTGGCGACGCTGAGGTACAGCGAACCCGCGATCTCGGCGTTGGAGCCGCCACGTCCGACGGCGACGGCGACCTCCCGCTCCCGCTCGGCGAGTTGGTCGAAACGCCTGCGTGCGCGGGCGGCGCGGTCTGCCCGGTCGTCGCCTCCGCCGCCTGCGGCGCGGGCCATCAACTGGCGGGTGACGGTGGGCGAGAGCACCGGGTCCCCGGCGGCGACCCGGCGGACTGAGTCGAGGATCAGGGCCGGCGGGGTGTCTTTCAGGACGAATCCGGCCGCCCCGGCCCGGATCGCCCGCAGCACCTGCTCGTCGGCGTGGAAGGTGGTGAGGACGACGACCTCGGGGGCGTCGGGGCGTCGGCGCAGCCGTTCGGTGGCGGTGAGCCCGTCCATGACCGGCATCCGGATGTCCATCAGGACCACGTCGGGGCGCAGGCGTTCGACCAGTTCCTCGACCTCGCTGCCGTCCGCGCCCTCCCCGACGATGTCGACGCCCTGGCCGCCGCCGAGCATGAGGGTCAGCCCCGCCCGGACCAGCGGGTCGTCGTCGACGATCAGCAGCCGGACGGGCGGGGGCGTGGCGGAGTCCGGGGACGGCGGGGACGGCGGGGACGGCGGGGTGATCATGACGGCCACCGTAGCCAGCCGGTGCCCGTACCCGACCGGCCGGTGCCCTTGTCCGACCGGAAGGCACCCTTGCCCGACCAGTCAGTGCCCGCATCCGACCGGCCGGTCCCCGGCCCCCGCGCGGCGGGCGTCACGGCGCGGGCCACGGCAGACGGGCCCGGACCGCGAAGCCGCCGTCCTTCGTCGGGCCGTGCTCCAGCGCTCCCCCGGCCAGGGTGGCGCGTTCGGTGAGGCCGATGAGCCCCTGGCCGGAGCCGGGTACGCGCTCGAAGGGCTCGGTGGGAGCGGGGTTCTCCACCACGACGGTGAGTCCCTCGCCGGGGCCGCCGTCGACGGTGAGGGATACCTCGGTGCCGGGTGCGTGCTTGCGGGCGTTGGTCAGGCACTCCTGCGCGATCCGGTAGACCGTGCGGCCGGTGGCGGCGGGCGCTTCGCCGGGGTCGGTGACCCGGTTGTCGAGGGCCACCTTCATGCCCGCGAGCCGGGACTCGGCGACCAGGGCCTCCAGGGTGGCGAGAGTGGGCTGCGGCCGGTGGCCCTCGTCCGCGTCGCCGGGCCCGCGCAGGACGCCGATGATCTCCCGGAGGTCCTGGAGCGCTTCGTGGGCGCTGTCGCGGATGACGCCGGCCGCCCGGCCGACCTCGGCGGCCGGGGCGTCGGGCCGGAATTCGAGGGCGCCGGCGTGCACGCTGAGCAGGGTGAGCCGGTGGGCCAGGACGTCGTGCATCTCGCGGGCGATGGCCTCCCGGGCGAGCCGCTGGGCCTGTTCGGCGCGCAGCTCCGCCTCGGCCTCGGCGCGGTGGGCCCGTTCCCGCAGGGTGACGACGAGCTGGCGCCGGGAGCGTACGGCCATGCCCCAGCTGATCACCAGCAGGATCAGCAGGGCGCCGAAGATGACCGAGGCGAGGTAGCCGGTCGTGGGGTCGGGGCGCAGGAACGGCTGCAGCGGCACCAGGGCCAGGGCGAGCGCGCCCACGATCGCGACCGGCTTGAACGGCCGGTGGACGGCGAGGCTGAACAGGGCCACCAGCAGCGCCCCGGCGGCCACGGGCTCGACGGCGGACAGGACGGTCAGGGCGACCGCGAGGCCGACGGGCCAGCGCCGCCGGAGCCAGAGGGCGCAGCACGCGACCGCGCCGACCACCGAGTCCACGAACACGACGACGTCCGCCGTGGTCTCGTCGGCCTCGATGGTGCCGAGGGCGAGCAGACCGATGCCCGCGGCGATGAGGAAGGCGGTGATGTCGACGGCCCAGTCCCGCACGGTCCGCCGCCCCCGGAGCCGGTCGTCCGGCAGCTCGGGGTCGGCCATGGCCGAGGGGAGCAGCCAGCGGTACTCGGTGCGCGTCATATCGACAAAGTTACGCAGCTCCCGGCCGCCCGGGCGGCGTCGTGGGCCGGGCGGCGACCAAAGTCGTACGGTCCGCTACTTTCGGCGGGGCCGCGGGGACCCTCGGACGACGCGGTGGGCCCGGCCTCGGGGAGAGGCTCGGCGCATGAAGAAAATCGTCGAGACGATCGGGTTCCTGGTCTTCCTCCAGGGCGTGGGCGGGCTGCTGTACGAGTGGACGGGCTGGTTCCGGCTGTGGACGCTGGTGCGGCACATCGATTTCCTCAGCGACCGCATGCTGTTCGTCAACATCGTGCTGATCGTCGCGGGGGCGGCCGTGATGATCGCCGCGGACGCGATCAAGAGCTGACGGGGCCCGGCGGAAGGCCGTCTCCCGGAAGGTGCGGCGCCGCTCCGGAGGGCGCCCGTCCCCCGGACGCCGCGCCCCGCGCCCCGGCCGGAAAAGGAACACCTGTCGTAAGGGTCGGCATGTTCCCGGGCAACTCCCGTGGTCAGGGGCGGTCGGGCCGTCCGGAGGGGCGGGAACCGGTCCGTCGGCGACTCCGCCGATCCCTAGACTGACGCCTCGATAACTCTGAGGCACGGAGTGGTCACATGACGTCGGTAAGGGCGGACGGGCGGGTCGAGCGCGGGGAACGTACCCGGCAGCTGATCCTGGGGCGGGCGGTGCAGATCGCCTCGGTCGAAGGGCTGGAGGGCCTGTCGCTGGGGAGGCTGGCCACCGAGCTGGGGCTGAGCAAGAGCGGGGTCTTCGCGCTGTTCGGCTCGAAGGAGGGGCTCCAGCTCGCGACCGTGCGGTCGGCGGTGGCGGTCTACGTCGACCATGTGCTGCGCCCCACCCGGTCGGTGCCGCCGGGGCTCGGCCGGCTCTGGCGGATGTGCGAGGCGTGGATCGCCTACTCCCGGGACCGCGTCTTCCGCGGCGGCTGCTTCTTCTACGCGGCGACCGCCGAGTTCGACGCGCGGGGCGGCAAGGTGCACGACGCTCTGGCCTCCGCGCAGACGGGCTGGGTCACCTTCGTCGAGCAGACGATCGAGGAGGCCCGCGCCACCGGGGAGCTGGCCGAGGACACCGATGTGTGCCAGCTCGCCTTCGAGGTGATCGCCCTGCTGGAGCTGGCCAACGCGGAGTCGGTGCTGCAGAACAACAACCTCGGTTACGAGAAGGCGGCGCGGGCCATCCTGGTGCGGCTGCGGGCGGCGGCGACGGATCCCGCGCGGCTTCCCGCGTGCCTTCCGGCCCAGCCCCCCTCCCACCCCGCCTCCGCGCACCTCCCCGCCCAGCCGCCCTCGCCATGAGCCGCCCGGGCGGGCGCGGGCATCCGGGCGGTGGGCGACTCGGCGGGCCCGGGCTTCCGGACGGCAGCGGGTACCCGGGCGGGAGCGGGTACCCGGGCGGGCGTGAGCGTCCGGGCGGACGTAGGTGACCCGACGGGGGGCGTGACCGGACGGGAGCGGGTGGCCCAGCGGGCGTGGGTGTCCGATACCCGCCGGTGCGCGGGGCACGGGGCGCGTTTGCTGAGGGACGTCGTCGGAGCGACGGCATCCCGATCAGCGAGGAACCAGCCATGTCCAGCACCCTCTCCCCCGCCGTTCCCACCGGTCTCACGGGCCGGGCCGCCCTGGTCACCGGGGGCAGCCGGGGCATCGGCGCCGCGACCGCGCTCCGGCTCGCCCGGGACGGCGCGGACGTCGCCGTCACCTACGTACAGGACGAGGCAGCGGCCCACGCGGTCGTCGCAGGGATCGAGGGCTTCGGCCGCCGGGGCGTGGCCCTGCGCTGCGACGCGGCCGACGCCGGGGCCGCCGCCGACGCCGTGCACCGGGCGGCGGACGCGCTCGGCCGGCTCGACGTCCTGGTCAACAACGCGGGCATCGGCCTCCTCGCGCCGATCGGGGAGCTGACCGGGGAGCAGGTGGACCGGACGCTGACGGTGAACGTGCGGGCGGTCTTCCTCGCCTGCCGGGCCGCTGCGGAGCGGCTGGCCGACGGGGGCAGGATCGTCTCGGTGGGCACCGCCCTGACCCGGTACACGGGCGGGCCCGGATCGACCCTCTACGGGCTCAGCAAGTCCGCCCTGATCGGACTGACCAAACCGCTCGCCCGCGAGCTGGGGCCGCGCGGCATCACGGTGAACCTGGTCCAGCCCGGCCCGGTGGACACCGATCTCAACCCGGCGGACGGGCCGCTCGCCGAGGGGCAGCGGGCGGCGACCTCCCTGGGCCGGTTCGGCACGGCGGAGGAGGTCGCCTCGCTGATCGCGTACCTCGCGAGCGCCGAGGCGGGGTTCATCACCGGCACCGAGCTGGTCGTGGACGGCGGCCACGCGGCCTGAGCGGCGGGGCCGGTGACCGGGTGCCGGCCACCGCCGCCCGCCGGTGCGTGAGCGGGAAGCCCTCCGCGCCGGCGCCCCGCCCGGCACCTCGCGCCCGGCTGCCCCGTACCCGCCCCGGCCCTACGCTGGCCGGGACGGGGCAGCGACGGGAAGGACGGGACCAGCACATGTCCGGCACACCGGATCACGCGCTCAACGACGGCACGCGGCTCCCGGCGGTGGGGCTCGGCACCTACCCGCTGGACGACGCGGCGGCCGAGGAGGCCGTCGCCGGGGCCCTCGGGCTCGGCTACCGGCTCATCGACACGGCCCTCAACTACGGCAACGAGACCGGAACCGGCCGGGGCATCGCCCGCAGCGGAGTCCCCCGCGAGGAGGTCCGCCTCACCACGAAGGTGCCCGGACGCCACCACGGGTACGAGGAGACGCTCGCCTCGTTCGAGGAGTCGCGGGCCCGGCTGGGCGTCGAGTACGTCGATCTGTACCTGATCCACTGGCCGCTGCCCCGCGTCGACAAGTACGTCGACACCTGGAAGGCGATGGTCCGGCTGCGCGAGGACGGACTGGTCCGCTCGATCGGCGTCTCCAACTTCACCGCCGCGCACCTGGAGCGGCTGGAGCTGGAGACGGGCGTCCTGCCGTCCGTCAACCAGATCGAGATGCATCCGCTGCTGCCGCAGGAGGAGTTGCGGGCGGTGCACGCGGCCAAGGGCGTCCTCACGGAGAGCTGGAGCCCGCTGGCCCGGGGCCGTGAGGTGCTGGAGGACCCGACGACCGTGGCGATCGCGCGGGACCACGGGGTGACGCCCGGCCAGGTGGTGCTGCGCTGGCACACGCAGCTGGGCGCGGTGCCGATCCCGAAGTCCGCCGACCCGGGGCGGCAGCGGGAGAACCTCGACCTGTTCGGGTTCGAGCTGACGGCGCAGGAGCTGACGACCCTCTCGTCCGGGCGGCAGCGGCGGTTCGGCGGCGACCCGGAGTCCCACGAGGAGTTCTGAGCGCGGGGCACGTTCCCCGGCGCGGCGGCATTCGGCAGCGCCGCCGCGCCGGGGCCGGCGTCGTCCCCGCTCGCGCGGGGCGGCCGTCACCGCTCGCGCGGGGTGACCTCCGCCATGCGGGACCAGCCGGCGCCCTCCACCTCGACGTTGATGATCTCGGGAACGTCGGCGACCATGTCCGACATCGTCTCGATCGCCGCCTTGAAGTGGTCCGAGTTCACGTGCGCCTCGCCCGCCGCCGCGTCGGCGAACGCCTCCAGCAGGACGAACTCGTTGGGGTTCTCCACGCTGTAGGACCAGTCGAAGAAGACGTTGCCGGGCTCGCTGCGGGTGGCGACGGTGAAGTCCTCCAGACGGGGGAGCCAGTTGTCGCGCTCGTCGACGAGTGCGGTGAACTTGACGGCGATGCAGATCATGGGGGTGCTCCTGGTCGAGACGTCGGACGGTGCGGTTCACCTGCCCTTCGGGCCCGCTCCCACACCCCGGCCAGCCTGGCACACCCTCCCCCGGCGTGGCCTGCAGGACGCACCGCGATCCCCCTGCGACCGCGGTGCGCCGAGCGCGTACGGGATCAGCCGCCGAGCTCCCGGTGGCGGGCGGCCAGCGCGGCGGCGCCGTCCTCGGTGAGCGAGCCGTGGAGCCGCAGCCGGGAGATGCCGCCGTCCGGGAAGATGTCGACCCGTACGTGGGTGGCGCGGGCGGCCGCGTCGAGCACGAAGCGGTGGTCGGTGTCGGGCTGGAGCCGGGTCCGGGGCAGGATCTCGGTCCAGTCGCCGTCCTCCCCGTCCCGTACCGACAGGCTCGCCCAGCCGGCCGCGTTGCCCTTGAGGTAGGCGGTGTCGATCTCGACGGCCCGGATCTCGGACGGGGCGGCGAGGCGGTAGCTGATCCAGTCGTTGCCCCGGTCGCGCCGGCGGCGGGTCTCCCAGCCGTCGTCCATCTTGCGCGAGCGGCCGGGCTGGATGGTGTTGGTGGCCGGGGAGTAGAAGCGGTCGGAGGCGTCCTCGACCTGGCCGCCGTTCTCCAGGGCCGCCAGGTCGAACGTGCCGAGGGCGGCGAGCCAGGCGGGGTCCGGGACGACTTCGCCGTACACGCGCAGCCGGGCGATTCCGCCGTCCGGGTGCTGGTTGACCCGCAGGTGGGTGAAGCGCTGCTCGACGTCGACGGCGAAGCCGTTGGCCGCGTGGCCGCCGACCGCCGTACGGGGAACGAGCGTCGTCCACTTCACGTCGGGGGCGAGCAGGTCCTCGGGGGACGGCGCGCCGGGCAGGGCCGTCGCCTGGACGGAGACGGCCTGCGGGTAGTTGCCGCGGAAGTGGGCGGTGTCCAGGACGATGCCCCGGACGACGCCGGGTGCGCCGAGGCGGACGAGGGCCCAGTCGTGGTCGTCGGCGGTGGGGTGCGGTTCGGCGGCGCTCGCCCCGCGCCGGCGGCGGGTCTCCCAGCCGTCCATGACCTTGCCCTTGTGGCCGAAGTGCTCCGGGTCGAAGACGGCGGGCCCGGGCTTGAGCAGGTTCTCGCGCTCGGCGAAGAACTCGTCGTTGGCCGCGATGACCCCGGCCCCGAGGCAGCGGTCGGCCAGATCGACGAGGTGGGTGAAGGGGAAGTCGGCGGTGCGGTGGTCGGCGTACGGGTCGCCTCCCGCGTACGGGCGGGCATCACCGGTGAAGCGGGGTATCGCGGCGTCCGTCATGGTGGGGCGTTCCTTTCGGGGCGGTGGGCGCGTCGGGGCGGCGGGCTCGTCGGTGGTCGCGTGCGGGAGGAGCGTTCGGTGGGCCCGGTCAGCGGTCGCGTTCGAGGAGGCGGCCGGTGGGCTCGGCGAGTTCGCCGTCGGAGGCGATGCGGACCCCGCGCAGCCAGCTGGAGCGGACCACGCCGTGCAGGGTCTTCCCGGCGTAGGCGGTGACCTGGTTGCGGTGGAAGAGCTCGGCGGGGTCGACGGTGAAGGTCGCTTCGGGTGCGAGGACCGCGAAGTCGGCGTCACGGCCCGCCTCGATGGCTCCCTTGCGGGTCAGTCCCGCGAGTTCGGCGGGGGCGGCGGACATCCAGCGGACGACGTCGTCGAGGGAGTGGCCGCGGCGGCGGGCCTCGGTCCAGATGGCGGGCAGGCCGAGCTGGAGGGAGGAGATGCCGCCCCAGGCGGAGGCGAAGTCGGAGGTCTTGAGGTCGGTGGTGCACGGCGAGTGGTCGCTGACGACGCAGTCGATCGTGCCGTCGGCGAGGCCGGCCCACAGGGCGTCCTGGTTGGCGGCCTCACGGATCGGCGGGCAGCACTTGAACTCGGTCGCCCCGTCCGGGACTTCCTCGGCGGTGAGGGTGAGGAAGTGCGGGCAGGACTCGACGGTGACGCGGACGCCCTCGCGCTTCGCGGCGGCGATCAGCGGCAGCGCGTCGCTGGAGGACAGGTGCAGGACGTGGACGCGGGCGTTCAGCCGCCTGGCGTGGGCGATGAGCCCTTCGATCGCGGTGTTCTCGGCGTCGCGCGGGCGGGAGGCGAGGAAGTCGGCGTAGGCGGGGCCGGGGCGCTGCGGGGCGTCGGCCAGGTGGTGCGGGTCCTCGGCGTGCACGATGAGCAGTCCGCCGAACCCGGCGATCTCCGCCATGGAGCGGGCCAGTTGCTCCTGGTCCAGCTCGGGGAACTCCTCGACGCCGGAGGGCGAGAGGAAGCACTTGAAGCCGAAGACGCCGGCCTCGTACAGCGGGCGCAGGTCCTTGACGTTGGAGGGGATCGCGCCGCCCCAGAAGCCGGTGTCGACGTGCGCCTTGGGCCCGGCGACCCCCTGCTTGGTCCGCAGGTTCTCGACGGTGGTGGTCGGCGGGAGCGAGTTGAGCGGCATGTCCAGGAGGGTGGTGATGCCACCGGCCGCGGCGGCGCGGGTGGCGGTCCAGAACCCCTCCCACTCGGTGCGGCCGGGGTCGTTCACATGGACGTGGGTGTCGACCAGTCCGGGCAGCAGGACGTCGTCGCCGAAGTCCTCCAGCCGGGCGCCCGCGGGCACGTCGGCGTCGTACGCCAGGACCGCGTCGATCGTTCCCCCGGCGACGGCGACCGAGGCCGGGCGGGTTCCCTCGGGGGTGACGACGCGCGTCGAGCGCAGTACCAGGTTCACGTCCTGACCGGACACGCGTGCTCCTTCACTCCAGGAATTCAACGAACTGTTGAAGCTGCGGTGGAGTCTTCACGCGGGGAACGCCCTCGTCAAGACCCCTCCCCCCGGCGCGCGGGCCGCCGGAGCCCGCCACGAAGAGACCTCGCCCTCCTCCCGCCCCACGGTCACCCGGCCGCATCCGACAGGCACCCCGGGACCACTGGAGGTTTCCACAAAGTAAAAGTAGTTTTTCGAACTGCGGAACGTAGCATGGGCCAGGAGGGGCGGCGCGGAGCCGTCCGCTCCGACCGTCGGCACCCGGACAAAACAGGCCCTGACCGGCACGGACGCCGACCGGGGAGCAGTGGGCCGATCGGAAGCCGCCCGGTAGGCTGCTGCCTTGCCTTCCGCTTCGAAAGGATCGCCCACGTGCCGCCGTCCCACGCCAGCACCGCCGACTCCAAGCCCGCCGGTCCCAGCGGCGGGGTGCAGTCCCTCGAGCGCGCCTTCGATCTGCTGGAGCGGATGGCGGACGCCGGGGGCGAGGTCGGGCTGAGCGAGCTGTCCGCGAGCAGCGGGCTGCCCCTGCCGACCATCCACCGGCTGATGCGCACCCTGGTCGTCTGCGGTTACGTCCGCCAGCAGCCCAACCGCCGCTACGCGCTGGGCCCGCGCCTGATCCGGCTCGGTGAGTCCGCGTCGCGGCTGCTGGGCACCTGGGCCCGCCCCTACCTCAGCCGGCTGGTCGAGGAGACCGGCGAGACCGCGAACATGGCGCTGCTGGACGGGGACGAGATCGTGTACGTCGCCCAGGTGCCGTCCAAGCACTCCATGCGGATGTTCACCGAGGTCGGCCGCCGGGTCCTCCCCCACTCCACCGGCGTGGGCAAGGCGCTCCTCGCGCACACCCCGGCCGACGAGGTCCGCGCACTGCTCGCCCGTACGGGCATGCCGGCCGCCACGGAGAAGACGATCACCACCCCGGAGGGCTTCCTCGACGCGCTGGAGCAGGTGCGCCGGGCCGGGTACGCGGTGGACGACAACGAGCAGGAGATCGGGGTGCGGTGCCTCGCTGTCTCCGTGCCGAACTCCCCCACCTCGGCCGCGATCTCCATCTCCGGGCCGGCGGGACGGGTCACGGAGGCGGCAACGGAACGGATCGTGCCGATCCTCCAGCAGGTCGCCGGTGAGCTGTCCGACGCGCTGGCGAGCAACGGGACGAACGGGGGCTGAGGCCGCGTAGCCGGGGAGGCGGAGCATCCGGCCCTGACCGGATGCTCCGCCTCCCCGCCGCCCCACCCCGCTCCCGGCCGCCCCCGCCCTGCCCCCGGGCGGGCCCGGTCTCAGACCGGGGCCGGTGCGGTGGCCAGCCGGCCGTCGTCCATCGTGACCGTGCGGTCCATCCGGTCCAGGTGCGCCAGATCGTGCGTGACCAGCACCGTGGCGGTGGAGCGTTCCCGGGTCAGGGTCACCAGCAGGTCCAGCACGGCCGCGCCGCGCTCGTGGTCGAGCGCGCTGGTCGGCTCGTCGACCAGCAGGACGGCCGGTTCGTTCATCAGGGCCCGCGCGATGTTGATCCGCTGGCGCTGACCGCCCGAGAGCTGGTGCGGCCGCCGGTCGGCGCGGTCGGCCAGTCCGACCGCGTCCAGCAGCTCCAGGGCCCGGCGGCGGGCGGAGCGGGCCGGCCCGCCGGAGAGGTGGCGCATCACCTGGAGCTGTTCGGCGGCGGTGAGCGAGGGCAGCAGGTTGGGCTGCTGGAAGACGATGCCGATGTGCTCCCTGCGCAGGGCGGCCCGTCCGGCGCGGTGGAGGCCGGCGGTCGGCGTACCGGCCACCACGACCTCGCCCGAGTCCGGGGTGACCAGGGTGGCTGCGGCCGCGAGCAGGCTGGACTTGCCCGATCCGGACGGCCCGACGACGGCGGTCAGCGTCCCCGGCGGCACGTCCAGCGACACCCGGTCCAGGGCGGTCAGCCGCCCTTCGCCGTCCGGGTAGGTGAGGGTGACATCGGTCAGGGTGAGCGTCATCGGGCACTCCCGAGTGCGGTGAGCGGGTCGACGGCGGTGATCCGCCGGATGGACAGGGCGGCCCCTAGCGCGCCGAGGGCGATCATCACGGCGGCCGGGACGAGGACGGTCGCCGTGTCCAGGACGAACGGCACCGCTCCCCCGCCGATCAGGGCCCCGGCTCCGGCGGCGAGCGCGGTACCCGCCCCCGTACCGAGGACGAGCATGACCACGGCCTGGCCGAGCGCGTCGCGCAGGAGGTACGGGGTCGACGCGCCGAGCGCCTTCAGCACGGCCACGTCGCCGCTGCGCTGGATCGTCCAGACGGTGAAGAACGCCCCGATGACGAGTGCGGAGATGGCGAAGAGGAAGCCGCGCATCATCTGCAGGGAGCTGTTCTCCGCCTGGTAGGAGCCGATCGCGGTGAGGGAGTCGTCGAGGGTGAGCGTGCTGGTGCCCGCCGCCTCGTCCCCCGCCGCGAGGTCGGCGCCGCCGGTGGTGGTCAGGGCGATCACGGTGGCCTGTTCGGCGGGGCCCGCCCCGTCGTGGCCGATCTGCTGCCAGTCGTCGAGCGTGGTCCAGACGACGGGGGTGTGGCTGTAGGCGGCGTCCCCCGTGACGGCGGCGACCTCGCGCTCGGTCCGGCCGAGTGCGATCCGGTCCCCGGCCGACACGTCCAGTTCCTCGGCCGCCTTCTCCGACAGCACGACGCGGCCTGGCCCGGTCCCGTCCGGGCCGAGGGTGCCGTCCGGTTCGACGCCGAAGGCGGACACGGCGGCGGTCCGCTCCCCGGCGGTGGCGTTGAGCGTATGGATGCCGACCGGCTGCGCGGCCTCGACGCCGGGCCGGGCCGCCCAGGCCCGCCAGTCGTCCTCGCGGACGGTCGAGTTGGTGAACGACTCGGCCTGCCCGTCCGGGGGCGCGGCGAACGCCAGGTGGTCGGCGTCGAGCCCGGTGACGGCCGAGGTGTTCTCCCGGGCCAGACCGGCGGTGAGGCCGGACAGCAGGCCCACGAGCAGCGTGATCAGCACCACGACCGAGCCCATGAGGGCGAACCGGCCCTTGGCGAAGCGGAGGTCTCTCCATGCGACGAACATGGCTCCAGCCTCGTCGGGCCGGGGCCGGAAGACATCGCGCGGCGGACGGGCCCGGGATCAACCTTTCGATTGACCGGGGCCGGGAGGGGCGCGGCTACGCTGGACAGACCATGGATTCGCGTTCGCACACCCACGTCACGGCGGCCCTCCGGCTCTGCCTGCACGCCCTGCTGGCGGGGCTGCTGGCCCTGGTGGTGGTGCGGGCGGTGGGCGAGGGCGGGCCGCGGACGACGGCGGTCGTGGCGGTCGCGCTGCTGACGGCGGCGCTGTACGCGGCGGGGGCGCTGGTCTCCTCCGTACGCCCGGAGGACGAGGGGGCGGCATCGGTCTCCGCCGGGTCTCCAGGACGCGGGGCGGGTGCGTCGGTCTCCGCCGGGCGCCCTGAAGGCGGGGCGGGTGCGTCGGCTTCCGCCGTACGGCGGGGTGGCCGGGACAGGGCCCTGTTCGCTCCGGTGCGGCCCGGCAGCCGGGCCGGGGCGTGGTGGCTGGGCGCGTTGTGGGCGCTGTGGGCGGTGCTGCTGGTCCTGTCGCCGGACGCCCTGTGGATCGCCTTCCCGCTCTACTTCCTCCAGCTCCACTTCCTGCCGATGCGCTGGGCGCTGCCCGCCGTCGTGGTCACCGCGGCCGCCGCGATCACCAGCTTCGTCGTGCACCGGCAGGAGATCGCGCCGGGGGCGTTCATCGGCCCTCTGATCGGCGCGGCCGTCGCCGTCGCCACGGTCCTCGGGTACGACGCCCTGTTCCGGGAGAGCGAGCGGCGGCGGGAGCTGATCGTGGAGCTCGTCGCCACCCGCGCCGACCTGGCGGAGGCGGAACGTACCGCCGGGACCCTCGCCGAGCGCGAACGCCTCGCCCGGGAGATCCACGACACCCTCGCGCAGGGGCTGTCCAGCATCCAGTTGCTGCTGCGGGCCGCCGAGCGGTCGCTGCCCGAGGACGCTCCGGCCGCCGGGCACGTGCGGGCGGCCCGCGAGGCCGCGCAGGCCAATCTCGCCGAGGCCCGGTCCTTCGTCCGCGCGCTGACACCGCCGGATCTGGAGCACGGTTCGCTGGCCGGCGCCCTGGAGCGGCTCTGCGCCCGGACGACCGCGCCGGGCCTGACCGTGCGGTTCGCGGTCAGCGGGACCCCGGTGGAGCTGCCGACCCCGTACGAGGTGGCGTTGCTGCGGACCGCGCAGTCGGCGCTGGCCAACACGGTGCGCCATGCGGGGGCCGGCCGGGCGGAGATCACGCTGAGCTTCATGGACACCTCCGTGGCGCTGGACGTGGTGGATGACGGGCGGGGCTTCGACCCGTCCGCCGCCCCGGTCCACGAACGCGGCGACGGAGGCTTCGGGCTGCCCGCCATGCGGGCGCGGGCGGGGTCCCTCGGCGGTGCGCTGAGCGTCGAGTCGGCGCCGGGCCAGGGCACGGCGGTGGCGGTCACGCTGCCGCTGCCCGTCGCGGAAGCCGGTACGGGAACGGGGACAGGCGGGGGAACGGGAGCGAACGTGGACACGGAAGCGGGGCGTGCGGCGTGAGCGGGAAGGCGATCCGGCTGCTGCTGGCGGACGATCATCCGGTGGTACGGGCGGGGCTGCGCGCGGTCCTGGACACCGAGCCGGACTTCGAGGTCGCCGGTGAGGCCGCCACCGCCGAGGGGGCCGTCTCGCTGGCGGCGGCGGGCGGCTTCGACGTGGTCCTGATGGACCTCCAGTTCGGTGCGGGCCTGCACGGCTCGGAGGCCACGGCGACGATCACCGCCGTGCCGGACGGCCCCCGGGTCCTCATCCTCACCACCTACGACTCCGACGCGGACATCCTGGCGGCCGTCGAGGCGGGCGCCAGCGGCTATCTGCTCAAGGACGCGCCGCCGCAGGAGCTGGCGGCCGCGGTGCGCACCGCGGCGGCGGGCCGCTCGGCGCTCGCGCCCTCGGTGGCGCACCGGCTGATGGACCGGATGCGCACCCCCGCCGAGGCGCTGACCCGGCGGGAGCTGGAGGTGCTGCAGCTGGTCGGTGAGGGGCTGTCGAACCTGCAGATCAGTAAGCGGCTGTTCCTGAGCCAGGCCACGGTCAAGTCCCACCTGGTGCACATCTACGCCAAGCTGGGCGTCGACTCCCGTACGTCGGCGGTGGCCGCGGCCACGGCGCGCCGGCTCATCCGCCGCTGAGCCGGCGGAGTCCGCACTCCGGCGCGGAAGAGCGGTGCGGGCCGGGCGCACCTCCGTACCGGCGAAGCCCGGGCGACACCGCCGGGGCGACGGGCGCGGGACGGCGACCGCCGACGCACGAGGAGACCCCGCGTGGATGTCACCCGCCGACGACGCACGAGGAGACCCCGCATGGATGTCACCCACCGACGCACGGGGAGACCCCGCGCGGGTGTCAACCGCCGACGCACCGGCAGGCGCGGGGCGTCACCCGCGCGGGGGCTCCCCGAAGAGGTCGACCGCGTTGCGCACCTCGCGGAGGGCTGCGGCCAGGGCGCTCACCGAGCCGATCGCCCCCGCGATCAGCAGCAGCGAGCGGCGCATCCGGGGGATCTCCGGCACTCCGCTGACCGCCATGGCGTCCAGAGCCGCGAGCTCGTCCTCGGCGATCGGGCGGTCCGGGAACTCGGCCCGGAGCCCGGCCAGCTCCCTGCGGAGCCGGGAGACGGCCATGCGCAGCTCGGCCACTCTCGGATCCTCGACGCTTCCGGTCAGCCTCTTCCGCCCCACGCTTCGCAACACAGCATTCCCCCTCGCACGTCACGGCGCCGCTGTGACCCCCGCACCCGGGCTGTGGCCAAGTCACCGGGTTCGTCCGCAAGTTAACGCCATGACAGGCTGTGTGCGCCAGCCCACGCAAAGAAATCAGGGTTACCCCGGAGAGTGACATGCGTGTCGCGTGTGCGAACGGCTCGGTGGTATCCAGGCCCCATGGCTACGGAGACGACGACGAGCACGGACCAGGACCGGGCAGCCGGCACGGAGAACCCCAAGGTCGCGGGGGTGGTGCTGGCCGCGGGCGGGGGGCGGCGGCTCGGCGGCCGCCCCAAGGCGCTGCTGCGGCACCGGGGCCGCCCGCTGATCGAACACGCGGTCCGCTCCCTGCGCAACGGCGGTTGCGGACCGCTCCACGTGGTGCTCGGCGCCTCGGCGGACGAGGTGCGGGCCCGGACGGACCTGAGGGGCTGCGCCGTGAGCGTGAACCCGGCGTGGGAGGAGGGCATGGGCTCCTCGCTGCGGCTGGGGCTCGCCGCCCTGAGCGCGGCGGACGCGGACGCGGCGCTCGTCCTCCTGGTCGACCAGCCGGGCATCGGCGCCGAGGCGGTGGCGCGGGTACGGCTGGCGTACCGCTCACGGACGAGCCTGGCGGCCGCCTCGTACGACGGGGAGCGGGGCCATCCGGTGCTGTTCGGCTCGGACCGGTGGCGGGACATCGCGGCGGCGGCCGTCGGCGACCGGGGCGCGCGGACGTATCTGCGGGAGCACCGGGACGCGATCACGCTCGTGGAGTGCGGGGACGTGGCGGAGGCGTACGACATCGACACGGAAGCGGACCTCGGGCGCCTGGAGTGAGCGGCGCCGGGCCAGCGGCCCGGGGCCGGCGGCCCGGGGCCGGCGGCCCGGGGCCGGCGGCCCGGGGCCGGCGGCCCGGGGCCGGCGGCCCGGGGCCGGCGCGTCCGCGTGGGGACGCCCGCCCCGGCCGCGCGGGCCCCGGCACGCCGCCCCTCGCGCACGGGCGCCCCGGAACTCGCGCCGGTCCGCCCGCGCCGCCCGGCCGCCGACCCGGCACGTCGGCGGTCCACCCCGCCCGAAGGTCCGCCCTCGACGGTCCGTGGCCGTCCCGGCACGCTGCGCCGCCTGGGGGCCGTTTCTGTCGAACCGGAGAATCTCGACATCAACAAATCATTGAACTTCCACCATGAGGAAACTAGTATCCACTGATCAGAAGCCATCTGAACCTCAGACGGCACCCACGGCCGTATCTCGGAGCCATGGCACGCCGTGCCGTCTCAGGCGACCCGGCGGCCGGTGAGAGGCCGCCGCCCGCTGAAGGAGTGACAGCTCATGTCCGCACCAGCGCCGTCCACGCTGGCCATCGTCGATGCCGAGCCCCTGCCCCGGCAGGAAGAGGTCCTGACCGACGCGGCCCTCGCGTTCGTGGCCGAACTGCACCGGCAGTTCACCCCGCGCCGCAATGAGCTGCTCGCCCGTCGCGGTGAGCGCCGCGCCGAGATCGCCCGCACCTCCACGCTGGACTTCCTGCCCGAGACGGCGGCGGTTCGCGCGGACGACTCCTGGAAGGTCGCGCCCGCCCCGGCGGCTCTGAGCGACCGCCGGGTGGAGATCACCGGTCCGACCGACCGCAAGATGACCATCAACGCCCTGAACTCGGGCGCGAAGGTCTGGCTCGCCGACTTCGAGGACGCGTCCGCCCCCACGTGGGAGAACGTCGTCCTCGGCCAGCTCAACCTCACCGACGCCTACGAGCGCCGCATCGACTTCACCGACCCGAAGTCCGGCAAGTCCTACGCCCTCAAGGCCGCCGACGAGCTGGCCACCGTCGTGATGCGCCCGCGCGGCTGGCACCTGGAGGAGCGCCACCTCCAGCTCGACGGCGTCTCCGTGCCCGGCGCGCTGGTCGACTTCGGCCTCTACTTCTTCCACAACGCGCAGCGCCTGATCGATCTCGGCAAGGGCCCGTACTTCTACCTGCCGAAGACCGAGTCGCACCTGGAGGCCCGCCTCTGGAACGACATCTTCGTCTTCGCCCAGGACTACGTCGGCGTCCCGCAGGGCACGGTCCGCGCGACGGTCCTGATCGAGACCATCACCGCCGCGTACGAGATGGAGGAGATCCTCTACGAACTGCGCGACCACGCCTCCGGATTGAACGCGGGCCGCTGGGACTACCTCTTCTCCATCGTCAAGAACTTCCGTGACGGCGGCGCCAAGTTCGTCCTGCCGGACCGCAACGCGGTGACGATGACCGCCCCGTTCATGCGGGCGTACACCGAACTCCTGGTCCGCACCTGCCACAAGCGCGGTGCGCACGCGATCGGCGGCATGGCGGCCTTCATCCCCTCGCGGCGCGACGCCGAGGTCAACAAGGTGGCCTTCGAGAAGGTCAAGGCCGATAAGGACCGCGAGGCCGCCGACGGCTTCGACGGCTCCTGGGTCGCCCACCCGGACCTGGTCCCGATCGCGTTGGCCTCCTTCGACGCGGTGCTCGGCGAGAAGCCCAACCAGAAGGACCGGCTCCGCGAGGACGTCTCGGTGGCGGCGGGCGACCTGATCGCCATCGACACCCTCGACGCGAAGCCCACCTACGACGGTCTGCGCAACGCCGTCGCGGTCGGGATCCGCTACATCGAGGCGTGGCTGCGGGGCCTGGGCGCCGTCGCCATCTTCAACCTGATGGAGGACGCGGCGACCGCCGAGATCTCCCGCTCGCAGATCTGGCAGTGGATCAACGCGGACGTGGTCTTCGAGAACGGCGAGCACGCCACGGCGGAGCTGGCCCGCAAGGTCGCCGCCGAGGAACTGGCCGCGATCCGCGAGGAGATCGGCGAGGAGACCTTCACCGCCGGCAAGTGGCAGCAGGCCCACGACCTCCTGCTCCAGGTCTCCCTGGACCAGGACTACGCGGACTTCCTGACCCTGCCCGCGTACGAGCAGCTGCGCTGACCACGCCCGACGAACCCCGCCGCCCCGACACCGCACAGCGCCGGGGCGGCGGCCGCGCGCGGCCCCGACTCCCGGCGCCTGCCCGATCCCTCGGGCGAAAGCCCCGGTCGCGCCGTCACTTGCCCAGCTCCGCGGCCCTCTCGGCGCGGCGGGCGAACACCGCCTCCCGGGCTTCCGCCATCTCGCTCAGGGCCGTCCGGCGCTCCCGGCGGGCGAGCCGGTCCAGATAGAGGCGCCCGTTGAGATGGTCCGTCTCGTGCTGGAGGCACCGGGCGAAGTAGCCCCGCCCCTCGATCACCAGCGGCTCGCCGGTCCGGTCCCGGCCGCGTACGACGGCCCGGTCCGGGCGGGACACCACCCGGTAGGGGCCCGGCACGGACAGGCACCCCTCGGACTCCTCGACCAGCCTGCGCTGTTCGGCCGGGATCTCGTCCAGGACCGGGTTCACGACGTGTCCCACGTGGCGTACGCCCCAGTCGTCGGTGATGTCCCACACGAACACCCGCAGACCCTCCCCGATCTGGTTGGCGGCGAGTCCCGCACCCCCCGCCACCCTGTTCGTGGCGAACATGTCGTCGACGAGCCGGGCGAGTTCCGGTGTGCCGAACGCGGTGACCTCCTCGCAGCGGCGCCGCAGCACGTCTTCGCCGACCACGGTGATCCGGTGCACCGCACCCCGTTCGGCCTCCGGCACGACCTGCGGGTAGGAGTCGACCGGCCGCCCCTGGACACGGGTCCGGCGGTCCTGCGAAGAGCTGTCGAACCGAACAGCCATGAAGTACCCACACCTTTCACCGTGGCGAGCGCGCGTCCGAAACGCACGCTCCGGCCCGACGCACCTGTTGTGACGCCTCGGCCGAGCGCACCCGCGCCTTGACCGAATGCTTTGCAAAGTAGCACCCTTTGCAAAGTGAGTGATGAGAAACGTCCAACGACGTCCGCCCGCAGCACCCTCCCCGACCACCCCGTACGCGTCGCCCTGCTCGACCTCCTGGCCGAGACGGGCACCATCACGTCCACCCAGGCCGCCCACCGCCTCGGGCACAGCTCCGGCCTCTGCTCGTTCCACCTGCGCCAACTCGCCAAGCACGGACTCGTGGAGGAGGCCCCGCACCGCGGGGGGCGGCAACGGCCATGGCGGCTGCGCTGGGAATCCGCGCCCGGGACGCCCGAAGCCGCTCGGCAACGGCCCACGCCGTTCGACGACCTCGCGCGCGGGCTGGAGGACGAGAGCTACCGGCGCTGGCAGGAGAACCGCGCACTGGCGCCGGACGCGTGGCGACGCGAGGAGTCCTTCAGCGCGGTGGTCCACCTCACTCCCGAGGAGATGTCCGAAGTGGCCGACGCCGTACGCCGGTTGCTGGACCCGTACCGCGAGCGCGACGACCGGCCCGCCGCCCGCCCGGCGGGGTCCATGGCGGTGGCCACGATCACGCGGATGTTCCCCCTGCTGCCCGAGCACACCGACAACGACACGGACAAGGACGGGAGTTGAACCACACGATCAGTAGGGTGATCCCGCCATCGGTGTGCGTCGCAGCCGGACCGGATCCGGGTCGCGCCGGGGCTGCGGTGAACCGACGCGAACGGGGGCGCGATGACAGAGGTGGGAGCGGCCGAGGACGCGGCGCACCGCATCCTTCGGCAGGTCGAGAGGGCGGACGGCGACCCCGGGGCCATGGCCTGGTTCGCCGGGCCGGAGGCGGGACGGGCGGCCGACGACGTGCGCGCGGGCATCGCCGCGTCCGGCGGAGACCTCTGGGGCCTGGGAGTCCTGGCGCTCGGCTACGCCGACCTCTTCCGCTACGTCGCGTCCGGCGGGGCCGACCGGACCGCGCTCGCCACCGCCCTGTTCGGGTTCGCCACGGTCCGCGAGCAGGACCCGGACCAGGTGCCGCCCGGACTGCGCCCGCTCTACGCCACGCTGGCGGGCGAACCGGACGGCGCCGCCACCGCGCCCCGCGCGGCGTACGACGCGGGCGTGGGGATGATGGCGGTCTTCCAGCAGAGCCGCGATCCCGAGGCCCTGCGCGGGGCCGAGGCCCTGTTGCGTCATGCCGCCGGAGCGGTCTCCCCCGGCAGCGCCGAGCAGGGCGTCTGCCTGTCGGACCTCGGTCTCGTGCTCTTCTACGGCTTCCAGGACGGCGCCGGGCGGCAGGCGCTCGACGACGCGGTCGCCGCCGGGCGCGCCGCCGTGGCCTGCGCCCCGGGCGACCCGGACGAACAGGCCCGCAGGTACGGCAACTTCGGTCATGTCCTGCGCAACTCGGCGGATGCGACCGGGGACATGGAGACGCTCGGCGAGGCGGTCGCCGCGCTGCGGAGGGCCGTGGAACTCTCCACGGCGGACACCCCCCTGAGCGCGTACCACCGGGCCACCCTCGGTTCCGTGCTGTGCCTGGCCGCCGACCGGCAGGACGAACCGGCCCTGCGCACCGAGGGGATCGCGCTGCTGCGCACCGCGCTCGCGGAGCCGGGCGGCGTCGTGGCCGACCCCGCCGCGCTCCTGTCCGATCTGGGGGTCGCCCTCTTCGCCGAAGCGGCCGAGGTCATGCGGGACGACCAGCGCACCGGGCTCGCCGAGGAGGGGATCGCCGCCTGCCGGAGGGCGGCGGACACCGCGCCCAGCGCCTTCGAGCGCGCCGCGTACCTTGCCAACCTCACGCTGCTGCTGACCGGGTTCGCCCGTCATACCGAGCGCCCCGACCTGCTCGACGAGGCGATCGCCGTCGCCCGTGGGGCCCTCGAAACCGTTCCCGCCGGCCATCCGGTGCGCGCCCAGGCCCACTTCGCGCTCTCGCAGGCGCTGAGCGCCCGGCACTCGGCCCGCGACTCCCCGGCCGACCTGGACGAGGCGATCGACCAGGCCCGCCTCGCCGCGCGGTCAGGTCCCGCCGACGACGTGTCCCGCCGGGTCATGATCGCCACCCATCTCGCGGAGTGCCTCTGGAAGCGCGCGGCCTGGAGCACCGGGTACCGCCACGCTCCGGTGGGCTCCGGCGCGTTCGAGGCCCCGGTCGCCCTGCTGCGGGATCTCGCCGGGCAGGTGTCCGCCCGCTCCGCCGAACGGGCGCGCGTCCTGTGGGCGTTGGGCCGCTGCCTCCTCCTCCCGGGTGACCCCGACGGTGCCGAGGAGGCCGCCGACTGCTTCCGCAAGTGCCTCGTCCTGCCCGCGCCCAGCAGCGACTTCGCGGCCGGCGCGCGCTTCGCCCTGGGGGCGGCGCTGGCCCGGTGCGCCGGGGCGGACGCCGAGCGGTGGCGCGGCGGCGTCGAAGAGATGCTCCGGGGCCTGGAACAGCTCCGAGCCGACGGGCCGGACTACTGGGACTGCCGCACCGAGTACGCCGAAGCCCTCATGGAGCGGGCCGACCGGACGGGCGAAACCGGTCTGTACGAGGAAGCGGTGGTCCTGTTCCGCGACGGGCTCGGACGGGCTCCGCTCTCCCGCGCCCAGGACGCCGTACGCCGCTCGAACATCGGCTTCGGGCTGATGAACATCGTGACGCACACGGGCCGGGTCGAGCTGATCGACGAGGCGGTGGCCGCCCACCGGGAGGCCGTCGACCGGTCGGAGCCGGGAGACCGCTTCGCCACCCACCTGCTTCTCGGTCTCGGCGAAGCGCTGGTGACGTGCGGGGAGTTCCGTTCGGACACGGCCGCGTTGGAGGAGGGCATCACGGTGCTGCGCCGCGCCGTCGCCGCGTCCGACGCCGCCACCTTCGGTGGCGCCGACTGCCGGACGGCGCTGGGTGACGCCCTGCGCAACCTCGCCCGGCTCTCCACCGATCCCGCGTCACTGGAGGAGTCCGTGCGCTGCCACCGGGAGGCGGTCGCCATGGCGTCGGGACCGCCCTCGCCCGGGGCCCTGCTCGGCCTCGGCAACAGCCTGGGGGCGCTGTACCACCGCAGCCGTGACACGCGGCACGCGGACGAGGCGGAGCGCCACTACGAAACCGCACTGGCCTCGCCGGGACCGGTGGCGTACGGCCTTCGCGGTGCCGTCCTCACCGGACTCGGCTTCGTCCGGTGGCTCCGGGCCGTCGGGAGCGGGGACGAGGCACTCCGGGACCGGGCCGTCGCCGCACTGCGCGAGGCGGTCGACCGGTCGCCCAGGCTGCGGGCCGGGATGGCGCTCACCAACCTGGGCAGCGCCCTCATGGACCGGGGGCTGGCCTCCGGCAGCCGGGCCTGGCTGGCCGAGGCGGTGACGGTGCTCCGCCGCGCGCTGGACGACAGCCCGCCGGCGGCGGTGGAACGGACGCTGCACCTCAACAACCTCGCGGAGGCGCTGCGCTGCTGGTACGAGACCGTGGGCGACCCGGCCGCCGCCGATGAGGCCGCCGTACTGCTGCGGGCGGCGATGGCCGTACCGCAGGGCGACCGCGGCGGCACCGACCTGGCCGGGGTCAACCTGGGCGCCCTGCTGATCAACAGGGCGCTCCTGGAGGCGGATCCGCGACTCGCGGACGAGGCCCGGCGGGTCCTCGAAGACGCGGTCGCCCGGTTCGGGCCGGGCCATCCGTCGCGTCCTCACGCCCTGCAGAAACTCGCCTCCGCCTGGGTGATCTGCGCGCACCTGGCGGAGGAGCGCGCCGGGGCGGCTGCCCTGCGGGCGCTCCGGAACGCGGAGGCCGCGGCGCTGGACTCCCTTGCGGCGACCTCCCACGGCCACGGGCTGCACGGCGTCTCGCAGATGCTGCTGTCGACGGTACGGCTGGCGCGGGCGGCGCTCGGGGAACCGGTGGACCTGGCGGAGGTGGCCCGCCTCGCCCGTACCTGCGCGCGCGCCCCGGACACGCATCTCGGCGTCCGGATCCGGGCCGCCCGCGCCTGGGGCGTGGCCGCGGCGAACGGCGGGGACCGTGCGGAGGGGCTGGAGGGGTGTGCGTACGCCGTCGGCCTCTTGCCCCTGATGGCGCCGCGCAGCCTCGCGCGCGCGGACCAGGAGGCGCGGCTGCAGGTCAGCGAGGGCCTGGCGAGTGACGCGGCCGCACTGGCGATCGAGGCGGGGGACGCGGGACGCGCGCTCGCCCTGCTCGAACAGGGACGCGGCGTGCTGCTGGCCCAGGGGCTGGACGACCGGACCGACGTGTCGCGGCTGCGGGCTCTGGCTCCCGGTCTCGCGGCGGAGTTCGAGCGGATACGGGACCGGCTGAGCGAACCGCCGCGCGCCACCTCGGTCGTGGGCACGGGGCCGGGCGGCCCGCTGACCCCGTTCGACGGGGCACACGAGGCGGCGGTGGTCGCCGAGGACAGGCTCTCCCTGACCCGCCGCTGGGAGCGGCTCCTGGACGAGATCCGGACATCGCCGGGGCTCGACGGCTTCCTGCGGCCGCCCTCCGTACCGGAGCTGGTCGCCGCCGCGGCCGAGGGCCCGGTCGTCGTCGTCAACGTCAGCCGCTTCCGGTGCGACGCTCTCGTCGTGACCGCCGACGCCGGGATCGACGTGGTCCCCCTGCCCGGCCTCACCCTGCGGGACGTCGACGCGTGGGCGGCGGAGTACGTCGAGGGGGTCGGCACGGCGTACGGGAGGAACGGGGTGGACGAGGCCGTCGCCATGATGCGCCGGCTCTCCGGAATCCTGGGCAGGCTCTGGGCCACCGTGGCCGCGCCCGTACTGGAGCGCCTCGGCCTGGACGCCGCCCCGCGTGAGGGCGCTCCGTGGCACCGCGTGTGGTGGTGCCCCACCGGGCGGCTGTCCTTCCTCCCGCTGCACGCCGCGGGCCGGGGCGCGGCGGACTCCGGCGACTGGGTGCTCGACCGTGCCGTCTGCTCGTACACGCCCACCGTGCGCGCCCTGGCCCGTGCCCGCGACGGTCTGGCCGCCGGCGAGCGGGGCGGGCGGGCCTCCACAGGCCGGGGCGGTCCCGTCCCCGGCGGTCGCGGGCGTCCCGCACCGCTGGTCGTGGCCCTGGAGGAGACACCGGGGGCCGCACCCCTGCCGGGCGTCGCACGGGAGGCGGCGGTGCTCCGGGAGCTGTTCCCCGAGGGGAGGCTGCTGTCCGGGCCCGAGGCCACGGTGGCGGCGGTCGGCCGGGCCCTGGAGGCGCACCCGTGGGTCCACTTCAGCTGCCACGGCGTCAGCGAGCTCCTCGACCCGTCACGGAGCGGTCTGATCCTGTACGACGGGCGGCTCACCGTCTCCGACGCGGCGGCCCGGCGCCCGGGGTCCCCGGAGCTGGCGGTGCTGTCCGCCTGCTCGGCGGCGCAGGGCGGGATCAGGATCCCGGACGAGGCGGTCCAACTGGCGTCCTCCTTCCAACTGGCGGGCTATCCGCATGTGATCGGCACCCTGTGGCCCGTCGCGGACAAGCTGGCGACGCGGCTGACCGAGGAGTTCTACACGACGCTCGCGGCAGACCTCGACCGCGGGCGGGCCCTCGACCCGGCCACGGCCCTGCACCACCCGGTCCGGGCCCTGCGCGACCGCTACGCGCAGGCCCCGCACCTGTGGGCGGCGCACATCCACACGGGACCGTGAGGTGCGCGGAAGGCACAGCTGCCCCGTCGACAACCCTGCGGCCACTACATCTGGTCGCCGCGCTCCTCGAACCACTCCCGCGCGCCCGGGTTGAGCCGTGCGCGCGGTCCGGGCTTCGGGTCGTGGTAGGCCGCGTACGCCTCCGCGAACCACTCCTCCGGTGTGGAGAACTGGTAGTTGGACACGGCGTGCTGTTCCCGTTCGGCCCGCAGATAGCTGACCCACTGCCCGTAGTGGTCGACGTGGTACGTCCGGTTCCCGATCGCGAGCGTGTCCCCGCCGCCGTTCGTGAGCGTCCACGGCTGCGCGAGGGCGAGCCGTCCGAACTCGACGACGCGGGCGAGCCGGGTCCTGAACTGGTCGTCCTGGTCGGGGAAGCCGTCGGCGAGGTTCGTCAGGCGTTCCGGAGCGGCCCTGGCCCCCTCCGGATCCAGGGCCACCTCGACCGAATCGATGAGAGACATGTGATAGCGGTCCGTGACGTCCAGTTGGTCGCCGAGCCCCGCCTCGGTCAGGATCGCCAGCGCTACCTGCCGCGCGCTGCCGTAGGCCTCCCAGCCCCCGAACCGGGCTTCGTGCTTCAGGTTCTGCGCCCAGCCCGACTGCTTGTCGACGGAGTGGCCGATCTCGTGCCGGAGCGTCCACTTCACCAGGTTGCCGTTGGCCAGCACGTCCGACGTGCCGCCCATGACCTGACGCTTCTCCCCGGCGATGCCCAGGGCCTTGTCCCCGGCCTCGCTGATCCCCTCGTAGTCGGCCATCGCCCCCTTGTCCATCAGGGAACGCTGCCAGGACGCGGCCCGGTTCAGTTCCGTGTAGAGCCAGGAGGGCATGCCGAACGGGCTGACCATGGTGATGCTCCGGTCGTCCCCGTCGTACAGGCTGGCCGCGCTCTCCGTGTCGGCACCGGCGGGCTGGATCGCCACCAACTCCGGGTTGTCCCTGACGTCCTGGGTCGGCAGGCTGCCCAAGACCCCGTCGATCCGATTGAGCATGGAGTGGCTGAAATGATCGTTCGGCCGGTCGTCCGGCGGCCCGATGCGGATTCCGTACTTGGCACTGAGCGCCGTCTCCCGCTCGGCGGCTCCGGTGTTCGCCACCAGCCCGCCGAGGCCGTACCCGCCGGTGTTCCGGTGCGTCATCTGGATCACGACGGCGTTCCCGACGGTCCGCTGCAACGCCATGGCCCGCGCCGCCCGTTCCTCGTGCCGCTCCGTCCGCGCCCGCGGAACGGCACGCGCCCCGTCCGTCTCCGCTTCCCGCCGTGCGTGCATGGTTCTCCTGCCTCGGATTGGTCCAGCGTCCCTCTCCCAGCATTCACCGTCTGCGGGGTGCGCGGGGAGAGACGGGAGGGCAGACCTGGGGGGTGACGGGGGCAGGTTCCGGAAGGTCCTCTCCGCTCTCCGCCCTGGTGGCGTTCCCGCCGTTTCCCCGGCTCGACGCGTACAGAGGCATCCGGGCCCCCGCCCGTACTCAGGGTCCTTCCGGATCGGTGGATCCCTGGGTGGTCGGCGCCTCCGCGCCCATCGCCGTGCCGGATGGGCCGGGCGGCAACTCGTCCGGCTCGGCCATCAGGTCGGTGGGCCGGTAGGTCTTGGTGAAGGAGAACTCCGCGACGAGTTCCGCCAGTTCGGCGTCGCTCCCCGCCCCGTGCTCTCCGCCGTCCCCCGGCCGCGCTCTCTCCGTCATCGGTCACTCACTCCCTCCGGCCGCTGACGCCGCGGGCGGCAGCAGCACCTCCAGTACATCCACGTCGGCCGCCCGCACGTACACGCCGGCCGTACCGGGCACCCTGCCGAGGAAGGTGCCGTCGGGTCCCATCCGGTACTGCGCCTGCAGATAGAGGTCGCCCGGCTGCGGGTACGCCGAGACCGCCGACCGCGAGCCGAGCCAACCGCCCACCCACAGGCCGTTCTTGAGCCGTACGCGGACGAAGCAGGAGCCCCGGTCCTGGAAGAGGGCGTCCCACGCGGTCGGCGTCGGTTCGTACCGTGCCCGGGCGCGCCGCCGCCACCACGACGCCTCCGCCCAGGCCAGCGCGGCGGGCGCGGCGACGATCAGCAGCAGCGCGGCGAGCCCGGCCTCGCGGGGCTGCCGCAGCACACCGGCCATCGGGCCCTCCCCTCCCCCGGCGAGCAGCCGCACCAACCAGGGCCCCGCTACCACCGCGTAGACGAAGTCGAGGAGGGCGCCCGCCGCGATGGCGCGGACCAGCCGGTTCTGCGGCTCCTGCTCGCTGGCCAGGGAACCGCGCAACCGCTCCCGCACCGCCTGGTAGAAGAATCCGGGCAGCACGAGGATCAGCAGAATCGTCAACTGCCCGACTGTTCCCGGGACCATCGTGGTGCCGCCCCCCGTGCTCGTCGCCTCGGCGCGGTCGGCCTCGCCGTCGCCGTCGCCGTCGCCGTCGCCGTCGCCCAAGGATGACGTACGGCCCCCGGTACGCCCAAGCCCCTCAGCTCCCGGCCGTCCCCCTTTTCGGCCGTGCCGTCCCGCCCCTCGGCGCCGCGCCGCCCCGGTCGTTCACGTCCACACCGCGCCCAGTGCCACGAATCCGCAGATCAGGGCCGCCAGGACGGCCAGCAGCGGCCAGACGAACCGCAGGTAGCGGTCGTAGCCGACCTTCGCGAGCGCCACCCCGCCGATGGTGACCGCCGTGGTCGGGACCCAGAGGTTCATCCAGCCGCTCGCCGCCTGCCACGCGGTGACGACCACGGCGCGGGAGACGCCCGCGAAGTCGGCGAGCGGGGCCAGGATCGGCATCGCGAGGGTGGCGTGACCGGAGGTGGACGGGATGAGGAAGGCGAGCGGCAGGTTGACGAGGAAGACGAAGACCGCGAAGAGCGCCGACGAGGTGCCCGAGACCACGCCCTCGATGGAGTGCAGCACGGTGTCGGTGATCCGCGCGTTGTTCATGATGACGGTGACCCCGCGCGCGAGCACGATCACCAGGGCCGGGGAGATGAAGTCCGCCGCGCCCTGGACGACCGTCGCGCTGAGCCGCTGCTCGCCGAACCGGGCGACGACGCCGACCAGGACCGCCGCGACCAGGAACAGGGCGGCCAGTTGGGGGAAGGACCAGCCGAGTTCGAAGCCGTACGGGGTGGCGTCGGCGTCGCCCGTCAGCGCACTCGACCACGGGACGACGGAGAAGATCATGAACCCGAAGACCAGGGCGACCAGGACGAGGACGGCCCGGTGCAGCCCGGTCAGCTCCGGGGGCTCCGCCGCCCCGGCCGCGTCGTGCTCGCGGTCGCCGGGCAGGAAGCCGGAGAGCGAGCGCCCGGGGTCCGCGCGGACCCGGTTCGCGTACCGGACGACGTAGGCGATCGTCACCGCCGTCAGCACGACCCACATGATCGCGCGCAGCACGATGCCGTCGCCCAGCGAGATGTCGGCGGCGGAGGACGCGACCCCGGTGGCGAAGGGGTTGACCGTGGAGCAGAGCACCCCGATGCCCGCGCCGAGGATGATCGTGCCGGTGGCCACCATGCGGTCGTAGCCGAGCGCCAGCATCAGCGGGATGATCAGGCCGTAGAAGCCGAGCGTCTCCTCCGCGAACCCCTCGACCGTGCCGAGCAGCGAGAAGACCAGCATCACCCCGGCGATGAGCAGCGCGCCCCGGTCGCGCAGCCGGTGCGCGAGGCGGCCGATGCCCCGGTCCAGGGCCCCGGTGGCGAACACCACGGTGATGAACGCGCCGATGGCGAGGACGAAGAGGAACACGCCGGCGCTGCCGTACAGTTCGCCGGCCAGATCCGGGCCCACCTCCCCCGTCTTCGCGTCCTGGACCCCGTACAGCCCGTTGACCGGGGAGAGGAAGAGGTCGTTGAGGCGGTCGACGAGGCTCTGGTCGCTGTCGACCCGGTGGTACGTGCCCTGGACCGGGGCCCCCTCCGCGTCGCGGTCGTAGGCGCCGGGCGGGATCAGGAAGGCCAGCGCCCAGACCGCGAGGGTGACCACGACGAGGACCGTGAGGGCGCTGGGGAAGGTGAACTTCCGCCCCGCTGGGGGCTCCTCCCGCTGGGCCGGTCCCGTCTCGGCCGCGCCGCTCACGCCGCGTCCGGGGCGCGGCGGTGCACGGGTGTGGCGGTTCGTGGGATTCCGGTGGGAGGCCGGGCCTCCGGACGGGTGACCGGGGGCTCCGGACGGGTGACCGGGACGCGCCGGGGCTCGCCCGGGGGCGGCCCCGGGGCTGGGGGCGGCCCCGGCGCGTACGGGGTGATGGTCGCCGCCGCGCGCGGGCGCACTCGGCGGCCGGCCGTACGCCCCGGGCGAGCGGGCGGCCGCCCGGTCGGCGGGTCCGCCTGCCCTCTCGGGTCGTCTCCCAGGTGCATGGCCCAGCCCCTTCGGTCCCGTGGTCCGCCGCTCCTCCGGCACCACGGGATCACAGAGCGCGGGGCGCCGCACGCCCGGTGGAGCGACCGCCCCGGCCCTGACGCAGGCGCGGGAGCGACGTCAGGGGAGAACCCGGGACCGGCTCCGGGGCCGAGGCTCCGGGCCTCCGGGGCTCCGGAGCTCCGGGACTCCGGACGATGCCGGGGTGAACCCGGGACCGGCTCCGGGGCCGGGGCTCCCGGGGCGCATCACCCCGGTCGGGCCGTCCCGGTCCGCTCAGTCCGGCAGGACGACCGTCCGCTGAGCCGAGAAGTCGCCCCACTTGCCGTCCGGAAGCTTGGCCCTGAGCTTCACCGAGTACCGGGTGCCGGCCGGGTCCGCCAGGTCGAGCCGATAGGTGGCGCGCCCGGTGGGCGGCGTACCGCCCCAGACGATGGTGGTGGTCAGCTTGCCGTTCAGGTACAGCTCGTAGGCGGGGATGCTGCCGCCCGTCTCGGGCTGGTCCCAGGACAGGTCCAGCACGTAGCGGCCGTCCTTCTCGGTGACCTCGGGCCGCAGGCCGGTGGGCGCGGTGCTCGCGGGGGCGCCGGGGGCGGACTCGGTGGTGAGGTCGAGCGCGTTGCTGTCGGCCGAGGACTTGTCGGAGGCGTCGCGGGCCCGGACGGTGAAGGTGTAGACGGTCCCCGGGCGCAGACCGGTGAGCCTGGCCGTGGTCTCGGAGCCGGACACGCTGTGGACCCGGGAGTCCTCCTGGTAGATGTCGTACGAGGTGACGCCGACGTCGTCCTTCGCCGCACTCCAGGTGAGGGTGGCGGCCCGGCCCCCCTCGGCGCGACCGGTCAGCTTCGTCGGGGTGGTGGGCGGCTCGTCGTCCCGGGGCGGGGTGTCCTGGGTGGTGACCGGGACGGCCTTGCTGGGTTCGGAGAGGTTTCCGGCCGTGTCCTTGGTCCGGACGCTGAAGGTGTAGTCCGTGGAGGCGGTGAGGCCGTTCACGTCGATCATGGTCTTCGTCGCCGGGACGCTCTTGACCTTGGTCTTCCCCCGGTAGACCTCGTAACCGGCGACCTTCTCGTTGTCGGTGGCGGCCTTCCACATCACGTGCACCGACGTGGAGCTGCTGGCCTGGGCGGTGACGCCCCGGGGGGTGCCGGGCGGCTGTGTGTCGGCTTCGGCGGTGCCCCCGCAGGCGGCGAGGAGTGGGGCGAGCAGCAGGGCGGAACAGGCCAACGCGGCAGAGACGTGGGGGCGTTGCACGGTGGTGCCTTCCATCCGGAGAGCAATGGTCCAGACCTGTATGCCACGGCACGGGGGCGGCCCACAAGAGGCCGGAGCGGAACCATCCGCTATGTGACGGTGTGCGCGCCGCCCGCGCGTCCGTGCACCGCGCGTCCGCGTCGGTCACCCGCGTCGACCGCGGGCGACGTGGACGCGGTGGCCGGAATAGGCGGCACGGGCCGTCGCGTTGAACGGACTCGTTGGCGACGACCGGCTGCCGGGCCGGTCCCCGGGCGGCCGTGGCCCACTGCTGTCCGGTGTTCGGACGAGACGACCGGGAGCGGCCCGATGACCATCCTCAAGACGTACGCGCGCCTGTGGAGCGACGACCTGGACCGGGCGCTCCCGCTGCTGGAGGAGCTGACCGGCGAACAGCCCCATCTGCGCATGGCGTTCGAGGAGGTGGCGCTCGCCGCGATCGGCGATTTCCTGGTCATCGCGGGCCCGGCCGAGGAACGCGCGCGGTACGGCCACGGCTCCGCGACCGTCGTCGTGGACGACATGGACGCCCTGCTCACCACGCTGGCGTCCGCCGGGGCGGTCATCACCACCCCGGCCACGCCCGGCCCGACCGGCCGGTTCCTCTACGCCCGCCACGCGGACGGCACGGAGATCGAGTACGTCGAGTGGACGCCGGAACTCGTCCGCCGGATCATCCGCCCCTGACCGCCGCGCGCACCCGGGCGCGCAGCCGCTCGTCGGCGCTCTCCACAGTGCCGTCGAGGCCCGAGTGGATCACTCTGCGGTCGCGCTCCGCCAACTCCGCGAACCGCGCCCGCTGTTCGACGGTCAGCCCGGCGACACCGAGCGCCACCAGCGCCTCCACCGCCTCGGCGGGGGCCGCGCCCGCCTCCGCCGCGTCCAGCAGGAGGTCCGCCGCACGTACGGCGCCCAGCACGTCGGGGGCGACGGCGTGCAGGGCGACGGCCGCCGCCGCGCGCAACTCCACATCGGCCAGGAGCGGTTCCAGTACGGGGACGAGGTCGCGGGCGTCCGGGCCGATACGGGCGGCGGCCTCGGCGGCGCGTACAAGGGTCCAGCGCCGCCACCGCGGTTCAGCGGTGCCGAGGACGCCCGCCAGGACCGCCACCGCCTCCGCCGCGTCACCGGTGAGGCGGTGCAGGGCGGCGGCCAGCGCGATGTCGGCGTCCATCCGCGGGTTGGTCCGCTCGATGCCGGGTGCGGAGAGCGCGGCGCGCAGGGCGGGGACGAGCGGGACGGCGGCGGGCCCGAGGTCGGCGGCAGCGGCCGCCGCGGCGCGCACGCCGTCCCGGACTCCCCCGCCGTCCGTCGCCAGGACCTCGGCGAGAGCGTGCAGCAACGGACCGTGCTCGCCGGTCAGTCCACGGAGGGCGCGCGCCGCTTCGAACCGGTCCTCCAGGGGGCCGGCCTCCGCCTTGCGCGCCAGCGCTTGCGCCACCTCCGTACGGTGCTCGGGCGCGTGGACGGCGGCCAGTGCCTTCGGGACCGCCAGGGGGTGTGCCTCCAGCGCGGCGAGCAGTTCGGGCACGGCGGCGGACGCGTCCGGACCCCAGGCCGTGAGCAGCGCCACGGGCCGGTACGGGGCGCCGCCGCCCGGCTCGCCCTCGGTGAGCCGGCGCCGGACCGCCTCCAGCAGCTCCGGGTCGTACGGCAGGACGGGGAGGGTGCCGACGGGGCCGCCGCACGCCGCCTGGAATGCCCGGGGCCGCCGCGGGAGGTCCCGGGCCAGCAGCGGGGCGGCGCGCTCCGGGGCGACGGCGATGAGGGCTTCGAGCGCGCGGTCCGCCGGGTCGCCGTCACCGTCGGCCCGGGTGGCGAGGAGGTCGGCGGCGGGTGCGCCGGCGGGTCCGAGCCGGCCGAGGACCGCCAAGGCGCCGGTATCGTCGCCGTCCTGCTCGGCGGCCGCGATCAGGGCGGGTGCCAGGCGCGCGGGCATGCCCCGGGACAGTTCGCAGGCGGTGGTGGCCGCCCAGGCCGCCTCGGCGCGCGCGTCGGGGTCGTCGTGGCGCAGGGCGGCGTCGAGCAGCGCGCCCACCGCGTCCCGGTCGGCCTCGGTGTCCCGTTCCAGCAGGGTGAGGGTGAGGTGGTGGACCGGCTCGTTGCGGGTTTCGTCGTACCGGCCGGACACGTGGGGCTCCAGCGGAAGCAGGTCCACGGCCGCCGCGTGGTGGTCCCGCGTCCAGGGCAGCCCGGCGTCCGCGCAGGCCAGGAGGGCGGCGGTCCGCAACTGCGGCGGGTGCTCGGGGCCGATCGCCCCGGCCGCCAGGGGGCCGCTGCCCTCGGGATCCAACTCCACGAGGGCTGTGAGCAGTTCGGCGCGGACGCCCGGCTCCGGCTCGGCCTCCAGCCGGTCGCGGAGAGCCGGTACGGCGAGGGCGGCGCCCGCCGCTCCCGTCCATCCGGCGGCCCAGGCGGCGGCCTGGCGCACGCTCGGGCTCTCATCGGTCAGCGAGGCGATGAGCAGCGGCAGTTCGGCGACGACGGCCCGGCGGCAGGCGACCTCGTCGCTCTCCCCGGCCCGCCCCTCGCTCGGCCCGGTCTCCTCCCGAGGCTCGGCGCCGCACGTCGGCCGCGGGTCCGCGCCGCCCTCCGCGATGCCGCCGAGCAGCAGGAGCACCTCCGCCGCACGGATGCCGGCGGCGGCCGTCCGGGCCAGGAACGGCACCGCCTTCGCGGACGCCTCGTACACCGATCCCTGGTGCAGGATGCTGCCGTACAGCTCGCTCTGCGCCTCGTCCGCCGCCCCGTCGTCGTCCCCGGCGAGGGCGCGCAGATGGCCGGGGACGTCCTCGGCGCTGCCGTAGGCATGGGTGTACGAGGCCCAGGGCTGAGCGTCCAGGTCGGCGTGGAACAGGCCGTGGTCGAAGGTCATGGCCCTGATCATGACAGCCGCCGCCGACACCGCCGCCACGAGCCCGCCCGCGCCCGCGCGGGGCCGCACGGGGCCGCGATCGGCCTCACAGGCCGGTCATGACCCCACAGCCGGGCGCCGACCCGCGGCCGGACAACAGCCCCCTGGGGGGACGCGTCGCCGTCCCGAGGACCAGCCGCCGTCAGCTGGTGAAGAACTCCGTGATGTGCGCCGCCACCTGGTCCGCCCGCGTCGCGTGCATCCGGTGTCCGCCGGGCACGGTGATCAGACGGCAGTCCGGGATCAGCGAGGCCACGTCCGGCTGGCGGTGCTGGTCCATGGTGCTCTCCGGGCCGCCGGCGACGACGAGCGTCGGGGAGACGATGTCGCCGAGGCCGTCGGCCGCGTCCGGTCCGGGGTCGGCGAGCTGCTCCCGTACGGCGGGCACCGCGTTCTCGTCGTAGTCCACCGGGCCCTCGGGGCAGCCGGCCGGACCGGGGTCGCCGGGGAACGGGGCGGGGGCCTCCAGCAGGACCAGCCGCTCCACCCGGTCGGAGTGCTCCTGGGCGACGAGCCGGGCGACGACGCCGCCCATGCCGTGGCCGACGAGCCCGACGCGGTCCAGCTCCAGTTCGTCGAGGAAGCCGACGACGTCCTCGGCCATCAGCTCCAGGTCGTAGTCGTCGGGCCAGTCGCTCTCGCCGTGTCCGCGCAGGTCCAGGGCATGGACCCGCCATTCCCGGCCCAGCAGGGGGCCGGCCGCCTCCCAGTCGGCGGACGAACCGCCGAGGCCGTGCAGCAGCACGACGGGCGAGCCGAACGCGTCGCCCCAGGACCGGTACGCAAGGCGCACATCGCCGACATCCACGACAGACTGATCTTCCATGCCCCCGACGCTACAGGCGGCGGTGCCCCGCGCCGCCCACCGGGGCGCGACGGCGGCCCGGTGGAACCCGCGCGGGGGCTTCACCGGGCCGGAGGGACCCGTGCCGGGCGACCGGTCCGCCGCCCGCTCCGTCAGTGCACGCCGACCCCGGCGGCCGCCGGGACCACGTGCTCGCCGTTCACGGGCGGTTCGTCCGCGGGATCGGGCTTGCGGCCGAAGTGGTTGAAGGCGAGGTTGAGCACGATCGCCACCACACAGCCGGTGGAGATGCCCGAGTCGAGGACGACCAGCAGGTCCTCGGGGAAGGCGTGGTAGAACTGCGGCGCCGCGATCGGGATCAGGCCGATGCCCACGGCCGCCGCCACGATCAGGGCGTTCTCGCCCTTCTCCAGGGCGGCGGTGGCCAGGGTCTGGATGCCGCTGGCCGCGACCGTGCCGAACAGGACGATGCCCGCGCCGCCCAGCACCGGCAGCGGTACGAGGGCGATGACCGAGGCGGCCACCGGGACGAGGCCGAGCAGGATCAGGATGGCGCCGCCGACCGCGACGACGAAGCGGCTGCGGATCTTGGTCATCGCGACGAGGCCCACGTTCTGGGCGAAGGCGCTGCACATGAAGCCGTTGAAGAGGGGGCTGATGGCACTGCCGAGGGTGTCGGCGCGCAGACCGCCCTCGATGACCTTCTCGTCGGCGGGGCGGTCGACGATCTTGCCGAGGGCCAGCATGTCCGCCGTGGACTCGGTCATGCAGACCAGCATCACGATGCACATCGAGATGATGGCGGCGATCTCGAACTGCGGGGCGCCGAAGGCGAAGGGCGTCGGGAAGCCGACCACGTCGGCCTCCTTGATGGCGCCGAAGTCGGTGATGCCGGCGGGGATGGCGATCAGCGTGCCGATGACCAGGCCGAGCAGAATCGCGATCTGCTGGAGGAAGCCGCGCAGGAGTTTGCGCAGGGCCAGCACGATGACCAGGGTCACGGCGGCCATGGTGATGTTGGTCATCGATCCGTAGTCGTCGGCCGTGGCGTTGCCGCCCTGGGACCAGTTGAAGGCGACGGGGAGGAGCGAGACGCCGATCAGGGTGATCACGGTGCCGGTGACGACGGGTGGGAAGAAGCGCACCAGTTTGCAGAAGTACGGGGCGAGGACGAAGCCGAGAAGGCTCGCGACGATGATCGCGCCGAAGATGACGGCTATCCCGTCGTGTCCCCGGTCCTTGCCTATCGCGATCATCGGGGCGACGCCGGCGAAGGAGACGCCGTTGACGAAGGGCAGCCGGGCGCCGACCTTCCAGAAGCCGATGGTCTGGAGGAGGGTGGCGATGCCCGCGGTGAACAGGCTCGCTCCCATCAGGAAGGCGGTCTCCTTGGCGGTGAGGCCGACGGCGGGCCCCACGATGAGCGGCGGGGCCACCACGCCCGCGTACATGGCGGCCACGTGCTGGAGGCCGCTGGTGAACATCTTCAGTGGGGGGAGGGTTTCGTCGACCGGATGTTTCCGGCCGTCACTCGGTCCTTCCGCGACGGAGTCGTCCATCACGTCGGGGGCGTCTGCGTCTTTGCGAAACCTGGGCTTAGCGGCCACGGCGGTTCCTCCGGTCGGTTACACGTCGTCGGCGACGTGGGGTTCAGGGAGGTGGTGCGTAAGTGGTGCGGCGGTGCTTGCGGCTCTCTCAGGTGGTGCAGGTCGTGCAGAGGGGGGGTGCGGGCCGCGCACGTGGGGGTGGGTGCGGGCAGCGTTCATCACCGGTCCGGCGGGCGCGCACATGGGGTGCGCGTCCGCCGGACCGGCTGCCGCGGACCCCGCTCGGGTCCACGGCGGCCGGTCTCGGGCCGTCCCCCTCGACCGGCCGGTCGGGGATCACCGCACGGAGCCGGGCTCCGTGCGGGGCGTGCCGCGGAGTCAGGCTCCGGCGGCGATCCGCGCGAGGCGGCGGGCCTCGTCGCGGGTGACACGGGCGATGGCGTCCTCGTCCACCGTGGTGAGGTGGTCGCCCTCGACGACCGGCTTGCCGTCGACGAGGGAGAGGGTCACCGGGGCGGCCGCGCCGAAGATGAGCGCGGTCACCGGGTCGGCGATCGAGGAGTGGGCCAGGGTGTCCAGCTTCCACAGGACGAGGTCGGCGAGCTTGCCGGCCTCCAGGGAGCCGATCTGGTCGGCGCGGCCCAGCACCTGGGCCCCGCCGAAGGTCCCGAGGCGCAGGGCCTGCCGGGCGTTGAGGGCGGCCTCGCGGTGGGCGCCGAGGCGGTTGATGAGCAGGGCGTTGCGCAGCTCGGTGTGGAGCTCGCCGGACTCGTTGGACGCGGTGCCGTCCACGCCGAGGCCGACCGGGACGCCGGCGGCGAGCATGTCGGGTACGCGGGCGATTCCGGCGGCGAGGCGGGCGTTGGAGGACGGGCAGTGGGCGACGCCGGTTCCCGTACGGGCGAACGCGGCGATGTCGGAGTCGTTCATGTGGACGCAGTGGGCCATCCACACGTCGTCGCCGAGCCAGCCGGTCGACTCGAAGTACTCGGTCGGCCCCATCCCGAACAGCTCCTTGCAGAACTGCTCCTCCTCCACGGTCTCCGATCCGTGGGTGTGCAGCCGCACGCCCTTGCGCCGGGCCAACTCAGCGCCCTGGCGCATCAGTTCCGTGGAGACGGAGAAGGGCGAGCAGGGGGCGACGGCGACCTGGGTCATGGCGTCGAAGGAGGCGTCGTGGTGGGCGTCGACGGTGGCCTCGGTGGCGGCGAGCGCGCCCTCCAGGGTCTCGACGGCGAAGTCCGGGGGCAGGCCGCCGTCCTTCTCGCTGCGGTCCATGGAGCCCCGGGCGAGGGTGAACCGTACGCCCATCTCCCGGGCGGCTCCGATGATCGCGCCGGACAGGTCGCCGGAGCCCTGGGGGAAGACGTAGTGGTGGTCCATGGCGGTGGTGACCCCGCCGCGGGCCATCATGGCGAGCGATCCCTGTGCGGCGGCGCGGGCCATCGGCTCGTCGATGCGCGCCCAGGTCGGGTAGAGGGCGACCAGCCAGTTGAAGAGGTTGTGGTCGGTGGCCAGGCCCCGGGTGATCCACTGGTAGAAGTGGTGGTGGGTGTTGACCAGGCCGGGGGTGGCGAGGTGCCCGGTGGCGTCGACGCGCCGGACGACTCCGGTGAGGCCCTCGGGGGCGCTGCCCGCGCCGACGGACTCGATGCGGTTGCCGGCCACGACGATGTGCCCGGAGGCGTACTCGGTGTCGCGGGCGTCGACGGTGGCGATCGAACAGTTCTCGATGACGATGCGCTGAGGGTCTGCCGAAGCTGCCATGGCGCTTCCTTCTTCTCTCTGTGGCGATGTGGGCACGGCAGGACCCTAGGAGGATTTGAGTGCCACAGCGGTGCGGCTGTGGGTGCCGAGATGGTGGAAGAACAGGTTGAGCACGACCGCGACCAGGGCTCCCGCGCTGATCCCGGAGCCGAGGACGGTCTGCGCCCAGGCCGGGAATCCGGCGTAGAAGGTGGGCGCGGCGAGCGGGATGATGCCCGCGCCGAGCGCGACGGCTACCAGGATGATGTTGGAGCTGTCGTCGAGTCCGGCTTCGGCGAGCGTACGGATGCCGCTGACCGCGATCGAGCCGAAGAGGACGATGCCGGCGCCGCCGAGGACGGGCATCGGGACGAGCGAGACGACCGCGCCGAGCACCGGGAAGGCGCCGAGGACCAGGAGGGCTCCACCCGCCGCCGCGACGACGTACCGGCTGCGCACCCGGGTCAGCGAGACGACGCCGACGTTCTGGGCGAAGGCGCTGGTGGGGAAGCCGCCGAAGACCGGTCCGAGGAGGGTGGCGATGCCGTCGGTGCGCAGTCCGCGGGTGATGGTGCGCCCGTCGGTGCGGCGGTCGCAGATCTCGCCGAGGGCGAGCATGCCGGCCGAGGACTCCGTCATCAGGACGAGCATGACGATGCAGAGCGAGAGGATGGCGGCGGGATGGAACTCCGGTGCGCCGAAGGCGAAGGGGGTCGGCAGGGCGGCGAGCGGTGCGGACCGCAGCGCGGAGAAGTCGGCCATGCCGAACGGGATCGCGGCGAGCGTGCCGACGAACATGCCCATGAGCAGGGCCACTTGCTTGAGGAAGCCGCGGCCGAACCGCTGGATGAGCAGGATGACGACGAGGGTGAAGGCGGCCAGCGCCAGGTACTTCATGGCGCCGAAGTCGTCGGCGGTGGCGTCGCCGCCCTGCGCCCAGGCGACCGGTACCGGCATGAGGGTGACGCCGATGAGGGTGATGACCACGCCGGTGACGAGGGGCGGGAAGAAGCGCAGCAGTCTGCCGAAGAACGGCCCGACCGCCAGGCAGAAGACGCCCGCGACGATCACTGCCCCGTAGATGGAAGGGAGTTGGTGTCCCGGCGCGCTGGTCTCGGCGATGGCGAGCATCGGCGCGATCCCGGCGGACGAGGCCGCGTTGACGAAGGGGAGCCGGTTGCCGGCGAAGCGGCCGAGGCCGACGGTCTGCAGGACGGTGGCGAGTCCGGCGACCAGGAGGCTCGCCGCGATGAGCCGGGTCATGCCGGCGGTGTCCAGGCCGACGGCCTGGCCGATGATCAGCGGAGGGGTGACGACGCCCGCGTACATGGCGGCGATGTGCTGGAGTGCGGCGGGGACGAGCCGCGCCGGCGGAAGTCTCTCGTCGACCGGGTGAACTGCCGTACCGGCGAGGGTTTTCGAGGGGTCTTTGCCTGGGCCTTCGGCCGGCCCCGTTGCAGGCTGTGCCATGGGTGTTCCCTCCGGGTGACCGGCCGCCGCCCGTCTGCGGGCGGGCGGCGGCCGGTTCAGCACCGCGTCAGAGGTTGGTCATGTCGACCGGGATCTTCGGCTCGACGCCGTCCCGGAGCACGGTGGCCTCGATCAGACCGTAGGGACGGTCCGCCGCGAAGTAGACCTCATGGTCGTTCTTGAGGCCGAACGGTTCGAGGTCCACCAGGAAGTGGTGGTTGTTCGGCAGCGAGAAGCGGATCTCGTCGATCTCGCTGCGGCTGTTGATGATGCGCGAACCCATCTGGTACAGGGTCTGCTGGAGCGAGAGCGAGTACGTCTCGGCGAACGCCTGGAGCATGTGCTTGCGCGCCTGCTCGTAGGACTTCTCCCAGTTCGGCATGCGCTGCTCGTCGCTGGTCCAGTTGTACCGCCAGCGGGCGGAGACGTCGGTCGCCAGGATGCGGTCGTACGCCTCCTTCAGCGTCGTGTACTTGTCCTTGACGTAGCCCCAGAACTCGGAGTTGGTCGAGTTCATGACGGTGAGGTCCTTGAGGCCGGAGATGACCTCCCAGCTCTCGCCGTCGTAGGTGATCTGGGTGACGCGGGTCTCCTGGCCCTTGCGGGCGAAGGAGTGCTTGACGTCGTCGGCGCCGATGAACCTGGAGTTGCCGTCCGAGGTCGCGATGCGCTCCCAGGCGTACTCCTCGATCCGGATGCGGGCGCGGTGGATCGGCTCCTGCGAGGAGACGAAATGGCGGGCGAGGTGGATGCCGAACTGCTCGGCGGACTCGATCCCGTGCTCCTTGGCGAACGCGAACACCGTGTTCTTGGTGGTGTCGGTCGGCAGGACGTTGGCGTTGGAGCCGGAGTAGTGGACGTCGTCCATGTCGCCGGAGAGGGCGACCGAGACGTTCAGGTCCTTGATGTGGTGGGTGTCGCCGTCCCGCGTGATCTTCACGACGCGGTTCTCTGCTTTGCCGTACTGGTTCTGGCCGAGAATCGTGGGCATGTCGGTGCTAGCTCCCTCGGTAAACGGAGTAGCCGAACGGGTTGAGCAGCAGCGGTACGTGGTAGTGCTCGCCCGGGACGACCGCGAACGCGATGGTCACCTCCGGGAAGAACGCGCCGCTGTCCCTTACGCGGGGGGCGTCCTGCTGCGCCTCGGCTTGCTTCTTGGAAAAGTACGTCTCGGTGTCGAAGGCGAGACGTACGTGGGTCGTTCCCTCCGGCAGGGCCGGGAGGTCCTTGCAACGCCCGTCCGCATCGGTGGCGGAGGCCCCGAGCGTGACGTACGGCGCGTCGCTCCCGCCGCGGGCGGCGAGCGAGACGGCGACGGACGCGGCGGGGCGGCCGATGCTGGTGTCCAGGATGTGGGTGGACACCGATGCGGTCGTGTCGGTACTCAAGACCGTCACTCTCCTAGATCTCAAGAGTCCTGTGCGGGAGCGTCCTCTGCGAGGGTCTCCGTCACGAGACGGGTCAGCCGGATGCGGTTGATCTTGCCCAGTTCGGTGCGCACGATCTCCTGCTCCTGCTCGGGCGCGTTCCCGATCCGGGACTTCACCGCGTCGCGCATCTGCTCACCGGTGGCTCCGGTGGCGCAGATCAGGAAGACGTGTCCGAACCGCTCCTGGTAGGCCAGGTTCAGTTCGAGCATCTCGGTCTTGAGCTCGTCGGAGGCGCCGGCCATGCCCCGCTGTTCGCGGGAGGAGGTCGGGTCGCCCGGCTTCGGGCGGCCGATCGGCGGGTGGCCCGCCATCGCGTCGGCCAGGTCCGCCGCGGTGAGCCGCGCGGTGGCGGCGTCGCTCGCGGCGAGCAGGGCTTCCCCGGTGGCGTACGGACGCCCGGCGAGGACCGTCTTTCCCCAGGTCGCACTGGCACACACCTCGTGCAGTACGGGGGTGGCCTCGCCGTCCGCCAGGGCGTTGAACCGGGTGAGGCCCGGTGTGTTGCTCGACGTCACGGGAGCCTCCGTGGCTGTTTTTCGCTGTGCGTTGTTCGGGCTGCGGATAGCTAACGCCCTCCGCAACACGACGTCAACAGTTTGTTGAAATCTCGCGAACGAAGAAAGCCGCCGTCCCGGCATGCGGACGGCGGCTCTCCCGTGTGTTCGGCCAACTACTCACCCTTGGCCGTATGTTCCCTGTTGAGGTAGTTGTACACCGTGAACCTGGAGACGCCCAGGGCGCCCGCCACGGTCTCCACTCCGTGCCGCACCGAGAAGGCACCGCGTGCCTCCAGCGTCCGGACGACGGACTGCTTGGCCTTGCGGTCCAGGTCGGCGAGCGGCATGCCGTGCCGCCGCTCCATCGCCGCGAGGATGTGGTCCAGCGACTCGGAGAGCTGCGGCAGCCGTACGGCTATGACGTCCCGGCCCTCCCAGGCGAGGACGACGTCGTCCTGTTCCGCCCGGTCCGGACCCAGCAGTTCGGCGCCCATCGCGTCGACGAGCGGCTTCACGGCGGAGACGAGCGGGTGGTCGAGCCAGGGCCCCGGCGCCCGGTGGTCGGGCTCGGGCGACGGGCTGTCGCCCTCCGGCGCCGGGCGGTCGGGCCCGGTCGGCGGCCGGCCCGTCGCCGGGGAGGGGGCGCCGGCGGCAGGAGGGTGGTCGACGGATTCGGTCACGGCGTCTCCCCCTCGATCACGTTCACCTGGAGCGAGACCCGGGTGGCGCCCGACGCGAGGGCCTGGCGCAGCAGGGAGTCCACGGCGGTGAGCACCTCGTCCGCGCCCCCCTCCGCGGTGTTGCCGAAGGGGCCGACGTCGACGGCGTCCAGCTCGGCGGCCTGGATCACCTCCCGCGCCACCACCGCGTGGGTGGGCGCTTCGTCGAGATCGAACGGCTCGGTGGTGAACTCCACCCTCAAGCGCACTGTGCCTCCATGTGTCCGCGCCCCGGGTGCGGGCTCCCGCGGCTCGGCCACGACTGTAGCCGCTGGGCGGGGCCCCGCCCCGGCGTGCGCGGGACCCCGGCCCGGGGTCACGGCAGCGGCAGGACGCAGACCGCGACGGGCGCCCGGAAGGGGTCGCCGGCGGCGGTCAGCGCGCCGTCCGGGCCGACCGCGAACACGGTCACGGTGGAGGAACGCTGATTGGCCACGAACAGCAGCGCGCCGTCCGGGGACAGGGCGAGCTGGCGGGGCCAGTCACCGCCGACGGGCACGGTGTCCAGCAGCCGCAGGGTCGCCCCCTCGTCCTCGACGGCGTAGCGGGTGAGGCTGTTGTGGCCCCGGTTGGCGAGGTAGACGTACGCCCCGTCCCCGGTGACGACCGGCTGGGCCGGATAGCTGGTGCCGGAGCCCGTGCCGGTGGACTGGCCGGGCCCCGGGGCGAGGGCGCCGGTGGCGGGGTCGTACGCGCAGACGACCATCGTGTCGTCCAGCTCGCAGGCGAGGTAGGCGAACCGACCGCCGGGGTGGAAGGCCAGGTGGCGGGGGCCGGAGCCGGGGGCCAGGGCCGCGCGGGAGACCTCGGTGAGCGTCCCCGCGCCTTCGTCGAGCCGGTAGCTGTACACGGTGTCGGTGCCCAGATCGACGGCGAGGACATGGCCGCCGTCGGGCGAGGTGACGATCTGGTGGGCGTGCGGGCCGCCCTGCCCCGGTCCCGGCGGCGGTGAGCTGTGGGTGATCCGGTCGGTGCGCTCCCCCAGCGAGCCGTCCTCGGCGATCGGGTGCACGGTGACGCTGCCCGAGCCGTAGTCCGCGCTCAGCAGCCAGCGCCCGGAGGGGTGGACGGAGAGGTGGGTGGTCCCGGCGCCGCCGGTGGGACGGCCGCCGATGACCTCGTACGTCCCGTCCGGCGCGCACCGCACGGCGGTGACCGCGCCCGGGTCCTGCTCGCAGGCGGCGTAGACGGTGGCTCCGGAGGGGTGCACGGCCAGGTAGGAGGGGTTCCGCACGCCGCCGATCACCGGCCCGGGGGTGATCGCGCCGCTCACGGTGTCGTACGCGGCGGTGCCGATCCCGGCGCCGCCTCCCGCCTCCGAGGTGTACGTGCCGAGGAGCAGCGACCGCGTGGCGCGCGGGGCGGCGGGGGCGGTACGGGCCTGCGGCCGGGCGGGCGCGGCGAGAGCGGAGGCGGGGGCGACGGCGGCGAGGGCGGCTCCGGCGAGCAGGCCGCCGAGCAGGCCGCGGCGGGTGGGGGCCGGGCCGGGGGGCGTGCTCACGCTCGGGCATGTGCGCGGGCTCGGGTTCGGGTTCGGGAACGGCTTCATGCGAGGCACCTCGTGTGGGGGGACGGCTGCTTCTCGTACGGGCGGTTGCGTTGGCCACCCTGACCCGTCCGCGGCCGTACGGCAAGAGGCGCAACACCGGTTGCATCCTCCGCAACACCCGTCTCGCGTAAGGCCGTTGACCACGACATGAACTCCGCCGCCCGGGGCGATTTCACCGGCACCCCTTGACAGCCCCACCGCTCGCCGGGCAATCTTCCGTTAAGCAGAAACGAACTTCCGCAATACGGAAGGAGCGCCGACATCCTCATGGGATACCCGGACCAGCGCTTCGATGTGAACCTGTCGATCCTCTTCACGGAACTCCCGCTTCTGGAGCGTCCCGCGGCAGCCGCCGCGGCCGGCTTCACGGCGGTCGAGCTGTGGTGGCCCTGGATCGAGACCCCCACCCCTCCGCAGGCCGAGCTCGACGCCCTCAAGAAGGCGCTCGACGACGCCGGCACCCACCTGGTGGGGCTGAACTTCTACGCCGGACAGCTCCCCGGCCCCGACCGCGGCGCGCTCTCCGTGCCCGGCGAGGAGTCGGACCGCTTCCGCGCCAACATCGAGGTGGCGGCCGACTTCGCCGCCTCGGTCGGCTGCACGGCGCTCAACGCGCTGTACGGCAACCGCGTCGAGGGCGCCGACCCGCAGGTCCAGGACGCGCTCGCCCTGGAGAACCTGGTCCTGGCCGCCCGCGCGGCGGACCGGGTCGGGGCGATCCTGCTCGTGGAGGCCCTCAACAAGCCCGAGTCGCCGCTCTATCCGCTGGTCAGCGCACCGGCCGCGATCGAGGTCGTCGACCGGGTCAACGCGGCGACCGGTCTCGGGAACGCCAAGTTCCTGCTGGACCTCTACCACCTGTCGATGAACGGCGAGGATCTGAGCCAGGTGATCAAGGCGTACGCCGCGAAGACCGGCCACGTGCAGATCGCCGACAATCCGGGGCGCGGTGCGCCGGGCACGGGTTCGCTCCCGCTGGAGCGGCTGCTCGACGAGCTGAAGGACGCCGGGTACACGGGCCGGGTCGGCCTGGAGTACAAGCCGGGCGACCGGCCGAGCGCGGAAGCCTTCGACTGGCTCCCGGAGACGGCCCGAGCGGACCGCTGACCGGCCGCCGGCCACGCGGCCGCGCACGCGCCGGGGCGGACCCCGGGGGCTCGCCCGGCCCCCTCCCGTACACATGTTTTCCAGGAAGGCACCCTCATGAGCAACAACCTCCCCAAGGTCGCGTGGATCGGCCTCGGCATCATGGGCTCCCCCATGTCCGAGAACCTGATCAAGGCCGGCTACGACGTCACCGGTTACACCCTGGAGCAGGACAAGATCGACCGGCTGGTCGCGGCCGGCGGCACCGGCGCCTCCTCGATCGCGGACGCGGTCGAGGACGCGGATGTCGTCATCACGATGGTGCCCGCGTCGCCGCAGGTCGAGGCCATCGCGTACGGCCCGGACGGCATCCTGGAGAACGCCCGGCGCGGCGCGCTGCTGGTGGACATGTCCTCCATCACCCCGCAGACCTCGGTCGACCTCGCCGAGAAGGCGGCCGAGAAGGGCATCAGGGTCCTGGACGCGCCGGTCTCCGGCGGTGAGGCCGGTGCCATCGAGGCGGTCCTGTCCATCATGGTCGGCGGCGAGCAGGCGGACTTCGACACCGCGAAGCCGCTCCTGGAGGCGCTCGGCAAGACCATCGTGCTCTGCGGTCCGCACGGCTCCGGCCAGACGGTGAAGGCCGCCAACCAGCTGATCGTCGCGGTCAACATCCAGGCGTGCGCCGAGGCCGTGGTCTTCCTGGAGAAGTCCGGGGTGGACCTCACCGCCGCGCTCGACGTCCTCAACGGCGGCCTCGCCGGCTCGACCGTGCTGACCCGCAAGAAGGACAACTTCCTGAAGCGGGACTTCGCCCCCGGCTTCCGGATCGACCTGCACCACAAGGACATGGGCATCGTCACGGACGCCGCCCGCAACGTCGGCGCGGCCCTGCCCGTCGGCGGCGTGGTCGCCCAGCTGGTCGCCTCGCTGCGCGCCCAGGGCGACGGCGGCCTCGACCACTCGGCGCTGCTGCGCTCGGTCGAGCGGCTCTCCGGCTCCCAGGTCTGACCCTCGCGGCTCCGCGAGGAGCCCGGCCCCGCGCGGAGGCCGGCCGGCCACGACCGCCGGCCCGCCCCCGGGGCCACGGCCCGCACGACGGGCCCCCTCGACTCCGGGTCGCGGTGGCGCTGACACCTGTCCTGTCGCGCCCAGGCGCTGCCGCGACCCGGAACCACATACTTCATTTTCAACAAACTGTTGACGTTGCTCAGTGGCGAATTTACGCTCCTCAAGCCGTCAGCAGCTCGTACGAAAGGTCATCCCGCCACATGGCTAAGCGTGTGCTCACGACCGAGTCAGGCGCCCCGGTCGCCGACAACCAGAACTCCGCCTCCGCCGGCCTCGGCGGGCCGCTCCTCCTCCAGGACCAGCACCTCCTGGAGAAGCTCGCCCGCTTCAACCGCGAGCGCATCCCGGAGCGCGTGGTGCACGCCCGTGGCTCCGGCGCGTACGGCTACTTCGAGGTCACCGACGACGTCACCGGCTTCACCCGCGCCGACTTCCTCTCCGAAGTCGGCAAGCGCACCGAGACGTTCATCCGCTTCTCCACCGTCGCGGACTCGCTCGGCGGCGCGGACGCGGTCCGCGACCCGCGCGGCTTCGCCCTCAAGTTCTACACGGACGAGGGCAATTACGACCTGGTCGGCAACAACACCCCGGTGTTCTTCATCAAGGACCCGATCAAGTTCCCCGACTTCATCCACTCGCAGAAGCGCGACCCGTTCACGGGCCGTCAGGAGCCGGACAACGTCTGGGACTTCTGGGCGCACTCCCCCGAGGCGACGCACCAGGTGACCTGGCTGATGGGCGACCGCGGCATCCCCGCCTCGTACCGCCACATGAACGGCTACGGCTCGCACACCTACCAGTGGACGAACGCGCAGGGTGAGGCGTTCTTCGTCAAGTACCACTTCAAGACGAACCAGGGCGTGCGGTCCCTCTCCGCCGACCAGGCCGCCGAACTCGTCGGCAAGGACGCCAACTCGCACCAGACGGACCTGCTCCAGGCCATCGAGCGCGGCGTCAACCCGTCCTGGACGCTGTACGTGCAGGTGATGCCGGCCGCCGAGGCGGCGGACTACCGGTTCAACCCGTTCGACCTCACGAAGGTGTGGCCGCACGCCGACCACCCGCTCCAGCGGGTCGGCCGCCTGGTGCTGGACCGCAACCCGGACAACGTCTTCGCCGAGGTCGAGCAGGCCGCGTTCTCGCCGAACAACTTCGTGCCCGGCATCGGACCGTCCCCGGACAAGATGCTCCAGGGCCGGCTCTTCGCCTACGCGGACGCGCACCGCTACCGTCTGGGCGTCAACCACACCCAGCTGCCGGTGAACGCGCCGCGCACGCCGGTGGTCGACAACTACGGCCGCGACGGGCTCCACGCGACCCGCTACGGTTCGCGGTACGACAAGAACTACGAGCCCAACTCGTACGCGGGGCCCGCGCAGACCGACGCCGCGCTGTCCTCCCCGCTCGCGGTCCACGGCTGGACGGGCACGCACGAGGCGCCCGCCCACGCCAAGGACGACGACTTCTTCCAGGCGGGCGAGCTGTACCGGCTCATGTCCGAGGACGAGAAGGGCCGTCTGGTCGCGAACATCGCCGGGGGCCTGTCCCAGGTCACCCGCGACGACGTGATCGAGAAGAACCTCGCCCACTTCCACGCCGCCGACGCCGACTACGGCAAGCGTGTGGAGGAGGCGGTCCGCGCCCTGCGCGAGGACTGAGCCTCCCTCAGGACCCCTGCCCGTACCGCGCACCCGGATGAGGGGTGTCGCGCGGCACGGGCAGGACGACGAGGCCGCGGCGGTCGAGCGATGCCAGTGCGGTGGTGAAGGACCGGGGACCGTCTCCTGACCTGAAGGAGACGCCCTCACCCGGGCCGATCGCCGCCGCCGCGGTCCCTGTCACCCGGTGAACGAGGGCGCGGAGTACGGATACGGTCCCGTACTCCGCGCCCTTCCGCGTGCCCGCGCCCGTGCGGCCGGTCCTTCCGGTGCGCGGCGGGGGCGGGTCATTCGCGGTAGGTCCGGGCGAGGTGCCGCTGCAGCCGGATGTGGCGGAACTGGTAGACGGCGCCGGCCTGGCGCAGCACTCCCCGCTGGTAGGCGTCCTCCAGGAAGGCCACCGTGTCCCAGGGCAGTCGGCGCGTCATCGGCAGCCAGACCCGGGACACCGTCAGCCACTGCCCCCACGCGGTGAACACGAGCACGTAGGCCGCCGCTCCGCCCAGCCCGCCGGTGGCCCCGAGGAGCACGGCTCCCCGCAACGGCCAGAGCAGTGTTCCCAGCAGGCCCTGGAACAGGAAGACCACGGCGTACCCGCAGAGGACCACGCCGAGGCCGAGCGCCGGGACGAGCACGAGGAGCTGCCGGCCCGCCGCCGTACGGTTGACGGACAGCAGCCGGATCGGGGTGGCCGCGGCGGTGATGTCCATGGGCGACTCGAACACCGCCAGCGTTCCGAAGACGAGACCGGCCGTCAGGCCGATGATCAGCCCGTAGAGCAGCGTGTTGATGAGCACGATCGTCATCAGTTCCGTGCGCGACAGGGCGTAATCGATCTTCAGCACGCTCATCAGGGCGACCGACCAGGAGTACCCGACTCCCAGCACCGAACCCCCCAGCAGCATGAACCCGAAGCGGGTGAGGAACGTCCGGACGGGTCTTCGCCCGGTGCGGCGGCCCGCGGCGGACAGCCGGAGCCGTACCCGGGACGGCACGGCGGCGGTCCGGCCGACCACGGTCAGCGCGGCGTACGTGATCCCGAAGGCCGTGCCGGAGCAGACACCGACCAGCAGGGCGTACGACACGGACGCGCCCCACCCGATCGGTTCGCCGTGCCCGGATGCGGCGGCGACCCCCTGCACGAGCAGCGTGGCCGCGGCCATGCACACCGTGGAGACCAGCACGGTGAGCAGGACACGGGTGGCGGTCCGCAGGTTCTGGCCGATCCGCCACCAGGCGAGATCCCGCTGGTCGTGCGTGCCCTGGCTCAGGCTGTGCGCCAGATAGCCGAGCCAGCGCAGGGCCTGGTCGGGGTCCCGGTACCGCTGCCCGCTACCGCCGTCGGTCCGTTCGAGGGCGCGGCGCCGGTAGACCGCCGGCACGAAGCCCGCCAGCAGGTGTTCCTCCAGGTGTCCGGCGGTGGGGAAGCGCGCGGTGTCCAGCAGCTCCTCCGGTTCCCTCCCGGGTGCCTCGCTGTACATCGTCCGGGCCAGAATGACCATCAAGGGGGTGCGCAGCACCTCGGCGAGCCGGGTGCTCGCCGCCGTGTCACGAGCCCTCAGCCGTTCCAGGACGGCGTCCCACACGCCGGTGCCGTCCCCCTCGCCGCCCCGCGCGACGAGCCGGTCCGTACGCGGGAGATAGGCGGCCAGGTCCTCGACGCCGAGGTCGGTGAGTTCGATGCCGGCGGCCCACACCAGCGGAGCGTGCGCGGCGCGGACCGCGCGGGCGTACTCGTCCCGGCGGCTGGTCAGGACCAGTGGACAGGAGGTGGCGTTGAGCGTTTCGAGCGCCGCCGCGCGCAGGGCCTCCGCGATCTCGTCGAACCCGTCCAGCACCGGCAGTATCAGGTCGGCGTCGACCAGCGCGGCGGCCAGCGTCGAGCCGCCGGGGATCCGGCGGGCCAGGTGCGGGTGGTCCCGCAGGAGCAGGCCGGCCAGGAAGTCGCGCAACGTGGTGGTGGTCGGGTCCCACGACCCGATGCTGAAGATCACCGGCACCGGGACCGGAGCGGCGGGGGCCGCGAGGAGGTCGAGGGCGAACTTGATGGCCAGCACCGACTTTCCGGAGCCGGCCCGGCCGAGTATCACCAGTCGCCCGGAGGCGATGCTCCGGTAGGCCGCGACCACGCCCCGGAGGTCGCCGCTCAGCCGCAGCGCCCGGGGCGTGTCCCCCGGTTGAAGCCGCTGGATGTTCTCCGGCCGGTCCATCAGCCCGGCCGGGGCCGGCTGCCATCGCACGGGGAGCGGAAAGGGGTCGTGGACGCGTCGGTGTCCCTCCTCGCGCTGCCAGCGGCGCCTGACCTCACGGGCCAGCGAGGCGGCGGCGTCGGCGAGCACGCCGGCCGACGGGGTGGCCGGCTGGACGACCGGTGCGGCCGCGGCGGATTCGGGCGGGTCCGGCGCCGGGGCGATAGGCGCGGGTTCCGGCAGCTCCGACGCCGGTGCGACCGGCGGAGCGACCGGCGCGGGTTCCGGCGGTCCGACGGCCGGTGCGACCGGCGCGGGTTCCGGCGACTCCGACGCCGGTACGGATGGCGCGGGTTCCGGCGGTCCTACGACAGCGTCCTCCGGCGCCCGGTCCAGGGTGTCCGTGAGCTGCCGCCGCTCCTCCGTCCCGACCCCCAGGGCGTCCGCCAGCAGGTGCAGGGTCCTCAGCCGGTGGTCGGTCGACCGGCCCGTCTCCAGCCTGCGAATGGTGCGCACACTCACCGTGGACCGCTCCGCCAACTGCTCCTGCGTGAGGCGGGCGCGCTTGCGTAATCGGCGGAGCAGCGCGCCTTGTTCGTCCGTCAATCCGGGCTCCCAGTTCGCACGGGTACCAAAGTCCGGCCAGGGCGTGTCCGGCGGCTCCCGAAGGGGCCCGCCGGACACGCCCCAGAGCTTAAGGGCTGACCGGCCACACATGGCCGGTCTCCTGGCCTGTTCCCTGAGCTGCGCGAACGCCACCTTTGTGGAACCGGCGGCCCCGCCGGACCCATCGCACAGAGGAGACGCCACGTTGAGATCCCTGACGCCCCTCCGCCTTCGCACCCTCGGCGTCCTGCTCGCGGCACTGCTGCCGGCCTCCCTCGTCGGCACCGCCGCACGGGCGGACGCCCCGGCCGTCCCCGACTTCACCGACGGCTTCGGCCTGACCGAGGCCGCCGACGCGACCGAGGTGCGCTCCGCCACCGACTTCACCATCACCGTGACCACCCCCCAGGTGTCCGGCCCGCACAAGATCCGCGTCTTCCTTCCCCGTGGATACGCCGCCGAACCGGACAAGCGGTGGCCCGTCACGTACTTCCTGCACGGAGGCGGCGGCAACGTGAACGACGCGGCGGCCGTCCCCGCCCTGCGCTCCGACGAGATGATCACCGTCGTCCCGGACGGCGGCCTCAAGAGCTGGTACGCCGACTGGCTGATGCAGAACACCGCCGTGGGGGCGGCCAACTGGTAGACCTTCCACCTGGAGCAGGTCGTCCCCTACATCGACGCCAACCTGCGCACCGTCCCCGACCGCGCGCACCGGGCCGTGGTGGGGCTCTCCATGGGCGGCGCCGGCGCACTGCACTACGCCCAGGCCCGGCCCGACCTGTTCGGCCACACCGCTTCGCTCTCCGGCGGAATCGACTTCGCCATGGCCGAGGTCCGCGCGACGGTCCTGGCCACCGAGCTCAACCTCCCGGGCGCCTGGTGCGCGGTGAGCGGTTCCTCCGGCTCCGGTCAGTGCGCCGACTACGGCCCGTACGTCGACAGCGACGCGATCTTCGGTTCGCCGTACCCGATTCTGGGCGCCGACCGCCTCTGGAACGCGTACGACCCCGCGGCTCCGGCCAACCTGGCCGAGCTCAAGGACACCGGGGTGACGCTCTACACCGGTGACCAGGGCGTCATCGACGGCCGCACCGCGGTCGCCGCCGCCACCGTCAAGGCCCGCCTGGACCGCCTCGGCATCCCCGGCCGGCTCGTCGACTACGGCAACGGGGCGTCGCTCTCCCCCACCTGCGACGGCGGCCACCACTACGGCTGCTGGTCCGCCGCGTTCGCGGACTACGTCCCCCGCCTGGAAGCCGCGTTCGCGGCGGCGACCGACTGACCTCGCGCAGTGACCTTTCCAGCAGACCTCCCGAAGGAGTGGACACCATGATGATCAAACGGAACAGGACGAAGCTCTCCCTCGTGGCCGGCGTCGTCTGCGCGACGCTGCTGACGCTGTCGGCCCCGGCGGCGCACGCCGGGCCCGCCGAGGCCGATCACGCCGCCACGCTCAAGGCGCTCAGGACGTTCCAGGCGAGCGCCGGGCCGGGCGCGGCGGTCCACGCCGGGGGCCCCGGTGGCTCCTGGACGCTGTCGGCGGGCACGGGCACCATCAACACCGACCGGCCCATCCGGTCGGACGAGCACTTCCGCATCGGCAGCCAGACCAAGACGTTCACCGCGGCGGTCGTGCTGCAACTGGTCGACGAGGGCAAGGTCTCGCTGGACGCGCCCATCGCGGACTTTCTGCCCGGCGTGGTCAGCGGCAACGGCTACGACGGCACCCGCATCACCGTGCGCCATCTGCTGCAGCACACCGGCGGCCTCGCCCCGTTCGCCCCGCAGGTGGTCATCGACCAGCCCCCGTCCAACCCGGACGGCACGTACGACCTGGCCGTGCTGGTGCGCAAGGGGCTGAGCCACGCGCCGGTCTCCGCGCCCGGGGCCGCGTTCGCGTATTCCAACACCAACTACCTGGTGCTCGGCATGCTCATCGAGAAGGTGACGGGGCGGCCGGTGCACGAGAACGTCACCCGGCGCGTCATCGAGCCCCTGGGGCTGGGCCGGACCGTCTTCCCCGCCCCCGGCGACCGCGCCCTGCCCGCCCCGGCCGTCAACGGCTACCACGGGCTGCGTGTCGGGGGCTTCTTCTTCTGGACGCCCGCCCTCTCCTACGACCCGTCCCTCTTCAGCAGCGCGGGGGCGATGGTCTCGACGCTGGAGGACCTCACCGCCTTCTACCGGGCGCTGATCGCGGGCAAGGTCGTCTCGGCGGCGGGTCTGGCCGAGATGCGCAAGCTCCGGGAGGTCGGTCCCGGGGTCGCCTTCGGCCTCGGCATCGGCAGGAAGGAGTTGTCCTGCGGTGTCATGGCCTGGGGCCATGACGGCGGCGTCCCCGGCTACATGTCGCAGACCCTGGTCACGGAGGACGGCCGGCACGCGTCCGTCGTGACCAACGCGCTGTTCCAGGTGGGCATGCCGGCCGAGCAGTTGCACGCCCTCCTGGACACGGCCCTGTGCGAGGACGCGGCGCGGCGCCCCTGACCGCACGCCCGCCCCACGCGGACAGCTCCGCGTGCGGGCGGCGCCGGGTGGGGAGCGGATGCCCGCTCCCCACCCCCCGCGCCCCCGCGTCCGCGCCACGGCGAGGGCGGCGCGACACCACCCACCCCTTCCCCCTCTGACGTCAAGGAGCCGACATGGCATACCGCTACCGGTGCGGCGAGTGTGGTTTCTCCACCCGGTGGACCACCGAGTCCGAGGCCGAGGACCTCTCGGTCGCCCACTACGCCGACCGCCACCCGCGACTCGTCCCGGGCGGCAGCGTCGAGATCAACCGGAAGAACCCCGAGAGCGCCGGCTGCCTCACGCTGCTCGGGATCGCCCTCCTCCTGCTGCTGATCATCGCCTCGTGCGGGAGGTAGGCGCCGGGCCGCCGTTCCCGCGCCGCACCCGGCCGAGGCACCCGGCCCGCGCAGCGAGGCCCCGGCCTCCGGAGGTTCGGACCTCCGGAGGCCGGGGCCTCCCGCGTGACGCCTTCGTCAGGTGGTCGTCAGCGGGCGGATCGCGGTCGGGGCGTGGGACGCCTCCGTGGCCAGGTCCTCGAACTCGTTCACCGACGCGATGTCGCTCCCGCTCATCGCGATGTTCGTGACCCGCTCCAGGATCGCCTCCACCACCACCGGCACCCGGAACTCCGCCGCCAGCTTCTTGGCCTCCTCGAAGGCCGGGAGAAGCTGGTCCGGTTCGGTGACCCGGATCGCCTTGCAGCCGAGGCCCTCGACGACCTTGACGTGGTCGACGCCGTAGACGCCCAGCTCCGGGGAGTTGAGGTTCTCGAACTCCAGGTTGACCTGGAAGTCGATGTCGAAGTTGCGCTGCGCCTGGCGGATGAGGCCGAGGTAGGAGTTGTTGACCAGCACGTGGACGTACGGGATGCGGTGCTGCGCGCCGACGGCCAGCTCCTCCAGCATGAACTGGAAGTCGTAGTCGCCGGAGAGGGCCACGACCGTGCCCTCCGGGTCCGCCGTGGCGACGCCCAGGGCGGCCGGGATCGTCCAGCCGAGCGGGCCCGCCTGGCCGCAGTTGATCCAGTGGCGGGGCTTGTACACGTGCAGCATCTGCGCGCCCGCGATCTGGGAGAGTCCGATCGTGGTGACGTAACGGGTCTCCGGGCCGAACGCCCGGTTCATCTCCTCGTACACACGCTGCGGCTTGAGCGGCACGTTGTCGAAATGCGTCCTGCGCTGGAGGGTCGCCCTGCGCTCCTGCGTGGAGGCGGCCCAGGCCGAGCGGTCCTTCAGCCCGCCCGCGGCCTTCAGCTCGCGCGCCACCTCGACGAAGAGCTCCAGCGCGGCCTTGGCGTCGGAGGCGATGCCGAGGTCCGGGGCGAAGATCTTGCCGAGCTGGGTGGGCTCGATGTCGACGTGGACGAAGGTGCGGCCCTGGGTGTAGACGTCCAGCTTGCCGGTGTGGCGGTTGGCCCAGCGGTTGCCGATGCCGAGGACGAAGTCGGACTCCAGGAAGTTCGCGTTGCCGTAGCGGTGCGAGGTTTGGAGACCCACCATGCCGGCGTTCAGCTCGTGGTCGTCGGGGAGGATGCCCCAGCCCATGAGGGTCGGAACGACCGGGACGCCGGTCAGCTCGGCGAACTCGACGAGCAGTTCGGAGGCGTCGGCGTTGATGATGCCGCCGCCCGCGACGAGGAGCGGGCGCTCGGAGGCGTTCAGCATCGCCACGGCCCGCTCGATCTGCTTGCGGGAGGCGGCGGGCTTGTGCACCGGGATGGGCTCGTACAGCTCGGGGTCGAACTCGATCTCGGTGAGCTGCACGTCGATCGGCAGGTCGATGAGGACCGGGCCGGGGCGGCCGGTGCGCATCAGGTGGAACGCCTGCTGGAAGACGCCGGGCACCTGCGCGGCCTCCAGGACGGTGGTCGCCGCCTTGGTGACCGGCTTGGCGATCGAGGCGATGTCGACGGCCTGGAAGTCCTCCTTGTGCAGGACGGCGGTCGGCGCCTGGCCGGTGATGCAGAGGATCGGGACGGAGTCGGCGATGGCGGAGTACAGGCCGGTGATCATGTCGGTGCCGGCCGGGCCGGACGTGCCGATGCAGACGCCGATGTTGCCCGCCGCGGCCCGGGTGTACCCCTCGGCCATGTGGGAGGCGCCCTCGACGTGACGGGCCAGGGTGTGGTTGACCCCGCCGGATGCCTTGAGGGCCGCGTAGAAGGGGTTGATCGCCGCGCCCGGAACGCCGAACGCGTTGCTGACGCCTTCGCGCTTGAGGATCTCAACTGCCGCTCGGGCAGCGGTCATACGAGGCATGGAAGCTCCTGCTCGGGATTGGTGGAGTCGGGCTCTGTCGCGCCACCTGAGAGCACCAATTCCGCATTACGGAAACTCACTTCTGTTATACGGAAGCAATCTAGGACCTGGGAGATCCGTCGTCAAGGTCGTGGGCGGCTCTGGAAGCGGCCGAAAAGCGCCGTGCGTTCGGCGCGAACTCCCCCGTTCCCCTCCCCGGAGCTTCGCTCCTGGTGGACGATGGGGTGACGAGGGAGGCACGGAGCGCGGTCGGTCGCGGGTCCGTGCCGGAGGGAGACGAACGTGGAGTCCGTGCCGGTCCGCTGCCCCGCCTGCGGCCGCGACCACGCCTACAGCACACCGGCCTACCCCTGCCCGTGCGGCGAGCCCACCGCCCCGCCGCTGCTGCGCGGGGCCCCGGCGGTCCGGGTCGCCCACCGCAGCTGGAACGACGTCTGGGTCACCGTGCGCTGCGCCTCCTGCGCCCGGGAGGACCAGTGGCCGCAGCCCGAGCTGTGCTGCCCGTGCGGGAGCGTCCTGCGCATCCCGGTACGCCCCGTGGCGACCGCGGCGGCGCGCGCCGAGCCGGTCCTTCCCGCCCACATCCCGCTGCCGCGCACCGCCGCCCACCCGCGCCCGGCGTTCCGGCCGGTGACGATCCGGACGGGCGACGACGCGGTGACCGCGGCCGGCCGCTACCTGACCTGGCTGGGGTACCGCGACGTCGGCCGGCCCGGCGCGGGCCCCGCCTCCGGCATCGACCTGCGGGGCGACGGGGTCATCGCGCACGTGGACTCCCGCACTCGTCCGGCCGCCCTGCGCGCGGTCGAGACGCTCTGGCTCAACGCGCTGGGCGCCTCGGCGGCCGGGGTCTTCTTCTCCCTGGCGGGGTACGCGGAGGACGCGCGGGCCTGCGCGGACGGCGTCGGCCTCCCCCTCTTCGTCCTGGATCTCACCGGCACCCCGCAGCCGGTGAACGGGCCGGCCGACGAACTGGTGAGCACCGGCGCCTGACCGCCCCGCGCCGCGTGCGGCCCACCGGTCGCGCGTGGCGCCGTGCCGGTCACGCGCGGGGCCGACGTCGACGACGCGTACGGTTGTGGCGCCGGGAGCCGGATTTCGGCCCCTCGCATACCGGCCGGGGCTCCGGCGCGGCACACTGAGTCCATGCGTATCCGCTCCGCCAGACGCTCCGATCTCCCGCTGCTGCAGGACATCGAGCGCGCCGCAGGGGAACCGTTCCGCGCCCTCGGCATGGCCTTCGTGGCCGACGACGATCCGCCCCCGCTCGACCTGCTGGAGGGCTACCGGCAGGCAGACCGCTGCTGGGTGGCCACCGACCCCCTCTCCCCCACCGGCGACCGGCCGCTCGGCTATGTGCTCGCCGACCCCGTCGACGACGCCCTGCACATCGAGCAGGTCTCGGTCCATCCCGCCGCCGCCCGCCGGGGCATCGGACGGGAGCTGATCGCCCATCTCGCCGGCGTGGCCGCGCGGTGCGGGATGACGGCGCTCACCCTGACCACCTTCACCGACGTCCCGTGGAACGCCCCGTACTACGCCCGGATCGGCTTCCGGGTCCTGAGTGAGGAAGAACTCACCGACGGACTGCGGGCGATCCGCGGCGAGGAGGCGCAGCACGGGCTCGACCGCTGGCCACGGGTCTGCATGCGCCGTGACCTGGCCTCCGTCCCCCCGCCGGAGGACCGGCCGGCCTCCGTTCCCCCGCCGAAGGACGCACGAACGGTCGCACAACCGCAGCTCTTTCCGGACACGTCGGAGACGTCCGGCGCTGCGGAGACGGTAGCTGTCGGTGGTGGCGCGTAAGCTGTGCGCATGGCTTTACTCCCGGACAGCTCCTACCCCGCAGACCGCCCCGCGCCCGCAGCCGCCCAGGCCAACGAGGCGATCCGGGCGCTCGTCGACGCCACCGGAACCGACTGGTCCGAGGTGGAGGCGGCGACCTATGAGGTGCTCCTCGTCGAGTGGGCGGCCGCGACCCGGGGCGACCCCGACATCATCGAAGCCGCCTGACCCGGCGTCCGCACCCGCGCGGTGACCCCGTCGTGCACGGGGTCACCGCTTTTCCGTGCTCCGGACCGCGGCACGGCCGGGGCGTGTGTCGAAAGTGGCGCAGGCGGGAATTGTCGGACAGGCCCTGGCCCCTCACTCCGCGTACGTCTCGCGCAGCTCGATCTTGCGGACCTTTCCGCTGACCGTCATCGGGAAGGCCGCGAGGACCCGGAGGCGGCGCGGGATCTTGTAGTGCGCCAGCCGCTCCCGGCAGAACGCGGTCACCTCCTCCAGGGTCGGCGGATCGGCCGGGTCCCGGGGGATGACACAGGCCAGGATCTCCTCTCCGTACCGCTCGTCCGGCACCCCGACCACCTGGACGTCGGCGATCTTCGGGTGGCCGTAGAGGAACTCCTCGATCTCCCTCGGGTACACGTTCTCGCCGCCCCGGATGATCATGTCCTTGATCCGGCCGACCACCTGGACGTACCCGTCCTCGCGCATCACGGCCAGGTCCCCCGTGTGCATCCACCGCCCCACGTCGACGACTTCGGCGGTGCGCTCGGGCTGGTCCCAGTAGCCGAGCATCACGCTGTAGCCACGGGTGCGCAGTTCACCGGCGCTGCCGCGCGGCAGCGTGACGCCGGTGACCGGGTCGACGACCTTGATCTCGATGTGCGGCAGCACACGGCCCACGGTGCCGGTGCGGCGCTCCTGGTCGTCGTCGCGGCGGGTCTGGGTGGAGACCGGCGAGGTTTCCGTCATCCCGTAGCAGATCGACACCTCGGCCATGTGCATCTCGGCGACGACCCGTTTCATCACCTCGGCCGGGCAGGGGGATCCGGCCATGATGCCGGTGCGCAGCGTGGAGAGGTCGTACGTCGCGAAGTCCGGCAGGTTCAGCTCGGCGATGAACATCGTCGGCACCCCGTAGAGCGAGGTGCAGCGCTCCTGCTGGACGGCGGCCAGCACGGCGGCGGGCTCGAAGGACGGCCCCGGGATCACCACGCACGCGCCGTGCGAGGTGGCCGCGAGATTGCCCATCACCATGCCGAAGCAGTGGTAGAAGGGCACCGGGAGGCAGATCCGGTCCTCCTCCGTGTAGGCGATCGTCTCCCCCACGAAGTACCCGTTGTTGAGGATGTTGTGGTGGGAGAGGGTGGCGCCCTTGGGGAAGCCCGTGGTGCCCGAGGTGTACTGGATGTTGATCGGGTCGTCGCAGGACAGCTCCGCCTCGCGGGCGGCCAGTTGCTCCCGGGACACGGCGGGAGCGGCCGAGGTCAGCTCCTCCCAGGACGGGTCACCGATGTAGTGGACGGCGCGCAGGGCGGGGCAGTCGGCGCGGACCTCCTCGACCAGGGCGCGGTAGTCGCTGGTGCGGTGGGCGAGGGAGGCGACCAGCAGGCGGACGCCCGCCTGGTTGAGGACGAACTCCACCTCGTGGGCGCGGTAGGCGGGGTTGATGGTGACCATAACGGCCCCGATCCGGGCCGTGGCGTACTGGACGAGCACCCACTCGGGGCAGTTGACCGCCCAGATGCCGACCCGGTCGCCCTTCCCCACTCCGGACGCCATCAGGGCGCGGGCCAGCACGTCCACGTCGGCGCCGAACTCCGCGTACGTCCAGCGGCGGCCCGAGACGACGTCGACCAGGGCCTCGCGGTCGCCGTGCGCGGCGATCGCGCGGTCGAGGTCGCGGCCGATGGTGTGGCCCAGCAGGGCGGTGTCGCCGGTGCCGTGCGCGTACGAGAGCGAGCTCACTTCAGGTCCCCCTCGTCGAACTCGACGCCGCCGCCGAGCGCCGTGCGTTCGCGGAGTTCGATGCGGCGGATCTTGCCCGACACGGTCTTGGGCAGCTCCGCGAACTCCAGTTTGCGCAGGCGCTTGTACGGGGCGAGGACCGCCCGGGAGTGGGCGAAGAGCACCTTGGCGGTGTCCGGGCCGGGCTCCCAGCCCTCCGCCAGCACGATGTACGCCTTCGGGACGGCGAGGCGGAGCGGGTCGGGGGCGGGCACGACGGCGGCCTCGGCGACCGCCTCGTGCTCCAGCAGGGCGCTCTCCAGCTCGAACGGCGAGATCTTGTAGTCGGACGCCTTGAACACGTCGTCGGCGCGGCCCACGTAGGTGATGTAGCCGTCCTCGTCGCGGGCGCCGATGTCCCCGGTGCGGTAGTAGCCGCCGGCCATCGCCTCCGCCGTGCGGTCCGGGTCGCCGTGGTAGCCGGTCATCAGCCCGACGGGGCGGTCGGCGAGGTCGAGGGAGATCTCGCCCTCCGACGCCCCGGGCTGCCCGGTGACCGGGTCGAGGAGTTCGACGGTGAAGCCGGGGCTCGGGCGGCCCATGGAGCCGGTCTTGAGGAGCTGGCCGGGGCTGTTGGCGACCTGGACGGCGGTCTCCGTCTGGCCGAAGCCGTCCCGGATCGTGACGCCCCACACCCGCCGGACCGTCTCGATGACCTCGGGGTTCAGCGGTTCGCCCGCCGCGACGACCTCGCGCGGCGGGACCTTCAACTGGCTGAGGTCGGCCTGGATGAGCATGCGCCAGACGGTGGGCGGGGCGCAGAAGCTCGTGATGCCCGACCGGTCCATCTCGGCCATGAGACGGTTCGGGTCGAAACGCGTGTAGTTGAAGATGAAGACGGTGGCCTCGGCGGTCCAGGGGGCGAAGAGGTTGGACCAGGCGTGCTTGGCCCAGCCGGGCGAGGAGATGTTCAGGTGCACGTCGCCGGGCTGGAGGCCGATCCAGTACATCGTCGCCAAGTGGCCCACGGGGTACGACACATGGGTGTGCTCGACCAGCTTGGGGCTGGCGGTGGTGCCGGAGGTGAAGTAGAGCATCAGCGGCTCGTCGGCGTCGGTCTCCCGGGCGGGGGTGAACACCGCGGACGCCTCGGCCGCGCCGGCGTACGACCGCCAGCCCGCCACCTCATCGCCCACCGCGATCCGGGTGTAGCGGCCGGGGACCTCGTCGAACTTCGCCGTGTCCGCGTCCCGCACCAGCACATGGCGGACCCGGCCGCGCTCCACCCGGTCGCGCAGGTCGGCGGGGCCGAGCAGCGGGGTGGCGGGGATGACGACGGCGCGCAGCTTCATCGCGGCGAGCGCGGTCTCCCACAGCTCGACCTGGTTGCCCAGCATCACGAGGATCCGGTCGCCCTCCCGAACTCCCTGCGCCTTCAGCCAGTTGGCGGCCCGCGCGGAGCGTTCGGACATCGCCGCGAAGGAGACCTCGGTGCGCCGGCCGTCCTCCTCCACGATGTGCAGGGCGGTGCGGTCGTTGCCCTCGGCGATGACGTCGAACCAGTCCAGCGCCCAGTTGAAGTGGTCCGCCCGGGGCCATCGGAAGCCGGCGTAGGCCCGCTCGTAGTCCTCGCGGTGCTCCAGCAGGAAGTCCCGGGCCTCCCGGAACGTCTCGGTCGCACTGGTTGCCGACATGTGCCCTCCTCATTACCAACTGGTCGCCTAACATCATGTAAACAGTGACCCAGGTCTCACCACCCCCGGACGGGGGTGCCGGTCTCCCCGACCGGGGGGCGTGCGGGCCGGGGCGGAGGGACGTCGAAGTGCCGGGAGCGGTCGAGGCGGTGGAGATGCAGGCAGCGCTGTTGAGGCTGCGCCGCACCAGCGGGCTTCCCGTGGTGTTCGGCGGCCTCCTGTCGGACGCGCGTCACGCGCGGATCGCCGAGCTGAACGGGACGCAGACCACCGCCCTGCGGGGTCTCGTCATCTCCGCCGGGAGCGGTCTCGGCGGCAAGGCCATCGCCCTGTCGCGGCCCTGCGCGGTGACGGACTACGCCTCCTCGCGCCACATCAGCCACGAGTACGACGCGGCGGTGGCGGCGGAGGGGCTGCGCTCGGTCGTCGCGGTCCCCGTCGTCGTGCGGCGCACGGTGCGGGGCGTGCTGTACGGGGCGATGCGCACCCCGGTCACGCTCGGCGACCGGACGTTCGACGCGGTGGTGGCGACGGCGCGGGACATCGAGCAGTCGCTCGCGGTACGGGACGAGGTGCGGCGGCTGCTGGCGGCGGGGCGGGAGCAGGTGAGCGACCCGGGTACGGTGCCCGGCGCCTGGGAGGACGTACGCGAGGCCCACCGCGAGCTGCGGGCGCTGGTGCCGAAGGTCCTCGACCCGGCGTTGCGCGACGAACTCCTGGAGGTGTGCGGCCGGTTGGCCTCGGCGTCGGGGGCCCGGGCCCCGGCGGCCCGTGACGTACGGCTCGCACCGCGCGAGGTGGACGTGGTGGCCTGCGTGGCGGCGGGCGCGACGAACGCGGCGGCGGCGGAGCGGCTGGGGCTGCGGCCGGAGACGGTGAAGGGGTATCTGCGGTCCGCGATGCGGAAGCTGGGCGCGCACACTCGGCTGGAGGCGGTGGTGGCGGCGCGGCGCGCGGGGCTGCTGCCCTGAGCACGGCGCGCGGGGCCGCTGCTGCTCCGAGTGCGGCGCGCGGGGCCGCTGCCCTGAGCCTCTCGGCGCTTTCCCGGTCCGTCGGGGTCGCGCCCGGGGCCGTTCGCGGTCTCCCGGGGGCATTTCGGACCGCGCGGAGGCCCGTTCAGGACAGGTCGGTCTGTGGCCGGTCACCGAAGTCCAGGAACGTGCCGAACCGGATGTCGTGGTCCGGCGCGTCCGACATCACGGCGAGCATCCGGGCGGCCTCCTCGGTGATCTCCGCCGTCTGCGCGCGGGTCGGCTTCCGCAGCGGCTGGACGGTCAGGACCGCCGTGTCCTGCTCCTGCCGGACCTGCCAGAGGGCGTCGAGGAAGCCGTCGATCAGAACGCTTCCGTACGTCTGGTTGCCCTTGCCGTTGCGGCCCTTGTTGACCGCGGGGATGACGCGGGTGCGGTCGGCGTGGCCGAGGAGGACGTTGTCGAACTCGGGCAGGAAGCGCGGTGGGGCCGGGGTGTCGGGGTCGGGGCGCGGGGCGTCGGGAAGGTCGAAGAGTTCGGCGCCGTTCTCGTCCCGGAAGGTGGTCAGCCGGGGCCTGAGCCGTTCGAACACCTCCTTCGTCCGGGTGATCCCCGCCCAGCTCTGGAAGTCCTTGACCGAGGCGGGGCCGAACGCGCCCAGATAGCGCGTCACGACGGTGTCGAGCGTGGGAGCGGGCCCGGCGGACCGGCCGAGCCAGTGCTCGACCGTGGTCAGCGCGACCTGGCCGCCGCGCCCCCACAGTCCGCGCGGGGTTACCTGGACCAGCGGCAGCAGACAGCGGGCGGCGACGGTGAGTGCGAGGGGGTCGGCGGCCGGCCAGTGGGCGAGCAGTTCCCCCCGCAGCTCCTTGAGCGGGCGCGGGCGCTCCTCCACCAGCCGCTGGGTCAGCGCCGCGAGCCGGTCCAGGTCCACCCCCTCCAGCCCGTGCCGGAAGGACGCCAGCTCCCGGTCGCGCGGCGCCCGGACCAGGGGCCCCAGAGTGAGGGCGTCGTCCGCCGTGTGGGTGTGGAGGGTGGAGCGCAGGGTGACGAGCCGCGCGACCTCGCGTGACTCCATCAGGGAGGACAGCTCGGCCGGATCGAAATCGGCCAGCCGGGCGTAGAGCTGGAAGTACGGGGGCTTGGTGTTCTGGGCCTGGAGCCCGACGAGGTGGCCGACCGCCTCGCGCGCGGACATGGAGGACCGGCGCAGCAGGAGCTGGCGCTCCAGGGTCGCCCGGTTCAGCTCCCGGACGGTGAGGCGGGCGGGGTGTGCGGCGGTGCGGTGCGTCTGCGCGGCCATGGCCCGTACGCTACCGGGGCTCGCGGACGGCCCGTGGTCGCGCGGGGGCGGCGGCGTGAGGGCCGAGCCGGGAACGTACGCCTCTCGTGCGCGGGCGTACGTACGGACCGCGCCTGCCGGAGCGCGCACGGTGGCCGTACCCGGGGTGCGCGCCGCGTACCACCACCGTGTGTGCCGCGTACCACCACCGTGTGTGCCGCGTACGCCCGCCGGGGCCCGTGCCGCGCGGTCCGGGCGGCGCGCGGCCATGATGAACCGGTGATCAGCATCCTGTTCGCCGTCCTCACCGCCCTCAGCAACGGGTGCGCGTCGGTGCTCCAGCGCCGGGCGGCGATGCGGGTGCCCGACAGCGCGGCGATGCGCCTCTCGCTCTTCGGCCGGCTGCTGCGCCAGAAGGTGTGGCTGGCCGGGATCGGGCTGGTGATCGTGGCCGCCGTCTGCCAGGCGGTCGCGCTGGCCACCGGGCCGATCGCGGTGGTGCAGCCGATCTTCGTGATCGAGCTGCCCGCCACGCTGCTGATCGCCGGGTACGTGATGCGCGTCCGGGCGGACCGGGCGCTCTGGTACGGCGTAGCGGCGGTGACGGTGGGGCTCGCGCTCGGGATGGCGTCGGCCGACCCGGTGGGCGGCTCCGACACGGTCCGGGGCGCGGCGTGGATTCCCGCGCTGGTGCTGACCGGTCTGTTCGAGGCGGCGCTGATCGGCTGCGCGCTGCGGACGCGCGGCGACGTGCGGGCGGCGCTGCTGGGGCTGGCCGCCGCGTGCGGGTACGCGCTGACGGCCGCGCTGATGAAGGACGCGATGGCGCGGCTCGACGACGGCGGGGCGGCGGCGCTGCTGTCGTCCTGGCAGCTGTACGCGACGGCGGCGGCCGGGGTCGGGGCTCTGTTCCTGCTGCAGAACGCCCTCCAGGCGGGCAGCCTGGTGGCCGTGCAGCCGATGCTGACGCTGGGCGACGCGCTGATCAGCATCGTCTACGGGGTGACGCTCTTCGGCGAGGTGCTGCGGACCGGCTGGTGGCTGCTGCCCGAGCTGGCGGCGCTGGCCCTGATCGCCGCGGGGTGTGTCCGCCTGGCCCGTACCCCGCTGGCGGCGGGGACGCTCGCCCCGCCGCCGACTGCCCGGTGAGCGCGCTCCGGTGGGCGCGCTCCGGTGGGCGCCCCGTCCGGCCTCCCGGTGAGCGCGCCGACCGCTGTCCGGTGAGCGCCCGCCCTCAGGCCGTGTGGGCCGGGGGGACGCGCTCGCCCGGCGGCACGGGGCCGGGCGGGGTGCCGTCGCCGAACGGGCGTCCGCCGAGCTGTGCGCGGTGGTGCGGGGTGGTCCACCGGGAGAGGTCGGGGCCGAGGGGGACGATGCCGGTCGGGTTGATGCCGGTGTGGACCTGGTAGTAGTGCCGCTTGATGTGGTCGAAGTCGACCGTGTCGCCGAACCCGGGCGTCTGGTAGAGGTCGCGGGCGTACGCCCACAGGACCGGGTCCTCGGTCAGCTTGTTCCGGTTGCACTTGAAGTGGCCGTGGTAGACGGGGTCGAAGCGGACCAGGGTGGTGAAGAAGCGGATGTCGGCCTCGGTGATGGTGTCGCCGACCAGGTAGCGCCGGTCCGCGAGGCGGGCGGAGGCCTGGTCGAGGCGGGCGAACAGGGCCTCGTACGCCGCGTCGTACTCCTGCTGCGAGCTGGCGAACCCGGCCTTGTAGACGCCGTTGTTGACGTCCCGGTAGATGCCCTCCATCACGTCGTCGATCTCCGCGCGCAGCGGTTCGGGGTAGAGGTCGGGGGCGCCGGGACGGTGCAGGGCGGTCCACTCGGTGGCGAGGTCGAGGGTGATCTGCTGGTAGTCGTTGGTGACCAGCTTCCCGCTGGGGACGTCCACGATCGCGGGCACGCTGACGCCGCCGGGGTAGCCGTGCTCCCGCGCGTCGTACGCCTCGCTGAGGTGGTGGATGCCGAGCACCGGGTCCGCGCCGTCCGGGTCGAGGGTGAAGCGCCAGCTGCGGTCGTCCTGGATCGGGTCGGCGACGGCAAGCGACAGGGCGTCCTCCAGGCCCAGCAGCCGGCGGGAGACCAGGGCGCGGCTCGCCCAGGGGCAGGCCCGGCTGACGACGAGGCGGTAGCGTCCGGCCTCGACGGGCCATCCGTCGCGGCCGTCGGCGGTGATCCGGTCGGCGAAGTGGCTGCGGGACCGCTTGAACGGCTTGTGGCCGTAGGAGTCGTTGCCCTCGGTCCCGGCGCTGCCGGTCGTCGTGTCGCTGTCGCTCATGCCGTGCTCCTCGGTGCGTCGGTCGTCCGGTCCGTCGTGCGTCGTCTGCCCCGCCGGTCGGCGCCCACGTCGGCCAGGGCGACGATCAGCCCGGCCAGTACGAAGGCGACGGAGACGATGAGCCCGTGGTCGTAGGCGTCGGCCCAGCCGTCCGGGCCGACCTGGGCGAAGAACACCGAGCCGACGGCGGCGATCCCGACCGCCGAGCCGACCCGCTGGCCCGTCTGGAGGGTGCCCCCGGCGCTGCCGGCCCGGTCCACCGGCACCTCGGCGAGGGTCAGGGTCTGGTTCGGGGCGATGACCAGACCGCTGCCGAGGCCGGCGAGGAGCAGCGGGGCGGCCATGGCCCAGCCCGCCCCGGTGCCGGGGACCAGGTGGACGGCGAGCGCGGTGCCGCCGAGGCCGAGGGCGACCATGGCCAGGCCCGCCACCACCAGCGGGCGGCCGAAGCGGCCGACGAGCCGGCCGCCGATGGACGCCGCGGCGCCGGAGCCGAGGGCGAACGGGGTGATGGCGAGTCCGGCCTGGAGGGCGGAGTAGCCCAGGCCGGACTGGAGGTAGAGCGTCGTGATGAAGAAGATCGAGGTGAACCCGGCGAAGTAGAGCAGGATCAGCAGGCAGCCCAGCCAGTAGGAGCGCAGCCGGAACAGGGCGAGGTCCAGGACCGGGTGGACGCGCCCGCCCGTGCAGCGCGCCTCCCAGGCGACGAAGGCGCCGAGCAGCGCGGCGGCCAGGACGAGCAGGAGCCACTTGCCGTTGCCGGGCCACTGCTGGGCCTGGACGAAGGGCAGCAGCAGCGCCAGCACCCCGGTCCCGAGCAGGGCGACGCCCACCGGGTCCAGGTCGCGCGGCCGCACCCGCCCGGCGGACGGGGTGTCGGGCAGCAGCCGGCGGGCGAGCAGGAGGCAGACGACGCCGAGCGGGAGGTTGACGTAGAAGACCCAGCGCCAGCCGTGGTCCGGGCCCGCGGCCTGGATGAGCAGTCCGCCGAGCAGCGGGCCGACGGCGGTGGAGATGCCGACGACGGTGCCGAACATGCCGAAGGCGCGGCCGCGCTCGCGGCCGGAGAACATCTGCTGGATCAGGGCGGAGATCTGCGGGGAGATCAGACCGCCCGCGATGCCCTGGACCAGACGGGCGATCACCAGCCACAGGCTGGACTGGGCGGCTCCGCAGGCGGCGGAGGCCAGGGTGAACAGGGCGAGCCCGGCCATGAAGACGGCCCGGCGGCCCCGCGCGTCGCCCAGGCGCCCGGCGGGGATGAGGAAGAGGCCGAAGGCGAGGGCGTAGCCGGAGAGCACCCACTGGAGATCGGACTCCGGGGTGTGCAGCCCCGCTCTGATGGAGGGCAGGGCCACATTGACGATGGAGACGTCGAGCAGGGTCATGAACCCCGCCACCAGGCAGACGGCGAGTGCCCGCCAACGCCGGGGGTCGGGGCCGTCCGGGGCGGCGTCGCCCCCGGTCGGGCCGGTGTGCGCCGCGCTCCGTGCCATGGTTCGCACCTTAGGGGTGGTGGGCCGTTTCCTCATCCGGGACGCGGCCGCGCCGGTGGCCCGGATTCCGGTTTCCCGGCCCGGTCCCGGTGCGGCGTGTCCGTCTCCGGCGGGGGTATGGGTTCCCGCATGACTGTGGAGAAAACGAGCGTCCTCGTCCTTGACTGTGCCGAGCCCATGGAGCTGGCCGAGTTCTACGCCGGTCTCTTTGCCGCGGAGACCCGGATCGGCACCGACCCCGATTTCGTGGAGATCGTCGGCAACGACGGCGTGCGGCTCGCGATCCGCCGCGACCACGGCTACGCCCCGCCGAGCTGGCCCCGCCCGGAGGACTCCCAGCAGGCGCACCTGCGGATCCTGGTGTCCCGTGCGGACATCGACGAGGCGGAGCGGGAGGCGATATCGCTCGGGGCCCGGCCCGTGGACACCGGCGAGAGCAACAGCGGGCCGCGTGACGTACGGACGTACGCGGACCCGGCGGGCCACTCGTTCACGCTCGCGGTCTACCCGTTGCAGGAGGACTGAGCGGCGCCGGCCCGCCTTCGGAGGGGCGCGTGGCGGAAGGGTCCCAACGGGCCCTTCCGCCACGCGAGTTAATAGACAGGAAAGTTTCCCAACACCGTTGCGGCAATGGGAAGGAACCTTTACTTTCGATGCTGCCGACATGGCGCCTCCCACCCCCTCCGAAGGGAGCACCACCATGCACCAGCGCACCACTCCCCCCACCGGCTCCGCGTCCCCCACCGGTCGCCGCCGTCTGGCGCGCAAGGCCCTGATCGCCGCCGCGTCCGCACTCGGCGTCGCCACCGCCCTCATGACCCCCGTCCGGGCGGGCGCCGCCCCGGCCCCGGCCGCTCCCGCCGCCGCCACCCCGCTCGCCGCCAACGGCCAACTGTCCGTGTGCGGCCGCCAGCTCTGCAACGCCTCCGGCCAGCCGGTCGCCCTGAACGGGATGAGCACGCACGGCACCCAGTGGTACGCCCAGTGCGTCACCGGCGGCTCCCTCGACGCCCTCGCCAAGGACTGGCGGGCCGACGTGCTGCGCGTCTCCACCTACGTGCAGGAGGACGGGTACGAGACCGACCCGGCCGGATTCACCGCCCGCGCGCAGAAGTTCGTCGACGCGGCGCACGCCCGCGGCATGTACGCGGTGATCGACTGGCACATGCTCGACCCGGGCGACCCGAACGCCAACCTGTCGCGGGCGAAGACCTTCTTCACCGCGATGGCGAAGAAGTACAAGAACCACCCGGGGGTGCTCTACGAGATCGCCAACGAGCCGTCGGGGGTGAGCTGGTCGGCCGTCAAGTCGTACGCCGAGAAGATCATCCCGGTGATCCGCGCCGAGGACTCCGACGCCGTCGTGCTGGTCGGGACGCGCGCCTGGTCCTCGTTCGGGGTGTCCGAGGGGGCGAACGAGTCGGAGGTCGTGAACAATCCGGTCCGCGCCTCGAACATCATGTACACCTTCCACTTCTACGCGGCCTCGCACCGCGACGAGTACCTGAAGACGCTGGACCGGGCCTCCGACAAACTCCCGGTGTTCGTCACCGAGTTCGGCACGCAGGACTACGCGGGCGAGGGGGCCAACGACTTCACCATGTCGCAGCGCTACCTCGACCTGATGAAGCGCAAGAAGATCTCCTGGACCAACTGGAACTACTCCGACGACCACCGCTCGGGCGCCGTCTTCAAGACCGGCACCTGCGACGGCTCCACCTGGACGGGCACCGGGGTCCTCAAGGAGGCCGGGGTCTGGATCCGCGAGCGCATCCGCCAGTGACCTACCCCGGTCCCGGGAGCGTCCGCCGGTGACCGGCTCCGGCTCCGGGAGCATCCGCCGGCGGCCGGTCCCGATCGCGCCCGACCGGGACCGGGAGCCCACCGACGCGCCCGGCGCACGCCCCTTCTCTGGGTCGCGCCGGGCGCGTTGCCGCGCCGCTCACTCCGAGTGCGCCCGGAATTAACCTTCGACGCCTTGTCATACCCGGTTCTACGCGCATAGTTTTTGCCCCTACTACTCAGTTGGGGGCACCTCCCGTGCAGATACACAGATCCGGTTCGGTCCTGCTGACCGGCGCCGTCGCCGCCGCGCTCGCCGTGACCGCCCTGCCCGCCGCCCACGCGGCGCCGTCCGCCACCGCCGTCATCTCCGAGGTGTACGGCGGCGGGGGCAACTCCGGCGCGACGCTGACCCGGGACTTCGTCGAGCTGGCCAACGCCGGCTCCGCGCCCTTCGAGGTCGGGGGCCTCAGCGTCCAGTACCTGCCGGGCAGCCCCTCGGCCGGATCGCAGTGGCAGGTCTCCGCCCTGACCGGGTCGATCGCCCCCGGCGGCCGGTACCTCGTCGCCCAGGCCGCGGGCACGGGCGGCACCGTCGCCCTGCCCACCGCCGACGCCACCGGCACCATCGCCATGGCGGCGGGCAGCGGCACCGTCGCCCTGGTCTCCGGGACCACCCCGCTCACCTGCAAGTCGGCGGCGGACTGCGCGGCCGACACCCGGATCGTGGACCTGGTCGGCTACGGCTCCGCGGTCGTCCGCGAGGGCAGCGGCCCGGTTCCCGGCGCCTCGGCCACCGCCTCCGTCGCGCGCGCCGCCTCGCTCGCCGACACCGACGACAACGCCGCCGACCTCGCCGCGGGCGCCCCCACCCCGGTCAACACCAAGGGCGAGACGTCCGGCGGCGGGCAGCCCCCGGAGGAGCCCGGACCCACCGAGCCCGGCGACGTCCGCATCCACGACATCCAGGGCACCACCCGGGTCTCCCCGCTCGACGGCACCGCGGTGACCGGCGTCCCGGGCGTCGTCACCGGCGTACGGGCCGGCGGGTCGCGCGGCTTCTGGATCCAGGACGCAGCGCCGGACGACGACCCGCGCACGGGCGAGGGCCTGTTCGTCTACACCGGTTCCGCCGCGCCGACCGTCAAGGTCGGGGACTCCGTCCTGGTCAGCGGCAAGGTCGCGGAGTACTACCCGGGCACCGGCACCCAGTCGCTCACCCAGATCACCGCGCCCCGCACCACCGTGCTCTCCTCCGGCAACGCGCTGCCCGCCCCGGTCGTGCTCGACGCCCGCTCGGTGCCCGCCCGTTACGTGCCCTCGGCGGACGGCGGGTCGATCGACGCGCTCACGCTGGACCCGGCCCGGTACGCGCTGGACCTGTACGAGACGCTGGAGGGCTCCCGGGTCACGTTCGCCGACACCCGGGTGACCGGCGCGACGACCGCGTACGACGAGATCTGGGTGACCGTGAAGCCGCGGGAGAACCCGACCCGGCGCGGCGGCACGCTCTACGCCTCGTACGAGGACCAGAACACCGGCCGGCTCAAGGTCATGTCGCTGGACCCGGCCCGCCCCGTCCCGGCGGCCAACGTCGGGGACATGCTCAAGGGCCGCACCACCGGCGTCCTCGACTACGCGAGCTACGGCGGCTACAACGTCCAGGCCACCGAGCTGGGCACAATCGTCGACAACAAGCTGCGGCGCGAGGTGACCCGGAAGCAGCGGAAGGACGAGCTGGCGGTCGCCACGTACAACGTGGAGAACCTCGACGCGGGCGACGACCAGGCCAAGTTCGACACCCTCGCCGCGGGCGTCGCGGTCAACCTCTCCTCCCCCGACATCGTCTCGCTGGAGGAGATCCAGGACGACAACGGCGCGGTCAACGACGGCACGACCGACTCCGAGGCGACGCTGAAGCGGTTCACGGACGCGGTCGTCGCCCAGGGCGGTCCGCGCTACGCCTGGCGCTACATCGCCCCCGAGAACAACAAGGACGGCGGCGAGCCCGGCGGCAACATCCGCAACGTCTTCCTGTACAACCCGAAGCGCGTCTCGTTCACCGACCGGCCGGGCGGCGACGCCACCACCCCGGTGCGGGCCGTCGACACCTGGAAGGGTGTCAAGCTCTCCGCGTCCCCGGGCCGGATCAACCCGGCGAGCCCGGCGTGGGCGGACAGCCGCAAGCCGCTGGTGGGCGAGTTCGTCTTCCGGGGCGAGCCCGTCTTCGTCATCGGCAACCACTTCGCGTCCAAGGGCGGCGACCAGCCGCTGCACGGCCGCTTCCAGGAGCCGACGCGGTCCTCGGAGACGAAGCGGATCCAGCAGGCCGCCGAGGTGAACACGTTCGTCGCCTCGCTGCTGAAGGCCGACAAGTCGGCGCGCGTCGTCGCGCTGGGCGACTTCAACGACTTCGAGTTCTCCCCGACGATGAAGGCGCTGACGAAGGACCGGGCGCTCAAGCCGCTGATCACGACGCTGCCCGAGTCCGAGCGGTACAGCTACGTCTTCGACGGCAACTCGCAGACGCTGGACCACATCCTGACGAGCCCGGGGATCCGCCGCCTCGACTACGACGTGGTGCACATCAACGCCGAGTTCGCCGACCAGGCGAGCGACCACGACCCGCAGGTGGTGCGGATCAAGGTCGGCGGCCTCTGGCCCTGGTTCTGGTAGAGCGCGGTCCCTGCGGGGGCGGGCCGGTCTCCGGTACGCCCCCGCAGGGCTGTTCCGGACCGCCCTCGGCCGTCCGGCCGGACCGGCAGGTCACGGGGCCGTCTGGACCGGCGTACCGCAGGTGCGTCCGGGCCTGAGCGCCTCAGGTCCGGACGCCTGTCCGGACCGGCAGGCCGCGCCCGCCTCTCCGGCCCGGCGTGCCTCAGGTCCGGCCCGCCCGGGCGCCCGCCTGGCGCGGCAGCGTGACGACGCCGGCCGCCGGCCGGCGGCCGGTGAAGAACCCGGCGATCAGCTCGGCCACCTCCTCGGCGCGCTCCAGCACCACCCAGTGGTCGGACTCCTCGATCGTGAGGAACCGGCTGCCCTCGATGGTCGCGGCGAACTCCCGCTGCCGGGCGGGCGAGGTCACCGTGTCGTGCTCCCCGGCGAACACGAGCGCCGGTACGCCGGTGAGCCCCCCGGAGAAGTCGGGCCGGTCGGCGAGCGCCCGGTGGAGGGAGTCCGCCGCGTGCGGGGAGTGGGTGAGCGCGTGCAGGAAGGAGCGCCGCACATAGCGCCGCGCCAATTCCCGTCGATGGACGGGCCGTTCCGGGTCCAGGCACATCAGGGCGTCGGCCGCCGTCGCGGCGAACCCCTCGCGGTCCCCGGCGGCGAGCTGCCGCCGGGCCCGCTCCCAGCAGTCGACCTGGGCCGCGTCGATGTGCACCGGCACGCCGCCGAGCGCCAGGCGCGCGACCCGCTCGGGATGGCGGCGGGCGAACCCGAAGGCGATGGCGGTGCCGTAGGAGAAGCCGAACACGTTGAGCCGCGGGGCGCCGAGGTCGTCCGCGACGGCGAGGACGGTGCGACGCAGCAGGTCGGCGCTGGGCCCGGGCGGCAGCGGGTCGGCGGTGCCCATGCCGGGAAGGTCGGCGGTGACCACGTCGGCGGCGTCGCCGAGGTGGTCGTCCATCTGCGGCCAGCCGAACATGCCCTGCAGCGCGCCGCCGATGATCAGCGCCGGTTCGGTGGCCGGGACGCCGTCGGGCCCGGAGTGCGGCTGGACGCGGTAGCTGAACCGTACTCCGTCGACCGACAGGGGCCGGATGATCTCCTCGGGCATGGGTGCGCCGCGTTCCCTTCTGTTCTGTCATGTCCGGTCCTCAGGCCGGCCCGTGAGCCCGCTCCGTCAGGCGCGGGTGAGGACGAGTGCCGCGTTGTGGCCGCCGAAGCCGAGCGAGGTCTTGACGGCGCAGTCGAAGGCGGCGGACCTGGCCTCCTTGGCGACCACGTCGATCGGGATCTCCGGGTCGGGGGCGTCCAGATTGACGGTGGGCGGGACGCGTTGGTGCTGGAGGGCGAGGACGGTGAGCGCGGTCTCGATGCCGCCGGCCGCGCCGAGCGTGTGGCCGGTCATCGCCTTGGTGGAGGTCACCAGGGGGCTCTCGCCGAGGACCCGCCGGAGCATCGTCGTCTCGATCAGGTCGTTGGAGAGGGTGGACGTGCCGTGCGCGTTGACGTGCCCGACGTCGTCCGGGGAGAGGCCGGCGTCCGCGAGCGCGGCGCGCAGAGCGCGTTCGATGCCGAGGCCCTCCGGGTCCGGGGCGACGGCGGAGAGCGCGTCGCTGGTGGCCCCGTACCCGTTGACGTGGGCGCGGACGGTGGCGCCCCGGGCCCGGGCGTGGTCCGGGTGTTCGAGGACGAGGAGCCCGGCGCCCTCCCCGACGACGAAGCCGTCACGGTGCGTGTCGAAGGGGCGGCAGGCGGCGGCGGGATCGTCCCGGCGGGTCGAGACGGCCTTGAGACTGCACGCGCTGGCGATCAGGAGGCGGGTGCAGGTGGATTCGGCGCCGCCGGCGATGACGATGTCGCAGGCCCCGGAGCGGAGCATCTGGTGGGCGGTGCCGATGGCGACGGTGCCGGAGGAGCAGGCGGTGGAGACGGCCTGGCTGGGCCCGTGGACGCCGAGGTCCAGACTGACGCTGCTGGCCGCGCCGTTGACGACGCTGAGCGGGGCGAGCTTCGGGGAGACCCGGCGGGGGCCGCGCGCGGTGAGGGCGGCCTGCTGTTCGTCGTAGAACGGGAGCCCGCCGTGGGCGGAGCCGATGACGACGCCGACGCGGCCGCTGTCCCAGACGGACGGGTCGAGCCCGGCGTCCGCGACGGCCTCGCGGGCGGCGATGACGGCGAGCTGGGCGAAGCGGTCCATGAGCCGCTGGGCCGCCACCCCGAGGATCTCCCCCGGGTCGCAGTCGGTGACGGAGTAGAAGAAGTCGCAAGGCAGACCGGCGAGTTCGGGCCGGGGCCCGGCGGCGGGCGCGAGGCGTTCGGTGACACCGTGCCAGGCGGCGTCCGCTCCCGTGCCGGCCGCGGTGACCAGGCCGACGCCGGTGACGGCCGCGGCGTACGGGGCGAGCGGGGGCCGGCGGTAGGGCACGGTGGCCGCGCTCATGCGGAGACCTTCCCGTGGACGACCTCGACGAGCCGGCCGACGGTGTCGCGCGACGTGAGTGCGACGTCCTCCAGATCCACGTCCAGCCGGTCCTCGATGTGCAGCCGCAGCTCCTCCAGCGCGAGGGAGTCCAGTCGCAGCCGGTGCAGCGGGATGTCGGGGCGGATGGCGTCCGGATCGGTCCCGAACCTCGTCACCAGCAGCGTGCGGATCTCGGCCGACGTACGCGCCTGCGGGGACGTGCCGGACTCCGGGAAGGCGCTGGACTGCGGGGAGGTGCCGGGGGCCGGGGAGGCGCCGGTCTCCGCCGACGCACGGGCCCCCGGGAACGCGCCGGGCTTCGGGAACGTGCCGGCCCGCGCGGACCCGCCCGTCGTCTCCGGCGTGCTTCCCCGCGCGGCTTCCGGCGCGCTTTCCGGCGTGCTGATCTCTTCCGACGTGCTCATGCGGCTCTCCTGGGCTCGATGACGCGGTGACGCCTGCCGCGCGGTGAGGGGGAGGTGGGAGGGAGGGGCCTTCGGGGGACGCCGGCTGCTCCGGAGGGACCCTTTATACGCCTTCGCGGGCGCGTTCCCGGCCCCTGTTCCCCCGTACGAAGGGACTTCTGCGCAGGCGTACGAATACCGGGGCGGCGTCGGGGTGCCAGGATGGAGGGACCGCCGTACCGGACGGCAGGACCGAAGGAGACGCCCATGACGGCCGAGCACGACGGCAGCACCGAGGTCACCCCGAGCCCGTCCGACTGGGTCGCCCGTCAGGCCGAGCTGTACGAGTCGTCCGGCGGCACGAAGGGCACCACCCAGCTCGGCGTCCCCTGCCTGCTGATGGACTACGTGGGCCGGCGGAGCGGCGCGGTGCGGCGCACGGTGCTGATGTACGGGCGGGACGGCGAGGACTACCTCATCGTGGCGTCCAACGGCGGCTCGGACCGGCCGCCCCTGTGGTACCTGAACCTCCAGGCCCACCCCGAGGTCGAACTCCGCGTGGAGACCGAGCGGTTCGGGGCGGTGGCGGCGACGCTTCCCGCCGAGGAGAAGGCGCGGGTCTGGCCGGGCCTGGTGGAGCTGTTCCCGCGCTACGGGGAGTACCAGGCGGGCACCGACCGGGACATCCCGGTCATCCGGCTGACCCGCCGCCGAGACGGCGGCGCCGGAGCGGCGGGGCGCACGACCGCGCACCGGCGGACGAGCGGGGGCGAATATGCCGGCGGTAAGGCCGCCGCGAGCCCTTCTGGTGCGCTGCCGCGCGCCGTACACTCCGCGATCATGACCATGGAAACGGTTCTGCCCGACCCGTCCGCCCTCGGCGGCCCCGCCCTCTTCGACACCATGTCCACCATGCGCGCCATGCGCCGCCTCACGGCCGACCCGGTGCCGGACGAGACGGTCGAGCGGCTGATACAGGCGGCCGTCTGGGGGCCCAGCGGCGGCAACATGCAGCGTTACGAGTACGTGGTGGTGACCGACCGCCAGGTGATGGCGCGCCTCGCCCCGCTGTGGAAGCGGTGCGTCGACGCGTACCTGGCGACGACCGGGAAGCACGCGCCCGAGGGCATGGACGAGGCGGCGTACGGCCGGATGGTCGCGGCGATCGAGCACCAGCGCGACCACTTCGCCGACACTCCGGTGCTGATCATCCCGTGCTACCGGTTCCCGGAACCGCGCCTGGACGAGGAGGGCCTCGCGGCCTCCGCGCGGGCGCTCGGCCCCGAGGGGACGCAGCGCATGATGGAGACGCAGACGCGCTTCCAGGCGCTGGCGGAGGGCTCCTGCGTCTACCCGGGCGTCCAGAACCTGCTGCTCGCCGCCCGAGGGCTGGGGCTCGCGGCGAACATCACCATCTGGCACCTGATGCTGGAGCAGGAGTGGAAGCGGGAGCTGGGCATCCCCGAGGAGATGAACACCTTCGCGGCGATCCCGGTGGGGTGGCCCGCGGGCAACTTCGGCCCCGTCCGCCGGCGTCCGGTGGCGGACGTCATCCACCGCGACCGCTGGTAGCACCGGTTCGCGTCAACCGGGACCGACTCCCCTGTCGGGTGACGCTCGACGTCACCCGACAGGCCCAGCGCCTTCGCCAACTCCCCACATATTGCAGGATGTTGCCAGCACGAACAGCCAGGTCACACATTGTCATGCCCTGCTCATATCGATAGCCTGACCGCGTTCGTCGTCCCTCCGGCCCCTCACGGGCCCGAGGGCTTTTCTCTTCCCGAACGCCCTTCCCCCCTCACCATCGAGCAGGAGCCCTCATGCACCGACGCACAGCCGCCCGCACCCGGGCCCGCGCCTGCGCCGTGGCGGCCCTCACCGCCGCCGCCCTCCTCGCCACCGGTCAGCCCGCGACCGCCGCCCCGCGCGCGGACACGGCCGACCCGATGAACCGCGCCTTCGCCGAAGCCGCGCGGGAGTACGGCGTACCGCGCGATCTGCTGGCCGCCGTCGGCTACGGCGAGTCCCGCCTCGACGGCCACGCGGGCACCCCCAGCCAGGCCAACGGCTACGGCGTGATGCACCTGGCGAGCAACCCGGCCAACCACTCCCTGGAGAAGGCCGCCGAGCTGACCGGGAGGAGCGCGGCGACGCTGCGCCGGAACACGGCGGCCAACATCCTCGGCGGCGCGGCCGTCCTGCGCGACCACGCCGACGCCCTGGGCCTGGACGCCTCCGAGCGGCGGGACCTGGACGCCTGGTATCCGGCGGTGGCCCGCTACAGCGAGGCCGAGAAGACGGCCGCCGTGCTCTACGCGGACGCGGTGTACACGTTCCTCGCCCAGGGCGTCTCGGCGACCGTGGCCGGCGGCGAGGAGGTGCTCGTGCCGTCCCGCCCCGTCGACCCGGACAAGGGCGAGTTCTCGGCCTTCGACGCGCACGTCCTGAGCACGGACTACCCCTCGGCGCTCTGGGTGCCCGCGTACTCCGGCAACTACGTCGTCGGGCGCAAGGCGGCCGTCGACAAGGTGGTCATCCACACGACCCAGGGGTCGTACGCCGGTTCCATCAGCTGGTACCAGAACCCGTCCGCCAAGGTCAGCGCGCACTACACGATCCGCTCGTCGGACGGCGAGGTGACCCAGTCGGTCCGGGAGAAGGACACCGCCTGGCACGCCGGTTCCACCAACTCCTCCTCCGTCGGGATCGAGCACGAGGGGTACGTCGACAACCCGGCCTGGTACACGGAGGCGATGTACCGTTCGTCCGCCGCCCTGACCAAGCACCTCGCGGCGCGCTACGGCATCCCGAAGAACCGGTCGCACATCATCGGGCACAGCGAGGCACCCGGCGCCACCCACACGGACCCCGGCCCCAACTGGGACTGGAACCACTACATGCGGCTGATCGACGGCGACCCGGCCCCCGGCGGCGACGGGCTGACGTTCTCCTCGTACACGACGCAGAAGTCCGGCTCCACCGGCCCGCAGGTCAAGGCGGTCCAGACGCTGCTCACCGCCCAGGGATACGAGGCGGGCGCGGCGGACGGCAGCTTCGGGCCCACCACGAAGAGCGCGGTACAGGCGTTCCAGCGGGCCCGCTCGCTGGAGGCCGACGGCACGGTCGGCCCGAAGACCTGGACGGCCCTGCTCTCCGCCGGGACCACCCCGGCCCTGGCCAAGGGCGCGTCGGGCGACGCGGTGAAGCGGCTCCAGCGGGCGCTGACGGCGGCGCTCGGCACCACGGTCAACGCGGACGGCAGCTTCGGCCCGGCCACGGAGACGGCGGTACGCAGCTACCAGACGTCCCGCAAGCTCTCCGTCGACGGCCAGGTCGGCCCGGCCACCTGGAGGGCTCTGCAGAGCGGCACGTGACCACGGCCCGGGACCCCGGAGGGACGGATCAGGCCACCGACGTGAGGAGGTGGCCGCCGCCGTCGTGGTGGATGGGGGTGTGGGCCCCGGTGAGGGGTACGCCGCTGCCGCCGCGCCGGACCGCGACGATCTCGGCGGCGATGGACAGGGCCGTCTCCTCCGGGGTGCGGGCGCCGAGGTCGAGGCCGATCGGCGAGTGCAGCCGGGCCAGTTCGCGGTCGGTGAGGCCGACCTCGCGCAGCCGGTCCTCACGGTCCAGGTGGGTGCGGCGCGAGCCCATCGCGCCGACGTACGCGACCGGGAGGCGCAGGGCGGCCTCCAGGAGGGGGATGTCGAACTTGGCGTCGTGGGTGAGGACGCAGAGCACGGTGCGGGCGTCGGTGCCGGTCCCGGCGAGGTAGCGGTGGGGCCAGTCGACGACGATCTCGTCGGCCTCGGGGAAGCGGGCCGCGGTGGCGAAGACCGGGCGGGCGTCGCAGACGGTGACCCGGTAGCCGAGGAACTTCCCGGCCCGGACGAGGGCGGAGGCGAAGTCGATGGCGCCGAAGACGATCATGCGCGGCGGCGGCACGCTGGACTCGACCAGCAGCTCGATCGGCCGCCCGCAGCGCGAGCCCTCCGCGCCGATGGCGAGCGGTCCGGTGCGCCCGGCGTCGAGCAGGGCGCGGGCCTCGGCGGCGGCGGTCCGGTCGAGCGCCGGGTGGCCGCCGAGCCCGCCCTCGTGACCGCCGTCGGGGCGGACCAGGAGCGGGAGGCCGAGCAGGTCGTCGGGGCCGTCGGTGACGCGGGCCAGGGCGGCCGCCGTCCCCTCGGCGGCGGCCGCGAGCGCGGCGGCGAACACCGGCCGGGCGGGGTCGTCCGCCCGGACCGGTGTCACCAGGATGTCGATGACGCCGCCGCAGGTCAGGCCGACCGCGAAGGCGTCCTCGTCGCTGTAGCCGAACCGTTCGCGGACGGATCGCCCGTCGTCCAGGGCCTGGCGGCACAGCTCGTACACCGCCCCCTCCACACAGCCGCCGGAGACCGACCCGACGGCCGTGCCGTCGCGGTCGACGGCGAGCGCGGCGCCGGGCTGCCGGGGCGCGCTGCCGCCGACCGCCACCACGGTGGCGACGGCGAACTCGCGTCCCTGCGAGACCCACCGGTGCAGCTCTTCGGCGATGTCCAGCATGGCGTGTCTCCTCGGAGGGTGAAGGGGGCGGGCGGGCGCGTCAGTGGACGCCCAGCCAGCTCTCGATCGGGTTGAGGGCGAAGAAGACGATGAAGATCACCGTCAGCCCCCACATGAAGGCCCCGACCTCGCGGGCCCGGCCCTGGGCGAGCTTGATGGCGCTGTACGAGATGACGCCCGCGGCGACACCGGTGGTGATGGTGTACGTGAAGGGCATCAGGACCACGGTCAGGAAGACCGGGATGGCGACCGAGCGGTCGCCCCAGTCCACGTGCCGGGCGTTCTGCATCATCATCGCGCCGATGACGACGAGGGCGGCGGAGGCCACCTCGGTCGGGACGATCGCGGTGAGCGGGGTGAAGAAGAGGCAGGCGGCGAAGAAGAGGCCGGTGACGACGGAGGCGAGCCCGGTCCGGGCTCCCTCGCCGACGCCCGTGGCCGACTCGACGAAGACGGTCTGGCCGGAGCCGGAGGCGACGCCGCCGATGACACCGCCGGCGCCGTCGATGAAGAGCGCCTTGGACAGGCCCGGCATGCGGCCCTTGTCGTCGGCGAGCTTGGCCTCGGTGCCGACGCCGATGATGGTGGCCATCGCGTCGAAGAAGCCCGCCAGCACCAGGGTGAAGACGATCATGCCGACCGTCATCACGCCGACGTCGCCCCAGCCGCCGAACTCGACGTTCCCGAAGAGCGAGAAGTCGGGGGCGGAGACCGCGCCGCCCGCCAGCTCCGGCGGGCCGCTGCTCCACGCCTTGGGGTCGATGTCGGCGACCGCGTTGAGCACGACGGCGACCACGGTGCCGACGACGATGCCGATCAGGATCGCGCCGGGGATGTTGCGCGCCTGGAGCATGAAGATGAGCAGCAGGGTGACGCAGAAGATGAGGACGGGCCAGCCGGCGAGTTCACCGGCGGGGCCGAGGGAGACCGGGGTGGCCTTGCCCTGGTGGACGAAGCCGGCCTTGTAGAGGCCGATGAGGGCGATGAAGAGCCCGATGCCCATGGTGATGCCGTGCTTGAGCGCGAGCGGGATCGCGTTCATGATCATCTCGCGGAGGCCGGTGACCACCAGGAGGCAGATCACCACACCGTAGATGACGCACATGCCCATGGCCTGCGGCCAGGTCATGTTGGGCGCGACCTGCGAGGCGAGCACCCCGGAGACGCTGAGCCCGGCGGCGAGGGCGAGCGGCACCTTGCCGACGAAGCCCATGAGCAGGGTCGTGGCGGCGGCGGCGAGCGCGGTCGCGGTGATCAGGCCGGGCTGGCTGAGGAGGTTCTTGTCGACGTCCGGTCCGCCGAGGATCAGCGGGTTGAGCAGGAGGATGTACGCCATGGCCATGAAGGTCGTGACGCCGCCGCGCAGTTCGCGCGCGACGGTCGATCCTCGTTCGGATATGTGGAAGTACCGGTCGAGCCATGATCTTCCGGCGGGGACGCGCGAGCCGGGGCCCGCCTCCTCCGGACTGGTCTTCGGTTCCACTGACTGCTGGGTCATGATGCCTGACTCCCAAGGTTCACAGGGGCACCCGCCGGAGATTCCTGAATGCGGGATTTGGGATGTCTGCGACGGCTGCACGACCCGGGGACGGCCGGGACGGACGGTTGAGGCAGAACGGATGTGCCGGAGGCACGGATGATCCGTGAGGCGTGCCGTGCGCGGTGGCGCGGCGGTGAGGAACCGCGAGCGGTGCGGTACTCGGTGGCTCCGGGCGGTGCGGGGTGCGGAAAAGTGTGACGTTCTCGGCGTCGCGCACCGCCCGGAGGGTTCGGGGGTGTCCGGCTCGGGTGGGCCGGACATCCGGCGGGGGCTGCTCGAAACCGCCGGGCGGGCGGCCGGTGGGGGCCCGCCCGGCGGACGCTCAGGTGCTGGTGAGGTGTTCGGGCCGCACCGGGGTCCTGTCGAGCGCCAGTCCCGTCGCGTTCCGGATCGCCGCGAGGACGGCCGGGGTGGACGACAGGGTGGGGGCCTCGCCGATGCCGCGCAGCCCGTACGGGGCGTGCTCGTCGGCGAGTTCGAGCACGTCGACCGGGATCGTCGGCGTGTCGAGGATGGTGGGGAGCAGGTAGTCCGTGAAGGACGGGTTGCGCACCTTCGCGGTCTTCGGGTCGACGATGATCTCCTCCATCACCGCGACGCCCATGCCCTGGAGCGTGCCGCCCTGGATCTGGCCGAGGACGGAGAGCGGGTTGAGCGCCTTGCCGACGTCCTGGGCGCAGGCCAGTTCGATGACCTTGACCAGGCCGAGCTCGGTGTCTACCTCGACGACCGCGCGGTGGGCGGCGAAGGAGTACTGGACGTGACCGTTGCCCTGTCCGGTCCGGAGGTCGAACGCCTCGGTGGGCCGGTGGCGCCACTCCAGCTCGATGTCGATGGCCTCGTCCTCCAGCACGTCGGCCAGGTCCGCGAGGACCTCGCCGCCGTCGGTGACGACCTTGCCGCCCTCCAGGAGGAGTTCGGCGGTGGCCCAGGCCGGGTGGTAGGTGCCGAACTTGCGCCGGCCGATCTCCAGGACCTGTTCCCGTACGGCTTCGCAGGAGTTCTTGACCGCGCCGCCGGTGACGTACGTCTGGCGGGAGGCGGAGGTGGAACCGGCGGAGCCGACGCGGGTGTCGGCGGGGTGGATGGTGACCTGGTTGACGCCGAGTTCGGTCCGGGCGATCTGGGCGTGCACGGTGACGCCGCCCTGGCCGACCTCGGCCATCGCGGTGTGCACGGTGGCGACCGGCTCGCCGTTGATGACCTCCATCCGGACGCGGGCGGTGGAGTAGTCGTCGAAGCCCTCGGAGAAGCCGACGTTCTTCAGGCCGACCGCGTAGCCGACGCCCCGCACGACGCCTTCGCCGTGGGTGGTGTTGGAGAGGCCGCCGGGCAGGGCGCGGACGTCGACGGAGGTGCCGTCGCTGCCGGCCGTGAGCCACTCCTGCTCGGGCGGCATCGGGCGGGCCTTGACCCGGCGCAGCAGTTCGGCGACCGGGGCCGGCGAGTCGCAGGGCTGGCCGGTGGGCAGGAGGGTGCCCTGTTCCATGGCGTTGAGCTGCCGGAACTCGACCGGGTCCATGTCGAGCTTCGCGGCGAGCTTGTCCATCTGCGCCTCGTAGGCGAAGCATGCCTGGACCGCGCCGAAGCCGCGCATCGCGCCGCAGGGCGGGTTGTTGGTGTAGAGGGCGATCGCCTCGATGTCGACGTCCTCGATCCTGTACGGGCCGACCGAGAGCGAGGAGGCGTTGCCGACGACGGCCGGGGAGGCGGAGGCGTAGGCCCCGCCGTCCAGGACGATGCGGCACTTCATGTGCGTGAGCTTGCCGTCCTTGGTGGCGCCGTGCTCGTAGTGGAGCTTCGCCGGGTGCCGGTGGACGTGTCCGAAGAAGGACTCGAACCGGTTGTAGACGATCTTGACGGGCTTGCCGGTGCGGAGCGCCAGCAGGCAGGCGTGGATCTGCATCGAGATGTCCTCGCGGCCGCCGAAGGCCCCGCCGACGCCGGAGAGCGTCATGCGGACCTTGTCCTCGGGGAGGCCGAGGACGGGGGCGATCTGCTTGAGGTCGGAGTGCAGCCACTGGGTGGCGACGTACAGTTCGACGCCGCCGTCCTCGGAGGGCACGGCGAGGCCGGACTCGGGGCCGAGGAACGCCTGGTCCTGCATGCCGAAGGTGTACTCGCCGGTGACGATGACGTCGGCGCGCTCGGCGGCCTTGTCGGCGTCGCCGCGGATGATCGGCTGGCGGTGCACGATGTTGGGGTGCGGGACGTGGCCGATGTGGTGGTCGTCGCGGTTCTCGTGGACGAGGACGGCGTCGGGCGCGGTGGCGGACGCCTCGTCGGTGATGACGGGCAGCTCGCGGTACTCGATCCTGATCTTCGCGGCGGCGCGGCGTGCGGTCTCCGGGTGGTCGGCGGCCACGAGGGCGACCGGTTCGCCGTGGTGGCGGACCCGGCCGTGGGCGAGGACCGGGGTGTCCTGGATCTCCAGACCGTAGTTCTTCATCTCGGCCGGCAGGTCGTCGTAGGTCAGCACGGCGTAGACGCCGGAGGTGGCGAGCGCCTCGGAGGTGTCGATGGAGACGATCTCCGCGTGGGCGACGGTGGAGCGCAGCGTCTGGCCCCACAGCATGTCCTCGTGCCACATGTCGGAGGAGTACGCGAACTCCCCGGTGACCTTGAGGGTGCCGTCGGGGCGGAGCGTGGACTCGCCGATGCCGCCCTTGGTGGGCGACCCCTGAGTGATCTTGGTGGGTGTTCCGGCCGGTACGTTCCGGGCCTGGGGCGTCGTCGTCATGACCGGGCCGCCTCTCCCTGGCGGGCGGCCGCGAGGCGGACCGCGTCGAGGATCTTCTCGTAGCCGGTGCACCGGCAGAGGTTGCCGGAGAGCGCCTCGCGGATGTCCTGGTCGGACGGGGAGGGGCTGTTCTCCAGCAGTTCGTCGGCGGCGACCAGCAGGCCGGGGGTGCAGAAGCCGCACTGGACGGCGCCGGCGTCGATGAACGCCTGCTGGATCGGGGCCAGTTCGCCGGCCTCGCCGGTCCGGCCGTCGGTGGGCCTGGCCTGCCAGCGCTTGGCGGAGTCCAGGGAGGTGCCGCAGGCGCCGGAGGCGCAGCCGCCGCCCGGGTGGGCGTCCTCGCGGTGCCTGGCGTAGTCGGCCAGGCCCTCGACGGTGACGACCTCGCGGCCCTCGACCTGTCCGGCGGCCACCAGGCACGCGCAGACCGGGACGCCGTCCAGGCGGACGGTGCAGGAACCGCACTCGCCCTGCTCGCAGGCGTTCTTGGAGCCGGGCAGGCCCATGCGCTCCCGCAGGACGTAGAGGAGGGACTCGCCCTCCCACACGTCGTCGGCTTCCTGCTGACGGCCGTTGACCGTGAAATTGACTCGCATGGTTACGCGGCTCCTTCCAGCGCGCGGCCCGCGCCGCGGTACTGCTCCCAGGTCCAGCCCAGCGTGCGGCGGGCCATGATGCCGACCGCGTGCCTGCGGTACTTCGCCGTACCGCGTACGTCGTCGATCGGGTTGCAGGCGCCGGACGCGAGGGTGGCGAACTGCTGGGCGATCGACGGGGTGATGATCTTGCCGTTCTCCCAGAACCCGCCCTCCTCCAGCGCGGCGTTCAGGAACTCCTCGGCCTCCCTGGCCCGGATGGGCGTCGGGGCCGCGGAACCGATGCCGGTGCGCACGGTGCGGGTCTCGGGGTGCAGGGCGATGCCGAACGCGCAGACCGCGATGACCATGGCGTTGCGGGTGCCGACCTTGGAGTACTGCTGCGGCCCGTCGGCCTTCTTGATGTGCACGGCGCGGATCAGCTCGTCCGGCTCCAGGGCGTTGCGCTTGACGCCTGTGTAGAAAGCGTCGATGGGAATCAGCCGCTTGCCGCGGACGGATTCGGCCTCGACCTCGCAGTCGGCGGCGAGCAGGGCGGGGTGCGCGTCACCGGCCGGGGACGCGGTGCCGAGGTTGCCGCCGACGCCGCCGCGGTTGCGGATCTGCGGGGAGGCGACGGTGTGCGAGGCGAGCGCCAGACCGGGCAGCTCGGCCCGCAGGTGCTCCATGATGCTGCTGTACGGCACGGAGGCGCCGAGCCGTACGTTCTCCTGGCCCACCTCCCACTCGGACAGCTCACCGATCCGGTTCAGGTCCAGGAGGTACTCGGGCCGCCGGTGGTCGAAGTTGATCTCGACCATGACATCGGTGCCGCCCGCGATGGGCACAGCCGTGGGGTGCTCGGCCTTGGCGGCGAGCGCCTCCTCCCAGCTGGCGGGGCGAAGGAAGTCCATGAGTGGCTCTCTTCTCGATCGGGTGTTCGCCGGGACTGGGGACGGCCGGCCCGCGACTGGCGCGTTCATGTGGTGTTCACGTGGTGTGTGGCCCAGTACACAAGCCGCGCCCCGGCCGGTGCAGTCACCGAAACACCGAAGGAGTTGGCTGGTCTCCGTCCTCGTCTTGTAGATTCGAACGAATGGCGGAGGATCGTCATCTCTCCGTAATTCACAGGTACCCGTTCTCCCCCTCTCCCCCACCCCTCTCACTCTTCCCACCCCCTTCACCTGTTCCCTCTACGAAAGATCGGCGGCGACGAGAATGCGGCTGCGCGCACTGCTGGAGACCGACGCGCTGGGCCTCCGGCTGCTCGGCGGCGAGGACGAGCTGGACCGCACGGTCCGGGGCGTCATGACGACCGACCTGCGCGACCCCAGCCGCTACCTCTCCGGCGGCGAGCTGGTGCTCACGGGCCTGGCCTGGCACCGGGACCCGGAGGACTCGGAGCCGTTCGTCCGGATCCTGGCGGGTGCGGGGGTGGCCGGGCTCGCGGCGGGCGAGGCGGAGCTGGGCGACATCCCGGCCGACCTGGTCGACGCCTGCCGCCGGCACCGCCTCCCGTTGTTCGCGGTGCACGAGACGGTGGCCTTCGCGACGATCACCGAGCACGTCGTACGCCAGGTGTCCGGCGAGCGGGCCGGGGACCTGGCGGCCGTGGTGGACCGGCACCGGCGGCTGATGACCTCGGGCCCGGCGGGCGGCGGCCCCGAGGTGGTCCTGGACCTCCTCACCTCCGACCTGGACCTGCGGGCCTGGGTGCTCTCCCCCACCGGCCGCCAGATCGCCGGCGCGGGCGCCCCGCTGCCGGCGCGGCTGGGCGCCGTCCTGGCCGGCCACCACCTGGCCGCGACCCGTACCGGCCGCCGGGCCCCGCACCGGGCGGCGGTCGCCGGGACGACGTATTCGCTCTTCCCGATCCGCAACACCGGCCGGGGCGCGGTGCCCGCCGCCCGCGACGTACGGGAGTCGGTGCTCTCCGACTGGCTGCTGGCGGTCGAGGCGGACGCGTCGGACTGGCCCGCCGCCCGCCTCGACCTGCTCCAGGGCGTCACCCAGCTGATCGCCGTCGAGCGGGACCGCCGCGACGCGGCCCGCACCGTACGCCGCAGGCTCGCCCAGGAGGTGCTGGAGCTGGTCCAGGCGGGGGCCGCCCCGGCGGAGATCGCCGCCCGGCTCCGGGTCGCCGCGCCGGTCCTGCTGCCCGGTCTCGGCGCGGCCCCGCAGTGGCAGGTCGTGGTGGCCCGGGTCGACTGGAGCACGGCGGACCGGGCCGCGGCGGCGGGCGACATCGCGAGCGGTCCCGTGGCGCAGGCGCTGCTGGAGGAGATCCTCGTCGATCCGGCGGTCAGCGGCCCCGACTCGGCCGACCGGATCGCCGTCGCCCACACCGGCGAGGAGGCCATCGCCCTGGTGCCGCTGCCCACCGACCCGGCGCCGGAGGCCGGAGAGCCCGGGGACGGGCCCGCGGCGGACGGCGGGGACGCGGAAGCGCTCCACGGGGAGCCCGGCCTCCACGCCGACGCGCTGCTCGCCTCCGTACGCGAACCGCTCTCGGCGGGGCTCGCCGACGACGGGAGGCTGACACTCGGTGTCAGCGCGGCCGTGCACTCCGCCGAGGGGCTGCGCGGCGCACTGGAGGAGGCCCGGCACGCCCGCCGGGTGGCCGCCGCCCGGCCGGGGCGGGTCTGCGCGGCCGGCCACCACGAGCTGGCCTCGCACGTGCTGCTGCTGCCGTTCGTCCCGGACGACGTCCGGCGCGCCTTCACCGCCCGGCTGCTGGACCCGCTGCGCGACTACGACCGGCGCCATCGGGCGGAGCTGATCGAGACGCTGGAGGCCTTCCTGGACTGCGACGGTTCCTGGACCCGCTGTGCGGCCCGGCTGCACCTGCACGTCAACACACTGCGCTACCGCGTCGGACGCATCGAGCAGTTGACGGGACGTGACCTTTCGCGGCTGGAGGACAAGCTCGACTTCTTCCTCGCCCTGCGCATGAGCTGACTCTCCGGCGGCGTGCGGGGCCCGGACGGGCTCCGGAGCGCTCCCGCCGATTGTGAAATATTTCACCTGACATTGTCCGGACCTCTTGGCCCGGAGTGCCGATCCGTGCTGAGATGCGCCGTACCCAACAGCACAATGGCGCGCTCGGGGAGGGCAATGTGGCGCATACCGCCATGTCTGGTTCCGGAACGACAGCAGATGACGATCCGCCGCTCCAGACCGCGGTATGGCGGCTGCGGTCCCGCGCCTGCTGGACGGACGCGGCCGCCCTGCTGGAGCCCCACGCGGGCACGGACGCGGCGGCCGCGCTCCAGCGCACCGCGCTGCTGACCGAGCGGTGCCTGTACACCGGGCAGGGCTGGACCGAGGCGGAGGACGCCCTGCGGACGGCGGAGGCCGTCGCCCGCAGCGACGACGAGCGCGGCTCGGCCGCCTCGGAGCGGGGCCATCTGGCGTACGCCTCCACCCTGTTGGCGGTACGCGACCGGTCCGACGAGGCGAGCGTGGCGCTCAGCCGGTCGGCGGCGCTGCTGGCCCCCGCCTCCCCGGCGCGGCCGCTGCTGGACTTCCGGCGCGGACTGATCGCCCAGAACCTCGCGGATTCCCCGCAGTCGGCGCGGGCCGCGTTCCGCCGGGCGCACGCCGGCGCGGCGGCGCGGGAGGACACGTTGCTGCTGTCGTCCACCTGGCGTCACCTGGCCGCCCTCGACCTGCGCGAGGGCGAGCTGGCGGGCGCCCGGCAGGGGTTCGCCGAATCCCTGCGCATCCGCGAGGAGTTGGGGTTCCTGGTCGGCACGGCGCCGGCGCTGATCTCGCTGGCCCAGACGGCGGAGGAGCCGGAGGCGGCCCGGCTGCGCGCCGAGGCCGGCCGGCTGTTCCGCCTCCTGGGCGGCGTCCCCACCTGGCTCGCCCCGTACCTGGGGCCCCCGGCGCCGCGCGCGGCCGGTACGGACTGACGGCCGGGGCCCGGGTGCGGGCCGTCCGCGAGCGGGCCGGGCGGGTCAGTTCCCGGCGCCGGTGACGTGTTCGGCGACCAGGGCCTGGACGACGGCCAGGTCCCGGGCGGCCAGCGCGTCCAGCAGGGCGGTGTGCTCGGCGGCGTCGGCGAGCAGATCGGCGCGGCGCGTGGCGGGGCCGGAGACCGGCGGCCACTGGGCGCGCCGGTGCAGCTCCTCGGCGACGGCCACGAGCTGTCCGTTGCCCGAGAGCGCGAGGAGCGCCCGGTGGAAGGCCCGGTCCGACTCGGCGTAGGCGGCCAGGTCGCCCACCGCCGCCGCCGCGACCGTGGCGTCCGCGAGGGGCCGCAGGGCGCTCCAGCGGTGCGCCGGGACCGTACGGGCCAGGTCCAGCATCACGGGGACCTCGATCAGCGCCCGGACCTGGGCCAGCTCGGCCCGCTCGCGGGGGCCGCGTTCGCTGACCCGGAAGCCGCGGTTCGGCACGACCTCGACGGCGCCCTCGACGGCCAGCCGCTGCATCGCCTCGCGCACCGGCGTCGCGGAGACCCCGAAGCGGGCGCCGAGCGCGGGCGCGGAGTAGACCCGGCCGGGCTCCAGTTCGCCGTCCACGAGGGCGGTCCGCAGGGCGTCCAGGATCTGCCCGCGCACGGAGTGGCGCCGGACGGCACGCGCCGCGGGCGGCTCGTCGCGGGGGTCCTCGCCATGGGTGTGCTCGCCCCGGGCCTGCTCGGGGAGCCGGGCGGCGGCGGCCCCCCGCGCCTGCGCCGGCACGCGCGCCCCCGCCGACGTACGCGGAAGCACTCCGGAGGCGTACGCCGGACGTGCGCCGTCGTGCGCGCTGCCCTGCTCCACCGGGACCTCCTCCGTATGCCGCGGGCCGACTCGCGTGGGCCGTACCTCGTGTGCACGATAGAGGGAGGAGGCCGCAGTTCAAACATCGACGGCGTCGGGTAAGGTAAGCCTTACCTGCAAACGATCCCGATTCGGTGGTCCCCTGCATGACCCTCTCCCCGCCGCTCACCGGTGCCGCGACGTCCCCCGTGACCGCCGCGTACGCCCGTCTGACCGAGGTGTCCCCCGGTCTGCGGGCCGATGTGCTCGACGGCGACGCCGTCGCCCCGTCCGGCGCGGGCTGGGTCGGCGCCGCGGAGCTGGCGGCCGGCGGCGCCGCCGTGGACGCCTTCCTCGCCTGGGACGACGCACAGGTGCTGCGCGACTACGGGCAGCGGGCCCGGCCGGACGTCGTGGCCAGCTTCGGACTCCACCGGTACGCGTGGCCTGCCTGTCTGCTGGTGACCGTCCCGTGGTTCCTGCAGCGCCGGGTCCCCCGCGTCCCGGTCGAGGCCGTCGCCTTCCAGCGGGCGCTGGGGCACCTGACCGTACGGATCGAGGAGTTCGCCTGCCTGCCGGACGACCCGTCGGCCACGCTGCCCGGGGCCAGGATCGTCCCCGACGAGGCGGCGCTGCGGGCCGAGGTCCTGGACTCGCTGGCCGAGCACCTCGGTCCGGTGCTGGAGGGCTTCGGGCCCCGCATGCGGCGCGGGAAGCGGGCCCTGTGGGGCATGGCGACGGACGAGATCGTCGAGGGCCTCTGGTACGTCGCGCACCTGCTGGGCGAGGAGCGCCGGGCGATGGCCGAGCTGGAGCTGCTGCTTCCCGGAACGACCAAGCCGTACGCCGGACGCGCGGGCTTCCGTGAGCTGACCGGGCCGGACGGGAAGCCGCTGCCGACCCGGGACCGGGCGAGCTGCTGCCTGTTCTACACGCTGCGCCCCGACGACACCTGCGTCACCTGCCCCCGTACCTGTGACGCGGACCGGGTGCGCAAGCTCGCTGCGGCTTCCTGATCCACACCGCCCTTCCGAAGGACGGAAAATCGAACGCAACTCGCTTCGCACGGGCGGGCGTTCGAGGAAATTCCGCCCATCGATAAGCTCTCCCACCCCCATGGCGTGCTCTTGTCCCGAAACCACCGGAGCGGGACGGGAATTCCGTCACGATGGCGCACGAAACGCCCTACGTGACGCAAGGGACCGCGCATGAGACTGACCGACATATCGCTTGACTGGCTGCTTCCGGGCGCCGTACTGCTCGTGGGAGTCATGGCGGCGGTGACGGTGGTCGCACGCGGCAAGCGTGCCGCCGGCAAGGCCGCGGCAGCAGACGACTCCTGGGAACGCAGCGAGGAGCGCCGCAGGCGCAAGGAGGCGCTGTACGCCACCGCCTCGTACGTCCTGCTGTTCTGCTGCGCGGCGGTCGCCGCCGCGCTCTCCTTCCACGGGCTGGTCGGCTTCGGCCGGCAGAACCTGAACCTCAGCGGCGGCTGGGAGTACCTGGTGCCGTTCGGGCTGGACGGGGCCGCGATGTTCTGTTCCGTGCTGGCGGTACGGGAGGCGAGCCACGGAGACGCGGCGCTCGGCTCCCGGCTCCTGGTGTGGACGTTCGCCGGGGCCGCCGCCTGGTTCAACTGGGTGCACGCGCCCCGGGGCATGGACCACGCGGGCGCGCCGCACTTCTTCGCGGGGATGTCCCTCTCGGCCGCGGTGCTCTTCGACCGCGCGCTGAAGCAGACCCGCCGGGCGGCGCTGCGCGAACAGGGCCTGGTGCCGCGCCCGTTGCCGCAGATCCGGATCGTCCGCTGGCTGCGGGCCCCCCGGGAGACCTTCGGCGCCTGGTCGCTGATGCTCCTGGAGGGCGTCCGCACACTGGACGAGGCGGTGGACGAGGTGAGGGAGGACCGCAAGGAACAGGAGCAGACCCGGTTGCGGCGCCGGGAGCAGGCCAAGCTGGACCGGGCCCGCATCAAGGCCCTGAACCGGCAGAACCGGGCCTGGGGGCGCGGGATCCGAGGCGGGCAGCAGGTGGACGTGCCCGCCCTCGCCCCTTCCTCGGGCGGGGCGGCCCCGGCCGTCACGGAGCCCGCCATAGCGGAGCCGGGTCAGCTGCCCCTGCGCCCCCGGCCATCCCTGCAAGCCGTCGGCCCGAAGCAGGCGGACGGAACGGGCTCGAAGGGCCTGAACGCGTCGAACCCGGGAAGTGACCCGCGGACCGTCGACCTCACCGCGGAGGACGACACCCAGACGCTCCCCCGGCTCGACTCGCTGGAACAGAAACTCAAGGATCTGGAGCAGCAGTTCGGCTGAGCACGTCGTGCGGCGGAAGACCCTGAGGGGTCTTCCGCCGCACCTGCGCTTCTTGGCCTTCCGCCGTCGGACGTCCCTCAGGGCCTTCCGCCGCGCAGTTCGAACCAGACGACCTTGCCCAGGAGTTGCGTCTCCACCCCCCAGGCGTCCGCCAGGCTCCGGACCAGGACGAGCCCCCGGCCGTGCGTACCGTCGTCGGCGTTCGGTACGTACGGCGCGGGCAGGTCCTCGGAGGCGAAGTCCTGCACCTCCACGCGGATCCGGGCCGGTGTCGCCGTGGCGGTGACCACGGCGCCGTTCCTCGTGTGGATGAGGGCGTTGGTCACCAGCTCGCTCACCAGCAGCTCCGCCGCCTTGACCTGCTCCTGTCCGGAGCGGTGCTCCAGGAACTCCCGCAGCTCGCGGCGGACCTCCCCCACGGCGGACCGGTCGGCGTGCCCCACCCCCCGGCGCATCCTGGCCGGCGGCGCGTCACCGCCCGGTCTGCACCCCCGGGGGCCGTGTGCCTCGATGACCCCGACCATCTTCTGACGCTTCGTCATGTCCCCCGCCCGCACAGTGGTCTACCTCCTCCGGTCCGGCCGCCCGTCGAACAGCCTCACGGGATGCATGCCCCTGTACGCACACGGTCACGCTTGCGGGGTCATCAATAAGTGCGCGGTCGGAAGCGGCGAGGGGCGCACAGGACATCCCACCCGCGCACGTCATCACCACATGGGCGCAGCAGAGAACAACCACCTTCGAGCACGCGCCAGTTGTCGTCGGCCGTGCGCCGTACACGCGCTTCGCCACGACGGCACGCGCATCCCCACGGACGGCCATGACCGCACGCGCACCCGACGGACGGCCATGACGGCACGCGCTTCCCCACGGATCCCCCGGTTCGGCGGCACGGCCGCCCCTCCGCCCCGGCGACACGGGTGCGCCTCATCCTTCCGCGAGCGGCCGTCGCCCCGTCCGGAGACCGGCGGGGACTGACCGGTGGTCGCTCTGCGGCCGTTCCGGATCCTGACCGTGCGCCCGGACCCCGGCACAGCGGGGTCAGGCGGAGGCGGCCTCAGGGGCGGGGAACGTTGCGCAGGTTGGAGCGGGCCATCTGGAGCATCCGGCCCACTCCCCCGTCCAGTACGATCTTGCTGGCGGAGAGCGCGAACCCGGTGACCATGTCGGCGCTGATCTTCGGCGGGATGGAGAGCGCGTTCGGGTCGGTGACCACATCGACGAGCGCGGGCCCCTTGTGCTTGAACGCGTCCTTGAGCGCGGACTGAAGTTGCTTGGGCTTCTCCACCCGGACGCCGTAGGCGCCGGCCGCGCGGGCGATGGCGGCGAAGTCGGGGTTCTTGTTGGTGGTCCCGTACGACGGCAGTCCGGCCACCAGCATCTCCAACTCCACCATGCCGAGCGCGGAGTTGTTGAAGAGGACGACCTTCACCGGCAGGTCGTACTGGACCAGCGTGAGGAAGTCGCCCATCAGCATGGAGAATCCGCCGTCGCCGGACATTGCGACGACCTGCCGGTTCCGGTCGGTGAACTGGGCGCCGATCGCCTGCGGCAGGGCGTTGGCCATCGAGCCGTGGCTGAACGAACCGATCACCCGCCGCTTGCCGTTGGGCGTCAGATAGCGGGCGGCCCACACGTTGTTCATCCCGGTGTCGACGGTGAACACGGCATCCTCGTCGGCCATGTCGTCCAGCACGGAGGCGACGTACTCGGGGTGGATCGGGACGTGCTTGTCGACCTTGCGGGTGTACGCCTTGACCACGCCTTCCAGGGCGTTGGCGTGCTTCTTCAGCATTCGGTCGAGGAACTTGCGGTCGGACTTGGGCTTCACCCGGGGGGTGAGGCAGCGCAGCGTCTCGCGCACATCGCCCCAGACCGCGAGGTCGAGCTTGGAGCGCCGGCCGAGGCGCTCGGGCCGCACATCGACCTGGACGATCTTCACGTCGTCCGGCAGGAACGCGTTGTACGGGAAGTCCGTGCCGAGCAGGATGAGCAGGTCGCACTCGTGGGTCGCCTCGTACGCGGCCCCGTAGCCGAGCAGACCGCTCATGCCGACGTCGTACGGATTGTCGTACTGGATCCACTCCTTGCCCCGCAGCGCGTGGCCGACCGGGGACTTGATCTTCTCGGCGAACTCCATGACCTCGGCGTGCGCCCCGGCCGTGCCGCTGCCGCAGAACAGCGTCACCCGTTTGGCCTGGTCCACCATGCGGCAGAGCTTGTCGATCTCGTCGTCGCCGGGCCGGACGGTGGGCCGCTCCGTGACGAGGGCGTGCTCGATGGACTTCTCGGGGGCGGCCTTGGACGCGATGTCCCCCGGCATGGTGACGACGCTGACGCCGCCGCGCCCGATGGCGTGCTGGATCGCCGTCTGGAGGAGCCGGGGCATCTGCTCCGGGTTGGAGATCATCTCGTTGTAGTGGCTGCACTCCTGGAACAGCAGCTCCGGATGGGTCTCCTGGAAGTAGCCGAGGCCGATCTCGCCGGAAGGGATGTGCGAGGCGAGGGCCAGCACCGGGGCCATGGAACGGTGTGCGTCGTACAGTCCGTTGATCAGATGCAGGTTGCCCGGCCCGCAGGATCCCGCGCAGGCCGCGAGCGACCCGGTGACCTGCGCTTCCGCCCCGGCAGCGAAGGCGGCGGTCTCCTCGTGCCGGACGTGGATCCAGTCGATGGAGGAGTTACGCCGGATGGCGTCCACGACGGGGTTCAGGCTGTCGCCGACGACGCCGTACAGGCGCTTGACGCCCGCCCTGGCGAGGATGTCGACGAACTGCTCCGCCACGTTCTGCTTGGCCATGGGTACGCGCCCTTCCTTGCCCGTGATCCGTGCACTTCGGTTGTCCGGAGACCGGAGCGGCGAAACACGGTCCGCCGGGCTCCGGAATCCATCAACCCACGGTGGGCGCGGTTACGCCTCCCAGACGGCGGCGCAGGTGCGGTCGTCGGCGTACCCCTTCACGCGGAGCTGGACGTCGGCGAGGAAGGCGGGCAGACCGGGCGCCCCGCCGCTCCCCCAGCGGTCGGCAAGCTCGGCGGGGAGCTCCGGTTCACCGCGCATCGGCTCCGCGAGGCCGCTGCCGCAGAGCATCAGCGTGTCGCCGGGCCGCGCCACGGAGGCCCGGAAGCGGAACGGCTCGGCAGCCGGCTCCGAAGGTCCTCCGGCCTCCTCCGCGGGCGCCGAGGTGATCTGGAGGTCCATGGTCAGCCGGTCGCCGTCCGGCCCCTCCTCGGGCTCGTCGCCCGGCCGCGTGCCCTCGGCGGCCGCCGGAACGACCGGTTCCAGGTCCTGGACGACTGGTTCCAGGTCCTGCCAGAGCCCGTCGCGGAGCCGGAAGAGTCCGCCGCCGCCGACACCGAAGAAGACCCGGGTACGGCACTCGGGGTCGGCGGACAGCAGCAGGCAGCGGAGGTTCGCGGTGTACGCGTCGGGCGCGACGCCCAGTTCGGCGGCGCGGGCGCGCAGCTTTCCGTACGTACGGTCGGTGAGCCGGTGCAGCCCGGACTTGAGGTCGCTCCGGCGGCCGGCCCTTATGTCCTCGGAGAGCCGCAGATGGCTGCGGGCGACGGCTCCGCCGATCCAGCGGCAGGCGTCGGCGGCCGCGAGGTGCGCCGCCTCGCCGCCCCGTCTGCCGCCGGCCAGAGCGACGAGGACGAGGGCGCTCTCGGCGGTCCCGAACCGGGCGGTCAGCAGCCCGTCGCGACGGGGCTCGCCGCGGAAGCGGGCGGAGTCGCCGCGCACGGAGGCGGTGCGCAGGGTGTACGTGCCGTACCGAGCCCCGTCCAGCACGGTGTCGGGGACGAGCGTGTCCAGGTTCTCCGAGGTGGCGGAGGGCAGGGCGGCGGGCTCGGCGTCGTAGGTGGGCGGCCGCTCCCCGAGGTGCCCGACGGCGGGCCGCGCCCCGGCGGCGAAGGCGTCCGCGCCCGCCGGCGGCCCGTGGGGCGCGCCCGCGTCGGCCGCGCGGCCCGGCTCCGCCGGCTCCGGCGCCCGGGGCGCGGCGAAGGTGCGGGGCCCGGAACGCCCGCCGGGCGCCTCCCAGGGCGCGGGGAAGACGGCGGTGCGGGGCGAGGGCGGAGGCGGCGGCGATACGGGCGGCGGGGGCGGGGCGGACCCGTGCCCCGGCGCCCGGGGCGGGAGCGGCGGCGGGGGCCGGAGCGGCAGGCGGGGGTCGGACGGCGGGGACGAGTCGGGCGCGCCAAGGGCGGATGCACGGGCCGGGGGCGGCGGCACGGGCGCGCCGGGGACGGGTGTGCGGACCGGGGGCAGGGGCGGAGGGGCGTGGTCCGGGACGGGCACCGGCTTCGCCTCAGGTGACGCGGGGGCGCCCCGGCCTCCGTACGCCCTCTCGCCACGTTCCGGAGCCTCGTCGCGTTCCGGAGCCTCGTACCGGTCCGGCCCCTCATCGCGGTTTGGCTCGGGCTCCTCGTACCGGTCCGGCTCGGGCTCCTCGTACCGGCCCGGACCCTCGTCGCGGTCCGGCTCCGGCTCCTCGTACCGGTCCGCGTACGGGTCCTCGTACACCTCCGCGTCCGGGCCTCCGTACGCCTCCGCATACGGGTCCCGGGCGGGCTCCCGGGCGGTGTCCCGGTGGTCGTCCACCGGTCCGCCGACCGCGTCCGACACGGAGTCGAAGCGGTCTTCGAGGCTGTCGGCGCCGCCGCTGCCGGGGCCGGCGTCCGGCGCGCTCTCGTCGTACAGCTTGCGCCACCAGTCGTCCTCGTGGGCGGCGGGCTTCTCCCCCTGCTGACTCATGCCCCTATTGTCCACCGACGGGGCGGCCCGAAACCGGGACATCGGGAAAGTGCGGTCCGGGAAAGGGGTCCGCCGGACGTCCTCACCCCCCACGGGAAGGACGCCCGGCGGACCCGGTCGACGTGATCGGCGTCTCGGCGTGTCAGCCGTTCGTACGCTCAGCTCGTACGCTCAGCCGATCACCGGTTCAGCGAACCGCCGTTCACCGCACGGCGTACGCGTCGTGGACGGTCTGGACGACGGTGTTGCCGTTCGCGTCGGTCAACTCCGTCCGCAGGGCGACGGACTTGCCCGGCGCGTCCGCGTGGTCGACGGTCGCGGTCCACCGGCCGCCCTGAGCGGCGGTGGCGGCCGCGTGCCACGTCTCGCCGCCGTCGTAGCTGAAGGAGACCTTCGCGGCGGTGAGTTCGCCGGGGGTGTACCCGGCGTGTCCGGTGGCGGTCAGCCCGATCCGCTGACCGTTCTTCGCGGGCACGGTCTTCATGCCGTCCATCGGCACGTCGTAGCGCGGGAAGAGCATCGGGATGCCCTGCGAGTCCACGTCCGGCTTCCGCTCCGAACGGAAGCCCCAGGTGGTCTCCGTCAGCGTGGACCGCTTCCAGACCTGGGCGGGCGAGCCGATCTTGGTGGTCGTCATGGTCAGTTTGTACGCGGCGTCCTCGGCGGGCACACTGAACGCGCCGTACGGGTAGCCCGTCTCACCGACGACCTCGCCGTCGCGCGTCAGCCGCATTCCACCGATGTCACCGAACGAGCCCTGCTGACCCACGTGTTCGGAGTCGGTCATGAACGCCGGTGCGAAGCCGACCGTGTTGTCCTGACGCTCACCGGCGAGCGCGGGCTCGCCGTCCGCGTCGCGCGGGGCGCCGGGGACCAGGAGCCCCCGGTACCAGTTCTCCGTCAGCGCGCGGCCGGCCTGGTACTCACGGGCGTCACCGGTCATCAGCTCGCCCCACGGGAAGCTGGAGGAGAGCATCTTCTGCCAGACGGTGTCCCCCGCCGTGTAGTACTCGGTGCGCTTCCCGGGAGCCGCGACCACCGCCATGGTGGAGGCGAGGAAGGAGCCGCCGTACGGGCGGGAGACCACGAGCGTGTCGACGAAGTCGGCGGCCACGCCCATGGATTCGTGGGTGGAGACGACCGAGCCGAGCTTCTTGTCCTTGACCTTGTAGGTGCGGTCCGAGGTGATCTGCCCGTTCTCCGGGAACGACAGGTTGTAGACGTACGGGCTGACGGCCGTGGCGGTCCAGGAGACCTCCGACTTCCCCTTGCCGAGGGCCTTCTTCAGTACGGCCGCCTCGTCGGCGCGCAGCCCGAGGACGGGCAGGGGCGCCGCTCCGTAGCCGAGGCTGGGCTGCCAGTCGCCGGCCTCGGAGCGGTGCACCAGGAGCGCCTTCGCCCCGGCGGCAGAGGCGTTCCGCGCCTGGTCCACCGCGCCCGCGTCGTCATCGCCGCCGGTCCTCACCAGGGCGATCCGGCCCTTCGCTCCGGCGGCCTTCAGCTCGGCGGCGCTGCCCGCACCGGCGTCGACGACCTCGGCGCGGCCGGTGCCGTCCAGGTTGACCGAGCCGGTGGTGGCGGGCCGGGGGTGCAGGGCCGCTCCGCCGACGATGCCGAACTTCTGGATCTGCGGGGCGTAGGCACGCCAGTAGGACGTGAACTCGAAGTCCCCGTCACGGGCCTTGCCCTGGACGTCGACCAGGTAGTCCTTGATGATTCCGGTGCCGGAGACCGATCCGGAGTGCAGCCAGGTGTCGTCCCAGGTACGGCCGAACGAGAGGGTCGCGCCGCGGGTCTCGGAGACCCGGTCCTCGGTGCGCACCTTCAGGCGGTGTGCCTTGCGGGCGTCGAGGACGAGGGTGGTGTCCTTCGTGACGTTCAGCTGCGGGCGCGCCAGATAGCCCACGGAGGCGGCGAGTCGACCGGTCGGGTCGCTGGTGTCGGGCGTCTCGATGAAGCTGGAGACGAAGTAGGCGCCGGGCCGCACCTGGTAGGTCTGGTCGGCCGCGCCCTCGTTGAAGCGGCGTTCACCGGACGAGGTGTCGGTGCCGATGAGGTCGACGGAGGAGATGCCGTCCGCGGGCTTCCCGTTGCCGTCGACGAGCTTGACGCGCAGCGTGACCGTCTCCGGTGCCACGTAGAGGGAGAACGGGGTGGAGACCTTCACTCCGCCGGTGGCCGTGGCGAGGATCCGGCCGGTGACGTCGCCGTACTGGGCGGCGGTCAGCCGGGCGTCCGGGGCGACGGCGAGCGGCACCTCGACGGTCTCGCCGGCGGGCACGGTGACCGAAGTCCGCTTCAGCCGGGCGATGTCCGAGCGGACCTTCGAGCCGTCATTGCCGGTGACGCCCGCGACCTTCAGCGACAGCTTCACCGGCTTGGCGCTCGTGTTGGTGTACGGCACGGCGACGGTGGTCCGGTCGCTCTTGTCCTGCGGCCAGTTGAACGTGCCGCCCTGCACGGCGGAGGCGCCGAACACGGGCGTACGGATCGCACGGGCCACATCGAGGCGGCCACCGCCGGTCTCGCGTACGTCACCGGGAACGGCGCTGTGCGCCGAGGAGACCAGGGCCGCCTTGATCTGCTGGGCGGTCCACTCGGGGCGGCGCTGCTTCAGCACGGCCGCGGCGCCCGCGACGTGCGGGGTCGCCATCGACGTACCGGACATGGAGCGGTACGCGTCCGAGCCCCGGCCGCCCGCCGACGCGGCGGAGATCGCGACGCCGGGTGCGGCGATCTCGGGCTTGAGGGTGTGCGAGCCGGTCACGGGGCCCCGGCTGGAGAAGTTCGCGGTGGAGTCGTCGCGGTCGACCGCGCCCACGGTCAGTACGCCGGGTGCGCAGCCGGGCGAGGAGACGGTGTTGAGGGAGGGGCCGAGGTTTCCGGCGGCCACCACGAACAACGTGTCCTTGTTCTGCGCGAGTTCGGCGGCGGCCTGGGCCATCGGGTCGGTGCAGTCGCCGGGCTCGGCGGAACCGAGGCTCATGGAGACGACGTCGGCCTTGTTCTCGACGGCCCACTCCATGCCCGCGATGATCCAGGAGATCGCGCCGGATCCACCGTCGTCCAGGACCTTGCCGACCATCAGGTCGGCACCGGGCGCCACGCCCTTCTTCCTGCCGCCGCTCGCGGCGCCGGATCCGCCGACCGTGGACGCGACATGGGTGCCGTGGCCCTGGAGGTCGTCGGTGGAGCCGGTCTCGGTGAAGTTCTCCGACGCGGTGATCCGGCCCTGGAGGTCGGGGTGTTCGGCGTCCGCGCCGCTGTCCAGGACGGCGACCTTGGTACCGGTTCCGTCGTAGCCGGCGGCCCAGGCTGCGTCCGCGCCGACCTGCTTGGTCGAGCGGTCGAGGCTGGCCTTCACCTTCCGGTCGAGCCAGAGCTTCTTCAGCCCGGAGCCGGAGGACAGCGTGCGGCGTGCGGTGAGGTCGGCCCAGAAGTCGGCGGCGCGCTTCTTGTCGGCCTGGAGCGCCTGTCCGCCGATGACGTCGAGGACCGCTCCGCGCTCGGCGCCGCGCGGGGTGGCGAAGGAGCGGCGGGCCGACTCCGCGGTGTAGGTGGCGATCAGCGGGACGTGGTCGGCCCTGCTGTCGTCGTACCCCTGGCGGATGAGCCCGGTGACGTTGAACAGTTCCTCGTCCACGGTGCCGGCGGCGAGCGCGGAGACGGCGGACTCCGGGTAGACGTACAGGTCCGGTCCGGACTGCCGGGTCTGGATCAGCGGGACGCTGCCGTCCTCGCGGGGCAGGGCGGTGGCGGCGGCCGCGCCCGAGGCGTCGGTGGTCACCAGGAGCCGGTCACCGGTGACGAGGGTCAGCGTGACGGGCTTCGGGGCGGTGGCGGCGGCGGCCGCGCTCCCGGTGATCGGTCTCTTCGCGCCGGGCGCGTCCGGTGGCGCTGCCACGGACGGTGCCACGACGGTGACGGCGAGCACGGCGGCGGTCGCCGCTCCGAGTGCCGTACGCGATATCGGGCGCATCGCTCTCCCCAGGTCAATCCGGAATGAAGCAGCCCAAGGGGCAGAATTCCGGGGCTTGTTGGTGCTGCGGTGGCGCCACATTGGCAGAGGTGCCAGAGGTACGGGGGATGATGTGGGCGGCGGGTTTACGCCGTGGCCTTTTCCCGCCACCCGCAGGCCCGGCAGCACGGGCGCCGCGGTGCGCGATCAGCACGTTCGGGGAGGTCGGGAGAATGCTGGGGGCCATAGGTCTCGACGAGAGGCAGGAGACGGCGTATCGCGCGCTCGTCGCCGCGGGGGCGGCGGAGCTGACCGATCTGGCGCTCCGGCTGGCGCTGCCGGAGGCGGAGGCGGAGCGCGTGCTGCGGCGGCTGGAGCAGCAGGGGCTCGCCGCCCAGTCCTCCGCCCGGCCCGGCCGCTGGGTGGCGGCGCCTCCGGGGGTGGCGCTCGGCGCGCTCCTGATCCAGCAGCGGCACGAGCTGGAGCGGGCGGAGCTGGCGTCGGCGCTCCTCGCCGAGGAGTACCGGGCCGAGGCGAGCGCGCCGGCGGTGCACGACCTGGTGGAGGTGGTGACGGGGGCGGGCGCGGTGGCCCAGCGGTTCCACCAGTTGCAGCTGGGAGCGGTCTCCGAGGTGTGCGCCCTGGTGACGGGCAGGCCGGTCGCGGTGACCGGGATGGAGAACGAGTCGGAGGAACGGGCGGCCTCGCGCGGGGTGAGCTACCGGGTGGTGGTCGAGCGCGAGGTGCTGTCGACACCGTTCGGGATCACGGAGGTGTCGTCGGCGCTGGGCCGGGACGAGCAGTGCCGGGTGGTGGACCGGGTGCCGACGAAGCTGGTGGTCGCCGACGGGAGCCTCGCCATGGTCCCGCTGACCGGGCGCGACGCGGAGCCCGCCGCCCTGGTCGTGCACGCCAGCGGCCTGCTGGAGTCGCTGATGGGCCTCTTCGAGTCGGTGTGGCGCGATGCCATGCCGCTGCGGCTCGGCGGGAGCGGCGGGGTGCGGGAGGAGCGGGTCGGGCCGGATCCGGCGGACCTGGAGATCCTGTCCCTGCTGCTGGCCGGCCTGACGGACGCCAGCGTGGCCAAGCAGCTCGACCTGGGGCTGCGGACCGTGCAGCGCCGGGTCAAGGGGCTGATGGAGCTGACCGGGGTCTCCACGCGGCTCCAGCTGGGCTGGCACGCGTACGAACGCGGCTGGGTCGCCCGCACCGGCCCGGAGAGCTGAGGCGCGGGCCCCCGTCCGGCTGGGCATCGGCGCAGGTCGCCGCAGGTGGCCGGTCCACGCTGACGGGCGGAATGGGGCGCTCTGCGGCAGGCTGGTCGGATGAGTGTGTGGCAGCTCGTGGCCGTGGGCCTGGTCCTGCTGCTGGGCCTGGTCGGGGTGCCGGCGCCGGGCGTGCCGGGGCAGGCGATCGTCTGGGCCGCGGTGCTGTGGTGGGCGCTGACGGACATGACGCCGACCGCCTGGGGCGTGCTGATCGGCGCGACGGCGCTGATGCTGCTGAACCAGGCGCTCAAGCCGCTGCTGCCGCCGCGCCGCCCGGGCGAGTCCGGGGCGCCGCGCCGGACCCTGATGATCGGCGGGGTCGCGGGGATCGTGGGCTTCTTCGTGGTGCCCGTGGTGGGCGGCGCCCTCGGGTACGTGGGGGCCGTCTTCGGCGCGGAGCGGCTGCGGCTGGGCAGCCGGGGCGCGGCCTGGGCGTCGGTCCGCTCGGTGATGCGGGCGACGGGCTACGCGGTGCTGGTGGAGCTGTTCTGCTGCCTGCTGGTGGCGGGCGCGTGGCTGGGCGCGGTGCTCTGGGGCTGACGGAGACCCTCCGCGCGGGACGGGGCCGCCGCCACGGCGTCAGTCCCCGTACGGGTCCCCCGCCGCTTCCCGGTGGCGTACGGCGTAGGAGCGCCAGGGCCGCCACCGCTCCGCCCCGGGTGTTCCGTACGGGTCCACGTCGGGGTCGCCGAGCGCCCGCGTCCGGATCAGGGCGGCGGTGCGCGGGCCGATCCCGGGCAGCGTCAGCAGGGTCCGCTCCGCCTCGTCCCGGTCGGCCCCGGCGTCCAGCCGCAGTACGCCGTCGTCGAGCGCGGCGGCCAGGGTCCGCAGCGCCGGGTCCTCGGCGGAGCCGGCGAGCACGCCGGGCTCCGGGAAGAGGTGGGTGAGCCCGCCGCACGGCACGTCCAGCGCCTTCCCGTACCTCTCGACCAGCTCTTCGGCCCCCGCACGCCCCACGAGAACCCGCACCGCGGCCTCCTCCGGATCGGCGGCGCCCGGTGAGCGCAGTCCCGGGCGGGCGGCGACGAGCGGGGCGAGCCCGGGATCGGCGGCCAGCGCCTCGTCCACCGCGTACGGGTCGGCGTCCAAGTCGAACAGCCGGCGCACCCGCTGGACGGCGGTCGTCAGATCGCGCAGGTCGGTGAGGTGGATCCGGGCCTCCAGCCAGGAGCCGGCGGCCGGCGCCTCGTCGACCGCGACGATCCCGGAGCCGTACGGCAGCCGCAGGGTGCGCCGGTAGGTGCGGCGGCCGGGCGGTCCCGACACCTCCTCGACCCGGGCGACCGCCTCGGCGGCCAGCAGGTCGAACTGGGCGGCGGTGGCGTACGGTCCCCGGTGGGCGAGCCGCAGCGGGATACCGGAGCGCAGCCCCTCACGGCGGGCGCCGCCGAGCCCCGTGCCCGCTTCGGCGCGCAGGGCGCTGGGGGTGCGGGCGTAGATCTGCCGGATGGTGTCGTTGAACTGGCGGACGCTGGCGAAACCGGCCGCGAAAACGATGTCGGTCACCGGCAGCCCGGTGGTCTGGAGGAGCACCCGGGCGGTGTGGGAGCGCTGGGCGCGGGCGAGCGCGACGGGCCCGGCGCCCAGCTCAGCGTTGAGCTGGCGCTGGACCTGCCGGGCGCTGTAGCCCAGCCGCCCGGCGAGTCCGGGGACGCCCTCGCGGTCCACGACGCCGTCGCCGATGAGCCGCATCGCCCGGCCGACGACGTCCGCGCGGACGTTCCACTCGGCGGAGCCCGGAACGGCGTCCGGACGGCAGCGGCGGCAGGCCCGGAAGCCGCCGGCCTGGGCCGCCGCGGCAGTGCGGTAGAAGCGCACGTTGGCGCGTTTGGGGGTGACGGCGGGGCAGCTCGGCCGGCAGTAGATGCCGGTGGTCACGACGGCGAAGAAGAACGCGCCGTCGAACCGCGCGTCACGGCTGCTCACCGCCTCGTACCGGGTCCGATCGTCCATCACACCGTCCAGTGTGCGGCAGCCGGGGCCACCGCACTCGCGGCTTTCGGACATCGACCCCGGTCCGGTCCCGGGGACCGGGCACGAGCCCCCGGCACGCGGGCCGCCGCAGCGGGACCCGCCTCCTCCGCCTGGCAGAGACGGGCCCGCCCGGTGTACGGACCCGCCCGGCGAACGGGCGGTCCGGCCTACGGGCCCGCCCGGCACATGCGCCGGTCCGGCGTACGGACCGGCCGAACACCGGATCGGCCGACTTCCCGGCTACCGGACCCGGCCGCGCTTGGCCTGCATGGCCGCGCGCCCCTCCGCGCCCTTGCGCTTCCAGTCCCGCAGGATCTCCGCCCGCACCCGGGCGTCGGTCTTGGCGACGATCCGCTGGTTCTCGCGGACCAGCTTGCGGTAGCTCTCCAACCGCCGCTCGGAGAGGGTCCCGTCCTCCAGGGCACCGAGGACGGCGCACCCCGGTTCGGCGACGTGCGCGCAGTCGTGGAACCGGCAGTCGGCGGCGAGTTCCTCGACTTCGGAGAACACCTCGCCGACCCCGGTCCCGGCGTCGAAGAGACCGACGCCGCGCAGTCCGGGGGTGTCGATGAGGACGCCACCGTGCGGCAGGACGAGGAGATTGCGGGTCGTGGTGGTGTGCCGGCCCTTCCCGTCGACGTCACGGGCCGCCCGCACCTCCATCACGTCCTGGCCCAGCAGGGTGTTGGCCAGGGTGGACTTGCCGGCGCCGGAGATGCCGAGCAGCACGCTCGTACCACCGGAGACGACGACTCCGAAGACGTCGAGCCCCTCGCCCGTGGTGGAGCTGACGGGCAGCACCTGGACACCGGGGGCGATGGCCTCGATGTCCTGGACGAGGTGGGACAGGGTGACCGCGTCGGGCACCAGGTCGGCCTTGGTCAGGACCACGATCGGCTGGGGCCGGTGCTCCCCGCCGGACCCCTCGCCCAGCAGCGCGGCGCCCTCGGAGCTCGACAGGGCGAGCGCGAGGAACCGCTCCACCCGCCCGAGGTCCAGTTCGACGGCGAGCGAGACGCAGATGGCGATGTGGTCGATGTTGGTGGCGAGCACCTGCCCCTCGGACCGTTGCGAGGAGGTCGAGCGGACGAAGGCGGTACGGCGCGGCAGCAGCGTCCGGACGAACCGGGGGTCGCCGTCCGCGTCGAGCGCCACCCAGTCACCGGTACAGACGATCCGCATCGGGTCACGGGGCACCACGAACGCGGTGTCGGCACGGACCGTGCCGTCGGCGGTGATCACGTCGCACCGGCCGCGGTCCACCCGCACGACCCGGCCGGGTACGAGCCCCTGCTCGGCGTACGGGGAGAAGGCAGCCGCCCAGTCGTCGTCCCAGCCGTACGGAGTCAGCGGGTGCGAGGAGGAGGAGACGGTGGCGGAAGGAGAGAACGAGAAAGACAAGGGAAACCCTTCACAGGGTGGCCCCGGCACGCGCGCTCGGCGCGGAACAGTGAGAGAGGTCGGTCAGCCGGTGGCCACGGGGATGAGGACGATGCTCTTCCGGTTGCGGGCAGTGCCCATCGCAACGACAGTCATCAATGTCCTCACCTCCTGCTTCTTCGGCTTCCGGTCGCACACGTCTGCGCCGCGTGCGGAACGGTGATCACCCTAGCGCCGCCCCGGGGACCACCGTCAACTGATTTTCTCCCGCGCATCGGGCCAGGTCGTTTTTCTCTGGAACACCCGTAGATCTCCCTCTATCGAGTGATACGCATGCATAGGGGCCGTTCCTTGGCCGTTAGTGTGCCGAGCATGACCACACCCCAGGCCCACGTCGGCACGTTCACCCAGGCCCAGTTGGGCACCCAGATCCTGATCGGCTGGAGCGGCCGGCAGCCCGGCGCCGACCAGGACACCGCCTTCCTCCTCGCCTACTCGCTGGGCGACGGACAGGACGGCCCGGAAGCCGGCCGCGAGGCCCTGCACACGGCGCTGGGAAGGGCGGGGCTCCGCGTCGGCGGCCCGATCCAGGACGCCGCCGAGACCCCGGGCATCCAGGCGAAGCTCCTCGTCCAGGCGGGCCAGGCCGTTCTGACGCTGCCGCACCTGTCGGCCCAGTACCCCGCCCCCGCCGAATGGGTGGCCGCGGCCCAGGGGCAGGGCCAGGTGTACGGGATGTTCGCCACCACCCCGTGGCCGGAGGCCGTCCCAGGGCAGCCCGTGAGCGAGGACCGGCTGCGGGCGTTCGTCACGGACGAGGACGTCGTCCGCACCGCCGCCCACTGCCTGCTCCCCGTCCGTACCCTGGGCTGACGGTTCGCCCCACCCGCTCCGCAGACCGGCCGAGGCCCACCGTCCCCCGGGGGACGGTGGGCCTCGGCCGTCCCGTGGCTCGCGGCCGTGCATCCGGGCCGCTGTCGCGGCGGGAACGGGAACGGGCGGCCCGGAGTGATCTCCGGACCGCCCGCGTTCAGCGCTTCAGGCTGAGGAGCGTCAGTTGTTGCCGACGCCGTTGCCCGAGAGGACCGGGATGTCGTCCAGGATGTGCGACAGCGGCTCGTCACCCTTGGCCTGGGTCGAGTTGTCGGCGCACTGCTGGTTCTGCGGGTTGGACAGGACGTTGACGTCCTGGACGGCGATCGGCACGACGCCGATGAGCGAACCGACGTTCGCCTTGAGGGGCAGGCCGACGCACAGCTTGTTCAGGGTGCCCTGGATGAGCTGGCTCTGCGGGCTGAAGTCGCCCTTCGTCTCGGCGTTGCCGATCTCCGACTCGGCACCGTTGCCGTTGAGGGTGGTGGTACCGCCGTCGTTACCGATCGCCATGGCCGAGGGGGCCGCGGCCGCGGACAGACCGAGCAGGGACACGGCCACTGCGGCGCCGGCCATCATCTTCTTCATCAACTTCACCTTTCGGAGCGTTCCGTTGTGGAACGTACTGATCAACTGCCGCCGCCCCGGATCGGTTGCGCCATACCACTCAAATGGGTTGTTTCTCACGCGAGGTGGACGTTTCCTCAGGTCCCGGGGGCTGGCTCCGGGGTACGTGCCGCCGGGACGAACCCGACGACGCGGCGGGGTACGGGGGCCGGGGTCGGTTCGGCGAACGGGTGGCCGCCTCCGGCGGCCTGCCATTCGGCGACCAGCCGGTCGTAGATCGGGGTACCGGTCGGCGCGGGATGCCGCTCGCCGTCGTGCGGGGTCTGACTGTCGTACGGATCCATGGGGAGGCCTTACCCGGCCCGGCCCCGATCGTCAGCCGGGGCTACGGCATCCGGCTCAACCGGATGCCCCGGCCGGAGTCCGTACGGAGTGGTCCGCACACCACGAAGGGGCCGGCCCCGCCGTCACGGCGAGAAGGGTCGCCGTGACGGCGGAAGGGGCCGGCCCCGTGTGCGTCAGCCCGTGCGGGCCTGGGCTGCCGCCCGGTGTCAGTTGTTGCCGGCGCCGTTGCCCGAGAGGATCGGGATGTCGTTCAGCAGGTGCGACAGGGCCTCGTCGCCCTTCGCCTGGGTGGAGTTCTCGGTGCACTGCTGGTTCTGCGGCGAGGACAGGACGTTGATGTCCTGGACCGAGATCGGCACGAGGCCCAGCAGCGAACCGACGTTCGCCTTGGCCGGCAGGGCGATGCAGGGCTTGTTCAGCGAACCCTGGATGAGCGCGAACTGCGGGCTCCAGTCGCCGTGGGTCTCGGAGTTGCCGTACGCCTGGGAGGCGCCGTTGCCGTTGAGCGTCGTGGTGCCGCCGTCGTTGGCGGTGGCCATGGCGGCCGGGGCGACCGCGGCGGAGACGCCGACGATGGAAACGGCGACGGCCGCCGAGGACATGATCTTCTTGAACATGGAAAAGCCCTTCTGGATAACGAGGTGAATCAGGCGGAATAGGCCGGGGAAGGAGCTGTGTCGCGGTGGTCAGCCGCCGAGCGGAACGCCACCGAGCAGCGGGGCGGCGCCCTCGACCGCACCGGTCGCCCGGCCCGCCAGCTTGCCGACGGTGCCGTTCTCCGTGAGCGTCTCGGTGGCGTCGGCGGCCGTGTCGACCAGGGGGTCCACCACCTGCGGGGCGCTGGCCATCACCTGGTTGATACCGCTGTCGAGACTGAAGCTGGGAGCCGTGGGCATGGTGGCGGCGAAGGCGGGGGCGGCCGTTCCGAGAGCGGCCACGGAACCGACAAAGAGGGCGGCGGTCTTCGCGTACTTCACTTTTCTGGTTCCCTTCCGCGCGGCGTCCGCATCGGTCACGTTTCCGTGCCGCGCACAAGGTCTTCTTTGCCTGTGACTTCCGCCGCTTTCCCTCTGATCAACGATCGCGCCGCATTCGGGAAACTGCGGGAGGCCGCTTTTCTCCGGCATCGTCCACGTGTCCGAAAGGGGCCCGCCCACGGAAAAGGACGGGCCCCGGACGGCATCCGCCGTTCGGGGCCCACCGGTTGACGCGGGCACACGGCCCGAGCGGTCAACGGGTCAGACGTTGGCGCAGGTGTTGCCGAAGGCCGGGTTCAGCACGCCGATCACGTTCACGGTGTTGCCGCAGACGTTGACCGGAATGTGGATCGGGGCCTGGACGATGTTGCCGGACAGCACGCCCGGGGAGTGCGCGGCGATGGCCTCGGCACCCGAGTCGGCCATGGCCGGAGCGGCAACGCCCATGGCCATGAGCGTACCGGCGGCGACGGCGGCAACCTTGGTGTACTTCACTTCTCTACCCTTTCCTCGGCGGAGTCCGGTGCGGCCACGGCTGTCGTGCCCGCCCGAGTCAGGTTCTGATCTCTCACGACTCCGGCGCTGTCCTACGTAACGATGAACGGCCGGAAGGGGAACTGTTCGACGGGCGGATTCCGGGATATACGCCCGAATGCCGCAACGACCGGGGCCGGTTCGCGCCGGGCCGTCACGCGCGCAATAGGCGGCGCAACCCGGACGCGTTCCCGGCCCCGGTCCCGGAAAAGCAACGGGCCCGAGCCGCTCGGTGGGAGGAACGCCGAGGGCCCGGGCCCGAGTCGGGCGGCCGGAGATCAGTTGTTGCCGGCGCCGTTGCCGGAGAGGATCGGGATGTCCTCAAGGATGTGCGACAGGGCCTCGTCGCCCTTCGCCTGGGTGGAGTTCTCGGTGCACTGCTGGTTCTGCGGCGAGGACAGGACGTTGATGTCCTGGACCGCGATCGGCACGAGACCGATGAGCGAACCGACGTTCGCCTTGGCCGGCAGGGCGATGCAGGGCTTGTTCAGCGAACCCTGGACGAGCGCGAACTGCGGGCTCCAGTCACCGTGGGTCTCGGAGTTGCCGTACGACTGCGACGCACCGTTGCCGTTGACCGTGGTGGTGCCGCCGTCGTTGGCGATGGCCATGGCCTGCGTCGTGCCGAGACCGAGGATGGAGGCGGCGACAGCGCCCGTAGCCAGAACCTTCTTGATCACGATTAACCCTTCTCGTACTGATCGCTCCGTGGCGGAGCGCCCTGGTCAACCCGGCCCGGGACCATTTGGTTGCGCGCGTTCACCCGAATGCCGGACACCGGAGCACGGGTGACACCGGGGGCGCCGGGGACGGGCTCATCACTCCCGCTCGGCCGGCCGGCGTTCGTGAAGGAATTGCGAACACCTACCCGCTGACGCGTTCCCCCGAACGAGCGAGCGACGGTCACCGGTTCTGACGCACCCTCCGTTCCGATCTGACGGAGGGCCGTGTGTCAATCCCACGTGCATACGGCCGAGTTGACGGCGAAACGGTTCTGCCGCCTTGCCCGCCGGGATGCGCGGAAATCAGGGGCACCACCTATTCGGGTGATTGCACAACTTCCCCTCAACTCCAAGTTTCCCGCCCGGTCCCCGTCTCGTTAGGTCAGTCGTCCAGCGCGCACGTCTTCATCAGCTTTCGCCACGGCTTCCCGCGGATTCCGGCTCTGCCGCGGCTCCGCCCTGCGGCAGCCCGCTCCCCGCGCGCGAAGCACCCACGCGATGTCCCCGCGAGTGTCCTAAGGAAGGGCAAGTAATGCGACAGGTCCTGAAGAAAAGCATGATCGTCATGGCGGCCGCGTCCGGCGTCCTGGCGGCGGTGGGCGGCACCGCGCACGCCGACGCGGCGGCCGAGGGCGCGGCGGTCGGCTCGCCGGGGGTCGGTTCGGGGAACGCCGTACAGGTTCCGGTGCACGTCCCGGTCAACGTCTGCGGCAACACCGTCAATGTGATCGCCCTGCTGAACCCCGCCTTCGGCAACGCGTGCGTGAACGCCGACGGCCCGAAGCACGACCACCCGCCGGTCGACCACCCGCCGGTGGACGAGCCCCCGGTCGACGAACCCCCCGTCGACGAACCGCCCGTGGACGAACCGCCGGTGGACGAGCCGCCCGTGGACGAGCCCCCGGTCGACGAGCCGCCCGTGGACGAACCGCCGGTGGACGAGCCCCCGGTCGATGAGCCGCCGGTGGACGAGCCGCCCGTGGACGAGCCTCCGGTCGACGAGCCGCCGGTGAACAAGCCGCCGACGGACACCCCCGGTACCGACACCCCCGGTTCGGAGACCCCTGGTTCGGAGACCCCCGGGTCCGACACCCCCGGCTCCAACACCCCGGGCGCGCACCTCGCCGACACCGGTGCGGCCGACCTGGGTCTGGCCGCCGGCGCGAGCGCCGCGCTGCTGCTCGGTGGCGCGGTGATGATGCGTCGGGCCCGCAGCGCACGGGACTGATCGGGGCCGGCAGAACTCCTGCGCATGAAGGAGGTCCGGTCGGACGGCGGAGGCCGTCCGACCGGACCTCTGCGCGTCCGCGGCAGCGGCAGCGGGTTCGACCTGCACGAGGCCGTCCGGCCGGCACGTGGTCAGGAACGGCGGGAAGACGCACGCGGGCGGGCCCGGGAGCAATGCCCTGGTCGACCGTCGGTGGTCGCTCGTACTATTCCGGGATGGTGAATACGGCGTGGCGCGTCGCTCTCGGTGTGATGGCTTCCGGCGCGTTCTTCTGGGCAGTCGCCGGTGCCGTTGACCTGGGCCTGGAGCGAACACACAAGGGCTACGGCCTCCCTGACGGGCACTGGTGGTACACCATCGCTCTGTTCGGCGGATTCATCGTCGCCTACATCAGCATGGCCTCTCTCACCGATACGGCCGCGGAGCGGTACACGGCCCTGGTTCCGGCCGCGGGCGCCTGGTTCGGTGTCGCCTCGTGCCTGCTCATGGGCCAGGAAACGCGGCACTGGGTCGCCGCCGCCGTGTTGGCACTGATCGGGACCGCCCTGCCGCTCATCGTTCACCGACGGAAGAGCGGAGAACGCCGCTGACCCGGTAAGCCGGGAGGGGCCCAGGGCCCTGTGAGCGGCACCGGCCCTCGCGGTGCCGGTCACCGCCGTCGCGCTCGGGGCGCGGATCGCCCGGAGCGGGAACACGGCTCAGTCCGCGATGCGTTCGAAGACCGCGGCGAGACCCTGGCCGCCGCCGACGCACATCGTCTCCAGGCCGTACCGGGCCTCGCGGCGGTGGAGTTCGCGGGTGAGCGTGGCGAGGATGCGGGCTCCGGTGGCGCCGACCGGGTGGCCGAGCGAGATGCCCGAACCGTTGACGTTGATCCGCTGCTCGTGGTCCGTATCGCCGAGTCCCAACTCCCGTGTGCAGGCGAGCACCTGGGCGGCGAACGCCTCGTTCAGCTCGATCAGGTCGAGGTCGGCGAGGGTGAGGCCCGCGCGGTCCAGGGCGGTGCGGGTGGCGGCGACGGGGGCGATGCCCATCGTCGCGGCGGGCACCCCGGCGCGGGCGAAGGAGACGAGGCGGACGAGGGGGGTGAGGCCGAGGCGTTCGGCCGTCCCGGCGCTGGTGACCAGGCAGGCGGCTGCCGCGTCGTTCTGGCCGCTGGCGTTGCCCGCGGTGACGGTGGCGTCCGGGTCGGACGTCGCCATCACGGGCCGGAGGGCGGCGAGTTGCTCGGCCGTCGTGTCGGGGCGGGGGTGTTCGTCGGCGGTGACCGTCGTCTCGCCCTTGCGGGTGCGCACGGTGACCGGGACGGTCTCCGCGTCGTAGCGGCCCTCGGCGGCGGCACGGGCGGCCCGCGCTTGCGAGCGGAGTGCCAGGGCGTCCTGGTCGGCGCGGCTGATGCCGTACTCCCTGCGCAGGTTCTCCGCCGTCTCGATCATGCCGCCGGGGACCGGGTGGTGGACGCCTCCGGCGGTCACGCGGCCCCGGGCGAGGGCGTCGTGGAGCTGGAGGCCGGGGCCCTTGATGCCCCAGCGTCCGTCGTGGGTGTAGTAGGGGGCGGCGCTCATCACGTCGACGCCGCCCGCGATGACGACCTCGCTGAACCCGGCCCGGATCTGCATCGCCGCGTCCAGCACCGCCTGGAGCCCGGAGCCGCAGCGGCGGTCGATCTGGGAGCCGGTGACCGTGGTGGGCAGTCCGGCGTCCAGGGCGGCGACCCGGCCGATGGCGGGGGCCTCGCTGGTCGGGTACGCGTGGCCGAGGATCACCTCGTCCACGCGGGCCGGGTCGACGCCGGTCCGGGCGACGACCTCCGCGACGACGTGGGCCGCCAGCGCGGCCGGCGTCTGCTGGGCGAAGACCCCGCCGAACCGGCCGATGGGGGTGCGCAGGGGTTCGCAGATGACGACGTCGGGCTGCACGACGGGGCCTTCCTTTCTCGGGGACGACGGGTGGGGTTTCTCGGGGACGACGGGCGGGGTGCGGGTGACGGGGTACGGGTGGCGGGTGCTGGTTCCGCCGGGAGCGAGCCGCCGTACGGCGGTGGGGTGACCTTCGCATCCGGTGAATCGGTGGGTCCAATACCGAATGCGCCACTCATTGAGTGAGCGGACGTCTCAATCAGGGCCCGGCCCCGGCCCGGGGCCTGGTGTCGGCAGGGCTTCGCGGGCGACGGCGAGCACGGCGTGCAGGGCGGCGGAGGGGTTGTCGGCGCGCCACGCCAGGGCGGCCTGGAGGCGGACGGGCGGTCCGGCGAGGGGCCGGTAGACGAGTCCGCTCTGCTGGATGTGGCGTACGGAGGTGACCGTGAGGGTGACCCCGACCCCGGCGGCCACGAGCGCCATGATCGTGTACGAGTCGGGGGCCTCCTGGACGACGCGCGGGGTGAATCCGGCGCTCTCGCACGCCGCCGTCAGGGCGTCGCGCACGGTGGAGCCGGTGTTGGCGGGGAAGGAGACGAACGGTTCGTCCGCCAGCTCGCCGAGCGGCACGGCGTCGTACCGGGCGAGCGGGTGGTCCAGGGGCAGGGCGCAGAGCAGTTCCTCCTCGTCGATCACCCGGTGCTCCACTCCGGGCCGGTTCACCGGCAGCCGGACGAAGCCGAGGTCGAGCGAGCCGTCGGCGACCCGGTTCAGCGCGACGTTGGCGTACGTCTGACCGGTCATGACCAGTTCGAGGCCGGGGTGCGCGGCGCGCACCGCGCGGGTGAGGCGGGGCAGCGTCTCGTGGCTGGAGGCGCCCGCGAAGCCGATGGTGACGCGGCCGTACTCGCCCCGGCCCGCCGAACGGGCGGCGCGCACGGCCGTGTCGAAGTCGTCGATGACGGTCCGTACGGGGGCGAGGAACGCCTCCCCCGCGCCGGTGAGCCGTACGGAGCGTGTGTTGCGGCGGAAGAGCTGGACCCCGAGCTCCTTCTCCAGCTGCCGGATCTGCTGGCTCAGCGGCGGCTGTGCCATCTGGAGGCGCTTGGCGGCCCGGCCGAAGTGCAGTTCCTCGGCCACGGCGAGGAAGGCCCTCAGGTGGCGCAGCTCCATGCGGGTCCCCCTCGTGCTCCTGCCGGTCCGGGAGTCGTTCGCGGCGCTGTTCGACCGGGTGTCGTTCGTGAGCGCCCCGGTGAGACCTGGGGCATCTCAATACGAGCCTAATTCGGTATTGGACACCGATCAATGGGGCCTGGCACGGTGGGGCGACCTGCACACCGACGTCGGGGAGCGCTGTGGAACGGACGACGGACGCCGGTGGGGCGGCGGGAGACAAGGTCGTCTCGCTGCGGGAGGCCGTCGCACGCCATGTGCGCGACGGGGACACCGTGAGCCTGGAGGGCTTCACCCATCTCATCCCGACCGCCGCGGGCCACGAGATCATCCGGCAGGGCCGGCGCGGGCTGACGGTCGTCCGGATGACGGCGGACATCGTGGTGGACCAGATGCTGGCGGCGGGCTGTGTGGCGCGGCTGGTCTCGTCGTTCGTGGGCAACTCCTCGGCCGGTTCGCTCGGTGAGCTGCGGCGGCGGATCGAGCGGGCCGATCCGGAGCCGCTGGAGTTCGAGGAGTACAGCCACTACGGGATGGTGTGCCGGTACGTCGCCGGGGCCCAGCGGCTGCCCTTCCACCCGCTGCGGTCGTACGGCGGGAGCGATCTGCCGTCGGTCAACCCGGGTATCCGCAAGGTCACTTCGCCGTATCCGGGGCCGGACGGACGACCCGAGCAGATCTATGTGGTGCCGCCCGTCAACCCCGATGTGACGATCGTCCACGCGCAGCGCGCCGACCGCCGGGGCAACACCCAGATCTGGGGGCTGACCGGGGTCCAGGCCGAGGCGGTGTACGCGGCGGACCGGGCCGTCGTCGTGGTGGAGGAGCTGGTGGCGGACGAGGTGGTCCGGGCGGATCCGAACCGCACCCTGATCCCGGCGCACGCGGTGGACGCGGTGGTGGTCTGCCCGCGCGGGGCGCACCCCTCGTTCGCGCAGGGCTACTACGACCGGGACAACGCCTTCTACCGGTCCTGGTCCGCGATCAGCGCGGACCCGGCGCGGCTGCGGGCGTGGCTGGAGGAGTGGGTGTACGGGACGGCGGATCACGCGGAGTACGTGGCGAAGCGGGGCGAGGAGTTCTGGGCGCGGCTCGCGGTGGGCGAGGCGTTGAGCGGGTCGGTGGACTACGGGAGGCGGCTGTGAGCGGGCGGCCGGGGCGGGGCGCGGGCCCCGTCACGGCCTCCGAGCTGCTGTCGGTCGTCGCCGCGCGTGAACTGGCGGGCCGGCGGACGGTGTTCGCCGGGATCGGGCTGCCGACGCTCGCGGTCGAGCTGGCGGCGCTGACCGTGGCGCCGGGCATCGAGGTGGTGTACGAATCCGGGGTCTGCGGGGCGCACCCGTCCCGGCTGCCGGAGACCATCGCGGACGCCGTCCTGATCACGGGGGCCGAGGCGGTGGTGTCGATGCCCGCCCTGTTCGGGTCGGTGCTCCAGGGCGGCCACATCGACGTGGGCTTCCTGGGGGCCGCGCAGATCGACCGGTGGGGCAGCCTCAACACCTCGGTCATCGGGGAGTGGGAGCGCCCGGCGGTGCGGCTGCCGGGGTCCGGGGGTGCGGTCGAGGTGATGGCGAACGCCCGGGAGGTGTTCGTCGTGATGCGCCGCCACACCCCGCGTTCCTTCGCCGCCGCCCTGGACTTCTGCACCACGCCGGGCCCGGACCGGGCGCTGGCGGACGGCATCCGCCCGCTGGGCGTCGGGGTCACCCGTGTCGTCACCGAGCTGGGCGTCCTCGCGCGGGACGGCATCGGGGACGAACTGCGGCTGGTGGCCGTGCATCCCGGGGTGACGGTCGCGCAGGTGCTGGCCGCGACCGGCTGGGAGCTGAGGACCGCCGGCCGGGTCGCGACGACGGAGCCGCCCACCCCCGCGGAGCTGCGGCTCCTGCGCGAGGATGTCGATCCGGACCGCGTCTACCTCCGCTGACCCGGCCCTTCCCGCCGCTCGCTGTTCTCGCTGTTCTCGTTCTTCCCGCCGTTGTCGTCTTCCGTTGTCGTCTTCCGCTGTCGAAAGGGACCTCACCGCCATGCGCATCAGGATCGTCGGAGCCGGGGCCATGGGCCGCGGCATCGCCCAGTGGGCGGCGAGCACCGGTCACACCGTCGAGCTGGCCGACGTACGCCCGGAGGCGGTGCGGGAGGCGTTGGGCTTCGTCGCGTCGATGCTGGACCGGGCGGTCGCCAAGGGCCGGATGTCCGCCGCCGACCGGGAGGCGTCCGTGGCGCGGCTGGTGCCACTCGCCGATCCGTGGGCGGCGGGCCCGGACGTGGAGTTGGTGATCGAGGCCGTACGGGAGGACCTGGAGACCAAGGCCGAGGTGTTCGGGAAGCTGGAGCGGGCGCTGCCCGCCTCCGCCGTCTTCGCCACCAACACCTCCTCCCTGTCCGTGACGCGGATCGCCGCCACGCTCCAGGACCCCACGCGCCTGGCCGGGCTGCACTTCTTCAATCCGGTACCGCTGATGCGGATCGTCGAGGTGGTCCCGGGGGCCGCGACCCGGCCGGAGATCCCGGCGCTGCTGACCGCGTTGGTGGAGGGGTGCGGTCACCGCGCGGTGACCGTCGCGGACACCCCCGGCTTCCTGGTCAACCACGCCGGGCGGGGGCTGGTGACCGAGGCGCTGGCGTTGCTGGAGGAGTCGGTCGCTGAGCCGGCGGCGATCGACCGGATCGCCCGGGACGTCCTGGGGCTGCGGATGGGACCCTTCGAACTGATGGACCTCACCGGCCTCGACGTGACGGCGGCGGTGATCGACTCGATCTGGCAGGGCTTCCGCCACGAGGACCGGCTGCGCCCCTCCTTCCTGACCCCGAACCGGGTGGCGGCGGGGCTGCACGGCCGCAAGACGGGCCGGGGCTGGTACGCGTACGGGGACGGGGCGTCCGGCCCCGCGCCGGAGAGCCCGGTCACCGGGGACGGGGAGCGCCCGGTGTTCCTGGTCCGGGGCGGGCGGCCGGAGACGGCGGCGTACGAGGAGGAGCTGGCCGGCGCGCTGGAGGCGGCCGGGGTCCGGGTCGAGCGGGGCGCGCGGCCGTCGGCGGAGGCCGTGGTGCTGGTCCCCGTCTGGGGGACGGCGGTGTCGGCGGCGGTGGCGGCGGACGGGCTGCCCCGGGAACGTACGTTCGGCGTCGAGGTGCTGCCGGCCGCGGGACGGCGGCGGGTCCTCGCGGTGACGGCGGCCGGCGACGCGACGGCCGCCCGGGACGCGCGGGCGGTGCTGGCACGGGGCTCCGGGGACGGGGAACCGTACGCGGTGTCGGTGGTGCGGGACACGGCGGGCTCCGTCGCGCAGCGGCTGCTGTCCTCCGTGGTGGCGGTCGGCTGCTCGATCGCGGAGCGTTCGCTCGCCGCGCCCGCCGACATCGATCTGGCGGTGACGACGGGCCTCGGCTATCCGGCCGGGCCGCTGGCCTGGGGCGAGCGCGTCGGGGCCGTACGGATGCTGGCGCTCCAGCGGGCGCTGCACGCGACGACGGGCGACCCGCGCCACCGGCCGACGCGGTGGGTCACCGAACGGGCCGCTCTGGGGCTGGCGCTGACCGATCCGGGAACCTCGCCCGCGGACTGCCTGGGGTGAGGGGCAAGGGCCCTCCCCCGTGCCCGTGCCGTCTGCCGGGTGCCGGGTGCCGACGCGGCTACCGGTCGCTCGCGAGGCTTCCCGGGCGGCGACGGTCGCTCACGGCTTCCCGGGCGGCGGTGCGGCCTCCGGTCGTTCACGCGGTTTCCCCGGCGCCGATGCGGTCTCCCGGCTTCGACGGGCCCGGCAGGCACGCCGGGCGGGCGACCGGGCCCCGAAGGCGCCCGCCGGCCCGGGCGGGCGGCGCGGAACACGGCCGCCGGGCCGGTTGGTCGGAGGCGCGGGGCCGGGTGCCTACGATCGGTCCATGACGCCACGATTCGACTCCTTCAGCATCATCACCGCCGACCTCGCCGCCTCGCTGGCCTTCTACCGGCGGCTCGGCCTGGACATCCCCGACGGGGCGGAGTCCGCACCGCACGTCGAGGTGCATCTGCCGGGCGGGCAGCGGCTGTTGTGGGACACGGAGCAGGTCATCGCCGCGTTGGACCCGGAGTGGAAGCGTCCGGCGGGCGGTGAGCGGCTGGCGCTCGCCTTCGCCTGCGACAGCGCGCGGGAGGTGGACACGCTGTACGCCGAGCTGGTCGCGGCCGGGCACACCGGGCACATGGAGCCCTGGGACGCCACGTGGGGCCAGCGCTACGCGGTGGTGCTGGACCCGGACGGCTGCGGGGTGTCGCTGTTCGCCCCCTTGTCCTAGGGTGCCGGTCCGGCCGGCCATGGCCGGGTCCGCGACTCCGGGGCCGTAAGAGCCGGTTCGCGACGCCCGGTCCGCTGCGCCGCCTCCGCGATGCCCGCCGCAGCTCCTCTCCGGTCCTGAAACGGCCGGAGGGCCGCTAGCGCGGCGGCGTCTCCCCGGTCTCGGTGGAGTCCGCCGCCCCCTGGGCGTCCTTGGTCTCCTTCTCACGGGTCGCGTGCAGCCGGGACTTCACGTCGTCGGGCGGCAGGAAGCGCGACCAGCGCTCCGGGAACTCGGAGGGCATGTACGCGGGCCCGCCGTCCTCGTCGTCGTCCTCGTCGTCCAGATCGGCGTAGGCGGCCGAGCGGGACCGGGCGACCAGTTCGGCGGCCTGCGCGGCACGGGCCCGTTCGGTGGCCTCGCGGGCGGCGGCCGTGGCGAGCGAGGGCCACACCCGGTCGATGGCCGCGTTGACGGCGGCGCCGACCAGGACCGCGAAGGCGGAGATGCCGATCCACAGCAGGACGGCGATGGGCGCCGCCAGGGAGCCGTAGATCGTGGGGCCCTCGACGGTGCTGGTCAGGTAGATCCGGAGGAGGAAGCTGCCGAGGACCCACATGGCGAGCGCCACCAGCGCCCCGGGGACGTCCTCGATCCAGGGCGACCGCACGGGCACGGACACGTGGTAGAGCGTCGTGAGGAACGCGATCGTCAGCAGTATCACGAGCGGCCAGTACAGAACGGCTATGACCTCGGTGCCCCAGGGCACGAACTCGACCACCCGGTCCGGGCCGACGACCAGCAGCGGCAGCACCACCGCGCCCAGCAGCAGGGCGACGACGTACAGCAGGAAGGCGAGCAGCCGGGTCTTGACGATGCCGCGGTGACCGTCGAGGCCGTACATGACGGTGATGGTGTCGATGAAGACGTTCACCGCGCGCGAGCCGGACCACAGTGCGATGGCGAAGCCGATGGAGATGATGTCGGGGCGGGCCCCGGTCGTGACGTCGGCGAGCAGCGGTCTGGCGAACTCGTTGACCCCGCGCTCGGACAGCACCGTGTGCGAGGCGGAGAGGATGTTGCGCTCGATGGAGGCGACCGTGGTGGTGGTCGTCCACTCGTCGACGTAACCGAGCAGGCCGATCAGGCCGAGCAGCAGCGGGGGCAGCGAGAGCAGGGTGAAGAACGCCGCCTCGGCGGCGAGCCCGAGGATGCGGTACTCGATGCACGAGTTGACGGTGTCCTTGAGCAGATGCCACGCCATGCGGCGTTTGGAGACGTTGCGGTAGAGCGCTCGCGCCCGGTGGAGCCGGCCCGGGGGCCGCTCGGGTGTTTCGTTTGCTGCCTGCACCTCCTTACCGTATCGGCATGGCAGCCGCCGCCCGCACCGTCTCCGACCAGGTTCCGCCGCCCCCGTCCGGCGGGGCGGGCAACCGCACTGCGGGGGGGGCGGGCACATGTGTCGGCGGCGGGGTCTCGGCGGGCCCGTCGGAATCGGACTCGGCCTCCGACCCCGGGCACCCGGGCCCCGGTCCAACCGCCAGGCGGCAGGCGGCGACATCCGGCTGAGCCGGACCGCCTCGGTCGAGGTGGTTTCCCTCAGGGGCAGCGATCGTGCTGCACCGAGGTCGTATCGACGTCCACGGGCCTGCCGTGCGCGTCGGTGGGGCGCAGCTCCGGGAGCGGCTGACCGCTCTCGTCGACGAGGAGCGAGTGAGGCTCGGCCGGCGCGAAGGCGTGTCGTTCACCCCACTGGCGCGCGGCCACGATGAGAGCGAAGAGGTCTCGGCCGGCTTCCGTGAGGACGTAGTTCCGCCGCCGTCCCGTGGGGGCTGTCTGCCGGTCGAGGATCCCTCGTTCGACCAGGCGCCGCAGCCGGTCGGTGAGGATGTTGCGCGCGATCCCGGTGCGGTGCTGAAAGTCGGTGAACGCTCGCGCGCCGTCCATGGCGTCGCGAACGATCAGCAGGCTCCATCGGTCTCCGACCAGGTCGAGAGTGCGCGCGACGGGGCAGGTGGGGTCCGTCCAGGACATTTCTTCGGTTCGGGCCGCTGCGCCCACCATCACCCCTCCTGAAGAGTTGCGGTTCGAAACCATTCTGCCGTACCTTCTTTTTGGTTGCAAAATGCAACTCATTGGAGGTGTGTCGATGAGCCCGGTGTCTGGCCGCAGGACCCTGTTCGCCGTGATCTGCGCGGTCGCGGTCGCGACGATCTATGTGGCGCAGCCCGTACTGACCCGGATCGGCGAGGATCTGGGCCTGCCGGAAGCCGACTCGGGATGGATCGTCACCACCGGGCAGCTCGGCTACCTGATCGGCCTGGCGCTCCTTGTCCCTCTCGGGGACATGTTCGACCGGCGCAAGCTCATCGCCGGGCATCTTCTCCTCGCCGCGGTCGGCATGATCCTGACCGCAGTCGCTACGCACCTGTGGCTCCTGCTCACCGGACTGGCCATCGCAGGTCTGTTCGCGGTCGTCGTCCAGACCACGGTGGCCTTCGCCGCCGATCTGTCCACGGCGGCGGAACGCGGCCGCACACTCGGCGCCGTCACCTCCGGTGTCATCATCGGCATCCTCGGAGCGCGCGTGATCGCCGGCGGTCTCGCCGCGCTCTGGGGGTGGCGGAGCATCTACGTGGCGCTCGCCGTACTCCTCCTCGCGCTCACCGCCCTCGTGCTGAACCTCCTGCCATCCGACCCGCGCGACGTGCGCCCCACGTACGGCGCGGTGCTGATCTCACTGGGGCACCTGTTCCGTGAGCGCCTGTTCCTCTCGCGGGGACTGATCGCCTTCTTCCTCTTCGCCTCCTTCGGTGTGCTGTGGAGCGGCCTCGCCCTCCCGCTCGGAGCCGAGCCATGGCACCTGAGCACCGCCCAGATCGGCCTCTTCGGAATCGCCGGGCTCGCCGGGGCGCTGGGGGCCTCTCGGGCCGGACGGGGGGCCGACAGCGGCCGCGCCGACGTGATCACCGGAGGCGCACTCGTGCTCCTGGCCGCGTCATGGCCGGCGACCGGACAAGCGTCCCGCTCCCTCTGGGCGGTCGTCGTCGGCGTGATCGTCCTCGACTTCGCGGTCCAGGCAGTGCACGTCAGCAACCAACACCTGCTCACGGCCGCATACCCACAGCGGACGAGCAGCGTCATCGGCGGCTACATGCTCTTCTACTCCCTCGGCTCCGCCGTCGGGGCGACCGGCACCACGGCGCTGTACTCCGCCGCGGGCTGGGCCGGCTCCAGCCTCCTCGGTGCCGCCTTCGGCCTCTGCGCACTCGTGGTCTGGGCCGCCAACCGGCGCACAGCCGGCGACACACGCCAAGACGTGGAGGGCGCTCGGGCCGGGACGCCGGGAGCCCGTCGCCCCGTCACCCCGGTGCGCCGCCGTCGAGGCTCGCGCGGAGCAGTGCCGCCTCCTCGTCGAGGTGGCGCAGGAGGGCTGCGAGGGCGGGGGTGCGGGTGCGGTGGGCAGCCTCGGTGACGCCCACCGTGCGTCCCACCGAGGGGAGTTCGACCGGCAGTGCGGCGAGGTGTTCGTCGTCGCGCAGGACCAGTTCGGGCAGGAGCGCCACCATGTCGGTCTGGAGGAGCAGGGCCCGCATGGTGAGGATGGAGGTGCATTCCACCCGGTCGGCGGGGAGCGGCAGCCCCCGGTCGACGAAGAGGGCGCCCAACTCCTGTCGCAGGGCGGTCTGCTCGACCGGCAGGATCCACGGGTGGGTGAGCGCGTCGGTGAGCGCGACGGTCCCCCCGGCCGGCCCTTCCGCGAGGAGCGGGTGCCCGGCGCGGACGGCGAGCCGGATGGGCTCGCGGTAGAGCATCCGCTGCCGTAGTGCCTCGCCGCCTCCGGGGGCGGGCCCCACCCTGCCGACGATGAGGTCGAGTTCGCCGCCGAGCAGGGCCGGGTGGAGGACGTCGAGGGTGCCCTCGCGGACCACGACGGTGAGCCGGGGGCGCTCCTTCTTGAGACGAGCCACGGCCCGGGGCAGCAGGACGTTGGCCCCGGCGAGCAGGGTGCCCACGGTGACCGTGCCGTCCTGGCCCTGGCGCAGCCCGGTGAGGTGCTCCTTGGCCCGGCGGATCTCGGAGACCACCGCGCGGGCGTGGCCGACGAGCGCCTCGCCGTAGACGGTGGGCCGCATGCCGCGCGGAACGCGGACGAAGAGCGGTAGCTCGGCGACGGCCTCCAGTTCGCGCAGGGTGCGGGTGGCGGCGGGCTGGGTGAGGTGGAGGCTCTCCGCCGCGCGGACGACGCTTCCGTGGTCGTACACCGCGATGAGCAGGGTCAGGTGCCGGAACTTCAGCCGACCGTCCAGGAGGTCCATCGCCGGGGCTCCTTCCCGGGGAAGCGGGGGCCCCGGACCGGGGCCGCACCACTGCATACCAGGATTGTTATGGCTCTCATGCCGATCGGCATTGGATCGGCATAGCTGGGTGGGCGCACTATACCGGCACGCCCCGGGGCGAGTTTCGGACAGCTCCCCGGCCCAGCAACGGAGGTCTGCAAGGTGAGTTCACCCGTGCGGCATTACCTAGGAGGCGGGTTCGACGCGTCCGGCGTGCCGTTCCCGCTCGTCGATCCGGTCACCGGTCGCACCGTCGGCGCGGTGCCGGAGGCGTCGCGGGAACTGGTCGACCAGGCCGTCGCCGAGGCCCGTACGGCGCTGCGCGGGCCGTGGGCCGCGTGGAGCCCTGCGGAGCGGTCGCGGCTGCTGCACCGGATCGCCGACGGGATCGAGGCGCGCTTCGAGGAGTTCGCCGCCGCCGAGTGCGCCGACACCGGCAAGCCCCGCGAGCTGGCCTCGACGGTCGACATCCCCCGCGCGGTGGCCAATTTTCGCTCCTACGCGGATCTGCTGGCCGGGCGGAGCGAGCGTTCCTGGCACACCCCGACCCCCGATGGCCGGGGCGCTCTGAACTACACGGTGCGCAAGCCGCTCGGCGTCGTCGCGGTGGTCTCGCCGTGGAACCTGCCGCTGCTGCTGCTCACCTGGAAGGTCGCCCCGGCCCTCGCCACCGGCAACACGGTCGTCGCCAAGCCGTCCGAGCTGACCCCCGGCACGGCCTGCCTGCTGGCCGAGGTGATGGACGAGGCGGGCGCCCCCGCGGGCGTCTTCAACCTGGTGCACGGGCGGGGCCCGGACGCGGCCGGCCAGTGGCTGACCGAGCACCCCGGGGTGGACGCGGTCGCCTTCACCGGGGCCTCCCGCACCGGTACGGAGATCATGCGGGCGGCCGCGGCCCGGCTGGCGCCGGTCTCCTTCGAGCTGGGCGGCAAGAACGCGGGCCTGGTCTTCGCGGACGCCGACCTGGAGGAGGCGGTGGCGGGCACGCTGCGCTCGGCCTTCACCCACAGCGGCCAGGTCTGCCTGTGCACCGAGCGGTTGTACGTGGAGCGGTCCGTGTTCGACGTGTTCGCGGCGGCGCTGGCCGCCGGGGCGAAGGCGCTGTCCGGCTACGGGCCGATGGTCTCGGCCGCCCACCGTGACAAGGTCCTGGGCCACCTGGAGCGGGCCGTGGCCGACGGCGGCGAGGTCCTGGCGGGCGGCGGGGTTCCGCGCTTCGGGGACGAACGGGACAGCGGCTTCTGGGTGGAGCCCACCGTGCTGGCCGGGCTGCCGGAGGACCATCCGGCGGTCCGGGACGAGATCTTCGGCCCGGTCGTGCACCTGGCGCCGTTCGACACCGAGGAGGAGGCGCTGGCCCTCGCGAACGCGGGGCCGTACGGGCTGGCCGCCACCGTGTGGACCGGCGACGTGCGCCGCGCCCACCGGGTCGCCCCGGCCCTCGACGTGGGCATCGCCTGGGTCAACACCTGGAACCTGCGCGACCTGCGCACCCCGTTCGGCGGGGTGAAGGCGTCCGGCATCGGGCGCGAGGGCGGCGACCACTCCCTGGACTTCTTCTCGGAGCCGATGAACGTGTGCGTGAAGCTGTGACGACGAACCGGAACGACCCCGCGGTGCGCGACGCCGCCGAACGCCTGGACCGGGCTTGGCGCAGCGGGGTGCCCTGCGCCCCCGTCCGGGACCTGCTGCCGGGCGGCGACCTCGACGCGGCCTACGCCGTGCAGTCGCTGCTGACCGGGCGCCGGCTGGCCGAGGGGCGCCGGATCACCGGCTGGAAGGTCGGGCTGACCTCACCCGCCGTGCAGCGGCAACTGGGCGTGGACACGCCGGACTTCGGGGCCCTGTTCGACGACACCGCCGTGCCGGACGGCGCGGAGCTGCCCTGGGGGGCGGTGCTCCAGCCGAAGGCAGAGGCCGAGGTGGCGCTGGTCCTGGAGCACGACCTGCCGCACGAGCGGCACACGGTGGCCGACGTCATCCGGGCGACCGCCTTCGCGCTGCCCGCCGTCGAGGTGGTCGGCAGCCGGATCCGCGACTGGGACATCACGGCCGTGGACACGGTCGCCGACAACGCCTCCAGCGGGGCGTACGTGCTCGGCACCCGACCGGTGCCGCTGCGGGACCTGGACCTGCGGACCGCCGGGATGGTGCTGGAGCGGCGCGGCGAGCCCGTCTCCACCGGCGCGGGCGTCGCCTGCCTCGGCCATCCCCTGCACGCCGCCGTCTGGCTGGCGGACACCCTCGTCCGACTGGGCACGCCGCTACGGGCCGGGGACACGGTGCTCACCGGCGCGCTCGGGCCGATGGCGGCGGTAGCTCCGGGCGACGTGCTGGAGGCCCGTATCGACGGACTCGGTTCGGTGCGCGCGGCCTTCGGGCCCGCCGCCGCGGAAGGAGACCCCCGATGACCCCGGCAGACCCGACACCCCCGGCCGTGCCGGTGGACCCGGCCGCGCTGGCGGAGGCGCTGGACACGGCCGCCCGGGCGGCGCGCCCGCTGCCCGGCGGCGGCAGCGGCCTCACCACCACGGCGGAGGCGTACACCGTGCAGGAGGCGCTGCTGGCGCGGCGGTTCGCGCGCGGCGAGCGGCCCACCGGGGTGAAGCTGGGCTTCACCAGCGCCGCCAAGATGCGGCAGATGGGCGTCTCCGACCTGATCCACGGGCGGCTGACGGACCGGATGGAGATCCCGGACGGGGGACGTTGCGACGTCTCCGGTCTGATCCATCCCCGGATCGAGCCCGAGATCGCCTTCCTGCTCGGCGCGGTCCTCACGCCGGGCGGCGATCCGGCAGCGGCGGTCGCGGCGGTGGCCCCGGCCCTGGAGGTCATCGACTCCCGTTACGACGGCTTCCGCTTCTCGCTGCCCGAGGTGATCGCGGACAACACCTCCGCCGCCGGCTACGCGCTCGGCCCCTGGACCCCGGCGGGCGCGCTGGGCGGACTGCGGTCCCTGGCCGACCTGGGCGTGGTGCTGGAGGTGGACGGCCGCCCGGCGGAGACCGGTTCGACGGCCGCGATCCTCGGGGACCCGCTGCGCGCGCTGGCCGCCGCCGCGCGGCTGGCCGGCCCGCTCGCGGCGGGGACGGTCGTCCTCGCCGGCGCGGCGACCGCCGCCGTACCGCTGCCGCCGGGGACGTACGTGCGGGCCACCGTGGCCCGGCTCGGTTCCGTCGGCCTCACCACCGGGGAGGGGTCGTGATCGTCCCCGGCGCGGCCCCGCCGCGCGGCCGCTTCCCGCACCTGCGGCGCGCGGGCGACCTGGTCTTCGTCTCCGGTACGAGCTCCCGTCGGCCGGACGGCGGCTTCACCGGGGCGAGCGCCGACCCGATGGGCGTCACCGACCTCGACATCCGGGCCCAGACCCGGGCGGTTCTCGACAACATCGCGACCGTCCTGGCCGCCGCCGGCGGCGGCCTGGACGCCCTGGTGTCGGTGACCGCCTACCTGGTCAGCATGAACGACTTCGGCGGCTACAACGAGGTCTACGCCGAGTACTTCGACGAGACCGGGCCGACCCGGACCACTGTCGCCGTCCACCAGCTCCCCCACCCCCACCTGCTGATCGAGATCAGCGCGGTGGCCCACCTGCCCCAGCACCCGAGCGAGGAACAGCACCGATGACGATGAGACCGTTCAACCTCCAGGCGTGGATCGAAGAGCACCGCAACCTGCTGAAGCCGCCGGTCGGCAACGTGCAGATCTGGCAGGACGCCGACCTGATGGTGACGGTCGTCGGCGGCCCCAACCGCCGCACCGACTTCCACGACGACCCCATCGAGGAGTTCTTCTACCAGCTCAAGGGCGACATGGTGCTCCGCGTCATGGAGGAGGAGGGCCGGCCGCCGCGTGACATCCACATCCGCGAGGGCGACGTCTTCCTCGCCCCGGCGCACCTGCGGCACTCCCCGCAGCGGCCGGAGGAGGACAGCATCGGCCTGGTCGTCGAGTTCGCCCGGCCGCAGGGCCACCTCGACGCCTTCGAGTGGTACTGCGTCGCGTGCCACCACCTGGTGCACCGCAGTGAGGTGCAGCTCACCTCGATCGTCGACGACCTGCCACCGGTCTTCTCCGCCTTCTACGCCGACACGGCCGCCCGCACCTGCGGGCGCTGCGGCGCCCTCCACCCGGGCAAGGACTGGCCCGAGCAGCTGCGGCCCCGCACCCGGCGCGACGAGGCGGGCGGCGCATGACCGTCGTCGACGTCCACGCGCACGTCTTCCCCGAGATCGGCCGCGCCGAGTCGCGCCGGATCACCGGTTTTGAGGACGGCCCGTGGCTGCGCACCACGGACGGCCCCGACGCCGGAATGATGATGGCCGGGGCCGCCGAGTACCGGCCGGTGCGCCGCACCCTGTGGGACCCGGCCACCCGCGTCGCCGACCTCGACCGGCTCGGCGTCGACGTGCAGGTGCTGTCCAGCACGCCGCTGCTGTTCGGCTACGGCCTGGAATCGGCACGGGCCGCCGACTGGTGCCGGACCGTCAACGGGCATCTGTCGCGGTACGCCGCGCACGCCCCCGGCCGGCTGGCCCCGCTGTGCCAGGTGCCGCTCCAGGACACCGAGGCGGCCTGCTCGATGGTCACCGAGGCGATGCGGGAAGGCTTCCACGGCGTCCACATCGGCAACCACCTTGGCGACCGCGACCTCGACGACGGCGCCCTCCTCGAATTCCTCGCCCACTGCGCGCACGAGGACGCGGCCGTACTGGTCCACCCGTGGGACCTGCCGACCGATCCGCGCCACTCCCGCTACATGCTGGCCTGGCTGGCGGGGATGGCGGGTGAGACGCACCTGACGATCCTGTCGCTGATCCTCTCCGGCGCCTTCGAGCGGCTCCCGGCGTCGCTGCGGCTGCTGTTCGCGCACGGCGGCGGCAGCTTCCCGTACCTGCTGGGGCGGGCGGAGAACGCCTGGCACCGGCGGGACATCGTGCGCGCCGACAGCCCGCACCCGCCGTCGTACTACACCGAGCGCTTCGCGGTGGACTCGGCCGTCTTCGACCCGGGGGCGCTGCGGCTCCTGGTGGACGTGATGGGCGCGGAGCGGGTGCTGCTCGGCTCCGACCACCCGTTCCCGCTGGGCGAGGAGTCCATCGGCCGGCTGGTGCGCGAGAGCGGCCTGGCGCCCGCCGACCGGGATGCGGTCCTCGGCGGCAACGCCGTCCGCTTCTTCGGCCTCGCCCATCTGCTGAAGGAGGCCGTGCGGTGAAGGCCGCCGTCATCGGATCGGGCAACATCGGCACCGATCTCCTCATCAAGATGATCCGCGGCTCGGGGGTGGTCACCGCCGCCGCGATGATCGGTATCGACCCGGGCTCGGACGGGCTCGCGCGGGCCCGTCGGCTCGGCGTGCCGACCAGCTCCGACGGGGTCGCCGGGCTGATCGCCCTGGACGGCTTCGACGGGATCGACGTCGTCTTCGACGCCACCTCGGCCGCCGCCCACCACCGCAACGCCGCCGCGCTCGCCCCGTACGGGAAGACGCTGATCGACCTCACCCCGGCGGCCGTCGGCCCGTACGTCGTCCCGTCCGTCAACCTCGACGAGCACCTGGACGCGCCCGACCTCAACATGGTCACCTGCGGCGGGCAGGCAACTGTGCCGGTCGTCGCCGCCGTCGCCGCCGTCACCCCCGTGCACTACGCGGAGATCGTCGCCTCGATCGCCTCCCGGTCCGCCGGGCCGGGCACCCGGGCCAACATCGACGAGTTCACCGAGACCACCTCCCGTGCCCTGGAGCGGGTCGGCGGCGCGGCCCGGGGCAAGGCGATCATCGTCCTCAACCCGGCCGAACCGGCGCTGCTCATGCGGGACACCGTGCACTGCCTCGTCGACGACGCCGACACCGGCCGGATCACCGCGTCGGTGCGCGCGAAGGCCGCCGAGGTCGCCGCGTATGTCCCCGGCTACCGGCTCAAGCAGGAGCCGCAGTTCCGGACGCTCGCCGCCGACGACCCACTGGTCCGGCTCGGCGGCGGGGCCCGGCTGCTCGTCTCCGTCTACCTGGAGGTCGAGGGCGCCGCCCACTACCTCCCCGCCTACGCCGGGAACCTCGACATCATGACCGCCGCCGCGCTGCGCACCGCCGAGCGCCTGGCCGAACGGAGCACGGGCCGATGACCCGGGTCTACGTCCAGGACGTCACCCTGCGGGACGGCATGCACGCCGTCTCCCACCGCTACACCCTCGACCAGGTACGGGCGATCGCCGCCGCCCTGGAGGCGGCCGGCGTGGACGCCGTGGAGGTCGCCCACGGCGACGGCCTCTCCGGCTCCTCCGTCACCTACGGTCCCGGGGCCCACACCGACTGGGAGTGGCTGGAGGCGGCGGCCGAGGTCCTCGACCGGGCCCGGCTCACCACGCTGCTGCTGCCCGGCATCGGCACCGCCGCCGACCTGCGCCGCGCCCACGCGCTCGGCGTCACCTCGGTCCGCGTCGCCACCCACTGCACCGAGGCGGACGTGTCCGCCCAGCACATCGCGCTCGCCCGCGACCTGGGCATGGACGTCTCCGGCTTCCTGATGATGTCCCACCTCGCGCCGCCCGCCGAACTGGCCGCGCAGGCACGGCTGATGGAGTCGTACGGCGCGCACTGCGTGTACGTCACCGACTCCGGCGGCCGGCTGACGATGGACGGCGTACGGGACCGGGTCCGCGCCTACCGGGACGTCCTGGACCCGGCCACCGAGATCGGCGTCCACGCCCACCACAACCTCGGCCTCGGCGTAGCCAACAGCATCGTCGCGGTAAAGGCGGGCGCACACCGCGTCGACGCCTCCCTCGCCGGGCAGGGCGCGGGCGCGGGCAACGCCCCGCTGGAACCGGTGGTCGCGGTGTTCGACCTGATGGGCTGGGAGCACGGCTGCGACCTCTTCCCCCTGATGGACGCGGCCGAGGAGCTGGTCCGGCCGACGCAGGACCGGCCCGTGCGGGTCGACCGGGAGACCCTCACGCTCGGCTACGCCGGGGTGTACTCCAGCTTCCTGCGGCACGCGGAGGCGACGGCCGCCCGGCACGGGCTCGACACCCGTGACCTGCTCGTCGAGGCGGGCAGGCGGCGGCTGGTAGGCGGGCAGGAGGACCTGCTCACGGACATCGCCCTGGACCTCACCGGCACCGCCGCCACGGCCGCCTCTCCCACCCCCGACCACGGAGCCCCAGCATGCTGACCGACCCCGCCGGCCTCACCGGCCTCACCACCCGCGCCGCGGCGCTGGACGCCGCCGACCCGCTCGCCGCCGTCCGGGACCGCTTCCTCCTCCCCGACGGGGTCGTCTACCTCGACGGGAACTCCCTCGGCGCCCTGCCCGCCGCCGTCCCGGCGGCCGTCGAGGACGCCGTGCACCGCCAGTGGGGCACAGACCTGATCCGCTCCTGGAACGCCAACGGCTGGTGGGAGGCGCCGGTGCGGACCGGCGACGCGATCGGCCGGCTGGTCGGCGCGGCCCCCGGTCAGACCGTCGCCGGGGACTCGACCAGCGTCCAGCTCTTCAACACCCTGCTCGCCGCCGCCCGGCTGCGCCCCGGCCGCCGGCTGCTGCTGACCGACCCGGACCACTTCCCCACCGACCAGTACATCGCCGACTCGGTGGGCCGGCTGCTCGGCCTCGACGTCCGCCGGGTGCCGGCCCGGGACGCCGCCGCCGTGCTGGCCGCCGAGGCGGGCAACGTCGCCGTCGCCGCGTACGCGCCGGTCGACTACCGGACCGGCGAGCTGTACGACATGGCCGCGCTCACCGCCGCCGCGCACGCGGCCGGGGCCCTGATGCACTGGGACCTGTGCCACGCGGCGGGCGCCCTGCCGGTCGGACTCGACGCGGTCCAGGCGGACTTCGCGGTCGGCTGCGGCTACAAGTACCTGTCGGGCGGGCCGGGGGCCCCGGCGTTCGCGTACGTCGCCCACCGCCACCAGGAGGGCTTCGACCATCCGCTGACCGGCTGGCACGGGCACGCCGAGCCGTTCGCGATGGCGGGGACGTACACCCCGGCGGCGGACATCACCCGGGCCCGGATCGGCACCCCCGCGCTGCTCTCGCTGATCGCCCTGGAGGCCGCGCTCACCGCCTTCGACGGAGTGGAGATGGCCGCCGTGCGGACGAAGAGCCTGTCGCTGACCGGCTTCTTCCAGGAGTGCGCCGACCTCCTCCTCGACGGGCTCGGCTTCACCGCGGCCACCCCGCGCGATCCGGAGCGCCGGGGCAGCCAGGTCGCGCTGCGGCACCCGGAGGCGTATCCGCTGGTCGCGGCGCTCACCGCCCGGGGCGTGATCGGCGACATGCGCGCCCCCGACCTGCTCCGCTTCGGTTTCAACGCCCTGTACGTGACGCACGCCGACGTGCTGCGCGCGGTGGCCGAGCTGCGCGACATCGCTGCCTCGGGGGCCCATCTCGCCCCCGCGTTCCAGCAGCGCCCCACCGTCACCTGAGCCCTCCCCCCACCTGAGCCCCCCCGCCCGCTCCTCCCCGCTCCGCCCTTCCCGCCCCGAAAGGACCGTCCGATGCGCTTCACCCGCAGGAACACGGCTCTCGCCACCGTCGCCGCGGCCGCCGTCACCGCCGGCCTGCTCGTCCCCGGCGCGTCCGGCGCGGACACCGCGACCGCCGCCGCCACCGATCCGAACGTGCGCGCCGTGTGCGCCGACCGCCGCCCCGGGCCGGCCGACCCGGGCGCGTACGGCATGCAGCTCGACGGCACGTTCCGGCACCCCTCCCTCACCCCCGTGGACGAGGAGTCCGACCACCCCTTCCCGGGGCGCAACGCCGCGTACGACACCCGCTCGTACATCAAGAACATGAAGGTCGAAGCGGCCTACGAGGGAGCCGACTTCACCCCCGACTACTTCCACACCTGGCAGAACGTCGTCGACTTCGACGGCCGCCGCTACCTCTTCCAGTACGACCGCTCCGAGGGCCGCGTCTACGACATCACCGACGTGCGGAGGGTGAGGGTCGTCGAGCGGATGAGCCGCGAGGACGTCGGCGGCGACGAGGCCCGTGCCAACGGCGACTGGGCGGCGCACGACTACTGGGGCGCCTCCACCGTCCAGTGGAACAAGAAGCTGAACGCCTACGTCATGGTGCAGAGCTTCGAGAGCAGGCGGCAGATCTCCGAACTCTCCGACCACCCGCCGCTCGACAAGTACAACAACCCCGACGGCGTACGGAAGCTGCGGGAGAAGCCGGGGCTCAAGGGCTTCAAGGTGTACCGCCTCGACGGCCCGCGCAAGAAGGACTGGAAGCTCCTGGCCACCGTCTCCACCGACTCCACCCAGGCCGACCCGCTGCGAAGCGACCCCGCCACCGCACAGCAGGGCTCCGGCTCGATCGACGTGCCGTACTGGACGGGCGAGAAGTACATGTTCATCGCGACCGCGCCCGACGACACCTACTCCGGCAGCGAGTACCCCACCAACCTCCACTCGGCCGGCTACCAGTCCTGGGACATGTCCGACCCGGCGCACCCCCGGCTCCTGGACACCTGGCACCTGCCGGGCCAGCGGACCGGCGAGGACGCCGCCTACCGGCAGAACCCGCGCTGCGGCAACCGCACGAGCTGGATGGGCGCCCGGATGCCGCTCTTCCTCCCCAAGCCCGTGGAGAAGGGCGGGCGTTACGCCTTCGCCGCGATGGGCGGCTACGGCCTCACGGTCCTCGACGTCTCCGACCCGTCGAACCTGCGGACCGTGAGCCACCTCGACCTCCCGGCGTCGGTCTCGGGCACCGAGGGCGACAACATCGACGTCTCCCAGTACGAGAAGACCGGAATGATCTACTACTCCGGCTACCCGCTCACCGAGGACTGCTACGAGCCCTACAAGGACGTCTACCAGATCGACGCCAAGGACCCGGAGAAGCCCCGCGTCGTCGGTGTCCTCCCCCGCCCGGTACCGCCCAGGTCGTCCGGGATCACGGACTACTGCCAGCGGCGCGGCAGCTTCGGCCCCAAGCGGACCGGCTACTACACCAACCCGGGCAAGCACGACGCCGGCGTCCTCGGCTACGGCTTCTACAACGCGGGCGTGCAGTTCTTCGACGTGTCGGACCCCGCCGACCCGGAGGTCTCCGCGTACTTCGTGCCGAAGGCGTACGGCCGCGACACGGCGGAGTACGCCTACGGCAACCAAACCCACGGGGTCTACGTGGAGTGGGACCGGAACATCGCCTGGGCCCTGACCAACCACGGCATCTACGCCCTGTCGTCGAAGGTCCTGGGCAAGCCCGACCTCGACGCCCCCGCCAGGCCGTTCCGCACCAGCGAGTTCTGACCCTCCCCCGTCGCCCACCCCCGTGCAGAAGGGCCCCACCGCCATGGCCTCACCCAGCGACTCCGCACCCCTCGCCCCGGCGTCCGCCGACGGCACCAGACCCTCGCCCGGCTCCGGCTCCGGCTCCGACAAGGGGCTGGTCCGCTCGCTCACCCACCGGCAGACCACCATGATCGGGCTGGGCTCCGCGCTCGGCACCGGCCTCTTCCTCGGCTCCGGTTCGGCGATGTCCGTCGCCGGGCCCGCCGTGATCGTCTCGTACGTGATCGGAGCGGTCCTGGTCGCGATCATCGCCGTACTGCTCGGCGAGATGTCCGCCGCCCACCCCGTCCAAGGCTCGTTCGGCACCATCGCCCGCCGCTACCTGGGCCCCTGGGCCGGCTTCCTCAGCAGCTGGCTGTACTGGTTCAGCGCCGTCGTCGTCATCGGCACCGAGGTCGTCGCCTCCGCGCTCTACCTCCGCTGGTGGTGGCCGGCGGTGCCGATGTCGGTGGCGATCCTCGCCGTCGCGGCGATCGTCCTCGCGGTCAACGTGATCAGTGTGAAGTCCTTCGGCACCACCGAGTTCTGGCTCTCCAGCATCAAGGTGACGGCCCTGTGCGCCTTCATCCTCTGCGCGGCCCTGCTGGTCGTCTTCGGGCTGCCGGACACCGAGGCCACGGGCTTCACGCACCTCACCGACGACGGCGGCTTCCTCCCGCACGGCGTGAGCTCGATCTGGCTGGCCATGTCCGTGGTGATGTTCGCGTACGCCGGTTTCGAGGTCGTCGCCATCGCCTCCGCCGAGGCCGCCGACCCGCAGCGCACCATACGCACCGCGATGCGCCAACTGGCCTGGCGGCTCAGCTTCTTCTACCTGCTCTCCATCACCCTGGTGCTGGCCCTGATCCCGTGGCGCCGGATGGCTGACGGCGACGGCAGCGTGGAGGCGAGCCCCTTCGTCCGGGTCTTCTCCGAGATCGGCGTGCCCGCCGCCGCGACCGTCACCAACGCGGTCGTGCTCATCGCCGCCATGTCCGCCGCCAACGCCCACCTGTACGGCGCCTCCCGGCTGCTCCACTCGCTCGGCGACGACGGCCTCGCGCCGAAGCCGCTGGCCCGGCTCAACCGCCGCGGTGTCCCGGCGGTCGCGATCGCCGCGTCCACCCTGGGCATCGCGGCCGCGGCCCTGCTCGCCTTCTACGACGTCAGCGGTCTCTTCGGCATCATGATGTCGATCGCGATCTTCGCGGTGATGCTGGTGTGGCTCCTGATCCTGGCCTCGTACGTCGCCTTCCGACGCCACCGCACCGCGAACCCCGGGGAGTTCACCGGCTTCTCCGTCCGGGGCGGCGACAAGCTCGCGGTCGTCGCGGGGCTCGGCGTCCTCGCGGTCGCGGCGACGGCGGTGAAGGTGCCCGACATGCGGCAGGCGGCCGTCATCGGCATCGTCTTCACCCTCGCCCTCCTCGCCTGCTACGCCCTGACGGCACGGAGGCGGCCTTCCGGGGCCGGGTATCGAAAGTAGGTCGTGACCGGTGGGTGATCACTGCCCACGGGGCTCGCGGAAACTGATCGCCGGCCCATGATCCAGGGCGGGGCCCGGACACGTCCGGGCCCCGCCCTGGATGCCGTCCTTCACACCCGGCGGCGAGATCCGCCGCTCCGCGGCGCCGCCCGACTCGTCGCCACCGCCCGCCACCGTCACCTGGGATCCACCCGCCACCGGCCGTGGACCGGCGTCACGTGGCGGCCCCTGCCCTTCGGCCTTCGGCGCGGGAGACTTCTCGCGGGACTTCGCTCTGGTCTTCTTCCGGGTGGGCCCGGCGGGAAGCGACGGAGGGTGGTGCTGCGCCGACACGGCACCACCCTCCACGCTTGTGCGGCACCGCGCGACCGGGACAGGCCCGGCGCACAGTGTCTCTGTCACTCTGGTGGAGGACCGGGGAAACTCACCAGAGTTGCAGAGGGTTGCAACATGAGGTGGGCTGATCGGCGGCCCGGCATGATCAGGACGGGCCGGCGGGCGGGCCGGGAAGTGGTCGGGGGGTACGGGGACCATGACGAGCGCAGGTTCTGCGGAGGTGGTGCGGGTGACGGGCCAGGGGGCGGGCCCGCAGGCGGCCCGGTTGCTCCATAGGGCGCGGGAGGCGCGGCTGGCAGGGGAGCGTACCCCCGCGGTGCCCCGGGCGGAGATCGACGCCTCCTGGGACCGGGCGGTGCGCTGCGGCGTCGATCCCGACCAGTCGCCGGAGAGCGAGTTGCTGGAGGCCGACGAGATCGAGCACCGGCGGCACAGTACGGCGCTCGGCGAGCTGATGCCGCTGCTGCGGGCGGGGCTCGCCTCGATCGCGGACGCCGCACGGCAGATCATGGTGGTGACCGACGCCGAGGGCCGGGTGCTGTGGCGGCAGGGCAACGCGGGCGTGCTGCGGCGGGCCCACGACATCTGCCTGGAGGAGGGGGCGGCCTGGAGCGAGGCGGCGACCGGGACGAACGCCATCGGGACGGCGCTGGTCGACCGGGTCCCGGTCCAGGTCCACTCGGCGGAGCACTTCATCCGGGCGCTGCACCAGTGGACCTGCGCCGCGGCCCCGGTACGGGACCCGCGCGACGGACGGCTGCTCGGGATCGTCGACATCAGCGGGCCGGCCTCCACGTTCCATCCGGCGACACTGGCGCTGGTCGACTCGGTGGCCCGGCTGGCGGAGGGCGAGCTGCGCTCCCGTCATCTGGCGGAGATCGAGCGGCTGCGGTCGGTGGCCGCGCCGATCCTGTGCCGGGTCGGCGGGCGGGCGCTGGCGGTGGACGCGCACGGGCGGCTGGCGGCGGTGACCGGCATGGCCCCGGTGGACCGTCTGCCGCTGCCGAAGTCCCTGCGGCCGGGCCGGGTGTGGCTGCCCTCGCTCGGCATGTGCCAGGTCGATCCGCTGCCGGGCGGCTGGCTGGTGCGGGTGGGCGAGGGCCCGGCCGAGGACGTGCCGCGCCGGGTGGTGCTGGACCTGAGCAGGCCCCGGACGCCGGCCGTGCATCTGACCGGGCCGCTCGGCAACCGTACGCAGCGGCTCTCGCCCCGCCACGCGGAGCTGCTGTTCGCGCTGGCGGCGCACCGGGAGGGGCGGACGGCGGCGGAGCTGGCGCGGGACCTCTTCGGCGACGCGGGCCGGACGGTGACGGTGCGGGCCGAGATCTCCCGGCTGCGTCGCCGGCTGGCGGAGGTCCTGGCCCACCGCCCGTACCGGTTCGCCGACGGGGTGGAGGTGGAGGTGGTCCACCCGGACCACGGCGCGGACCTGCTGCCGCACTCGATGGCTCCGGTGGTGGCGGAGGCGCGCCGGGCGGCACGGGCCACCTGAGGCGGGGGCGTACGGGCCGGAGCGGGTCGGCCGAGGCCGGGCCGGGCGGGCGGGGAGGGCTGGGTCGGGCGGCCGTGGCGTGCGAGGGGCCCGATGTCCGCGCGGCGGCGGCTCCGTGGTTGTCTGGCGGTCATGAGCGACACCCCGCAGCCCGCAGCCCCGACCACCGAGGTGACCGTCTGGTCGCTGGAGCAGACCTCGCCCGACGACCTCCGCCCGGCGTCCGCGCCCGAGGGCGATGTGCGCGTCGTCCGGTCCGAGGTCCCCTCGCCGGAGTTCAGCCGGTTCCTCTACACCGCCGTGGGCGGGGACATCCGGTGGACCGACCGGCTGGGCCTGACGTACGCCCAGTGGGACGAGGTCCTGCGCCGGCCCGGGGCGGAGACGTGGGTGGCGTACGAGAACGGCACGCCCGCCGGGTACGTCGAGCTGGACGCGCAGGACGACGGCGTGGTCGAGATCGTGTACTTCGGGCTGATCCCGGCGTTCCGGGGCCGCCGGATCGGCGGGCACCTCCTGTCGTACGGGGTGGCGCGCGCCTGGGACCTGGCGGAGCGGTGGCCGGGGCGGGAGGCGACGAAGCGGGTGTGGCTGCACACCTGTTCGAAGGACGGTCCGCACGCGATGGACAACTACCTGCGGCGGGGTTTCCGGCTCTTCGGTACGGAGACCGAGGTGGAGCCGGAGGTGGCGACGCCCGGACCGTGGCCCGGAGCGTACTGAGACGCGGACGATCTCCGGGGGTGGTGGGCGGGCGCTCCACCACCCCCGGCGGCTTCCCCGAGATCCCGCCGCCGCCCGGGTGGGCGTTTTGTCAGCGAATGGTGTCGTCGCAGCGCGTGACCGACACCACAGCGTCTCACCCCTCGGGACAATGCCGTCCACATAGCGGATAGTGGTGGACTGCCCCGAGATGCGCGTGCCACGCTTCCGTCATGCCTGGAACTGGAATTGCCTTGGTGAGTCGACGCCACGTCGACCTCGGCCGCATGTCCAGCGCCATCTGTCCGGCGAGCTGAGAGACCCAGCACCGCCGCCTTCTTCTTTCCTCTGAACCGCCCTGCGCACCGCCGCGCCTCAGCGCGAGTGCGCTGCTCAGAGCCGCCCTCCCGCAGTCCCGAAGGACGTATTGTCATGGCCGCTACCCCGGATCAGCCTGCGCCCGCCACGCCCCGCCGCAAGGCCGGACGCCACCGTGGCGAGGGACAGTGGGCCGTGGGCCACCACACCCCCCTGAACGGGAACGAGCAGTTCAAGAAGGATGACGACGGTCTCAACGTACGGACACGCATTGAGACGATCTACTCCAAGCGCGGCTTCGACTCCATCGACCCGAACGACCTGCGCGGACGGATGCGCTGGTGGGGGCTCTACACCCAGCGCAAGCCCGGCATCGACGGCGGCAAGACGGCCGTGCTGGAGCCGGAGGAGCTGGACGACGAGTACTTCATGCTGCGGGTCCGCATCGACGGCGGGCGGCTGACCACCCGGCAGCTGCGGGTCATCGGCGAGATCTCCGAGGAGTTCGCGCGCGGGACGGCGGACCTGACCGACCGGCAGAACGTGCAGTACCACTGGATCCGCATCGAGGACGTGCCGGAGATCTGGCGGCGGCTCGAAGAGGTCGGCCTGTCCACCACCGAGGCGTGCGGCGACACACCGCGCGTGATCCTCGGCTCGCCCGTCGCGGGCATCGCCGAGAACGAGATCATCGACGGCACACCCGCGATCGACGAGATCCAGCGCCGGTTCATCGGCAACCCCGACTTCTCCAACCTGCCCCGCAAGTTCAAGTCCGCGATCTCCGGCTCCCCGCACCTGGACGTGGCGCACGAGATCAACGACATCGCCTTCGTCGGGGTGAACCACCCGGAGCACGGCCCCGGCTTCGACCTCTGGGTCGGCGGCGGCCTCTCCACCAACCCCAAGCTCGGGGTGCGGCTCGGCGCCTGGGTGCCGCTGGACGAGGTGCCCGACGTCTACGGCGGCGTCATCGGGATCTTCCGCGACTACGGCTACCGCCGGCTGCGCACCCGCGCCCGGCTGAAGTTCCTGGTCGCGGACTGGGGCGCGGAGAAGTTCCGCCAGATCCTCCAGGACGAGTACCTGAAGCGCGAACTGATCGACGGGCCCGCGCCGGAGCAGCCCGCCCAGACCTGGCGCGACCACCTCGGGGTGCACCGGCAGAAGGACGGCCGCTTCTACGTCGGCTTCGCCGCGCGGGTGGGCCGGGTCGACGGCTCCACGCTCACCAAGATCGCGGACCTGGCGGACCAGCACGGCTCCGGCCGGGTGCGGACCACCGCCGAGCAGAAGATGATCGTGCTGGACGTGGCGGAGGAACAGGTCGACTCGCTGGTCGCCGGCCTGGAGGCGCTCGACCTCAAGGTCACCCCCTCCCCCTTCCGGCGCGGCACGATGGCCTGCACCGGCATCGAGTTCTGCAAGCTCGCGATCGTCGAGACGAAGGCGCGCGGCGCCTCCCTGATCGACGAACTGGAGCGCCGCATCCCGGAGTTCGACCACCCGATCACCATCAACATCAACGGCTGCCCGAACGCCTGCGCCCGTATCCAGGTCGCGGACATCGGCCTCAAGGGCCAGTTGATGCTGGACGAGAACGGCGACCAGGTCGAGGGCTACCAGGTGCACCTCGGCGGGGCGCTCGGTCTGGACGCCGGGTTCGGCCGCAAGGTCCGCGGTCTCAAGGTCACCTCCGCCGAACTGCCGGACTACGTCGAGCGGGTGCTCGGCCGCTTCCAGGAGGAGCGCGAGGACGGCGAACGGTTCGCGACCTGGGCGGCGCGCGCCAGTGCGGAGTCCCTGTCATGAGCGAGCGAGCCGCCCCGTTCCACTGCCCGTACTGCGGCGACGAGGACCTGCGTCCCAACGAGACCGGTCACGGCGCCTGGGAATGCTCCTCCTGCAACCGCGCGTTCCAGCTGAAGTTCCTGGGTCTGCTGACCCGGGGCGTTCAGCGCAACGACGGTGAAGGGGACCGGATATGACGGAGACTCTGCTGAGCGGAGAGCTGACCGACGAGGAGCTCCGGGAGCTGGCCGAGCGGGCCGGTCGGGAGCTGGAGGACGCTTCCGCCACCGAGATCCTGAGGTGGGCGACCGCCACGTTCGGGCCGCGCTTCTGCGTCACCTCCTCGATGGAGGACGCCGTGGTCGCCCACCTGGCGTCGCGGGTGCTGCCGGGCGTGGACGTGGTCTTCCTGGACACCGGCTACCACTTCCCGGAGACCATCGGCACCCGGGACGCGGTGGACGCCGTGATGGACGTCAACGTCATCACGATCACCCCCCGGCAGACGGTCGCCGAGCAGGACGCGGAGCACGGCGAGAAGCTGCACGACCGCGACCCGGACCTGTGCTGCGCGCTGCGCAAGGTGAAGCCGTTGGAGGACGGCCTCACCGCGTACGCCGCCTGGGCGACGGGGCTGCGCCGCGACGAGTCCCCGACCCGGGCGAACACCCCGGTCGTCGGCTGGGACGCCAAGCGCCGCAAGGTGAAGGTCTCCCCCATCGCCCGCTGGACCCAGGACGACGTGGACGCCTACGTCGCCGAGCACGGGGTGCTCACCAACCCGCTGCTGATGGACGGCTACGCCTCCGTCGGCTGCGCGCCCTGCACCCGCCGGGTGCTGGAGGGCGAGGACGCGCGGGCCGGACGCTGGGCCGGGCGCGGCAAGACCGAATGCGGGCTGCACGGCTGATGACGACTGATCAGGAGACTTCGATGAGCGTGACGGAGACGGGGGCCACGATCTGGCTCACCGGTCTGCCGAGCGCGGGCAAGACCACCATCGCGTACGAGCTGGCGGGCCGGCTGCGGACCGAGGGCCACCGGGTGGAGGTGCTCGACGGCGACGAGATCCGCGAGTTCCTCTCGGCGGGCCTCGGCTTCTCCCGCGAGGACCGGCACACCAATGTGGCCCGGATCGGCTTCGTCGCCGAACTGCTCGCCGCCAACGGCGTGAAGGTGCTGGTCCCGGTCATCGCCCCGTTCGCCGACAGCCGTGAGGCGGTCCGCAAGCGGCACGCCGCCGAGTCGACCACGTACCTGGAGGTGCACGTCGCGACGCCCGTCGAGGTGTGCTCCGTACGCGATGTGAAGGGGCTGTACGCCAAGCAGGCGGCCGGCGAGATCAGCGGGCTGACCGGGGTCGACGACCCGTACGAGGCCCCCGAGGCGCCGGACCTGCGGATCGAGTCGCACCGGCAGACCGTGCAGGAGTCAGCGGCGGCGCTCCACGCGCTGCTCACCGAGAGGGGCCTGGCGTGAGTGCCGTCACCACCACCGTGTCCGAGGACACCGCGAACCCGTACGCGCTCAGCCACCTGGACTCCCTGGAGTCCGAGGCGGTCCACATCTTCCGGGAGGTGGCGGGCGAGTTCGAGCGGCCGGTGATCCTGTTCTCCGGCGGCAAGGACTCCATCGTGATGCTGCACCTGGCGCTGAAGGCGTTCGCGCCCGCGCCGGTGCCGTTCACGCTGCTGCACGTGGACACCGGGCACAACTTCCCCGAGGTGCTCGACTACCGGGACCGCACGGTGAAGAAGCACGGGCTGCGGCTGCACGTCGCCTCCGTGCAGGAGTACATCGACGCCGGGAAGCTCCGCGAGCGCCCCGACGGCACCCGCAACCCCCTCCAGACCGTGCCGCTCACCGAGGCCATCCAGCAGCACCGCTTCGACGCGGTGTTCGGCGGCGGGCGGCGCGACGAGGAGAAGGCGCGGGCGAAGGAGCGGGTCTTCTCGCTGCGCGACGAGTTCTCCCAGTGGGACCCGCGCCGCCAGCGCCCCGAGCTGTGGCAGCTGTACAACGGCCGGCACGCCCCCGGGGAGCACGTCCGGGTGTTCCCGATCTCGAACTGGACCGAGCTGGACGTCTGGCAGTACATCGAGCGCGAGGGGATCGAGCTGCCGGAGATCTACTTCGCGCACGAGCGCGAGGTGTTCAGCCGCAACGGCATGTGGCTCACCGCCGGCCACTGGGGCGGCCCCAAGGAGCACGAGCCCGTGCAGACCCGGCTGGTGCGCTACCGCACGGTCGGCGACATGTCCTGCACCGGCGCCGTGGACTCCGACGCCACCACGCTGGACGCCGTGATCACCGAGATCGCCGCCTCCCGGCTCACCGAGCGGGGAGCCACCCGCGCCGACGACAAGATGTCCGAGGCCGCGATGGAGGACCGCAAGCGCGAGGGGTACTTCTGAGGGCCTCCGGTGGGGACCGGGCCGGGCTCGCGTGCCCCGGTACCGCACCTCGCCCCGTTGCCGTCCCTCACCATGGCGACGCCATGACTCCCTCCGCCGCCCTGCGCTGCACGGCACCGGACCCCGCTCCCTGATCCGGCCTGATCCACACGAGAGGCCCCCATGACCACCACCGCTGAGCAGTTGAGCGCCACCACCCTGCTGCGCTTCGCCACCGCCGGGTCCGTCGACGACGGCAAGTCCACCCTCGTGGGCCGTCTGCTGCACGACTCCAAAGCGGTCCTCACCGACCAGCTGGAGGCCGTCGAGCAGGCGTCGCTGAACCGCGGCCAGGAGGCGCCGGACCTGGCGCTGCTGACCGACGGGCTGCGCGCCGAGCGCGAGCAGGGCATCACCATCGACGTGGCCTACCGCTACTTCGCCACCGCCCGCCGCCGGTTCATCCTCGCCGACACCCCGGGCCACGTGCAGTACACGCGGAACATGGTGACCGGCGCCTCCACCGCCGAGCTGGCCGTGGTCCTGGTCGACGCCCGCAACGGGGTCGTCGAGCAGACCCGCCGGCACGCCGCCGTCGCCGCCCTGCTCCGCGTCCCGCACGTGGTGCTGGCCGTCAACAAGATGGACCTGGTCGACTACGCGGAGCCCGTGTTCGCCGCGATAGCCGAGGAGTTCACCGCGTACGCCGCCTCGCTCGGCGTCCCGGAGATCACCGCGATCCCGATCTCGGCGCTGGCCGGCGACAACGTGGTGGAGCCGTCCGCCCACATGGACTGGTACGGCGGGCCGACCGTCCTGGAGCACCTGGAGACGGTGCCGGTCAGCCATGACCTCACCGCCTGCCACGCGCGCTTCCCCGTGCAGTACGTGATCCGCCCGCAGTCCGCCGAGCACCCCGACTACCGGGGGTACGCCGGTCAGATCGCCGCCGGGGTGTTCCGGGTCGGCGAGGCCGTCTCCGTACTCCCCTCGGGGCGTACGACCACGATCACCGGCATCGACGCGCTCGGCGAGAGCGTGGACATCGCCTGGGCCCCGCAGTCGGTGACGCTGCGGCTGGCGGACGACATCGACATCTCGCGCGGCGACCTGATCGCCCCGGCCGACGACGCCCCCGCCGTCAGCCAGGACGTCGAGGCGACCGTCTGCCACGTCGCGGACCAGCCGCTGTCGGTGGGCCAGCGGGTGCTGCTGAAGCACACCACCCGCACCGTGAAGGCGATCGTCAAGGACATCCCGTCCCGGCTCACCCTGGACGACCTCTCCCAGCACCCGGCCCCCGGGCAGCTCGTCGCCAACGACATCGGGCGGGTGGTCGTCCGCACCGCGGAGCCCCTCGCGCTCGACGCGTACGAGTACTCCCGGCGCACCGGTTCGTTCCTGCTGATCGACCCGGCGGACGGGACGACGCTGAGCGCCGGCATGGCGGGCGCCGCGTTCGCCGAGGCCGCCGAAGCCGTCGTGACCGCCGACGACGCCGAATGGGACTTCTGATGACCGATTTCTACTCCACCTTCGCGAAGGAGGGCGGCCGCGTGGGCAGCGGCGCCCTCGGCAGCGGCCAGGGAGGCGTCGGACGATGTGCGTGATGACGTACGCGCACTGCTCGCGCGCCCTCCAGCACCGCCCGCACCGCCGAAGACCTGCCGACCTCCCGGCCGCGCCCCCCTGACCAGACAGCGGGACGCGAGACCGGGCCGACGAGAGGAAAGCCTCCCGTGCCAGCCCCCCGTTCCACCGTTCGCCGCGGCCTCGCCGCCGTCGCCGCCCTGCCGCTGCTCGCCGTCGCGGCCACCGCCTGCGGCTACGGCTCCGAGGCGAAGGACGACGACGCCAAGGCGAACGTCTCCGCCGGAGGGAAGAAGCTCTCCTCCGACACCGTGAAGATCGGGTACTTCCCGAACCTCACGCACGCCACCGCCCTGGTCGGCATCCAGGAAGGCACCATCCAGAAGGAACTGGGCGGCACCGAGGTCGAGTCCACGACCTTCAACGCGGGCCCCTCCGAGATCGAGGCGCTGAACGCCGGCTCCATCGACATCGGCTTCATCGGCCCCTCCCCCTCCATCAACGGGTACAGCAAGTCCCAGGGCAAGGGGCTGCGGATCATCTCCGGTTCGGCCTCCGGCGGGGTGAAGCTGGTCGTCAACCCGAAGAAGATCAAGACCCTGGACGACCTCAAGGGCAAGAAGATCGCCACCCCCCAGCTCGGCAACACCCAGGACGTGGCCTTCCTCAACTGGATCTCCGAGAAGGGCTGGAAGGTCGACGCCCAGAGCGGCAAGGGCGACGTGTCCGTGGTCCGCTCGGACAACAAGGTGACCCCCGACGCCTACAGGTCCGGTGACCTGGACGGCGCGTGGGTGCCCGAGCCGACCGCCTCCAAGCTAGTCTCCCAGGGCGCGAAGGTGCTCCTGAACGAGACGGACCTGTGGCCGGACAAGAAGTTCGTGATCACGAACATCATCGTGTCGCAGAAGTTCCTCGACGAGCACCCGGACGTGGTCGAGGCGGTGCTCAAGGGCTCGGTCGCCACCAACAAGTGGATCAACGCCAACCCGGACGAGGCCAAGGCGTCCGCCAACAAGGCGCTGGAGAAGCTGAGCGGCAAGCCGCTGGCCCCGGAGATCCTCGACCCGGCGTGGGAGTCCATCGAGATCACCGACGACCCGCTGGCCGAGACGCTCAAGACGCAGGCCGGGTACTCCGTGAAGTCCGGTCTGCTCAAGGAGCCCGACCTCCAGGGCATCTACGACCTGGGCCCGCTGAACAAGATCCTCAACGCCGAGGGCCGGCCCGAGGTCGCCGACGCCGGTCTCGGCGTCAAGTAGCCCAGCCCATCCGCACCAGGACGCAATGACTCCCAGGAGGTGACGACCATGGCGACCACCACCCTCACCAAGGCCGAGGACCGTGCGGCGGTCGGGCACGCCGCCCGTCTCACGCACGTCTCGAAGTCCTTCGCCGGGCCCACGGGGGCGCAGCTCGTGCTGGACGACATCTCGCTCGATGTCGCTCCGGGCGAGTTCGTCACCCTTCTGGGGGCCTCCGGGTGCGGAAAGTCGACGCTGCTGAACCTGGTGGCCGGACTCGACCGCCCGTCCGCGGGGTCCATCGAGACCCCCGGCGGGCGGCCGGCCCTGATGTTCCAGGAGCACGCCCTCTTCCCGTGGCTGACGGCGGGCAAGAACATCGAACTGGCGCTGCGGCTGCGCGGGGTGCCGAAGGCGGCGCGCCGCACCGAGGCGGAGCGGCTGCTCGACCTGGTGCGGCTCGGCGGGGCGTACGGCAAGCGGGCGCACGAGCTGTCCGGCGGGATGCGCCAGCGCGTCGCGATGGCGCGGGCGCTCGCCCAGGACAGCCAACTGCTGCTGATGGACGAGCCGTTCGCGGCGCTGGACGCCATCACCCGCGATGTGCTGCACGACGAGCTGACCCGGATCTGGGCGGAGACGAACACCTCGGTCCTCTTCGTCACGCACAACGTGCGCGAGGCCGTACGGCTCGCCCAGCGCGTCGTGCTGCTCTCGTCCCGGCCGGGCCGGATCGCCCGGGAGTGGACGGTCGACATCGAGCAGCCGCGCCGCATCGAGGACACCGCCGTGGCGGAGCTGTCCGTCGAGATCACCGAAGAACTGCGTGGGGAGATCCGCCGACATGGCCAGCACTGACATCACGTCCGACCGGAAGCGGCCGGACGGGGCGGCCGGGAAGGGCGACGCGACCCCCGACGACCTGGCGGGTCTGGAGGCCGGTCTCGACGCGCTCGACGCGGTGCAGATCCGCCGCACCCCGGTCCGCGAGGTCCTGCTGCGCAAGGTGCTGCCGCCGGTCGTGGCGGTGGTCCTGGTCCTGGTGGTCTGGGAGCTGCTGGTCCGCGCCCAGGTGACGGAGACGTACAAGCTGCCGTCGCCGTCCGCCGTGTGGGACAGCGCGCGCGAGATGTGGCTGGCGGGCACGCTGCTGGAGGTCGTCTGGACCAGCGTCTCGCGCGGTCTGCTCGGCTTCCTCCTCGCGGTCGCCATCGGTACGCCGCTGGGGCTGCTGGTCGCCCGGGTGAAGCTGGTCCGGGCCGCGATCGGCCCGATCCTGTCCGGCCTCCAGTCGCTGCCCTCGGTGGCGTGGGTGGCTCCGGCGGTCATCTGGCTCGGGCTGAACGACCGGATGATGTTCGCGGTGATCCTGCTGGGGGCGGTGCCCTCGATCGCCAACGGGCTGGTCTCCGGCGTCGACCAGGTGCCGCCGCTGTTCCTCCGGGCGGGCCGCACGCTGGGCGCGACCGGGCTGCGCGGGACCTGGCACATCGTGCTCCCGGCGGCGCTGCCCGGCTATCTGGCGGGCCTCAAGCAGGGCTGGGCGTTCTCCTGGCGCTCCCTGATGGCGGCCGAGATCATCGCCTCGTCACCCGAACTGGGCCTGGGGCTCGGCCAGTTGCTGGAGAACGGCCGCAGCAACTTCGACATGCCCGGGATCTTCCTGTCGATCCTGCTCATCCTGTTCGTCGGCATCGCGATCGACCTGCTGATCTTCAGTCCGCTGGAGCGGTGGGTGCTGCGCAGCCGCGGTCTCCTCGTCAAGAACTGAGCTCTCCCATGACGCATCCCACCCTCCTCGTCATCGCCCACGGCAGCCGCGACCCGCGCCACGCCGCGACCGTGCACGCGCTCACCGAGCGGGTGCGGGCCGAGCGGCCGGGGCTGCGCGTGGAGACCGCGTTCCTGGAGTTCAACGCGCCGTCCGTGCCTCGGGTGCTGGAGCGCCTGGCGGCGCAGGGGGCGGACGAGGTCGTCGCGCTGCCGCTCCTGCTGACCCGGGCGTTCCACGCGAAGACCGACATCCCCTCGGTCCTGCGCGAGGCCCGCGCCCGGCTGCCGAGGCTGCGCGTCCGCCAGGCCGGCGTGCTCGGCCCGTCCCCGCTGCTGAACGCCACTCTGGAGCGGCGGCTGCGGGAGGCCGGGGTCCGCCCCGGCGACCTCCCCCGAACCGGGCTCGTCCTGGCCTCGGCGGGATCATCCGACCCGGAGGCGATCGCAGTGATCGCTGAAATCGCGCGGGAGCTGCGGCACACCGGTTGGTGCGCCGTGCGGCCTGCGTTCGCCTCCGCACTCCTCCCCCGCACCGAGGACGCGGTGCGGGCCCTGCGCGCCGAAGGCGTGGAGCGGGTGGCGGTGGCCCCGTACGTCATCGCGCCCGGCCGGCTCCCCGACCGCATCGCGGCGGGGGCGCGGGCCGCCGGGGCCGACGTGCTGGCCGATGTGCTGGGCCCGGCACCGGAGTTGGCGCGGCTGCTGCTGGACCGGTTCGACGAGGCCCGGGTGACGGTGGGGGCGTCGCTCTCGGCGTGAGCCGGGGCGGGCGGGGGCGTCCCTTTCGGCGTCGGGACCGGAGCGTCCCTTTCGGCGTGAGGGCCGGTCCTGTCGCGGCACCGGGGAGTGCCCGTAAACCGGAGGCGCCGTGACCCGTACGTCTCGTACGATCGGCCCGCACCGCCCCTCTCGTACACCGAGGACTCCGTGAAGCGCTCCGATCTCTCCGCCGAGGCCCCCTCGCTCGCGGCCGGCATGGCCGCCGCCGACCACAGCCCGACCGGCCAGCTCCTCCAGACCCGCCACCGTGCCGCGCTCGTGGCGAGCTGGGACATCGCGCCCGGCTCGACCGTGCTCGAACTGGGCTGCGGACAGGGTGACACGACCGCCGTCCTCGCCGAGGCGGTCGGGCCCGGGGGCCGGGTGGTGGCCGTCGATCCGGCCGACCCCTCCTACGGGTCGCCGGTCACGCTCGGCGAATCGGCGGACCGGCTCGTGGCGGGCCCGCTCGGGTCCCGTATCGACTTCCGCTTCCGCACCGACGTCCTCGACCCGTCCGTCGACTTCCCCGACGGCGCGTTCGACCACGTGGTGCTCGCGCACTGCTCCTGGTACTTCGCCTCGCTCGGGCTGCTGCGGGACACCCTGGCCCGGGTACGGCCGTGGGCGCGGCGGCTGTGGTTCACCGAGTGGGACCTGACGCCCACGTCCGGCGACCAGACGGCGCATCTCCTCGCCGTGCTGGTCCAGGGGCAGATCGAGGCCGCGGGGTCACCCGGTGTCGGCAACGTCCGCACGCCCTTCTCCCGCGAGGAGTTGCTGCGGCTCCTGCCCGGGACCGGCTGGCGCGCCGAGGGCGGCGGGCCGGTCGATACCGGCGCCCTCCAGGACGGCGACTGGGAGGTCGCCGCCTGCCTCGACCTGGTCGGATCACCGGAGCGCATGGCGTCGCTGCCCGAGCCGGTGCGCCGTCTCGTCCTCAGCCAGGCCGACGTCCTGCGGGCCGTCGCCGTGGAGCGCGGCAACCGTCCGCTCGCCGGATACACGGTCACCGCCCGCTGACCTGTCTTCCCGTGCGGTACGGGCCCGCTGCCCCGTTCTGTACGAGCCGGCCGGGCGGCGGCGCGGCGAGTCGGCCCGCCGGACCGGGCGCGCTCGGGTTCGGAGAAGCCCGCGTCGTGGTGGCGGGCGGCCTCGGCGTCGTACGCGGGCCACTCGCGGGGGCCGCCCGGCCCGTCAGCCGAGGGTCTTGGCCGGCTCCTCGGTCTCCGGCTCCGGGGTGTGGTGGCGGCCGACCGGGATCACCAGCGGGGTCCGGCTCACCGGGTCCGTGGTGACCCGGCAGCGCAGGCCGAAGACGTCCTCGACGGTCTCGGCGGTGATCACGTCGGCCGGGGCGCCCTCCGCGACGACGCGGCCCTTCTTCATCGCGATGACGTGGTCGGCGTACCGGCAGGCCTGGTTGAGGTCGTGCAGGACCATGACGATCGTGCGGCCCTCGTTCCGGTTGAGGTCCACGACGAGGTCCAGGACGTCGATCTGGTGGGCGAGGTCGAGGTACGTCGTCGGCTCGTCGAGCAACAGGACCGGGGTGCCCTGGGCGACGGCCATGGCGATCCACGCGCGCTGGCGCTGGCCGCCGGAGAGTTCGTCCACTGCGCGGTCGGCGAGGTCGGTGGTGCCGGTCGCGGCGAGCGCGTCGTGTACCGCCTGCTCGTCGGCCTTGGTCCACTGCCGCCACCAGGTCTGGTGCGGGGAGCGGCCCCGGTTGACGAGGTCGATGACGGTGAGTCCATCGGGGGCGACGGGTGACTGCGGGAGGATGCCGAGCCGCTGCGCCAACTCCCGGGTGGGAATGGCGTGCAGGGCGCGTCCGTCCAGGCTGACCGTGCCTTCGCGGGGGGCCAGCAGACGGGCCAGGGCGCGCAGCAGGGTGGACTTGCCGCAGGCGTTGGCGCCGACGATGGCGGTGATCCGGCCGGGCGGGACGGCCAGGTCGAGGCCGCTGACGACGACCCGGTCGTCGTAGCCCAGGCGCAGGCCCTCGGCCCGCAGGTCGGGTTCGGCGGTGGACATCGGTCAGCCTCCTGAGCCCGCGCGGTTGACGCGGATGAGCAGCCAGAGCAGCACCGGGGCGCCGAGCACTCCGGTGACGATCCCGACGGGCAGTTCGGTGCCCGGGATCAGTTCGCGTGCCAGAACGTCGGACGCGAGGACGATGGCGGCGCCGGTGAGTCCGCCGGCGAGTGGGGGCGGCCAGGCCGTACGGCAGAGCCGCTGGGCGATCTGCGGGGCGGCGAGCGCCACGAACGCGACGGGCCCGGCGGCCGCGGTGGCGAAGGCGACCAGGCCGACGCCGGTGAGCAGGACGGTCAGGCGGACGGCCTGGACGCGGGTGCCGAGCCCCTTGGCCACGTCGTCGCCGAGTTGCAGCGTCCGCATGAGGCGGCCGATGAGCAGGGCGGCGGGGACCAGGACGACGAGGGCGTACGCGAGGGGCGCGGCCTGCTGCCAGTCACGGCCGTTGAGGTTGCCGACGAGCCAGCCGAGGGCGGCCTGCGCCTGGAAGCGGCCGCCCCGGGCGAGCAGGTAGTCGGTGGCGCTGAGGCAGATCCAGGAGACGCCGATGCCGACGAGGATGATGCGGTAGCCGGTGGTGCCGCGCCGCCAGGCGAGCCCGTAGACGAGGAGGGCGCTGGCGAGGGCCCCGAGCAGACCGAGGGCCTGGGTGCCGAGGCCGAAGTCCCAGCCGAGCACGATGCCCGCGACCACGGCGGTGCCGGCGCCCTGGGTGAGGCCGATCATGTCGGGGCTGGCGAGCGGGTTGCGGGTCATCGTCTGAAACAGCGCCCCGGACATGCCGAACGCGATGCCGGCGAGGAGCCCCGTCATGGCGCGGGGCAGCCGCAGCTCCTGGACGACGAGAAGGGTGCCCGGGTCGCCGGAGCCGGTGAGGGCGCGGGCCACGTCGGTGAGGGGGATGCCGTACTCGCCGATGGAGACGTTCCAGCACAGCGCCACGAAGACGGCGACGGCGAGCCCGGCGGAGACGGCGAGTTGGCGGGGGCGCAGGGTGCCGGACACCGGCGGGAAGGCGAGCCGGAAGGGCCGGGCGGCCCGGGCTCCGGCGGTCTTCCCGGTGGCGGTGTCGGTCTGGGTCTCGGTCTCGGTCTCGGTGGTCATGGTCAGATCTCCGCGAGGCGGCGTCGGCGGACCAGGGCGATGAAGAACGGCCCGCCGAGGAAGGCGACGATGATCCCGGCCTGGACCTCGACGGGCCGGGCGATGACCCGGCCGAGGATGTCCGCGCCGAGCAGCAGTCCGGCGGCGAGCGCGGCCGAGAGCGGGAGCAGCCGGCGGTGGTCGGGGCCGAGCCCGGCGTACTGGGCGAGGACCCGGGCGACGTGCGGGACGACCAGGCCGATGAAGACGACGGGCCCGATCACCGCGACCGCCGCCCCGGTGAGCAGCGTGACGGCGACGACGCCCTGGAGGCGGACGAGGCCGAGCCTGCGGCCGAGGGAGGCGGCCACGTCGTCGCCGAGGGCGAGGCTGTTGAGGGCGGGGGCGCTCGCGAGGGCGAGGAGCGCGCCGAGTCCGAGGAAGGGCAGGACGCGCAGCACGGTGGAGGCGTCCTGGTCGGCGAGCGATCCGGCCGACCAGAACCGGAAGCGGTCCAGCGCGGCCGGGTCGGTGAGGACGACGGCGCTGGTCAGCGAGGACAGCACGGCGGTGACCGCGACTCCGGCGAGCGCGAGTTTCACCGGGGTCGACCCCGAACGCCCCAGCCGGCCCAGCAGATAGACGACGACGCTCGCCGCCATGGCCCCGGCGAAGGCGAACCAGATGTAGCCGAGCAGCGAGCCGATGCCGGCGACCCCGGCGGCGATGACGATGGCGAACGCGGCTCCGGCGCTGACGCCGAGGATGCCGGGGTCGGCCAGCGGGTTGCGGGTCAGCGCCTGCATCACGCAGCCGGAGAGGCCGAGGGCGGCTCCGGCGGCGAGGCCCAGGACCGTACGCGGGACGCGCACGGACCAGACGACGTCCTCGACACGGGGGCCGGTCGGCTGTCCCGTCAGGGCCTTGATCACGTCGCCGGGCGGGATGCTGAGCGCCCCGAGGCCGAGCGAGAGCAGGCAGAGCACGACCAGCACGGCGGCGAGTGCGACCACGAGCAGCGCGGGGCGCCATCGGGCGGGGCGGGTCACGGGGCTGGCTCCACGGTCCGGTTCCTCACGGGAGGGGTGGGCGGGCCGCCCCGCGTCGACGGGGCGGCCCGGAAGGGACGGGTGGCCGGCCAGAACGGCAGCACACCCGAGGGCGTCAGGACGCGGGGTGCTCGACCTTCGTGTCCGTCTTGCCGTCCACGGCGGCGGCCAGCATCGGGACCAGGCGGTCGACGGTGTACGGGAGGCTGAGCGGGCTCACGAAGGAGATGGCGCTGCCGAAGTGGCTGCTCTCCTTCACCATGACCTCGCGGCCCTCCTTGGCGACGGCGAGCTTGCCGTACAGCGGGTCGGCGTGGAGCTTCCGGGTGTCCTTCGCCGGGTCGGTGACGATCCAGACGACGGCGTCGGTGTCCAGGAGGTCGGTGCGCTCCTTGCTGATGTTCGCGCCGAACGCGTCGCCGACGACCGTGTTCAGGTCGGTGGGGAGCTGGAAACCGAGGCCGTTGAGGAGGCGGGAGCGGTTGTCCTGCGGGCCGTAGACGTACATGCCCTCGTACGGGGTGGCCATGACGGCGCTCCTGCCCTTGAACTCGGGGTGCGCGGCGGCGGCGTCGGTGATGTGCTTCTCGGTCCTGGCGACCAGGGCCTCGGCCTCGTCGCTCTTGCCGAGGGCCTTGCCGACCTGCGCGGTCTGGTCCTGCCAGGAGATGGACCAGTCCGGGCCGTCCTTGGGCTGGGCGACGACCGGGGCGATCTTGGAGAGGGTGCGGTACTGGTCCTTGGTGAGGCCCGAGTACAGGGCGAGGATCAGGTCGGGGCGCAGCGAGGCGATCTTCTCGACCTGGGGGCCGGTGCCGTCGTCGTGCAGGACGGTGGGCCGCGCCTTGTCGCCGAGGGCCTTCTCGGCCCAGGGGCCGATGGCGCCCTTGAACTCGCCGAGCCACTCCGTGGTCCCGACCGGGACCTTGCCGAGCGCGAGCACGGCGTCCTGGTCGGAGAGGCCGACCGTGACGATGCGCTGCGGCTCGGACTTGAGGGTGGTCGCGCCGTACTTGTGGTCGAGGGTGACCGGGTAGGCCCCCTTCTTCGCGCTGTCGCCGGACGGTGCGGCGGCGTCGTCGCCGCTGTCGCCGGAGCCGCAGGCCGCGGCCCCGAAGAGCAGCAGGGCGGACGCGGCCACGGCGGTCAGCCGGGTGCGCTGGAACATGCGGAACATGACGGTTTCCTTCGGGAGGGCGGGCGGGCGCCGGGACGGACGTGGGCGTGGGGTCAGGGGTGCGGTGCTTCAGGGGTGCGGTGCGGCACGGCTGCCGGACCAGGCGCGCCACAGGGCGGCGTACGGGCCGTCCGCGTCGCGCAGCATCTCGTGGGGGCCGCTCTCGACGACGCGCCCGGCCTCCAGCACGACGACGCGGTCGGCGGCGACGGCCTGGGTGAGGCGGTGGGCGACGACGAGGGCGGTGCGGCCGGTGAGGGCGGCCCCGGCGGAGCGTTCCAGGGCCCGCGCCCCGGCGCTGCCGGCCTCGGCGGTCGCCTCGTCGAGGACGGCGAGGGCCGGGTCGGCCAGGACGAGCCGGGCGAGGGCGAGCTGCTGGGCGCGGGCGGCGTCGAGCCGGTGGCCGCCCTCGCCGACGACGGTGGCGAGTCCGTCCGGGAGCGCCGCGGCCCAGTCGAGCGCGTCCACGGTGGCCAGGGCCGCGCGGAGGTCGTCGTCGGTGGCGTCGGGGCGGGCGAGGCGGAGGTCGTCGGCGAGGGTGCCGGTGAAGACGTGGACCTCCTGGGTGACCAGGACGACCGACGGTCCGCCCGGGCCTGCCGGTGCGGTGACCGTTCCGGCGGTGGGACCCGTGACCGTTCCGGCGGTGGGCTGCTGGACGCCGGCGACGATCCGGGCGAGCGTCGACTTCCCGGCTCCGCTGGCCCCGACGAGCGCGACGTGTTCGCCGGGCGCCAGGGTGAGGGACACCTCGTGCAGCACGGGGCGGCCGGGGCCGTAGGCGTGGCTGACGGCGTGGACGGAGACGGCGGCTTCCGGAGAGGCGACGCGCTGACGCGGTACGGAGGCGGGCGCGGCCTTTCCGGGCGTCGCCTTTCCGGCGGGCTCCGGTTCTCCGGGCAACGGCTCTCCGTCGGGCTCCCGCCTTCCGGGCTCCGGCTTTCCAGCGGGCTCCAGCCTTCCGGGCTCCGGCCTTCCAGCGGCCTCCGGCTTTCCGGGCTTCGGCTCCGGCTGTTCCGCGAGGTCGGTCACGCCGACCAGGCGGGCGAGTCCGGCCGCCGCCGACTGGGCGTCGTCGAGGAGGACGAGCGCGGCGTTGACGGGCCCGAAGAGGCTGTGGAAGTAGAGGGCGGCGGCCGTGGCCGTACCGATGGACACCGCGCCGTCGCGGACCAGCCAGAATCCGGCGATCAGGACGGCGGCCAGGCCGATGTACTCGGCGATGTGCAGCCGTCCGTAGAAGCCGAGCACCAGGTTGACGCTGCGCATGGTGAGGTCGACGGCCTTGCGCGAGCGGTCCGCGCCGCGCTCGGTGTGCCGCTCCTCCAGCCGGTGGCCGCGTACGGTGACGGCCCCGCCGATCGTCTCCAGGAGCTGTTGCTGCTGAGCCCCGTTGGCGACGCGCTGGTCGGCGTAGAGCGTGACGGCGCGGCGTACGTACCAGCGGGCGGTGAGCAGTTGGACGGGGACGGCGAGCAGCGCGGCGAGGAGGAACCGTACGTCCAGCAGGGCCAGGGCGCCGAGGGTGAGGCCGATCGCGAGGACGGAGCGGGCCATCTCGGGCAGGGCGGAGCGGACGGCCTCGGTGACCCGAGCGACGTCGCCGGTGACGCGGGCGGTGAGGTCTCCGGAGCCGGCGCGTTCCAGGCGGTCGGCGGGGAGGTTCAGGGCGCGTTCGACGAACTGCTCGCGCAGCCGGGCCAGGACGGTCTCGCCGAGGCGGGCGACGCGGGTCAGCCCGAGGGTCGTGGTGACGCCCTGGACGGCGGCGACCGCGATGAGCAGCACGACCGGAAGGGTCAGGTCTCCGGCGGGGCGGCCGTCGGCGACGACGTCGACGATCCGGCCCAGCAGCGGCTGGACGAGGAGACCAATGACGGTGGCCGCGACCAGCACGCCGATGCCGGTGAGGGCGAGGCCCCGGTCGGGCCGCACCAGGGTGCGCAGGGCTGCGCGGGTGCGGGCAGCGGTGGCGACGGGGAGGAGCTCGGCGCCCTCGTCGGCGGTGTGCGGGGGCGTGGTCATGTGAGCACCGCCGTGCGGTAGACGGGATGGTCGCGTACGAGGTCCTCGTGCGGGGCCTCGGCGGCGACGGTCCCGCCGTCGACGAGGACGACGCGGTCGGTCGCGGCGAGCAGGGCCGGGCTGCTGGTGACCAGGACGGTGGTACGGCCCGTGCGGGCGCGGCGGATGCCGGCGGCGATGCGGGCCTCGGTGGCGGCGTCGACGGCGGTGGTCGGGTCGTGGACGACGAGGACGGCCCGGTCGGCGGCGAGGGCGCGGGCCAGGGCGACCCGTTGGCGCTGGCCGCCGGAGAGGGAGCTGCCGCGTTCCCCGATCCGGCCGTGCGCGCCGCCGGGCAGGGTGGCGGCCACCTCGTCGACGGCGGCGGCGTCCATCGCGGGGTGCGGGTCGGTCCCGGCGGGGGCGGCGGCGGTGACGTTCTCCAGGAGGGTGCCGTCGAAGAGCTGGGCGTCGTGCTCGGCGACGAGCAGTGCCGAGCGCAGGGCGGCGGGGGCCAGTTCGGTGAGGGGGACGCCGTCGAGTTCGACGCTCCCCCGGTCCGGGTCGCAGCGGCGGGCCAGGCAGTGCAGCAGGGTGGCGGCGTCGGCCGGGTCGGTGACGACGAGCCCGAGGTGTTCGCCGGGGCGCACGGTCAGGTCGAGGGCGTCGAGTCCGGCGTGGCCGAGGCCGTTCAGGCGCAGTTCGCCGGGGGCGGGGACGGTGGGCTCCGCGCTGCCCCCGGTGGTCTCGCCGGGGGCGGCCAGCACATCGGCGATGCGGGCGGCGGAGGCGCGGCCCTTGGCCAGTTCGGCGCCGACCCAGGCCAGCACGCTGATCGGTCCCGGCAGGAAGAGGGCGAGGCCGACGGCGGAGACGAGGGCGCCGAGGCCGATCGAGCCGCTGAGGACCAGACGGCCGCCGACGAGGGCGACGAGCGCGATGAACGAGCCGGTCAGCGTGAGCATCAGACCGGTCTGGAGGGCGGCGGCGCGGGCGGCCCGCACGTTGGCGTCGCGGGAGGCCCGGCTGGTGGCGCGGTAGCGGGCGACGGCGGCGCGCTCGGCGCGCAGGCCCTTGAGCACACGGACCCCGGCGACCAGGTCGGCGGCCACCCCGGAGGCGTGCGCGGCCTGTTCCTGTTCGGCCTCGCTGCGGTGTTCCAGAGGGCGGGCCAGGAAGTGGCCGAGCGCCATCAGCACCGGGGCGCCGACAAGGACGAGGAGGCCGAGGGGCACGGAGGCGCGCAGCAGGAGCACCGCGCCCGCGACGACTCCGACGACGGCGGCGACGCCCAGGGTCAGGGCCATGTTGACCGCCCCGACGCGGCGGGCGTCCTCGGTGGCCACGTTGACCAGCGCGCCGGGCGGACGGCCCGCTTCCGCTCCTCCGTGCGGGGCGAGGACCCGGCGCAGGACGTCCAGGCGCAGTCGGTGGGCGGCCTGTTCGGCGGCGCGCTCACCGGCGCGGGCGCCGAAACGGAAGCCGTAGGAGAGGAGGGTGTAGACGACGGCGAGGACCACCAGCCAGAGCGTCAGCGCTCCTCCGTCGGGGCGGACCACGGCACGGTCGACGACGATCCCGATCAGAACGGGGACGAGGGCCTCGCCGATCTGGTGGCAGGCCCCGAGGAGGGAGCCGGCGACGACGTCCCGGCGCTGCCCGGCGACGGCGCGGCGTATGACGCCCCGCCCGGCGGCGCTGTCGGCCCCCATTCCCCTGCTCCTCACCGTGTCACGGACGGCGGAGAGGGCGATTTCCGGACAGCCACCTCCAGCCAAACGAAGGCAAGGCTAACCTGTATCGGGCGGGGTGGGGGCCACGGCCCCCTTACCGTGATCCGCAGCGTCCGAACCGTGATCTGAGGGCGCCGAACCGTTACCTCGGGGCCGTCGCGGCGGCTCGCGCGGTGCGTCGGCTCGCACGGCCCGGTGCGGCGACTCGCGCGGCCCGGCGCGTCGCCGCCGTGGGGGCTCGCGCGGCCCGGTGTGACGGCTCACGCGGCCCGGTGCGGCATCGGCGGGGGGCTCGCGCGGCCCGGTGCGCCGTCGCCGTGCGATCAGGCGGCGGATCCGACCCGCTCGCCGCGGCCGGCCGACTTCGTGCGCCCGTCGGCCCGGTCTCGTCCGACGGGTCCTTCCCCGTCCGCCCGGTCTCGCCCGGCCCGCCCGCCCCGCACCGCTCGCTCCGCCCGCTCCTCCCCCTCGTCGTGTTCCTCCGCGGCGAGGAGAGCGTGCATCCGGCGCAGGACGTCGAGCTGGGCCGTGTTGGAGAACTCGGCGAGGGCTTGCGCGACGACGGATCGGGCGACCGCCCCGTCGCGGCGGGAGGACGCGTCCAGGTCCGCGATGAAGGGGTGCGCCTCCTGCTGGCGGCGGGCCTCGGCCGCCAGCAGACGCGCCAGCCGGTCGCGCTCCTCCTCGGTCGCGTCCTCCGTCAGCTGCTCGAACTCGGTGGCGCTGTCGTCGCGGGGCGCGGCGAACTGCTCCCGGATGACCGACATGGCGCGGGGTGTGAGGATGCTGGAGTACGCCACCAGGAGCGCCTGCTGGGGCTGCGGCAGGTCGGACGCCGCCGCCCCGAACTCCGGTGGCAGGCCGAGGGAGGTGCCGTCGTCCAGCACGGCCGCGATCTCGCGGCGCATGCGCTGCTGCCGTTCGATGTTCCGTGCCAGCTCGCCGTCCAGGGTGCGCAGGATCTGTTCCGCCCGGCCGTCCGCGGCCTGCACCGAGGGGACGTCGGCGAGCTGCACGCCCAGGTCGACCAGACGGCGGATGCCCATCAGCCGCACCAGGTGCTTCACACCGTACCGCTTGTAGCCGTTGGCCGATCGTTCCGGCTCCTCCAGCAGGCCCAGCTTGTGGTAGTGCCGCACGGTCTTGAGCGTCGTGCCGGCGAGTTCCGCCACCTGCCTCGTGCTCCACGTCACGGCAAGCCCTCCAGGCGCCCGCTTCCTGCCGCCCGCGGCACGGCGCCGCCCGGCGGGCCGCCCCGGTGGACGGCCTCTCCACTCCTGTGCCCCGGCCCGGCTGTTCGATCCCCGTCCGCCCCCTGCCCGATTCCGCCCGATCCCGGCGGCCCCCGCCCGCTTCCCGCCCGCTTCCCGCCGCCCCCGCCCGTTCCCGCGATCACGCGGCGGGGCGGTCTTGACCATGCCCCGAGGGCACGGAGTGCGATGGGCGCGACCGCGGCACCGAGAGCGCATGGGGAGAACCGACATGACACGATCACGCGGAATCCGGCGGAGCGCGGCCCTGGCGGTCGCCCTGGGACTCGGACTCGGCGGTTCGCTCGCCACCGGACCGGCCGTCGCCGAGGGGCCGCCGAAGCGGACGCCGACCTGGGGCGCGTGCCCCGACGACGTGGTGGCCGAGGCCGCCCCCACCGTGCTGGAGTGCGCGACCGTCCCCGTACCCGTGGACTACGGCGATCCGGACGGCGCCGGGATCGACCTGATGATCTCCCGGCTCGCGAGCACCGATCCGGACCGCCGGCGCGGCACGCTGATGCTCAACCCGGGCGGGCCCGGCGGATCGGGCCTGTCGCAGCCGGCGTTCCTCGTCTCGATGGGGCTGCCCGCGAGCGTCCTCGACACCTACGACCTGATCGGCATGGATACCCGGGGCATCGGGCGCTCGTCCCCGCTGGCGTGCGGACTGACCCCGGACGGGCCGTACTTCGCCAACGTCCCGCCGTACGCGGTCGACGACGCGGCGGTCCTCTCCCAGGCGAAGATCGCGAAGAAGGTGGCCGCGCAGTGCGAGAGCAAGGACACCAAGGGCCTGCTGCCCCATGTGACCACGGCGAACGCCGCCCGCGACCTGGACCGGATCCGGGAGGCGCTCGGCGAGGAGCGGACCAGCTACCTCGGGTACTCCTACGGCACCTCGCTCGGCGCCGCGTACGCCTCGATGTTCCCCGAACGCTCCGACCGGATCGTCCTCGACAGCGTCATCGGCGACACCCACCTCGATCCGGAGGGGATGCGCCGCTACGCGCTCGGGATGGAGCAGACGTTCCCCGACTTCGCCCGGTGGGCCGCTGCCCGGCACGAGAGCTACGGGCTCGGCCGCACCCCCGCCCAGGTGCGGCGGAGCTACCTCGACCTCGCCGCGCGGCTCGACGAGAAGCCGGTGGCCGGTGTGAACGGGGTCCAGTTCCGTCAGCTCGTCTTCGCCTTCCTGTACAAGGAGACGCGCTACCCCCAACTGGCCCAGCAGTGGCAGGCGCTGGAGAACGGAGACGCGGCGGGCGTCCGTGCGGCCGCCCCGCCGGAGCCGAGCGCCGCGGACACCCCGGCCGGGCTGGACAACTCCCTCTCCGTCTTCATGGCCGTCACCTGCAACGACGTCGACTGGCCCGAGAAGGTCGGCGTCTACCGCAAGGCCGTCGCGGAGCACCGTGAGCGCTATCCGCTGTTCGGCGCCGCCGCCGCCAACATCAACCCGTGCGCGTTCTGGCCGTACGCCCCGGCCGAGCCGCCGGTCGCGATCGACGACGACGGGCCGCGCAACATCCTGCTCGTCCAGAACGTGCACGACGTGCCGACCCCGTACGTGGGGGCCAAGGCGCTCCGGAAGAAGTTCGCGGACCGGTCCCGGCTGCTGTCGGTCGCCGACAGCGGGCACGGCTCCTATGTGCTGGGCGACAACGCGTGCGGGCTGAACACCACCACGCGCTACCTGGTGGAGGGCGAGCTCCCCCGGAAGGACACCTTCTGCCGGTAGGCCGGGCGAGCGGCCGACCGCTTCCCCGACGACTGATCGCGCTTCCCGGCCGCTGACGGCACGGGCCTCGCCGCCCCGGGCGGTACGGACCCCGGGCGGTACGGGTCCGTCTTCCCGGGCAGTGCGCCCCTCGCCGCCCCGGACGGTACGAGCCGTCCGGGGCGGCGAGGGGACCCGGCCGGTTCGTTCAGTCGCGGGTCAGCTCCACCAGCTTGGCGACGGTGTTCCAGTTGCGGGTGGTGGCGGTGAGCCCCTTGACGTGGCGGGGGCGGGCCAGCGCCTCGGCCAGCTTCGAGCGGCCGAGGCCGTCGGGGGCGTACAGGTACAGACAGCGGTCGCCGAGCCGGAACTCCTCGGGCAGGAAGCCGCCCGCCTCCAGGTCCGCGAAGCGCTCGGCGTCCACGGCCCGGTCGAAGTAGGTGACGTGGAGCTGCCTGCCCTCCAGCTCGGCGGCGGGGAAGGGGCAGGCTTCGGCGACGGCGGCGAGATAGCCGGCGTCGCGGACGAGGCAGTCGACGGTGAAGCCGAACCGCCGGTGCAGGGCCTGTTCCAGCGCCGTGGCCAACGCGTTCTCGTCGTCGCCGTCGCTGCGGAAGACGGCGTTGCCGCTCTGCAGATAGGTGGCGATGCCGGTGTGCCCCAGCTCGGTGAGCACGGTGCGCAGTTCGGCCATCGGGACCCTCTTGCTGCCGCTCACGTTGATCCCGCGCAGCAGGGCCGCGTACGTCGTCGTCATGGCGACTCACCCTAGTGCGCGGTCCGCCGGGACCTCGGGTGATTCGGCCCTCCGGCGATCCCGTCCACGGGCGCCCCGGTCCGCCCCCTCCGGGAAACGGCGCAGCCGCCGCGCCCCGTGGGGGAGAGCGCGGCGGCTGCTGTGCGCGGTGTCCGGGCGGCGGGGTGTGGGGCCTCCGCCGCCCGGCGTCCGGTCAAGAACCGGATGGGTGGGACGGGGTGTTACTCGACGACCTTGAGGAGCTTGTTGGCCGTGCCCTCGGTGGCGTTGCTGATGGCGTCCGGGGTGGCTCCCTCGGTGAGCGCCGTGGCGACGGCCTCCGGGGTGGCGTCCTGGTGGCCCGCCAGGTAGACGGCGGCGGCGCCGACGACGTGGGGGGTCGCCATGGAGGTGCCGGAGATGGTGTTGGTGCCGCTGTCGCTGTCGTTCCAGGTGGACGTGATGTCCGAGCCCGGGGCGTAGATGTCCACGACCGAGCCGTAGTTGGAGAACGACGACTGCTCGTCGTCCACGGTGGACGAGGCGACGGTGATCGCCTCGGGGACGCGGGAGGGCGAGCCCTGGCCGGCGTCGCTGGACTCGTTGCCGGCGGCCACGCCGAAGGTGATGCCCGCGGCGATGGCCTTCTGGACCGCTTCGTCGAGCGCCGGGTCGGCCCCGCCGCCGAGGCTCATGTTGGCGACGGACGGGCCCTTGGCGTTGGCGGCGACCCAGTCGATCCCGGCGATGACCTGCTCGGTGGTGCCCGAGCCGTTGTCGTCGAGGACGCGGACGGCGACGATGTCCGCCTTCTTGGCGACGCCGTGCGCCGCCCCGGCTATGGTGCCCGCGACGTGGGTGCCGTGGCCGTTGCCGTCGTCGGCGTCATCGTCGTTGTCGACGGCGTCGAAGCCGGAGGTGGCGCGGCCCTCGAAGTCCTCGTGGGTGACGCGGACACCGGTGTCGATGACGTACGCGGTGACGCCCTCGCCGCCCGCGTCGGGGTAGTTGTACGCCTTGTCGCCCGCGGTCTCGGTCTGGTCGATGCGGTCGAGACCCCACGACGGCGGGTTGTCCTGGGTGGCGTCGATGCTGAACTTCTTGTTCTGCACCACCTTGGCGACGGCCGGGTCGGCGGCGAGGCGCTTGGCCTCGGTCTCCGAAAGGCCGCTGGCGGAGAAGCCGTTGATGCTGGAGGAGTAGTCGCGCTTGAGCTTGCCGCCGTACTCCTTGGCGAGTTCGGCCTTGTCGGCCTTCTTGGCGTCCAGCATGACGATGTAGCTGCCGGAGACGGCGGTGGCCGCGTCCGTGCCGTAGACCGTTCCCATGGGGGCGGGCGCGGCTCCGGCGAAGGAGGTCCCGAAGAGGGTGACCCCGGCGGCGGCCGCCACAGCGGTGACGGCGGCGGTCAGCTTGGTACGACGGGTGCGCTGGTGCTTGGCCATGAAGAGGGTTCTCCTCGTCATTCTTTGTGGGGGGATTGGCCCTCGGCCGGAAGATCTCCGGGGGCTGGTTCGAAACCCTGACCGATTGACGAGCACAGTTCAAGACCCTCATGGAAGCGTGACTTGTTGAACAAGGTTGCGTAACGGAAAAACGGCCCTGGCTGGTCAGACCGGCCGGGGAACGCCGGCACCGCCCCGGCTCACCGAAATCGTCACCCCGAAGGCGACCGGGCATGGCCGTCGGCCTTTCCCATATCGCCTGCTCAGAAGGGTTGTTGGGGCTGCCCACCGACGCCATGCCGCACGGCGTCACCGCCCCGTCACCCCGCTCCCGGCCGAAGTGACCCCATGTGAAGACACGTGAAGATCTGTGAAGGCGTGCGCGACGGGGGTGAACGCCCGGTCCCGGGTGTGAAATCGCCAGGACGGGCGTGCAGATGCGCCGACCGGACCCGGCGTCACATCGGCTTCACAGCGCCGAAACAGCGGCGCCCCGCCCCACGAAGCCGCAGGTCGCGGCGGGTGGGGCGGGGCGGGGCCCGTCCGGATACCAGTCCGTCGGGTCCGCTCAGCGCGACAACTCCGCCTCGATGAGGTCCGCAGCGCGCGGAGTGCCGCCCTCGCGCGCCATCTGTTCGCTCAACCGGGCGCAACGGGCCGCCACTTCGGGGTCGTCCACCAGGGTCAGCACGGCCTCGCGCAGGGTCGCGGCGTTCGCCTCCTCCATCGGGAGGTGCCGCGCGACCCCGAGCGACTGGAGCATGTCGGCGTTGCCGAACTGGTCGACGGCCTGGGGGACGGCGACCATCGGAGTGCCGGTGGCGAGCCCCTCCTGGCTCCCGCCCGCGCCCGCGTGCGTGATGAAGGCGTCGGCCTGCCGGAGGACCGACAACTGGGGCACCCAGTCCCGCACTTCCACATTGGCGGGTACGTCGCCGAGTTCGGCGGGGTCGACGTGTGCGCCGATCTGGAGCACCACGTGCCAGCCGGGCAGGTCACCGAAGGCCGCGACGCACGCGCGGTAGAAGGCGGGCTGCTTGGTGAAGGAGGAGCCGAGCGAGACCAGCAGCACCTTCTCCGCGCCGGCGGGCCGTCGCCACTCACCCTGGGCGGAGCGGTCGCCCTGGCAGGCTCCGACGAAGGTGTACATGGCGCGGTTCACCCGGTCCGCGTGGGGCTGGAGCGCTTCGGGGATGAGGACGAGCCCGAGGCGCGGGCGGGAGACGAAGTCGTCGGCGGGGAGGTGGCCCAGACCGTTCTCGGCGAGCCAGGCGTCGAAGCGCGCGTAGTACGCCTTGCCGCGCTCGGTCTGCCGCAGCGCGGCGGTCATCGGTTCGGCCACCTCCTTCTCGTACCCCTCCCACGGGACCAGGTTGGGCCAGAGGGAGACGGCGGGGACGCCCCAGCGGTGGGCGAGGACGCGGGCGGGATAGGAGGTGATGTCGTGCAGGACGAGGTCGGGCTCGTCGCCGGCGAAGGCGTCGGCGAGCTGCGGCAGCGCCTGGACGGCGTCGGCGAGGAAGGGCTCGATGTTGTCGATCAGCTCCGTCCCCCAGGCGTCGGGGTCCTCGTCGGTCGGCAGGGTCGACGTCCAGATCACCGGCTCGGCCCCGGCGGCGGCGACCTTGTCGGCGAAGGAGGCGGGGATGGCGTAGCTGACGCGGTGTCCACGGTCGACGAGCTCGCGGATGACGTCGAGGCTCGGGTTCACATGTCCGTGGGCGGCGATGGAGAACATGGCGATGTGGGCACGCGGGGTTTCCGTCATGCCGGTGACACTAAACGAGACGAGACGTCTCGTGCAACCTCTTGTCTCCGCCGAACCGCCGAAGGTCCGCTCCCCGGATCAGCGTTGGTAGCGGGCGAGCACCCGGTTCCCGTCCTCCACCAGCCGTTCCCTCAGCTCGTCGGCGTCGATCGCACCGCTGTAGAACTCCTGGTACGCCGGGGTCGCCACCTTGTCCTTCCACTCGGGATAGCCGCGCACCGACTGCGCGGGGGCGGACCGCAGCCCCTCGGCCAGGGCGGTGCCGACCGCCCAGCCGTGCTCTGCCGAGCGCAGCGACGGGTCGGCCAGCGCCTCCGTCCCGGTGGGCAGCATCCAGTCGCCGCGCGCCAGACGCACCATGTTCGCGGGCCGCAGCAGGAAGTCGATGAACGCGACGGCCTCCTTCTTGTGCGGGCTCTCCTCCGCGACGGAGAGCGTCTGCGGGCTGACGCCCTGGACCGCGCCTCCGGCGCCCGTGGGCATCGGCAGGACCGTCCAGTCGAATCCCTCGGGGGCCTGCTGGATGATCTGCTGGCGGTAGGAGAACCCGAGCGGGAGCATCGCGTACTTGCCGCCGAAGAACCCGGGCAGCGCGTCCGAACCTCCCATGCCCAGCGCGCTGCGGGCCGCGCTGCGGTCGGTGTTGACCTGGTCGTGGATGGTGCCGGACACCACGCCGTCGCCCGGCTCGAAGCGCAGGACCGCCTTGCCGTCGCCGTCGCGGTGGAAGAGCTGACCGCCACCGGACAGGCCCAGGTTCAGGGTGACCGAGACCGGTTCCTTGAGCGGCCAGGCGACCCCGTACCGCCCCTGGCCCGACAGCTTCTTCGTCACCTGCCGGAACTCCTTCCAGCTCCAGGGGCGCTCCGGGGTCGGGATGCGCGCGCCCGACGCCTTCAGCAGCTTCGTGTTGGCGATGAGGACCCGGGGCTCCTGGAGGAACGGCACCCCGTGGACGCCCTCGCCGAACGTGGTGGTGCGCCAGGACCGCTCGGGGATGTCCGCCCGGAGCCGGGCGGGCAGGTAGGGGCGGAGGTCCGCGAGGTAGCCCCCGTACGCGAAGTCGGCCAGGTCGTCGGAGGCGTCGTGGATGATGTCGGGCGCCTCACCGCCCTCGAACGAGGTGAGCAGTTGGTCGTGGACGCTGTCCCAGCTGCCCTGGACGTACTCCACCCGGACCTCGGGGTGGGCGGCGTTCCACTCCTTCACCAACTGCTTGTTCGCGTCGACGGACTCCTTCTGCCAGGCCAGCGACTGGAACCGGAGCCGGATCGTGCCGTCCGCGTCCCGCCCGTCGCCGTCGCCGCCGGAGCAGCCGGTGAGCAGCAGGGCCAGGACGGCGGCGGTGGCCGCCCGCCGGAGAGCGGCGCGCATCAGTGCTTCACCGCCCCGGCCGCCATCCCGCCGGTGATCCGCCGCTGGATGAAGGCGAAGAGGACGAGGGAGGGCAGGGTGGCGAGGAACGCGGCGGCGGCGAGCGGGCCGAGGTCGGCCACGCCCTCCGCGCCGAGGAAGTGGGTGAGGACGACCGGCAACGTCTGCTCCTTGGGGGTCTTGAGCAGGACGAGCGCGAAGAAGAACTCGTTCCATGCGGTGATGAAGGCGAACAGCGCGGTGGCGACGAGGCCGGGGGCGAGCAGCGGGGCGACGACCGAGACGAGGGTGCGGACGCGGCCCGCCCCGTCGACGGCGGCGGCCTCCTCCAGTTCGGCGGGGACCGCCCGTACGTATCCGGCGAGCATCCACAGCGCGAAGGGCAGCGACCAGACGACGTAGACGAGGACCAGGCCGGCCAGGGTGTTGATCAGATGCAGGTTCTTCAGCACCAGGAAGAGCGGGATGATCACCAGGACGAACGGGAACGCCTGGCTGACCACGACCCAGCCGGTCGCGGCGGAGGCGAGGCGCCCCCGGTGGCGGGCCATCACGTACGCCATCGGGGTGGCGATCACGACGGCGATCAGAGCCGCGGAGACGGCGGCGATCAGCGAGTTGGCGGCGGCCTGGAGCAGCGGCTGCTCGTCGAACGCCTGCCGGAAGTTGTCGAGGGTGGGGTGCTCGGGGATCCAGGTGGGGTGCAGCGAGCCCAGTTCGCGGGCGGGTTTGAACGCGGTCGAGATCAGCCACACGAACGGGAACGCGAGGAAGACCAGGTACGCCAGGAGCGCCACGTACTGCCCGGCGCGGGCGGCCCGGCCGGTGCGCAGCCCGGTGGACTCGCGCCCCGTCGCCCCTCGGTTCATCGGGCCTCGTTTCATCGGTCCTCCCCTCCCCTGAGCCGGCCGACGAGGTAGAGGGCGAGGAGCACGGAGATCACCGCGACCATCACACAGCCCATCGCGGCGGCGTAGCCGAACTGCCCGTAGCGGAACGCCTCCTCGTACGCGAAGAGCATCGGCAGCCGGGTCCGGCCGCCGGGCCCGCCGCTGGTCAGCACGTAGACGAGGGCGAACGAGTTGAAGTTCCAGATCAGGTTGAGCGCGGAGATCGCGAGCGCGATGGGCTTGATCGCGGGCCAGGTGACCGTACGGAACCGGCGCCAGGCGCCCGCCCCGTCCAGGGCCGCCGCCTCGTGGAGTTCGCGCGGGGTGTTCTGGAGTCCGGCGAGCAGCGCGACGGTGGTCTGCGGCATGCCCGCCCAGACGCCGACGAGGATCACGGCGGGGAGCGCGGTGGCGAGGCCGGTCAGCCAGTCCCGCCCGTCTCCGAGGCCGAGGTCGCGGACGGTCTCGTTGAGGATGCCGGCGTCGGGGTTGTAGACGAGCCGCCACATGATGCCGACGACGACCTCGGGCATCGCCCAGGGGATGATCGCCAGCGCACGGGCCAGCCAGCGCATCCGCAGGTTCTGGTTGAGCAGGAGGGCGAGGCCGAGCGCCAGGAGGAACTGCGGGATCGTGACGCCGGCGGCCCAGATCAGCCCGATCCGGAACGAGTCCCAGAACAGGGTGTCGTGGAGCAGGTCCTGGAAGTTGAGCGTGCCGATCCACTGGGTGGAGCGGGTCCGGCCGGACTGGGCGTCGGTGAAGGCGAGCGCGATGCCGTAGAGGAGCGGTCCGACGCTGAGGACCAGGATCGGGATGAGCGCGGGCAGCACCAGGAACCAGGCGGCCCGGTCCCCGAACGCCTTGCCCCCCGGCGGGCCCGAAGCCCCGGGCCGCCGGGATCCCGGCGGGCTCCCTCCCCGTCCTCCCCGGCCGGGCCGGCCGCCGCGCGGTTCGTCCGGCCCGGACTGCTGCACCGCAGTCACCGATGTCACGAAGAAGACCCCTCTGTCCCGTATCTGCCTGATGTACCTGAGGCGGACTTCATCCCGTTCCGGCTGCCCGGAAGCCCCCGTCATGGTGCTGACGGGCCGTCGCTTCGTCAAGGTGGCCTGCGCGGATGCGAAAATCGCACCCATGGACGAGATGCGTGCGCGCGAGGTACTGACGGCCGCCGGGCTCCCCGGTGCGGCGGAGCTGCTCGCGCTGGGCGAGAACGCGGTGTTCGCCGCCGGTGACCTGGTGGTCAAGGTCGGCCGGGACGCCACCGGCCACCCCGAGCTGCGAGAGCGGGCCGAGCGGGAGGTGGCGCTGGCCGACTGGCTCGCCGCCTCCGGCGTCCCGGCCGTCCGCGCCGCCGAGAGCGAGGTGCGGGTCGTGGAGGGCCACCCGGTGACGCTGTGGCACCGGCTCCCCGACGCCGTACGCCCCGCCGAGCCGCGCGACCTCGCCCCGCTGCTGACCCTGGTGCACGCGCTGCCCGCCCCGACCGGCTTCACGCTCCCGCGCCGCGAGCTGCTGGGCGGCGTGGAGCGCTGGCTGACGCTGGCGGGCGACGCGATCGACCCGGCGGACGCGGACTACCTGCGCGAGCGCCGCGACGGTTTCGCCGCCGCGGCCGCCGCTCTGGTCCCCCACCTCCGGCCGGGCCCGATCCACGGCGACGCGCTCCCGCGCAACGTCCATGTCGGGCCGGACGGCCCGGTCCTGGTCGACCTGGAGACGTTCTCCGCCGACCTGCGGGAGCACGACCTGGTGGTCCTCGCCCTCTCCCGCGACCGCTACGGCCTGGACCCGGCGGCCTACGCCTCCTTCACCGCCGCGTACGGCTGGGACGTCCGGGAGTGGGAGGGGTGCGCGGTCCTGCGCGGCGCCCGCGAGACGGCGAGCTGCGCCTGGGTCTCCCAGCACGCCCCGGCCAACCCGAAGGCCCTGACGGAGTTCCGCCGCCGGGTGGCATCGCTGCGCGAGGGCGACCCGGAGGTCCGGTGGTACCCGTTCTGAACATCGAGGGGGCACCGTCCGCAGCACTTAGGTTGACCCCATGGGATTCTTCGACAGACTGACCGGGACCAGACACCCCGAGGCCGGGGCCGAGCCGAGGTCCGCCGAGGAGGTGCGGTCGGCTCTGCTCGGTCTCAACGGGCCGGACGTCCCCTACGTCATCGGTGACGGCGCGGCGCACGGCGCCGATCTGGTGGCGGAGTGGCGGCTCGCCGAGCCCGCCTGGCAGCACGTCTTCGTCCAGTCCCAGCTGACGCACGCCGTCCGGATCCGGATGCGGCTGGCCGGGGACGTCCCCGAGGTGCGTGCCGTCGAGGAGAGCTGGGAGGTCACCCGCGTCGGGAATCCTCCGCGGCTCCGGACCTCGGCGGCGTACACGCGTGGCGGTGGACGAACCGTCTCGCGCAGGTACACGCTCCAGCGGGGGGAGAGCGGCCGTCTCGAAGCGGCCGAGTCGTTCGCCTTCGACAGCGCGCAGTTGACGGACCCGCTGCGGGACACCGCTCTCGCATCGGGCTGGACCTGGCGCGGAGTGGTCTTCGGCAAGCTCTGAGAGCTCGTCGCCCCTCCGGCGGTCCACCGGCGACAAGGACTCCGCGGGCGCTCCGGGCGCGCAGGCCGCGAAGCCGCTCAGCGCATCCGGGGAATGAGCGGCCAGGCCGGCTCGACGACCGCCGCCGGGTCCGTGGTGCGCCGCAGGTACGCCTGCAGGGACCGCGACTGCTCGGCCGCCGCGTGCACCTGGAGGCCGTGCAGCTCCTCCAGGGGCATCACGCCGACCGGCTGGTGCTGCTCCCCCATGCGCCGCACCACGCGCGCGGCGGCGACGGCGTCCGCGCGGGCGTCGTGCGCGTCGTCGAGCGCGACCCCGTAGTGGGCGCACAGGGCGTGGAGGGCCCGCTTCCCCTTCCGGTACTTGTCGACGTGCTTGTCGATGACCAGCGGGTCGATGACGGGTGAGGGCGCGGCTCCCAGCCGGTCGCTGACCGAGGCGACCCCGTACCGGCGGCACTCCCGGTCCAGCAGGGACAGGTCGTAGCGGGCGTTCATCACGACCAGGGGAACGCCCGTGCGCAGTCCTTCGGCGACGGCGCCCGCGATCTCCTCGATCGCGGCGGCGGCGGGCAGCCCGTGCTCACGGGCCCGTTCGGTCGAGATGCCGTGGATCGCCGACGCCTGCTCCGGTATGGCCACGCCCGGGTTCAGCAGCCAGGTCCGCTCCTCGGACACCGAGCCGTCGGCCTCCAGCCGGACGACGGCGGCCGTCACGATGCGGTCCGACTCGACGTCCGTGCCCGTCGTCTCCAGATCGAACGCCATCAGCGTCCCGCTGAGCCAACTCATCCCGTTTCCTCCGTCTGTGGTGCATTCCCCACGTGACGACCACCCTCGCACGCGCCACTGACAGCAGTGGACGGGCCCCTTCGTCCCACGGGCCGTCAGGTGAACGGCCGGAGCGGGATGCGCCGGGACGGCCGGGGCCCGACCGGACCGCTCCCTTCCGCGCCTACCCGCCGGGGCGCGCCACACGCAGGTCAGGAGACCGGCCGGGAGTCCGTCCAGACCGACTCGAACTCCTCGCGGTACGTCTCGAACAGGCCGTTCTCGCTGTCCTGCCCCGCGCGGACCACCGTGCGCCGGCCACCGCCGCGCAGCACCAGCACCGGCGCCTCCATGCCCCGGGCCCGCCGCAGATAGGGCTGGACCACGCCCACCGCGTCCGGGCCGTCGCCGTCCACCAGATAGGCGGTGAAGCGCGGGGTCTCGTCGAAGACCTGGATCTCGAACGCCCCCGGGTCGCGGAGCCGGGAGCGCACCCGCCGCATGTGCAGGATGTTCATCTCCACCGAGCGGCTCAGCTCGCCCTTCTTGAGGCCGAGCTCCCGCTCCCGGCGCTTCACCGCGCTGCTGGCCGGGTTGATGAACAGCAGCCGGACCCGGCAGCCCGACTCGGCGAGCCGCACGAGCCGGCGGCCGGAGAAGTTCTGCACGAGCAGGTTGAGCCCTATGCCGATGGCGTCGAGCCGCCGCGCCCCGCCGAACAGGTCCTCGGCCGGGAGCTGGCGCTGGAGCCGCACCCGGTCGGAGTGGACGGAGACCACGTCCGCGTACCGGTCGCCGACCAGCTCCTCCACGGCGTCCACGGGCAGCCGGTCGGCCGACGGTACGCCCGCCCCGCCGCCGAGGATGTCCAGGAGCCGGGCGGAGGCGCGTTCCGCCTGGGCGAGGACGGCCTCGTTCAGCGCCCGGTTGCGGGAGACGACGTTGCGCGCGACCTCCAGCTCGTCCAGGGCCAGCTCGACATCGCGGCGGTCGTCGAAGTACGGCTCGAAGCACGGCCAGTGCTGGACCATCAGCTCACGCAGTTGCGGCAGCGTCAGGAAGCTGAGGACGTTGTCGTCGGCCGGGTCTAGCAGATAGCCCTTGCGGCGCGACACCTCGCGTACGGCGACGGCGCGCTGCACCCATTCCTGACCGGCCGGACCGGCGGCGGCCACCACCCACTCCTCGCCGTGCACCGGCTCGTAGACCGGCCGGAGCACGGCGGCGACGACGGCGCGCAACCGCTGTTCGACCAGATTCAGCCAGATATAGGCGCGGCCGGCCCGCTGGGCCCGGGTCCGCACCTCGTTCCAGGACTCCGATCCCCACTCCAGCTCGGCGCCGATCTCCATGGGCTGCGCGAGGGACACCGCCCCGGGCGGGGCATCCGTCGGTTCCCCCTCGCGACCTGCGTCACCTGGGGGCAGCTCGAACCCTCCCGAGCTCACCCGCGTACCGCCTTCCACTCCCCCACCCAACGATCAAGGAAGGGTACTCCGGGAGCGTGATCCGACGCAGCCCGATGCACAGGGGACTTTGCCAACTCCTGCGTGGACACGGCTTGTTCCGTGCGGCGAGATCGGATGGAGTGAGCGGATTCATAGTGATTGGGGCCCCCGTTCCGGGGCGCGAACCGGACGCCTGCCGGGTGACGACGTCCGGAAGCACGTCCGGGGCGGCACGGAGGTGTCCGAAGTTGACCGGTGAGAGGGCCGCGGACGACGGGACCCGGCCGCACCGGGTGACGTCCTAGGTGAGCGCCCCGTTTTCGGGGAAGATTCGGGACGTATTCGGGAAATGTTCGAGGAGCCATCGGGCCGAGGAAAGCCGCAGCCCCCGGATCAGAAGTGGAAGAGTCTCATCATGCAGGTCTGGCCGGGACACGCTTACCCGCTCGGCGCCACGTACGACGGCGCCGGGACCAACTTCGCGGTCTTCTCGGAGGCCGCCCACCGGATCGAGTTGTGCCTGCTGCACGACGACGGTTCCGAGACGGCGGTCGAACTCCGCGAGACCGACGCCTTCGTGCGCCACGCCTATCTGCCCGGGGTGATGCCGGGTCAGCGCTACGGCTTCCGGGTGCACGGACCGTACGAGCCGCAGAACGGGCAGCGGTGCAACTCCGCGAAGCTGCTGCTGGACCCGTACGCCCGCGCCGTGGCCGGGAAGATCGACTGGGGCGAGGCGGTGTACGGCTACCCGTTCGGGAAGCCGGACGAGCGCAACGACCTCGACTCGGCGCCGCACACCATGAGCTCGGTGGTGGTCAACCCGTACTTCGACTGGGGCGACGACCGCCTGCCCCGGACGGACTACCACCGGACCGTGATCTACGAGGCCCATGTGAAGGGCCTGACGATGCTGCACCCGGGGCTGCCACCCGAGATGCGCGGCACGTACGCCGGGCTGGCGCACCCGGAGGTGATCGCCCACCTGACCGAACTGGGCGTCACCGCGATCGAGCTGATGCCCGTCCACCAGTTCGTGCAGGACCACCGGCTCGCGGACATGGGGCTCGCCAACTACTGGGGCTACAACACCATCGGCTTCTTCGCCCCGCACAACACGTACGCCTCGTGGGGCGACCGCGGCGAGCAGGTGCTGGAGTTCAAGCAGGCGGTGAAGGCGCTGCACCAGGCGGGCATCGAGGTCATCCTCGACGTCGTCTACAACCACACCGCCGAGGGCAACCACCTGGGGCCCACGCTCTCCTTCCGCGGGCTCGACAACGCCTCGTACTACCGGCTCACCGACGACCAGCGGTACTACATGGACACCACGGGCACCGGGAACTCGCTGCTCATGCGGTCCCCGCACGTCCTCCAGATGATCATGGACTCGCTGCGGTACTGGGTGACCGAGATGCACGTGGACGGCTTCCGCTTCGACCTCGCGGCCACGCTGGCCCGCCAGTTCCACGAGGTGGACCGGCTCTCCTCGTTCTTCGACCTGGTCCAGCAGGACCCGGTGGTCAGCCAGGTGAAGCTGATCGCGGAACCGTGGGACGTCGGCGAGGGCGGCTACCAGGTGGGCAACTTCCCGCCGCTGTGGACCGAGTGGAACGGCAAGTACCGCGACACCGTCCGCGACCTGTGGCGGGGCGAGCCGCGCACGCTGGCGGAGTTCGCCGGGCGGCTCACCGGCTCCTCCGACCTCTACCAGGACGACGGCCGCCGCCCGCTCGCCTCCATCAACTTCGCGACCTGCCACGACGGTTTCACCCTGCACGACCTCGTCGCGTACAACGACAAGCACAACGACGCCAACGGCGAGGAGAACCGGGACGGCGAGAGCCACAACCGGTCCTGGAACTGCGGGGCCGAGGGCGGGACGGACGACCCGGAGATCCTGGAGCTGCGAGCCCGCCAGATGCGGAACTTCATCGCCACGCTGATGCTCTCGCAGGGCGTGCCGATGCTGTCCCACGGCGACGAGTTCGCCCGTACGCAGAACGGCAACAACAACGCCTACTGCCAGGACAACGAGCTGGCCTGGGTGCACTGGCCCGATCCGGACGAGCCCGCCGACGCCCCGGCCTCGACGCTGCTGGAGTTCACCCGGGCCATGGTGTGGCTGCGCCGCGACCACCCCGTGTTCCGGCGCCGGCGCTTCTTCCACGGGCGGCCGGTGGAGGGCACCCACGACGACCTGTCCGACATCGCGTGGTTCACCCCCGAGGGCGAGGAGATGACGCAGGAGGACTGGCAGGCGGCGCACGCCAAGGCCATGACCGTCTTCCTGAACGGGCACGCGATCTCCGAGCCGGGGCCGCGCGGCGAGCGGATCTCCGACGACTCGTTCCTGCTGATGTTCAACGCGAGCGCCGAGACGCTGGAGTTCGCCGTCCCCGTCGCCCACGGCGAGCAGTGGCAGGTCGTGGTGGACACCGCACGCCCGGACGGGGTCCCCCCGGGGACCGGCCCGAAGGTGGCCGAGGGCGAGCGGGTCACCCTGATCGGGCGCAGCCTGACGGTCCTGAAGCGGCCCGCCTGAGGGGCCGCCGGTCCCGAAGCGGCCCGCCCGAGGGGCTGCCCGACGTTACGGCGAGGGTGAGGTTGTGCCCGGGGTGACACGGATCGCCCCGGGCGGGGTACGGAGAAAGCCATGACGCCCACCGCCACGTACCGGCTTCAGCTCCAGCCCGACTTCCCCTTCGCCGCCGCCGAGAAGGCCGTGCCGTACCTCGCTTCGCTCGGGGTCTCGCACCTGCACCTCTCCCCCGTCCTGGAAGCGGTCCCCGGCTCCACCCACGGCTACGACGTCGTCGACCACGGCCGGGTACGGGAGGAGCTGGGCGGCGAGGAGGGGCTGCGCTCGCTCGCCTCGGCCGCCCGGGAGCACGGTCTCGGGCTGGTCGCGGACATCGTGCCCAACCACATGGCCGCCTCCCCCCGGCACAACCGCCGGCTGTGGGAGGTGCTGCGCGAGGGGCCGGACTCCCCGTACGCCCGCTGGTTCGACGTCGACTGGGCGGCGGGCGGCGGGAAGGTGCTGCTGCCGGTGCTCGGAGGGCCGCTCGGCGGGGAGCTGGAGCATCTCGCGGTGGACGGGGAGGTGCTGCGCTACCACGACCACGCGTTCCCGCTGCGGGACGGCACGGCGGGCCTCCCGCTGCCGGAGCTGCTGGACGCCCAGCACTACCGGCTCGGCTGGTGGCGCCTGGCCCGCACCGAGCTGAACTACCGACGGTTCTTCACCGTCCCGGAGCTGATCGGGGTGCGCGTGGAGCATCCGGAGGTCTTCGAGGACACCCACGCCAAAATCCTCGAACTGCTCCGCGACGGCGTCCTGGACGGGCTGCGCATCGACCACCCGGACGGCCTCGCCGCCCCGGCCGCCTATCTGGAACGGCTCCACGAGGCCACCGGCGGGCGGTGGACGGTGGTGGAAAAAATCCTCACCGGCGACGAGCACCTCCCCGCGGAGTGGGCGGTGGCGGGCACCACCGGGTACGACGCGCTGCGCCGCATCGACGGGCTGTTCACCGACCCGGCGGGGGCGGCGGAACTGCTGGGTCACTACCGGGAGTTCGCGATCCCGCCCGCCGACCGGGGCGGCGACTGGACGGAGACGGCGCGCCGGGCCGCGTACCGGGTGGTGACCCATGAGCTGGCGTCCGAGACCGCCTGGCTGACCCGGTTGGCGAGCGCCGTCTGCGAACGGGACCCCGCCCTGCGCGACCACGCCCCCTGGGCGCTGCGGACGGCGGTCCGGGAGCTGCTGGTGCGGGTCCCGGTCTACCGGCCGTACGTCACGGCGGGCGAGCGGCCGAGCCGTACGGCACAGGAGGCGCTGCCCGACGAGGCGGTGCGGGACGCGAAGGCGGTGTTCGCCGTGGAGGAGGAGGCGGCGGCCGTGGACGTCGTACGGGAGCTGGCGCTCGGGCGGCTCGGCGGCGGCCCCGAACAGACGGCGTTCAGCGTCCGGTTCGCCCAGACGGCGTCCGCACTGCACGCCAAGTCGGTGGAGGACACGGCGTTCTACCGGTACGTGCCGCTGCTCTCGGCCACCGAGGTGGGCGGCGACGCCGGACGACCCGCCGTGTCGCCGGACGAGTTCCACGCGTTCGCGGCCCGCATCGCCCGTGACTGGCCCGCCACCGGGACGGTCCTGACGACCCACGACACCAAACGCAGCGCGGACGTCCGGGCGCGGATCGCGGTGCTGACGCAGTGCCCGCAGCGGTGGGCCGCGCTGCTGGCGGAGGTGACGGAGACGACCCCGGTCGCCGCTCCGGACGGCCAACTGGCATGGGCGGCCTGGCAGTCGGCGTACGGCTGCGCGGACATGCCGGCCGAGGAGCTGGGCGGGCGGCTGGAGCCGGCGCTGCTGAAGGCGGTGCGGGAGGCGGGGCTGTTCACGAGCTGGACGGAGTCGGATCCGGCGTACGAGCGGGCGGTGTCGGACTTCGTCGCGGCCGGGCCGGGGCGCGCGTCGGGTCCGGCCCGGGACCGGATCGCGGAGTTCGCGGGCGCGCTCGCCCCGCATGTGCGCGCCCAGGTGCTGGGGGCGGCGCTGGTGCAGCTGACGATGCCGGGTGTGCCGGACCTCTACCAGGGCACGGAGAGCGCGTACCTGGCGCTGGTCGACCCGGACAACCGGCAGCCGTTCCGGCGGCCCGACGCCCCCGACGAGAAGCAGGAGCTGACGGCGGCCGCGCTGAGGCTGCGGCGGGAGGCGCCGGACGTCTTCGGGGAGTCGGGGACGTACGAACCGCTGGGGGCGTCGGGTCCGGCCGCCTCGCATCTGGTGGCGTTCTGCCGGTCGGGCGAGGTGGTCACGGCGGTGACCCGGCTGTCGCTGCGGCTGGCCGAGGGCGGCGGCTGGGGGGACACGGTGCTGGAGCTGCCGGACGGGGGTGTCTGGCGGGATCTGCTGTCCGGCTCCGCGGAACGGGAGTTGGCGGGGGGCGCGGTGCGGGCGGAGGAACTGTTCGCCGAGCGACCGGTGGCGCTGTTGCGGCGTGTACGGGACTGACCGGGCGTCATGTGCCGTGGGGGGCCCGGGGCCGGCGGCCGCCGTCAGGACGGGCGGACGAGCAGCGTGCGCGGGCTCCGGGTGAGCAGACCGCCCGCCACCGGCCGGAAGCCGTCGGCCCACCGGATGCCCGGCATCGCCGTCAGCAGGGCGCGCAGGCCGTGTTCGGCCTCCAGCCGGCCGAGGCGGGCGGCCGGGCAGTGCGCCGGTCCGGTGAGGAGGGTGTCCGCGTCGGCGCGCAGCGGATCGAACCGGTCGGGGGCGGTGAACCGGGCCGGGTCGCGGCCCGCCGCGCCGATGAGGCAGGCGACGGGCGCGCCCGCCGGGAGGGTGCCGCCGCTGACGGGCACCTCCGTACGGGTGCGGCGCAGCACGATCTGGACCGGCGGGTCGCGGCGCAGGGTCTCGGCCCAGGCCCGGTCCAGCAGCGTCCCCGAGGCGTGTGGCGCCGCTGCGCCGGCGGTCGCGGCGGCCTGGAGGTCGGGGTCGTCGAGCATGTTCGCGAGGAACGAGGCGAGGGCGTGCTCGCGCAGGGCGGTGGAGCGGGCGCAGTCGTCCGCTCCCCCGCCGGTCCGCCGGTGTGGTTCGCCTCCGGTGCGGCCGTTCACGCCCGGGTAGGAGAGCCCGGCCGCGGCCGCCGCGGCCCCGGTGGGCAGCCAGCGGCAGAAGTCGGCGACCAGGTCGGCCCGGTCCCGGCCGACGATCCGGCGGGCCAGTACGTACGCGGTCCGCTCGACGGCCGGCTCCACCGTGCGGTACGGCACGGCGGGCGGCGCGCAGACCTGGGCGCCCCGGCAGAGTCCGAGCGGTACGGGGGCCCGGCCGCGCGGGGCCCCGTCGTGCGGGTAGCCGGTGAACCGGGGGTCGGTGAGCGCCAGGGCCACGTCCACGTACCGGCTCAGCAGCCAGGCGTCGAGCGCCGGGTCGTAGCCGAGCGGGTATTCGGTGCGCAGCAGGCGGTAGAGGCGCAGGCGGTACGGGTCCGTCGTGGCCCCCGGGGCGAGCAGCCCCGGCTGACCGCCCGCGATCCGGTGCGGGCGGCGGGCGTCGGGCACGGCCTCGGGGCGGTCGACCGGCATCCCTGCCCCCTGGAGTCGGTGCGCCGGTGATCGGCGCGCGCCCCTCCAGCGGACCACCGGCGGGGGCGTGCCGCAGTCGGCGGACGGCCGTTCGGGTGAAGGGCGGCGGGGCCGGGGCTCAGGCGGACGGCGGGGGCTGCGGCCCGGACGCGGACGACGGGCGGTCCGGGCCGGGCTGCGGCTGCGCGGCACCCGGCAGCGGGGGCGCGGGCGCGGGCCGCTGAGGGGGGTGCCCGCCGGGGTCCTGATGAGCGACATCGGGCTGCGGACGACGGTCCGGGCCGGGCTGCTGCTGTTGCGGCGCGGCACCCGGCTGCGGGGGCGCGGGCTGCTGAGGGGGGTGCCCGCCCGGCTGCGGCTGAGCGTGGGCGGGGCCCGGGGCCGGGTGCGGCGGCGGTATCGCCCCCTGGCGCGGCAGCTCCGGGGCCCCGGGCGGCGGTCCCGGCGCGTGGTGTCCCGGCAGTCCGGCGGAGGGGCGGGGTGCGGGAGGCGGCGGCAGTTCGAGCGGGCGGTGGGCCGGGGCGGTGAGGCGGAAGCTCATGTGGCCGAAGCTCACCTGGTCCCCGTCCCGCACCGGGATGGCGCCGACGAGCCGCTGCCCGTTGACGCAGGTGCCGTTGGTGGAGCCGAGGTCGCGCAGCAGCCAGCGGCCGTTCAGCGCGTGGAGTTCGGCGTGCAGCCGGGAGACCGTCTCGTGGTTGAGGCGCAGTCCGTTCGCCGGGTCGCGGCCGATGAGCAGCGGATGCGGGCCGGGCACGGGGAGCAGCAGCCTGGGCAGCCGCTCGGTCTGCCAGGCGCGGCGCAGCCGCCCCGGGAAGGCGGAGATCCCGCCCACCGCGCGGACCAGTCCCTGGGACCAACGGCCGCCGCTCTCCAGGTCGGAGGTGAGGGCCGCCAACTCCTCCGGGCGGCGGGCGGCGAGGGCGAGCTCCATCCGGCGCAGGAACGTGTCGTGCGACAACTTGCCCTGTGCGGCACCCTCCCTGAGCACGCCGAGGACACGGTCGCGCTGGGCGTCCGACAGCCGCGCGGGACTCATGTGGAACTCGGAGGAGGATGTCACGTCGACGATTGTCGGGCCGAAGGGCCCGGAGTGTCCAGACGAGCCAGGGTTTCCTCCCCCGCTGACCTGCGCCGCTCCCACGCGGGGCCCGCTGCCGGGGTGTTCGGCGGGACGGGCGGGGCCGCGCCGTCCGAACGCGGTGGATGGCGGGCCCTCCGTTCAAACGCGGTGGACGGCCGGTGCGGAAGGCGGCTACGGTCGGCACCGCCGTCGATCAAGATCGTGAAAGGGGGTGGGACCGTGCGTGCGAACACCACCGGTGCCGCCGGCTTCAGCAGCTTCTTCTCAACCCCGCGCTCCCGTCCCGCCCATGGGGCGGTGTCGGACTCCGTCTGACCGGGAGCGCGGCGCTTCTTCCCGGAGGATCTCTCCATGACCGATCTGGTCATCCGCGCGCTCACCACGAGCGACGCGCATCTTTTCCACGCTCTTCAGGACGCCTCCCTCGTCGGGCGCGGCGCGTTCGGCCACCGTTACGCCCCCGTGGCGGAGGGCGGCGAGTACCGCCCCGACTGGACGTGGGTCGCCCTGCGCGACGGCACCGTGGTGGCCAGGGCCGCCTGGTGGGCGGCGCCCGACGACACCGCGCCCGTCGCCCTCGACTGGTTCGACTTCGCGGACGGCGAGGAGGAGGCGGGCGCCGAACTCCTGCGCCGCTCTCCCCTCCGTGCCGAGTTCTCCCTGCTGGTGCCGCCCGGCTGGCGGGAGATGCCCGAGGTCCGGGCCGCCGCCGAGGCCAGGATCGACGCGGCGCGGGCCGCCGGGATGGAGGTCCTCGTCGAGCGCTACCGCTATGAGTGGACCCCCGACTGCCCGCTGCCCGAGCGGCCGGGCCGGCTCACGTTCCGCCCCGAGCCGGACGACGCCGTGATCCTCGACGTCCTGCGCCGGTGCCACTCCGTCACGCTGGACGCGCACGCCCGCCGGGCGATCGCGGGGCCCGGCGGCCTGGACGCGGCGGCGCAGGCGGAGTTGGACATCTTCCACTGGTTCCCCTCGCCGAGGGAGTGGTGGCAGCTCGCGTTCACCCCGGACGGAGAGGTCGCGGGGATCCATGTGCCCGCGCACAACCCGAATGGACCCTGCATCGGCTTCATCGGGGTCGTCCCGGAGGCGCGCGGCCACGGGTACGGCTACGACCTGCTGGTGGAGTGCACCCGCTTCCTGGTGGAGCGGGGCGCCGAGTCCATCGCGGGCGCGACGGACCGGGGGAACACGCCGATGGCCGCCGCGTTCGCCCGCGCCGGCCACCCCGTCGCCCAGGAACGCATCGATCTGGTGTGAGGCTACTGCCGGGCCACGTCCTCGGCGAGCCACTCCAGGCGCAGGCTCTGCTCGGCGGGGATGGTCGCGTCCTCGCCGCGCGGGCCCACGTTGAGCAGGACGTTCCCGCCGTCGGCCGCCGTGTCGCGGACCAGTGAGGTCAGGGCCGCGCGGTCGAGGAAGGCGTCCGGGCCGGAGTTGCGGTTGTAGCCGAAGCTGTGGTCCACGCCCCGGGTGATCTCGTACGGGTCGGAGCCCTCGTAGCGGGCGTACTCCGGGGTGCGGAAGTCGAAGACGGGCGGTGTGCGCGGGACGAAGCCCTCGCCCCGCGCCACCGTCCGCCGGTCCCACCAGTTGTACAGCGCCTTAGCTCCCGGCAGCCCGAGGCCCCGCCAGTGCGGTGCGCAGGGCAGCAGCCGGTCGTTGACGACGCCGTGCGGGACGGTGAAGCGGTAGAAGTCGACGAGCGAGCGGATCTCGTCGGCGGACGCCGGCCAGGCGATGTCGTTCCAGAGGATGTCGGGGCGGTAGCGGCGGATCAGCTCCCGCATCTGCGCGTCCGCGTAGGCGGGGTAGCGGCCGCGCGGGACGGCGGAGAACATGTCGGCGGCGGTGCCGATGGGCCGGTCGTCGAAGGTCCAGTCGAGTCCGCCGGAGTAGTAGACGCCGAAGCGCAGGCCCTCGGCCCGTACGGCCTCGGCGAATTCACCGACCACGTCCCGGGTGGTGTGCCAGCCGGCGCGGTGCGGGTTCCGCGTCTCGGAGGGCCAGAGGCAGAAGCCGTCGTGGTGCTTGGTGACCAGGACCGCGTAGCCGGCCCCCGCCTCCCGGAAGGCGCGGGCCCAGGCGGCCGGGTCCCAGCCGGCCAGCCCGTCCTCGAAGTCATGGCCGAAGTCGGTGTAGGGCCGCGTGCCGTAGGTGGCGCGGTGGTGGGCGGAGACCGGGGAGCCGGGGAAGCGGAGCGCGTTCTCGTACCACTCCGCGTACGAGGTCCAGCCGAGCGGGGCGCGTCTGCCCGCCGCCGGGAGTTCGGCGGCGGGGACGTAGGGCGGGGCCCAGCCGGGGACGGAGGCGGGTGTCCAGTGAACGAAGATCCCCAGCCGGGCCCGGGACCACCATGAAGCGACCATGGCGGGAAGTATTGATCACTCGGCGGGCGTCGCGTAAGCCCTTTCGGCCGCCGGATCGCGCTGCTGGGACTTCTGGGCGCGAATCAGGTCGCGGTACCAGGCGTAGGACTTCTTGGGCGTACGGGTCAGCGTCTCGTAGTCGATGTGGACCAGGCCGAACCGCTGGGACGCGCCCTCCGTCCACTCCACGTTGTCGGTGAGGGACCAGGTGAAGTAGCCGCGCACGTCCACCCCGGCGTCCATCGCCGCGCGCAGGGCGGTGAGGTGGCTCTCCAGGTAGGCGATGCGGCGGTCGTCGGCGTGGGGTTCCTCCAGGGCGCAGCCGTTCTCGGTGATGTAGAGCGGCGGGAGGCGGTCGCCGTAGCGGGTGTGGAGCGTGGTGACGATCTCGGTGAGCCCCTCGGGGACCACGGGCCAGCCGAAGCCGGTCTTCTCGTACCCCTCGATCTCGCGTATGCCGAAGGGGAGTTCGGCGGGCATCGTGAAGCCGGAGAAGGTCTCCAGGGCCTCCGGGCGGGGTGCTCCGACGAGGATGGGGTTGTAGTAGTTGACGCCGTACCAGTCGAGCGGGGTGGAGATGGTCTTCAGGTCGTCGGCGACCGGTCCCGGCATCAGGGCGGCGAGGCTCTCGTCCGGGTAGCGGCCGGTGAGGACGGGGTCGGCGAAGAGCCAGTTGGTGAGCGTGTCGTAGAGCTCCGCGCCGAAGCGGTCCTCGTCGGTGTCGCCGGCGGTCCAGACCGGGGCGTGCGAGAAGGCGGCGCCGATGTTGTCCGCGCCCGCCGCGCGCAGGGCGCGGACGGCGAGGCCGTGGGCGAGGAGCTGGTGGTGGGCGGCGGGCAGGGCGTCGAAGAGGAGGGCGCGGCCGGGGGCGTGCTCGCCGAGCGCGTAGCCGAGGAGGGTGACCTCGGCGGGTTCGTTGATGGTGATCCACATCGGGACCCGGTCGGCGAGGCGTTCGGCGACGATGCCCGCGTACTCGGCGAAGCGGTAGGCGGTGTCCCGGTCGAGCCAGCCGCCGGCCTCCTCCAGCGGGAGCGGGGTGTCCCAGTGGTAGAGGGTCGGGGCGGGGGTGACGCCGTGGGAGCAGAGTTCGTCGACGAGCCGGTCGTAGAAGTCGAGCCCGTCGGCGTTGACGGCCCCGCTGCCGCCGGGCACCACGCGGGGCCAGCTGATGGAGAACCGGAAGGCGTCCGCGCCGAGCCCGGCCAGCAGGGCGGCGTCCTCGCGGTAGCGGGCGTGGAAGCCGGTGCCGCGGGTGGTGTCGGTGCCGTCCTTGATCCGGCCCGGCTGTGCGGCGAAGGCGTCCCATCCGGAGGGGCCCTTGCCGTCCGCGTCCACCGCCCCCTCGGTCTGGAAGGCGGAGGCGGAGGCGCCCCAGAGGAAACCGGGCGGGAAGATCGGCAGGGTCATCGCGGCCTCCAGCAGCCGTACGTGTGAGCGGAACCAGTGCGGGTGAACAGAACCTGTATGAGCGGGAACCTCACCGGGCAATGATCAGGACCAGACCTTAATGGCCGGTGGCGGGCGGGAACAGGGTCCGTCGCGCGGATCGTGAAGCCCGTTCCCGGGCGACCGCGCGCCCCGGCCGGCGACGAGGAGTGGTGGATGCGGTTCGAGGTGTGGGCCCCCGAGGCGGACTCGGTCGTGCTGGAGGCGGCGGACGTGCGGTCCCCGATGGAGCGCGATCCGGGGCGCGAGGGGTGGTGGACGGCCTGGGCGGAGGCGTCGGACGGGGACCGTTACGGCTTCCGGCTGGACGACGGCCCGCTGCTGCCGGACCCCCGTTCGCGGCGTCAGCCGGACGGGCCGGACGGGCCGAGCGCGGTCGTCGACCAGGAGGCGTACGCCTGGCGCGGCCCCTGGGCGGGGCGGCGGCTGAACCGCGCCGTGCTGTACGAGCTGCACGTGGGCACGTACACCCCGGAGGGCACGTTCGACGCGGCGGCGGCCCGGCTGGGCCATCTGGCCGAGCTGGGCGTCACCCATGTGTCGCTGATGCCCGTCTGCCCGTTCCCCGGCGTCAACGGCTGGGGGTACGAGGGCGTCTCGCTGTGGGCGGTGCACGAGCCGTACGGTGGGCCGGAGGGGCTGAAACGCTTCGTCGACGCGGCGCACGGGCTGGGGCTCGGGGTGGTCCTGGACGTCGTCCACAACCACCTGGGCCCGTCCGGCAACCATCTGCCCGCCTTCGGCCCGTACTTCACCGACACCCACCACACCCCGTGGGGCGCGGCGGTCAACCTGGACGCGCCGGGCTCGGACGAGGTGCGGGCGTTCCTGCTGGGGAGCGCGCTGGCCTGGCTGCGGGACTACCGGCTCGACGGGCTGCGCCTGGACGCGGTGCACGCGCTGGCCGACACCCGGGCGCTCACCTTCCTGGAGGAGTTGTCGACGGCGGTCGACGCGCTGGCGGCCGAGGTGGGTCGGCCGCTCGGGCTGATCGCCGAGTCCGACCTCTGCGATCCGCGCACCACGACGCCCCGCCCGGCAGGCGGCCTCGGGCTGCACGCCCAGTGGAACGACGACTTCCACCACGCCCTGCACACCGCGCTCACCGGTGAAGCGCAGGGCTACTACGCCGACTTCGCCCGCGCCCCGCTCGCCGCCCTCGCCAAGACGGTGACGTCGGCGTTCTTCCACGACGGGACGTGGTCCAGCTTCCGGGGCCGCACCCACGGCCGCCCGGTGGACGTGTCCCGCACCCCTGCGCACCGCTTCGTCGGATACGCGCAGACGCACGACCAGATCGGCAACCGGGCGCTCGGCGACCGGCTCGCCTCCGCCCTCTCCCCCGGTCTCCAGGCGTGCGCCGCCGCACTCGTGCTGACCGGGCCCTTCACGCCGATGCTGTTCATGGGCGAGGAGTGGGGGGCGCGCACGCCCTGGCAGTTCTTCACCGACCACACGGACCCGGAGCTGGCCGAGGCCGTACGCAACGGCAGGCGAAGGGAGTTCGGGGCGCACGGCTGGGCGGAGGAGGAGATCCCGGACCCGCAGGACCCCGCCACCCGGGACCGCTCCTGCCTGGACTGGACCGAGCCGGAGCGCGAACCGCACGCACGGCTGCTCGCCTGGTACCGCGAGCTGATCGCGCTGCGGCGTACGCTGCCCGATCTGCACGATCCCGATCTGGCGGCGGTGAAGACCGCGTTCGACGAGGACGCCCGGTGGTTCGCGTACCGCCGGGGGGACGTGCGGGTCGTGGTGAACCTGGCGGACCGTCCGGCCGCGATTCCGCTCGGCCTCGGCCGCCACCGGCGCTCCGGGGGCCGGGTGCTGGCGTCGTGGGAGCCGGTGGAGGCGCCGGGGCCGGACGGCGTGCTGCACCTGCCGCCCGAGTCGTGCGTGGTGCTGGCGGACGACTGAGCGGGCTCGGGCCCGGTCCGCCGGACGTGCCCCGGCGGCCGGGGGCCGTGGGCCGAGCGCCGGCCGCTCGTCCGGGTCCGTGCGCGCCGTTCTACAGTTCCGGGATGAGCAACTCCGCCGCCTCCGCCGTCCTCACCACCGCTTCCCTGCCGGAAGCGATCCGCGCGGTGCGCACCCTGCTGGACATCGCGGACACCGATCGTGCGGAGGTCGACTTCGAAGCGGTGATCAGGTCGCCGGACGTCCTGGCGCGCGTGTGCGCCGTACTGCCCGGTCTCGAATGGTGGGCGGCGGAGGGGAAGGAGCACGGGTCGTCGGAGGCCGGCGACGACCCCGCGGACTTCCTGCCGGTCCAGGTGTTCGACTGGTGTCGTCCGCTGGACCGCGCCGAGCCCTTCATCGGCGCACTGGGGCCGGATGCCGCCGCGGTCAGGTGGGACCTGGACGCGTGGCCCGACGTTCCCGAGGCGGGGCTGGAGCACATCTCGCAGAAGTACGCCTACCTCACGCTGACCGTGAACTCCCGGGACCTCTACCAGGAGGAACTCTCGCGGGACCACACGGTGTACGTCCACACCCGGGCCGGGGACGACGAGCAGCTCGCCCGCGTCCACTGGCTCGCCGCCCAGGTGGGCGGCGAGTTCACCGGCAGGGTGGAGTCGGCGCGCCTGTGACCCGGGTGGTACGGCCGGCGGCGGCCGTACGCGTACGGCTGCCGCGCCGGACGCGGCTGCCCCGGGTGCGCCCGGTCCTCCGCGGAGGACCGGGCGCACCGCGGTCTACTCCACGACGGCGAGTTCGCGGGCGGTGGTGTTGAGCCGCCGTCCGCCGTCCTCGGTGACGGCCACGATGTCCTCGATGCGGACGCCGAAGCGGCCCGGGAGGTAGATGCCCGGCTCCACCGAGAAGCACATGCCGGGGACGAGGGGCTGCTCCTCGCCCTCGATCATGTAGGGCGGCTCGTGGGTGGTCACGCCGATGCCGTGGCCGGTGCGGTGGATGAAGCGGTCGCCGTAGCCGAACTCGGTGATCACCGCGCGGGCGGCCCGGTCGATCTCCTGGCAGGAGACGCCGGGCCGGACGGCCGCGCAACCCGCCGCCTGGGCCTCGCGGACGATGTCGTGGACCCGCTGCTCCTCGGCGGTGGGCTCTCCGACGTGGACCGTACGGGAGGTGTCGGAGCCGTAGCCGTGCTTCAGTCCGCCGAAGTCGAGGACGACCATGTCGCCCCGCTCGATGGTGCGTTCACCGGCCTCGTGGTGCGGGTTGGCCCCGTTGGGGCCCGAGCCGACGACGGTGAAGTCCACCTGGGAGTGGCCGAACTCCCGCAGCAGCGCGGCGAGATCGGTGGCCACGTCGACCTCGCGGCGGCCGGAGAAGCGCACCTTGAGGATCTGCTCGTACGTGGCGTCGGCGGCGGCCCCGGCGGCGGTCAGACGTTCCAGCTCGGCGGCGTCCTTCACCGCGCGGAGCATCGGCAGGGCCTCGGTGAGCGCGGTGTACGAGGTGCCGGGCAACTCCCGCTGGAGGCCCAGCAGATGCATCGCCCAGGCGTTGTCGCTGACGCCGAACCGGCCCTCGGCCTTCAGCAGGGGCGCGGTCACCGTGTACGGGTCGGTGCCGTCGGTCCAGTCCCGCAGGGTGAGGGCGGGCGCGCCGGTCGCGGCGGCCGCGTCGGGGGCCTCCAGGGTCGGGACCACCAGCACCGGGTCGTGGCCGGCCCGCAGGACGAGGAGGGTGAGGCGTTCGGTGCTGACGGGGCGGTAGCCGGTGAGGTGGACGAGGTCGGGGCCGGGCGCGACGATCACCCCGGCGAGCCCGGCCTCGGCGGCGGACTCGGCGGCGCGTGCCATCCGGGCCCGGTAGTCGTCGGCGGTGAAGGGCGGCGGGGCGGGGTGCTCGGCGGACGGGCTGGGGCGGGACATCGGGGCCTCCTGACGGTACGACACGGCACACAGCATCCTGCCCGCCCGACGGAACGCACGCGACCGGCTTCCGGGCGCGCTGCGGGCCGGGCGCGGTCGCGGGATGCCTCGGGCTCGGCGTGGCCGCTGCCTGCCTCCCGTCGCGCTTCGGCCTCGGCGCGGTCGCGGCCCGCTTCGGGCTCGGCGCGGTCGCGACGCCCCCTCCAGGCGCGTCACTCGCCACAGCCGGCGATTCCCCTCCGGCTGCCGGCCCGCCCCGGACGCCGGTGCGGCACCGCCACCCGCCCGCCTCAGCCGTCCACCTGCCACGCCCGTCTCAGCCGGCGGCCGGTGTCAGCCGTACGACCAGGTCGGCCCGGTCGCGGCCGCGCTCCACCAACCGGGCGTTCGCCTCGTCGGAGCGGGCCACCCACTCCTCCGCCTCGCGCCGGGGCCTGCCGTGACGCACGTGCCGGTCGACAAGTCGACGAACCCGCGTCCCGGGGTCGAGCTCCAGGAACCACACCTCGTCGAGCAGCCCGCGCACCGGGGCCCAGGGGCCGTCGTCGAGCAGCAGGTAGTTGCCCTCGGTGATGACGAGGGGGACGTCCGGCGTCACTGGCAACGCGCCCGCCACCGGCTCCTCCAGGGACCGGTGGAAAGCCGGGGCGTAGACCGCGTGCACCGGGTCCGGGGCCCGCAGCCGCCGCAGCAGGGCCGCGTACCCGGCCGCGTCGAAGGTGTCGGGCGCGCCCTTGCGGTCGGCGCGGCCGAGGCGGTCCAGCTCGGCGGCGGCCAGGTGGAAGCCGTCCATCGGGACGACGGCGGCGCGCCCGTCCAGGGCCGCGGCCAGCCGTTCCGCCAGAGTGGACTTGCCGGCTCCGGGCGGGCCGGCGATCCCGAGGACGCGCCGCCGCCCGGTGTCCGCGAGCGCGCGGGCCCGGTCGGTCAGCGCGGCCAGGCCGGCGGTGCTCGTCGCGTCCACGGAGTCCATGCGGCGCATTGTGCCCGGTGGCCGAGGGCCGACGCGTCGGCATACGGCACCCATAGCGATAGTGTTACGTATAACCCAGGGGCGTGTCCGGCGGATCGGGACCGGACGGGCCCCACCGCTCCAGCACCCCCGGAGGACCCCACCATGTCCCACATCGCCCTGGTCACCCTGGTCGTCCGCGACTACGACGAGGCGATCGCGTTCTACCGCGACGCGCTCGGCTTCGACCTGGTGGAGGACACCGACCGGGGCGACGGCTCCCGCTGGGTCGTGGTGCGCCCGCGCGGGGCGGCGGACCGCACGGGGCTGCTGCTGGCCCGCGCCAAGGACGAGGCGCAGGGCGCGGCGGTGGGAGCGCAGACCGGCGGCCGGGTGGGCTTCTTCCTGCACACCGAGGACTTCGCGGCCGACCACGAGCGGATGCGCGCGGCCGGGGTGCGCTTCCTGGAGGAGCCGCGCCACGAGACGTACGGCTCGGTCGTGGTCTTCGAGGACCTGTACGGCAACCGGTGGGACCTCCTCCAGCCCGCCGCCTGACGCCGGGACGTACGTACGGGTTTCCCCGCGTGGTCGCCATTCGGCCCACAGCCGGGGCGCGTCCCGGCCGCGTCGGCGGACGATGGGCACATGGAGGACACGCAGAGCGCCGCGCCGGCCGAGCGGCACGCGGGCTGGAACGAGCTGTTCTTCGACCTCGTCGTCGTCGCCGGGGCAGGGCAGCTCGCCCATCTGCTCCACGACGGGCCCCACGTCGCCGACCTCGCCCTGTACACGGTCCTCTACCTGGCGTTCTGGACCACCTGGGCCGGGTTCGCCGTCTACGGGGACATCGCGGCGGCCGACACCCGGGTCCGTACGCTGCTGATCGCGATGTTCGGCATGGCCGTGATGGCCGCCTCCGTGCACGCCGTGCAGACCAGCCACGCCGTCGCCTTCGTCATCGCCTACGTCGCACTGCGGTGGCAGGCGGGCCGGGTCTGGCGGCGGGGCAGCATCGTGGTGGACTGGCCGCTGGCCCAGTTCGGGGCCGGGGCGGTGCCCTGGCTCGTCTCGCTCTTCGTGGAGACCCCGCTGCGGTACTGGCTCTGGGCGCTCGGCATCGCGCTGGACGTCGTCACCCTGCTGGTCTCCACCCGGGACCGCACCCTGCGCAAGGCCGGCGAGCGGGCCGCGCGCCGCCGCGAGGGCCGCCCTCCGCCGGGCCCCGCCCACTCCCCCGCACCCGAGCCGCCCCGGCTCAGCGAGTCGCGGATCGACACCGCGCACATGGGCGAACGGCTCGGGCTGTACGTGATCATCGTGCTGGGCGAGGGCGTCATCCAGATCATCGACGCCGCCTCGGAGCGCGAGCACTGGGACCGGCCGCTCGCCGCCACCGGCCTGGGGGCGTTCGCCCTGCTGGCCGCGGTCTGCACGCTGAGCCTGCTGTACGGCACCAACGGCATCCCCCGGCTGCGCGAGGGCACGCTCGCGCCGAGGCTGGCGATGCTGCTGCACGCGGTGATGACCGGCTTCCTGGTCGCGCTGGCCACCGCGCTGGGCTCGGCGGTCGCCCACGGGGACGACGTCCTGCCGAAGGGGCAGCACTGGCTGCTGTGCGGGGCGATGGCCGGGTACTTCGCCGCCGGTCTGGTCGCGGCGCTCCCGTCGGCCGGGCGGGCCGACCGCCTCGGGCTGCTGGGCCGGTCGCTCCCCTGCCTGGCCGTGTCGGTCGCCCTGGCCCCGCTCGGCGCAGGGCTGCCGGCCTGGACCACGATCTGGATCCTGGTGGCGCTGGTCTGCTGGCAGATCGCCTACGACCCCGAGCGTCCGAAAGCGGCCGGGACCGGCCGGCGGCGGTGGTTCCGGCGCGCTGCCGCTCCGGGTATCGCCGGGGCGGAGAAGGGCTGAGCGGGTCAGGCGCGGGCGGCCGGGTCGGCTTCCCGTACGGCCGCCGCCTCCAGCGCGTCCAGCACCGGCCGGATCAGCGGATGGCCCTCGGCCCCCTGGCGTACGGCGGCGAAGACCCGGCGGGTGGGGGCGCTGCCCTCGACCGGGCGCACGACCACCCCGGCCAGCTCCATCCCGCGCAGCGCGGAACGCGGCACCAGGGCCACCCCCGCGTCCGCCCCGGCCAGGGCCACGACCGCGCGGAAGTCGTCCGAGGAGTGCTCCATGCGCGGGACGAACCCGGCGAACTCGCAGGCCAGGACCGCCACGTCGTGGCAGGGGTTGCCCGGGTACGGCCCGATCCACGGGTCCTTCGCGAGGTCCGCCACCGCCACCTGGCCCTGGTCCGCCAGCCGGTGGCCCACCGGGAGCACCGCGTCGAACGGCTCCGAGTACAGGGGCACGCGGGTGAGGCGGCGGTCGTCCTCGGCGGGCGCGCCCCGGTACTCGACGGCCACCGCCACGTCGACCTGCCGGTCCAGCACCATCGGCACGCTCGCGTCGCCCTCCGCGTCCTGGACCTTGACGCGGATGCCGGGCGCGGTGCGGGCCAGCTCGGTGAGGGCGGGGGCGAGCACCAGGCCGATGCCGGTGGCGAACGCGGCGACCGTGACCGTGCCGGCGACGCCCGCGCTGTAGTCGGCCAGCTCCGCCTCGGCCCGCTCCAGCTGGGCCAGGACCAGGTTGGTGTGGCTGAGCAGGATCTCCCCGGCGGCGGTGAGCCGGGCCCCGCGCGCCCCGCGTTCGACGAGGCGGTGGCCGGTCTCCTGCTCCAGGGCGGCGAGCTGCTGGGAGACGGCGGAGGGCGTCAGGTACAACGCGGCGGCGGCCGCGGTCACCGTGCGGTGGTCGGCCACCGCACGGAGGATTCGCAGCCGCCGCGCATCGATCATGTACCCATTGTCCCAGGTCGCGCGGGACGTCCCGACCCGACCGACCCGCCCGCCGGGGCCTGCTCGGGTGAGCCGGCCGTGCCGCCGGGTCAGGCGGTCTCCGCCTCCAGCGCGGTCCGCGCGTCGACGAAGGCGTCCACGGCGCGGTTCACGTCGTCGGTGGAGTGCGCGGCCGAGAGCTGGACGCGGATGCGGGCCGCGCCCTGCGGGACGACGGGGTACGAGAACCCGATCACGTAGACGCCGCGCTCCAGGAGCAGCTCCGCCATCCGGCCCGCCCGGCCCGCGTCGCCGATCATGACGGGGGCGATGGCGTGGTCGCCGGGGAGGATGTCGAAGCCCTCCTCGGTCATCCGGGTGCGGAACAGCTCGGTGTTGGCGGCGAGCCGCTCGCGCAGGTCGCCGGCGGACTCCAGCAGGTCGATGACCTTGAGGGAGGCGGCGGCGATGACCGGGGCGAGGGTGTTGGAGAAGAGGTACGGGCGCGAGCGCTGGCGCAGCAGGGCCACGATCTCGGCGCGGGCCGCGACGTAGCCGCCGGAGGCTCCGCCGAGCGCCTTGCCGAGGGTGCCGGTGATGATGTCGACCCGGTCCATGACGCCGTGCAGCTCGGGGGTGCCGCGACCGCCGGGGCCGACGAAGCCGACGGCGTGCGAGTCGTCGACCATGACCATGGCGTCGTAGCGGTCGGCCAGGTCGCAGATCTCCCGGAGCGGGGCCACGTACCCGTCCATGGAGAACACGCCGTCGGTGACGATGAGGCGGCGGCGGGCCCCGGACGCCTCCTTGAGCTGCGTCTCCAGCTCGGCCATGTCGCGGTTGGCGTAGCGGTGGCGCTTGGCCTTGGAGAGCCGGATGCCGTCGATGATGGAGGCGTGGTTGAGGGCGTCGGAGATGACCGCGTCCTCGGGGCCGAGAAGGGTCTCGAAGACACCGCCGTTGGCGTCGAAGCAGGAGGAGTAGAGGATCGTGTCCTCCTGGCCGAGGAAGGCCGAGAGCCGCTGCTCCAGCTCCTTGTGGACCTCCTGGGTGCCGCAGATGAAGCGGACCGAGGCCATCCCGTAGCCCCAGCGGTCCAGCGCCTCGTGGGCGGCGGCGATCACCTCGGGGTGGTCGGCGAGGCCCAGGTAGTTGTTGGCGCAGAAGTTGAGGACCTCGCCGGGGCGGCCGCCGGAGGTGACCTCGACGGTCGCGGACTGCGGGGTGCCGATCACGCGCTCGGGCTTGTGCAGCCCGGCGGCGCGGATCTCGTCGAGGGTGATGCGCAGGTCGTCGCGTACGGAGTCGAACATGCGGGTTCCTTAGAGGGATGCGGTCGGGCGGGCGGTCTCAGGCGGTCCAGTCGAGGATGACCTTGCCGCCGAGGCCGCTCGCGGCGTCGTCGAAGGCCGCCTCGAAGTCGCGGAAGCCGTAGCGGCCGGTGATCACGGGGGCCAGGTCGAGGCCGCCCTCCAGCAGGACGGACATGGCGTACCAGGTCTCGAACATCTCACGGCCGTAGATCCCCTTGACGGTGATCATCGACGTGACGATGCGGGCCCAGTCGACGGCGAACTCCTCGGCGGGCAGGCCGAGCATGGCGATCCGGCCGCCGTGCGTCATGTTCGCGACCATCTCGCGCATCGCCTCGGGGCGGCCGGACATCTCCAGGCCGATGTCGAAGCCCTCGCGCAGACCCAGCTTCTGCTGGCCCTCGGCGATGGTGTGCTGCGCGACGTTCAGGGCGAGGCTGACGCCGACCGTGCGGGCGAGGTCGAGGCGGGCCTCGCTGACGTCGGTGATGACGACGTTGCGGGCCCCGGCGTGCTTGGCGACGGCGGCGGCCATGATGCCGATCGGTCCCGCGCCGGTGATCAGGACGTCCTCGCCGACGAGCGGGAAGGAGAGCGCGGTGTGCACGGCGTTGCCGAACGGGTCGAAGATCGCGGCGATGTCGAGGTCGACGGGGACCCGGTGCACCCACACGTTGGAGGCGGGCAGGGCCACGTACTCCGCGAACGCGCCGTCCCGCCCGACGCCGAGGCCGACGGTGGAGCGGCAGAGGTGGCGGCGGCCGGCGAGGCAGTTGCGGCACTTGCCGCAGACGAGGTGGCCCTCACCGCTGACCAGGTCGCCGACCGCGATGTCGGAGACGTCGGAGCCGATCGCGGCGACCTCGCCGACGAACTCGTGGCCGAGGACCAGCGGGGTGGTGACCGCCTGCTGGGCCCAGCCGTCGTAGGCGCGGATGTGCAGGTCGGTGCCGCAGATGCCGGTGCGCAGGACCTTGATCAGGACGTCGGTGGGGCCGTACTCCGGCTCCGGGACGTCCATCAGCCACAGTCCGGGCTCGGCCTTCTGCTTGACGAGTGCCTTCACGGCTGTGGCTCCCTGACGTCGGTACGCGGGTGGGTGCCCCGGGCCTCGGGGCGGTCGACAGCCCTGCGGCCCGGGGTGGTCTTCGGTGGTCCGCCCCCCGGGGCGGGGGCGCGGCGGGCCGGGGCGGAGCACGCGACGCGCGAGCGCACGTCGTCGTACGCACGGCACGGCCGCACGGCATACGGACGGCGTACGGGGCACGCGCCGCAAGGCTCCACGCGCCATCCTCGGCCGTCACGGAGAAATCTGCCGCACGACGGGGCCCGGGTCCATCGAGGATTTCTTAAGCGCGGCCGCAGAAGATCTTCACACCTGGCCGTGGCCTCACGGACCGCTGCCGCCGGGCGGCCTCTCCGTACCGCCGGACGGCCACTCCGTACCGCCGGACGGGAGCGTCGCCGGGCCGAGCCCCGTGTCGGGGCCTCGCCTCGCCGGCACCGGCGTCCCGGCCCCCACAGCTCGGGCCAACGCCTGACGCAGCGTAGGAAGTTCTTTCCCGCCCTTGATAACGTCGCCCCCGCGGCTGCGGACTCCTCCCCGACCCAGCCGTACGGGGTGGGCACGGGGACCGGGCGCGGCAGGACGAAGAGGGCCGACAGATGAGCCTTGCACAGATGCACTACGCCTCCGCCGCGCCGGGGGACCAGGAAGCGGAGGGCCGGTTCACGGCGGTCGGGCCCGGGGTCTCCGGGGCGCTGCTGGCCGAGATCGAGCCCCTGCTGCGCCACGGCCTTCCCGAGGGCGTGGCCGAACGCCCGACGGATGGTGAACTCCGTTCTCTGCCACAGCCGTTCACCTATGCCGTGCTGGCCGACGGCGGCCGGCTGGTGGCGCGTTCGGCGGCGGTGCGGGAGACGGGCGGCGGGCCGGGGGTGCGGTTCCACGCCCACGCGGTGCACGTGCCGCCGGGCGTGCCCCTGCCGGACGACCGGATGGCGGTGGAGGCGTGGCGGTCGCCGCACTGGGTGGCGGCGACGCCGGGCGGGCCGGTACCGGATCCGCTGTCGCTGCCGCCGGGTCCGGCGGCGGTCTCCGAGGGCCTGGACGACTTCGCGGTGTCGCGCGGCCCCTGGCTCGCGGCGGTCCTGGCGGATCTGCGCCGGGCGAGCGGCGTGGAGCCCGCCGGGGGCGGTCCGGTGGTGCTGGTGGAGCGGCAGTGCGCGGACGTGGCGCGCTGGCTGGGCCTGGCCTCCGCGACCTTGCCGCGGGCGTACGCGGAGCGGCTGACGTTCACCACGTACACGCGCCGGCCCGGGAGTTCGACGCTGCGGGTGGTGGGTGTGCGGCCCGAGGACGCGGAGGCGGCCCGGAGCGCGGGTCTGCGGGTCCACCTGTGTGCGGGGCCGTCTCCGGCGGTCGGTGGTGCGGGGGATGTGTGGGCGGTGACGGCGGCGCGGGTCTGGCGCAGCAGGTCTCCCGAACTGTTCGACGTGGCAAGCGAGTTGCCGGGTGAGCCGTTCGCCGCGGGCCCGCTGGCCGTGACGGCGCTGTGTGCGGGGATCGCGCTCGGCCCCGACGAGCGGTCCGCAGCCGCCGGTTGGGCCGCCGACCGCCCGTACGCGCTGGACGCACCGCGCACGGGCCGGCTGGTGGAGGCCCTGACCTCCCCCGCCGTCGACGACCGTACGGGCGCGGAATTCGACGCGGTCGGGCGGCTGTTCGGCGCGCTGGAGGGCCGCTGTCCGGCGTCGGTGTCCGCTCCGCTGGCCGCGATGCTGGTGACGGAGGCGGTCCGGGGCGGCAACGGATCGGTGGAACTCCCCCACCGGGACGCGTTCACGGGCCCGGAGGGGGCGGCGGTCGCCGAGCGGCTCGGTCCGGAGATCCTGAACGAGCTGCGCGGCGGAGCGGCGGGCACGCACCCGGTGGCGCGGACGGTGCAACTCCTGCGCGTGGCACGGCTGCTGGGCGTGGACACCGCCGAGCTGCTGCCGGAGGTCGTGGCGCGCCTGGCGTCCGCGCTGCCCGCCGAGACGGTCGGATGCGGCGAGCCGGTGGACGGGAGCGGGCGGGAAGGTCCCTCGGGCGGGGCCGGGGCGGACCCGGGCGGGCCGCCGGACTTCGCCCCGGCGCTGCTGGAGCTGCTGGACGAGCAGTTCGAGGTGCGGACGGCGTTGCTCGGCGCGCTGGACCGGCTCGCGCCGGACGATCCCGGGGCGGTGGCGCGGTTCCTGGAGCGGGTGGCGCTGCCGTTCACCGGCACGCAGGCGTTGCCGCATCTGCGGATGTGCGCCGAGGCGCCCGGGGCGATGGCGGCGCAGGGCGGCGACCGGGCGGCCGTCTGGCGCCGGGTGCTGCGGTCGGCGGGCCTCTCCCCGTTCGCCGAGCCGCTGGTGCTGCGTACGGCGGTCGGCCTGGTGTGGGAGGACCGGGCCCCCTCGGTGGAGGAGGCCCGGATGCTGCTGGAGGCGGCGACGTCGGACGCGCACCGCGCGGCCGGCACGTGGGCGCGCCTGGTCGACGCGGCGCTGGGCGCCTCCGCGGCGGAGCCGTCCGCCGCCGGATCGCACGCGGACGGCCCGGCCGCCGCGGGCGCCGACGAGGGGGCCGCCCTCGCCCATGACCTGCTGCGCGGGTTCCCCGAGGAGATCGGCGGCCGGGAGCGTGCGGGCCTCCTGCTGCTGGACCTGGCGCGCGAGCTGCGTACGGGCGCGCCGGACCCCGGCTGGACGGAGACGGTACGCGCCCTGTGCGCCCGGGCGGAACCCGTCGGACCGGCGCTCCGGGAACGGGCCCACACCGCCCTGGTGGAACGGCTGCTGGCCCCGGACCGCCCGGGGGCCGAGCTGTACGCCTTCGTCCACGCCGACGACGCCGAGCTGGTCGCCGCGTACGACCGGGCGGCCCGTACGGAGACCGTACGGGCCCGGCTGCGCACGCAGCCCGCCTACGCGGCGGACTGCTTCACCGTCTGGACGGCGCACCCGCACGCGGGCACGGCCTGGCCCCCGGTGGCCGCGGCGCTGCTCGCCGAGGTCCTGCGCCCGGCTGTCCGCGCCATGTCGGCCGAGGAGGTCGCGGAGGTCGAGGCGACGGTGGGCCGCACCGGCAGCAGCGGCCGGGCCGGCGCCTTCCGCGCCTGGAACCGCTCCAGCGCCCTGGGCCGGCTGGGCCGCCGGATCGCGGGGCGGGTGCGCCGGGGGTGATCAGGCGGAGGCGCTCAGGCGCTCCTGAGCGCCCGGAGCCGCTTGACCCCGGCCTTCACGAGCGCCACGCGGCCGACCCGCAGGACGAGATTGCCGCGCTTGGCCGGCACGACGTACCAGGGCAGCCCTCGGCGGTACCAGCGCGTGCTCTTGAGGCCCGGCTGGACCGCGACGGGCTTGGACCAGCCCTCGTCGCGCTGGGACGGCAGCCACATCGACACGGCCCAGGTGCCCGAGGCGAGCCCCTGCACCGGAACGTTCGCCGTGAAGCCCTGGTCGCCCTGCGGGGTGACGGGAAGCGTGACGGCCTTGCCGCCGTCGCTCTGCAGCCGCACGCTCAGCGCGGAGACGGGCCCCGCGGCCAGCTTCCAGCTGCCGGAGACTTCGAGCTGCGAGGGGATCGACGACGACCAGCGGACGCTGTCGACGTGCAGCTTGTCGGCGACCTTGTGCATCTTCTCGCCGATGTCGAGGGTCAGGTTGCTGTACGGGTTCGTGTAGTACAGGGCCGCGGCGAAGTTCTCCTCGCCGTCGGTGACGACGTACGTCTGCGGTGCGGACTGCACCGAGGGGAGCCGCCGGTGGCCGAACCTGATCTCCTTGACCACGTCCTCGATCCGGACAGCGACAAGGACGTCCCACAGCCCCTTGGGGAGCCGGCTGCCGTCGACGGCGTTCGCCAGGTCGATCTCGGCCGAGAAACCGGCTGCGGGGTAGCGGTACTTCCCGCCATCCTCCTTGCCCGCGCCGAGCTCGGGGGTCGCCAGGACCGTGGTCGGGAAGCGGTGCTCCACCTTGCTGCCGCGCTCACGCAGCACCAGCTCGGTGGCGGCCGCGTCCTGTGAGACCCGTCGCACATAGGCGTGCCCGGTGATCTTCAGGACGCTGCCGTCCACGGTGACCGAATCCAGTTGGTGCCGGTCCTGGAGGGCCGTCGTGACGTCGTAGATCTCGTCGGGGATGCCTCGGTCGGCGTCCCGGAAGAACGGCAGCCGGGTGTAGGCGCGGTCGCCCTCGACGAGGACATCGGGCTGGACGCCGGTCGAGCGGTGCTCGCGGTCGACCTTCTCCAGCTCGATCGTCTCCTGCAGCATCCCGCGCTGAATGAGCTCGCACCGCAGCCGCGTGACGGCGTTGACCTGGGCTTTCAACGAGTCGGGGTAGGAGCGCTCCAGCAGGGCGGCCAGCTGCTGGTAGTTCTTCTTCTGCAGCTCCGGGTCGGACTCCCTGGCCAGGTGGATCAAGGCGTGGAACATGTCGATCGACAGATGCCGGTTCATCAGCCCGTCGCGGTCGGGGCCGGCCGGCACCTGCTTCTCGACCATGTCGACCATCAGCTCCAGCACGCGGATCCGGGTGTCGGCGCCCCGCGTGGTGGTGGTGATGTTGCCGCCGTCGTCGCGCTTGACGATGAAGAGGCAGTCGTAGTCGGCGACGACGGAGATACCGTCGGCCTTGAGGTAGAGCATGCCGGTGAAGAGCTGGTCCTCACAGGTCTTGTAGCCGAGCGGGAAGCGCAGCTCGTGCTTCTCGATCAGCTCTCGCCGGATCAGCTTCAACGGGTTGAGCGCCCAGTAGACCCGCGAGTTGAAGACGTCGGTACGCGGCTGGTTGCGCCGGAACATCGAGGCGGGGGCGCCTCGGCCGTTGACGCCGACCATCTTGCCGAGCACCACGTCGGTGTTGTTCTTCTCCGCCATGGCGAGCATGCGCTCGAGAGCCTCTGCACCGAGGTAGTCGTCGGCGTCGAGAAAGAAGACGAACTTGCCGCGAGCGTTGTCCAGCCCCTTGTTGCGGGGGGCGGAGGGGCCGCCGGAATTCTCCTGGTGGAACACCTGGAAAAGGCCGGGGTACTGCGCGGCGAACCGCTCCAGCTCGTCGCCGGTACCGTCGGTGGACCCGTCGTTGACGGTGATGATCTCCAGACGATCGCGTCCGATGGTCTGCTCGACCACGGAAGTCAGCGTCTTCGTCAGATACGGCATGGCGTTGTAGGCGCCGATGATCACGGAGATGTCAGGCGTGGTCAAGGTCGAGTCCGTTCCGGATGCAGCCCGAGCGCCGGACGCCGCACGCGGCGCAGCCCCGGCAGACTCGATGCGCTATTCAGGTATACAGATAAGGTCAAGTTCATCCTACAAACGACCACAGCCGTGAACGCGCAGTGAACGTCACGGTGTGGAAACAGTATACGGAGCGAAGGGTTACGGATTCCGGCGCCGGGAAGGTCTCCCCGAACGTCCGCGTTTCCCCGGCCGGGAGCAAGGACCGACCCGACGGCAAGCCGTCCCACGGCACATGAGGCCCAGGCGAACGCTTGCGTGGGTGCGGTCCGGGGCGGCTCCGGACCGGCTCCCGGGTTCCGTATCCGCCCCGCGTCGGTGCGCACAGTGTGTCCGGGCTCACCGGAGCGGATCGGGCCGCCGCCCCTGAGCCGATGGCGACAGCGGCCCGGCGACAGCGCCGAGGCGCCTCCGCCGCCGACGCACCCCGCGTCCACGCTCCGCAGCGCGCCCCTCACGCCCGGTCGCCCGGGACCTCCGTGCCGCTCAGCACGGTCCGCACCGCGTACACCGGGTTCAGGGGCTCCACGAGTTCCCCGGTGGCGACGGCCACCAGGCGGGCGGGCGCCTCGCCCTCCAGCAACGCGCTGACGTAGGCGAGGGCGTCGGCGGGCGAGAGCACGGGCAATCTCCGACGCAGGGTCCGCACCGCGTGCAGGCGACCGCGCGCCGATGCGAGGTCACGGAGCGCGTCGTGCAGATCGTCCACGGCGGTGCGGACCGGCAACCCCCTCACACGGCCCCGGTAGTCGTCCTCCCACGCCCCCGTCGCCGACGAGACGACGCCGATCGTGTGCAGCCCTCCGTCGATCCGGTCGACCAGGTACGGGCCGTTGCCCGCGAGCATGAACCTCGGGTCCCCGGTGCGCGCGAACGCCTCGGACGTCCAGTGGACGATCCACACCAGCTCGTGCTCCTCCACCTCCGCCACGGCCATGCGGAGCGCCGCCTCGTCCACGGCACGCCACCGCCGGTAGTCACGCTCCAGTTGCTCCTCGACGGCCCTGACGGCGAACTCTCGACCGACCATGCCCGCAGCCTTCCGCACCGTGCCGGCCCCGTCCAGCACGCCTCCGCCTCCGCCGGGCGGCCGTCCGCATCACGGGCGACGCAGGTCCGGGCCCCGTGAGCGACCGGCGCGATCCCCTCAACCTCGCCGGAATGCCTGTCCAGAAATCGCACATGCATACGTTGCACTGCATCGCCCGGGATAGGTTGACGCTCCGCAGGCTCGGCCCTGCCGCGCCGCCGCCAGCCGTTCTCCGGGGGGATCGAGCATGCTGACATTCGACGATGTGATGAACGCACCCGTCAGCAGGCTGAGAAATGCGGCCGACGACTGGGACACCATGGCGGCACGGCTCGAAAAACTCGCCGAGGAAGCCCGGACCGGCATGAAGGCGAAAGCGGAGAAGGCCCGGTGGGAGGGGGTCAACGCCGGGGTCACCAAAGAGTTCATCGGGAAGACGGCTTCCGAATTCCACGATGCCGCGACCCAGGCTCGGGGCATCGCGTCACTGCTGGCGGACGCCTGCACGTCGTTCACTTCCGCCAAGAGGCAACTGGCGGTGATGCAGGGCGAGGAAGGCCCGGCAGCCGGGGTGGTGATCAACGCGAGGGGCAAGGTGCTGCCACGCCACGACCTGCGCGACGACCGTACCGCCCGACGGGATCCGGCCTTTCCGGAGGCGCTGCGGCAGCAGGAGGAGGCGGTCGCCGCCTGGCAGCGAAGGGTCGATCGGGTGGTCGAGGACTGCCACGACGCCGACGAGTCGTTGAAGCGCGCGCTCGAAGCGAATATGAAGAGCGAGCACGACTTCACCAAGCCCGCCTACAAGACCCTCGACGCGGAACAGGCCGGTCACGCAGCGGAGTTGCTGCGAACGGTCACCGGCGCCGGCGGCACGGCGCGCAACGTCGAAGCACTGCGCGAACTCGAAGACATCATCGACGACAACCGGGGTGACCCGGAGTTCGCCACCGCTTTCTACCGCAGGCTGGGCGCGGAGGGAACGCTGGAGGCGTTCGCGCGGATGTCCCTGGACTCCACGTCCCTGGGCCCGGCGGGGGCGGACCGGGTGGGCCTGGTCCGCGACATCCAGAGCGACATGGGGGCACTGCTCGGCCTGGCCACCACCCCATCGGTGCCGAACCACCTGGACGCCGCCTGGACCGACCGACTGCTGAAGGCGGGGCGCCAGGAGATCGACGTCTCCGGGTTCGCGGGGGTCGGCACGAAGGTGTACGGCTACCAGGCCCTCGGGGCCCTGTTGAGGGAGGGCACGTACGACCAGCGGTTCCTGACGTCGGTCGGCCGGGACCTGATCGCCATGGACAAGAAGGATCCCGAGATCTGGTCCCGGAACCTGCCGTACAACCAGGACATGGCGTTCAACCTCGGCGCGGAGGGCGGCAGGGGCTTCAACCCGCTCACCGGTCTCATGGACGCGATGAGCAGGCACCCGGCGGCAGCGGCGGAGTTCTTCAACGAGAGCCTGAGGTCGGACACCAACAACGACGGCATCGTCACCATGCTGGACCTGGAGACCAGCGGCAAGGACGCGCAGAGTGTGGTCGACTACATGCTCGACAAGAAGCCCGCGGACGACTGGTACGACGCGACGGCCGACAGCGGCACCACGCTCGGCCAGAAGGCCATGGGCAATGCCTTGGAGGCGGCGGTCACGGGCCGCGTGCCGGGCGACGACGACGCACCGCCGGTACGCCACTCCAAGGACATGAGCGGTGTCATGGAGAAGGTCGTCGAGAAGATCGGCACGAACCCGGAACTGATCTCGGCCAAGGCCGGGGACCCGCCCGGCCCGCTGAGCGCCCTGGCCCCGCAGTTCGGCGACATGGCGGCGGAGTACATGCCGGACTTGCAGGCGACCGCCGAGAACGCCGCGGGCCAGATCAAGCCGTTCGGCGAGCCGGCCCAGTTCGAGAAGCACCTGATGACCCGCTTCCTCGGCTCGGTCGGCCAGGACCCGGACGCCTACGGCGCGATCACCCACGCGCAGCAGGCCTACACGACGGGGCTGGTGGGCGACGCCCTCCGTCACCCCGAGCGCCACGCGGACATGGGAGAGGCGATTCGTAACGCCGTCCATCCGGGCGGGGAAATCGCGGGGATGATGTCCGAGGCGAGGGCTCACGCGGTCATCGACCTCAAGACACATGAAAACAGCGAGTACAACGAAGGCGTCGAGAACAATGCGAAGTGGACGAATCGAATCATTGATCTCGTAGGGGCCAAGTATCTCGAGCTGCTCCCCGTAGGCGGGGATGTCGTCACGTGGATCCAGGAGGACATCACCACGACGGCAGTGGCGAAGTCGAGCAGGGACAGCACGGAGGAAGCCGCATTGGCGTCCGGGAGAGACTACACAAGCGCTGAAGAGGCGGCCAGGGACGCAGCAGCGAAGGCTGTTTCCGCCGGCGGAAAAGCCGCCGGCCTGACACCCGCCGAGTACGAGGTTTACCAGGGGTCTGCTTCCGCATCGACCGCAGGCGCGCACTCCGTCGGACGCGACCTGGCGCAAGCCAACCGCCCCTGAAGGAGCATCAAACATGCACTCGATCAGTAGAGTCGCGACTGCCGTCGCCCTTTCTGCCGCTCTGACGGTAACCGCAACTGGCTGTTCGCAGGAGGAGAAGAAGGCAGCACCAAAACTTCCTGCAGACTTCTGCTGGAACGCATTCTCCGCAGAGGACGTGCAGCCCCTGCTTCCGGTCGGCGACAACCTGAGGGAGGACTCCGACCCCTTCCGTTTCTCAGAGGGAAAATGGTTTGCGAGCTGCCTTCTGTACATTGACGGGAATGACGGATTCCACGCCTGGGCGAAGATGGAGGACGACGAAACTTTCGCCGAGCGAGAACTCTACGAAACAGCCGACCCCGACCCGATCCCCCTCGGCAGAAAAGGCCTCGTCTGGAATACGGGCGCGACCACCCACATCGCCTGCCGCCCCACCGAAAGCGCTGATCTGTTTCCCGGAAAGTATCTTCGACTCAGCGTCGAGTTGCGCGGCACCAAGGGACAGAACGAGCGGAAAACCCTCCCCGGCCTCCTGAAGCAGTTCACCGCCTTCGCCGAGAAGCACCTCACATGCGCATGACTCGATGAACGCACGCCACAGGCGGCAGCAGGAACGCCCGAGCGCGACGAGGCCGCAGGGTTATCCGAGCAGGGGTGCCAGGTAGCCCCCGTCGGCGTCGAGCAGGGCCGTGAGCAGGCGGCTCGGGCGCCAGTCCTCGGCCCGTTCGTCCGGGCTGTCCTGGGCGAGCCAGATGTCGAGGTCGCGGAGTTGGTCGAGGATCGCGGCACCGTGGATGAGCGCGGGACCGTGAACCGGATGCATGTGGCGCGCGGCGATCTCCAGCGCGGCCGCGCCCGCCTCCGAGTCCACGCGTCGGCCGTCGTCGGACACGCGGGCCTCGCACACCAGGCGGCACAGGTCGATCTCGATCGGGCCGAGCACGGCGAACTCGAAGTCCAGCACGGCGGTCACCTCTCCGTCCCACAACGCGTTCATCAGGGCGAGGTCGCCGTGGTTGACGCACTGCTCGACGAGGGGCGCAGCCCGGAAGTAGCCCTCGACGACCGCGTGGAGCCGCGACTGCCGGGGGCCGGACAGCCCGAGCGCGGCGGCGGTCCGGTCTGCGGCTGCGGCTGCGTCGCCGAGCGCGGCCGGGATGAAGCCCCCGTGTGCCGCGACGTACGTCCTGAGGGACGGGCTCGCGTCGTGCGCGAGGTGGACGCGGGCCCACAGTCGGCGAATCGCGTGCCGCTGTTCCGCAGCCGTCAGCGTCGGCCATGCCTCGTGCAGGTTCTGGCCGCGGACTTCCCTGGTCACGATCCAGCCGTGTCCTTCGGTGGTTCCCTCCCCGAGGATCTCCGGGTGTCCGATCCCCCGTGGCAGAGCACGTACGAGCGCGGCTTCACGGGCCATGCCCACGGGAGTGTGCGCGACTCGCACCGCGATGCCGTCACCGACCCATGTCGCGTTCGAGTACCCGTTCGCCCGCCGCATCCGCGCGAGGTCGCCGCCGAAGCGGGCGGCCACCTCGGCGGCCATGCCGCGGACCCGGGCCGCCTCGGACGGGTCACGGTGCTGGTCGAGCGGATGCGTGTCCGCGCTGGGCTCAGGCGTCATGGGAGGCATTGTCCACGAGCGGGTGGCACCGCCCCCGCGAAGGGCCCGGGGCGGGGTCTGCGGCAGGCGAGGGGCGGCACCGTCGAACCCACCCGGTGGCGTCGAGGCCGGACCGGTACTGAGCGACACGTCACCGCGGCACCCGGTAGTAGGTGACCGGTGGCAGGGTCAGCGCGAACACCGTGCCGTACCGGCTGCGGACGCCCTGCACACCTCCCTCGGGCGAGGGCTCGCACAGAAGACGCAGGCGATGGTCGTACGGAGACTCAGCGGGTTCGGGAAGAGGGGCGGCGGGCCGGTCCCAGGTCAAGGCGTGTCCGGCCCGGGACAGTTCACCGGAGTCGTGCGGGCGGTCGGAGCCGACGAGTTCACGTGTGAAGGGGATGCCGGACAAGGCGCGCTCCCCCGCGTCGAGGATCCGTGAGAGCGTTTCGGCCGATGGCAGCGGTGAACTGAAGTACGCCGTGACAAGCATCCGGCAGGACACCCTGCAGTCGGCCCTGTGCAGGGTGAACAGGCCGGATCCCGCCACCCCGGGCGCGTAGCGGTCCTCGATGACCAGGAGGCGCGGCTCCAGCGGCGTACTCACGGCGTACGTGGCCACGATGGCGCGGAGCCTGGCCTCCGCGTCTCGCGCGGCCCGGCGGGCCGGGGCGGCGGAAGCAAGGCGGCACGCTCGGCGACGGCCGGTCGAGCCGAAAGCCGTCCACACGCGGGCCACACCGGCGAATACGACCAACAAGGGCCGCTCCACCGCTCCCAGCAGACGAGGCTGCACCAGGGCCCACATCCGGCGGGCCGTTCTCGGGCGTCTCGGATCATCCATGCGTACGAGCGTCCGCCCCGCACCAGCCGCCCGCCATCCGCGCGGCTACTCACCCGCCGCAACCCGGCTCCAGTCCCCGCCCGGGACCGTCAGGCGCGGTCGTGGAGCGTGACGTGGTAGCCGTCGGGGTCGGCGAAGGTGAACGTCCGGCCGAAGGGTCCGTCGATCGGGGCCGCGACGATGGTGTGGCCGTCGGCGGCGAGCGCGTCGTGGATCGCCTGGACGTCCGTCGCGTGGAACCAGAGCGCGACGCCGATCCCGGGCTGGGGCACGGAGGCGAGGTCCGTGCCGGGGATGACCTCGCGGAGGGCGAACGCGATCGGCTTCGTCTCGAAGACGACCGCGTGCGGGGGCCCGGCCGGCGAACGGACGAGGCCGAGGTACTGCTCGTAGAACGCCTGCGAGGCGTCGAGGTCGCGCGCCTGGAGCGAAATGAAGTCGGGACCGGTGGCGGGCATGGCGATGCTCCTTGCTCTCCGTGGTTCGTGTCAGCTATCTGACACGAACCACGGTATGTCAGACTCCTGACATGAGTCAAAAGCGCTCCGGCATCGAACTCGACACCTCCCTGGGCTACCTCCTCAAGGAGGCGTCGACCGCCCTGCGCCTGGCCATGGAGGAGGTGCTGCGCCCCCTCGGGATGACCGTGACCCACTACTCCTGCCTCGAACTGCTGGCCCAGCGCCCCGGCATGTCGAACTCCGAGCTGGCGCGGGGAGCGTTCGTGACCCGGCAGTCGATGAACGTGCTCCTTCAGGCCCTGGAGCGGGACGGCCACGTGACCAGGCCCGCCGAGGCGGCGGTGGGCAAGGTGCTCCCCGCCCGGCTCACACCCCGGGGCCGGGAGAGCCTCAGAGAGGCGTCGGCGGCGGTCCGGGCCGTCGAGAGCCGCATGCTGGGGGGCATGAGCGACGGCGAGCAGGCGGAGGCGTTCCGGCTGCTCCAGGGCATGATCCGGTCCCTGCGCGACGACAGCGACGGAGGCCACGGGAGCGACGGGAGCGACCAGAGCCACGGGAGCGACCGGAAGGGCTAGACGACGCGGCCGCCTTCACCGCGCCCCACACGTACCGGCTCCCGCACCACCGGAGCCACTGGACGACGGCCCGAACTCTTAGCCGGGCAGGTCCAGTTCCGCACGGACCGTCTTGCCCGGGTTGCGGTCCAAGATCTCCCAGCGGTCCGCCAGGGCCTCCACGATCAGCAGCCCGCGACCACTGTCGGCGCCGTCGTCCGGAGCCGCGACCGCACCGGGGCCCGGCGGCCGGCGCTCGCCCCGGGCGTCGGACACCTCGATCCGCAGAAGGCGGGGCGCTTCCGGCCCGCCGGGCATGTACGAGAGCCGCAGGGCGAAGTCGCGGCCGGGGACGCGGCCGTGGGTCACCGCGTTGGCCGCCAGCTCCCCGATGATCAGCGCCGCCGACTCCGAGGCGTCACTGAGATACGGAACGCCCCACGCGTGCAGCTTGTGCAGGCCGACGCGGCGAGCGAGCCGGGCGCCCTGCGGAGTCGCCGGGTAGTGGTGATTGAACACACGTACGGTTACGGGGTATTGAGGCTGCGCGAGTGCTTCCATGCCCCCAATTTCCGGGCTTTCGGCCCCCTCCACCAGGTCAGGAACTCGTACGCTGAGTCAGCGTACGAGCGCGAAGGGTGGACGGTACGGATCACGGTCCGTAAGCATGGGCGGGTTGCTCACCGGCACCAGGACACGGGGAGGTGGCCGTCCATGACGCACGGCACCGACGGCATCGGCACCATCGGGCAGGGGGCCTCGAAAGGCAGTGGCGCACGCGGACGCGCCGCCTCGGAACCCGAATCGCAGTACAGCCTCAAGGTGTTCGGGGAGGTGGTCAAGGCCTTCCGCAAGCGGGCCCGGCTGACGCAGGAGGAGTTCGCGCCGCTCGTGCGGTACTCGGTGGAGACCATCGCCTCCATCGAGCAGGGCCGCCGCTTCCCTCCCCCTGACTTCGTGGAGCGCGCGGAAGCGGTACTCGACGCGTTCGGCGTGATCGAGGCCGCGGCGAAACACCTGACGCGCAAGAGGGGGCTCGCGAGTTGGTTCCAGCAGTGGGCGCAACTGGAGCTGTCGGCGCTGAGCCTGCACACGTACGAGTGCCGGATGATTCCGGGACTGCTGCAGACGCCCGCGTACGCACGGACGCTGTTCACCGACCAACTGCCGCCGCTCACCGACGAGCAGATCGAGGTCCAGTTGGCGGCTCGGCAGGAGCGCCAGCAACTCCTGCGGAACCGGCCGAACACCGCCTTCAGCTTCATCCTCGAAGAGCACCTGTTCCTGCGGAACCTGGGCGGCGACGAGGTGACCAGCGAACAGCTCGACCACCTCCTCGAACTGTCCGAGCTGCGTAACGTCACGATCCAGATCATGGATGTGGTACGCCCTCACCACTCCGGGCTGGGCGGCCCCATGCAGTTGCTGGAGACTCCGCAACACCAGTGGTTCGGCTACCTGGAGGGGCAGAAGTACGGCCAGCTCGTCACCGACCCCAAAGCGATCAGCACGTACCAGATGCGGTGTGCCAGTATGCGTTCACAGGCTCGTACAGCGGAGGACTCCAGGAGCCTGATGCAGCGGATGCGAGGAGCAACATGAGCACCACACCCCTGGCCTGGTTCAAGAGCAGCTACAGCAGTGGATCCGGCGACTCCTGCGTAGAGGTCGCGCTGGAGTGGCGTAAATCGAGCTACAGCAGTGGTGACGGCGACTCCTGCGTAGAGGTCGCCATGGACTGGCACAAGTCGAGCCACAGCGGCAGCTCCGGGGACGACTGCGTCGAGGTCGCCGCCTGCCCCTCGACCATCCACGTCCGGGACTCCAAGCTCGACGAGAGCCCTCAGCTCGCCCTCGCCCCGGCGTCCTGGACCAGCTTCCTCGGGTACGCGGTCCAGGGCCGGGACTGACTGAGGCTGCGGGCAAGTCGCCTACGGCTACGACGCGACGGCCGCGAAGACGCCCCGCGCGGCCGTTCCGTCCGGCCAGGCCCACCCGGCGACCAGGTGCGCCTCCGGGCGCTCCTCGGCCTCGGCCGACGTGAGGACCCGGTTGATCCGGACGTCGAACCCGCCGTCGGGGCCGGTCCCCCGTACCGTCACGGACGGATCGGGGGTGTCGCTCTCACGCTGGTGCTGCGGTTCCGCCTGTCCGCGCAGCAGCGCGCCCAACTGGGCCTGCACCACCGGGTCGTGGGTGCCGTCGTAGATCCAGCGGGTGCCGAGCACCCCGTGCTCGGAGGTGCCGAGCAGCGCCCCGTCGGGCGCGCCCTCCAGCGCCGCGCCGCGATAGCTCAGCGGCACCAGGTACGCCACCGGCTCCTCGGCCGCGCTGTCCACCACGACCATGAACTCGATGCCGACCTCGCCCTCGGGGTCGTCCAGGCGGAACCCGCCGGCGTTCGTCAGATCGGGTGTCGCCGGGCCGCCCGCGTACCACTTCTGCTGCGGCAGCCAATCGGTGATCAACTCCAGTTTGCCGGGCGACAGGGTGGTGCGGTGCACAGTGGCCACGGAAGCTCCCTCATCGGTCGATCTGCGATCGGTCCGCCCCGCCCTCCCCGGCCGGTCGGGCTCAGCGGGACGGGACGCTGTCCGAACCTACCGCGACCGGCCCGGATGCGCGGCGGCGGTGTCGTCGCCGGATCCGTCCGCCCGCCTCAGTTCGCGGAGTCGACCAGGACGCCGAGCCCCGCCACCAGACCGGCGTAGGCGAGCACCAGCACCAGGGCGCCGAGCATGAGCAGCCAGCCGGTGAGGAGGGCCAGCAGCGCCAGGCCCCGGTCCCGGCCGCCCAGCTTCTTGCCCCGGCGGCGGCCCGCGTGTCCGGCCGGGACGGCGACGAGGCCGCAGAGGAAGAGGGCGGCCGTGTAGAAGCCGCCGTACATCAGCCAGAACATCGGCGTCAGCACGATGGCGGCGATGAGGCCGACCCCCAGGGCCGCCGACCAGGCGGCGACCCGGGCCGGAGTGTTGCGCGCCCGGTTCCCCGGCACTGCCGCCGCCTGCTGAACGTTCCATGCCATGACCGGCCTCCCCCTGTCGATGTCGATCTGCGGATCTGTCGATATATACGGATCGACGGAGCTCGCTTCCCGGCCCCGCGTCAGCACCTCCGGGCGCCCGGACCGGTCCGGTGATCCTACGAGCCGCCCTGCGGCCGTCGCACGGTCCGGTGCCGCCGGTGGTACGACCAGGTCACCACCGCGAGGAGCGGTCCCCGGAGCAGAAGCGGGGCGTAGGCGGCGGGCAGCCCCTCGCGGTCGGGCGCGCTCAGGGCGGCCCGGTACCGTAAGAGGGACACCGGTACGACTCGTGAGCCTCCATACGGGCTGCGTGCCCCAGAAGGAGGAGCCCACCACCATGACGACCAACCGCGGCCGCAAGGACGTCATCCGCGACCGGATGGCCGCCACCGGCGAGTCGTACAACGTCGCCGCCCGCCATCTCAAGGCCATGAAGGACACCGCCGCCACCCGCGACGCCGTCCTCGTGCAGCGGTGGACGCCCGCCGACTCCTTCGACGTGCCCTGCCCCTGCGGCGGGACCTGCGAGCCCGGCGAGACCTGCGACCACTGCCACGCCCGCCACCGGCACGTGAAGCGCTACCCCGGCTCCACGACGGAGGTCGAGACCTGGGCCGACCGCTACGAGTGCACCGGTTGCTCGTCCTCGTACACCCTCACCGTCCATCTGGCCGGGCGGCCCTGGGGCGTCGCCGAGACCGTCGTCCGGGGCGGATCGGCCGAGGAGACCGTGCAGGCGACCGTCTTCCCGGGCGTGATCCACCCGCTGCTGCGGTCCGAGGCGGACGCCGGCTGAAGCGGGGCGAGGGGCTCCGCTTTTCCGCGCGAACAGTCAGGCGGCGGCTTCGAGCCGGGCCGATCGCGCCCGCACCCGGGTGGCGTACCAGGCGACGGCGAAGCAGACGCAGAGGTAGATCGCGGCCGCCTGGGTCGCGTAGTTCGGGTAGTCGATGACCCAGGCGCTCTGCGCGGGGTCGGCCTCGTGGGCCGGGTTGGCCCACACGTACGGCATCATCCACGCGAAGACACCGCCCACCCCCTGCGCGGCGATGTACAGGACGACGAACTCGGCCAGGCTCCGCAGGGAGGCGCGACGATCGGACCGGAGCATGGCGCGAGTGCGGGACCGTGCCCGGCCGGGACGCCAGTGGTCGCCCGCCGGCGCGACCCGGGCACTGACCTCCGGGGCGATCACCACCGCGCTCGTGACGAGAACCAGCAGCAGGAAAGAGCCGACCATGAGGAGCGCCTCCGAGCCGGCGCGGCTGCGGAGCAGTTGCGGGACCAGGAGCAGGGCCAGGAGCGGCAGATTCACCACAAGAGTGGCGGCGTAGGTGCGGAACAGTACGCGGGAGTCCAGCAGCGGGCGCCCGGCGGTGCGCGTCGCGGAAATGGTGGTCATGGGAACAACCTAGCGAGAATATTTCACTGAAGTGAAGTAGTTTTGCTAGCCTCTTCCCATGACCACTGCGGATGTCTCAAGGGCCGCCGGCAACGCCCTGGGGCAGGAGTTGAGCCTGCGGGTCGTCCTGTTCCACGAGGCCGTCGCCGCCCACCTGGGTCTCAATGCGACGGAACACAAGATCCTCTCCCTGATCGCCCGGTCACCGGGCACGAGCCCGGGCGAACTGGCGGCCCACACCGGACTGAGCAATCCGGCGATCACGAAGGTCGTGCACCGGCTGACCGGGCTGGGGCACGTGGAGCGGCGCCGCGACGCCGCCGACGGCCGCAGGTACTCCCTGCACGTGGCCCCGGGGCGCCGGCGTGACCTCGCCCGGCTCTTCTCGCCGATGGCCGAGGCGATGAACGCCCTGGTCGAGGAGATGGACGCCGCGGAGCGCGCGGCGGTCACCCGCTGGGTCGGAAGCACCATCGACATCCTGCGGCGCTCCACCGAGGAGCTGACCCGCGCACGGCAGGCGAGCGGAGAAGCGGGCGGCACGGCGGAGTGAGCCTTGAGGCGGGGCCCGCCCCTGTCCGGCTCACACAGCCACGACGTGCACGTCATGCGGTCGCAGAACCGCCAGGTACGCCAGCAGATCATCGGGGTCGCTGGTGAAGATCACCGCACCGCCATGGCGTGCGGCAGCCAGAGCGACCCAGGCATCCACCGCGTCCGGCTTCTTCTTCGCCGGCAGCGCCGCCTGCCCGAGTGCTGTTCCGACGCGTCGCCAGTCGGTGAGGTCCGGACCGGTAGCACAGGCCAGACATGCCGGGCGACCCGCCTTCGTCTCCCGCATGGGCGGCTCGGACGACCGGGCCTGCGGAACCGTGCAGTCTTTCAGCACACCGGACAATGCGTGAATCGTCGAAGGACGAGGACGCCAGACCTGAGCCAGGACGGGCCCGAGCACCAGCGCACGGTGCGCGGACGTACGCATTCCCTCGTGGAGGGCGACTGCTTTGGCCCTTCGGTCCGCGAGCGCGATCAGCATGCCCGAGTCGTACACGGGAACACGTCCGCTCACGCCGCGTGGCCCGGAGTCCTCGCGCCCTGCTGGTCGGCACCGTGCACGAGCGCGAGTGCGGCCTCGACGTCGCGGCGTTGCCGCTCGGTCAGTTCCGCCGCATCCGCCTCGGCCTCATCAGGCATCGCACCGGCTTCCGCCTCCGCCCGCGCGATGGCCGCGTCCACCTCCGCGAACTGTTCCTCTATGGCATCGCTCTCTGCCATCTGGCGCGCCGCGGCGTGCACCAGATACGCGGAGACGTCCATTCCGGCCCGCTCCGCATGCTCTCTGATCCGCTCCGCCTGCTGCCGGTCAAGGCTGATACTGATCCGAGTTTTCGCCATACTTCGAGCGTAAGACGCGTATGACGACAGATCAAGCCGCTCTCACGCCGCCCCGGGCGCCTGACAGCACTGTGCCCCGGACCTCCCCGTTCGAGGAGGTCCGGGGCACCACACCCCGACCTGCCGGGACCGGCCGATCGATCGACCGACGGACCGGACGAGGGCTCAGCCCTCGTCCGGCGCCAGGGTCAGCGAGATCGAGTTGATGCAGTAGCGCTGGTCCGTGGGGGTCGGGTAGCCCTCGCCCTGGAAGACGTGGCCCAGGTGGGAGCCGCAGCGGGCGCAGCGCACCTCGGTGCGGACCATGCCGTGGCTGCGGTCCTCGATGAGTTCGACCGCGTCGGTGTCCTTCGGGTCGTAGAAGGACGGCCAGCCGCAGTGCGACTCGAACTTGGTGTCGGAGCGGAACAGCTCCGACCCGCAGGCCCGGCAGGAGTAAACCCCCGCCGTCTTGGTGTCGGTGTACTCACCGCGGAAGGCGGGTTCGGTGCCGGCCTGGCGCAGCACCGCGTACTCGGCGGGGGTCAGCTCTTCCCGCCACTGCTCGTCCGGCTTCTCGACGTCGTACGGCACGGCTCGCTCCTCAGCTCGACTGGTGACCGCTGGACAGGTGCTCCAGGATGCGCGGGCCGAGGTCGGTGACGTCGCCCGCTCCCATGGTGAGAACGAGATCGCCGGGCTTCGCCATTCCCGCGATCACCCCGGGGACCTCGGCCTGGTCGTGGACGGCGGTGACCTCGGCACCGGCCGCCTTCGCCGCGTCGATGATCAGGGCGCTGGTGATGCCCGGGATCGGGTCCTCACGGGCCGGGTAGATGTCCAGGACCGCGGAGGCGTCGGCCAGGGCGAGGGCCTGGCCCATCTCGGTGCCCAGCTCCTGGGTGCGGGAGAACAGGTGGGGCTGGAAGACGACCAGGATGCGCGCGTCGGCGGCCGCGCCGCGCATGGCCTCCAGGTCGGCGGTCATCTCGGTCGGGTGGTGCGCGTACGAGTCGATGACCTGCACGCCCGCCGCATCGCCCTTGAGCTGGAGGCGGCGCTTGACCCCGGTGTACGAGCCGAGCGCGGAGGCCAGGTTGTGCGCCGGGATGCCGAGGGCGACCCCGGCGGCGAGGGCGGCGACCGCGTTGTGGGCGTAGTGGGCGCCGGGGACCGAGACCGTGAAGGTGAGGAACTTCCCGTTCAGCAGGACCGTGACCTCGCTGGTCAGGCCGCGCGGGGTGACCTTGTGGACGCGTACGTCGGCGTCCTCGGCGGAGCCGTAGGTGACGACCTTGAGGTCGGAGAGGTCGCGGACCCTGCGGGTCAGCTCGACCGCGCCCGGCTGGTCGGCGGAGATCACCAGGGTGCCGCCGGGGACGATCTTGCCGACGAAGGTCTCGAAGGAGTCGTAGATCTCGTCCATCGAGGCGTAGTTCGCGTGGTGGTCCAGCTCGACGTTGAGGACGATCGCGACCTCGGGGTCGTACTTCTGGAAGCTGCGGTCGCTCTCGTCGGCCTCGGCGACGAAGATGTCCCCCTCGCCGTGCGTGGCGTTGGTGCCGGGCCCCTCCAGATCGCCGCCGATGGCGTACGAGGGGCCCAGGCTCAGCGAGGAGAGGGCGACGGCCAGCATCGAGGTGGTGGTCGTCTTGCCGTGGGTGCCGGCCACCGCGATGGCGCGCAGGCCGTTCATCAGGGAGGCCAGCGCGTCGGAGCGGTGGACGACGGGGACGCCCAGCTCGCCCGCCCGGAGCAGCTCCGGGTTGTCGGCGCGGATGGCGCTGGAGACGACCACGCACGACGCGTCGTCGGCCAGATGGGCCGCCGCGTGTCCGATGTGCACGGTCGCCCCCAGCGCCCGCAGGGACTCGGCGGTGGCGGACTCCTTGGCGTCGCTGCCCGCCACCTTCGCGCCGCGCTGGGCGAGGATCTTGGCGATACCCGACATTCCGGCGCCGCCGATGCCGATGAAGTGCGGTCGTTCCATGGCGGCGGGAATGCCGGGGGCCATCTGTACTCCTCGGGGTGCGTGTCGTGGCGACGCGGTACCGGCTTGCCTCCGGCGACCGCGCGGCTTCAGCCTATTCGCTGTGCGCGAAGAGCTTGAGCACCGGGACGCCGACCTTGTGGCGGGCGCGGGAGGCCCAGTCGCGGTGGAAGAACTCCTCGACGTAGTGCGGGGCGGTCAGGACGATCACCTCGTCGGCGCCCGCGTCCTCGACGACGGTCTTCAGCTTGTCGAGAGGGTGTTCCTCGATCACCTGCCCGACCGCCTCGGCCCCTGCCTGGCGCAGGGCGCGTAGGGAGTATTCGAGGCCGATCTCGGCGGGTTCCCGGGCCTCGCCGCCCTCCGGCTCCTCGCCCTCGCGGACCGCTTCCTTCAGTTCCCCCATCGCCACGTCGTCGATCGCGCGCAGCAGGACATCGGCCTGGTCGCCGCGCGGCTGCAACAGAACGACGAACGAGATGCGCTCCTCCCCGTGGAGCGTGGTGACGAAGTCCACGTCCTCGGGGCTGAGCGGCTTCTCGATCATCAAAACGCTTGTGAACACGACAGGCGCCCTTCCGGTTCTTCGTCTCGTCCCCGGCGCTCTCGGCCGTGGACGGTCGTTTGCTGAAACCATCCTTCCCCGTGCTTCCACGGGGACTGCAGGGGTAAGTGTGCCCATCCGAAGCTAAGCGGAACGGCAAATTCCGCTAACTGTCAGTCCGACGGTACCGAGAGAAGAGGAAACCGGCCTCTTCCAGGAGCGATGCCAGGAAAAAACGTTCCGGCACGACGACGCCGGGGCCCCCGGCAATGCGCTGAGCGTCACCCGCTGTGAGCATCGGGGAGATCGTGAGGCACAGCTCGTCCAGCACCCCGGCCGCCACGAACTGGCCGAGCAGCCGGGGGCCGCCCTCGGTGAGCTGCCGGCGCAGCCCCCGGTCGGCCAGCTCACGCACGGCCCTCGCCGGGTCCACCCCGGCCCCGTCGCCCGCGATCACCACCTCCGCGCCCGCCTTCCGGGCCGCCGCGATCCGGTCGGCCGGAGCCGCCGCGCCGGTCAGGACGAGGGTGGGGACCAGGGGCTCGGTGAACAGCGGCAGCGAGAAGTCCAGCTCCAGGGAGCCGCTCACCACCGCGACGGCGGGCGCGGGGCCCTGCCCGGCGGCCGCGCGCCGCGCCGCGAACGCCTCCCGGGCGCGGGCGGGGCGGTACCCCTCCTGCCGTACGGTCTCGGCTCCGGCGATCACCACGTCGGCCAGGCCCCGCAGGGTGCCGAAGATCCGCATGTCGGCGGCGCAGGAGATGGGCTGCGAGCGCCCCTCGTGCTGGGCGGCCCCGTCGAGGGTCGAGACCATGTTGGCCCGCAGCCAGGAGCCGCCGGACGGGTCCGCTCCCCCGGCGGCCGGTGCCCGGCGGTCCGGAGCGGCGGGGTAGGCGTACGCCTCCGCCAGTTCGTCGAGGCTCCACTCGCGGTCGGCCGAAGGCCCTGCCGGGCCCCCGCCTTCCGACGTGCTGGTTGTCAGGTCCGTCACAGGGAACAGGCTTCGCATGGGTTGCAGTCTGGCACGGGCCTTAGGGTGGAGAGTTGTGTCGTCCTCCACCGCGTTTCCGGGGCAGAGCCCCCTCTCCGAAACGGCCCCGCTGTCCCTGTGCGCCCGCGAGCCGCACGTCCCCGCCGACCGGCTGGTCGCCGAGATGGTGCCGCCGCCGCGCTTCGATTCGGTGCGCTTCGACACGTACGTGCCCGACCCGAACCAGCCCAGCCAGCGCGAGGCCGTCACCGTTCTGGCGGACTTCGCCGCCGGGCTCGGCGGGGCGCACGCCACCGGTTCCGGCCGCCGCAAGTGGTTCGGGAGCAGGAAGCCGGCCGCCCCGGCCGGACCGCGCGGGATCTATCTCGACGGCGGCTACGGCGTCGGCAAGACCCACCTGCTGGCCTCCCTGTGGCACGCCACGCCGGCCGAGCCGTCGCTGAAGGCGTTCGGCACGTTCGTGGAGCTGACCAACCTCGTGGGCGCGCTGGGCTTCCAGCAGACCGTGCGGACGCTGAGCGGGCACCGGCTCCTGTGCATCGACGAGTTCGAGCTCGACGACCCGGGCGACACGGTGCTGGTCTCCTCGCTGCTCAGCCGGCTCGTGGAGGCCGGGGTGGCGCTGGCCGCGACCTCGAACACGCTGCCGGGCAAGCTCGGTGAGGGCCGGTTCGCCGCCGCCGACTTCCTGCGCGAGATCCAGGGGCTTTCGTCGCACTTCCGCCCGTTGCGCATCGACGGCGAGGACTACCGGCACCGCGGGCTGCCCGAGGCCCCGCCGCCGTACAGCGACGAGCAGGTGACCCGGGCCGCTTACGCCACCGAGGGCGCTTCGCTGGACGACTTCCCCGGGCTGCTGGACCACCTGGCCAAGGTGCACCCGAGCCGGTACGGCGCGCTCACCGACGAGTTGGGCGCGGTGTGCCTGACCGGGGTGACGGCGGTGCCCGACCAGTCGACCGCGCTGCGCCTGGTGGTGCTGGCGGACCGGCTGTACGACCGGGAGGTCCCGGTGCTGGCGTCGGGGCTGCCGTTCGACCGGCTGTTCAGCGACGAGATGCTGAACGGCGGCTACCGGAAGAAGTACTTCCGGGCGATCTCGCGGCTGACGGCGCTGGCGCGTGACGCGAAGGGGCTGGTGGCGCAGTAGGTTCGGGGCGTGACACGGCGGGGAGCGGCGCACGACGGCGCACCCCGCCCTTACCCGTACAACCGCGCACACCGTTCGAAGGGATCCAGCATGGCTACCACGCGTCAGGCGCACACGGTCTGGGAAGGCAACCTGATCGAGGGCAAGGGGGTCGTCTCCCTCGACTCCTCCGGCATCGGTGAGTACCCCGTCTCCTGGCCCGCGCGCTCGGAGCAGCCGAACGGCAAGACCAGCCCGGAGGAGCTGATCGCGGCCGCGCACTCCAGCTGCTTCTCGATGGCGCTCTCGCACGGGCTGGCCCAGGCAGGTACCGCGCCGACCAGGCTGGAGACGAAGGCCGACGTGACCTTCCAGCCCGGCACCGGCATCACCGGCGTCCACCTCACCGTCGTGGGCGAGGTCCCCGGTCTCGACGAGGCCGGCTTCGTGAAGGCGGCCGAGGACGCCAAGGCCAACTGCCCGGTCAGCCAGGCCCTGTCGGGCACGACGATCACGCTGTCGGCGTCGCTGGCCTGACGGCCGCCCGGGTCCGGCGCTCCGGCGCCTGACGGACCCGCCGGGAAGACGCCCCGGGGGAGTCCCGACGGAACTCCCCCGGGCTTCCCACGGACGGCCCTCCCCACCTGGGCCGTCCCAGCAGCGACACGGGGCGCGGGGGCGCGCATGGTTCCCCCGCGCCTTCGTGCGTGCTACACACGTGCGGGTCACTTCACCTGTCCGCCAACAGGGAGTCACCTCATGTCAACCGCACCTCGCACCACCGCGACACGACGACAGGTCCTGGCCGGCAGCGGCGCGGCCGCCGCGATCGCCTTCACGGGGGCCTTCTCCGAACTCTTCGCGGGTACGGCGGCCGCACGCGGCCACGACGGCTACGGCCCCCTCGTCCCCGACCCGGACGGTCTGCTCGATCTGCCGAAAGGATTCCGCTACCGGGTGCTGTCCCGGGAGGGCGACCCGCTGCGCTCCGGTGAGGGCCGGGTGCCCAGCAACCACGACGGCATGACGGCACTTCAGGGCCGCCACGGCCGGGTCCACCTGGTGCGCAACCACGAGAACCGGCACACGGCGGCGATCGGCGTCCCGACGGTCGCGGGGCTGACGTACGACCCGGCGGCCAAGGGCGGCTGTACGACCCTGGAGCTGGACGGCCGCAACAAGGTACTCGGCGAGCGGGTCGCCATCGCGGGTACGGCGGTCAACTGCGCGGGCGGGCCCACCCCGTGGCGCACCTGGCTGACCTGCGAGGAGACCGAGGACCGGGCCGGAACCAACGGGTACACCAAGGACCACGGCTTCATCTTCGAGGTGGACGGCGCCGATCCGCGCCGCACCGGGGCCGTCCCGCTCACCGCGATGGGCCGCTTCCAGCACGAGGCGATCGCCGTGGACCCGAGGTCGGGGATCGTGTACGAGACGGAGGACGCGTTCGACAGGCCGTTCGGCCTCTTCTACCGCTTCCTGCCCGAGAAGCCGCTCGGCGGCACCGGGTCGCTGCGGGCGGGCGGGGCGCTGGAGGCGATGCGGGTGCCGGGCGTGCCGGATCTCTCAGCCGTTCAGGAGACCGGCAAGAGCTTCGACCGCATCGAGTGGGTCCCCGTACCGGACCCGCTGGCCAAGGAGACCCCGATCCGCTTCCAGGACTTCGGCCGGAAGGGCATCACGCACGCCCAGAAGCTGGAGGGCTGCTACTGGGGCGAGTCCTCGGTCTACTTCGTCTCCAGCTTCGCCCGCAGCGAGGAGGGCTCGGCGGCCGACCACTACGGGCAGGTGTGGCGGTACGAGCCGAAGAAGCGGCGGCTCACCCTGGTCGTCCTCTTCGGCCCGGACACCGACATCCAGCTGCCCGGCGAGTCCCCCGACAACATCTGCCTGGCGGCCGACGGCGGGCTGATGGTCTGCGAGGACGGCGGCGGCGCGCAGCACGTGCTCGGGGTGACGCGGCGCGGGGAGGTCTACCCGATGGCGCGCGGGCGGCAGAACATCGGGACACCGGAGGAGCCGGAGTGGGGCGAGTTCGCGGGGGTCACGTTCTCGCCGGACGGTTCGACGATGTACGTGAACTGCTACACGCCGGGGACGACGTTCGCGGTGACGGGGCCGTGGTGCTGACGTAGCCGGCCGCGTGGGCCGGCACCCGGAGCGCCGCCGAACCATTTAGTCGTATTGTCGGATATTTTCCGTTGGTGATCACTACTGCGCGGACGACGACGGCTCTGACGGTGGCGGGGGTGCTGGCCTGCACCGCCCTGACGGGGTGCGGGGGCGGGGGGTCCGCCCCCGGCGCCCTCGCACCCCCGCCGAAGGCGTCGGCTCCTCCCCCTTCCGTCCCTGCCCCGGATTCCGCTTCCGCCCCGGCCACTGCCCACGCTTCGGATTCCGCTTCTGCCTCCGCCTCCCCGAAGAAGCCGCCCACGATTGCTCCCGGCCCGGCGGGACGCACGCCGGTCTTCGAGCGGAGGGCGACGGACGGGGGCGCGGCGGGCCGGTCGGCGGAGAAGGTCGTGGCGCTGACCTTCGACGCCGACATGACGGCCGATCAGGGCCCCCGGGCCGCCTCCGGTGAACGCTTCGACAACCCGGACCTGATCGCCCTGCTCCGCCGGTCGAAGGTGCCCGCCACCGTCTTCATGACCGGCCGCTGGGCCGAGGAGTACCCGGCGCAGGCGAAGGCCATCGGGGCCGACCCGCTGTTCGAGGTCGCCAACCACTCGTACAGCCACCACGCCTTCAGCTCCCCCTGCTACGGCCTGCCGGTGGTCGAGAAGGCCGCGATGACCGCCGATGTGCGACGCGCCTTCACCGCGTTCCGGAAGGCGGGCGTGCGGAACGTGGTGCCGTACTTCCGCTTCCCCGGCGGCTGCTACGACGACGCGGCGCTGCGCGCGCTGGCCCCGGCGAACGTGACGGCGGTGCAGTGGGACGTGGTCAGCGGCGACGCCTTCGCCACGGACGCGGACGCGGTGGCCCGGCAGGTGCTGGACGGGGTGCGGCCGGGGTCCCTCGTGGTGATGCACTGCACCCGCAGCGCCGCCCCGGCCACCGAGGCGGCGGTACGCCGGATCGTGCCGGAACTCCGCGCGCGCGGCTACCGCTTCGTGAAGGTGTCGGAGCTGATGGGGAACGGCGGAGGGCGGTAGGGGAGCCTCTTCCCGGGAAGCGGGATGCGGGGAGCGGGAAGCCGGAAGCGGGATGCGGGGAGGGGGCGCGAGGCGCCCGGTCACGGTCCGAGCTGCGGGCCGATCTCCGTACGGGAGGAGACGCCGAGCTTGCGCAGGGCACGCGCCACATGGTGTTCGACCGTCCGGTGCGAGAGGACCAGCTCGCGGGCGATCTCCCGATTCGAGAGCCCGAGCGAGGCCAGCCGGGCCACCGCGCGCTCCCGGGGCGAGAGGTGGTCGCCGTACCCCAGCGCGCCGGGCCTGCGGACGGTGACCTCACCGTGCTCCCGCAGCCCGCGCTGGCAGCGCAGGACGTCCCACACGGCGTCGAGGTCCTGGTAGGCCGCGATCGCCTCGTGCAGCACCGTCCGCCCACCCGCCGTCCCGGTGGCCAGCAGGTGGAGGCCCCACGCCTCCCTGACGTACGCGGCTTCCCAGGGCCGCTCCAGCCGCGTCCAGGCGTCGGCGGCGGCTCCGTACAGCGCGTCGGGCGTCGCGCTCCCGGGCCGGGGGCCGTCCGTGGCGGTGGGCGGGGCCGGGCTGGCCGCGGGGTGCCGGCCCTCCTGCGGGGTGAGCAGGGCCCGGCAGGTGAGCAGGGCGGCGCGGGCGGCCGGCGCGTCCCGGTCGGCGACGCCCTCGGCGAATTCGGCGGCGAGCCGGTGCGCCTCGTCCGGGCGGCCGTCCCGGATCAGGGCGTCGACGGTCGTCGGCACGAGGGGCGTCGCCCACGCCCACGCCCCCGTGCGGCGGACGTGGTGCAGCGCGCCCTCCGCCGCCTGGACGGCCTGCGCGGGGCGGGCGGCGGCCAGGTGGACACGGGCCGCGGCAGCGGCGGCGGAGGTGAGCACGACACCGGTGTCCAGCGCGGTGGTGCGCACGGCCTGGTCCAGCAGGCGGCGCGCCACATCCGTCTGGCCCTTGGTGTGGAGGCGGAGCAGCCCGCAGACGAGCAGGGCCTCGGCGTGGAAGTCGGGCACGTTCCGGTACTGCTCCTCGGCGCGTTCGGCCCGCTCCAGGAGCCCCTTCCACCGGCCGCCGGTGAAGGCGGCGACCAGGTCCGTGGTCTCGACGAACGCTTCCAGGTACGGGGCGTGGTGCGTCCGTACCGCCTGCCACGCCCGGTCCTGGAAGGCCCGGGCCCGGTCGGGGTGTCCGAGGGAGGTCGCGGCCCCGGCGAGGTTGGCGTACACCCGCGCCGCCGCCTCACCGGTGAGGGTGCCGGGCAGGTCCGCCACCGCGTCCCCCGCCGACGGGTCGCCCATCAGGGCCAGGGCGGTGGCCCGGTTGGCCAGCACGGCCGACCGCAGCTCCTCCTCGGCGACCTCGGGCAGCAGCCGCTCGGCCTCGGCCAGCAGGCGCCGGTGTTCGCGGAACGACCAGCCCTTGAGCGAGGGGATGGCGGTGATCGCGAGCGCCCGTGCGGCCTGTCCGGTGGAGACGGTGAGCAGGTCGGGGACGGCCCGTGCTATCTCCTCCAGCGCCGCCGTGCCGGAGCCCGACTGGTTGCGCAGCAGCAGGCCCAGCAGCAGCCGGATCTCACCGGCCGGGCCGGGGTCGAGGGAGTGCCGGTCGAGCACCTGCCGCAGGGCTGCGGGCACTTGGGGGCCGGGGCGGGCGTTGAGCGCGACGCGGGCCAGCTTGAGCGCGATCCGGTCCCGGGCGGCGGGCGACGGGCCGTCGCCCAGGGCGTCGAGGTAGTGGGCGGCGGCCGTCCCCGCGTCGCCACCCCCGGCGGCCCGGTCGGCGGCCGCCTCCAGACAGCGCGCTGCCTCGGTGCGTCGGCCGGCGTGACGGTAGTGCCCGGCCATCGCCGCCAGCGGTACGGGGCCGGGCTGCCGGGCGAGGGCGCGGGCCGCGCGCAGGTGCAGGACGGGGCGTTCCGGTTCGGGGATCGCCTCGTGGGCGGCCCGGCGCGCGAGGTCGTAGGGGAAGGCGTAGCGGCCGTCCGCCGCCCGGAGGACGCCGTGGTGGAGCGCCGCGGTGAGGGCGCGGCGGGCCTCCGGTCCGCCCGACCCGGCGACGGCGGACAGCAGGTCCACGGGCGCGGGGTCGCGCAGGACCGCCGCCGCGGCGACCACCCGGCGCGCGGCCGGGGGAAGGCGGTTCAGCCGCTCGACCACGATCCGGCGTACAGAGGCGGGCAGGGGCAGTTCCGGCGCTCCGTCGGGGGGCGCGAAGCCGGGTTCGCCTCCCGCGACCGTGCGGCCGGGGTCGCCTTCCCGAGCCGAGCGGCCGGGTTCACTTCCCCGTACCGGACGGCCCGGGTCGCCTCCCCGAGCCGGGAAGCCGGGCTCGCCTCCCCGGGCAGGGCGGCCGGGTTCACTTCCCTGGGCAGGGCGGCCGGGTTCGCCTCCCGCCACTTCCTCCGCTTCCTCCGCTTCGGCGCCCGGGGCGGAGCCCGCTGCCCCGCCTCCGTCGCCGCCCTCATCCGTACGGCCGGGGCGTCGGCGCAGCACCTCCTCGACCACGTACGGCAGCCCGCCCGTCCCCCGGTGCAGGCGCTCGGCGAACTCCTCCGGCACGGCCCGCGCGCCGAGCAGTCCGGCGGCCAGTTCCCCGGTCTCCGCCACCGACAGCGGCGGGAGGCGCTGCTCGGCCACCGTGACGTGGGACGGGGCGCGCAGGGGGACCGGGAACGGGAGCCCGTCGCCGTCCTCGCGGGCGGTGAGGACGAGTCCGAGGCGCGGCGGCGGGTCGGAGACGACCGTACGGAGGAAGGTGCGGGTCCCGGCGTCGGCCCACTGGAGGTCCTCCACGGCCAGCACGGCGTCGCCCAGGTGCGCTGTCATGGCGCACAGGGCCCGCAGGACGCGATGGTGTTCGGCCTGCGGTTCGGCCAGGGGCGGCGGCGCGGGCGGGAGCCGGTCGGCGAGGTCGGGCAGCAGCCCGCGCAGGGCCCCGGTCACCGGGGGCAGGTCCCGGGGCAGGGCGTCGAGCAGTCCGGCCGCGAGGGGGCCGGTGGGCGTGAACGCCTCGATGATCGGGGCGAACGGCGGGGACGGCGGAGTGTTCGACGCCGGACCGCAGGCGCACGGGGCTGGAGACTCGTCCGCCGCACGGCCGCAGACACACGGCGCTCGGGCTTCGTCCGGCGGGCTGCCGCAGGCCGCGCACGGGGCCGGGCTCGTGTCCGGCTCCCGGCAGCGGGCGGTCAGGACGATGCCGCACGGCGAGGGGGTGGCGGCCCCGTGGAGGAGTTCCCGGACGAACCGGCTCTTCCCCACACCCGTCTCCCCGGTGATCGCCACGACGGAGGGTCGCCGTTCGAGTTCCGTACGCAGGTCGTCCAGGAGCCGGGAGCGTCCGATCAGGGCGCCGGGGGCGGAGAGTGGTGGCTCGGCGTTCATGGCGTCCCTCCGCACCCCGGGCGGCATCGGCATGACGAGCGGCCGAGCGGATGCGGCCGTGCCGCCGGGACGGCCTCATGATGGCCTGTCCCGGCGGCGGGGAGAAGAGTGGGGACGTCCGCGGCGCGAGTGCGGACGCCGCGGACGCCCCCCGCCGGCCGGTGAGTTCGCGGAGAGGTTCACCGGCCGGGTGAGCCGGGGATCCACCGTGGTTCGGGACGTGGATCACCGGCAGTCGTCCGGGCCGTTCCCGGGGCGGGGCGGCCGGTCCCCGGGCGGGGGCTGAGGACCCCGTCCCGGGCGGCCGGCCCCTGGACCGGGGCGGCCGGTCAGAACTGGAGCGACCAGGCGTTGATGTTGCCCGTGTCGTTGACCCAGTTATCGGTGACGCGCAGCTTCCAGACACCGTTCGCGGGGCTGCTGGAGGCGTTGACCGTGAACGTGCCCCGGACGTCGTCGGCGCTGTCGTTGGCGTTGTAGTTCTTCAGGACGGTCACGCCGCCGCCCGGGGCGACCAGCTCGACCTTGAGGTCACCGCGGAAGGTGTGGCGGATGTCGACGGTGACCGCCAGGGTGGCGGGCGCGTTGCCGGAGACGCCGCTCACGGTGATCGGTGATTCGACGGTGGCGTTGTCGCGGATCTGGACCTGACCGGAGCTCTCGAACTTCTTGCCAGGCGGGTCGGTGGGGTCCTCCCCGCCGCCGGTGCCGGTGAAGAGCAGCCGGTTCGGGGAGCCGGTCCGGGCGTCGCTGATCTTGTCCGGGGTGGCGTTGGCGACCAGTTTGTCCCGCACCTGGGCCGGGGTGAGCGACGGCTCGGCGGCCAGGAGGAGCGCGGCGGCGCCGGCGGTGTGCGGGGAGGCCATGGAGGTGCCGCTCATCGACTGGTTGGCGTTGTCGCCCCCGTTCGAGGTGGAGATGATCTTGTCGCCGGGCGCGAAGATGTCCAGGCAGGTGCCGTAGTTGGACGCCTGGCCGTTGCTCCAGCCGGTGGCGCGGGCGTCCGAGCTGTTCGTGGCGCCGACCGTGATCGCGGCCGGGGTGGACGAGGGCGAGTACTGGCAGGAGTCGGCGTTGTTGTTGCCCGCCGCGACGACCCAGGTGATGCCCGAGGAGATGGAGTTGTTGATGGCGTCGTTGATGGACTGGGTCTTGCCGCCGCCGACGCTCATGTTGACCACGGCGGGCTTCTTGGCGTTCTTGGTGACCCAGTCGATGCCCCGCAGGACCGGGTCCCAGGTGGTGCCGGAGCTGCCCTGGCAGTTCAGGACCCGGACGCTGACGATCTTGGCGCCCTTGGCGACCCCGTAGGAGCCGCCGGCGGCGGTCCCGGCCACGTGCGTGCCATGCCCATGACAGTCCGACGCGTTGGAGTCGTTGTCGATGAAGTCGTAGCCGCTGGTGGCCCGACCGCCGAAGTCGCTGTGGCTCATGCGGACGCCGGAGTCGACGACGTAGACCGTGACGTTGGAGGCGTCGCTGGGATAGGTGAAGCTCTTGTCCAGCGGAAGACTGCGCTGGTCGATCCGGTCCAGGCCGTAGCTGGGCGGGTTGGGCTGGGTTCCGGTGGCGTACGCCGCGCCGTCTGCCTCGACCCGGGCCACGGAGGGGTCGGCGGCGAGCCGCTTCGCCTTCTCCTCGCTCATCTTCACGGAGAAGCCGCGCAGGGCGGTGGTGTAGGTGCTCCGTACCGTGCCCGAGTGACGCTTGGTCAGGGACTTGGCGACGGAGGGTATCTCCGTGCGGGCCACGGAGTCCTTGAGGGTGACGATGTAGGAGCCTTCGACGGCGTCGGGCCGGTCCGCACCGACGATCCGGCCCTCGCCGCCGCCCGGCGGCACGGGCGCGGCGGCGGCCCCGGCGGTCGAGGCGGCGCCGACGAGCAGGGCGGCACCGGCGCCTACGGCGAGCAGTCTGCGCAAGGTGCGCACGGGACGATCCACAGTGTCTCCTCTTGGTGCGTCACAGACCCGGTCGGGCCTGGCGGGGGGTGGGCCGCTCGGCACGGAGCGTCGCGGGAAGAGGCGGGGGCGGAGGCCGCCCCGTGCGGGCCGGTGGGTCGGCCCGTGGCGGAACGCGCCGCGCGGAAAGGCCGTCGCCCTCCGCCCGGTCGCACCGGGACCACGCCCGACGGCGGGGTCGAGGCAGCCGAACACCCGTGTTCGCGAGGGGTGTCGTAGCCACGGGACCTTCCGCCCGCCGTCCGGCGTGTTCCGGCCACCAGAGTGTGCGGCGGCCGACCGGCGCCTATCAATGCGTAGCGCTACCTAAAGGAAGGGGGGCGTGGCGGACTCCCTGAATTCCTCTCTGTCAGGAATTGTCTTCAGCGCCACCGCGACGCCCCCGAAGCCCCTGCGCCGCCGTACCGGGTTCGGGTGAGGCTGCCGTACCGGATTCAGGTGAGGTCGAAGGGGGCAGGGGGGACGCCCCGCCAGATCCGGAGCGAAGCCTGCTCGGGATAGGGGACGGTCCTCGGTTCGGCGGCCAGGACGCGGGTCAGCTGGCGGCCGGGATCGTACGCCGCCCACCCGGGGCTGCCGGTGGAGACGAACCGGACCCACCCCCGCTGGAGTTCGCGCGACACCTCGACGGCCTCGGACGCGGCCTCGTCGCCGAGGAGCTGCCTGCCGGTGGGGCTCTCCATCGTGCCGAACGCCAAGGGCACGTCGAGACTGTGGCAGGCGCCGCCGATGGTCGGTGAGCCGAGTTGCAGCTCGAACAGGAACGAGCTGCCGCCCGCCGCCGTGTTCGCCTCGGCCAGCAGCAACGACGGCATACGGAAGGTGGCGTCGGAGAACACCGTCTCCAGCAGGTCTTCCGGGTCCGCGTGCGGGTGGGCGGCACGGTACGCGTCCGGGCCGTCCGGCGCGGGGGCGAACAGGTCCAGGGCGGTGTCGGCGTCCTGTGCGGTGAACGTTCCCCGCAGCCCCGTCGCGACGCTGAACAGCCGGAACTCGTCGCGGGTGTGGCCGACGAGGAGGTCGACACCGGCGGCACGGCCGCCGGTCAGAGCGGTCCAGGGCGTTTCCGTGAGGACGTCGCCGTCGATCACGGGGCACACCGCGATACCCAGGTGGGCGAGCCTTCCCCAGCGCTCCCGGTACTGCGGGAGGTCGACGCACAGACCGGTCAGTTCGTCCGCCAGACGCTGCGGGGCGACGCCGGCCAGCGCCGAGGCGGTGGGCGCGACGCCGAGGCGGTCCGCGAGCGTGGCGGTGACCTGTTCCGCCAGGGCGGGCATGCAGTGCAGTCCCGGCACCGAGTGCGTGATGGCCCTCCGGAACAGGGCGCGCGCCGACGCCATCGTCAGGAGCGCGGCGACCGACCCCGCCCCGCCGGACTGCCCGGCCACGGTGACCAGTTCCGGGTCCCCGCCGAACCGGGCGATGTTCCGCCGCACCCATTCCAGTGCCGCGACCTGGTCGAGCAGGCCGCGGTTGGCCGGAGCGCCGTCGAGCAGGGCGAACCCTTCCGCGCCCATTCGGCAGTTGACACTCACGACGACGAGCCCCGCCCCGGTCAGCACGGCGGGGTCGTACATCGGATCACCGGAGTCCCCCGCCATGTAGCCTCCGCAGATGATCCACACCAGCACCGGCAGGCCCCCGCCGCCGGGGTCCGGCGTGGACACATCGAGCGTCAGCCAGCCCGTGCCGTCGGACGGATCCGCCCGGGTCGGCCCGGACTGCGGTGCGGCGGGTCCGAATGCGACCGCCGGCCGGACGCCCTCCCAGGGACGCGCGGGGACAGGCGCGGCGAAGCGGAGCGCGCCCACGGGCGGCTGAGCGTAGGGGATACCGCGGAACACCGCGTGACCCTGTCGCCGGCGGCCCTCCACATAGCCCTCGGCGGTGCGCACTCTTGGCTGCTCAGGCACAGCTCGTCCTCTCCGGCCGGTGTCCGTAGGTTCCCCAGGGTTTATCGGTCACCTGTATTATGTCAACTGTATGAGAACCAGGAACGGGGCGGACCATGCCGAAACAAGTGGATCACCGCGAACGCCGCGAAGCGATCGCCCGAGCGCTGTGGAGAGTGGTGGATCTGCGCGGAGTGCAGCACCTGAGCCTGCGCGAGATCGCACGGGAGGCAGGCATCTCCCATGGACAGCTGCAGCACTACTTCGCCTCTCGGCAGGCCTTGCTCACATTCGCCATGGACTTCGCCGCCGAGCAGACGACGCAGCGCATCAGCCGAAGCCTGGAACAGCTCGGTGATCCGCCGCACCCCCGCGACGTACTCCGACTGACGCTCACGGAAATGCTTCCGCTCCACGCCGACGCCCGTGCGACCAGCCGGATGAACGCCGCGTACGTCCTGGAGGCGCTGCACGACGAAGAGGTACTCGCGCGCACGCGTGACGCCATGGCCAAGGGACGCGCTCAGATGGAGGGGTTGATTCGCCGGGCGATCGCGGACGGGCACATCGACTCCACCCGCGACCCGGCGACCGAGACCGACCTTCTTCTCGCTCTCACCGGCTTCGCCACCCTGATCGAACTGCGCGTGATCGATCCCCAGGACGTGCTCAAGGCCGTGGACCAGCACCTGGACAGGCTGTTCGACCAGTAGCGCCTTGTCGGATGGGGTCGCGGGGCGGCCATGGGGCGGGGTGCCGGTCGGCGGGCCGGACATCCCGTACGTGACCGGCCCGCTCGCGCTCTCCGGTCACCGGGCCCACGGGACGTGTGCCCGGGGCGCCCATGACCGCGCCCAGCGACGGGTTCGCGGTACTCGCCGCGCACCCCGGCGACGCGCCCGGCGGGGTGGTTGGCGTGCTGAGGGGTGCCCGGCGGACCAGGGTCGAACAGGCGCGCTGAGGGGTGTCCGGCGGATCAGGGGCGGACAGGCGGGCCAGCGTCGTGGACCCGGTCAGGACGCGCCGGACACGCTCTAACCGGAACAGGCCGAGCGGCCGGCCTCCTGCCAGGCGCAGACCGGGCAGAGCGTGGCGCCCGGGGTCGACTCCGGGTACTCGGTCGGCTCGCGGCACAGCACGCACTCGGCGTACGGAGGACCGCCGGCCGCGCCTCCCGGGCCGGGAGGCGCGGCCGGTGCTCCGGGCCCGGCAGGCACGCAGTACGTACCGTCGTCGTCCGCGCCGCCGCCCGTGCTCGTACCCGTACTCATGCCCACGAGCCTACTCACCCGCGCCGGGCGGCTGTTCGGCACACGAAGTACGCCACGGGAGCGGCGACGGCCAGCGCGGCGAGCAGCGGCAGGACGGGCTGATGAAACGTCCCGGTCCGCGATCCGGTGACCAGATCCGTGACCGCGTACCGCGCGGGGGAGCCCGCGGCCACCAGCACGAGGAGCGACCCGAGTACGGCCGCCGCGACGGACCAGCCCCGGCGTTCCACCACGGGACGTGTGCTCAGCGCGCCCACGACCGCGCCCAGCAGTACACAGCAGAGGGAGGCGAGCAGTCCCGCGAGCGCGGCGGAGGACCGGGCGACCTCGTGGGCGCCGTCGTCGGTGACGGGGGCGCTGACGAGAAGGACGACGGCCGTACTCACCACCGCGAGCGCCGCCGCACAGCCCGTGCCGGTGAGCAGGGACGCCAGATGGACTCGCCGGGCCCCGACGGCCGCCGAGACGACGGTCCGGGCGGCGGGCGGTTCCTGACCGACGCAGAGGTGGACGGCCCAGGCGGTGACGGGCAGCAGGGCGGCTGCCGCGACGCCGAGCGAGCCCAGCACGGGCTGCCCGCCCTGCACACCGACGGCGAGGACGGCGGCGTACAGCAGAAGGGGCGCGAGCCAGCGCTGGGAGCGGGCCAGCAGTGCGGCCTGGTAGCGGAGGAGCGCGGTCACGGTGTCGCGGGCCTCTCGATCGGCTGAGCGGAGCCGGTCGCCCGAACGCTCCCGCCCGGCCCGGGTGACGTCGGCCCCTCGGCACTCCCGGCAGGTCGGACGGTCCGGGACGGCTCCGGCGGCCCCATCGCGGCGACCTGCCGGATGTGCCAGGGCGGACGGGCCGTCAGCAGCGTCTTCAGGAGCGCGTCCGAGTGGGACGCGGCGACCGTGAGGCGTACGGAGTCGGAGCCCGGAGTGCCGGCTCCCCGTTCCCGGTCCGGGTCGCCGGGCAACGGCGTCGGCAGGGACGCCCCGCGCGGCCCCACGGCCACGACCAGGACGCGGGGGCCCGGGGCGATACCGGTCGCGACCGGCGCGGTCACCGTACCCACCCCGCCGTCCCCGGCCCGCAGCGTGAGATCAGCCGCTCCGGCCAGACGTCGGGGATCGTGGTCGACGAAGACGACGGTGGCGCCGGCCGCGACGCGCTCGGCCACGGCACGGTCGAGTTCCGCGCGGGCGGCCGCGTCGAGCCCCGTCCACGCCTCGTCCAGCACCAGCAGGTCGGGGGCGGCGAGCAGCGCCTGGGCCACGGCCACCTTCTGGCTGGTGCCCTTGGAGAGCTCAGCGAGTGGGGTGCGGGCGTGCTCGGCCGCCCCGAACCGGGTCAGCCACTCCCCCGCGCGCCGCTTCGCCTCGGCGGTCCGCAGGCCGTGGACGCGGCCGAGGTGGACGAGGTAGTCGGTGGCCGTCAGGGGCAGCGTCGCCGAGAAGCGTTCGGGGACGTACGCCGTACGGGCCCGGCGGCCCGTGATCCGCCCCTCCGCCGGGGTGTCGATCCCGGCCAGCAACCGCAGCAGGGTCGACTTCCCGGCCCCGTTGGCGCCCTCGACCCGGACGAGGGCGCGGGCGGGCAGCGCGACGTCCACCCCGCGCAGCACCCAGGCGCCCCGGAGGCCGTACCGGTGCCCCACTCCCCGCAACTCCACGCCCCGTACCCCCGGGCCCCTTCGGTGCGGCCTCAGTTGGAGGTCTTCTCCGGCCTGGCCTCGCTCGGGCGGATGATGACGAAGCCCTCGCCCTGGAGCATCAGCTGGACCGCCTCGCCGGAGCCGCCGCGCACCATCGAGCCGACGCTCTGGGAGCGGTGCAGGCTCGTCGTGAGCTGCTGGCTCCAGCCGACGACCGCGTCCGTGTCCACGTACACCGGCTGGGCGGAGGTCACGGGGATCACGATCGGGGTGCCCTCGCACATCAGGCCGAGCTTGCCGTAGCCCGTGAAGACGCTGTTGAAGAGGCCGCCGCCGACCATGCCGGCGCCCTTCACCGTCTTGATCTCGTAGGAGAGCGTGGGGTCGAAGCACAGGACGTTGCGGCCGTTGATGGTGATGGAGTCGCCCTGGTCCAGCTCCACGATGAAGCAGTTCGCCGCCTCGTGCGCGAACCACGCCTCGCCCTGGCCCCGGACGGCCATGAGCGCGAGGCCCTCACCGGTGACCGCGCGCTTAAGCATGCCGCCGATGCCCTGGCCCTTGCGCTCGAACTGGAGGTTGCCGCGGAAGGCGATCATCGAACCCTGGCGGGCGTGCATCTCCCCGTTGACGGCGTACTTGATCGACTTGGCGTTCTGCAGGGTCATGCCGGGGGCGGTGGCCGGCTGGGCCAGGTGCTCGCTGGAAAAGAGATCGCTCTTCATGCGGAGCATCCTCACCCGGACCACGCCGTTCCGCCAAGCAGGTGACCGCGCCCGCCTGGCAGACTGGGGCGGTGAGCAGCGACGACATCCCCTCCCCCGCCTCCGAGAGCCCCTTCCGCAGCGGCCCGACCGACCGCGACCAAGCGCCGCAGTTCGTCCTGCCGCTGGTGCTCCACCTGGAGAAGACGGACCCGCCCGCCCGTACCGACGCCCTGCGGACCGCCGCCCGCGCGGTGCTGACGATCCTCGCCGACGAGCGGTCCCTCGGCGACGGGGCGTGGGCGGAGGCGATGCGGGACTGGCAGGACGCCCGCATCCGCAAGGTCGTGCGCCGGGCGCGCGGCGCGGAGTGGCGCAAGGCCGCGGCGCTGGACGGCATCACGGTGACGGGCGAGGACGGCGCGGAGGTACGGGTGTTCCCGCCGATCCCGCTGGACGGCTGGCCCAAGGAGCTGGCGAAGCTCCAGGTGTCGGGCACCGATCTGGAGGACCCGGAGCCGCCCGCCGCGCCCGACCTGTCCGGCCCGGTGCTCTGGCTGAACCCCGAGGTCGACATGTCGGCGGGCAAGACGATGGCCCAGGTCGGGCACGGGGCGCAGCTCGCCTGGTGGGAACTGTCCGGGACCGAGCGCAAGGCGTGGCGCGAGGCCGGGTTCCCGCTCTCCGTGGCGACCCCCGGGGCGGCGCGCTGGCGGGAGCTGACGGAGAGCGGGCTGCCGGTCGTGCGCGACGCCGGGTTCACCGAGATCGCCCCGGGCTCCTGCACCGTGATCGCCGACCATCCGGCGCTGCGCCGCTGAGCGCCTCCTCCGCCACCTCCCCGGAGGCCGCCGATGCCCGCGGCGGGCGGGCCGGGGGCGGCGGGCGCGGCGGGCCGGGAACCTCAAATCCTGCTCTGAACGTCCCACTGCTCGGGTTCATCGCCTCGTGACGGGGCCATGACCCCGGAACAGAACGAGGTGAGCAGGGGGACGGGGGCACCATGGAACTGGGCATCGGCATCGGGTGGCGGCCGGAGATCGCGCACGAGGTGGAGGCGCTGGCCGGGATCGACTGGGTGGAGGCGGTCGCGGAGAACCTCTGCGCCGACCATCTGCCGGACTCCCTGGTACGGCTCCGGGAGCGCGGCGTCACCGTCGTGCCGCACGGGGTGGCGCTCGGCCTCGGCGGCGCGGACCGGCCCGATCCCGGCCGCCTCGCCGCCCTGGCGGCGCGGGCCGAGTTGCTGGGCGCGCCGCTGGTGACCGAGCACATCGCGTTCGTACGGTCCGGGGGGCCGCTGACCGCGTCGCCGGGGCTGGAGGCGGGGCACCTGCTGCCGGTACCGCGCACCTGGGACGCGCTCGACGTGCTGTGCGAGAACGTGCGGATCGCGCAGGACTCGCTGCCGGTGCCGCTCGCCCTGGAGAACATCGCCGCGCTGATCACCTGGCCCGACGAGGAGCTGACCGAGGGGCAGTTCCTGGCCGAGCTGGTCGAGCGGACCGGGGTGCGGCTGCTGATCGACGTGGCCAATCTGCACACCAACCACGTCAACCTCGGCCAGGACCCGGCGAAGGCGCTGGACGAGCTGCCGGTGGAGGCCATCGCGTACGTCCACGTGGCGGGCGGGGTCGAGAAGAACGGCGTCTGGCACGACACGCACGCCCACCCGGTGACCGCTCCCGTGCTGGAGGTGCTGGCGGAGCTGCGGTCCCGGGTCGAACCGCCGGGCGTGCTGCTGGAGCGGGACGACGCGTTCCCGCCGGCGCGGGAGCTGGCGGGCGAACTGGACGCGATCCGGGCGACGCTGCGGAAGGCGGCGCCCCCGGCGGGGTCTCAGGTTCCGGTGGGATCCCCGGCCCGGACGGTCACCGTTCCCGCCGCCCCCGCGCCCTCCGTCTCCGCGTCGTCCGTCTCCGACGCCGCCCGTGACCGTACGGCCGTCGCACAGACCGCGCTGCTCTCCGCGCTGGTCGCCGGGACGCCCGCCCCCGCCGGCTTCGACCCCGCGCGGCTGCGGGTGCAGAGCAGGTCGCTGGCGGCCAAGCGCGCGGACGTCGTCGCCAAGGTCGCCCCGGAGCTGCCGGAGATCCTCGGCGACGGCTACCGCGCGGCGTTCCTCGCGTACGCGGGAGGCCGGCCGATGTCCGGCGGCTACCGGCGCGACGCCCTGGACTTCGCCGAGCACGTGCTCATCGCGGGCGGCCCCGCCGATCCGGTGGCGCGGCGCGAGCTGACGTACTGGTGGCGGGACCGCTCGGGTTCCCGCCCGCCGGGCCGGGCCACCCGGCTGATCCGTGCGGCGCGCGCCGCCCTCGTGGGGAGGTGAACGCCGTGAACGCTCTCGCTCTGCTGCTGAACATCGCGGCTCTCGTCTCGGCGGTCCTCCTCGTCACGACCGCCGTCTCCGCCGGGTCCCGCCGCCCCTCGGCCGGGCCCTTCCCCGGCGTCCACGACCTCTACGAGGCCGCGTTCCTGAACGGCGGACCGGCCAGGGTGGTGGACACCGCGCTCACCGCCCTGTACGCGGACGGCCGCGTGCTCATCGGCGGCCCCGGCATCATCTCCGTACAGCGTCCGCAGGCGGACGACCCGGTGGAACGCGCCGTGCTCCACGAGCTGTCGGCCGCTCCGAGCGGCGCGCTGCACGTCATACGGGAGGCGGCGATGCGTCACCCGGCGGTGCAGGAGATCGGCGACGGGCTGGCACAGCGCGGGCTGCTCGTCCCGCCCGCCGCGAACCGCGGCGTATGGCGCTGGGGGCTGGTACAGGGCGTGAGCTGCCTGGTCGCGTTCCCGGTCTCCATCGTGCTGACGGTCCTCCAGTACGCGACGCACGGCGCGTCCTTCGACCTGCCGGCCCCGTTCGTCGTCAAGATGCTGCCGGCGATCGTGGTCGGCGGGATCAGCGGTCTCGTCGTCGCCTCGGTCGCGGCGAGGCGGATCACCGGGGCGGGCCGCCGGGCCGCGCAGGGGTTCGGGGCGGCCCACGCCCAGGCGGCCGACCCGGCCCACCTGGTCGCCGTGCGGGGGCTGCGCGCGCTGCCGGACCCGGCGCTCCGGGCCCAGCTGATCGCGGCGGCGCGGCTGGGCGCCCCGCGCCGCCGCCGCTCCTCCGGCCACACCTACGGGTCCTCCACGACGGGGGCCACCGCCGTCGCCGCCACGACGGTCTGGTGCGCCGCCTCCGGCCCCGGCGCATCGAGCTGCGGCGGGTCCAGCGGGGGCGGTTCCGGGTCGGGATGCGGCGGCGGGTCCGGGTGCTCCTCGGGCTCCGGGTGCGGCGGTGGCTCGGGGTCGAGCTGCGGAGGCGGCGGATCGAGCTGCGGAGGGGGAGGCGGCGGCTCCGGCTGCGGGGGCGGAGGCGGTGGTGGGTGCGGAGGCGGCGGCTCCTGAACCGGACGCCTCGGAGACGGCGCGGCTCCTGAAACCGGGCGCGGCGAAGACAGCCGTGGCCCCTGAAGCGGACGCGGCGGAGACGGCTCCCGGACAGGACCCGAGCGGCCTGAAACAGCCCTGTACGTAAGGTCGTTGACCACCCATAGGGGTGGTTCACGGGGACATGCGACGACAGTGCTGGACATCGCCGCCCGCCCGCCCGACCATCCCTCTCCGCATCCGCGGAGAGGCACCGCCGTCCCTCTCCTCATCCGCAGAGAGGTACCGCGCGTGAGAACAGCTGCGCTCTACACCACCGTCGGCTCCCTGGTCCTGTCCGCTCTGGCCGTCGCGCCGGCGGCCGCCCGGGAGGGCCGGGGCCCCGCCGAGGCCCGGGGCACCGCGATCGCCGCCGCCCGCGCCGCGTCCGCCGGGATCGACTTCGCCGCCTGCCCCGAGGAGGAGATGCTCCCGGACTCCCTGAAGTGCGGCACGGTGAAAGTGCCGCTCGACTACGCCGAACCGGACGGGCGGCAGCTCGAGCTGACCGTCAGCCGCACCCCCGCCACCGGTCCGGCCGAGGACCGGCAGGGCGCGTTCGTCTACAATCCGGGCGGGCCCGGCGCGTCCAGCATCACCTTCCCGATGGCCGGGGAACTGCCGGAGTGGAAGGAGATCGCGGAGGCGTACGACCTGGTCGGCTACGCCCCGCGCGGGGTGAACGGGTCCTCCTCGCCGCTGAGTTGCCAGGACCCGTCCGCGTACACGAAGGGCCCGACCGACGCCCCCGTCCACCCCACGCAGGCGGACAAGGAGCGGCGGATCGCCCGTGCGCGGGCCTACGCGCGAGGCTGCGCCGAACACGCGGGCGACTCCCTGCGCCACTACACCTCGCTGAACAATGCCCGGGACCTGGACGTGCTGCGGGCCGCGCTGGGCGAGCCGCGGCTCACGTTCATGGGGGCGTCCTACGGGACGTACTTCGGCGCGCTGTACGCGACCCTGTTCCCCACCCACGTACGGCGCATGGTCTTCGACTCGGTGGTCGACCCGGACCCCGAGCAGATCTGGTACCGCTCCAACATGGGCCAGTCGGTGGCCTTCGAGCGGCGGTGGGAGGACTTCCGGCGCTGGGTGGCGAAGCACGACGACGTGTACCGCCTGGGCACCACCCCCGAAGCGGTGGGGAAGCACTACGACGCGGTGCGCGCCGAGTTGGCGGTGAAGCCGGCGGGCGGCAAGGTCGGACCGGGGCAGTTGCACGGGGCGTTCCTGTCGGCCGGCTACTACGACGACTACTGGGCGATGCGGGCGACGGCGCTGTCCGAGTACGTCCGGGGCAACCCGGAACCGCTGGTGGCGCAGGCGTCCCCGCGCGCGGTGGCGGCCAAGGACAACGAGAACGCGCAGGCGGTGTACACGGCCGTCGAATGCAACGACGCGCCGTGGCCCGAGGACTTCGCCGTCTGGGACCGCGACCACACGGAGCTGGCGCGCGTCGCGCCCTTCGAGGCGTGGGACAACGCGTTCACCAATCTGCCGTGCGCGTTCTGGCCGGCGCCCCGGCAGCGCCCGCTGGAGGTCGGGACGCGGTGGGGCGTGCTGCCGCCGGTGCTGATCCTGGCGGCGGAGCGGGACGCGGCGACCCCGTACCGGGGGGCGTTGGAGCTGCGGAGGCGGCTGCCCGGCTCGTCGCTGGTGACCGAGCGGGGCGCGGGGACGCACGGGGTCGGCGGGGCCGGGAACCCGTGCGTGGACGAGCATCTGCGCCGGTACCTGCTGACCGGCGAGGTGCCGGGGCGGAGCGCGGACTGCGCCGCCCGACCCGAGCCCAACGCGGTGTCGCTGGACTGACGCCGAAGGCGCGCGCCGTACGGGCACGCGGACGGACGTAAGGGCGTACGAGCACAGCAGCGCACCGGCGTACAGGCACGCGGACGCAGCGGCGTACGGGCGTACCCGCGTACGGCGAGGGGGCCGCCGCACCTTCACGGTGCGGCGGCCCCCGAAGCCGAACCCGGTGTCGCTGGAACGGCGGGCGGCACGGTCGGTGCCCGGTGCCCGCCCTTCTGATCTTCCGGGCTGGGGTGGTGCGGGACTCGCTGGCTATGCGAGCCCGGCCACCAGGTGCGCGACGCTCTTCCTGCGGCCCGTGTAGAACGGGACCTCCTCGCGCACGTGGAGACGTGCCTCGGAGGCGCGCAGGTGGCGCATCAGGTCGACGATGCGGTACAGCTCGTCGGCCTCGAAGGCGAGGATCCACTCGTAGTCGCCGAGCGAGAACGAGGCGACGGTGTTGGCGCGGACGTCCGGGTAGCCCCGGGCCATCTTGCCGTGGTCCGCGAGCATGCGGCGGCGGTCCTCGTCGGGCAGCAGGTACCAGTCGTAGGACCGGACGAAGGGGTAGACGCTGATGTAGTCGCGCGGCGTCTCGTCGGCGAGGAACGCCGGGATGTGCGACTTGTTGAACTCGGCGGGCCGGTGCAGGGCCATGTTGGACCAGACCGGTTCGAGAGCGCGTCCGAGCTTGGTGCGGCGGAAGAGGTTGTACGCGTCCTGGAGCTGGTCCGAGGTCTCGGCGTGCCACCAGATCATGATGTCCGCGTCGGCCCGCAGACCCGAAAGGTCGTAGGTGCCGCGGACGGTGACGTCCTCGGCGGCGAGCTGGTCGAACAGCTCCTGGACCTCGTCGGCGTATCCGGCGCGGTCCAGGGGGAGCACGTCGCGCAGCTTGAAGACCGACCACAGGGTGTAGCGGATGACCTCGTTGAGGTCCTTGGCCTTCTTGCCGGCGTTCGGACTCTTGCTTGATGTCGCAGTCTCAGGAGCACTCATACGGCTATTGTCCCGCCTCGCTCCCCGTGCCCCGAACCCGGGTCGGCGTGGCGATGATCTCCCCCGCGATCTCCCCGTCGATCCGCGCCGGGTTCATGCCCGTGCTTCCGCCCGGGTTCTCCGCCAGGTCGCGGAGGATCTCGTCGGCCGCCCGGTGCGCGCTCGCGACGCAGGCCGGGATGCCGACCCCGTCGTAGACCGCGCCGCAGACCCGCAGCGCGGGCAGTCCGGCGACCGCGTCGCGGATGCGGGCGACCCGGGCGAGGTGGCCGACCGGGTACTGCGGCAGGCCGCCGATCCAGCGGGTGACCTCGGTGTCCACGGGGCGGGCGGTGAGGCCGGTGGCGGCGGCGAGGTCGCGCAGGGAGACGGCGACGAGTTCGCCGTCCTCGCGGTGGATGTGGTCCTCCTCGCCGTAGCGGCCGACGGAGGTGCGGAGCACGAACAGGTCGGGCGCGGCGTCGGCGACCCACTGCCACTTGTTGCTGGAGAACGTGGACGCCTTGATGGTGTGCCCGTCGACCGGCGGCACGAGGAAGCCTGAGCGCCCGCGCAGCGCCGTGTGCGCCTCGATGTCGGCGCGCCGGAAGGCCAGGGTCACCAGGGCCATCGAGGCGTACTCGACGCCGGACAGTTCGGCGGAGGCGGCCGGGGACTCGGCGGCCAGCAGGGTGGCGGCGGACCAGGCGGGGGCGGCCAGGACGACGCCGTCGGCGGCGATGGTCCGGGCGTCGGTGCGGACGGCCCAGCCGGATTCCGTACGGGTCAGGCCGAGGACGGGGGTGGCGGTGAGGATCTCGCCGCCACCGGCCCGTACGGCGTCGCCCACGGCGGCCGGGAGCGTGCCGATGCCGCCCGCGATGCCCTGGAACACGGGGCCGGTCTGCTGCCGGGCCGCGGCGCGTTCCTGGATGCGGCGGACGGCGTCCAGCAGCGGGCCGCCCTCCTGGACCGCGTCGAAGAGCTGGGGCACGGCGGCGCGCATCGAGATCCGGTAGGCGTCGCCCGCGTAGACCCCGCCGAGCAGGGGCTCCACCAGCCGGTCCACGACCTCGCGGCCGAGCCGGTCGGCGACGTACGCACCGACCGCGACGTCGTCGCCCACGGCGGTCGGGGTGAGGTCGCGCTCCTCGGCGATCCGGGCCAGGCCCTCGGGCGACAGCACCTCGCCGAGGACCGCCGGGTCGCCGGGCACGCCCATTACGTGGCCCTTGGGCATGGGCCGCAGCGCGTCCCGGGTCCAGAGGGAGGCGGTGGCGGTGGCGGGCGGCTGGAGCCGGTCGGCCAGGCCCACCTCCTCGGCCAGGGCGACCGCTTCGGGGCGCCGGGCGAGCATCGACTCGGCCCCCAGATCGACCTGGACGCCCGCGATCTCGCCGGTCATGAGCTTGCCGCCGAGCCGGTCCGTCGCCTCCAGGAGGGTGACGCGCACCCCGGTGGCGACGAGGCGGTGGGCGGCGGCCAGGCCGGCGATGCCGCCGCCGATGACGACGACGTGGCCCGGGGGCGTGTCCGCACGCTGTTGAGAACGCTGCATGGGTCCACTCTCTCAAACCCGTTCCGCGTCCTGACCGTGACCACTTCGCAACCGCCCACCGGCAACCCGTCACGGGACCGCCCCGTCGAACAGACGACATCAACCGAGGTCCTGGGGGGACGTGTTGTGAGCATGAACAGCGGAATCGATCGGTCCTTCGTCCGGGGGCGCGCGGTGCTCGTCGCCGGAACGCTCGGCCTCCTGCTCGCCGTCGGCGGCTGCGGGGCGTCGGGCGACGCGTCGGACAGCGGGGCGAAGGCGGCGGACGGGAAGGCCGCTTCGCGCGAGGGGTTCGCGGACGGGCCGGACGGGGCCGGGGCGGCCTCCGCCGCCACCGAGTCGCGGGCGGACGGCAAGGCGTCGGGGAAGAAGGCGCCGAAGACGGCGGCGAGCCACGTCATCCGTACGGCCACGCTCTCCGTCGAGGCGAAGAGCGTGCCGAAGGCCGTGGCCGCCGCGCGCGCCGCCGCGGAGGGGGCGGGCGGTCTGGTGGCGTCGGAGAACACCGAGCGGCTCGACGACACGCGGGAGACGTCGCACCTGGTGCTGCGGGTGCCGCAGGAGCGGTTCGGGGAGGTGCTGCGGGAGCTGTCCGGGTCCGGGAAGCTGCTGGCGCGCACCTCGAATGCGAAGGACGTCACCGACCAGGTGGTCGACGTGGAGAGCCGGATCTCCACCCAGCGGGCGAGTGTGGCGCGGGTGCGCGAGCTGATGGACAAGGCGGAGCGGATCAGCGACGTGGTCGCCCTGGAGGGCGAGCTGAGCAGCCGCCAGGCCGATCTGGAGTCGCTGCTGGCCCAGCAGGCGAGCCTGAAGGACCGCACCTCGCTGGCGACGATCACCCTGGACCTGACGCCGCCGGACGCCCCGGGCGACGACGGGGAGGAGAAGGACGACGACCCCGGGTTCCTGGACGCGCTGGGCGGCGGCTGGGACGCGTTCGTGACGATGCTGCGGTGGATCGCGGTGGCGTTCGGGGCGACGTTCCCGTTCCTGCTCACCGCGGCGCTGGGCGTGGTGGTCTGGCGGGTGCTGCGCGGGCGCCGGGAGGCCCGTCGTACGGCCGCTTCGCTTCCGGCGCGGTCGGCCGGCGACAACGGGGGTGCGGCGGCCTCCTGACCGCCCCGGCACCGTAGCGTGGGGCCCTCTGATCGGACGGAAGGAGCCCGGCATGGCAGCGGAGCGACTGGTGGTCATCGGCGGGGACGCGGCGGGCATGTCCGCCGCGTCCCAGGCCCGCAGGCTCAAGGGGCCGGACGAGCTGGAGATCGTCGCGTTCGAGCGCGGCCACTTCACCTCGTACTCCGCGTGCGGCATCCCGTACTGGGTGAGCGGCGACGTCGGGGCGCGCGACGACCTGATCGCCCGTACGCCCGAGGAGCACCGGGAGCGGTCCATCGATCTGCGGATGCGGACCGAGGTGACCGGGCTGGACGTCTCCGGGCGGCGGGTGCGGGCGCTGGACCGGGAGAGCGGTGAGGCGTACTGGACGGGGTACGACAAGCTGGTGATCGCCACCGGGGCGCGTCCGGTCCGCCCGGAACTGCCGGGGATGGACGCGGCCGGGGTGCACGGGGTGCAGACCCTGGACGACGGTCAGGCGCTGCTCGACTCGCTGGACGCGCTGGGCACCGAGGGGGCCCGGCGGGCGGTCGTGGTGGGCGCCGGGTACATCGGCGTCGAGATGGCCGAGGCGATGTTGAAGCGGGGCTTCGAGGTGACCGTCCTGAACCGGGGCGAGCAGCCGATGGCGACGCTCGACCCGGACATGGGGCGGCTGGTGCACGAGGCGATGGACGGGCTGGGCATCACCACGGTCAACGGGGCGGCCGTGACGGAGATCCTGACCGGGGCGGACGGCCGGGTGACGGGGGTGGCGACGGACGCGGTCAGGTACCCGGCGGACGTGGTGGTCCTCGGCATCGGCGTCGAGCCGGAGACAGGGCTGGCGCGGGAGGCCGGTCTGCCGCTGGGCCCGCAGGGCGGACTGCTGACCGACCAGGCGATGCGGGTCGTCGGCCACGAGGACATCTGGGCGGGCGGCGACTGCGTGGAGGTCCTGGACCTGGTCTCGGGCCGGCCCCGGCACATCCCGCTGGGCACCCACGCCAACAAGCACGGCCAGGTGATCGGCTCCAACGTGGGCGGCGGGTACGGCACGTTCCCGGGCGTGGTCGGTACGGCGGTGAGCAAGGTCTGCGACCTGGAGATCGCCCGGACCGGGCTGCGGGAGAAGGACGCGGCGGCGGTCGGGCTGCGCTTCGTCACGGCGACGATCGAGTCGACGCAGCGGGCGGGGTACTACCCGGGGGCGAAGCCGATGACGGTGAAGATGATCGCCGAGCTGCGGACAGGGCGGCTGCTCGGGGTGCAGATCGTCGGCCGTGAGGGGTCGGCGAAGCGGGTGGACGTGGCGGCGGTGGCGCTGACGGCCCGCATGACGGTGGAGCAGATGACGGCGCTGGACCTGGGGTACGCGCCGCCGTTCTCGCCGGTCTGGGACCCGGTGCTGGTCGCGGCCCGCAAGGCGGTGGCGGCGGTGCGGGGCGCGGGGAACTGAGCCCGGGGGCCGCGCGGCCCCGTCGCCGGGAGGAGGCGCGGGGCCGCGCTGCGGGAGGACGTCGCCCCTGGTTGACTGGGGTGGGCCCGGCCGCCGCTCCCGGGGCGGGGCGCGGCCCGCTCTCGACCCCGGCGGTGGATGGTGCCCAAGCTGCTGATCGTGGAGGACGACGCCGCGACGGTCGTGGCGCTGCGCGGGCTGCTGCTGCGGGCCGGGTACGAGGTGGTGACCGCCGCCGACGGCCGTGAGGGCCTGCGGCTGCTGTTCGCGCAGCGGCCCGACCTGATGGTCCTGGACCTCGTGGTGCCTGAGCTGGACGGCTGGCGGGTGCTGAACCGGGCCCGTGACGTGAGTGATCTGCCGGTGCTGGTGCTGTCGGGCCTGGAGGGCGTCGAGCACCGGGTGCGGGCGTTGCGCGCGGGTGCCGACGACTACCTGGTGAAGCCGTTCCACGGCGAGGAGCTGGTGGCGCGGGTCGAGGCGCTGCTGCGCCGCGTCGGGCACCGGCAGTGGGCCGGCGAGGGCGTGGGCGAGCACCTGCGCCTGGTGCCCGAGCGGCGGGCCGTGCTCTGGTACGGCGAGGAGGTGCGGCTCAGCGACATCGAGTACCGGCTGCTGTGGCTGCTCGTCCGCAACCGGGGCCGCGTCGTCACCACCCGGCACCTGCTGACGCGGGTGTGGGGCGACAGCGGCGGCACGGGCGGGGACCGGGTGAAGTTCGCGGTGCTGCGGCTGCGCCGGAAGCTGCGCCGGGCGGCCGGTCCGGACAGCCGGGACCCCGTCGAGGCGGTACGGGGGCTGGGGTACCGCTTCGTCCCCGGGGACGAGGACGCCGACGGTTCGCAGAGCGCCCCCTGACCCGGGACGAAAGGCCGGGGCACAAAGTCCTCGAATACCGTAAAACCGGCGAAGCAACCGTGGAGCAACCGGAACGCACCCGTTCCGGCAACGGGGGGACGTAAAGCTCACGCCATGACGTTCTCCGCAGATCGCAAGGTCGCCGTCGTCCTCGGCACCCGGCCCGAGCTGGTCAAGCTCGCCGAGCTGATCCGGCTGCTCGGCCCCGCCGCCCGGGTCGTCCACACCGGACAGCACTACGACGACGCGCTGTCCGGGGCCTTCCTGGACGAGTTGGGGCTGCCCGAACCCGAGTACCTGACCGGCGTGGGCGGGCGGCCCCGGGCCGTACAGGTGGGGTCCGCGCTGGCCGCGCTCGACGGGCTGTTCGCCGCCGACCCCCCGCTCGCCGTGGTCGTCCAGGGCGACACCAACGCCGCGCTCTCCGGCGCCCTCGTCGCGAACGCGCGCTCGATCCCGCTGATCCACGTCGAGGCGGGGCTGCGCAGCCACGACCGTTCGATGCCGGAGGAGCACAACCGGGTGGTCATCGACCGGCTGGCGGACGTCCTGTGCGCGGCCACCCCGGAGAACCGGGCGCTGCTGCTGGCCGAGGGGGTGGCGGACGAGCGGATCGAGGTCACCGGCAACACCGTCGTGGAGGCGGTACGCGACCACCTGCCGCCGGCCCGGGAGCGCGCACGGCTGCTCGGCGGCCTCGGTCTGACGGCGGACGCGTACGTGCTGGCGACCGTGCACCGCCCGGAGAACACCGACGATCCGGCCGTGCTGGCGGCCGTCCTCGGCGAACTGGCCGCGCTGAGCAGGACGCTGCCCGTCGTCCTCCCTCTGCACCCACGCACCCGGACCCGGATCGACGCGGCCGGCCTGCGGCCGCTCCTCGACGGGCTGACGGTGATCGACCCGACCTCGTACGGCACGTTCCTCGCGCTGGCCCGGGAGGCCGCGCTCCTGGTCTCCGACAGCGGAGGGGTGCCGGAGGAGGCGACCGTCCTCGGCCGCCCGCTCGTCGTGGTCCGCCGGTCCACCGAGCGCCCCGAGGCGTTCGCCGACTTCGCCGAGCTCGTCGCGCCCGGCCCCGGCATCGGCGAGGCCGCGCACCGCCGCCTCGCCGAGGGGCCGGACGGTCTGCGCCGGCTGGCGGCCCTCCCGAGTCCGTACGGCGACGGCTCGGCGTCCCGGCGGATCGCGGAGCTGATCGCCGGGGTGGTCCCGCGCGGCGCCGCGGGCGCGGCCGGTCCCGCTCCGCTGCTCGCCGCCTGAGCCGCGTCGCGCCGGTGCGGCCGCCCCACCCCGGACCGCCGAGGCGGGGCGGCCGCCGCCCACCCGCCCCACGACCCCCTTGAGGACCCCGCATGATCCCGGAGCTCGCGCTCGCCGTCTTCCCGTTCCTCCTCCTCGGCTGCTTCCTGCTCTACTGGGCCGGCTCGCGGCACGCCTACGCCCGGCGCGGGACCACCGAGCCCGGTGACCCCGCCGCCTGGGACTGGCACTTCTTCGTGCCGTGCCGGGACGAGGAGACGGTGATCGCGACGACGGTCGCCCGGCTGCGCGACGACTTCCCCCGCTCCCACGTCTGGGTCATCGACGACGCCAGCGACGACCGGACGGGCCCGATCGTGGCGGCCCTCGCGGCCGAGGACCCCGCCGTCCGGCTCGTCTCCCGCCGCCGCCCCGACGCCCGGATCGGCAAGGGCGCCGCGCTCAACGCCGCGTACGAGGCGCTGAACGCCCACCTCGGCGACGTGGACCGCTCACGTGTCGTCGTCTGCGTGGTCGACGCCGACGGCCGGCTCTCCCCCGGCGCCCCGGCGATGGTCTGCGGGCCGGACGGGTTCGGTGACCCCGAGACGGGCGGCGTGCAGATCGGCGTACGGATGCGGAACGTGGACGACGAGCGCCCGCTGCCCGAGCGCGGCAGGCTCGCCAACGCCTACGCGCGGGTGCTGATCCGCATGCAGGACGCGGAGTTCGCCGTGTCCAACACCGGTATGCAGATGCTGCGCCGCCGCACCGGCTCGGTGGGCCTGGGCGGCAACGGGCAGTTCACCCGGCTCACCGCGCTCGACCGGATCGCCGCGGCCGAGCGCCGCCCCTGGAAACAGGACGCCCTGCTGGAGGACTACGAGCTGGGGCTGCAGATGCGCCTGGCGGGCTACCGGGTCACCCACGTCCCCGACACCTGGGTGACCCAGGAGGCCCTGCCCCACACCCGCCGGTTCCTGACCCAGCGCACCCGCTGGGCGCAGGGCAACATCCAGTGCGTGCGGTACGCGGGCCGGATCATCGGTTCGCGCCACTACCGCGCCCGCGGGGTGCTGGAGGCGGTCTACACGTTCTTCCAGCCGATCGCGCACCTCGCGGTCCTCGCGCTGACCGCGCTCCTGGTGTTCCTCCTGGTCACGGCGGCCACGGGCACGGTGCTGCTCGCCGCGTGGCCGCTCGCCCTGGCGCTCGGCGTCCTGTCCGTGCTGCCGTTCGTGCTGTGGGGACCGGTCTACCGGAAGGAGTACGCCCCCGACCGCTCACGGCTGACGGGGGTGCTGTGGGGCCTCGCCCTGTGGCTGTACGCCTACCACCTGTTCATCGTCTCCACCCGCGGCTCGGTGCGCCTGGTGCGCGGGAGGACCGGGTGGGCCAAGACGCGGCGCAACGCCGAGACGGGCGCCGGCCCCACCGCGACCGAGGCGTAGGGCGCGTCCCGGCGGACACGCCCTTGACCGGGTCCGCCGGAAGCGCACCGTCCCCGCGTACGGCGTCCGCTCAGCGCGCGGTCTGCTCGTGGACGTAGCTCACGAGGCGGGTGAGCGCGTCCGGGTCCATCGTCGGCATGACGCCGTGGCCCAGGTTGAAGACGTGGCCCTCCAGTCCGGCGGCCGCGTCCAGCACCTCGCGGGTCTTCCGCTCGACGGCCGGGGCCGGCGCGTAGAGGACCGCGGGGTCGAGGTTGCCCTGGAGCGCCTTGCCGGGGCCGACGCGGCGTGCGGCCTCGTCCAGCGGGACCCGCCAGTCGACGCCGACGACGTCCGCGCCCGCCTCGCCCATCAGGCCGAGGAGTTCGCCGGTGCCGACGCCGAAGTGGATGCGGGGTACGCCGTAGGGGGCGACGGCGTCGAAGACCTTGGCGGAGGCGGGGAGCACGGCGCTGCGGTAGTCGGCGGGGGCGAGCGCGCCGACCCAGGAGTCGAAGAGCTGGACCGCGGACGCCCCGGCCTCGATCTGGACCTTGAGGAAGGCGCCGGTGATCTCCGCGAGCCGGTCCACGAGGTCGGCCCAGAGCTGCGGGTCGCCGTACATCATGGCCTTGGTGCGCTCGTGGTTGCGCGAGGGGCCGCCCTCGACGAGGTAGCTGGCGAGCGTGAACGGCGCCCCGGCGAAGCCGATCAGCGGGGTGGAGCCCAGCTCCGCGGTGAGCATCCCGATGGCCTCGGTGACGTACGGGACGTCCTCGGGGGTGAGGTCGCGCAGCCGGGCCAGATCGGCGCGGGTGCGGATCGGCTCGGCGATCACGGGTCCCACGCCGGGCTTGATGTCGAGGTCGATGCCGATGGCCTTCAGGGGGACGACGATGTCGCTGAAGTAGATCGCGGCGTCGACCTTGTGGCGGCGGACGGGCTGCAGGGTGATCTCGGCGACCAGCTCCGGCATCATGCAGGAGTCGAGCATCGCGATGCCCTCGCGGACCTTGAGGTATTCGGGCAGCGAGCGTCCCGCCTGGCGCATGAACCAGACCGGCGTGTGGGGTACGGGTTCGCGTCGGCACGCCTTGAGGAACGCCGAGTCGTGGGTGGCGTGGCGGACCGCGTCGAGGCTGGCGGAGGTCGTCGTCTGCTGGCCCGAAGGGCTGTCGTTGGCACTCACGCACAGAATCTTCGCACGCGGGGCGAAGGAGCCCGGCCCCGCACGGGTGTCTCTCCCCGCACGCGGCCCGCCTTCCGCCTACTCTTCCCCGCATGGCTCCGGCTCAGGGACAGTTCTCCGATCATTCCGACGGCGTCGACGGCAAGGACCGCGCGGAGGAGGGGCCTCCCGTGCCTCCCGCGTTCCTGGCGGCGGTCGACGCGCTGCGCTCCGCGCGCCTGCGCCCCGAGCTGGAGGTGGAGGCGACCAGGCCGCCGCGTCGCCTCGCTCCGCACGCGTACGCCCTGGAGGCGGCGGTGGTGGACGGCGAGGAAGACCTCGCCGACGGCAGGCTGGTGCTGCTGCACGACCCGGCCGGGCAGGACGCCTGGAACGGAACGTTCCGCCTGGTGACGCTGGTCCGGGCGGAGCTGGAGCCGGAGATGGCGGCGGACCCGCTGCTGCCGGAGGTCTGCTGGTCCTGGCTGACGGGGGCGCTGGAGGACCGGGGCCTGGCGTACGGGGAGGCTTCCGGGACGGTGACGCGCGCCGGATCGCACTACTTCGGCGCGCTGTCCACGCGCCGCCCGGCGACGCAGATCGAGATCCGCGCCTCGTGGACGCCGCGCGAGGGCCGGGGCGGCGTCCCGGAGACGGCGTCGCATCTGACGGCCTGGGGCGATCTGCTGTGCCAGATCGCGGGGCTGCCGCCGTCGGAGCCGTCGGACGCGGCGGTGGTGACGCTGCCGCAGCGGCGCGGCCCGCAGGTTTCGTGACCCTCCGTCACCCGTATCGCACAGGCGCCGACTCTCTTTTCGTACAATCGATCGCGCGTCCTATTTGCCCGAATTGTTACTCATCAAATCGCGAACTTCCCTAAAGGAGGACGGGCGCACTGCCGAAGAGGTCAATGACCCTTCCAGCACGGTTCGCCCCCCGGCTACATCCCCCCGAGCCGAGCCGGCCCGTCCCGCCACTCCCCCCAGGAGGCCTGGTGTCCGTTCTCCTCGAGCAGCCCGCAAGCCTGGTCGCCTACCGCCCGAACAAGCCGACGGCCATGGTCGTCGTGGCCGACCCGCGCGTCCGTTCCACCGTCACCCGCCATCTGTGGGCCCTCGGAGTACGTGACGTCATCGAGGCGTCGTCCATCGCGGAGGCACGTCCCCGCGTCGGCAATCCGCGCGACATCTGCATTGCCGACGTCCACCTGCCCGACGGTTCCGGGCTGACCCTGCTGTCCGAGACCCGCGCCGCAGGCTGGCCCAACGGTCTCGCCCTCTCCGCCGCCGACGACATCGGCGCCGTTCGCAACGCCCTCGCGGGCGGGGTGAAGGGGTACGTCGTCACCGGCACCCGAACCAACATCGGCCACCCCGGCCGCCCCGGCGTCGCCCCCGTCGGCGCCAACGCGGCCCGTATGCACCGCCGGCCCCCCGGGTCCCCGAGCCACCCGGGCGGCTACCGCGAACTGTCCGGGCGCGAGGTGGAGGTGCTCCGCCTGGTCGCCGAGGGCCAGTCCAACAAGGCCATCGGCGTCTCGATGGGCCTCTCCGCCCTGACCGTCAAGTCCCACCTCGCCCGGATCGCCCGCAAGCTCGGCACCGGAGACCGCGCCGGCATGGTCGCCGTCGCCCTGCGGACGGGCATCATCCACTGACCGCACCCCGCCCGGACGTGCCCCCGCACGGTTCCGGCTGGAATACGCGCATGGCCGCCCGTCGACGGAACGTTCCGTCGACGGGCTCCGCGCATACACAGATACCCTTGACACGTGACCGACGCCCAAGAGACCGCAGCAGACACTTCACTGCGAACCACCGGGGGCGCTCCCCCGGACGACGTCGCCCCGGCGCCGATCCCCTTGCTCGAACCACGCGAGGGCATCCCCCCGGTGGTGACCTCCGACGACGCCCTGGCCGAGGTGGTCGCGGCCTTCGCCGCCGGCACCGGCCCGGTGGCCGTCGACGCCGAACGCGCCTCCGGGTACCGCTACGGCCAGCGCGCCTATCTCGTCCAGCTGCGCCGCGAGGGCGCGGGCAGCGCCCTGGTCGACCCGGTCGGCTGCCCCGACCTCTCCGGTCTCGGCACCGCGCTGAGCGGCTCCGAATGGATTCTGCACGCCGCGACCCAGGACCTGCCCTGCCTGCGGGACATAGGCATGACCCCCACCTCGCTCTTCGACACCGAGCTGGCCGGGCGGCTCGCGGGGTTCCCGCGCGTCGGCCTCGGCGCGATGGTGGAGAACGTCCTCGGGTACGCCCTGGAGAAGGGCCACTCCGCCGTCGACTGGTCCACCCGCCCGCTGCCCGAGCCCTGGCTGCGCTACGCCGCGCTCGACGTGGAGCTGCTGATCGACCTGCGTGACGCGCTGGAGGAGGAGCTGGAGCGGCAGGGCAAGCTGGAGTGGGCCCGCGAGGAGTTCGACGCGATCGCCTCCGCGCCGCCCGCCCCGCCGCGCAAGGACCCCTGGCGCCGCACGTCGGGCATGCACAAGGTGCGCCGCCGCCGCCAGATGGCCGTCGTCCGCGAGCTGTGGACCGCCCGCGACCAGGTGGCCCAGCGCCGCGACATCTCCCCCGGCAAGGTCCTCGGCGACGCCGCGATCGTCGAGGCAGCGCTCGCCCTGCCGGCCAACGTCCAGGCGCTGACCGCGCTGCCCGGATTCGGCCACCGCATGGGGCGCCGTCAGCTGGAGCAGTGGCAGGCCGCGGTGGAGCGGGCCAAGGCGCTGCCGGAGTCGGCGCTGCCGCAGCCCGGCCAGCAGCCGGCCGGACCGCCTCCCCCGCGCTCCTGGGCCGACAAGGACCCGGCCGCCGCCGCCCGGCTCTCGGCCGCCCGCGCCGCCGTCTCCGAGCTGGCCGAGCGCCTGCACATGCCCCAGGAGAACCTGATCACCCCGGACACCGTGCGCCGGATCTGCTGGGAGCCGCCGAAGAACCCGACCCCGGGCGCGGTCGAGGACACCCTCGCCGGTTACGGGGCGCGGAACTGGCAGATCCAGCAGGTCGCCCCGCTCCTGGTCCGGGCGCTCGCGGCGTCCGCCTGACCCCGCACACACCTGAAGCACCCCCGGCCGCCCGGCCGGGGGTGTTCGACTTCCTCCCGGGCCGTGAGGGCCGCGGGAGCGGACGTGCCTCCCGGATCCGGCGGCACGGCGACGTACGGGGGCGGACGTGGACAGCACGGGATACGGCGACTGGATACGCGACTTCGAGACAGCCCGGCGGGGAGCGCGCCGGGCAGGGCGATCCGGACTGGCGGACCGGGGTGCCGTTGCACCCCGCGATCCGGCGGAGCGTGCAGCGCTTCCAGGTCGGCGAGGACGGCGACGGGGCCGAGCTGATCACCAAGGCGGAGGCGGCCGGTGACGCGGAGTACGCGTCGGCGGTGCGGATGTTCGTCGCCGAGGAGCGAAATCACGCCAGGTTGCTGGCGCTTCTGCTGGCCTCCGGGGACGCGCCGACGATCGCCTCGCACTGGAGCGACCACATCTTCGTGACGCTGCGCCGGGCGCTCGGGCTCCGCCTGGAGCTGCTGGTCCTGATGATCGCGGAGGTGGTCGCGCTGCGCTACTACCGGGCGCTGCGGGACGGGGGTGAGGACGCGCTGACCCGGGAGGTGGCCGGGCGCGTCCTGGCGGACGAGGAGCGGCACGTGCCGTTCCACTGCCACCGGCTGCGCCGGGCGCTGCGCCCGCTGCCCGCGCCGGTCCGGGTGCTGGTCACCTCCGGCTGGCGGGCGGCCCTGGCCGCGGCCTGTCTGGTGGTGGCCGTGGACCACGGGCCGGCGCTGCGGCGGCTGGGGGTCGGGCGCGGACGGTTCGCCGTGGAGGTGGTCCGGTCGTCGGGGCCGATCGCGGCGGCCATGCGGTGACCCGGTGCGCGTCGCCGGAACCGCCGGGCCCGGCGAACGACGCCGTCCTGTCGGCCCCGGTGGACGCGGGCGGCGCCCCGTGACGAGCGCGTGCCGAGGCGGGAGGCGTACGGCGGGCGCGGTGGGGAAGGACCCCGGTGCCCGGCCGCGCGGTGTGACCTTCGACGCTCCGGCCGTGGGGGGTGGGCAGTCTGGTTACCCGCAAGTAGCATGATGGCAGGCGGTGCGCCCCCGTGGCGCGCCCCGCAGCAGTGCCATCCCGCACCCTGGAGGAGAGCCATCGTGCCTCGTACCATCCGGGACGTCGTCTTCGTCGACGGCGTCCGCACCCCGTTCGGCAAGGCGGGCCCGAAGGGCGTCTACCACGAGACCCGCGCCGACGACCTCGTCGTCAAGGCCATCCGGGAGCTGCTGCGACGCAACCCGGATCTGGACCCCAAGAAGATCGACGAGGTCGCCATCGCCGCGACCACGCAGATCGGGGACCAGGGGCTGACGCTGGGCCGCACCGCCGGGATCCTCGCCGGTCTGCCGCAGTCCGTCCCCGGCTACTCGATCGACCGCATGTGCGCGGGCGCGCTGACCGCCGTCACCTCGACTGCCGGTTCCATCGCCTTCGGCGCGTACGACGTCGTCGTGGCCGGTGGCGTCGAGCACATGGGCCGCCACCCCATGGGCGAGGGCGTGGACCCGAACCCGCGCTTCGTGTCGGAGAAGCTGGTCGACGAGTCCGCCCTGTTCATGGGCATGACGGCGGAGAACCTGCACGACCGCTACCCCACGATCACCAAGGAGCGCGCCGACGCCTACGCGGTGCGCTCGCAGGAGAAGGCCGCCAAGGCGTACGCCAACGGCAAGATCCAGCAGGACCTGGTACCGGTCTCGGTGCGCCGCACCAACGCCGAGGCGGGCGAGACGGGCTGGGGCCTGGTCACCGCCGACGAGCCGATGCGCCCGGGCACCACGATGGAGTCCCTGGCCAACCTGAAGACCCCGTTCCGCGCCCACGGCCGGGTCACGGCCGGTAACGCCGCGGGGCTCAACGACGGTGCCACCGCCTCCCTGATCGCCGCCGAGGACGTCGCGCGCGAGCTGGGCCTCCCGGTCAAGATGCGCCTGGTCTCCTACGCCTTCGCGGGCGTGGAGCCGGAGGTCATGGGCTACGGCCCGATCCCGGCCACCGAGAAGGCGCTGGCCCAGGCCGGTCTGGCCATCGGCGACATCGGTCTCTTCGAGATCAACGAGGCGTTCGCCGTCCAGGTGCTCGCCTTCCTGGAGCACTACGGCATCGCCGACGACGACGCCCGGGTCAACCAGTACGGCGGCGCGATCGCCTACGGTCACCCGCTGGCCTCCTCCGGTGTCCGCCTGATGACCCAGCTGGCCCGGCAGTTCGAGGAGCAGCCCGAGGTCCGCTACGGCCTGACGACGATGTGCGTCGGCTTCGGCATGGGCGCCACGGTCATCTGGGAGAACCCCCACTTCAACGCTGACGGAGGCGACAAGTGAGCTCCACCACTGAGCTTCTGAAGGGTGCGGCCGAGCTGTTCCCCGGCGAGGTCGTCACGCAGGCGCACGTACGCCACCTGGACCTGCCGTTCGGCGCCGGGCGGTTCGCGCTCATCACGCTGGACAACGGCCTGGACCACACCAAGCCGACCACCTTCGGACCGCAGTCGCTGGCGAACCTGAACGCCGCGATCGACCAGGTCGAGAAGGAGGCCGCCGACGGCGCCGTCACCGGTGTCGGCATCACCGGCAAGCCGTTCATCTTCGCGGTCGGCGCCGACCTCAAGGGCGTCGAGCTGCTCGGCCGCCACGAGGACGCGCTCGCCATCGGCAAGGGCGGCCACGACGTCTTCCGCCGCCTCTCCGGCCTCGCGGTCCCGACGTTCGCGTACTACAACGGCGCGGCCATGGGCGGCGGTGTCGAGGTCGGTCTGCACTGCACCTACCGCACCGTCTCCAAGGCGCTCCCGGCGTTCTCGCTGCCCGAGGTCTTCCTCGGCCTGGTCCCCGGCTGGGGCGGCTGCGTGCTGCTGCCGAACCTGATCGGCGCGGACCGCGCGGTCTCGGTGATCATCGAGAACTCGCTCAACCAGAACCGCCAGCTCAAGGGCAAGCAGGTCTTCGAGCTCGGCATCGCGGACGCGCTCTTCGAGGGCGCGGACTTCCTGGAGCAGTCGCTGATCTGGACCGCGAACGTGCTCAAGGGCTCGGTCACGCCTCAGCGCGCGGAGATCGACCGCGGCGACGCCTGGGACCAGGCCGTCGCCCGGGGCAAGGCCGTCGCCGACTCCAAGGTGCACGGCGCGGCCCCGGCGGCGTACCGCGCGCTGGACATCATCGCGGCGGCCAAGGACGGCGACCTGTCCGCCGGCTTCGACGCCGAGGACCAGGCGCTGGCCGACCTGATCATGGGCGGCGAGCTGCGCAGCGGCATCTACGCCTTCAACCTGGTGCAGAAGCGGGCCAAGCGCCCGGCCGGCGCCCCGGACAAGAGCCTGGCCCGCCCGGTCACCAAGGTCGGCGTCGTCGGCGCCGGTCTGATGGCCTCGCAGCTGGCGCTGCTGTTCCTGCGCCGCCTGGAGGTCCCGGTCGTCCTCACGGACATCGACCAGGAGCGCGTCGACAAGGGCGTCGGCTACGTCCACGCCGAGATCGAGAAGCTGCTCGGCAAGGGCCGCATCAACCAGGACAAGGCCAACCGCCTCAAGGGCCTGGTCTCCGGTGTGCTCGACAAGGCCGAGGGCTTCGCCGACGCGGACTTCATCATCGAGGCCGTCTTCGAGGAGATCGGCGTCAAGCAGCAGGTGTTCGCGGAGGTCGAGGCGGTCGCCCCGGCGCACGCGATCCTCGCCACCAACACCTCCTCGCTGTCGGTGACCGAGATGGCGTCGAAGCTGAAGAACCCCGAGCGGGTCGTCGGCTTCCACTTCTTCAACCCGGTCGCGATCCTCCCGCTGCTGGAGATCGTCCGCGGCGAGCAGACCGACGACGCCTCGCTGGCGACGGCGTTCGGGGTGGCGAAGAAGCTCAAGAAGACCGCGGTGCTGGTGAAGGACGCCCCGGCGTTCGTCGTCAACCGCATCCTCACCCGCTTCATGGGCGAGATCCAGAACGTCATCGACGAGGGCACCCCGGTCGAGGTCGCGGAGCGCGCCGTCGAGCCGCTCGGCCTGCCGATGTCCCCGCTGGTGCTCCTGGAGCTGGTCGGCCCGGCCATCGGCCTGCACGTCTCCGAGACCCTGAACCGCGCCTTCCCGGAGCGCTTCACGGTCTCCGAGAACCTCGCGGCGGTCGTCAAGGCGGGCAAGCGCGGCTTCTACGTCTACGACTCCGGCGCGCCGGTCCTCGACCCCGAGGTCGCCGCGCTCCTCAAGCAGGGCGACACCGTCCTGACGGAGGAGCAGGTCCGCGACCGGGTGCTCGACGCGGTGGCGCAGGAGATCGGCCTGATGCTGGACGAGGGCGTCGTCGCCGAGGCCCAGGACATCGACCTGTGCCTGATCACCGGCGCGGGCTGGCCCTTCCACCTGGGCGGCATCACGCCGTACCTGGACCGCGAGGGCGTCTCCCAGCGGGTGAACGGCAAGCCGTTCCTGGAGCGCGGCGTGGCGAGCGTGCCCGCGTAGCCGGCACGGCGTGAACGGGGCGGGCCGTACGGGATGATTCTCCCGTACGGCCCGCACACGTGTACGGGCCCGGGAAGGATCGCATGCGGAACGATACGGGCGGGGCCGGCCCGTACCGGCCTTCGGTGCGTCCGCTCGTCGTGCTGGCCGCGGCACTGCTCGCGCTGCTCCCGGTCTCGGCTCCGCTGCCCGCCCCGGCCCTTCGGACGGTGCCGGACGACCTGCGGATCGCCACCTGGAACATGTGCGGCGTGACGCAGTGGAACTGCGGGGGCACCGGCGGCGCCCAGCTCAAGATCCGGGCGCTCACCAGGCTGGCCACCCAGGACGGCGCGGACGTGATCCTGCTCCAGGAGGCCTGCTCGGACGATGTGGCCGCCGCCCGACGAGCGCTGGGCGCCGGTTGGGACACGGCCTTCCAGGGGTACGCCCATCGCCGGGCCACCGGACGGTACGCCCAGGTCGGCTGCGGGGCCGGCCGCGGCCGGGCGGGGATCGCCGTCCTGTCCGCCGCACCGCTGTCCCGGATCGAGACGGTGGACGCCCAGCAGCCCGAGGTCGGCCTTCACCGCGGCACACTGTGCGCGACGGTGTTCGAGCCCGGGATCCGGGTGTGCGGCGCCCATCTGAGCCTGCCGGGCAGCGACCGCGCGCATCCGGAGTGGGAACTGGGCGACGACCAGCTCGCGGCGCTGGTCGACGCGGCGGGTGGGCGTACGGTCTTCGGAGGAGATCTCAACAGCACGCCGCCCGGCGCCTCCAACGCCCGCTCCTGGATCTGGCCCGACGGGCCCTACGGCCGGTACCGGGAATGCGATCAGCAGGGGCCCGACGATCGCACGGGGCGGCCGACCCTGGTCTCCGGCGGCAAGGTCGACTACCTGTTCACCGATCTGCCGCGCTCCGGCTGCTCGGTGCGCGACACCTCGGCCTCGGACCACTTGGCCCTGATCATGGAGGTCCGCGCGGGCTGACGCCGCCGGTGTCAGCTCCGGTGGGCGTGGACCACGCCGAACCGCACGACGGTACGCGGGGATTCCTGACCGGAGGCGTCGACCGCGCGGCACTCCACGGTGTGCTCACCCTCGGCCCACGACCACCCGGGCTCGAAGGCCCAGCGCGTGTCCGGCGCCACCGGGGCGACGCCCAGTCGCATGCCGTCCTCGACGAAATCGACGCGGACGGCCCCCTCGGCGTATCCGGCGATGCCGATCAGCGGTCCCCGGACCTGATGTCCGGATCCCGGGACGACGATCACGGGCGCCGGGGGTGCCCCGGCCGACGGCAGGGGCGGGGCCTCCCCGGGCCGCGCCTGTCGCGGAACAGCTCCTGTGCCGACGGGGTGCTCTGCTCCCTCCGGCGCCTCCGCGACGGTGAACGTGATCTCGGCACGCTGGGAGTGGTAGCCGGCCGCGTCGACTCCCAGGATCCGCACGGGGTGGTCGCCCACGCTCCAGGGGCGGCCGAGTTCCCAGCTCCAGGTTCCGTCCGGTGCCACTTCCGGGGCGCCGAGGAACTTGCCGTGCTCCCAGACGCTCAGCCGGGCCGCGCCCGGGGCGATCCCGGTGAACGTCACCGACCGTTCGTACACCGTGCCGCCGGTCGGCGGGGTGTGGACGACGGGGGCGGCGAACGACTCCTGCACCTGCGAGGTGGCCTTGAGGTAGGCGTCGATGGCCGACGTGTCCCTGTCGGGCTGTTCTCCGCCGCTGCGCACGAACCCGATCCGCGGCGCGATCCCGTCGATGAGGAAATTCACGAGCCCCATCAGGACCGGCAGGTTGCGGCCCGTGACATGGGCGTGGTCGACGATGTGCGGCGAGTCGCTGAAGATGAAATTGAGGTTCTCGTAGCCGGCGAAGAGCGGCAGGAACGGTTCCACCTGCTCCTTGAACTGCTCGTCCTGCGGCGAGGAGAGGATGTAGATGTTGGCCCCGCGGTTCGCACCCGCCCGGACGAGCGACGGTATCGCGTCGTCGATGACGTGCGTGTTCTGTTCCGTGACCTCGCCCATCATGTGCTCGGCGATGGACGGGTACTGGAGGACGTAGCTGCCGATCCGGAACTGCGGAACCATCGAGACGATGTTCCGGAAGCCGTACTTCAGCCCGAAGTAGAGCGCGGCGCTCCCGCCCTTCGAGCCGCCCCACATGGTGCACTGGTCCGGTGTGAGCCCCAGCGAGTTCAGCACGTTGGAGATGAGGGAGACCACGGACCGCTCCAGCCCGAAGTCCATCCCCTTGCAGAGGTAGTAGCTGTTCTTGCCGTGGAACCGGTCACGGATCCACAGGACGTTGGACCGGAGCGTGTCGAACACGCCGTTGGACCACCCGTAGTCGCCGGGCACCGAGAAATTGGCGAAGACGACCACCAGATGGCGGTTGCCGTTGCGCGCGTGCGCGAACCGGTACTCGACCGGGAACGTCCCGGAGTTGTCGATACCGGTGTGCAGCGGACGGCCCGGGGCTGCTTTGGACACGGCGGGTGTTTCCCATCTCATGCAGGTCGGCGACCACCGGCCCGGAAGGCCGCGGACCGGTGGCCGCCCGTAGGTCAGACGTGCTTCACGGAGAACGACAGGTCGTTGTCGTCGGTGATGTAGGCGACGGTACGGTGCGCGACGCCGAGCTCCGAAAGGTCCACCGACGCGGGGAACCGGTCGGTGTGCTTCCGGCGGATGATGTCGCCGCCGATCCGTCCGGCCCGCATCTCGAACTCGTCGCCGATCCGGATGAACAGGTCCCAGATGTCGGTGGCGCCGAGGCGGCGGGCGAGGAACTCACGGTGCGGAACGGCGAACGTGACCGAGGCTCCACCGGCCGCCTGGGCGGGGACGGTGAACTCGGTCGTCCGGTCACCGCGGTGGCGCAGCACGGCGTGGACCGCCGTGCCCGCCCGCGCGGGCCGCGGCAGCAGCAGGCCGACGTGGAGGCCGGTGCGCCCCTCGTCGACGACGACCTGGCCGATCTCCGCGTGGGCCGGGCGGTACCACGTACGCAGGGCTATGAAATCGTCCATCGTCCGGTAGGGAATGGCGGCCGAGACACCCTGGGCATCCTGCCAGGGCTCCTGACCGCTGAGGTACTGATTCTCCACCCCCTCGGCCACGATGCGTTCGTCCTGGCCGTCGGGGCCGTGCAGCCTCAGGTCCCACGTTCCCTCGTGCGGGCGCAGCAGGCGGGGATCGATCGACGTCTCCGTCCAGAGCCGCCCGCGGGCGTCCTTGACGAGCCTTCCCGGTTCCACGGGGACCGTGCGGAGTTCCGGACTGTCGCGGAGCTTGATCCCCACCGCGTACCCGACGGCACCCTCGCCGGTGGTCTTCAACTGGAGCCGGAATCCGCCGCCCGGGGCCGCGACGAGGCGGCCCTGAGCCAGGACACGGGACTTCTGCGGCACGGGGCTGCGCACCCGGTCCGTGAGGAGGTGCTCGATGAGTTCCTCGTACCGCTGGGCGATGACGTCGGGGGCGAAGCGGTAGGCGTTCTGACGGGCCGCCTCGCTCATCTGCAGACGCAGCCGGTCGTCGTTGATGATCGCCAGCAGTCCCTGGGCCACCGACTCCGGGTCGCCGGGAACGGCCAGGAACCCGTCGACCCCGTGCTGAATGATCTCGCGGGGCCCCAGGGGGCAGTCGGTGCTGACGACGGGCAGGCCGGCCTGCATGGCCTCGACGATCGTCATGCCGAAGGACTCGTTGTCGGAGGTGACCGCGGCGATGTCGCCCTTGGCCCACTCGCTCTCCATGGGCGCGTGCGCGCCCATCAGCCGGACGTGGTTGTACAGGCCGCGTTCCATCACCAGATCCCGGAGGGACTGCTCCTCCTTGCCGGAGCCGTAGATCCGCAGCGTCCAGTCGGGCCGGCTGCGGACCACGGTCTCGAAGGCGCGGATGAGCACGTCGTAGCGCTTGACCTTCACCAGTCGCCCGGCGGCCACGACGATCCGCTGTCCGCTGCGGGCGGGCATGACGGTCGGCAGGGCCACCGGGTTGGGGATGGAGAGGATCCGGGAGGCGGCGTGCGGCAGGACGCCTCGGTAGATCTCCGCGTCGGCGTGGGAGACCGTCACGAAGGCGTCCATGTCGCCGATGATCTGGTTCTGCCGTTCGCGCTGCTCGGGGATCTGCGAGTCGTGGGTCAGGTGCTCCTGACCGATCCGGAGGTAGTCGCGTTCGCCGAAGTGCGCCAGGTACATGAGCAGCACCGGCCGGGTGGCTATGACGACGTCGGCCGTCGTCCCGTCCAGGTAGGAACCGATCCGCTGGTCCGTGAGCGCGTTGTACAACGGGGAGAACGAGGGGCTGCTCGGACTGACGGCGGACGGCCGTCGTGACAGCTGGTGGCCGCTGTCCGCGCTGTTGGCGCGGATGTCCACCAGCGGGGTCAGCCGGACGCCCGGCTCCACGGTCCCTTGCGGGGTGTCGCGCGTACGGAAGACGGAGACGATCTCGACCTCGTGGCGCTTGGCCAGCGCGCCGGCGAGGTTGAGGGTGGCGCTGACCGTGCCGCCGATGCCGTAGGCGTCGTGCAGCAGAAAGGCGATCTTCATGAGTGTTCGGTCTCCGGGGTCGGGTGGCTCGTACCGTGAGGGCGCTGGTCCGTGGCGGCGCCTGGCTCGTCCAGGGCCGCCACGGCGTCACATGACGATTCCCTCGTAGACGCGCTCGCCGGGAGCGGGCGCCCGGTCGTGCGGGCTTACCGCTTCCCCGAACGCCCGGCCGTCGGCCGGGAGGGTGCGCTGCGCCCCCTGACGGATGATCGACGGCGATGCCGTCCGGAGCTGCTGGATCGGCTGTGTCTGCTCCAGCACCCGGCGTGCCGGACGTTCCTGGCGTATCGGCACGGAGCCCACCGCGGGGGCCTTCGCCCGTTCGGGAGCGAGGTCGCCGCCGGCGATCAGGATGCGGTCGGTCAGCCGTGCGGAGGCGTAGCCGTCGTCCAGGTCGCAGAACTGGTCCTGGAACCAGCGGTACCGGTCGGCGTACGCCTCCTGGATGTTGTCGATGTCCCGGATCGCCGAGACCAGTTCGGCGGACTCGGACACCAGGGGGCCCGGCGCGCTCTCGGCGAACTCGAAGTAGAACCCGCGCAGGGTGTCCCGGTAGTGCTCCAGGTCGTAGGTGAAGAAGAGGATCGGCCGTCCCGTGTTGACGTAGTCGAACATCAGCGACGAGTAGTCCGTGATCATCACGTCGGTGATGAGGGACAGATCGGCCATGTCCGGGTAGTCGGAGACGTCGAAGACGAACCCGTCGCCGGCGCCCGGCACCGGGTCCACCACGTTCGGGTGGCGCCGCACCATCAGGACGTGGTCCGCTCCCAGCCGGGCGCGGGCGTCGTCGAGGTCGATCCGGAAGTCGAACTTGTACTTGCCCGGAGCGTAGAACTGGTCGTCGCGCCAGGTCGGGGCGTACATGATGATGCGCTTGCCGGCCGGAAGGCCGATGCGTCGGCGGATCTGCGCCGCCCGTTCCTCGGTCCCCGGCCTGCGCAGCAGGTCGTTGCGGGGGTAGCCGCATTCGACCATCTCGCCGGGGAACTGGAAGGCCCGTTTGAGGATGGGTGTGGAGAAGCTGTTCGGGGAGACCAGCATGTCCCAGTTCCGCACCTCCTTCGCGACCCGCTCCAGATAGCGCTGGTCGGCGAAGTGCACCGCCTCGATGTCATGGCCGATCTTCTTGAGAGGAGTGCCGTGCCAGGTCTGCACGACCACCTGTTCGGGACGCTTCTCGAACCAGTCGGGGAGGTGGTTGTTGGCGACGATGTAGCGGGAGGTGGCGAGCGCCTCGTACCACTCCTGGGACCACATCCGTACGGGGCGCGCCGTGGGCGGCAGGTCCACCTGGTCGTCGCGGACCACCCAGAGCTGTTCGATGTCGACGCCCCGGCCGATCATCTCCTCGTGGACGGCGCGCGGACTGTCCGAGTACTGCGTTCCCTTGAACGCGTCGAAGAGCACGGCGGGCCGGATCTCCCGGCGCCGGGCCTGCGGGTAGGTCTTGGTCCGGAGCAGCTTCTGCCGGTACGGGCCCCGGGCGTCCTCCGCCATCGCGGAGCGGACGAGGAGGGAGAGCCGGTCGTACGCTTCCGCCTGGAGGTCGTATCCGCGCCCGTCCAGTTCGGCCTCCTGGGGGAAGCCGGGTATCAGTTCCTGCTCGATCTTCAGCATGAGGTCGGGAGAACGGTCGGCGGGAGCCACGGTCGAGGGGTCCTGACGGCGCAGGAAGAAGTCCCAGCGGCCGGCCGCCAGCGGGACGGCTCCGGCCAGGGTGCGCATGGCGGCGGGGGTGACGAAGCAGCGGAAGCGGTGGCCGTCCCATTCCAGCGGGACCGCCCGCTCGGCGCCGTGGGCCCGGGACCTGACGACGACATGGGCACTGGTGTGCTCGGCAGGGGTGAGCAGGTCGTTGCACGAGTAGCCGCCGATGAGTTCCAGCGTGCCGTCCTCGTGCCAGCGCGTCTCGGTGACCAGCGGCAGCGTGTCCCGTTCGAAGAGGACGACGTAGCCGGAGCCGTTGCGGTGGACGACGACCTCCCGGTCCCCCGCCGCGGTCTGGATCTCCGCCGGCATCCGGTAGTGGCCGTCCGGGGTGCCTTCGGCCATCACCGGGTACAGCGGGCCCTTGCGGCCCTCCATGTGGACGGTCAGCTTCCACCCGTTGCTGCCCATGGTCCATGCCTGGGGTACGGAGTCGTCGCCGTCGGCACGCGACCCGGGCACGAGGTTGCGCAGCGGGACGCGGGTGGTGAAGGTGCACCACCCCTCGCCCCCGGGCTTGAACGACAGCCAGGACTCGTGCCGGCCGGCGCCGTTCATGCTGACGACCCGGACCTTCCCCCACTCGGGGACCCGGGGGGCCAGATAGACGCCGCCGAGCTCCAGGTGCCCGCCCACGATCCGGTGGCGGGTGATGCGGCACCGGACGATCTCGACGCGGAGCTTGAGCGAGCCGTGAGCGAAGAGGGGCACGATGCGGGTGTTCTTGTCGACATAGCGGTACGGGGGGTTGGCGGCGGATCCGGACCCTCCCCGCCCGACGCTCTTGTAGCGGAAGAGCCCGCGGCTGAAGACGCCGGCGGCGACGTCCCAGGTGCCCTCGACCCACTGCCCCTTCTTCTTGAGCCGAGTGGTGTCGAAGCGGCTCTCGAAGCCGGCCCAGTCGTAGCAGTAGCGGTTCTGGTTGGAGTACTCGGTCGCCTGCGGGTAGTAGACGGTCCGGGCCAGATTGACGATCTTGCTCCCGGACTTCTTGTTCCGCAGCGCCAGCGCCTTGGTGGACATGTGCTTCTTGTGCACGTTGATGAACCGGATGTACGCCGAGCCGGTCAGCGTCAGCCACTCGGCGTCCCAGTGCGCCCCCGTGAGCGAGCTGGCGGGGGACAGTTCCCGGTCGAGGCGGTAGTCGCTCTTGTACAGGCCCGTCTTGCGGTTCTCCAGGTGCGGGTAGTTCAGGTACCGCCGGAGCCGCCTGCGGACGGGGAGGGGGCCGCCCTTGCGCTCGAACTCGATGACGTCGAGCAGTTCGCCCAGGCGCCCCTGGTGGACCAGGAGCCACTTCACGCGGGCGTCGGCGGGCAGCTCCTCGATGAGGTCCTCGTCGGCCTCCCCCAGGAACTCCTGGGCCGCGTACATGAAGGCGTCGCGGTACTCGTCGTCCGCGTCGGGCAGCACCTTGAGGTGGAGCATGAGGTCGGATTTCAGGCACGCCAGGTCGTACTTGCGCTTGTACTCCTTGTACGCGCGCGACCGGTGCCCGCCGAGGAACCGGCTGACCGACTGCACGGCGGCGACCCGGTCGCGGAGGTTGTCGAGTTCGGTGTGCCGTTGGGTGATGGACGGCGCAGCGCCCCCGTCGCGCCGGCGCCAGAAGTAGACGATGTCGGTGATGACGTCGACCTTCAGCGCCTTGAAGTGCGCGAACATGTTGACCCAGGAATCCTCGTAGAGGACGCCCTCGGGAAAACGAATGAGGTGGTGGTCCCAGAAAGAGCGGCGGAATACCTTGTTCCACACGGTGCGGTCATAGATCAGCGCGTCGAACCGGGTGATGTGGGTGCCGCGACGGTCCTTCTGCATCGGCCCCTTGTGCAGGGGGGACTGCCACTTCTTGGTGGAATTCATCATCTGGACGTTGCCCGAGACGAAATCCGATCCGGACTCCGAAACCGTTCGTATGAGCAGTTCGTACGCGTACTCGGGAATGACGTCGTCGCCGTCCGCGAAGACGAGGAACTCGCCGTCCGGGTGCATGGCGTTCAGCCCCGTGTTCCGGGCGTGCCCGGGCCCCTGGGAGTCCTGACGGATCAGGCGGAAGCGCGGATCGCGGGCGCAGAACTCCTCCGCTATGGCTGTGGACCGGTCGGTCGAACCGTCGTCGACCATGACGACCTCGAAGTCCCGGAACGTCTGGCGGGCGATGGACTCCAGGCACTCGTCGAGGTAGGTCTCAACGTCCTGGAACGGGACGATGACACTCAGACGCGGCCCAGAGGCCATGCTTCACTCTCCAGTTCACAGCAGCAGTGAGCACACGGCCACCACCAAGATCCAACTCTGCCCACTACCCTCGCCCGAGCCCCCGTTGGCCCAGAGTCGGTCTTCTTCGATCGCGCACGGTCAACTCTCGAAGCTGTAGCACCAAGCACAAATCTTAGGTGAACATTAAAGGTTGTCAATGTGAGGATGAAGTGATGATCGCTCGATGATTCTGGACAGAGGCGCGTGATGTATGTCATGGACCACGCGGTGCAACCATCCGCGAAGAATCGCGATTCAGACCGTTCGCCAGTCGTCGAGCGTGAGGCCCGGACCTTCCGTCTGCCGAGCCATGCGCGGTTCGCCGTCTTCACCGACCACCGCCATCACCAGCATGCCGCGACCGTCGAGCGCCAGAGCGGGCGTACCCAGACAGCGGACCCCGGTGTCCGACCACCAGACCCCGTTGGCCTCGTTCTCGGTGACGCCGAGCCCCACCGCGGCCGTGCCGTCGGCCCCCTGATGGGCGAGCACCGTGCAGTCGTACCCGTCCACCGCCACCCGAATCGCCGCGTGCGGCCCGTCCCCGGGCGCCCCGCCCAGCGCCATCGGCCACGCACCCGCACGGAAGCCGACGACCCCGCCGGCCGGGTCGGTCCAGTAGTACGTGGCCCGGCCCGGCGCGGTCTCCAGCGCGGCCGTCGTGCCGGCCAGCACGGCCAGGCGCGACGGCTGCGCCTCGTGCCAGTCCCCGCCCGCCTCCTTCTGCTGCCAGTACAGCGTTCCGCCCTCGACCGCGGCGAAGAACTCCACCGCCCCCGAGGCGAGCGCGACCGCGACGGGATCGCCCTCCATGCGCGCCCCCTTGAGGTCCTCCCAGCCACGCCACGTGCCGTCGGGCCGTTCACGGCGCAGCATCAGCCCGCCGCCCGCGTTCCGCAGAACGATGTGGACCTCGCCCGAAGCGCTCACCACGACGTCCGGCGCTCCTATGCGGTGCCCTCCCGGCGCGTCCTTGTGCGGGTTGCCCAGCGACCGCCACGCGGTGACGGGACGGCCCGTCTGGTACTGGATCGCGTACACGATGTCGACGGCGGGGGTGGAGCCCGACGTACGCTCCCGCCGGCCGACGAAGTGAACGTAGCCATGGGTGTCCTGCACCACGGTCAGGTGGCCGAGCGAACCCCCGGTGGCGATATCGGCAACCGTCCAGCGGCTGCCCCCGGCCCGCTCCTGGGTCCAGCGGCGCAGGCCGTCCGCGCTGTGGACGTACAGGGTCAGGCGGCCGTCCTTGCCATGGGTCAGCCAGATACCGCTCGGCGCCTGGATGGAAGGGGCGACCTCCGAAGTCGCACGGGCATCGCGTCCGGGCATGGTTCCGCCGTCACCTTTCCAGTAGGAGCATCTGCTACGTCACGCCATGACTGACATATCGCTCACGATTTCGAATCCGCCCTATCCTAGACCTCGCCGGAGACACGGTTCCGGCGCACGGAACGACGCCGTCGGCCCTGTTCCGCCGCTGCCGCACCGCTCACCCCACAACGGCGCACCGTGCGCTCGCACGGGCACTCGATCGACTGTCTATAGTTCTTGTCCGCTTATAGTTCAGCTCCATTACCCATACGGACCGGCCCCTCCCCCCACCCGAGTCCACCCGCCACAGCCCTCCACCGGGCCGCGAGACCTAGGGACTCGAAACAGGATGAGCAACGACGTCATGCCGCCGGGCTCGCGCGCCTCCCGGCGCTCGGCACCGCCCCGCAAGCGCCGCCGCGGCCTCAAGATCACGCTCGGGATCCTGCTCGTCCTGCTGCTCGCCGGCGGTGGGACGGTCTACTGGCTCTACAGCCAGCTCGACAAGAACATCACCGGCGTCGACATCGACAAGGCGCTCGGCGACGACCGCCCGGAGAAGCTGCCCACCAGCGGGCAGAACCTGCTGGTCCTCGGCTCGGACTCGCGTGCCGGGGCGGAGAACAAGGAGCTGGGAGGCGGCGGCGCCGTCAGCGGCGCGCGCTCCGACACGGCGCTGGTGGTGCACATACCCGAGGGCCGGACGAAGGCGGTCGCCGTCTCGATCCCGCGCGACACCCTCGTGACCCGGCCCGAGTGCGTCGGCGAGAACGGCTCCACCGTCTCCTCCAAGGAGCGGGTCATGTTCAACTCCGTCTACTCCCAGGTCGGTCCGGCCTGTGTGGTGAAGACGGTGGAGAAGATGTCCGGCGTCCGCATCGACCACTACCTGGAGATCAACTTCGCCGGGTTCAAGGGCCTGGTGGACGCCATCGGCGGCGTCACCGTCGACGTGCCGCAGGACATCGACGACAAGGCGTCCGGGCTGCACCTGACCGCGGGCCCACAGAAGCTCGACGGCACCGAGTCCCTGGCGTACGTACGGACCCGGCACGGCATCGGCGACGGCAGCGACCTCGGCCGCATCGGGCTCCAGCAGCAGTTCCTGCTGGCCCTGCTGAGCGAGGTCAAGTCGCAGGACCTGCTGGGCAGTCCGGCCAACTCGTACAAGATCGCCAAGTCGGCCACCGAGTCGCTCACCACCGACAAGGAGCTCGCCTCGCTCACCTCGCTGGCGGAGTTCGCCCGTTCGATGAACGGCGTCGACCCGGCCTCGATGGAGACGATCATGCTGCCGGTGGCGTACGACCGGATCGACAGGAACCGGGTGGTCGCGGCCGAGCCGCAGGCGGGCCGGCTGTGGAAGGCGATCCGCGAGGACAACGCCGTCCCCGAGGACGCGAAGAAGTCCCCCGCCACCGGGGGCTGACGGCCTCTCGCACCGCGCTCCCCGTGACACCCTGCCGGGATGAGCGAGGAGAGCGCGGTGCTGGTGATCGTGGACGGGGCCAACGTGGTCGGCTCCGTACCGGACGGATGGTGGCGGGACCGGCGCGGGGCGGCCGAGCGGCTGCGGGACGCACTGGTCCACCGCGCCGAGGGGGGACTGCCCGGCCTGCCCGGCCCGCTCGACCTGGTGCTCGTCGTCGAAGGAGCGGCCCGGGGCGTCGCGTCCGTGCCCGGCGTCCGGGTGGCCTCGGCCCCCGGCAGCGGCGACGACCTGATCACCGAGCTGGCGGCCGGGGCGGGGCCCGGCCGGGAGTGCGTCGTCGTCACCGCCGACCGCGAGCTGCGCCGGCGGGTCGAGGCGTACGGGGCCCGGTGCGTGGGACCCCGTACGGTGCGGGCGGGGCAGCCGGACGGGCGGTGAGGCCCGACGGCGGGGCCGGGGAGGGCCGGGGTCTCGCCCGGCGGTGCGGTCCCGTGGAACCCGGGGCCCGTGAAGCCCGCAGGAACCCGGGGCCCCGCCCGGCGGTGAGGCCGACAGGACCCGGGGCCCCCGTGAGCCCCGCAGGCCCCGGGGCTGCGGGCACTCCTCAGCGGTTCTCCCTCGCCATCCGGCTGTGCGAGCGCCCGTAGACGAAGTAGATGACCACCCCGAGCACCATCCAGACGCCGAACCGCAGCCAGGTCTCCACCGGCAGGTTCAGCATCAGCCAGACGGACGCGGCCACCGAGACCACCGGGAGCAGCGGCACCAGCGGGGTGCGGAAGGCGCGGGGCAGATCCGGGCGGGTGCGGCGCAGGACCAGGACGCCGAGGGCGACGACGACGAACGCGAAGAGCGTGCCGATGTTCACCAGGGTGGCCAGCTCCTCGATGCTGGTGAACCCGGCGATGATCGCGATCAGCACCCCGAGCAGGATCGTCGGGCGGTACGGGGTGTGGAAGCGCGGGTGGGTCTTGGAGAAGAAGCGCGGCAGCAGCCCGTCCCGGCTCATCGCGAAGAAGACGCGGGTCTGGCCGAGCAGCAGGATCATGCAGACCGTGGTGAGGCCGACCGCGGCGCCGAAGCTGATCAGCCCGGCGTAGAACGGGTGCCCGGTGGCCTTGAAGGCGTCGGCGAGCGGGGCGCTGACGGACAGTTCACTGTAGTGCTGCATGCCGGTGACGACGATCGACACCGCCACGTAGAGCACCGTGCAGATGACGAGCGAGCCGAGGATGCCGCGCGGCATGTCGCGCTGGGGCAGCTTGGTCTCCTCGGCGGCGGTGGCCACCACGTCGAAGCCGATGAAGGCGAAGAAGACGATGGAGGCGGCGGTGAAGATGCCCATCACGCCGAAGTTGGTGGGTTCGTAGCCGAACATCAGCTGCACCAGCGGGGCGTCCCAGCCGCCGCCGGACTCCTGCTTCTCGGCCGGCGGGATGAAGGGCTTGAAGTTCTCCGCCTTGATGAAGAAGAGTCCGGCGATGATCACCATGAGGACCACGCCGACCTTGATCGCCACGACGACCGAGGTGACGCGGGCGGACAGCTTCATGCCGATGACCAGGATGACGGTCAGCACCAGCACCAGGGCGAAGGCCAGGATGTCGAAGCCGAATCCTTCCGCCACGTCCGTGCCCGACAGCACGTCGGGGAGTTTCCAGCCGGCGTTGTCCAGCAGTGAGCGGATGTAGCCGGACCAGCCGACCGCGACGACCGCGGTGCCGAGCGCGAACTCCAGCACCAGGTCCCAGCCGATGATCCAGGCCACCAGCTCGCCCAGCGAGGCGTACGAGAAGGTGTACGCGGAGCCGGCCACCGGGACGGTGGAGGCGAACTCGGCGTAGCAGAGCGCCGCCAGTCCGCAGACGACGCCCGCGACGACGAACGCGATCGCGGTGGCGGGGCCCGCCGTCTCCTTGGCGACCTGGCCGGTGAGGACGAAGATGCCGGTGCCGATGATGACGCCGACGCCGAAGACCGTCAGGTCCAGGGCGGAGAGGGACTTCTTGAGCCCGTGTTCCGGCTCCTCGGTGTCCCGGATCGACTGCTCGACCGATTTCGTCCGGAACATACCGTTTCGACGGGGTGGTGTGACCTGCGCGCTCACCTGCGTTACCTCCACGCATTCGATGTGAACGCCATGATTCGGACCGGTTTGGCGAGGGAACACGCCATCTGGCCCGTTTCATGCGAATGGGCCGGGAGAACCACCCGTACAGGGGCGGTTCGCCCGGCCCGTCGGCCGTACGAAGCGGTACGCGGATCAGTCGCGCGCGGGCTCCGCGGCGCGGCTCTCGAAGCGGCCGTCCAGCTTGGCGACCAGACCGGTGACCTGGCGGGCGATGTCCGGCGCGGTCAGTCCGATCTCGGCCATGACCTCGCCGCGCGAGGCATGGTCGAGGAAGACCGGCGGGATGCCGAAGTCGCGCAGGGGGACGTCCACGCCGGCGTCGCGCAGGGCCTGGGCGACGGCGGAGCCGACGCCTCCGGCGCGGCTGTTGTCCTCGACCGTGACGACGACCCGGTGGCGCTCGGCGAGCGGGGCGAGCGCCTCGTCGACCGGCTTGACCCAGCGCGGGTCGACGACCGTGCTGGAGATGCCCTGGGCGTCCAGCAGGTCGGCGATCTCCAGGCACATCGGGGCCAGCGCGCCGACGGAGACGAGCAGCACGTCCGGCCGGGCGTCCGTCTTCGGCTCGCGCAGGACGTCCATGCCGCCGACCCTGCCGACCGCCTTGACGGCGGGGCCGACCGCGCCCTTGGAGAAGCGGACCACGGTGGGGGCGTCGTCCACGGCGACGGCCTCGCGCAGCTGGGCGCGGACCTGGTCGGCGTCGCGCGGGGCGGCGATGCGCAGGCCGGGCACGCACTGGAGGATCGACATGTCCCACATGCCGTTGTGCGAGGCGCCGTCGGTGCCGGTGATGCCGGCCCGGTCCAGGACGAAGGTGACCCCGCACTTGTGCAGGGCGACGTCCATCAGGACCTGGTCGAAGGCGCGGTTGAGGAAGGTGGCGTAGACCGCGAAGACCGGGTGGAGGCCGCCGGTGGCGAGGCCGGCCGCGGAGACCGCGCCGTGCTGCTCGGCGATGCCGACGTCGTAGATCCGGTCGGGGAAGGCCGCCTCGAACTTGCCGAGGCCGACCGGCTGGAGCATGGCCGCGGTGATGGCGACGATGTCCTCGCGCTCCTCGCCGAGCTTGACCATCTCCTCGCCGAAGACGGAGGTCCAGTCGAGGCCGGAGGTGGAGATCGGCAGGCCGGTGTCCGGGTGGATCTTGCCGACGGCGTGGAAGCGGTCGGCCTCGTCCTCCAGGGCCGGGGTGTAGCCGCGGCCCTTCTCGGTGAGGCAGTGCACGATGACGGGGCCGCCGAAGCGCTTGGCGCGCTGGAGGGCCGATTCCAGGGCCTCGATGTCGTGGCCGTCGATGGGGCCGACGTATTTGAGGCCGAGGTCCTCGAACATGCCCTGCGGGGCGATGAAGTCCTTGAGGCCCTTCTTGGCGCCGTGCAGGGTGTCGTACAGCGGGCGGCCGACGACCGGCGTGCGCTCCAGCAGGTCCTTGCCGCGGGCCAGGAACCGTTCGTAGCCGTCGGTCGTACGGAGCGTGGCCAGGTGGTTGGCGAGGCCGCCGATGGTCGGGGCGTAGGAGCGCTCGTTGTCGTTGACGACGATGACGAGGGGGCGGTCCTTGGCGGCGGCGATGTTGTTCAGCGCCTCCCAGGCCATACCGCCGGTGAGCGCGCCGTCGCCGATGACCGCGACGACGTGGTCGTCCTTCTTCAGGACCTCGTTCGCCTTGGCCATGCCGTCGGCCCAGCCGAGGACGCCCGAGGCGTGGCTGTTCTCGATGACGTCGTGGTCGGACTCGGCGCGGGAGGGGTAGCCGGAGAGGCCGCCCTTGCTCTTGAGGCGGGAGAAGTCCTGGCGGCCGGTGAGCAGCTTGTGCACGTACGCCTGGTGGCCGGTGTCCCAGAGGACCTTGTCCCGGGGCGACTCGAAGACGCGGTGCAGGGCGATGGTGAGCTCGACCACGCCCAGGTTGGGGCCGAGGTGTCCGCCGGTCTTCGACACCGCGTCCACCAGGAAGGTGCGGATCTCCTCCGCGAGCCGGTCCAGCTCACCGAGGCTGAGCCGGTCCAGGTCGCGCGGTCCCTTGATGCGGGTCAGCAGATCCACCCGTGCCTCCTTGCGTTTGAGCTGATCGAGCGTGCGTGCCGATCCGATGAGTCTAATGTTCCGCTCCCGGGAGTGGGCAGCGGGCGGTCCGGTTCGTAGCGATACCCGGACACGCGCAGGTGCCCGGCACCCCCCTGGGGGCGCCGGGCACCTGCGCGGATGTGCGGTCAGGCGCGACCCGCGGTCTTCTGGGTCTTACGGGTGACGGAGTCGATGACCACCGTGGCCAGGAGCACGGCGCCGGTGACCATGTACTGGATCGGCGTGGCGATGCCCTCCAGCGACAGTCCGTACTGGATGGAGACGATCACCATGACGCCGAGGAGCGCGTTCCAGGTGCGGCCGCGGCCGCCGAAGAGGCTGGTGCCGCCGATGACGGCCGCCGCGATGACGTTCATCAGGAGGTCGCCGGTGCCGGAGCCCTGGTTGGCCGCCGCGATCTTGGAGGCCCAGAACAGGCCGCCGATCGCGGCGAAGGTCCCCGCGATGGAGAAGACGGAGATCCGGATCGCGGTGACGTTGATGCCGGCACGCCGGGACGCCTCGACGCTGCCGCCGAGCGCGAAGATCTTCCGCCCGTAGGCCGTGCGGCGGAGCAGGAAGTCCGTGCCGACCAGGACGATCAGGAAGAGGACCAGGGCGAGCGGCAGGCCGCGGTACTGGTTGAACATGTACGCGGCGGCGAAGGCGAACACCGCGAGGACGGCGGTGCGCACGGCGATGTCGGCGATCGGCCGGGACGGGATGCCCGCGGCCTCGCGGCGGCGGGTGTCCAGGAAGGCGGCGGCGAAGTAGCCGACGACCGCGATCGCGGCGAGCCCGTAGGCGGCGGCGACGTCGGTGAAGTAGTACGTGGTCAGCTGGCCGACCACGCCCTCCCCGTCCAGGTTGATGGTGCCGGAGTCGCCGAGGAGCTGGAGCATGAAGCCCAGCCAGAACAGCAGGCCGGCCAGGGTGACGGCGAAGGCGGGGGCCCCGATCCGGGCGAAGAAGAAGCCGTGGATCGCGCCCATCACCGCGCCGCTGACGATGGCGACGACGATCGCCAGCCACTCGTTCATGCCCTGGGTGACGCTGAGCACCGCGACGAGGGCGCCGGAGACGCCGGAGACGGAGCCGACCGAGAGGTCGATCTCGCCGAGCAGCAGGACGAAGATGATGCCGACGGCCATCATGCCGGTGGCGACCATGGTGACCGCGATGTCGCTGATGTTCTTCGCGGAGAGGAACTCGGAGTTCAGGCTCTGGAAGACGATCGCGATGATCGCGAGGCCGATGACGACCGGGATGGAGCCCAGGTCGCCGCCGCTGATCTTGCGCTTGAACTCGGTGAGGTACCCGGCGAAGCCCTGCTCGCGGATGAGCAGGCGGGGGTCGACGACGGTGGCGGCGCCGTCGGCCGCGTCAGGGTTGCCGACCGGCGGGGCGTCGACGGGGTCGGCGCCCTTGTCCAGGGACGGGCCGGCCTTGTCCGCCGTGTTGGCGGTCTCGTCGGTGGTCACTTCGAAACCTCCGCGTTGCGCGCCGCACGTCGGGTCACGGCGTTGTCCGTGGCGCCCGTGATGGCGGAGATGATCTCTTCCTGGGAAGTGGTCCTCACATCGAAGACCCCGTTGTTCCGGCCCAGCCGGAGCACCGCGACCTTGTCCGCGACGGCCTTCACGTCGGCCATGTTGTGGCTGATGAGGATGACCGCGTGGCCGCGCTCGCGCAGCCGCTCGACGAGGTCGAGCACCTGGGCGGTCTGCTCGACGCCGAGGGCGGCGGTCGGCTCGTCGAGGATGACGAGCCTGGGCTCGCCGAGCATCGAGCGGGCGATGGCCACGGTCTGGCGCTGACCGCCGGAGAGCGAGGCGATCGGGATGCGGACGCTCGGGATGCGGATGGAGAGCGTGGAGAGCAGCTCGCGGGAGCGGCGCTCCATCTCCACCTCGTCCAGCACGCCGAAGCGGCGCAGCTCCCGGCCGAGGTAGAGGTTGCCGACGACGTCGATGTTGTCGCACAGCGCGAGGTCCTGATAGACGGTCGCGACGCCGAGGTTCTGGGAGTCGTGCGGCTTGTTGATCTGCACGGCCCGGCCTTCCCACTCGATGACGCCGTCATCGATGGGGTGCACTCCGGCGATCGTCTTGACCAGCGTGGATTTACCGGCGCCGTTGTCGCCGACCAGGGCGACCACCTCGCCGGCGTGGACCTCAAGCTCTACATCGGTGAGTACCTGGACGGCACCGAAGCGCTTGGAGACCCCTCGCAACGCCAGCACGGGCGTAGCGGACACATGAACCATCTCCTTCGCCGCCTGACCGGCGGGGATGCCGCGCCCGGGGGAAGGCGCGGCGGTGTCGAGCAGAAGGGATACGGGAAAGGGGGAAGCGTTCCGCCCGGCGCCCCGCCCGGTAGCGGGACGGTTGGTGTGCGGGGCGCCGGACAGGCTTCGTGGCGCGTGCCGGGCCGGTGGGCCGGGCGCGTGCGCGGGCGGTGGGCCGCCCGGTCCTCGCGCGGGTGCGCGGCGGACCGGGTGGCGGTGGAGCGGGCGGGGGCCGGCCGCTCGGGGGCGGAACGGAGTCCCGGGGCCGGGCCCCGGGGCGCCGCTCCGGACTACTTGAGGCCGATCTTGTCGCAGGCGGCCTTGTACTTGGCCGAGCAGATCTCGTCCATGGTCCAGATGCCGTCCTTGATGACGGTGTCCTTGATGTTGTCCTTGGTCAGGGAGACGACCGGGACGAGGACCGTCGGGATGCCCTTCGCGGTGGCGCTGTCGACCTTCGAGGTGGCGATGGAGTCGAGCTTCTCGCCCTTGGCGAGGGCGACGGCCATCTCGGCGGCGACGATGCCCTCGGCCGGGTAGGACTTGTAGACGCTCATGAACTGCTCGCCGGAGACGATGCGCTGCACGCCCGCGAGTTCGGCGTCCTGGCCGGTGACCGGCGGGAGCGGCGAGATGCCGGCGGCCTTGAGGGCGGTGATGATGCCGCCCGCCATGCCGTCGTTGGCGGAGTAGACGCCGTCGATCTTGTCCTTGCCGAGCGCGGTGATCGCCGCTTCCATGTTGGCGTTGGCGTTCTCCGGCTTCCACTCCTTGGTGTCGTACTCCTTGCCGTACTTCACCTTGCCGTCGAGGACGGACTTGGCGCCGGACTTGAAGAGCGCGGCGTTCGGGTCGGTGATCGCGCCGTTCATCATCACGATCGTGCCGCCGTCGGCCTTGTCGCCCAGGGCCTCCAGCAGGGCGGTGCCCTGGGCCCGGCCGACCTCTTCGTTGTCGAAGGAGGTGTAGGCGTCGATGGGGCCCTCGGCGAGGCGGTCGAAGGCGACGACGGGGATGCCGGCGTCCTTGGCCTTCTTGACGCTGTTGGCGATCGCCTTGGAGTCCACGGAGCCCAGGATGAGCGCGTCGACCTTGTTGGTGATCATGGTGTCGACCTGCTGGGCCTGCGTGTTCGCATCCTGCTTGGCGTTGGCGTAGGTGACCTTCGCCTTGCCGCCGGTGAGCTCGCCGATCTTCTTCTCGATGATCGGACGGTCGAACTTCTCGTAGCGGGCCGTCTGGTTCTCGGGGAGGAGCAGACCTATCTTCAGGTCGTCGCCCTTCTTCTCCGAGCCTCCTTCGGCCTTGTCGCCGGACTCCTTGGCGCTCCCGCAAGCGGCCAGCGAGATCGCCATGGTGGTGGCGGCAACGGCAACGGCGGCACGACGCATACGCGTGTTCATTCTCGAACCTCCCTGACGAGGCCGCGACGTTGCGGCCGAGGTGGCTGGAAGTCAACTCGGCCGCAGCGTCAGCGTCAAGGAGTAAATCCTTAACGAGATGACAACGGTGCCATTCGTTATCTAAGTGAAGGCAGGAGTCGCCGCGGGGACGGTGCTCTCCAAAAGGGTCGAATCCCCCATCTCGCTCAGCACCAGGGCGAGCGCGCCCAGGACCTCGGCACGGCCGCCGAGCGCTCCGGGGAGGACCGACAGCTGCCGGGCCGCGCTGGGGATCGCGTACCGCGACACGGAGTCCCGTATGGGCCCCAGGACCAGCTCCCCGGCCTCCGCCAGCGAGCCGCCGAGCACGACGCGGCTGGGGTTGAGCAGGTTGCACAGGTTGGCCACGCCGCTGCCGATGTGGCGGCCCACGTCGCCGATCACCCGGCGGCACCCCGGATCGCCCTCGCGGGCCAGCTGGACCACCCGCTCCATGGTGAGCCCGGGACCGTGGCTGGGCTGGAGCAGGGGCAGGACGTACCGGGCGGCGGTGAAGGTCTCCAGGCAGCCGCGGTTGCCGCAGCGGCAGACCGGGCCCGACTCGTCCAGCGTGATGTGGCCGATCTCCCCGGCGGTGCCGCCCGGGCCCCGGTAGATGGTCCCGTCGATCACCAGTCCGGCGCCGACGCCGCTGGCCACCTTGATGTACGCCAGGTCCTTGACGCCCCGGCCGCTCCCCCAGACCAGCTCGCCCAGCGCCCCGAGGTTGGCGTCGTTGTCGACGTACACGGGCACGCCGAGCCGGCCGGAGAGCTCTTCGCTGGGGTTGATGCCCGTCCAGCCCGGCAGGATCGAGGTGGAGCCCAGCGTGCCCGACTCGACGTCGATGGGGCCCGGCACGCCGAGACCGATCCCGATCACCTTGTCGGGGCCGATGCCGGTGGCCTCGATCAGCCGCTTGACCAGGACTTCGGCCCGGTCGAACCCCTCGGCGGACGAGGCGTCCACGTCGAGCGGCTCGGACTCCTCGGCGAGCACCTGGTGGGCGAGGTTGCCGACCGCCACGCGCAGGTGCGTATGGCCGAAGTCGACGCCGATGACGATGCCCGCGTCACCGCTGAGCGAGACGCTGCGCGCGCGCCTGCCGCCCGCGGAGGTGGGCGTGACCTCGACCGTTCCGCCGTCCTTCAGCTCCCGGACGATATTGGAGACCGTGGCCGCCGAGAGTCCGGTGCTCCGGGCGATCTCCGCCTGGGTGAGCGATCCCGCCATCCGTACGGCGCGGACGACCCGCTCCAGATTGGCCCTGTGCAGCGATGTCTGCGACCCGGGAGTCTCCATCGACTCATCCACTCCTGCCCTTGGCGGGCGGTCCGCGAGGACCGCCCCGGCCGGGGCCGCAGCGACGAGACCCCGGCTTCCTCCAACATGTGAACTCTAAGCTGACCTTTCGGGGGTGCCTCCCGTCAAGACCTGAGCACCGGCGCACGCACGACGGCCCGGTGCCCCGGCGGACGAACTCCGCCGGGGCACCGGGCCGTACAGGGGACGGGGGCTACTTCAGGGCGCCCGCCGTCAGGCCGGAGACGACCTGCCGCTGGAAGATGATGTACGCGGCCAGCACGGGCAGCATGGCGATCACCAGACCGGCGAAGAGGCCGGAGTAGTCGCCCTTGTACCCCTGGCTGGCGGCCAGCTCCACCAGGCCCTGGGCCAGCACGCGCTTCTCCGGGTCGGTGTTCAGCACCGTCGGCAGCATGTACTGGTTCCACTGCCCCAGGAAGTTGAAGATCCCGACGCTGATCAGGCCGGGCTTGGCCATCGGCAGCATGACCTGGAAGAACGTCCGGGTGTGCGAGGCCCCGTCGATGATCGCCGCCTCCGCCACCGAGGTCGGCAGCGTACGGAAGAACGAGGTCAGGAAGAAGACCGTGAAGGGCAGCGAGTACGCGATGTACACGGCGATCAGGCCGTGGATCGTGTTCAGCAGCCCCATGTTGTCCATGACGTAGAACAGCGGGACCAGCGCCAGCATGATCGGGAAGCTCATGCCGCCGACGAACAGGAAGTAGATGAACCGGTTGCCCGGGAACTCGAAGCGGGCCAGCACATAGGCGGCCATGGAGCCGAGGACCAGGGTGCCGACGAGCGAACCGCCCACCACCAGGATGGTGTTCAGGAAGTACTCGCTCATGTGGGCCTGGCTCCAGGCCCGGCCCCAGCTGTCGAAGTTCAGCGAACTCGGCAGCGACCACGGGGTGTTGAAGATGTCCGAGTCGGTCTTGAACGAGGACATCACCGCCCAGAACAGCGGCAGGACGACCATGATCGCCCACAGGATCAGCATCCCGTGCGAGAAGACGTTGAGGACGTGGCCCTCACTGCTCTTCGCGGGGGCCGACGAGCCCTTGGAGACGCTCCCGGAGCGCTGGGCCGGGACCGCGGCCGTGTCGGCGCCGGAGGGCCTGGACGGAGGGGTGTCAGTGGTCTTCATCAGAACTCCAGCCGCTCGCGCCGGCCCACCCGCATGACGATGGCGGCGAACGCCAGGGTCACGATGAGCAGGGCGACACCGATCGTGGTCGCGTAGCCCGCCTGTCCGTCACGGAACGCCGCCTGGTAGACGTACAGCGGCAGGACGGTGGTCGAGTAGTCGGGCCCGCCGGGGCCGACGCTCATGATGTGGACGATGGCGAAGCCCTCGGCGCCCAGCGCCAGGATGCCCATGTAGACCCAGCCGGACTGGACGGTGTCCCACAGCAGGGGCAGCGTGATCCGGAAGAAGGTCGTGAAGCGGCTCGCCCCGTCCAGCAGGGCGGCTTCGTAGAAGTCCTTGGGGATGGAGGCCATGCCGGCGGAGAACAGCACCACGAAGAAGCCGGTCGTGCACCAGACGAGGACCGCCATGATGACCCACAGGGCCAGGTCCGGGTCGCCCAGCCAGGTCGGCACGTCGTCGAAGCCGACGGCCTTGAGGGTGCCGTTGATCATGCCCTGGGCCGGGTCGAAGGCGAACTGGAACAGGATGGCCACGATCGCGATCGAGAGCACCTGCGGGAAGAAGTACGCGATCTTGTAGAAGCCCGAGCCCCGTACGCCGGTGACGGCGGCGCCCTTGCGGCGCCGTCCGCCCACGTTGAGCATGAAGGCGAAGAAGAGCGCGAGGCCCAGCGTCACCAGCGGCAGCAGTACGGCCAGCAGCACGCTGTGCTGCAGCGATTTCCAGAAGACGTCGTCGTCGAGCATCTTGGCGTAGTTGTCGAACCCGACCATCTTGAAGTCGGGGCTCAGGCCCGTCCAGTCCGTGAACGAGTAGTAGATGGACTGGATGAAGGGCCAGATGACGAAGATGACGTACAACGCCATCGGAACCACCAAGAACCCGACTATGAACCGGTATTTACCGTGTTGCATCGTTACCGACTCCGACCTTCCCGTGCTGCCGCCGCTGGTGACGCGTGGTCACTGGTGCTTGAAGTGCTTGATGGACTGGTCCTTGGCGGTCGCGTCGGCGAAGGCCTGGATCTTCTTGATGGTCTCGGCCGGCTTGGCGCGGCCCGCCATCATCTCGCCGAGCGCGGCGACACCGATCTGCTCCTTCTGGAGCTTCACGTACCAGTCCTGCAGGCGCGGGTTGACCACGTTGGTGCCGGCCTTCTCCAGCGCGGCGACACCGGACTTGAGGCCGTCGGAGAGCTCGATGCCGTCCGTGCCGCCGTTGAAGGCGGACAGCGACTTGGTGCTGGTGGTGAAGGACTTGGAGGACGCCTCGCTGAGCATGATGCGCAGCTGCTCCAGACCGCCCTCGGGGTTCTTCGCCTTGCTCGGGACGATGAACGGCTCGCCGCCGGAGGCCCAGATGGTGCCGAAGGGCATCTTGTCGGAGGAGTCGAGGCCGGAGGGGGCGCCCACGGACAGCTTGAAGTCCTTGGGGATGATCGCCGCTTCCTCGTTCTCCACCCAGGAGCCGTTCGGGATGAACAGCGCCTTGCCGCGGGCCCACGCGCCCTGCGAACCGCGGTGGTCCAGGCCCGGGGTGCCCTCCAGGATGTAGCCCTTGGCGACGAGCTCGTAGTACGCCTCGAAGGCGGCCTTGACCGCGGGGTGCTCCCAGGCCTTCGGCTCCAGGTTGTCGATCGCGTCGAGGACCTCGACGCCGCCGATCTTGGCGATGAAGGGGTACAGCGAGAAGGGGAGGTAGTAGGGGTGCTTGCCGGGGTACGTCCAGCCGGCGATGCCCTCCTTCTTCGCCTTCGCGCAGAGCGCGAGCATGTCGTCCCAGGTCTCCGGGTACGTGGCGTCGAGCTTCTCCAGCGCCGTCTGCGAGTACCAGACGCCGTAGACCGTGTACGCGTAGTACATGATCCAGACCGGGTCGCCGTCGAACTGGCCCATCTCGACGATGCCGGGCCGCAGGGTGTCGCGGACCTTCTTGGCGGGGTCGTCGATGGAGGGGGCGTCGAGGAGCGGGGTCAGGTCGGTGAGCTGCTTCTTGCCGACCAGGACGCCCATGTCCATCTGCTGGGCACCGGAGTTGTCGATCAGGTCCGGCGGGGTGCCACCGTTGAACCGGGGCTGGAGGACCGACTGGATCTTCTGCGTCGCGGAGAACTTGACCTTCGCCTCGGGGTAGGTCTTCTCGTAGACGGCCTTGGCGTCCTCGGCGTACTTGGTGCCGAAGCCGCCGTCGAAGATGACGATCTCCAGGGGCGCGCTGCCGTTGACGGCCAGCGGGTTCTTGTCGGTCTTCTCGCCCTTTTCGACCTTGTCGTCGCTGCTGCTGTCGCCGCTCGCGCAGGCGGACAGGAAGCTCATCGTCGGAACGGCGATCAGGCCGAGGGCGGCCGAACGCTTGATCAGATCGCGACGGCCAAGGCCCTCATTGTTGTGGGCGGAGGTGGATCCCATGCTCAAGTCCTCGCCTTCTCCAGGACTCAGGCGGTGTACCGGTCACCCGTGGAAACTCGCCTCAGGCGAAGGGGCCCGCCACCGCGGTCAGTTGTGCTGATGGGTCATGCGGATGTGCAGATGTACCGGCCGGGCCGGTGCAGGGGGGGGCGTCGGGAGACAGTACAGCGAGGGCGCCTCAACCGCCCCCGTGACCGTCGCTGTTCTCCCCCGTGCGCGCACATCCGCGTGAAGCGGCTGTGCAGGTGCCGACAGGTATAGTCCACTTGTCGCCAACTGAGCAAGATCGAATGCACGTTTGGGCGGCAGTCTTTCCCGAGTTGAGACCTGGCCGACATTCCGGTCGGCCGCCTCCCCCACCCCGGGCGGCTATCTCCCCATTCCGGCCGATTCGCCGTGCGGCCCCTCGGCAACACCCTTGACACGCCCCTTCACTTGGCTCCCTACTGGACCTTGCATCCCGCTATGACAACGTTGTCCATGCATTTTCCCGGGGAGGAACGGCTCGGCATGCAGCCACCCAGCGGCCTCAACCACGGCGCCGACAAGGCCCCTCACACGGTCCCCCGCCCGGCCCCCCGCCGGAGACGGACCCCCACAGCAGCCGTCCTGGCGGCGTCCCTCGCACTGGTGGTGATCGCCCCCGCGGCCGCCGTCGCCCAGCCCTCCGCGCCGGACCGCAAGCCCTCCGGGGAGCGGACGTTCGCCTCCTCCTTCGAGGCGGACGAGCGGCAACCGGACTGGCGTGACACCGTCGAGGAGGGTCCCGACGGCACTCCGCGCTCCTCCGGCGTCGACGGGGGCTTCTCCTCCGGCATACCCGGCAACGTCACCGGCCGGGTGACGGAGGTCCGCGCGAGCGGCGAGAACAGCGCGAGCGGCGAGGTCAAGGAGAACCTGGTCGACATCGAGCCCGGCTCCAAGTGGCTGGCGTTCGCGAAGACCGGCTGGGTCGAGTTCGACCTGGACGAACCGGTCAAGGTCGTGACGTATGCCCTCACTTCGGCCAACGACCACGCCGAACGCGATCCGCGCGACTGGACGCTCAAGGGCTCGGCGGACGGCAAGGAGTGGACGGACCTCGACACCCGTACCGGCGAGACCTTCGCCAAGCGGCACGAGACGAAGACGTACGGGATCGCGGCCGGCGCCGAGTACCGGCACTTCCGGCTGGAGATCACGAAGAACGGCGGCGCGGACGCGTTGCAGCTGGCCGACGTTCAATTCTCGAACGGTGACACCTCCACCCCGGTGCCCGACGAGATGCGCAGCCACCCCGACCGCGGCCCCTCCGGCTCCCCCACCGCGAAGTCGGGCGCGGGATTCACCGGAAAGAAGGCGCTGCGGTACGCGGGTACGCACACGCCGGACGGACGCGCGTACTCGTACAACAAGATCTTCGACGTGAACACGGCCGTCACCCGGGACACCGAGCTGTCCTACCTCGTCCACCCGCAGATGGGCGAGACGGACCTGGACTACCCGGCCACCCACGTCGCGGTGGACCTCGCCTTCACCGACGGCACGTACCTGAGCGAGCTGAAGGCCACCGACAGCCACGGCGGGCTGCTGACCCCGCAGGGCCAGGCGGACGCCAAGCGCCTCTACGTCAACCAGTGGAACAAGGTCTCCGCCCGCATCGGCGCGGTCGCGGCGGGCAAGACAGTCGACCGCGTCCTGGTGGCGTACGACTCCCCGAAGGGCCCGGCGAAGTTCCAGGGCTGGATCGACGACATCTCGATCGCCCCGAAGAAGCCTGAGAAGCGCAAGGCTCACCTGTCGGACTACGCGCTGACCACCCGGGGCACCAACTCCTCGGGCAGCTTTTCACGCGGTAACAACATCCCGGCCACGGCGGTCCCGCACGGCTTCAACTTCTGGACGCCGGTCACCAACGCCGGTTCGCTGAGCTGGCTGTACGACTACCACCGCGGCAACAACGCGGACAACCTCCCCACGCTCCAGGCGTTCGGCACGAGCCATGAGCCGAGTCCGTGGATGGGCGACCGGCAGACGTTCCAGGTGATGCCCTCGGCTGCCAGCGGCACCCCGGACGCCTCCCGGACGGCCCGCGCGCTGCCGTTCCGGCACGAGAACGAGACGGCGAGGCCGCACTACTACGGCGTCACGTTCGAGAACGGCCTCAAGGCCGAGATGACGCCCACCGACCACGCGGCCCGGATGCGGTTCACCTATCCGGGCGAGGACGCCAGCCTGATCTTCGACAACGTCTCGAACGACGGCGGCATCACCCTGGACCCGAAGACCCGCTCGTTCTCCGGCTTCACGGACGTCAAGAGCGGGCTGTCCACCGGCGCGACCCGGATGTTCGTGTACGGCGTCTTCGACGCGCCGGTCACCGACAGCGGCAAACTGAAGGGCGGCGGGGGCGACGACGTCACCGGCTTCTTCCGCTTCGACGCCGGCAAGGACCGCACGGTCAACCTGCGCCTCGCCACCTCGCTGATCGGCGTCGACCAGGCGAAGAAGAACCTGGCGGCGGAGATCCCGGAGTCCGCCTCCTTCGACCGCGTGCGGCGTACGGCGCAGAGCGCCTGGGACGACGTCCTGCGGACCGTCGAGGTCGAGGGCGCCACCGCCGACCAGCTGACCACGCTCTACTCCAGCCTGTACCGCCTGTACCTCTACCCGAACTCCGGCCACGAGAAGGTCGACGGGAAGAACCGCTACGCCAGCCCCGTCTCCAAGGCGACCGGCGAGAACACCCCGACCCGGACGGGCGCGAAGATCGTGGACGGCGAGGTGTACGTCAACAACGGGTTCTGGGACACCTACCGCACGACCTGGCCGGCCTACTCCTTCTTCACCCCGAAGAGGGCCGGGAAGCTGGTGGACGGCTTCGTCCAGCACTACAAGGACGGCGGCTGGACCTCGCGCTGGTCCTCCCCCGGCTACGCGGACCTGATGACCGGCACCAGCTCGGACGTGGCGTTCGCCGACGCGTACGTCAAGGGCGTGAAGTTCGACGCCGAGGCGGCCTACGAGGCTGCGCTGAAGAACGCCACGGTCGCCCCGCCGTCCTCGGGCGTCGGCCGCAAGGGGCTGGAGACCTCGGTCTTCAAGGGCTATGCCGACACCGCCACCCACGAGGGCCTGTCATGGTCCCTGGAGGGTTACGTCAACGACTACGGCATCGCCCGCATGGGCGAGGAGCTGTATCGGAAGACGAAGAAGGCGCGGTACAAGGAGGAGTCCGCGTACTTCATGAACCGGGCGCAGAAGTACGTCAAGCTCTTCGACGGCAAGGCCGGGTTCTTCCAGGGCAGGAAGCCGAACGGCGACTGGCGGCTCCCCTCGGACCAGTACGACCCGCGCGTCTGGGGCTACGACTACACCGAGACCAACGGCTGGGGCTACGCCTTCACCGCCCCGCAGGACAGCCGGGGCCTGGCCAACCTGTACGGCGGCCGCGCGGGTCTGGGCAAGAAGCTGGACACGTACTTCTCGACGCCGGAGACGGCGGGCCCGGAGTTCGTCGGCAGCTACGGCGGGGTCATCCACGAGATGACCGAGGCGCGGGACGTGCGGATGGGCCAGTACGGCCACAGCAACCAGGTCGCCCACCACGCCACGTACATGTACAACGCGGCCTCGCAGCCGTACAGGACGCAGGAGAAGGTCCGCGAGGTGCTGGGCCGGCTGTACGTCGGCAGCGAGATCGGGCAGGGCATCCACGGCGACGAGGACAACGGCGAGCAGTCCGCCTGGTTCCTCTTCTCCTCGCTCGGCTTCTACCCGCTGGTGATGGGCAGCGGGGAGTACGCGATCGGCTCGCCGCTCTTCAAGAAGGCGACCGTCCGCATGGACAACGGCCGCAAGCTGGTCGTGAAGGCCCCGAAGAACAGCGACACGAACATCTACGTGCAGGGCGTGAAGGTCAACGGCAAGAAGTGGACCTCCACGGCGCTCCCCCACGACGTCCTGGCCAGGGGCGGCACGGTGGAGTTCGCCATGGGACCGAAGCCCTCGGCCTGGGGCACGGGCGAGGACGCGGCCCCGGTCTCGGTGCAGAAGGACGACGAGGTCCCGACGCCCAAGGGCGACGCGCTGAAGGGTGACGGCGCGCTGTTCGACGACACCTCGGCCACCTCGGCGACGGTGGAGTCGGTGGAGCTGCCCGTCGCCTCGGCCACGAAGGGCGTCCAGTACACGCTGACCTCGGCGGCGGCGGACAAGGCCCCGAAGGGGTGGACGCTCCAGGGTTCGACGGACGGCGAGAAGTGGAAGGACGTCGACCGCCGCTCGGGCCAGTCGTTCGCCTGGGACAAGCAGACCCGGGTGTTCTCGGTGGCGAAGCCCGGCTCGTACACGAAGTACCGGCTGGTGCTGACGGGTTCGGCGACGCTGGCGGAGGTGGAGCTGCTCTCCTGATCCGTACGGGCTGAGACCGGCGGCCGGCATCCCGAGGCGACGGGGTGCCGGCCGTCGGCGTGTCAGCGGTTCTCGCCGAACCGGTCCGGGGGGCTCGCGGGCGTCGTCGCGCGGGGGCGGCGGGGCTGACGCCCGGCGCGGCTCACTCCGGCTGGAGGCTTTCGGGCAGGGCCACGTTGAGGGCGGCGACGACGGGCCGGCCGTGTTCGGTGCCGAGGCGGGAGACGGCTCCGGTGGCGAGCTGGAAGAGGCGGCCCTCGGCGGGGGTCAGCCCGAGGTAGCGGGCGGTGAGGACGCGCAGGAAGTGCGAGTGGGCGACGAGCGCGATGTCCGCGTCGCCGATCCCCTCGGCGGCCGACCGGACGCCCGCGAGCACCTGGTCGGCGCGCTGCCCGATCTCCTCGGGGCTCTCGCCGGGGTGTTCGTCGGATCCGGGGTCGACGCCGTCGGTCCACAGGTTCCAGAAGGGGCGGGTGCGGCGGATCGCCCGGGTGGTGATGCCCTCGTAGCCGCCGTAGTCCCATTCGCGCAGCTCGGGGGTGACCCGGGGGGCGTGGAGCCCGGCCAGTTCGGCGGTGCGGCGGGCGCGGATCATCGGGCTGACGAGAGTGAGCCCGATGTTCCGGTCGGCCAGCAGCGGGACGAGCGCGCGGGCCTGGCGCTCCCCGGTGCCGGTGAGGGGGAGGTCGGTCCAGCTCGTGTGCTGTCCGGAACGGGACCACTCGGTCTCGCCGTGCCGGATGAGGATCAGCTCTCCCATGGTGGTCCGTTCTCTTTCTGTACAGGTGGTGCGGGTGGGGCCGATGGGGCCACGTACGGTAAGCCCCTCAGCTGATCACATTCCCGTGGGGGGACCGCATGTCCGACACCTTTCCGCCTCCGCCGCCCGAACAGCCGCAGCCGGAGCCGGAGCCGCGGTACCGGTCTGCGGAGCAGGTGTCGCCGTGGGCCGCGCCGGCGGTGCCGCAGCGCAAGCAGCGTACGGGGTTGATCGTGACGCTCGCCGTGGCCGGCGGGCTCGTCGTGGCGGGTGGCACGGTGGCGCTCGTCGTCTCGACGATGTCCGCCGTCCAGGACTCCATCGCGCTGCCGCCGCGGTCGGACGCGCCCTACTCCGCACCGTACGAGGACGAGACGTACGACGAGGAGCCCGTGGAGCCCGCGCCGGGACCGGACCCCGAGGGGGACGTCACGGTCGCGACGTGCGGGCGCGACTCCCTGATCGGCTGGCCGCACGCCGATCTGAAGATCGTGAACAGGACCGAGGGCCCGGCGGCCTACATCGTCACCGTCAGCTTCGTGGACGGTGACGGCGAAGAGGTCGACGACGGCATCGCGACCACCGAGGAGATCGCTCCCGGCGACGCGGTCACGGTGCGGGCCCTGGGGTCGGGCGAGGTGGCGGCGGGCACGAAGTGCCGGACGGGCGAGGTCGAACGCTACGTGCCGTGACGGTCCGGGGGACGCGCCGGACGCGGAAGGGCCGCACCCCGGATTCCCCGGGGTGCGGCCCTTCTTCGCTCGGCCGGACGCCCTGGCCGCGGATCAGGACCGGACAGGCCGCGGCGTCCGGGGCGGGGCACCGCACGCGCGATGCGGGACGGGAACCGGCCAGCCGTTCGGCGTCCGTGAGCGGGGCCCGGGCGGCGCCGGTCGCCTCCGCTTCCCGGATCTGCCCCACGTCCGCGCATTCCGTCGTGAACGCGTGCCCGATGCCGAGGCGGAAGTGATCCGGCTCGCCCTTATCGGGCCGCGCCGACACGCCCGTACTCCGCGCATGTCCGCCATGGCTTCCTCCGCGCATGTCCGCCATGGCTTCCGTTCCCCGATGGCCCTGCCCCGGCCGCCGCGACGGGCCGGCGATGCCGTTTCGGCCAAGATCGCGTCCGTTCCTCCCGATCGGAGGGCGGGGTCGTGGATCCTTTCCCACCCGGAATCCCCGGAGAACAAGGGTTCGACGTTCGGCTGAAAGGCGTGTCCTCGATCCGTGCTCGCCCTCGTTGGACCCGGCATCCCCAACATCCAGCGAAGGGAGCGACGTTGACGCCTATCGGCTCACGCCGCAGCACCACCCGCCGCACGCGGACCCCCCGGGCCCGGGACGCGGCGCACGGCCATCAGCGCCCGGCTCCGCGGTTCGATCGGCGAACGCCGGCGACCCCCTCGGCCTGGCGGCTCGCCCCCCGGGCGGTGAGCGCATGAGCAGCTCGCCGGACGACGCCGCGGGAGCGCCGGACGAGGCGCACCCGTCGGCCTCGGAGAAGCTGCTGTTCGGCGGGGAACTCGCCTACGACGCGGGCTGGGCGCAGCACCACCACGCCTGGCTGAAGCTGAGCCTGAAGGCCATGGCTCTCTCGTTGCCGAAGCAGATCGCTGTCGCGGTCCGGCTCGCGCATCAGGCCGACCGCCGGGCGCTGTACACGGTGGCGGCCGGCGAGATCGGGCGCGGTGTCGCGCAGGCGGCCTCCCTGGTCATGGTGAACTCCCTGCTGGTCGAGTTGCTCTCCGAAGGCGCCATGGAGGAGCGGTTGCGCTCGGCGGTGCCGTCGATCATCGCGGTGGGGCTGCTCGCGGTCGTCGGGTCGGTGCTGGCTTCGGTGTCGGCGGCTGCCACCGCGATCCTGGAGCCGAAGACCCAGCGGGTCGCGACCGAGCGGTACTTGGCGCTGGTGGCGCGGGTGGAGCTGGAGGCTGTGGAGGACGACGACTTCCACCGGCTGATGGACTCCGCCCAGTACGGCGCCGATGCGGCGCGGCGGCTGGTGGTGTACTGCGCGGCGGTGGTCACCGCCGCGATCTCGCTGGTCGCCGCCGGCGGCGTTCTGACGGTCCTGCACTGGGCGCTGCTGCCGATGCTGATCGCGATGGCGGCACCGCGGGCGTGGAGCGCACTGGCGATGGCCCGCCACCGGTATGCGAGTTTTCACCGGTTCATCCAGCACGTACGGGCCTCCCAGCTGATCAGCCGTCTGCTGATCGACCAGCAGGCGGCCGGGGAGGTCCGTGTCCACGATGTCGGGCCGTTCCTGCTCAAGCACTTCCGGGGCATGGCTCTCACCAGCGAGCGGGAGCAGACCCGGCTGGCGAGGATCGGGGTGCGTATCACCCTGGGCGCCGACGCCGCGGCGGGGCTGGCGACGCTGGTGACCTATGCCGCGCTGGGCCTGCTGCTGTGGCAGGGGCAGATGGCGCTCGCCGTCGCGGGTACGGCGGTGTTCGCCATCCGCACCGGGGCCGCGAGCATCACCGATCTCGTGGGGCGCGTCACCGATGTCCAGGGCGAGGCCCTGTTCGTCGCCGACCTGGAAACGCTGTGCGAGGAAGCGGCCCGCCGTGCCATCCCCGCCGGCGGGCGGGATCTTCCCCGGACGGTCGAGGAGATCCGCTTCGACAAGGTCACCTTCACCTATCCCGGGGCCGACGCTCCGTCGCTGTGCGAGGTCGATCTCGTCGTTCCTCGTGGGAAGACCGTGGCCCTGGTGGGCCGCAACGGAAGCGGCAAGTCGACTCTGGTGAAGCTGCTGTGCGGGCTGCGGGCCCCCGACAGCGGGCACGTTCTCTGGGGCGGGGTATCCATCGCCGAGGCTGATCGCGCCCAGGTCTTCGACCGGGTGGCGATGGTCGCCCAGGATTTCTACCGGTGGCCGTTCACCGCGCGCGTGAACATCGGGGTGGGGCGTCCCGCGGCGCCGATGGACGACGCGGCCCTCGCCCCGGCCGCCGCGTACGCCGGGGCCGACGAGGTCGTCTCCTCCCTGCCCCGGGGCCTGGACACCCTCCTCGCACGCGGGTACAAGGGCGGTCACGAGATCTCCGGCGGGATGTGGCAGAAGGTGGGGCTGGGCCGGGCCCGCCACCGCCAGGGGCAGATCCTGATCGTCGACGAGCCGACCAGCGCCCTTGATCCCGTCGCCGAGCAGCGCGTCTTCGACCAGATCCACCGGCTGTCCGGTGAGGGGCAGACCACCGTCCTGATCACCCACCGCCTGCACAGCGTCCGCGACGCCGATTACATCTACGTCCTGGACGACGGCCGCGTCGCCGAGCACGGCACCTTCGCCGACCTGATGGACCCGGCCACCGGCACCGGAGCCTTCCGCGAGGCCTACGAGCTGCAGGCCGCCCAGTTCCGTGCCCCGTCATCCGCGGTTCCCGGCCAATCGGGCCCGGGCACCGACGTCGCCGGCGCGACGGCTACGGCAGAGGGGACGGCCTCCGCGTGAGCGGCGGGCCAGTCCCCGCCCGAGGACGCACAGAGTTGTAGCAGGGCCCGCGACCACGGCCGCCCCGGTTCTCGGTGGCGGCCCGGGAGTTCTGCCGCACGTCACACCCGGCCCGGCCGGATCCTCGACCACCACCTCCTGAAAGGCGCCGCCCATGCCGCCGTCCCGAACGCACATCCATGAACTCGTCACCGCCTACCTCGGCCGTCACCCCGGTGAGCGTCCCGCCCTGGGCCCGCTGGTGGAGGCCCTCGATGCTCCCGGCGAGGTCACCGCCCGGGCGACGATTCCCGGGCACATCACGTGCAGCGCCGCCGTGATCGACCACGACGGACGGGTGCTGCACGTTCGGCACAACGCCTCCGGCGGGAAGTGGCTCCTTCCCGGCGGCCATGTCGAGCCCGAGGACGCCACGCTGATGGCGGCCGCTGTGCGCGAGATCCAAGAGGAGACGGGCATTCCTCCGCAGGCGCTCTGCCGGAGCGCGGCGTTCCGCCACGAGCCCGCCGACATCGACGTCCACCCCATCGACGCCAACCCCGCCAAGGGCGAACCGGCACACCAGCACTACGACTTCCGGTTCGTCTTCCACCTCGTACCGCCCTCCGCCGAGACCACCCCGCAACCCGAGGAGGTTTCCGGGACGGACTGGCGGCCGATCGACCAGGTCACCTCCCTCACGATGCGCAGCAAGCTCCTGGCCGCTGACCTGAGCGCGGGCCCGGAGCCGGTCAACGCCCCGGTGATCCGCCGGCACGCCGCCCAACACCCCCCGTCCGCTGCGCGGCCCGTGCCGGATCACCACCTCCCGACCGACGGAACCCCCGCCGGAACGGTGCTCCACGTGGTCGGGGTCCACCTGTTCCTCCAGGACGCCGACGGCCGTGTCCTGCTGGGGCTGCGCCACCCCGACTCCGCGTACGCCGGAAGGCTCTGGCACACCCTGGCCGGGCACTGCGAGCGGGAGGACGCGGTCAGCTCCCTGATCCGGGAGGCCGAGGAAGAGGCGGGACTGCTCCTCGACCGCGACGCGATCGACCTCGTCCATCTGGTCCACAGCCAGAACTCACCCACGGCGAGCCCGAGGATCCAGTTGTTCTTCCGGGCCCGGACCTGGTCCGGCGTGCCGCGGGTACGGGAGCCCGACCGGTGCGTGGAATGGCGGTGGTTCGACCCCGGGAGCCTGCCGGACAACACCATGCCGTACACCCGGCAAGCCATCGAAGCGATCCTCGCGAGCCACCCCTACTCCGACATGGGGTGGACCCGGTGACCGGCACGCCCACGAACCCCCTCGCCAGGACGGAACCGAGCGTGTCGATGATGCGGATGGCCCGGCTCGCCGACGCGGCCCCCGGGCCGCCCCCGGCGCCGCACTACGCGGAGACGGTCCCGAAGTTCACCGCATGGGCGTGCGTGTTCCTCACCGATCAGGACGGGCGGGCCGTTCAGCTGCACGCCACGTACTCCCCCTCCCACCCCTGGCAGTTCCCCGGCGGCACGATGGATGACGGCGAGGAGCCGCTCCAGACCGCTCTGCGGGAGTGCCACGAGGAGACCGGACTGATGGTGAAGGGGCCGCTGAGGCTGCTCGCCTCCGTCTTCACACCGCCAGGCGGATCCTGGCCGTACGGGACGGTGGGGTGGGTCTTCGACGGAGGGTTCCTCACCCCGGAGGAGATCCGGTCGATCACGCTGGACGCCGAGGAGCACGACGACGTCCGAGTCCTGGCGGTGGAGGACTGGCAAGGGCTGATGCCCGCCCAGGACTTCGCCCGCCTGGAGGCCGTCATGAGCGCCCGGGCCACGGGCACCGCCCAGCAGATCACCTGGGGTTGGGGGGACGTATGAGCATGATCGTGATGTCCGGCCCGCGCGTTCACCGGCCCCCGGAACACACCGCGTCGCCGGCTTCCGACCCGGACGCACGCTGGCAGAGGCCATGAGGCCCCGTTCCGAGGGAGATTGACGGCCCAGGCCCAGCGCCCTCTCCTCGCCACACGCCCGCAAGGACAAAGGACAGAGGGACCCCGTACCTGATGCCAGGTACGGGGTCCCTCGTCATCGCAGGGTGCGCGGCTCCGTTCCGGAAACAGAGCGCCTGCGATCATGCTCGCGGGCGCGTCCTCCGCCCCGTCGGGCGCGAGCGCCCCGCCCTCCGCAGGCGAAGCAGGGGCGCGGCCCTCACGTCGTACCGCTCGCTGATCAGCTGCGGATCAGGCTGCGGAGCACGTACTGCAGGATGCCACCGTTGCGGTAGTAGTCGGCCTCGCCGGGGGTGTCGATGCGGACGACCGCGTCGAACTCCACACCGGTGTCGGTGGTGACCTTGACCGTGCGGGGGGTCGTGCCGTTGTTCAGCTCGGTGACGCCCGCGAAGGAGAACGCCTCCTCGCCGGTGAGACCGAGGGTCTCGGCGTTCTGGCCCTCGGGGAACTGGAGCGGGAGGACGCCCATGCCGATGAGGTTCGAGCGGTGGATGCGCTCGTAGGACTCGGCGATGACGGCCTTGACGCCCAGGAGCGCGGTGCCCTTGGCGGCCCAGTCGCGGGACGAGCCGGAGCCGTACTCCTTGCCCGCGAGGATCGCGAGCGGGGTGCCGGCGGCCTGGTAGTTCTGCGAGGCGTCGTAGATGAACGACACCGGACCGCCGTCCTGGGTGAAGTCGCGGGTGTAGCCGCCCTCGGTGCCCGGCGCGATCTGGTTGCGCAGGCGGATGTTGGCGAACGTGCCGCGGATCATGACCTCGTGGTTACCGCGGCGCGAGCCATAGGAGTTGAAGTCACGGCGCTCGATGCCGTGCTCCGTGAGGTACTTGCCGGCCGGGGTGTCGGCCTTGATGGCGCCGGCCGGGGAGATGTGGTCGGTGGTGACCGAGTCGCCCAGCTTGGCCAGGACGCGGGCGCCGGTGATGTCCTCGACCGGGGCCGGGTCCATCGCCATGCCCTCGAAGTACGGGGGCTTGCGCACGTAGGTGGACTCGGCGTCCCACTCGAAGGTGTTGCCGGTCGGGATCGGGAGCGCCTGCCACTGGGCGTCGCCCGCGAAGACGTCCTGGTAGGACTTGTTGAACATGTCCTCGCCGATGGCGTTCGCCACGACGTCGTTGACCTCGGCCTCGGTGGGCCAGATGTCCGACAGGTGGACGGGCTTGCCGTCCTGGTCGACGCCGAGGGCGTCCTTGGTGATGTCGACCTTCATCGAACCGGCGATGGCGTACGCGACGACCAGCGGCGGGGACGCCAGGTAGTTCATCTTGACGTCGGGGTTGATCCGGCCCTCGAAGTTGCGGTTGCCGGAGAGCACCGAGGTGACCGCGAGGTCGTTGTCGTTGACGGCCTTGGAGACCTCTTCCGGCAGCGGGCCGGAGTTGCCGATGCAGGTGGTGCAGCCGTAGCCGACGAGGTTGAAGCCGACCTTGTCGAGGTACGGGGTCAGGCCCGCCTTGTCGAAGTAGTCGGTGACGACCTTCGAGCCCGGGGCGAGGGTGGTCTTGACCCACGGCTTGCGGGTCAGGCCCTTCTCGACCGCCTTCTTCGCCACGAGCGCGGCGGCGACCATGACGTAGGGGTTCGAGGTGTTGGTGCAGGACGTGATCGCGGCGACGGTGACGGCGCCGTGGTCGATCTCGTACGTCGAGCCGTCGGGGGCCGTGACGGTGGTCGGGTTCGACGGGACGCCGTTGGAGACGGCCGGGGAGTCGGAGGCCGGGAAGGACTCCTTGCCCGCCTCGTCGACACCGGTGTCGGAGACGTAGTTGCGCACGTCCGAGGCGAACTGCTGCGCGGCGTTGGCCAGGACGATGCGGTCCTGCGGGCGCTTCGGGCCGGCGATGGAGGGGACGACCGTGGCGAGGTCGAGCTCCAGCTTCTCGGAGAAGTCGGGCTCGGCGTCCGGGTCGAGCCAGAGGCCCTGCTCCTTGGCGTACGCCTCAACCAGGGCGACCTGCTGGGCGTCACGGCCGGTCAGGCGCAGGTAGTTCAGGGTCTCGTCGTCGATCGGGAAGATCGCGGCGGTGGAGCCGAACTCCGGCGACATGTTGCCGATGGTGGCGCGGTTGGCGAGGGAGGTGGCGGCGACGCCCTGGCCGTAGAACTCGACGAACTTGCCGACGACGCCGTGCTTGCGGAGCATCTCGGTGATGGTCAGCACGAGGTCGGTGGCGGTGGTGCCGGGCTTCAGCTCACCGGTCAGCTTGAAGCCGACGACGCGCGGGATGAGCATGGAGACCGGCTGGCCGAGCATGGCGGCCTCGGCCTCGATGCCGCCGACGCCCCAGCCGAGCACGCCGAGGCCGTTGACCATGGTGGTGTGCGAGTCGGTGCCGACGAGGGTGTCGGGGTACGCCTGGCCGCCGCGGACCATGACCGTACGCGCCAGGTGCTCGATGTTCACCTGGTGGACGATGCCGGTGCCCGGGGGGACGACCTTGAACTCGTCGAAGGCGGTCTGGCCCCAGCGCAGGAACTGGTAGCGCTCCTTGTTGCGGCCGTACTCCAGCTCGACGTTCTGGCCGAAGGCGTCCTTCGTGCCGAACTTGTCGGCGATGACGGAGTGGTCGATGACCAGCTCGGCCGGGGCCAGCGGGTTGATCTTCGCCGGGTCTCCGCCGAGCTCCTTGACGGCCTCGCGCATGGTGGCGAGGTCCACGACGCAGGGCACGCCGGTGAAGTCCTGCATGATCACGCGGGCCGGCGTGAACTGGATCTCCTGGCTGGGCTGGGCCTGGGAGTCCCAGCCGCCGATGGCCCGGATGTGGTCGGCGGTGATGTTCGCGCCGTCCTCGGTGCGGAGCAGGTTCTCCAGCAGGACCTTCAGGCTGTACGGGAGGCGCGCGGAGCCCTCTACCTTGTCCAGCTTGAAGATCTCGTACGACTCGTCGCCCACGCGCAGCGTGCTGCGGGCGTCGAAGCTGTTCGCCGACACGACAGTCTCCTTCTTCAATGTGCGCGTATCTCCGCGCCGCGCCTCATTGGCAGTCGGCGCCGCGTTATGCCTTCCGCGGCCCCGACCATCCGCTAAGGTAAGGCTTAGTTAGGTAACCCTTACCGGGCGGCGGCTGTGGTACGCCTCGGCAGATATCTCGATGTCGAGATAACTCTAGTACATAGCCGCCGCCCGGTCATGCCCAGGTGCCCCCGACTCACGTGGCGAAGCATGGTTCGGGCGACGGTCCTGCCGGTAGCGGGCGGGCGGCCCGGTCGCGACGCGGCTGTCGCGGCGGACGTCCAGCGATGGTCGGGGCGGACGTCCGGCGGTGGTCAAGGCAGTCGGTTCAGTAGCGGTCGGAGCAGTCGGTCGGTCGGCAGCCGGGGCTGCCGGTCGGGTGTGGTTCGGTGCGAAGGTACGGTCGCCGGTCGGCACGGATCGCGAAGTAGGCGGGGGCCGCAGCGGCCGCCACGGCCGCCGCGAGCAGCAGGGCGGCGGGCAGGGAGCGGGTCGCGAGGGGGCCGGCGGTCGCCGCGCCCACCGCGAATCCGGTGATCTTGACGCTGGCGCCGGTGGTGAAGACCTGGCCGCGCAACCGCTCCGGCGCCTCCCGGTGGCGGACGGTGAACAGGGCGGCCAACTGAGGCCCCTCGGCGCACCCTGTCGCCAGGAAGGCCACGACGAGCACCAGCGGCGCCCCGGTGGCGGCCGACGCCAGGGCGGCGGCTTGGACCAGGGCGCCGGCCCAGATGACCGTCCCGGGGGCGAGCGCACGGGGAAACCGGGCGAGCACGGCGGTGGCGAGCAGGGCGGAGACCGCCGCGCAGGAGAGCAGCGCGGCACCCCGGCCGGCCCCTCCCAGGACGCGCTCCCCCAGGAGCGGGACGCACGCCGTCAACATGCCCTGGGCGACGCAGGAGACGGTGGAGGCGAGCGTCGCACGGGCCAGGGCCGGCCTGGCGACGATGATCCGGACCCCGGCAAGGAGGTCGCCGGCCATCGAGGCCGTCCGGGTGCCCCGGTCGCCCCGGCCACCCCGCGTCCGGGCGGAACGGCCGGGTTGCCTCTCCCGGGCGGGGCGGCCGGGGGGCTTCACCACGTCGGGGCGGGCGGAACGCTCGGGTTCTCTCTCCCGGGCGGGGTGCTCGGGCGGCGCCGCCTCGCCGGGGCAGACGGGGCGGGCGGAGCGCTTGGGCGGCCTCGCCCGAGCAGAGGGCTCAGGCGGCCTCGCCCGGCTGGAGCGCTCGGGCGGCCCCGTCCCGCCGGGGCAGACGGGCCGTACGGGCGGCGCTGCCCCTTCCTCACGGGCACGGGTGGGTCGCACGGGTGACCTCGCGGGCAGCGCCCACGCGGCGGGCAGCGCCAGAGCGACCAGCATCACCGAGGCCACCACGGCCCACGGGGCTCCCGCCGCCTCCGCCACGCCTCCGGCGAGAGCCGGACCGGTCAGGGCCGCCGCGCTGAACGTCATGGCGTCGAGCGCATTCGCCCTCGGCAGTCGGTCGCCGGGCACCACCCCCGGCAGCTGGGCCGTCCACCCGCCCGACAGGGCCGGCCCCGCCAGCCCGGTCACGGCGGCGATCAGGACGGTGACGGCGAAGGGAAGCCGCCCGAGCCCCGCCAGGATCGCCCCCAGCCCGGCGGCGTACAGGACGAGGGCCCCGGCCAGCAGCCTGCCCGGCCGGGCCGCCCTGTCGAGGAGCGCCCCGAGCAGCGGTCCACCGACGGCGGCGGAGAGGGTGATGCCCGCCAGCAGCGACGACGCCTCGACGGACGATCCGGCCACGGCGAACCCCGCCAGCATCAGCGCGGGCCCCGCCATCTCGTCCCCGGCGCGAGCCACCACCGCCCCGACCAGATACCTGCGGAGCGAGTAACGCTTTCTCATGGTCAGGACGTTACGGAGGTAACTCAAAACTCAGCAAGATGCGTTACATTCCGCAGGTGCTCTCCCACCGCTCCGACCGTGACGACTGGTCCGCCCGCCACTCCGTCCTGGCCACAGCCCGGCGGACCGCGGCCCTGGTCAACGTGCTCGCCGAGGACCTCCCCGATCCGGCGGCGGTCGCGGAGGTGCTCCGCGACCACGGCGAGACGGGCCCCCTCGACCTCACCGCCGACGAGGTCGCCGCGATGCGCGCGGCTGCCGCGATGCTCCGGCCGGTCTTCGCCGCCGAGCACGCCGACGAGGCCGCTGCCGCCCTCAACCACCTGCTGCGGGAGCACACCGGCCCGCTCCGCCTGACCTCGCACGCCGGGACGACCCCGTGGCATCCCCACCTCGACCACGACGACGACGCCCCCTGGGACGCATGGCTCCTCGCCTCGTCCTGCATGGCCCTGACCGTCCTCGTCTGGGACCGCCAACAGCCGCCCGGCAGGATCTGCGCATCCTCCGCGTGCGACGCCGTCTTCATCGCCCGGGGCAGCGGCCCGGAGCGCCGCTACTGCTCGCGCCGGTGCGCGACCCGCGAACGCGTGGCGGCCCACCGCCGCGCCCGCACCGCCGGAGGGCCGGGCGAGGGGCGACGGTCTCCGGAGGTGGGCGCGGTCCCCGCTGAGAATCAGCGGTGAGAAGGCGGCGCGGCCGGGAGCGGAGCCTCCTCGCGCCGCGTCGCCCTCACGCCACAGGCGTACGCAGCACGCGGTCCAGGGCAGCGCGTCCGACGGGCCCCCAGGCCGGCTTGCCGCCGGGGAGGCCCTGCTCCCCGTTGCGTCCCATGAGCATCAGGAAGAGGCTCTTGACGACCGCCAGCCCTCGGGCGCGCCGGATCGTCGCGTCGTCGGCGCGCTCGTACGCGTCGAAGAAGCGTGGCGCGGTGCCGGACGGGAGGATGACCCAGGCGGCCGCGAGGTCCCAGGCCGGATCGCCGGCGGAGAGGTCGCCGAAGTCGATGACGCCCGCCAGCGTCCCGTCCGCGACCACGACGTTCGCCGGGTGGAGGTCGCCGTGCACCCAGACCGGCGGCCCGCCCCACGCGGGGGCCGCGACCGCGTCGTCCCAGACGGCCCGGATCCCGTCCGCGACGTCGGCCGGGGCGACGGCGTCGAAGAAGTGGTCGAAGCCCTCCGTGTACCGGGCGGGGTGACCGCCCCGGTCAACGGCGACCGGCGCCTCGGCGGGCGCCTCCTCGTGCAGGGCCCGCAGGAACGCGGCCAACGTGTCGGCCGCGTGGTCGCCACGGCTGATCGAGGAGCGGTCCAGCGGCTCGCCGGGGACCCAGGTCATCACCGTCCAGCGCTCGGGGAAGCGTGCGGACGGCTCGCCGGTCCGCACCGGGAGCGGCACGGGAAGCGGCAGCCGGGGGGCCAGCACGGGCAGCCACCGGCACTCCTTGCGTTGCAGCTCCGGGGCGCGTTCCGAACGCGGCATCCGTACGGCCAACTCGTCCCCGAGCCGCCACTGCCGGTTGTCCCAGCCTCCCGGGACCTCCCGGACCGTCAGCTCCCCGAACTCCGGATGCTGTTCCCGGATCAGCTCGCGGACGAGGGCCGCCGTGATCCCGGTCGTGGAGTCGTTCATACCCGGGCACAGTACGCGCCGGACCGGGCGGGGCGAAGGGCGGACCACCGCACCGGCACCGGGCGCGGCCGCGTCAGTCGAGGCAGAACTCGTTGCCCTCGATGTCGCGCATCACGATGCAGGACTCGTTCTGCTCGTCGGCGAGCAGAACGCGCTCGCACTCCGCGCCGAGCGGGATCAACCGGTCCCGTTCCGCCTCCAGGGCCGCCAGGCGCTCGGCGCCGACGAGCCCGGTGCCGACCCGGACGCAGAGGTGGACGCGGTTCTTGACGACCTTGCCCTCGGGGACCCGCTGGAAGTACATCCGGGGCCCCACGCCGTTCGGGTCCTGGCAGACGAACCCGGAGTCCCGCTTCTCGGGCGGCCGCGACTGCTCGTACGCGTCCCAGGTGTCGAACCCCTGGGGCGGAGGAGGGACGACGTAACCCAGCACCTCGCACCAGAAGCGCGCGACACGCTGCGGGGAAGCGCAGTCGAAGGTGATCTGTACCTGCCTGATCGAAGCAGTGGAAGCCATCCGGACACCTTAAGGCGGGGCCGCTCGTCGGGCCCGCGATATTTTTCACCGGGCGCTCCCCGGCACCTCGCGCCCTGGGCAAAAGGAGGAGCGGGGCTCGGAACGCGCTGACAGGATGTGGCCCGGGGCAGCGCACGCGCGCCCCGCGCCGGACCGCCGCGGCGTCGGACAGACCGCCTCGCACCCCGGCCCTCCGTCCACCGGCACCCCGCCCCGCACCCAGGAGACGACCCCTATCGTGAGCCGCAAGAGCGCCGTTTCGCTGATCCGCTCCCGCACCCTCTCCGACGTGGCCGAGTACGCCTACGCGGCCACGGCGCCCGCCGGGGCCCGGCTGATCTTCCTGGCCGGCTCGTGCCCGCTCGACGAGCACGGCGAGACCGTCGCCGTCGGGGACTACGCGGGCCAGGCGGCACAGGCCGTGGACAATCTGCGGACCGCGCTGGCCGACGCGGGCGCGTCGGTGGAGGACGTCATCAGCACACGCGTCCTGGTGGCGTCGGCCCGTCAGGAAGACCTCGTGGCCGCCTGGACGGTGGTCCGCGACGCCTTCGGCGCGCACGACGTCCCCAGCACCCTGATGGGCGTGACCGTGCTCGGCTACGCCGACCAGCTCGTCGAGATCGAAGCGGTGGCCGCGGTCGTCGACAATCCCTGAGTCCCGTACGAGACACCGGGCTCGTCCCCCGTACGGATGCGCCGGCCGCGCCCCGCGCGTTCGTACGGGGGACGATCGGAAGACCCGGTGTGCGGCGGACCGGTGAGCCCCTGTCACCGGGGGCGTCGTCCGCCCCGTCACTCGAATGGCACACCCCCACAGCGGGCTCATCTCATATCTGAGATAGCCTGCCGTTATGTCAGACGACTACCTCGCACGCATCGGCAAGCTCATCCGTGACGCCCGTCAGCATCGGGGCTGGACACAGACGCAGCTCGCCGAGGCGCTCGGCACCAGTCAGAGCGCCGTCAACCGCATCGAGCGCGGCAATCAGAACATCAGCCTTGAGATGATCGCCCGCATCGGTGAAGCCCTCGACAGCGAGATCGTGTCGCTCGGTTACGCCGGGCCCATGCATCTGCGGGTCGTCGGCGGCCGCCGGCTTTCCGGGGCCATCGACGTGAAGACGAGCAAGAACGCCTGCGTCGCGCTGCTGTGCGCCTCGCTGCTCAACAAGGGACGCACCGTCCTGCGCCGGGCGGCCCGGATCGAGGAGGTGTTCCGGCTCCTGGAGGTGCTGAACTCCATCGGCGTGCGCACCCGCTGGATCAACGACGGCGTGGACCTGGAGATCGTGCCGCCCGCCCAGCTGGACCTGGCGGCGATCGACGCCGACGCCGCGCGCCGCACCCGCTCGATCATCATGTTCCTGGGCCCGCTGCTGCACCGCACCGAGCAGTTCGCCCTCCCGTACGCGGGCGGCTGCGACCTCGGTACGCGCACGATCGAGCCGCACATGATCGCGCTGCGCCGGTTCGGCCTGGAGATCGCCGCCACGGAGGGGCTGTACCACGCGCAGGTCGACCGCTCCGTCGGGCCGGACCGGCCCATCGTGCTGACCGAGCGCGGCGACACGGTGACCGAGAACGCCCTGCTGGCCGCCGCCCGCCACGACGGAACCACGGTCATCCGCAACGCCTCCTCCAACTACATGGTCCAAGACCTGTGCTTCTTCCTGGAGGCGCTGGGCGTGCGGGTCGACGGGGTCGGCTCGACGACGCTCACCGTGCACGGGGTCCCCCAGATCGACGTGGACGTGGACTACTCGCCCTCCGAGGACCCGGTCGAGGCGATGAGCCTGCTGGCAGCCGCGGTGGTGACCGAGTCCGAACTCACCATCCGCCGGGTGCCGATCGAGTTCCTGGAGATCGAACTCGCGGTGCTGGAGGAGATGGGCCTCGACTGCGACCGCACTCCGGAGTACGCCGCCGACAACGCGCGCACCCGGCTGGTGGACCTGACCGTGCGGCCCTCCAAGCTGGAGGCCCCGATCGACAAGATCCACCCGATGCCGTTCCCCGGCCTCAACATCGACAACGTGCCGTTCTTCGCGGCCATTGCCGCCTCCGCGCACGGCCAGACCCTGATTCACGACTGGGTCTACGACAACCGCGCCATCTACCTGACCGACCTCAACCGCCTCGGCGGCCGCCTCCAACTCCTCGACCCGCACCGGGTCCTGGTGGAGGGCCCGACCCGCTGGCGCGCGGCCGAGATGATGTGCCCGCCCGCCCTGCGACCGGCCGTGGTGGTACTGCTGGCGATGATGGCGGCCGAGGGAACCTCGGTCCTCCGCAACGTCTACGTGATCAACCGGGGTTACGAGGAACTGGCCGAGCGCCTGAACTCGGTGGGCGCGCAGATCGAGATCTTCCGGGACATTTGAGGGGCGAGGCGTCGTGCCCCTCGGCAGCAAGGGGCACGACACCTCAATTTGTCACCTGACCTGCGAATGCCTACCTTCACGACCCTCCGCTGATCATTGTTGTCTTTCAGTTCCTTGTGCAATGCATATGCAAGATGATCTTGAATAGATGACGGCACGCCAGGTTTTCCCGAGTGCCCGTCAGTCTTTACGGAGGGTTGTCGCCGACGCGGCCTCGCAACGTCCAATGTCGTTCGTGTCACGCCGACCACGTCTGGTCGACCATCGGCACCACGTCGACGTCCCGGCAAGCTGCAGCGGGCTCGGTCAGAGGGTCTTTTTTCGAGAGACGCGGGCACCGCCGTCTCACAACATTTCATGGAGAGGGTCGCCTCACCATCGGCAAGCGCGGGACTGTGGAGCAGCGCCCTGGCGGCAGGGCGAGACCTTGAGCCACCATCACGAGTTCAAGTTCAGTAATCGCACGGCAAAAACGAGGGCGGTCAGGTGTAGATCCCGCCTTCGAGGTTGTCGAACGTTTCAACCCATTCGCTGTACTCATGAGCGAACGGCAGCGGGTCCACGAGGCAGATCGCGTCGCGAATGGCGTCGACTTCCCGCTTGCGGCGAGCATATTCCACGTCGTCATCGTCATCGCCGCGGGTGTAGCTTTCGACGTAAGCAACGAACGATCCGACAATCTTGACCAAAGAGGAAATATCAGCATGAACGGGAATCGCTTCCATTGAGGCGTCGGTGTACTGGTAGACGATTCCCGTGGCAGGGTTGATGACTACGGCATTGATGGGAAAGTTCCCGATCTTGACCAGCGCCTCAACCCCCTCGGGGAACTTCCAGCCCTGCGCTTCCTGAGCGGCGCGGCGCCAAATGTATCCATCGTCGAACTCCGCCGGGAGACCGAGGGAGATTTCGTAATCCTCGACAGACGGAATTCCGACCTCAGTAAAAAAATAAAACGTCTCCGCAGTGAAGCCGTAAAGCTCTGCGGTACCGGTTGGCAGACGATTAACGTTGCCCTCACCGACGGCATCCACCAGCACACCGTGGTCGATATCAAACAGCATACTCCAGCCCGCTTCCGTTTCCTCGCGGTTTCCCTTTACGCCCCGTCCGACTCGGCCACGATCGCACCTAGACCGTTTTTACTGTGCCAGTCTTCGTAGTCACCCTAGGAGTATCTGGCCAACTGTGCAGCGTAGGCCAGATCGCTTCTTTGATTATTCGCAGTCCGTTTTGACTGGATAGCTGACGAACGCGAGAAGCAGAGTGAGAACGCCGACCATGCCGAGCGTGGTCAGGCTGAGCCTCATGATCTGCAAGAAGGAGTCGTCCCATCGGAACGCCAGCGCGATGAGCAACCAAGCCGTGGTGTTGGAGCAGCAGGCAGGTCACAACACATCGCCCTATGCGCTCCCGTACCCGCCGGGCCCCCGGAACAGGGGGCCGTTCCATCTCCTGCATCAGCGCCGCTTCACGTATCGCCCGTCGAAGGAGAACAGCGTGGCCTCTCTCGCGTCCGCAGGCTCCAGGGCACTGGCCGTTCCAGCCGCCCGACGCGTGGACCAGCAGGTGACGGTGCGTGTCCGCCCTGGACGACCACCCTCCTGAGCACTCGGATCGAGGCAGCCTTCGATCAATGCTGCGCTTTCAGTGCTCTGCGCGGAAACCCGCGACGGCCCCGGTTCGGCTGCCCGCCGCTGCTGATCGGCGTTTCGGAGCGACAACGGCCTGCGCGTCGAACACACCGATCGGTCTACGCCGGCGAAGCGGGAAACACGACCACCGAGCCGTCCTTGTCGCGGGCGATCTCGATCGCCATGTCTGCCGCACGGCTATTGACGGTGACGCCACGGCCAAGTTGGTGAATCCGATGCGTCGCGCTCATGAGGCGATCGACTTCACCGGGCGTGAAGACGGGCGCCCGCAAGCCGCTCGGACGTGCCAGCTCCAGTATCGAGAGGCGTACCAGGACACCGGCGATACTCGACTCCATCTCATCGAGGCTCTGCTGATCGCGCCTGAGTTCGCGGGTGAAGTTCTCGAACGGGTTGCCGTCATTGCTCTGTGCGTGTTCGACGGCCTGGAGGACAATCACGCGCCGCTTCAGCGCGATGGCCAGAGAAGCGAGTTCGAGGTGGGTGCGGAACGTACCGCCATGTTCATCGACGCCGGGAAACACCTTGGTCAGCCTGCCGAGCTCGACGGCCTCGCCATCGCGGAGTCCGTCGAGCGCGCCCTGCCACCGGGCGCAGCGGCCTCCGGCCTTGCTCAGCGCAGTGTCGATGGCGTGCACGGCTGAGTCGAGTCCCAAGGAGACACCGAGCTTGCCCTGGTCGAGCAGGATGGCTGTTGCTTTGTCGATGGCGCCACGGCAGCCGTCGAGTGTGCTGCGCTCGTCGTCGAGCTTCTCCGCCTGAAGTCGCTCAAGCAGTTCCGTGATGTGTTCGATGGCCTGTTGGCGTCTGCTGTCGGCGTGCGCGCTCACTCCCACCGCCACGGCCATGAGCACGAGCGGAGCGGCCACGGCGAGCGCAGTGCCACCGGCTGCCGCGACACCGGCGGTCGCGCCGGCCCCGCCGACCGTGCCCGCCGCTGCCGCGCCTCCGACCGGTACGAAGCTCGCTTTGGAGACGATCCTGCCCGCCGAATTCACGAACTCACCGTAGAAGCCGCCGTCCGCCGCCTTCGACACCATCGGGCGGACGATGCCCTGGCCGAGTTGGGCGGCGACCTTGGCCGGGACCACCATGCGATACAGATTCTCGCCGGAAGCGGTAGCTCTGGCCGCCGTGAGGGAACTTCGCGTCGATTCCGCGATGAACTGCGACAGGTGCCGCGCCAGGGGACTCGCTGCGTCGAGCGGGATGCCGTGGCCTCGGTCGATCTTGCCGGGCAGCGGATGTGCCTCAAGCGTGACGATCGGCTCGTCGGCCAGAGCGGCCAGCGCTCCGCGCAGTTCAGCCAGGCGTTCCGCTGTCATCGACTCGCCCCCGGCCAGTCGCGGCACGCGGACGTCAGCGGTCGCGAGCGTCCACACCGGGACGGTCGTCCTACGGTCGTCAGTCATCATCTCCCCCTTGTTCCCGGCAGATCCTACGTCCGGCATCGAAGGCGACGGCCCCGGTCCGCGAATCAGCCCGTGCGTGCCCGCGCGGACACGGACGTGGTCGCGTTGCGCCCTCCTCGGGATGGCGGGCGCGTCCGATGTCGGGAGCCGTCACCGTCGCCGGTCGACCACGTCGTTCGCCGCGGCCTCGACGGCGGCGGCGGGGAACCGGGCGGGGCCACCGGCACGGCGGGGACGCCGCGCCGGACCCGCTGCGGGCGGTGAGCCGCCCCCGGACGGTGCGTTTCAGCCGTTGTGGCTCGGCAAACCCGGATGGCGGAAAATTCATGTTCCGGAAACCCGCACCGTGTTCCCGGCCTATTTCCCTGGCGTATGTTCGCGCGGCATACCCCCCAAGTATCCGGCATTACCGTGCTCGCTCCGGCGGCCATAGAGTGTGGCGTGCGGCAAGCCATGCGCATTTGTGTGGCCTGTGCGAATTGTTCGGGGACCCTCCGGCTCGCGGATTCATCCTGCCCGGGCCGGACCCCCGTACGGACCGCTACGAGAGGAGCACGGCGGCAATGCCCGTTTCCATTCCTGAGGGCGTGCACGAGATTCAGAAGATCATCATCGACTGGGTGGGCGAATTCGTCGAGAACCCCGAGGTGTCCCCCGAGGACAACTTCCTGGACCTCGGCGGCCACTCGCTCCTCGCCATGAACCTGAACACGCTCGTCCAGCAGCGCTTCGGACACGAACTGGACGTGAGGGTCCTGTTCGAGGAGTCGCTCGGGAGCGCGATCGCGGAGCTGCAGGACCGCGTGGTCCGACAGCCTGCCAGGTAATTCGTTCATCCAGCATTCGGACCAGAGACTGGAGTAGCCGTGAATGACCGCACCGCTGATTTCCGACTGAGCGCCGAAGAACTCGCCACATTCGAGGAACAGGGCTTCATCGGCCCCATCAAGGTGTATGAGCCCGAGGAGATGGAAAAGCGCTGGAATCAGATACGCCGCGCCATTCCGGACCGCTCGCGGGCGATCTACCCGGAAGACGCGCTGGGCGCGGTGACCAACCTCTCCAACTACGACCGGCACCTCGACATCGATCTGCTCAGCGAGCACATCATGCAGCAGGCGATCGTCGAGCGGGTGTCCTCCATCCTCGGCCCGGACCTGTTGTGCTGGCGCACCGAGTTCTTCCCGAAGTACCAGGGCGACGAGGGCACCGACTGGCACCAGGCGTCGACGTTCGCCCACTCCAGCGGGCGCCCCCAGATCCGGTGGCCCGCGCAGAACAACGCGCCCGCGTTCGGCGGCACGATCACCGCGTGGACGGCGTTCACCCACTCCACCCGCGAGAACGGCTGCCTCCAGCTCATGCCGGGGACGCACCGGGTGATGAACTACGACGAGTCCCTCGGCATGTCCTACAACCCGGACACGATCAACAAGCGGGAGAAGGACAACGTCCGGCGGGGCTTCTTCGGCTACGACTACCGCGAGCTCCAGAAGGACCCCGACTGGCGGCCCGACGAGTCCAAGGCGTTCTCCCTCGTCATGCAGCCCGGTGAGTGCGTGATCTTCTGGTCGACCCTGATGCACGGCTCGCTGCCGCACACCGGCAGCAAGAAGGACTACCGCATGGGGTTCGCGACCCGGTACGTGCCGACCCAGGTCGAGGTCTACCCGGACCTCGGCGACGTCTCCGAGTACGGCGGCACCATCCCGCTGGACAACTACGCCTCGGTGCTCGTGGCCGGCAAGGACGAGTACGGCCACAACACGCTCACCGATCAGAACCGCCGGGGACACAGGTTCAGCCCGTGGGACTTCCGCGAGGCGTACAGCGGCTGACGGCCGGGCCGCGCCGCCGCCGGCGGCCGTCCGGGAGAAGGCGGTCCGCGGGCCGGTCCCGCAGCACGTGACCGGCGGTGTCCGGACGGGGCGGGGGCGGTCCGCCGCCCCCGCCCCGGCACGCACTCCCCGGGCACGCGCTCTCCCACCCACGCACTCCCCCGGCACGCGCTCTCCCACCCGCGCGCTACCCCCGGCCCCGCGCACGCGCGACCGGCCCGGCCCCGCCCTCCCGCCCCTTCCGGTCGCCCTGTTCCACCCCCCACCGTTCAGGAAGGCGCACCCGATGACCGTGCTCGCCCTGTTCCACCACGCCGGAGGCTCGGCGGCCGTGTTCCGCCGGCTGGTCCGGCTGCTGCCCGACCACATCCGGCCCGTACCGGTCGAGTTGCCCGGCCGGGGCCGGCGGTGGCGGGAACCCGCCCCGCACACCGCGGAGGAGGCGGTCCGGGATCTGGCGGACCTCCTCACCGCGGAGGTGGACCCCGACGAGGAGCTGTCCATCCTCGGCCACAGCATGGGCGCCTACCTCGGGCTCGGCGTGGCCGCGGCCCTGGAACGGCGCGGCGGACCGCGCTGCCAGACGCTCTTCGCCTCCGCCAACCTCGCCCCGCAGCTCGGCTCTCCGCTGTTCGCCGACGGCACCTCCGCCGTCTCCGACGAGGAGGTGCTGGCCCGCGCCGCCCAGTTCGACGCGCTGGACGAACGGCTGCTCGGCCACCCGCACATCGCCGCGCGCGCCGTGGCCCTGCTGCGGAGCGACTTCGACGTCTGCGACTCCTTCGTCCGCACCATGTCCCGCACCGTGACCGAGAGCCGCATCGTCGTCTGCCGCGGGGAGCAGGACGCCTTCGGCGACGAGCACACGGACCCGTGGCAGTGGCGGAGCGTCCAGCCGCTCACCACCCTGACCTTCCCCGGCGGCCACCTCTACCTGGAGGAGGCCGGGGCCGAACCGCTCGCGACGGCGATCGCTTCGGTCATGAGCGAACCGGCGCAGTCCCGCACCTGATCCGGCCTGGGAGCCCCCGATGAACGAGGCAGTGAGTTCCGACCGCACCACCCCCCTCCCCCTCGCCCACGAGCTGTTCGAGGCGCAGCGCAGGTCCCACCCCGACCGGCTCGCCGTGCTGTGGGGCGAACGATCTCTCGAATACGAGGAGTTGGGGCGCGAGGCCGACCGGCTCGCCCACGCGCTGCGGCTCGCGGGCGTCGCCGGGGAGCCCGTGGGGGTCTTCTTCGCACGGGGCCTCTCCGTCGCCGTCGCGGTCCTCGGCGTGCTCAAGGCCGGCTGCGCCTACGTGCCGCTCGATCCCGCCTACCCCGACGAACGGCTCGCCGCCATGGTGGGCGACAGCGGCACGCGGCTCCTGCTGACCGAGAAGGCGCTGCTGGACCGCGTACCGCTGCCGGACGGCACGCGCGCCCTCCTCCTGGACGACGCCCTGTCCTCCGTCGAGGACGCGCCGCCATCGCCGGCGCCGCGGATCGGCCCCGACACCCTCGCGTACGTCATCTACACGTCCGGGTCCAGCGGGGTGCCCAAGGGCGTGGCCATGCCCCACGGTCCGCTGGCCAATCTGATCGACTGGCAGTGCGCGCACTCGGCCTGCGGGGGCGGCGACCGGACCCTGCAGTTCTCCGCGCTCAGCTTCGACGTGTCCTTCCAGGAGATGTTCAGCACCTGGGCGTCCGGCGGGACCCTGGTGGTGGCCGACGACACGACCCGCCGGAGCTGGCAGGCCCTGATCGACCTGCTGAACACCGCCTCGGTGCGACGCATGTTCCTGCCGTTCGTCGCGCTCCAGGCGATCGCCGCGCACGCCCGCTCGGTCGACGTCTGGCCGCTGGCCCTCCGCGAGGTCGTGACCGCCGGCGAACAGCTCCAGGTGACCCCCGCGGTACGCGCCCTGTTCCGGCGTCTGGACGGGGCTGTGCTGGTCAACCAGTACGGCCCCTCCGAGACGCACGTGGTCACCTCGCTCGAACTCCGGGGCGACCCCGACGCGTGGCCCGACCAGCCCAGCATCGGCCGGCCCATCACCGGCGCCAAGGCGTACGTCGTCGACGAGCGGCTGCGCCCGCTGCGGCCCGGCACCCCGGGGGAACTGTGCGTCGGCGGCCCGGTGCTCGCCCGGGGCTACCTGGGAATGCCCGAGGCGACCGCCGCCCGGTTCCGGACCGTACCCGGGCTGGGAGGCGGCGGGAGGATCTACCGCACGGGCGACCTGGTCGAACTCCGGCCCGACGGCACGCTGCAGTTCCTCGGGCGGCTGGACGACCAGGTGAAGATCCGGGGCCACCGGGTGGAGACCGGGGAGGTCGAGGCGCACCTGCGGGCGCTGCCGGAGATCGCCGACGCGGCGGTCGTCGTACGGGAGGGGCCCGGCGGCGACAAGCAGCTGGTGGCGTTCTGCGTCCCGGCACGCGGCGCCGAGGTGGTGGCCTCCGGGGTCCGGCGGAGCCTGTCCGTACGGCTGCCCGGCCACATGGTCCCCTCCTCGGTCCGCTCGCTGCCCGCGCTGCCGCTTACCTCCAGCGGAAAGGTCGATCGCAGGACGCTGGCGCGGGGCCTCTGACCGTCATCCGTTCCCCCTCTGTTCGAGAAGGAATTCGAGAAGGAAGAGGACACAAGCATGTCGACGCACGGTCCGGCCCTCAGCGCCGGGGAGAGCGCCGGTGTCACCGGAATCGTCCTGGTGGGCGTCGCCCTGGTGCTGCTCGCCGCTTTCCTGTTCTCCGCCGCGGCGCAACGGGTCCGGCAGCCCGCGGTGATGGGTGAGATCGTCGCCGGGATAGCTCTGGGGCCGAGCCTGCTCGGTCTGCTGCCCGGTGACCTGCCCGGTCTGCTGTTCCCCCCGGCCGCCCGGCCGTATCTGGAGGTGCTCGCCCAACTGGGCCTGGTGCTCTTCATGTTCGGGGTCGGCTACCAGCTGAGCCTGTCGCACGTGAAGGGCGTCGGGCGGCATATCGCCCTGGTCTCGTTCAGTTCGGTGGCGCTGCCGTTCGTCATGGGCGCGGCGCTCGCCGTCCTGCTCTACCCGTGGCTCGACAAGTCCCAGCTGAAGACGGACGGAATGCTCGGCCCGGCGCTGTTCCTCGGCGCCGCGATGTCCATCACGGCCTTCCCCGTGCTCGCCAGGATCATCATCGAACGGGGTCTGCAGAAGCACCGGGTGGGCGCGGTGGCCCTGGTGAGCGCCGCCATCCAGGACGTGATCGCCTGGACCGTGCTGGCCGCCGTCGTCACCGTCGTCAGCGTCAGCGGACTGTGGTCGCTCGGCCGCACCGTCGTCGGGGCCGTGGCCTTCGGCCTCGTGCTGGTCCTCGTGGTGCGGCCCGCCCTGGCCTGGGTGCTGGCCCCGGCGCGGCCCTGGGCCGGCAACGCCCCGACCGTGCACGTCGTGCTCTGCTCGGGGCTCCTGGCCAGCGCGTGGGTCACCGACGAGATCGGTCTGCACGCGGTGTTCGGCGCCTTCCTGTTCGGAGCCGTCGCGCCCCGCCGCCACATCGACGCGACCGCCCCGGAGGTTCCGGAGCGCATCGATCAGACGAGCCTGCTGCTCCTCCCGGTGTTCTTCACCGTCACCGGGCTCTCCGTGGACCTCGCGGGCCTCGGCGCTCAGGGGCTCGTCATGGTCCTCGCGACGGTCGCGGTGGCGTGCGCCGGCAAGTTCCTCGGCGCCCTGGGCGCCGCCCGGCTCTCCGGCTCGGGAGGCCGTGAGTCCACCGTGCTGGGCATTCTGCTCAACGCGCGCGGACTCACCGAACTCGTCGTGCTCAACGTCGGGTTGAGCCTGGGAGCGCTGGACAGCCGGTTGTTCACCGCGATGGTCGTCATGGCCCTGCTCACCACCCTGATGACCGGCCCGCTGCTGAGCCGCTTCCCGTTGCCCGTCGAGCCGGCCCCCGCGCCCCCGCTCTCCGCCGAGCCGGCCCCGGCGCCCGCGCCGCGGCCCGCGAAGCACGCCCGAAAGGACGCTGCCCGATGACCGGAGCCACCGCGGGGCGGCTCGCCTCCCCGCCCGCCGAGCGGGTCGCGCTGCTCGCCCCGGACCCGCCGCACCTGCCGTTGCGCGGACGTGAGGAGGAACTGGCCCGCGCGCGGCGGGCCCTGGAGTTCGGCGCCGAGGGCGGCTGCGTCCTCGTGACGGTCGAGGGGCCGCCCGGCTGCGGCCGGACCCGGTTCCTCGACGAGTGCGCGTCCCTGGCGCGGCGGCTCGGCTACGTCACGGGCTCCCGCGACGGGTTCGGCCCGGCCGACCGCCCCCGGCTGATCGTCCTGGACGACCCGCACCTCTTCGCGCACGAGCCGGGCGAGGTCCCGCTTCTCCGGCGGTACGCCCCGTACGGCGACCGGGCGCTGGTCCAGTTGGTGGCACGCCGCCCGGGCGCGGGCCCCGGGGGCGCCGAGCCGCTGGTGGTCTGCCCCACCGGGCGCACCGAGCGGATCCGCCTCGGTACGCTCCACCCGCCGGCCGCCCTCCAGGTCGCCGCGGACCTGCTGGGGGCCCCGCCCGCCGCGCCGCTCGTCCGCCTGCTGCGGGGTGCGGGCGGGCACCCGAAGCTGCTGGTGGAGCTGGTGGAGGGGCTGCGTGAGGAGCAGCTTCTGCGGGTGGGGGCGCATGAGGCGCAGCTGGTCGAGGACCGCATCCCGCACCGGCTGCGGGTGCTCCTGCAGTCGATGCTGCTGGACCTGCCGGACCAGTGCCGCCACCTGCTGCGGGTGGCGGCCGTCCTCGGCCGGGAGAGCACGGTCGACGATCTGCTCACGATCCTCCAGGTGCCGCCGTCCGCCCTGCTGCTCGTCCTGGACCGGATGGTCAGCACCGGCATGCTGGCGGTCGGCAGCACCCGGGTCCGCTTCCCGAACGAGCTGCTGTGGCGGCTCGTCGTCGACTCGGTGCCGGTCCCCCTGCGGCAGGCGCTCCGCCGCCAGGCGGCTGATGGGCGGGAGGCCCCTCGTCCGGTGGCCCGGCCGGCGCCCCCGGCCGGGCCACCGGACCTCAACGGCCAGGAGAACCGGATCGTGCAGCTGGTCGCCGAGGGGCTGACCAACAAGCAGATGGCCCGGCGGCTGGGGATCTCGCCCCACACCGTCAACTACCACCTCAAGAAGCTGTTCCAGAAGACCGGCGTCAACTCCCGCATCGCCCTGCTGCGGGAGACCGGCTGGAATGACCCGTCCCAGGAGTCACCCGAGCCGGGGCCGCGCGTGGGCCCACGGCCGGGCGCGCTCGAAGGCGGCGGCCAGATGTAGCAGCTGGTCCTCGGCCCCGGGCGCGCCGACGAGCTGGACGCCGACCGGCAGGTCGCCGGCCATCCCGGCGGGCACCGAGAGCGCGGGCTGACCGGTGATGTTGAAGGGGTAGGTGAAGGCCAGCCAGTCGGCGTACTCCCGCCACCGCTCCTCGAAGCCCGTGCCCTCGACGGCCGCCCCGAGCGGCGGCGGGAGCACGGTGAGCGTGGGCGTGAGCAGGACGTCGTACCGGGTCCAGAAGCCGAGCACCTCGGCTGCCCGCCGCTGGGCGGCGGCCAGGGCGGCGCAGTAGTCGGCCGCGCCGAGCCGCTCGCCGCGCAGGGCGATGTCGAGGCTGGTGGACTCCAGTTCGGCCAGCTCCCCCGGGGGTACGCCCCGGACCATGGTGGCGACGTTCGCGGCGATGACGGTGAGCAGCGGGTCCAGGAGCCCGCCGAGGCCGGGAGCGTCCTCGACCAGCTCGACGTCCAGCTCGGCGAAGGCCGAAACCGCCTGCTCGAAGACCTCCCGCACCTCCGGGGCGACCGTGCCGTGCGGCGGTGTGCAGGTGTGGGCCACGCGCAGCCGCCTCGGCGGCCGGGCCCCGGGGGCGAGGAAGGGGGTGGTGCTCGCGGGCAGCCCGTACGGCTCCCCGACGGACGGGCCCGCCATCACGTCGAGCATCAGGGCCGTGTCGGCGACCGTGCGGGCGATCGGGCCGTTGCTGACGTAGCCCGCCCACTGCTCCTGGGAGGCGGGCGCCCACGGAACACGGCCGCGGGTGGGTTTGAGTCCCACGACGCCGCAGGCGGACGCGGGGGCCCGGACGGATCCGGCGCCGTCGGCGGCCAGCGCGAGCGGGCCGAGGCCGGCGGCCACGGCGGCCGCCGCGCCACCGCTGGAACCCGCCGGGCTGTACTCGGTGTTCCACGGGTTGCGGGTGGGCGGGAAGGCCCGGTTGTCCGTCGTGATGCGCAGCCCGAACTCCGGCATGTTGGTGCTGCCGACGAGGATGCCGCCGGCACGCCGGAGCCGGGCGACCACCTCGCTGTCGAACCCGGGCCGGTAGCCGGTGAAGGGGCGTGAGCCGTAGGCGGTCGGCAGCTCGGCCGACTCGTTGGCGTCCTTGACGGTGAACGGGATCCCGTGCAGCGGGCCCCGCTCCTCCGGCGGTACGGAGTCCGCGGCACGGGCTTCGGCGAGAGCGCGCTCCGCCCGCACGGCGATCACGGCGTTCAGCCGGGGGTTCACCTCGTCGAGACGGCTGAGGACCGCTTCGGTGGCCTCCAGGGCGGACAGTTCCTTGGCGCGGATCAGCTCGCGCAGTTCGACGGCGGGCAGGAGGGCCGGGGATCCGGCGGGCGTGCGGGGCGGTGATGCCATCGGAAGGTGCTCCCAAGCGGGTCGTGGCGGTCTCAGCCGGCCGTGCGGACGAGGGCGAGGACGAGCTCCACACAGTGGTCGGCGAGCCGCTCCGCGCGGTCGTCCCGGACGATGCCCTGGGCGTAGGTGAAGTTCCAGGCGAGCTGGTGGTGGGTGGAGTTGACGGTGGCGACGAACGCGCCCACCACCGAGAGCGAGGCGATGAACTGGGCTCCGGAGGCCCGCAGCGGCCCCACGGTGTCCGGGAACGGGGTCCGGCCGATGTTGGAGAGGCAGAAGTTGATCGGTCCCCTCTCGTCCAGGTGCCGTACGAAGGGCAGGCTCTCGGCCAGGTTCTGCGGCCCGGCCGCCCCGATGCCGTTGATCATGGAGAACTGCTCGCCCCGCGCCTTGCGCGCCTTGAGGTCGGCGCTGATCAGGCGGGCCGTCTCCCACAGCGGGAGGTCCGTCCGGTGCTCGACGAGGGTGGGGAGCGTCGCGACGTAGCTGCCCACGTCGTCGGCGGCCACCGCCGGTTCGAGGCCGGCCCGGAAGTCGACCGGGGAGCCGATCGAGTACCAGGCGCCCTCGTCGGCCCCGGCGTCCACGGCGAGCGCCCGCACCATCGCGGCGGCGAGCACGCCGTGGACGGTGGCCCCGTGGGCCCGGCAGGACGCGGCGAGCCGTTCCAGCGCGGGCCCGTCGAGCGAGCGGTGGAGGAAGCGGGTGCGGCGTTCCTCGAAGGGCACGGGCCGGTCCGCGTCCACCCGGCGGGGACGCAGGCGCTCCAGGTCGCCCTCGTCCCGGTCCGCCTTCTCCTTCGCCCGTACCCGGCCCTCGGCGCCGCGGTGTTCGGCCGGGAACAGGTCCTCGGCCGGGGGCAGCACCGTACGCGGTTCCACAGGGGCGCCGACGGCCAGTTGGGCCCACTGCCGCAGCAGCGTGATGAGTGTGGTCCCGTCCGCGACGACGTGCAGCAGGCTGAGGATGAGGTCGTGCACCTCGCCGTCCGGTCCGCTGCCGCTGAGTACGACGGCCGTGGCGAGCGGGCCGGTCCGCGGGTCGATGCGGCCGTTGACGAGTTCCTCGTCGACGACCCGCCGCCAGCCGCTCTCAACGTCCTCCGGCGAGTCGAGGGTGCGGTGGTCGAGCGGGACGGGGCGGTCGTCCGCGCCGACGAAGCGCGGGTGCCGCCCCGTCGGGTCGGCTTCGATCGCCACCCGCAGCAGCGGGTGGCGCGCCTGGAGTCCGTCCAGGGCGGTGCGCAGCGCGGCGCGGGAGACGGGCCCGTGCAGGCGGACCCGTCCGACGACGTTCAGCGGTGAGATCTGGTCGGCTATCCAGTACCAGCGCTCCAGCGGGCTCAGTTCCCGCCGGACCGTCGGGGAGGTCGTGGACACGGGCGTTCCCGCTCAGTCGACCGGCGACGCGGAGAGCGGCCGGAACATGCCCGCGCTCGCCCGGGTCTCCGGGGTGGTCTGCCAGGGCGGGTTGGTGCCGAAGGCGATCAGGACCTCCTCGCCGTCGGCCCGGAAGGCGACGGGCTCGCCCTGCTCCACCCAGACCATCTCGTGCGGGCCGGCGCTCACGGACCCGCCCTCGAAGTCCACGGCGAACCGGCCGGTCAGGACGACGATGAACTCGTCGTAGCTGGGCACCCATTCCATGACGTCCCCGGGGTGCAGGCAGGCGAAGCCCGCGCCCATCGACTTCGGGACGCCGTCGTCGGCGAGGTCGCCGATGTAGATGCGGGTGTCGGCGAACTGCTGCCAGTTCGCCTCTTTCGTTCCGTACGTGCGTGCGGCCATGTCCGGCTCCTTCACGAGGTGTTCGGCTCGACGGGCTCTCCGCGTCAGACCAGCGGAGAGATCTGCTCCTCCACGCCCAGCAGGGCCTTGCCGTACAGCTCCTTGATCATCGAGGGCTGCAGGATGGCGTGCCGGGCGCTCACGGCCGAGTCCCGCCAGATCCGCTGGAGCGGGTTGGCCTCGGCGAACGCGCCCGCGCCGTGCGCGGTCAGCAGGATGTCGATCGCCTCGGTGACGTGGCCGATCGCTCCGCTGAGGTCGGCCCGCGCCCGGATGCGGCCGGGCGTGTCCAGGGCCTCGCCGCGCCGCGCCGCCGCGTCGATGTCGGCGGCGGCGCGCTGGACGTGGAGATAGGCGGTGTCGATCTTCTGCGCCGCCTCGGCGACGCGCAGTTGGAAGGCCGTGGAGTCGCGCTGCTTCTCGAAGTAGGTGAAGGTGATGGCCTTCTCGGCCGATTTCTCCCCGACGAACCGCAGGGCCGCGCGGGCCAGGCCGAGCTGGGGGGCCACCAGGGGCGCGGCGGTGAGGAACTGGACGAAGGCGGAGCGGGGGTGGGGCCCGCCGGACCGCTGCACCGGGTAGTCGCCGGCCATCGCCTTCGGCACCGACACCACCCGGTGGTCCGGTACGAAGACGTCCTGGGCCACCACGCAGTTGCTGCCGGTGGCGCGCATCCCGGCGACGAACCAGGTGTCCTCCACCGTGTAGTCGGCGGCGGGGATGAGGGCGATGCCCTGGTCCACGATCTGCCCGGAGGAGTCCGGGACCGGGAAGCCGATCAAGGACCAGTCGGCGTGCCAGGAGCCGGAGGCGTAGTGCCAGCGGCCGGAGACGCGGTAGCCGCCGTCGACCCGCTCGGCGGTGGCGCTGGGGGTCAGCACGCCGGACAGCCGGGTGTCGGGGCCGGCCCCGAAGAGCTCGTCCTGGGCCTGCTCGGGGAAGAGGCTGGTGACCCACGTCAGCGAGTTGCCGACCGCGACCACCCAGGAGGCGCTGCCGTCCCCCTCGGCGAGGGTCGCGGACACGTCGACCAGCGTACGCAGGGACGCCTCGTGGCCGCCGTACCGCTTCGGCACGGCCAGCCGGAACATGCCGCTCTCGGTGAGAGTCTTGACGGATTCGTCGGTCAGTCTGCGGTCGCGTTCCCCCTGCTCGGCATTGCGGGCGAGAAGCGGTACGAGTTCCCGCGCGGTGCGCAGCAGGTCGGACGGTTCCGAGGAAGGGGGTGTGTTCTCGTTCCGGCTTTCGGTCATGGAATTCTCCGTCTCAGTGGGCGAATGCGGTAATGCGGTCGGCGAGGGAACGGGTAGGCGTCGGCGCCGCCGCGGAATGCGTGCCGAACGTGCGGCGGCCGTAGACGAGCGGGGCGGCGCCGCGGGTGCCGGAGATCCGGGTCACCCGGCCGAGCAGCAGCACGTGGTCGCCGCCGGGGACCTGGCGGTCCAGCTCGCACACGAGCCACCCCGGGGTCTCCCGCAGGCGCGGGAGGCCGTCGTCCGGGTGCCAGGCGGCCCGCTCGAAGCGGTCACCGGCGGAGGAGGCGAACGCCCTGGCCACATCGGCCTGTTCGGCTCCGAGCAGGTTCACGCCGAACCGCTGGGAACGCAGGATCTTCGGCAGCAGCCGGGAGCGTCGCTCCAGTGCCAGCGCCACCATGGGCGGTCGCAGCGACAGGGAGGTGAGCGAGCCGACGGTCGTGCCGTGCGGCAGGCCGTCCTCCGTCGCGGTGACCACCGCCACCGGGGTGCAGACGTCGGCCATGAAATCCTTGAAATCCCGCTCCGTAACCATTTCTTCTCCCCAGCGCGCTCATGGGCCGGCCGTTTTCACGGGGCCGCCGGAACAGCCTCGTCGGCCGTGCGAGGAATTCGTCAGGACTTTCTTTCCGTGACGGGGACGCTGCGTACGCTAGTCAGGGGTGCGGGGCGCGTACAGGCATGTCCCCCGGTACTACGCGAATACGCAGTCGCCGCGGCTGAGGGCGCTCCCGCACTTCCCGGTGGATCAGCGCACGGCGTCGGACGCGGTGCGTCGCACGGCGGAGATGCGCCCGCGTACTGGCTGTGCTCGGGCTCCTCGACGACGTGGCGAGGTGCCGTAGCTGTCGTCCAGCGCCCGCCGGGAAGTGCGGGACGGCCCTTACGGCCGTGCGTCCGTGCCGGCGGGCGCGCCGACCTGGGCGGTGATCGCCCGGAAGGTGCGGTCCAGCAGCGAGTCGGGGAGCAGCCGGGCCGTCCGGGCCATCCGGCGGGCGTCCGCCCCGGCCCAGTAGCGGGCCCGGGGGCGTGCGTCGGTCAGGGCGCGCAGGACCGTGCGGGCGAAGTCCTCGGGGGTGGTCCTGCTCGCCATCGCCTGCTGGGCGTTGCCCTCCAGGAACCCCTGGAGGGCGGACCGGTAGAGATCGGCGACGGCGGGAGGGGCGTCCGCGAGGGCCCGTTCGCCCGCCTGCGACACCTTGGTCCAGATCGGCGTGAGGATGGCGCCCGGCGCCACCACCGAGACCCGTACGCCGGTGGGCGCCAGTTCGCGCCGCAGGGCGTCGCTGAGCGCCTCCTTGGCGAACTGGGCCGCGGAGTAGGCCCCGAGGAACGGGACCGCGGCGCTACCGAGGCCCGAGGTGACGTTGACGATCCGGCCGTGCGACCGGCGCAGCAGCGGCAGATGGGCCCGGATCATCGAGAGGTGCCCGACCACGTTGACGTCGAGCTGCCGGCGGAACTGCTCGCCGTCGATGCACTCCAGTGGGCCCGGCAGGCAGATCCCGGCGTTGTTCACCAGGCCCCGCAGCCCGCCGTAGCGGTGGGCGACGAGTTCGGCCGAGGCCCGTACCGACGTGTCGTCGGTGATGTCGATGACGGCGTAGCGGAGCCGCTCGTGGTGCGACTCGGCGAGCAGCTTCTCCCCGTCCTCCTCCCGGCGGACCCCCGCGAGCACCTGGAAGCCCCGGTGTTCCAGCTCCAGGGCGCACTCGCGGCCCAGCCCCGACGAGGCGCCCGTGACGAGGACCGCGCCGTGCGGCGGTACGCTCCCGCCGCGCGGTCCGCGCGGCCTGCCGCGGCTCATCGGCCGGCCTCCTCACCGGTGCGGGCGGGAAGGCCGGCGCCCGGGAAGGTGAGCGCCGGTTCCAGCTTGCCCACCAGCTTCCGGTGGGGCATCCACCGGAAGTAGCCGTCCCGGACCCGGCGGCGCACCGGACCCTCCGACTGCTCGAACTCGCTGATGGCGCGGGTGGCCTCCACCATGGTCCGGGTGCGTTCGTACCGGGCCGCCTCGTAGCCGCGCAGTCCCCCGGGCACGTCCGGTGCGTGCCGCAGGTGCTGGGCCAGGACCGCGGCGTCCTCCATCGCCATGGCCGAGCCCTGGCCGAGGCTGGTGAGCATGGGGTGGGCGGCGTCCCCGAGCAGGGTCACCGGCCCGGTGCCCCAGGGCTGGAGGAAGGCCCGGTCGCGGGTGTTCAGCGTCAGCAGGTTCTCGGGCGGGGTCACCCGGATCGCCTCCCGGACCTCGTCCGGCCAGCCGGAGTAGGCGTCGAGGACCCCCGCCCTGCCGCCGTCCCAGGTGCTGGACTCCTCGTACGGCATGTTCTTCGTGCCCCACCAGTAGAGCCGGCCCTTGCCGATGTCGACCAGGCCGAACCGCATGCCGTCGCCCCACAGGTGGACCACGGATCCGGGGGCGAACCGGGGGTGGCTGTACTCGGTGATGCCGAGCCACGCGATGTAGCCGCTGTCGTGCACGGGCTCGTCCGGTCCGGTCAGCTGCCGCCGTACGACGGAGTTGAACCCGTCGGCGCCCACCAGGACGTCGGCCTCCGCCACCCGGCCGTCGGTGAAGTGGACCCGGGCGCGGTCGCCCTCCACCTCGAACCGGTCGGCGGCCGCGTTCAACCGGATCGGGACGTCCGCGGCCCGGTCCAGGAGGGCGGCGAGCAGGTCGGAGCGGCTGATGCAGACGCACGGGACGCCGATGCGGCGGGTGATCTCGGGGAACGGGAACTCCCGTATCAGCCTGCCCTTCCAGTCCTTGACGTGGTAGGTCTCCATCACCCGCCCGCGCTTCTCCAGGCCGAGGTCGATGTCGAGGGTGGCGAGCGCGGCCGTGGCGTTGCTCATCACGGAGAGGCCGAATCCGGCTGCCCGGATCTCCGGCGCCCGCTCGAACACCTCCACCTCGAAGCCGACGCTCCGCAGCGCGATGGCGGTGGTCAGTCCGCCGATCCCCGCGCCGACGACGATGGCTGTCCGTGTACCGCCCATGTCAGTTCTCCCCGCTCTCGTCGGTTCGGAGTCCCATTGCCCTGAGCACCGGGCCGACGACGTCGGCCACGAGCGGTTCCTCCATGATCGTGAGGTGGTCGCCCTCGGTGTCGATCACCGTGAGGTGGCCGGAGGTGCGCTCCCGCCATCCGTTGGTCTCGTCCGCGTGCATGCTGTCGATGGCGGTGTGCATGTCCAGCAGCACGCCCGGCAGCGGATCGCGGGCCCGGAGCAGGACGACGTCGTGGTCCACGACCCCGGGCCGGTAGTCGAAGGCGGAGCGCCAGTTCGCCTCGTACACCCGGAACAGCCTCCGCACCACGGCGTCGCCGCTGCCCGCGGGCAGGACGCCCTCGTCGATGGCCAGCCGGGTCATGAACGCGAACTTCTCGTCCAGCGTGTCCAGGCCGGGCGGCAGGAGGTCGCCGGCGGTGGCGCTGCCGTGCTGGAGCCAGAGCAGCTCCCAGAAGAACCAGCCGAGCAGGGCCTCGTCGTCGGTCCAGGGCCGCCGCCCCGGGTTGAGCGCCGTCGTGTCCAGGAGGACCACGGACGCCACGCTCTCCCCGGCGGCGTGCAGTTGGCGGGCCATCTCGAAGGCGACGAACCCGCCGAAGGACCATCCGCCGAGGTGGTACGGGCCGGCCGGCTGGACCCGGCGCATCGCCGCGATGTAGTCGGACGCGAGCTGTTCCAGACCGCGCACCGGCTCCGTGCCGACGTCGGCCCCGGCCGCCTGGAAGGCGTAGAAGGGCTGGTCCGGCGGCAGGTGCTTGGCGAACGGTACGTAGCAGAGCACGTTGCCGCCCATGGGGTGCGCGAAGAACAGCGGTGGCCGCGTCCCCTCGGGCCGGATCGCCACCAGCGGGTCGAAGCCGGCGCTCGTGCCGCCCGCCGAGCGGAGGCGCTCGGCCAGTTCGGCCACGGTCGGCGCGACGATGAAGTCCGACAGCGGGATCGCGGTGCCGAACCGCTCCTCCATGAGGACGACCAGGCGCATCGCCGTGATCGACGTGGCGCCGAGGTCGAACAGGTTGTCGTGCACCCCGAGGTCCGGCAGGTGCAGCAGGTCGGCCAGCATGTGGACCAGCGTGCGCTCGTGGTCGTCCCGGGGGGCCACCTGCCCGGCCGCTCCGGTGCGGACCGGCCGCACCTGCCGGAGCGCGGCCTCGTCGCGTTTGCCGTTCGGGGTGAGCGGGATGGCGGGCAGCCACACGAAGTGCGCGGGCACCATGTAGTCCGGCAGCTTGGCGCGCAGGTGGCGCCGCAGCCCGTCCAGGTCCGCGCCTTCCTCGTCGCCGACCAGGAAGGCGACCAGGGAGGTGTCGCCCGCTTCGTCGCGCCGGGCGATCACGGCGATGTCGGTGATCGCGTCGGGGCCGCCCGCCGCCGCGTCCGCGGCGACCAGTTCGATCTCCCCGGGCTCGACCCGGTAGCCGCGGATCTTGACCTGCCGGTCGGCGCGGCCCAGGCAGACCAGGCCGCCGTCGGGCAGGACCATGCCGACGTCCCCGGTGCGGTACAGGCGCCCGCCACCGTCCGGGGCGGGCAGGAACCGCTCCTCGGTGAGGTCGGGGCGGCCCGCGTACCCGTCGGCCAGACCGGCGCCGCCGACGTAGATCTCGCCCCGGCTGCCGACCGGCACCGGGCGCCTCCTCTCGTCGAGGACCAGCAGCCGTGCCCCGTGGATGGGCCGGCCCACCGGGGGGAGCGCGGGGAAGGCGGCGGGGTCGCCGGTCATCGCGTGGAAGGCGGCGGCGTGCGTCTCGGTGGGGCCGTAGTGGTTGTCGAGCACCACGTCGCCGAGAGCGGCGCAGAAGCGCCGGATCTCGTCCGTCGTCCGGAACTGCTCGCCGGACGAGCACAGGACCCGCAGGCTCCGCGGCACCAGGCCGAGCGTGGCCGACGCCTCCGCCAACTGCTGGAGGGCCACGTACGGCAGGTGCACGCGCTCGACGCGCTCGCGGTCCATCAGCCGCAGCAGACCCGGCATGTCGCGTCGCAGTTCCTCGGTGACGACGACCAGGGTGCCGCCGCCGGCCAGCGTGGCGTACAGCTCCTGGAAGGAGACATCGAAGCTGAGCGGCGCGTACTGGGCGGTGCGGGCGCCCTCAGCCGTGCTGGCGATCCCGTTCTGCCAGGCCACCAGGTTGGACAGGGACCGGTGCGGCGCCGAGACCCCCTTGGGGCGGCCCGTCGAGCCGGAGGTGAAGAGCAGGTACACCTCGTCGTCCTCGGAGATCTCCGGCAGCTCGGCCTCGTGCCCGGTGGTGGCCAGCGCCTCGTACGCGAGGGAGGGCACGGAGGTCTCCAGGGTGTCCAGGAGAGACCGGTGCTCCGCGTCCACGACCACGCGGGCCGGCCGGCCCTGGGCGATCATGGCGCGCAGCCGGTCCACCGGATAGGCGGTGTCCAGCGGCATCGCCGAGCACCCCGCCTTCGCGGTGCCCAGGAGCGCGGCGACCGTGCCGGCCGTACGCCCCATGGCGAGGCCGACGCGGTCGCCCGGGCGCGCTCCCGACGCGAGCAGGCCGGCGGCGAAGCGCGAGGCGACCCCGTCCAGCTCCTCGTACGTCCAGGTCACGTCCTCGGAGACCACGGCCTGCGCCCCGGGCGCGCGGCGTGCCCGTTCCTCGAAGGCGCGGACCACGTTCACCGGCGGTCGTCCGGTCCGCAGGGGCGCCGGGTCCGGGGCGAGGAAGCCGAAGTCCACGGCGCCGTCCGGCTCTTCGGCGAGCCTGCGCAGGATGCGTACGTAGGTGTCGGTGTACAGCCGCGCCTGGGCGGGGGTGAACGACTGCCCCGAGAAGTCGGTGCGGAGCCGGATGCCCTCGTCCACCGGATCGACCATGGCGTTGACGACCAGGGAGAAGTTCGTCTCCTCCCGGACCGCGAAGCCCCGGCTGGCGATGCCGGGGGTGCGGAAGACCTCTCCGAGCTGCCGGAAGTGGATGAAGTTGAACAGCGTGTCGACCAGCGACGTCCGGCCGAGGTCCTCCTGGATGACCGCCAGCGGCACCCGCCGGTGCGGGTGGCTCTCCCGTTCCCGCTCCAGGACGCGGTCCACGACGTCGAACCAGGTGGCCTGCTCCGCGTCCACGCGGAGGGGCAGGGTGTTGAGGAACAGCCCGCAGGTGCGCTCCGTGCCCTCGATGTCCGGCCGGCTGTGCGTCACCAGCCCGGTCGTGACGTCCCGTTCGCCGGAGAAGGCGCGCAGCATCAGCACGTGTGCGGCGAACAGGACGGACTTCACCGGGACCCGGCGGTCCCCGGCGGTGGCGCGCAGGGCGTCGACCAGGTCGGCGGGCAGCCTCAGGTCGCACTCCACCCGTTCGTCCGTCCCCGGCGCCTCGTGCGGACGGAAGCTCTCCAGCTGGAACTGTGCGGCATCGGTCAGCAGGTTCCGCCAGTAGGCGCGGCCCGCCTTCGCCTCGGTGGCCGCGCGTTCCTGGGCGACGTGCAGCGCGGCCGAGGGCGGCGCGGTGTCCGGCACCGGCCCGAGGTCCAGTCCCAGCAGGTGCCCGTAGTCCTGGAGGAGTTCGGAGACGAGGTTGGCGACGCTGCCGCCGTCGAGGATGGCGTGGTGGAAGCTGAAGACCAGCTCCACCGTGTCGGCCAGGGCGAACGCCCGGAAGTGGTACAGCGGCGCGCTGTCGAACCGGTAGTCGTACCGGCGCCGCGCGGCGATGTGCTCGTCGACGGCCGCCTCCGCCTCGGCGGCCGGTGCCGCCCGCAGGTCGGCCACGCTCAGCCCGCCCTCGACGGTGGGCCGCACGATCTGGAGCGGCTCGGCGTGGCCGGCGAGCGCGAACGACGACCGCAGCACCGGATGGCGTGCGACGAGGAGGTCGAAGGCCGCCCGGAACTCCCGCTCCCGCCACGGCATGGCCAGGCTGTAGCGGAAGACGTCCTTGTACGTCGCGGAGTCCTGCTTCTCACGGCTGTGGAACAGCAGGCCGAGCTGGAGGCGGGTGACCGGGTAGGCGTCCTCGTACGCCTCCAGGCGGGCCCGGTCCACCGGGGAGACCAGGGCGAACGGGGCGGGGATCGCGGTGTCGGCCGGGGCGGTGGGCCGGGCCTCCTCGGCGAGGGCGGCCAGCCCCGCCACGGTGGGGTTGCGGACGAAGTCGTCGGTGGTGAACCGGATGCCGGCCTTCTCGGCGAGCGCCCGGACCCGGAGCATGCTGATCGAGTCGCCGCCGGTCACGAAGTAGTCCGTGTGGACGCCGACCCGGTCGACGCCGAGCACCTGTGCCCAGATGCCCGCGAGCACCTTCTCCGCAGGGGTGCGGGGCGCGCTGTCCGCAGCCTCGCCCGCATCGGTGGACGGGGCGGGCAGGGCCCTGCGGTCCACCTTGCCGTTGGGCGTGAGGGGGAGGCTGTCCAGGCGTTCGAAGGACGACGGGATCATGTAGGCGGGCAGCACGGTCCCGAGCGCCGCTCGCAGGCCGTCCGGGTCGAGGTCCCGGTCGGCCGTGCAGTAGGCGACGAGGACCGGGCCCCGGCCGCCGCCGGGCCGGTGGTCGACGACCACGGCGTCGCGGATCGCGTCCAGCGCGACCAGCGCGTTCTGCACCTCGCCCAGCTCGACCCGGTTGCCGCGGATCTTGACCTGGTCGTCGTTGCGGCCGAGGTACTCCAGGTTGCCGTCGTTCAGCAGCCGGGCCAGGTCCCCGGTGCGGTAGAGGCGGCCGCCGGGGACGAAGGGGTCCTCGACGAACCGCTCGGCGGTGAGCTCGGGCCGCCCGAGGTAGCCGCGGGCGACCTGGACCCCGCCGATGTGCAGTTCGCCGGGGACGCCGACCGGCTGCGGGCGGCCCTGCCGGTCGAGCACGTAGAGCGTGGTGTTCTCCACGGGCCGCCCGATGGGCACCCGGGTGACGGGGCCTTCGGACGCGGGCGGGCAGTCGAAGTACGTCACGTCGACCGCGGCTTCGGTGGGGCCGTAGAGGTTGACCAGGCGGGGCGGGTCGTCGCCGTCGAAGATCCGGTTGAACTGCGTGGCGCGCTCCGGGGGCAGGGCCTCCCCGCTGCAGAAGACGTAGCGCAGCGAGCCCGCCCCGGCCGCCCGCTCCGGATGGTCCTCCAGCAGGTCGAGGAACGGGCCGAGCATCGAGGGCACGAAGTGGACCACGCTGATCCGGTGGTCGCGCACCGTGCGCGCGATCCGCTCCGGGTCCTTCTCCGCGCCGGGCGGGAGGAGCACCACTGCGGCCCCCTGGACGGCCCACCAGAGCAGCTCCCAGACGGATACGTCGAAGGAGATGGGCGTCTTCTGCAGCAGCGTGTCGCCCGGACCGACGGGATAGCGGCGCTGCATCCACGTCAGCCGGTTCACCACCGCGTGGTGCTCGACCATCACCCCCTTGGGGCGCCCGGTGGAGCCGGAGGTGTAGATGGTGTACGCGACGTCCCGCGGGCCCGCGGTGCGTCCGAGCGGCCGGCCGTTGCCCCGGTACAGCTCGGAAATCCGGAGCACCGGGGCGCCGGTGGACGGGACCTCCACCTCCCGCGCGCCCCGCAGGACCAGCTTCGCCCCGCAGTCCTCCAGGAGCAGCCGGACGCGGGAGGGCGGATATCCGGGATCGACGGGTACGTAGGCCGCGCCCGCCTTGAGGATGCCGAGCAGACCGGGCAGCAACTCGGGGCCGCGCTCCGCGAGGATCGCCACCCGGTCGCCCGGTCCGGCGCCCCGCTCGCTCAGCGCCCGCGCCACCTGGTCGGCCCGCCGGTCGAGTTCGGCGAAGGTCAGCGTGGCGCCGGACGCGCCGTCGACCACCGCCGTCTGTCCAGGGGTGCGCGCCGCCTGCTCGGCGAACAGCTCGTGCAGCGTCTTCTCGCGCGGGTAGGGGGCGGGGGCGCCCTGGTGGCGGCGGACGACGTCCTCGTACTCGTCGTCGGTCAGCATGCCCAACTCCCCGAGCGGCGTCCCGGGGAAGTCCAGGCCGCGGCGCAGAAGTTCCCCGACGTGTCCGGCGAGGGCCTCGGCCGTCAGGTGACCGTCGAACACGTCGTCGGCGTAGTCGAGGTCGACGCGCAGACCCGGCTCGTCGTCGAACGCCTGCACCATGACGGAGAGCGCGTCGGCGGCGTGGACCGGAGCCATGATCGTGGTGGTCCGGTCCACCCCCGGGGTCGCCGGCGGCCTGGGGAAGCGCAGGTAGGAAGCGGTGACGTCGAACAGCCTCCGGCTGTCGGCGTCCTGTACGGGGGCCTCGCGCAGGATCTCGCCGTACGGCAGCCGCTCGTGTTCCCTGAGCCGGTCGATCTGCCGGCGGACCCGCTCGGCCAGCTCGACCAGGGGCAGCTCCTCCGCCACCGGGACGCGCACCGGCAGGTTGTTGGCGAACTGGCCCACGACAGAGCGCTCGTCCTCGGTGCGCCGGTTGAGGAAGGGCACCCCGAAGACGACCTCGTCGGCCTGGTGGACGCGCCCGAGGCACACCGCGAACGCGGAGAGCAGGTAGGAGAAGGGGGACGCGCCCGCGTCGAGGATGCGCCGCACCAGTTCCTCGCCGACAGGGAAGGAGTGCCGCGCGCGGCCCGGCCGGGCGGCGCCGGAACGCGTGAAGAGAGCCGGCTCCAGACCCGCCAGGTATTCCCGGTAGAACGCGCGGTCGTCTTCGCGTTCGGCGGCGGGGAGGAGGGAGTCGTATTCCCGTATGGAATTCCAGAAGGAGGGGGAATCGGATTGCTCCACCGAATTCGCCGACTCCGCGGGTCGCGCTTTCGCGGCCGACGGTTTCTTTCCGGAGATCCGCGCCCGGTAGTCGGTGAGAATGCGCAGGGTCAGCGCGTTCAGCGCCCAGGCGTCGGTGACGATGTGGTGCGAGGTCAGCACCAGGTGGACGGCCCCGGGCCCCTCGGTGACCACGGTGGCCCGGAACAGCGGCCCGCCCCCGAGGTCCAGCGGCCGGGCCAGCTCCCGCTCGCACCAGATCCGCACGGCCTCGGCGGGGTCCGGCTCACCGGAGAGGTCGACGCGCCCGAAGAGCGGGGCCCCGCCGCCCGCCTGCTCGACCCGCCGCACCCGGGGGACGCCCTCGGCGTCCTCGGCGAAGCGCAGCCGGAAGGCGTCGTGCTCCCGGGCCGCCCGGTCGAGGCAGGCGCCGAGCACCTCCCGGTCCACGTCCCCCACCAGCCGCTCGTGGACCAGCACGTTGAATTGGCAGGTCCCCGGTGTCCTTGCCTCAGCCGCCCAGATGTCACGCTGGTAGCCGGTTGATCCGAGGGCCCCGGATTCAGCTGATATCCCCACGGAAAGCCACTCCTTCGCCTGCCATTCGTACGCTAATAAATAACGGCTCGGTTCAGGCTAGGGTGGAGGGGTCGGTGCGGCTACTGCGTAATCGAGTAGGGCGTATTCGCGTAGGACGCATTCACGTAGGGCGTATTCGCGCGGCGCGTATTCATGAGGGGCGTGGGCCCGGGAGCGCGAACGGTGAGGCGCCCGCTCCGGCGTACGCCTCCGGAGCGGACCGGACCACCGGAGCGGACCGGACCACCGGCGCGGGTCCGGGCCACCGGAGCGGGCCGGACCACCCGCGCGGGTCCGGCGCGGTCGGCGAGGCCCCTCACGCCCGGGTGAGCAGGCCCAGCTCCTCCAGCGCGTCGGCGGCGTGGGTGGCGTGGCCCGAGGACCGGCTCTTGGCGAGGGCGCGGTGCAGGTGGGACGCGGCGGCGTCCCGGTCCCCGCGGAGCCGTGCGGCGTGCCCGAGGCCGATCTCGGCCCGGATCTCACCCCGGTGGTAGGCGCGTTCCGCCGATACGGACAGTGCGCGCTCGTACAGCTCGGTGGCCCGCTCGACGAGGCCGTCCGCCAGCGCGGCCCCGCCGAGGAGGGTCAGCGTCTCGACGACCTCGGTCCACAGGCCGAGCTCCTCGGCCATCAGGAGGCCCTCGCGGTGCAGCCGTTCGGTCCGCACGGGGTCGCCGCGGTGCTCGGCCGCGAGCGCCAGGGACCGGTTGGCCCGGAGCTGGCCCCAGCGGTCGTCGACCTCGCGGAACAGCGCGGCTCCCAGCTCCGCGGCCCCCTCGGGGGCCGGGCCGTGGCCGGCCAGCTCCACCAGTGCGGCGGCCTCGCCCCAGCGGTCCCGGACGGCGCGGGCGCCCGCCAGGGCGGCCTCCACGAGCGCCCGCCCCTCGTCGAGGTGGCCCCGGCCGGTCAGTCCGGTGCCGACGAACCACTGGAGCCGGCCCCTGAGCACCGGGTCCTCGACGCCGGCGGTGGGGTCCTCGTCCACCGGGAGGGGCGCGGCGTCCCCCGGCGAAGCGCGCAGTTCGACCCCCGCCAGCCAGGCGCCCGCGGCCCGGCGCGCGCCGGGCGCGGCGTCGGCGTCGGCCGCCAGCGCGGACCGCAGCGACCTGCGGGCCTCGGGGAACCGTCCGCGCAGGAACCAGTACCAGCCCAGCGCGTTCACCAGCCGCACCGCGTAGCCGGCGGGGCCCTGGGCGACCGCGAGGTCCAGGGCGCGGCGCAGGTTGACGGTCTCCGCGTTGAGGCGGTCCAGGGCGCACCGCTGCTCCGGGCCGCGCAACCGCTCGCTCTCCCGCTCGGCCGACTCGGTGCAGTACCGCACGAAGCGAGCCCGTACGGCGTTCTCCTCGCCCGCCTCCGCGAGCCGCTCGGCGCAGTAGGCGGCCACCGATTCGAGCAGGCGGAACCGGTCGCCCTCGCGGACCACGAGGGAGCGGTCCACCAGACGGGAGAGCAGGTCGGGGACGCGCTCGGCGGGCAGCTTCCCGTCGGCGCAGACCGCCTGGGCCGAGGCCATGACGCAGCCGTCGGCGTGCACGACCAGGCGGCGCAGCACGGTGCGCTCGTCCGGCGTCAGCAGCTGCCAGCTCCAGTCGAGCATGCCCCGGAGCGTCTGCTGGCGGTCCGGGAGCCCTCGTACGCGTACGTCGGGCCGGGCGAAGCGGTCGTCCAGCCGGGCGGCGAGCTCCTGCGGGCTCAGCGTCCGCAGCCGGGACGCGACCAGTTCCAGGGCGAGCGGGATGCCGTCGAGGCGGCGGCAGACGGTGGAGACCGCCGCCGCGTTGTCCGCGTCCAGGGCGAAGCCGGGCACGGCCGCCGCCGCCCGCTGCACGAACAGCTCGACGGCGCTGGACCGGGCGACCGTCTGCGGATCGGTGAGCTCCGGCAGCGCCAGCGGCGGCACCGGGTGCACCACCTCGCCGGGGATGTCGAGGGCTTCCTGACTGGTGAGCAGGAGGTGGGCGGCGGGCACGGCCGACAGCAGGGACTTGGTGAACAGGGCGACCGACTCGACCAGGTGCTCGCAGTTGTCCAGCAGGATCAGCAGCTGCTTGTCGGCGACCGCCCGGCACAGCCAGCCCACCAGGTCGTCCAGGTCGGGTTCGGTCGCGGCCGTGTCGCACAGCCCGAGCGTCGTGATGACGCGTTCGGCGATGTCGTCCGGGTCCGAAGGGGCGCCGAGGCCGGCCAGCTCGACCAGCCACACCCCGTCGGTGTACCGCTCGGCGGCGTCGCCCGCCGCGGCGATCGCCAGCCGTGTCTTGCCCACCCCGCCGAGGCCGGTGAGGGTGACGAGACGGGCCGGCGCTCGGGGGTCCAGCCGGGCCAGCACCTGCGCGGCGGCCTCGCGCCGGCCGATCAGCGGGGTCAGCGGGGCGGGGAGGTTCGTACGGCACGACCGCGACCCGATCGCGGGTGTGGCGAGCTGGGGTTCCTGCCGCAGGATCGCCCGGTGCAGCGCGGCGGCCTCCGGACCGGGCGAGGCCCCCAGCTCCTCGGCCAGTTCCCGGCGCAGCTCCTCGAAGCTCTGCAGCGCGTCGCCCTGCCGCCCGGAGCGGTAGAGGGCGCGCATGTGGGCCATGCGCAGCCGCTCGCGCAACGGGTGCCGTGCCACCAGCGTCCCCAGTTCCGCCGCCAGCGCGGTGTGCTCGCCCAGCGTCAGCCGGACCTCGGCGTGGTCCTCGACGACGGCCAGGCGCAGCTCCTCCAGCCGGGCGATCTCACCGCGGGCGAAGAGGGACTCGGCCACGTCCGCGTAGGCGGGGCCGCGCCAGAGGGCGAGCGCGTCGGCGAACAGGTCCGCCTTCACCGCCGGCTCCCGGTGGGCGCGGGCCCGGACGGCGAGCTCCTGGAACCTCATGGCGTCGACCACGTCGTCCGCGAGCAGCAGCCGGTAGCCGGCGGGCTCCCGGACCACCTGTTCCCTGCCCAGCACCCGGCGCAACTGGGAGACCTTGGTCTGCAGGGTGTTGGTGGACCCGCCCGGCGGGCTGCTCGCCCACAGGTCCTCGATCAGGCGGTCGGCCGGCACCGGCCCGCCACCGTGGACGAGCAGGTTCGCCAGAAGGGCGCGCACCTTCGCTTCGGGGACCCGGACGGGCTGCCCCTCGGCGTCCCAGACGGCCAGCGGGCCGAGCACCCCGTAACGCATGCCCGCAGTCTATCGCCGAACGACCCTCAGGAAACCGTGCGTGGGGGGCGGCACAGTGACGGTCGTATGCCGACGATCCGAGAAAAAGGCAGGGAGTGCCATGAGCACAACGACCGTAGGCAGGGCGGGAGCCCGGGAGTGGGGAGGGCTGGCCGTCCTCTCGTTGCCCACCGTGCTGTTGGGCCTCGACGTCACCGTGCTGTACCTGACCCTCCCCTCACTGGCCGAGGACCTGCGCCCGTCCGGTACCCAGGAACTGTGGATCATGGACGCCTACGGCTTCCTGATCGCCGGGTTCCTGCTCACCATGGGGACGCTGGGTGACCGGATCGGCCGCCGTCGGCTGCTGATGATCGGGGCCGCGGCCTTCGGGATCGTCTCGGTGCTGGCCGCCTACGCCACCAGCGCCGACATGCTGATCGCCGCGCGGGCGGCGCTCGGCGTCGCCGGCGCCACCCTGATGCCGTCCACGCTGGCCCTGATCAGCAACATGTTCGCCGACCAGCGGCAGCGTTCCCTGGCGATCGGCGTGTGGGCCACGAGCTTCGCGCTCGGCATGGCACTCGGCCCGGTGGTCGGCGGGGCCATGCTGAACCACTTCTGGTGGGGTTCGGTGTTCCTCCTGGCGGTACCGGTCGCGCTCGTGCTGCTGGTGGCCGCTCCCCTGCTGATCCCGGAGTACGCGGCGCCGCAGCGCGGCCGGTTCGACCTGATCAGCGTGACGCTGTCGTTGGCGGCGATCCTGCCGGTGGTCTACGCGGTGAAGCGCTTCGCCAAGGACGGACCCGATCTGCCGATGATCGCCGCGGCCCTCATCGGCGTGGTCTTCGCGGTGGTGTTCGTCCGCAGGCAGGGCAAGCTGGAGAGCCCGCTGCTGGACGTGCGCCTCTTCGCCGACCGTACGTTCAGCTCCGCGCTGAGCGTGCTGCTCGTCGGCCTGGTCGGGGTCGGCGGCTCGATGCTGCTGATCACGCAGCAGCTCCAGTTCGTGGAGGGGCTGCCGCCGGTCGAGGCGGGGCTGTGGATGGGCCCGCCCGCTCTGCTGATGTTCCTCGCCGCCATCGGCTCGCCCCTGGTCGCGCGGCGGGTGCCGCCGGGTCTCGTGGTGGCGGCCACGCTGGCGCTGTCCACGGTCGGGTACGTCCTGCTCGCCCTGGTCGGGCCCTCGGGCGGCATCGCGCTGATGGTCGTCGGATTCGGCCTCGTCTATCTCGGGCTCGGGGCGATCGCCGCGCTGGGCACGGATCTGGTGGTCGGGGCGGCTCCGGCGGAGAAGGCGGGTTCGGCCTCGGCGATGTCGGAGACCGTGCAGGAGCTGGGCCTCGCGCTCGGTGTGGCGATCCTGGGCAGCCTGGCGACCGCGGTCTACCGCAGTGAGATCGACGGCAGGATCCCGTCCGGCACTCCGTCGGACGTGGCGGACTCCGCGGGCGACAGCCTCGCCGGCGCCGTCGCCTCGGCGGAGCGGATGCCGGACGGCTGGCTCGACCTCGCCAAGGAGGCCGCCACCTCCGGCATGAACACCGCGATGATCGTGGCCGCGGCCTGCACGGTGGTCCTGTCGGTCCTGTCCGCCGTCGTCCTGCGGCACGTCGGAGCCATCGGCGACGAGCCGGAGGCCGCGCCGGCGGAGCCGGTCACGTCCCGGGTCTGACCGGCCGGTCCGCCGCGCTCACCAGATCGGCGGAGGGGGCCGGTACCGGGGTCGGCCGGCTGGGCCGACCGCGACCGATTACTCGGCCCCTTCCGCCACCACGTCCCGTGCCAGCCGGATGAAGGAGTTCAGCGCCGGATGACGGTTGTTGGATGCCCAGACCAGGTAGACCGGCACCGCCGGCGCGTCCCTCAGCGGGAGGTAGCAGATCTCGGCGTGCGGGTGCATCCAGGCGGTGGAGGCCGGGGTCACACCGATGCCGACACCGGCGGCGATGTAGCTCTGCCAGTCGTCGATCGTGTCCACCTCCACCGCCACGGCGGGCTGCCCGCCCTCCTCCCACAGGTCGAGGTTGGTGGTCCCCGAGAAGGAGTTGATCACCAGGGGGTAGTCGGACAGGTCGCGCAGCAGCACCTCGTCCAGTCCGATCAGAGGGCTGTCCGAGGGGACGGCGACGACTCGGGGCTCCATGACGAGCAGTTCCTCGCGCAGACTGCGCCGTCCGGTGTGGGTGCGCATGATCGCCACGTCCGACTGGCCGGTCGTGAGCCCGCCGGCGGGGTCGTCGACCCGCTTGAGACGTACCAGCACCTCCGGGTTCGCCTCCTTCCACTGACGCAGGATCTCGCTGGTGTACACACCGATCGCGGACCAGGCGTGCCCCACGCGCAGGGCCCGCACCCGGTGCAGGTCCGAGTGCATGGCGTCGTCGAAGGCGGTGACGGCGGCATCCGCCTTGGCGCAGAACGTCTTTCCCGCCACGGTGGGCTGCACCCCCTCCGCCGAGCGTTCCAACAGGGTCTGTTTCACGTGGCGTTCCAACTCCGCGAGTCTGCGGGAGACCGCGGACTGCGCCTCGTGCAGACGGGTCGCCGCCTTCGAGATGCTGCCTTCGTCGACCGCCGTGAGGAACGTCCTCAAGTGGTGGATTCCCACAGCCATGGCGCTGCTTTCCTTTCGGGGAGGGGTACGGGGAGTGCGCGGAGACGCGCCGGTGCGCGTTCGACGAGAACGAGGGTCCGGCGGCCGGAAGGCGCCGGTGCCGTCGTCGGCCGTGTCGCCCGCCCCGGGGATCGGGGCGGGCGACACGGCGGTGAGGAGCACCGGGTCAGAAGGGCGCGCGTGTTCCCGGACATCGGAAGAAGCGTCTCCGGGCACCCGTCGTCCGGCGGTCCGCCGCCGGCGCACGTGTCATCGCCGGCCCCCACGCCGCCGACACCGCACCCCACACCACGAGACCTTTACGGACATGTCGCCTTCTCTCCGCCGCAGCACCGGCTTTCACGCCATCCGCCCCGCGGGCGGCCCCGCCCGTGGCGGATTCGCTTACGGGTCGGGGAGATATCGCCGACACCGGCTCCCGGCAGGGTCCGGCCATGACTTTCGGGTCACGTCATCGCTTTCCAAGGGACGGCAAACAGGTAACACCCCGCACGGCTATGAGGGGGGAAGGACGAATATCGGCACGCAGCGGACCCTGAAGCCGACGAATCAGGCACCGGCCATGCCCGCGGCGGCTTCGATCCTCAGTGTGACCGGTGGCGTTTACGGGTTCAACAGCGCCTCGGCGAAGGACCGATATACACCTGTCACGTGTATCGCGTTCGAGTTGCGCCAAGCATGGGGCCGAAACGTTTCGGTGCAGGTGAGGCACGGAGTGACGCTGCTGGAGCGAGGACCGACCGGCCGGTACGGACCACCACGGCTGGCGGAAACAGGATGCGTCCCGTCCCGAATGGCGGAAAGCCTGCGCATCATTTTCCGGACACCGTTCACACTCCTTGGCCGCCACCCCGACCGGGAACCGACGGACAGCGCCGCGAAACCCGACGACCGGAGGGGGCGCCGACCGGTGAAGGTATAGCGGCGGCAAAGGTGCGAGCCCCCATATGTGGTCCACACATCCATCCGGGTAAGCCCGGAAACGGCCGGAAGACCTGCTTCGCATCCCGTTCTTCATCCAGCGGCAACACGTGGTGGCGAAATTCTCACCAGGCGTTCACACGGGAGTCCGGGGCACCCCCCCTCGGCCGTCGGCCCGGCAGAGGGCGCCGGGGCCGCCGCGGGAGACGCCGCCCCCACGGCCCGGAGATGGGCCCATCCGTCAACTCGGCGCGCCACAGCGGATTTTCCGCACGGCGCGCGGACACATCGACGCCGCGACCCGAGGCGCGAAAGCGCTGGTCGGACACTGGTCGACCGCAGCGGGTGTCCCCTCAGCCGGTCCTCAACATCCGTCTACTTATGGCCACTTGCGACCGGAATCAGACCGCTCGCATGCGATCGATGCACAGATTTTTCGAAGATTCACTCGTCCACAGGTGCACACTTCGGCATAGGATCAAGCCGCGCCACAGGGGTGTCTTCTGCCCCGTGGGCCTCAACTCCCCCACCCATGAAGGCTTTCCGTCCCTCCGTACGGCTCCACACCCCCCACGATCCGTAAACAGGTACCCGCGTGTCACCGATATTCCAGCCCGGCCCCCACGACGGAGCCGCGCGGTGAAGATCAAGCGTCGCCTCGTCCTTCTCGTCGCCGCCCCGCTCGCCGTGGCCGTCGCCTTCTCGATCCTGGCTCTCGTGCCCGCCACGGACCGGGCGATCCAGGCGGGACGGCTGACCTCCATGATCGAAGTCGCCGACGGTGCGGCCGATCTGGCCCACCGGCTCCAACGCGAACGGGCGGCGGCGACCGCCCTCGTCTCCGGACAGGGAAGCGCGGAGGAGTTCCGTTCACGGACGGACGCCACCGACCTGAGCGTCGCCCGCTTCCACGGCAGGGCCAAGGGCCTCACCGCCGTCCCCGGCAGCGCCGCAGGCGCCCTGGAGCGGATCGACCGCTTCGTCGAGGAGATGCCCGGCCTGCGCGCCCAGGTGCGTTCCGGCAGCAGCACCGTCTCCGCCCTCGCCTTCGGCTACCGCATCGTGATCGCCGACCTCACCGCCTACCGTGACGGCATCGCCCAGGCGGACGGGGTGGACGCCGACATCGCGGACCGCGTCCGGGCCGCCGCCGCCCTGTCCGAAGCCGCCGAGCACACCGCCCAGCAGCAGGTCACCGTCGCACGCGCCCAGGCGGCGGGCGGCTTCACCACCGCCTCGCGGCGCACCTTCGACGCCGCCCGGATGGGCTACACCGAGTCGATCGGCGTCCTGTACGACCTCGGTCCCGGCGCGTGGCGGACCTGGCTGGAGCGGACCCTGTCCGGGGCGAAGGCCCTGGAGGCCCGGCGCCTGGAGGACACGATCGGGCGGACGGAGGCCGGCCGGGAGATCACCGTCTCGCCGGAGCAGTGGCGGAAGGCCGCCGACGACCGGCAGGAGCTGCTGCGCTCGGTGGAGAAGCGGGTCGACGCGGCGGTCCTCTCCGAGGTCTCCGACGTCCGCGCCGGCCTCGTCCGGACCGCCGTCGCGGAGGTAGCGCTGGTGGTGCTCACCCTGATCGGCGTCGTCGTCGTGGCGATCCGGCTCGGCCGGGTCATGCTCCGGCGGCTGCGCGATCTGCGCAACGCCGCGCGCGAGGTCGCCCACTCCGGTCTGCCCGCAGTGATGAACGAGCTGTCCCGGCCCGGGGCGCTGCGCGGAGCGACGCCCGAAGAGGTGGCGCGGCGGTCCGGCGACCCGGTCAGGACGACGGGCCAGGACGAGATCGGCGAGGTCGGTGAGGCGTTCAACGCCGTGCACCACGAAGCCGTCCGGCTCGCCGCCCAACAGGCTCAGACGCACGAGCAGTTGGCCGAGACCCTGGTCGGAGTCGCGCGCAGGGGCGCCCGGTTGACCGCCGTCATGGTGTCCGAACTGGACACGGTGCAGCGCGACGAGGCCGACCCGGTGCGTATGAAGACCCTCTTCGCCCTGGACCACCTCGCCGTGCGCATGGAACGCAACACCAACAACCTGCTGGTCCTGGGCGGTTACGGGAACGCCCGGGTGCGCGCCGCGGATGTCGGCTGCTCCACCGTGATCGTGGCGGCGGCGCAGCAGATCGAACGGTTCGATCGCGTCTCGCTCGGGGTGATCGAGTCCGGGATCGGCATCACCGCCCGCGCCGTGCACGACGTGGCGCACATCCTGGCGGAGCTGCTCGACAACGCCACCCGGTACTCGCCGCCGGACAAGCAGGTCGGGGTCGCCGTCTGGCGGCTGTGGGACCGGGCCGTCGTGCAGGTCGTCGACGAGGGCGTGGGCATCACGCCGGAGCGCCGCGCGGTCCACAACGCGGCGCTGCGCGAGCCGCAGGCGGGCATCGGGGACGTCCGCTCCATGGGGCTGCACGTGGTGGCCCGGCTCGCGGCACGCCATGGCATCGTTGTCGAGCTGCGCGACTCCTCGGGTCCCGGCACCATCGCCGAGGTAACGCTGCCCGCGAAGGTGCTCGCCGCGGACTTCACGGAGGCCGAGGCGCCGCCCACGGGCGGGCCCGCCACGGCCTCCGCCCCCGCCTCGTCCCGGCCGCTCGCCGCGCCCGGGCCCCAGGACCGCCGGCAGCCGGTGCGTACGGGCGGACGGCCCGGCCGCGAGGGCACCCCGATCGGCGCGGGCATCGGTACGGGGGCCGGCGCCGGGAGGGAGCACCGGGCCGACCCGCCCGGTCACGCCGGGCCCGGTGACGGCGGTACGCGGGAGGCCGGCGCGGCCGCGCCGCACCCCGTGCACGACGAGCACGCGTCCCGTATCGCCGGGGTCAGCGCCTCGGGGCTGCCCGTACGGCAGCGGCGGGCGCCTCAGCAGTGGCCCGCCGCGGGCCGCAGGGACGAGGCCGAGCAGCGCTCAGGCGGCGGCACCAAGCGACCGTCGTCGCCGCGCCGCCGGGATTCCCGGCAGGTCTCCGACGTACTGGCGGCCTACGCCCAGGGGATCAACCGGAGTACGAACCACCGGGGGCGTTCCGCCCCGGACGACACCACCGAACGGACCGAGAAATGACCACCTCCTCCGACCTGAGCTGGATCCTGAGCGATTTCGCCGGGCGTCTTCCGGAAGTCACCCAGGCGATAGCCGTGTCCGTGGACGGACTCGCGCTGGCGTACGCGGGCGTGGAACGCGACGACGCCGAACGGCTGGCCGCCATCGCGTCCGGCGTCGTCAACCTGCTCTCCGCAGCGGCCCAGTTGACCCGGACCGACCCGGTGGAGCACAGCCTCACCGCCATGGAGGGCGGCTACATGTTCTCGATGGCGGTCTCCAGCGGGGCCTCGCTGCTCGTCACCACCACCCGGGACGCGGACATCGGCGAGGTCAGCTACATGATGTCCGAACTGATCAACCAGGTCGGCGACTCGCTGTCCCCCCAGGTGCGCGACACCGGCGTCCCCTCGCCGCGCTGACCGACGGCCGCACCGTCCGGCGGGCCGACGCCCGCCCCTCCCCCACCGATGCTCCCGGCGCGCCCCCGCGCTCCGGGAGCCCGAACCCCTGATGAGAGCCCTCATGTTCCCCTTCACCGCCCCCCGCCCGCCCCGTCGCAGAGCGCTGTTCCGGCCGGCAGGCGCCGCCGCGCTCGCCCTCGGGCTGGCCGCCGCCACCGGTTGCAGCAGTGGCGGCGGAGCCTCCGACGACACCGTGAAGGTCGGCCTGGTGGCCTCCCTCTCGGGCACCTACGAGCCGGTCGGCACGGAGCTGCGGGACGGCTTCAAGCTGTATCTGGACACGCACGGCGGCAAGTTGGGGGGACGGAAGGTCGAGCTGATCGTGGCGGACGAGGGCGACGGGCCGCCGACCGCCGTGCCGGCGGCCACCAAGCTGGTCAAGAAGGACAAGGTCGACGTGTTGACCGGCCTCGTCGGCGGCGGTTCGGTCAACGCGGTGCTGCCGCTGATCCAGCAGGCCAAGATCCCCCTGCTGGGCTCCAACGCCCGGCCGCCGGTGGAGGACATCGAGTACGTCTGGACGACGAGCTTCCTGTCCGACGAGCCGGGGCGGGCCATCGCCCCGTACATCAAGGAGAAGGTCGACGGGCCGGTCTACGCGATCGGGCCGGACTACCAGGGCGGCCACGACGAACTGCGCGGCTTCACCGACGAGTTCAAGCGGATCAAGGGCAAGCTCGCCAATCCGGGCGGCGAGACCACCTGGACGCCGTTCCCGAAGACCACCAACTTCATGCCGTACTTCGCGGAGATCGCCAAGACGGACGCCAAGGCCGTGTACTGCTTCTACGCGGGCAAGGCGGCGATCGACTTCGCCAAGCAGTACGCCCAGTCGGACATCGCCGATCTTCCGCTGTACACGGCGTTCGTGACCGAGGGGAGCGTGCTCCAGGCGCAGGGACCGGCGGCGAAGGACATCTACTCGGTCCTCAACTACGCGGCGGACCTGGACAACGAGGCGAACCGCACGTTCGCCGCCGACTGGACGGCGAAGCACGACACGCAGCCGACCACGTACGCGATGGCCTCGTACGACGCCGCCGCCGTGCTGGACAAGGCGATCGCGGACGCGGCGAAGGACGGCGACGTGACGCCGCGGACGATCAACAAGGCCATCGCGGGTCTCGGCCAGATCGACAGCCCGCGCGGCGCCTGGGAGTTCGGCGACAAGGCGCACTCGCCGGTCCAGACGTGGTACCTGCGCCAGGTGCGGCCGGACGGGGCCCAGTTGGCGAACGTGATGGTCCAGGACCTGGCCACGCTCGGCAGCTGACATGGACCTCCTCGATGCCCATCTCGTACCGGCGGTGGACGGGGTGGCCTTCGGGCTGCTGCTGTTCGTGGTCGCCGCCGGGCTGAGCCTCGCCTTCGGCACGGCCGGGGTGCTGAACCTGTCGCACGGCACGCTGTACGCGATCGGCGCCTACACGGGCGCCGAGTTGAGCGACGGCACCTGGGGCGGCCTCGCCCTCGGGCTGGCCGCCGGGACCGCCGCGGCGTGCCTCGCCGGGGCGGGCCTGTCCGCGGCGACGGCTCCGCTCGCCCGGCGTGGGCATCTCGCGCAGGCGCTGCTGACGTTCGGGCTCGCCCTGATCGGCGGCGATCTGCTCATCCAGCTCTTCGGGGCGGACGAACTCCCGGTCCGCGTACCGGAGATGCTGGACTCCTCGGTGTCGCTGCTGGGCCACCGCTACCCGGCGTACCGGCTCTGCTTCATCGTGATGGCCGTGGTGCTGGCGGCGTTCGGGACGTGGGTGCTGACCCGGACCCGGATGGGCGCGGCGGTACGGGCCGCCGCCGACGATCCGGAGATGCTCGCGGCGACCGGCCACAACCCCCGGGCGGTGCACACCGGCGTCCTCGCGGCGGCGGGCGCGCTGGCCGGGGCGGCGGGGGTGCTCGGGGCCCCGATCATCGGCCCCGGCCCCGGGACCTCCGAGAACGTGCTGATGCTCTCGCTCGTGGTGGTCGTGCTCGGCGGGCTGCGTTCGCTGTGGGCGACCTTCTTCGCGGCGATCGCGGTGGGCGAGGTGCAGACCCTGGGGGTCGCGGTGGCGCCCGCGCTGGCCCCGTACCTGCTCTTCGCGGCGATGGCGGCCGTGCTGGTGCTCCGCTCCCGTTTCGTGGAACCGGCGACGGCGCACGGCTCGGGACCGTCGTCACCGGGCCCGGTCGCGCGGCTCCGGGAGCGGGTGTCCGGCTGGGCCGCCCCGCTCTCCGCCTGGTCCGGCCGGCTGCCGGGCTCTCCCGCGTGGCGGCGGGCGGCACCGCCGCTCGTGCTGCTCGCGGTCCTCGTCGCGCTGCCGGCGCTGCTGGACGCGTACAGCATCTCGCTGGCCGGTTCCGCGCTGGCGCTCGGGCTGCTCGCGGTCAGCGTCACCGTCCTCACCGGCTACGCGGGGCTGCCGACGCTCGGGCAGACCGCGCCGTTCGCCGTGGGCGCGTACGCCACCGCGAACCTCGCGGAGGCCGAGTGGACCGTCGGCCCGGTGCAGCTCGTCCTCTCCGCGCTCGCCGCCGCCGTGTTCGCCGCGGTGGTGGGGCCGGCGGTGATCCGGGCTCGCGGAACCACCGTCCTGATGATCACGCTCGCGGTCGGGGAGCTGACCGGTGCGGTCGTCAACCAGCTCAAGTCCGTCACCGGCGGGGCCGACGGGCTCGTCGGCTTCCCGGCCACGCGGGCGTGGTGGGGCGGGCCGGAGCTGGCCGAGGAGAGCGAGCTGTACGCCTACGCGCTCGTCGTCGCGGTCGTCGCCGTCGCGCTGACCCTGCTCGTCCTGCGCTCCCCGGCGGGGAAGCTGCTGACCGGCACCCGGGGCGCCGAGGCCCGGATGCGGGCCTCCGGCCATCCGGTGGGGCGCTACCTCCTGGTGGCCCACATCGGGGCGGGCGCGCTGGCCGGGGTGGGCGGTTCGCTGATGGTGACCGTGCAGCAGTACCTCGCCCCCGCCGACGTCGGGTTCGAGATCGCCGCGTTCGCCCTGCTGGCCGTGGTCATCGGCGGTACGACGTCGGTGGTCGGCGCGCTGCTGGGCGCGGGGCTCATCGTGGCGACCCGGGACTGGGTAGCCGGTTCCTGGCCGGGCCACGGGCCGCTGCTGCTCGGCGTGCTCTTCGTCGCGGCCGTGTACCTGCTGCCGCGCGGCCTGGCGGGTCTGCGCGGGGACCGGCCGGGCGGCGGGGGCGGGCGGCCGTCCGCGCCCCCGGTGAGCGAGGGCCCGCCACCGCCCGGGCCTCCCTCGCGCGACGACCAACCCCCGTCCCGGCCTCCCGTGCGCGACGACGGGCCCGCGTCCGGGCCTCCCGTACGGGAGGGCCGACCGCTGTCCGCTCCCGCCCCGAACTCCGCCGGGAAGGTCTCCTCATGACGTCCGCTCCGCCCGCGGCGGCACCTCCGGTCCTCGCCCTCGACGGGCTCACCCGCCGCTACGGCACGCTCACCGCCGTGGACGGGGTGAGCCTGCGCCTCGTGCCGGGCGCCCGGCACGCCGTCATCGGCCCCAACGGCGCGGGCAAGACCACCCTGCTCAACCTGATCGCGGGCACGGACCGGCCCGACCGCGGCGCCATCGCCCTGGACGGCGCCGACATCACCCGCAGGGGAACGGCCGCGCGGAGCCGTCTCGGCATCGCCCGCAGCTTCCAACAGCCGTCAGTGGTGACCGAGTTGTCCGTGCTCGACAATGTCGTCCTGGCCGGCTGGACGCACGGTCCGCGACAACGCGGCGCCTGGCGCAGGCCGTCCCTCCACCGGTCGCGTCAGGAGACGGCGGTACGCCACCTGGAGGCGGTCGGCCTCGCGGACCTCGCCCACCGGCCGGCCGGCGCCCTCTCGCACGGGCAGCGCCGCATGCTCGACCTCGCCGCCGCGCTGGCGGGCGACCCCCGGCTGCTGCTCCTGGACGAGCCGGCGGCGGGGCTCACCGACGCCGACATCGACCGGCTGCTCGGCATCGTCGGCGGTCTGCCGCCGGCCGTCGCGGTGATCCTCGTCGAGCACCATGTCGAGGTGGTCGCCCACCTCGCCACCGACACCACGGTGCTGGCCTCCGGCCAGGTGGTCGCCACCGGCCCGACGCGGGAGGTGCTGGCTCGTCCCGAGGTCCGCGCGGCGTACCACGGTTCCGCGTCAGCGGCGGTTCCGGGGGCTTCCGGGCCCTCCGACGGCTCCGGCGCCGGGCACGTCCCGACCGTCTGCCCGTCCCCCACCGACGCGAGAGGATGACCGGGCCCCGATGCTCGAACTCACCGGCCTGACCGCGGGCTACCACGGCGGCACCGTGCTCCACGGCCTCGACCTGACGGTCGACGCCGGTTCGGTCCACGCCGTCGTCGGCCACAACGGCGCGGGCAAGACCACCCTCGTTCACACCGTCGCCGGGCTGACGCGCCCGAGCGCCGGGACCGTGCGCATCGACGGCCGCGAGGTGACCGGGCAGCCGGCGCACCGGCTCGCGCGCGCCGGGATCGGTCTCGTGCCGCAGGGGCGGCGGGTGTTCGCCGGGCTCACGGTGGAGGAGCACCTGCGGCTGTCCCACCGCCCGCCGCGCCGGGGCGACACCACGCGCCCCGGCGTCTGGACCCCGGCGCGGGTCCTGGAGCTGCTGCCCCGGCTGGGCGAACGGCGGACGAACCGGGGTGCGGACCTCTCCGGCGGCGAGCAGCAGATGCTGGCGCTGGCCCGGGCGTTGCTCGGCTCGCCGCGGGTGCTGCTGCTCGACGAGCCGACGGAGGGCCTGGCGCCGGTCCTCGTACGGCAGGTCCACGAGCTGGTGGTGACGCTGGCGGCCGAGGGGCTCGCCGTCCTGCTGGTCTCCCCCAGCCCCGCCCAGGCCGTCGCGTGCGCCCGTACGCTCACCGTGCTCACCTCGGGGCGGATGACGCTGCGCATGTCCGGGGAGGACGCCCGCGCCGACCCCACGGCGCTGCGCGCGGCGCTGGAGCTGACGGCGGCGGGCACGGCGACGGACAACGGCTGAGCGGCACCCCCGGCCGGATCGGGCCCGGGCGCCGGTGCGGGGGGGCGGGCCTTCTCGTCCCGCCCCCGTTCGTCTCGCGCCTATCCGGCCTTCATGCTGTGGCCGCCGAAGCCGCTGCGCCGGTCGGAGCCGCTGTTCTGCCGCTGCCACCACGCGTCGAACCCGGCCTGGTCCATGGCGGTCCAGTCGGGGGTGTTCTCGACCTGCGCGTCACCCATCCGGCGGGCGAGCGCGACCATCGCGGCCCCCACGGGCCCGCGCCCGGCGTTGTAGCGCTCGAGGACCTCCTTCCAACTGCTCCCGGCCTTCCAGGCGGCTTCCAGTGCCGTGGCGTCCTGGAGCGCCTTCACGCTGCCGCCGCCGATGTGCGGCCGGGCGACGCTGGCGGCGTCTCCGACGAGCACCATCCGGCCGGAGGTGTAGTGCGGCACCTCCAGGTCGTAGATGGGCTGGATGAACGTGGTCTCGGCGGGGGTGCGGAGCACCCGGGAGGCCCAGTACGGGGGGAAGTTGTCGGCGACCAGGGCCCGAAGCCGTTCGGTGAGTTCGGAGTTGAGCCGGCCCGGCGGCAGGGAGGTGGGCGTACGGAGGTCGGGGTGGAGGCCGTCCGCCTCGGGGGGAGCGGTGTAGAGCACCCAGTTCAGACGGTGTCCGCCGCGGCCGTCCGGGATGCGGTAGATCATGCAGTGGCCGCCGGGGAAGACGATGTTGTGCGCGTCCTCACCGTCCGACGGAAGGTCCGCGACGTCCGACGAGGTCCCGCGCCACCCGATGTATCCGGCGTACGCGGCGTCCGCGCCCGGGAACATGGCCTCACGGACGACGGAGCGGTAGCCGTCGGCGCCGATAACGATGTCGAAGCGCTCCTCGTGGCCGTCCGCGAGCCGCAGCGTCACGCCGTCGGCGTCCGGCTCCACCCCGGTGACCACCGCGCCGGACCGGTGGACGACGTCCCCGGGCACCCGGCGGCGCAGTTCGCTCCACAGGGAGCCCCAGCTGTAGGCGCGGAACGGGAACGGCTGTTCGCCGACGACGCGCCCGTGCTCGGCCTCGCCGTCGCGCACGCTCCACAGCCGCCGGGTCAGCGGGGCCCAGGGCATCTCGGGCGCCACGTAGCCCGCCTCCCGCAGCTCGTCGTACCGGTCGCTCTGAAGAGCGATCCCCACCCCTCTGTCACGGAGCCGGTCATCGGCACGTTCCAGAACGGTGATCCGCTCGGCCCCGCCGCGCGAGGCGGCGAGAGCCGCCGCACATCCCGCGATACTGCCGCCGACCACGGCGATACTGCCTCCACGCACGACTGGCACTCCACTCACTCGGTGTCCCGGGCAGTGCTGCCGCCGACCGGAACGCCGGCGCCGCGACAGCGCAGACAGCCGCAAAACACCTCGTACCAGCGGCTGTTGACCCGAAACCTACGGTCAGGATCCGGGCTGGATCCTATCGGGGGCTCGCCTTCGGCCTCCGCCCGCCCGGCCGCACGGACCGCCGACGGGGGAGCCTGTCCGTCAACCGCCCAGGATCCACCTGGCCGCCGCGATCGCGCCCAGGACCAGCGGCGGCGCCAGCCACCAACGGCCCATGGCACGCCGGACAGTCGGCGGGGCGAGCGTGAGGAGGAGTCCGAGCGCGCAGGCCGCCAGGGCGAGGAAGCACATCAGGGCGATCGCGCCGTACGCGTCGGTGTCCCAGCTCCCGGAAGGGCGGGTGATGAGCGCCGCGTGGCAGCAGAGGGCCGCGGCCGCGTAGAGCAGCGTCAGCGGGACCGCCATCACCCGGCGCAGACAGCCGTCGTCACCCCCGGCCGCGGGAGCGCCCTCGAACGGCATGCGCTCCCCCTTCCCGCCATCGCGATCGGGCGCCGCGCGGTCGGGCACGGCCCCGGCGCGTGATCTTAGCGGCCCCCAGCGGCCGGACTCCGGAAGCCGTGGCAGGTCCGTATCAGCGGTGGGACGCCGGGCCGCGCCCACGCGTGGGCGACCGGCCGCCTCGGCGCCCCACATCACACCTATTCGCACACTTGCTCGAATAGAGTTACGCTCCCCCCATGGCCGTACACCTGCAAAGCTCACTTTTCGACCAGGAGGACGAGGTCTCCACCCGCCCCTTGCGCGGCATCCAGCGCACCGATCTCGGGCACGGGGCCTGGATCGACGTACTGCCGCAGTGGCTCCGGGGCGCGGACACCTTGTTCGCGTCGCTGGTGCGCGACGTCGGCTGGCGGGCCGAGCAGCGCGTCATGTACGAGCGCGTCGTGGCGGTCCCCCGGCTCCTGGCCTTCTTCGGCCGGCGCGACCCCCTGCCGCACGCCGCGCTGGAGGCCGCCCGCACCGAGCTGAGCAGGCACTACGCGGGCGAGCTGGGCGAACCGTTCACCACGGCCGGACTCTGCCTCTACCGGGACGGGCGCGACGGAGTGGCCTGGCACGGGGACACCGTCGGCCGGGGCGGCACCGAGAACACCATGGTCGCGATCCTCTCCCTGGGAGCCCCTCGGCACCTGGCGCTCCGGCCGCGCGCGCCCGGCCCCGCCCCCGTCCGCAGGCGGCTCGGCCACGGCGACCTGATCGTCATGGGCGGCAGCTGCCAGCGCACCTGGGAGCACGCGGTCCCGAAGTCCGCACGGGTGACCGGGGCCCGCGTCAGCGTGCAGTTCCGGCCGGACGGGGTGCGCTGACGGCGCGGGGGAAGATCGCGTTCCGCGGGGCCGGCCACGATCAGGGCGTCAGGATGATCTTTCCGTCCAGGTGGCCGGCTTCGGCGATGCGGTGGGCCCGGGCTGCCTGCGACAGGGGCAGCACGCCGTGGATGCGCCGGGTCAGCGTCGCGTTCTCGTGCAGTGCGCCGACGGCCGCGAGGGCCTCGGCGGTGCGGTCGTCGGTTCCGCCCCCGGACGAGAAACGCACGCCATGGGCTCGGGCTGCCACGGGGTCGGCGAGGGTGAGGACGTGGTCGGGGCTGCCGGTGAGGTCGACGGAGTCGCGCAGGACGTCGGCTCCGGAGGTGTCCAGGGCCTTGTCCACTCCGCCGGGCGCGAGGGCGCGTACCCGCTCGGCCAGGCCGGCGCCGTAGATGGTGCCTGCCGCGCCGAGACCGGTGAGGTGGGTGAGGCCGGCGGCGGAGGCGGTGCCGATGACGCGGGCGCCGCGGGCGAGGGCGAACTGGACGGCGAGAGTGCCCACGCCGCCCGCCGCTCCGTGGACGAGCAGCATCTGGCCCGCGCCGAGGTCGAGTTCCTCCAGCGCCCGCCAGGCCGCCTCGGCTGCGACGGGCAGGGCTGCGGCGTGGTGCCGGTCCATGCCCTGCGGGATGGGGGCGAGCCGGCGGGCGTCGGCCAGGGCGAGACCGGCGTAGGTGTGGGAGGCGGCCCCGAAGACCGCCGCGCCGGGTGCGAGACCGCGCACGCCGGGGCCGGTGGCTTCGACGGTGCCGGCGAGTTCCAGGCCGGGGACGTGGGGCAGGTCCAGGGGCATGAAGGCGGCCATCGCTCCGCTGCGGAGCTTGAGGTCGAGGGGGTTGACCGTGGTGGCGTGGACGCGGATACGGACCTGCCCGGGGCCGGGGTCGGGTACGTCGGTGGCGGCGGGCTCCAGGACGTCCGGGGCCCCGTAGGCGGCGAAGGCGATGGCATCGGTGTGCATGATCAGGTGCTTTCTGTGGTGCGCCGACGGTCGGCGAGGGGCGAAGGGGCCACGGCCGGTGCGGACGTGGCGGGCGGAACGCGCCGATCGGGGCATGGCCCGCTCAATCGGGGTGCGGAGCCGACGCGTCCTACGCTCCCCAGCCTCCCGCCGGGACGCCTACGTCCGGCCCCTCCGAACGGGCGGTTCGCCCCCTTCTCGCGAAGGGGGCGGCCGTCGTGGCGCTGTTCTAGCCTGACGCCATGAGCACCATCGACTGGTCGAGTCCCGCCTCGGTCACGTCCGCGCTCGCGGACGTCCAACGGGCGCCTCTCGGCGACGTGCTGCGCCGCCTGTCCGCGCTGGTGGCCCCGCTCGTGCCGCACACCGCCGCCGTTCAGCTCACCGGCTTCTGCGGCCACTCCCCGCTGAAGGCCCACGGAGGCGACGACACCGCCGAGGCCGTCACCGGCGCTGATCTGGACAGCCTGGCCCCGCAGGTCCCGGTCGGTGCTCCCTGGCGTGGCACCGCGCACCTGGGCGGGGCCGACCGCACCGTCACCGCCGTGGCCGCAGCGGCCCCCGACGGCGACGGGTCGCTGCTGGTGCTCATCGGAACCCCCGCGGACCCGCTGCCCTCGGCCGCGGCGGAACTGCTCCAGAGCATCTGGGACCTCATCACCGCGCACCTGCTCCACCGGGCCCTGGATCCCGAACCCGCACAGCTCGCCCGCTCCCGCGCGGCCTCCGGCGAGCGCCGGCGCGTCACCGCGGAGCTCACCGGTTCCCACTCCGTCACCCTCACCGCCCTGCTCGCCACTCTGCGCTCCCGGTCCCTCAGCGACGTGGCGGCCCGGCAGACGGCCGCCGACCTCGCCGCCTCCGCGCTCATCGATCTGCGCCGTGCCGCGCGGGAGGACCCGGCCGACAGCGATGCGCGCAGGGTCTTCGAGGACCTCACCGCCGAACTCGGTCCGATCAGGCGCTACAGCGACGTCCGGCTCAGCCTCCGCCCGCCCGAGACGGACCGGTCCATTCCCTCGGAGACCGTGTACGCCGCCCGGTCCGTCACCCTCACCGCCGTGCTCGACGCGTTCGCACAGGACACGGTGCGACGCGTCCACATCGGATGGGGACTCGGCGACAACGCCCTCACCGTCACCGTCCGCGACGACGGTACGAACACCCGCGCCGACACCGGCACCGCCGCCCGGCGACTCCACCGAATCGCCGCCGCCGCGGGCGGTGAGGCGGCCCGCGACACCGAACCGGAGTGGGGGACCACCGTCACCGCCACCTTTCCCCTGGACCCGGCGGAAGCCGCCGCACCGAGCCCGCTCGACGGCCTCGCCCCCCGCGAACTCGACGTCCTCACCGGCCTCGCCCGGGGACTGAGCAACCGTGCCGTCGCCGAGGAACTGCACATCGGTGAGACCACCGTGAAATTCCACGTGCGCAACATCCTGAAGAAGCTGGACGTCTCCTCCCGCGGGCAGGCCGCAGCCCTCGCCCGGGACGCCGGTCTCACCCCGCCCCGTCAGCCGTGACGCCCTTCGCACCACACCGGTAGGGACGAACGGCCGCGGCAGACAGGGGGCATCGCGTTCACACGGAGTGGCGGCGGCGAGCGGCACGGCCCGGGGCGAGAGGGCATGCCGACCGACATCACCGCGCGCCGGGTTGCGGGGCGGGCCCGGTTCACGGCCGGAAGCCGGGGCCGGATCCCGGTGACGCTGCCGGGGAAGGGGTGGCCCCTCTCGCCGAAGCGTGTCGCCACGGCCCGGTGGCGCCCGCGCGAACTGACGGCCGCCCGCCGCATGTTCACCGTCGCCGGAGCGGTGCCGCACCCGACCGCACCCATGACGTCCGTGGAATCCGAGGCCGGCTGTGGTCACGCGCCACTTTGTTGACAACCCAACAGAGTTCGACTTAGGTGTGCCTTACCTAAGTCGACTGGGTGTTCATGGTTCTGGTCACCGATGCCGAGAAAGGTGCTCATCTCATGAGTGCTGCCCCCTCCACCCGTACCATCGCCCGCGCGGGTCTCGCCGCGTTCGCCGCCGCCGCGCTGGCGGTGGGCCTCGCCTCCCCCGCCGCCGCCGCGACCGGCACCCGTACCGTCTCCGAGGGCGGTACCACCTACAACCTGTCGCTGACGGCCCCCGACACGGCGGCCGCCTCCGGCGCCAACATCACGGTCTCCGGCAGCGGTTACAACACCGGCCAGGGCGTCTACGTGAGCCTGTGCGTGGTGAACGGGGCCCAGGGCGCCAACAAGCCCTCGCCGTGTCTCGGCGGGCAGGACGAGTCCGGCACCACCGGCGCCTCGCACTGGGTGTCCGGCCTCGGCGGCGGCCTCCCCAACACCTCGCCGTACGGCGCGGGCGGCACCTTCAGCGTCCGGATACACGTCAAGGCCGACCTCGGCGGCGGCAACGTCTGCGGCGAGACCGTGGAGTGCGCCGTCGTGACCCGTGCCGACCACACCGACACCAACGACCGCAAGTACGACGTCCACACCCCGATCGACTTCGTGTAGCGGCCGCGGTCCCACCGGACCACTTCAACTCCCCAACTCGCCAGCGCTCGACCACTCGACCGTGCCCTGTGGCGGTCGGTCCGCTGGACGGTTCCACCCCTGCGCCCGGTCCCGGCAGCTCGTGCCGGGGCCGGGCTCCGACGCGTCGCGACGAGGAAAGCCATGACACCCACTCCGGACACCGCCCCCGGCACCGCCCCCGGCGCCCCGCCCGGCCGCCGCAGGCCCGGACGCCGGACGGCGGGCAGCGCCGTCGTCGCCGCCCTGCTCCTCGCCGGGGTCCCGGCGGGCCTCGCGGCCGGCGCCGACGCGGGCGGCCCGAAGACCGCCACCGGCCCCAAGGGCCAGAAGCTGACCGCCTCGGTCACCACCGCACTCGACCCGGCCGGCCAGAAGGTCCGGATGACCGGCGAGGGGTACGGCCTCACGTCCGGCATCTACGTCGCCCTGTGCAAGGACAACGGCGACAACCGGACGCCCTCCCCCTGCCTCGGCGGCGCGGACATGACCGGCGGATCGAAGACCTCGCAGTGGATCGTGCCCCCGGGCGACCCGTACGAGGGGGATCTCGCGCTCGCCTTCGGGCCCGGCGGAAGCTTCGACGTGGAGCTCGACATCACCGCGAAGGGCGACGGCCTCGACTGCGCGGAAGTCGCCTGCGCCCTGGTGACCCGGGCCGACCACCGTGCCGCCGGCGACCGTACGCAGGACGTCCGCATCCCCGTCGCCTTCGCGGCCCGACAGCCCGGCGAACCGGGCGGCGAGGGCGTCGACGTACCCGCCGGAACCGTCGCGTACAAGGCCGCCGCCGACTTCACCTCGGCCGGCAAGCCGCTCGACCTGCTGCTGCACCCCGACTCCAAGAAGCTGTACGTCGGCGCGGACAACCTGCCCGACACGGCCGACGTCGACGAGCGCGGCCTCCACGTACTGAACCCGCAGGACGGCACATCGGAGAGTTGGATCAGCCAGGCCCCCGGCTCCACCGGCGCGCTGCGGGCCTCCGCCGCCGCCCGCATCGCGGGCCCGCTGCCGGGCGACGGCGTCGTCTACACCTACCCGCTGCGAGGCGTCGGCAGCGCCAAGGCCGGCGACAAGGAGGCGGCGGGCGTCTGGCTCCCCGGGTCCACCATCACCGACATCGCGCCCGGTACGGCACCGGAGACGGTGCTGGTCGCCCAGGGCGCGAAGCTCTCCGAGGTCGAGCGCGCCACCGGCGTCGCGACCCGGACCCTCACCCTGCCGGGCGGCACCCGGTTCGCCGTCGATGCCGGGCGGGGCGTGGTCTGGTACGGCGACTTCACGGCCGGGAAGCTGCACCGGGTGGACCTCGCCGCGTTCGCGGTCACCGGGACCTTCGACCTGCCGGGCGGGCCGGGCCTGGCCGGATTCGTCGAGGCCGACCCGGCCACCGGCGCGGTGTGGGTCGGGGTGGACCGGTCCGTGCTGGTCTTCGACGCGGCGGGCAAGCTGGTCAAGACGCTCGTGGGCGGGGATCTGGCGCGCGCGGCCGCCTTCGACCGGGCGACCGGGCGGGCCTTCGTCGTCCGGCAGGACGGTGGGGACCTCTCCGACCCCGCCAATGACAACAACGGCACGCTGACCGTGTACGACACCACGGACTTCTCCGTGGCCGCGCGGGAGCTGTCGCTGCCCGGCAACCACTCCCAGGCGGGGGCCGCCTCGCTCGCCGTCGAACCGGGCGGCGCGACCGTCTTCGTGGCCAGCCCCGCCGAGGGCAAGGTCACCAAGCTGGTCCGCCAGGTGTCGCCCCTGGTGACCCGCGGGCCGGCCGACCTCACCGCGGAGGACGGCGAGGAGGTCACCCTCACGGCACAGGCGGAGGCCGTCCCGGAGCCCGCGGTCCGCTGGCAGGTCAGCGCCGACGGCGGGCAGACGTGGAAGGACGTCGAGGGCGCCACGGGGACGGCCCTGGCGTTCACCGCGCGGGCCGCGCAGGACGGCCACCGCTACCGCGCCGAGTTCCGCAACGACGTCGGCGCCACCCGCACCGCCGCGGCGACCCTCACCGTCACCGCGGCGACCGGCGGCGGAGAGACGGACGGCGGCACCGGAGAGCCGTCAACGGGCGGTAACAGCAAAGGTGGTGACAGCACGTCGGCGACCGGCGGCACATCGGGCTCCGAGGGCGGCACGGAGTCGGCCGGCGGATCCTCCACCGGGGGCTCCGCAGACTCCGGCCCCACCGGCACGACGGGCGGCGCCGGGGCCACGGTCGGCGGCGCGACCGGGGACGGCTCGGGGACCGCCGCCACGTCCGGCGGCGGCAGCCTGGCCGCCACCGGAACCACTGTGATGTCGGCAACTCTCGCAGCACTCGCCCTCGTTGGCGGCGGCATCCTGGTTCACCGGCGCGCCAGGAGGCGCGCGGAGGGCGCACTCTGACGTCACGGCGTCCCGCGCGCGCCCTCCACCATCGGCGCGCACGGACGAACCCCCTGGCCGGGCACACCTCCCGCCAGGGGGTTCGTACGTTCACGCCGGGACTCGGCGGAGCCGGAGCCTCCGCCGATCGCCCGCGGACGTCGGCGGGCACAAGCGCTTGCCGAACCGACGAACCGTCAGCAACCATGCTCACGCGGCGACATCGGACGGTTCCGGCCGATCGGAGAAGTCTGGTTCGAGCCGTCTGAACTTCACGGGAACTCCAGCGAAATGGCACGTGTGTGGATATCGTGCACCGAGCGAGGGCGCATCCGTCAGTCCACGGGATCGGCGGATGCGTCCTGTTTGTGGGGGTGCGACTGTGACTGGGGGGTTCATGGGGCATGTCGAAATACCCGATACCGACCTGTCCGGGCCGGTGGGGCTCCGGGGCGCGCCGCGCCCCCGGGACGCCGCCTCCCGGAACCGTACAACGGCCGCGCTGGAGCGGCAGTTCCGGGCCCCGACGGCCCGGCGCGACGGGACGCTCCGCGCTCCGTTCCGGCGCGGGTTCGCGCCCGGAGCGGCGCTCGTCCCGCTGACCGACATGCTGGGGCTGGCCGCTCCGGCCGGGCTGCTGCTGCGCGCGGGCGACCAACCGCGCCCACTGGCCGCCGCGGCGGTGGCGGGGCTGCTGTGGGCCGGGCTGCGCGCGGCCCGGGGGCGGTACGCGGCAGGGCCGGGAGCCCGGCAGGGTGGCGCGGCCGGAGCGGTCGGGGACTGGCTCGTCCTGCTCGGCCTGCTGGCCCTGCTGCACACGGCGGCGGGCAGCCCGGTCGATCCGGCCACGGCCGTCGTGGCCGTCGCGCCGGGTCTCCTCGTCACCGCCGTGGCGACGGGGGTGCGCACCCGGCCGCGCGCCCCGAGCCGGGTCCGCAGGGTGCTGCTGGTGGGTGAGGCGTCCGGTGCGGAGCGGGCCGCAGAGCTGCTCACCTCCCGGACGGACCACGACTACCGGCTCGTCGCGGCCATACCGGTGGGCCCCGGCCCGTTGGAGCTGGCCGGGGTGCAGATACCCGGGCGGCTGGGGTCCTGCCCGGCCGACGACGACGTGACCACGGTGCTCGGCGGGGTCTACGCCCATGCCGCGGACCTGGTGCTGGTGGCCCCGGGGCCACAGATGACCGGAGACCGGCTGCGCCGGCTGGGGTGGGGGCTGCACGACGGGGGCGTCGCCCTGTCGGTGGTCTCGGAGCTGTCCGGCGTGGCGGCCGAGCGGGTGCGTCCCGTCACCGCGGCGGGGCTGACCCTGTTGCACATCGCACCGCCGCTGCGCCGGGGGCCGCAGGCGGCGGCGAAGGGCGCGCTGGACCGCGCGGGGGCCCTGTTCGGGCTGCTGGCGCTGGCGCCGCTGCTTCTGGCGGTGGCGCTCAGCGTGCGGCTGTCCTCGCGGGGGCCGGTCTTCCACCGGCAGGTCCGGCAGGGGCGGCACAACCGGCCGTTCACCATGTGGAAGTTCCGCACGATGGTGGCGGACGCGGAACAGCTCAAGGCGCGGCTCGTCGCGGCCAACGAGGTCGACGGCCCGCTGTTCAAGATGCGCCGCGACCCCCGGGTGACGCCGGTCGGGCGGATGCTGCGGCGGACGTCGATCGACGAACTCCCGCAGCTCGTCAACGTGTTGCTGGGTCATATGTCGCTGGTGGGGCCGCGTCCTCCGCTGCCCGAGGAGGCGTCGCGCTACGACGAGCGGGAGCACCGCCGGCTCGCCGTCAAGCCGGGTCTCACGGGCCTGTGGCAGGTGAGCGGCCGTTCCGACCTGTCGTGGCAGGAGACCGTGTCGCTGGACCTGTGGTACGTCGACAACTGGTCGGTCGCCGCCGACCTGGGACTCCTCGCCCGCACCGTGCGCGCCGTCGCCGACGGTCGCGGGGCCTACTGAGAGCGGCGGGGGTGCGGATGCGAGGAGCGCCACGGATGTGCCGCCGCGAGGTGCCTCGCGGCGGCGAAAGGTCACTTCCGCGTCGGGAGCCGGTCCAGCCACCAGGCGTAGGTACGGGCGATGCCGTCGCGCAGCGGGATCTCCGGCGTGAAGCCGAGGGAGGTGAGGCGGGTGGTGTCGAGCAGCTTGCGGGGCGTCCCGTCGGGCTTGGAGGCGTCCCACTCGATCCTCCCTTGGTATCCCGTCACTTCCCGTATGGTCTCGGCGAGTTCGCGGATGGTGAGGTCCTCGCCGCAGCCGATGTTGACGGGCTCGTCCCCGTCGTACGCCTCCAGCAGACGTACGCACGCGGCGGCGAGGTCGTCCACGTGCAGGAATTCGCGGCGCGGCGAGCCCGAGCCCCACAGGGTCACCGCGGGCGCTCCGTCCCGGCGGGCCTCGTGGAAGCGGCGGATCAGGGCGGGCAGCACGTGCGAGGTCTCCAGGTCGAAGTTGTCCCCGGGCCCGTAGAGATTGGTGGGCATGGCGCTGATGTAGGAGGCGCCGTACTGCCTTCGGTAGGACTGGACCTGGACGATCCCGGCGATCTTGGCCAGGGCGTACGCCTCGTTGGTGGGCTCCAGCTCCCCGGTGAGCAGGGCGTCCTCACGGATCGGCTGGGGCGCGAGCCGGGGGTAGATGCACGACGAGCCGAGGAAGAGCAGCCGCTCGGTCCCCGCCGCGTGCGCACCGGCGATCACGCTGAGCTGGATGCGCAGGTTGTCCTCCAGGAACTGCACCGGATACGTGCTGTTGGCCATGATCCCGCCCACCTTGGCGGCGGCCAGCACCACGACGTCCGGACGGACTTCCTTGAGATACGCCCCGGTCCGCGCGGCGTCGCGCAGATCGAGGAGGTCGCGGCCGCGGGTGACCACCTCGTGGCCGTCGTCGGCGAGGCGGCGGGCCACCGCCGAGCCGACCAGACCGCGGTGGCCGGCGACGAACACGCGGGAGCCGGGCCGCAGTAGGGGGCGGGCGGATTCCTGGGGCAGGACGGGGAGTTCGGTCGTCATGGCTCGGATTGTGCCAGCAGAAAGGGACCGCGGCGACACTTCGCCGCAGAACGCTCCATTTCCGGAATATCGGTGAAACATCGCCGCCGAGGCGATCAGCAGAGAAGGGGGAATCGTGGCGAAGACCGCGCTCATCACCGGGGTGACCGGCCAGGACGGTTCGTATCTGGCGGAGTTGCTGCTCGACAAGGGCTACACGGTGCACGGGCTCATACGCCGTTCCTCGAGCTTCAACACCGAGCGGATCGACCACATCTACCAGGGCCCCGAGGAGCCGGAGCGCTCCTTCGTCCTGCACCACGCCGACCTGTCCGACGGGGTGGCGCTGGTGAACCTGCTGCGGGACATCCAGCCCGACGAGGTCTACAACCTCGGTGCGCAGTCGCATGTGCGGGTGTCGTTCGACGCCCCGCTGTACACCGGTGACGTCACGGGGCTCGGCACCGTGCGGCTCCTGGAGGCGGTGCGAGCCAGCGGCATCCAGACCCGGATCTACCAGGCGTCGTCCTCCGAGATGTTCGGCGCCAGCCCGCCCCCGCAGAACGAGAAGACGCCGTTCCACCCGCGCAGCCCGTACAGCGTGGCGAAGGTCTACTCCTACTGGGCCACGGTCAACTACCGTGAGGCGTACGACATGTTCGCGGTGAACGGCATCCTCTTCAACCACGAGTCGCCGCGCCGGGGTGAGACCTTCGTGACCCGGAAGATCACCCGGGCCGTCGCCCGGATCAGGGCGGGGCTCCAGGACCGGTTGCACCTGGGCAATCTGGACGCGGTCCGCGACTGGGGGTACGCGCCGGAGTACGTGGACGCCATGTGGCGGATGCTCCAGTGCGACACCCCCGACGACTACGTGGTCGCCACCGGGGAGGGCGTCAGCGTCCGGCAGTTCCTGGAGTTCGCCTTCGAGCACGCCGGACTGGACTGGGCCGAGCACGTGCGGTACGACCCGAAGTACGAACGCCCCAGCGAGGTCGACGCGTTGATCGGTGACGCGTCCAAGGCCGAGGAGCTGCTGGGCTGGAAGCCCGCGGTGAAGTCGCGCGAGCTGGCCCGGATCATGGTCGACGCCGACATCCGCCGGCTGGAGGACCAGCTCTCCGGGGCCGCCGTCCGGGTCGACAGGTGACCGGGCCCGGCCGTCGCGGGCCCGGCGCCCGGGGCGGCCGGTCCACCGGGCTCCGCAACCGGGCCCCGTCGCCCGTACCGCATCCGCAGGAACGTGTGGCCGCCGCCCCGGACGGGTCAGCGGCCACCCATGGCTCCCGGCCGGCGCCTCCCGCGCCCGAGCCCGGGACGATCACCGGCGCGACCGCCGACTCCACCGACCGCTCGGTGGGGCTCTCCGCGCCGGCCGCGGGCGGGGCTCCGGCCCCGTCCACCCACTCGCTCCGGCCCGCACGGGGGCACACCGCCTCCCGCGCCGGCCGGACGGGGCACCATCCGCGGCCTCTCGGCCGCAGCTCGAATCTCACCTTCGGAGCTGAATGATGAACGGAAGTACGGGGCGGAGAAGCGGAGGACGCGGCCGTGTACGGGCCGCCTCCCTCGCTCTCGGCCTGCTGGCCGGAGCCCTGACCGCGACCGCCGCCGGGGGCTCCCCGGCGGCGGCGCTGACACCACCGGTCGCCATCACCGCGGACGACCTCACCACCTGGCAGACCAACGGCATCGTCTGGTCGATGGCGTCCGGCGACGGCGTCGTCTACGCGGGCGGCACCTTCTCCACCCTGCGGCCCCCCACCGCTGCGGCGGGCACCGACGAACAACCGGCGCTGAACTTCGCCGCTTTCGACGCGACGACCGGAGCGCCCACCGGATGCTCGCTCTCCTTCACGATCTCCTCGGGGACCGCCACCGTTCGCGCTCTGGCGCTCTCCCCGGACGGTGAAACCCTCTACGCGGGCGGCCAGTTCGGAGCCGTCAACGGCATCGGCGTGAGCAACATCGCGGCGATCGACACCGATACCTGCACCGTCCGCAACTCCTTCAAGATCGGGGTCTCCGCGACCGTCCGGGGGCTCGCCGTCACCGACGACACGGTCTATCTGGCGGGCGACTTCACCACGGTCGGCGGGCAGACCAGAAGCCACTTCGCCGCCGTCACGACCGGAGCCTCGCTGCTGCCCTTCACGGCCAACGCCGACGAGGTCGCACGGGCCGTCGAGGTGACTCCGGACGGGCAGAACGTGCTGCTCGGCGGGGACTTCTTCCGGATCAACGGCACGAACACCCACGCTCTGGCCGTCGTCAACGCCACCACCGGTCAACTCACCAAGTCCTACCCGGGGTTCATCCACAACAACTCCACCGTCCAGGACATCACCACGGACGCGACCGGCTTCTACACCGGCAACGAGGGCACCGGCGGCGGGGTGTTCGACGGACGCATCGCGCTGAACCTGAGCGACTTCGAGCAGCGCTGGCGGGACACCTGCCTCGGCGCGACCCAGGCCGTCGCGGTCCACTCCGGGGTGCTGTACAGCGGCAGCCACGCCCACGACTGCGTCAGCATGGGGGCCTTCCCCGACCAGCCGCGCAAGCACCTGCTGGCCCAGTCGGTGAACGACCCCAAGCTGCTGCCCTGGTTCCCGGACACCAACGACGGCATCGGTGAGCCGGTCGGCCCGCGCGTGATGACCGGGGCGAGCGGTGGCGGCCGCGACTACCTGTGGGTGGGCGGCGAGTTCACCACCGTCAACGGCAAGCCGCAGCAGGGACTGACCCGGTTCGCGGACGGTCCCGACACGGGCGCCCCCTGGGTGCCCAACGTCAGCCTGTCCACGCTGACTCCGGGGCGGATCGAGGTCAACTGGCAGACCAGCTTCGACACCGACGACGGTGAGCTGACCTACCGGATCTACAAGGACGGCTCCAACACCCCGGTCCACACGACGACCGGCTACTCGGTCTTCTGGGACCGGCCCCAGCTGACCTGGACGGACACCGACGTCGCGCCGGGCGAGACCCACTCGTACCGGATCACCGCGAGCGACGGCGTCAACACCAGCGCGAAGTCCCCGGCCCAGTCCGCCACCGTGGCCGGATCGACGGAGGCGTACCCGGCCCGGGTCAAGGCCGACGGGGCGAGCCTGTACTGGCGCTACGACGAGGGCGCGTCCACGTTCGCGCACGACAGCAGCGGCAACCTGAACAACGGCTTCCTGCGCAACGGCCCCGCCTACCGGCAGACCCCGGCGGCGATCGCCGGACCGTCCACGGCGATCGGCTTCAACGGCTCCAGCGAGTACGCGTACAGCAACCGGCTGCACGCCGCGCCGTCCCGGTTCTCGCTGGAGACCTGGATCAAGACGACGAGCGACCGGGGCGGGAAGATCATCGGCTTCTCCAACCTCACCCAGCAGAACAGCACCCGCTACGACAAGCACGTCTACATGCGCGACGACGGCCGGCTCGTCTTCGGCGTCCAGAGCGGTGGGTCGCGCACCGTCACCACCTCGGGCGCCTACAACGACGGCAAGTGGCACCACGTCGTCGCCACCCAGGGCCCGCTCGGCCAGGGCATGACGCTGTACGTCGACGGACAGGCGCGGGCGTCGAACATCCTGGTCTCCGGCAACGAGAACTACCCCGGCTACTGGCGGGTCGGCGGGGACAACCTCTCCGGCTGGCCGAACCGTCCGACCAGCAACTTCTTCGAGGGCCAGATCGACGAGACCGCCGTCTACCCGACCACGCTGAGCTCTTCCCAGGTCAGCGCGCACTACGCACTGAGGAACGGCTGATCTCATGAGGAATCCGTTCCTGGCCTGCGCCGCCGTCGTCCTGACGGCGGCGGCGCTGGCCGCCTGCGGCTCGTCCGCGGACGGGAACGACCCGGAGGCCGCGGGCGCCCAGCGCCCCGCGGCCTCCGGGCCCGCCGTCCCGGGCTCCACCGCCGGCGCACCGACCGCATCCACCCCGCCCGCCGCCGACGCCACCGAAGGCGACGGCGGTGACGGCGCGAAGCCGGGGGCCCAGGGGCCGATCGCCAGCGCCGAAGGGCCGAAGACCCCGTCCGACGCGATCACCCCGGCCACCGGGACCTTCACGAAACAGCAGAAGAAGTACCTGGAGGACCGGGTGCCCGAGGGCATGGACCCGGCCGCCGTGCTCCAGACCGGCCAGGAGACCTGCGACAGGCTCCGCTACCTGGTCAAGGCCGACCGCGACACCGCGGTCGGCGCCGTCGCCACCGAGGAGATCCCGGACGCGGCCGCCGCGGTCACCGGGCTCTGCCCCCAGCACCAGGACCTGGTGGACGAGGCGGCGTACGCCTACCCGGACGGCACGCACACCGGGAAGGCGCTCCGCCCGGGCGACTACCGCTCCGTCTCCCCCACCCAGAACTGCTCCTGGGAGATCACCGGGGCCGGGGGCAAGCAGGTGTCGGCCGACACCTCCACCACCGGGAAGTCCCGGACGATCACGATCCCGAAGTCCGCCCGCACGTTCACCTCCACAGGCTGCTACGCCTGGCTGCCCGAAGGAGACCGGGGATGACCGCAGGTACGCCGAAACTGCCCATAGCCGTCGCGATCCCCACGAAGAACGAGGGGCTGAACATCGCGGAGGCGGTGAAGTCGGTGCTCGGCCATTTCGAGGCGGTCGTCGTGGTGGACTCCCACAGCACCGACGACACCGTGAAGATCGCCGAGGAGTGCGGGGCCGAGGTGATCACGTACACCTGGGACGGGGGCCACCCGCGCAAGAAGCAGTGGTGCCTGGAGAACGTCCGCACCGATCTGGACTGGATCCTGCTCCTGGACGGCGACGAGCGGCTCAGCCCCGGGCTGCTGGCCGAGCTGCGGCAGGCGTTTTGCGATCCGGCGGCCCCGAAGCCGGCCGCGTACGACATCCCGCTCGGCTACTGGTTCTCCGGGAAGCGGCTGCGGCACGGATACACCATCCGCAAACGGTCGTTGACCGACCGGACCCGCTGCCACTACCCGGAGGTCGGGGACCTGGAAGCGCCGGGCATCGGGGAGGTGGAGGGCCACTACCAGCCGGTCGCGGCGAGCGTGGGCACGTTCACCCACCCCATCGAGCACCAGGATCTCGACCCGGTGACCGCCTGGTTCGAGCGGCACAACCGCTACTCGGACTGGGAGGCGTGGCTGGAGCACCACCCCCGGGTGAAGGAGCAGGTGCGCCAGGTCAAGTCCCGCCAGGGGCAGTTGTTCCACAAGGCGCCGTTCAAGCCGGTGGTGTCCTTCGCCTACATGTACCTCTACAAGCGGGGCTTCCTGGACGGCCGGGCGGGCTTCGACTTCGCGCTGGCGATGAGCTTCTACCGCTGGCAGATCGCCCTCAAGTCGCGGGAGAAGCCCGCCCGCTGAGCTGGAGAGGCCCGGCCGCCGCGGTCACCCTCGCCTCCGGCGGACCACGTCCTCGTAGGTCTGCCGGAGGGTGGCGGTGACGGCCTCGATGGTGAACTGCTCGTTCACCAGCTCCCAGGCGGCCTTGCCCGCCTGCTCGGCGGCCTCCGGCTCCAGCAGCTCCAGGATCGCGTCGGCGACCTTGCGGGCGTTGGCCGCGTCCTCGCCGACCCGGCTGTCGATGACCCGGCCCGCCCCGGCCCCGGCGACGTCGGGGGCCTGTCCGCAGGTGCGGGTGATGACGACCGGGGTCCCGACCGACATCGCCTCCAGCACCGAGACCGGGAAGGGTTCCTCGATGGCGGGCAGCACGTACACGTCGGCCTCGCGCCCGGCGGCGAGCACCTCCTCGTGCTCCAGCGGCCCCACGTGGTCCAGTGAGCCGGTGACGCCCAGCTTCCGGGCGAGCGCGAGGGTCTCGTCCAGTGCGCCGGTGTCGGGCCCGGCCAGGACGAAGCGGGCCTCGGGGTGACGGGCGAGGACGTGCGGCATCGCGGCGATGAAGTCCTCGGGCCGCTTGCGCGCCTGGACCCGGGCGAGGTAGAGCACCGTGGGCGGGCGGCCGGGGTCGCGGGCCGGCTTGCGCTCCTGCGGGCGGACGCCGTTGACCAGGCGTACGGTGCGGGTGAGCTGGACGGGGGCGGCGACGGCGTTCACGTCGACGCGCTCCATCTCGGTGAGGTGCAGGACCGCGTCGGCCTCACGCAGCACCTTGCGGACCCCGAGCACGTCGGTGAGCTGGGCGGCCTTCTTCTCGGTCGGGTCGATCATGCCGTGGGTCTGTACGACCAGCGGCGTACGGGTCGCGAGCGCGAGGAGCGCGGCGGGGAGGGTCACCAGATCGCGCATCAGGTGGACGTGGACGAGGTCGGCGCCGCGCATCATGCGGTACGCGGTGCGCAGCAGGGAAGCGGAGGTGATGCCGCTGACCTCGAACATCGGGAGCAGGTGGCGCGCCTGGAAGAGGTGGACCGGAACTCCCTCCACGCTGCTGGGCAGTTCGCCGTCGGGGAAGTCGTCGCCGAGCGCCATGACGCGGGCGTCGTCACCGTTGGCACGCTGGACCTTGGAGAGGTTGAACGCCACCCGGGTCGGACCGCCGAAGGCGTGGTCCGGGGTGTGGAGCGTGACAACGTGCAGGATTTTCACCAGAGTTCCCCTCGACTATGGCCGTGTGTTCACAGCGTAGCCATCGGCCCTCCCCAAGTGGGCTGATTCGTTAGAGTGTTCAGCGGTTCACTGATCCCCGGGGGGACGCATGACGTCGGTGCACACGTCGGCGCCCGCGCCGGCACGCGGGAGGGCGGCGGGGCGCGCGCCCGGGACGGTCGACGGGCCGGCGGAGCGGCCGATCGTCTGGTCGATGCTGTCGCGCGCGGTGGCGGTGCCGCTCATCCTCGGGCTGGTCTGCTTCCTGCCCGCCGTGATCGCCGCGCAGCCCGGCACCGGGGTGCGGGACACCGCGTACTGGCTCCAGTTGGTGCTGACGTGCTACGCGGGGGCCCGTCTCGCGACGATGATCCTCTCGACCCGGCGGCGGCTGCTCCAGGGCGTCTTCTGGATGTTCGTCTACATCGCGATGGGCGTGGCTCCGTTCGCCCAGGTGGTGATCGGGCAGACGCCGACGCCCGTCGTGGGACCGCGCCAGGACCTGATCACGGCCATCTCGATGGTCCTGGTGGGGTGCGCCGCCTACGACCTGGGGGCGCTGCTGGCCTCCCGGCGCCCGCTGCGGCGCCGCAAGCCGTCGTCCCGGAGCTGGGGCCCGGCCCTGGCGCATCCCGTGCGGCTGCGGCTGCTGGTGCTGCTGGCGTTCACGGCGAGCGCGTTCTACGTCATGAAGGTGGGCGGCCCCGCGGTCTTCTTCACCAGCCGGCAGGAGATCAACGAGACCGTCGCGGCGAGCGGGGTCGCGGCGGAGGGGTCCAACGTCGGCTCGGCGTTCCTCAAGGGGTTCGGCCAGGTCCCGGCGCTGCTGGCGCTGCTCTTCTACACCCGCCGCCTGGCGACCTCCCGCCGGGCCCGGCGCTCCCCGTCCACGGTGCTCGTGTGGGTGGCGCTGGGAGCGCTGAACCTGGTGGTGAACAACCCGATCTCCAACGCCCGTTACTGGTTCCTGACGGTGCTGCTGGCCTTCGTGTTCACCGCCCTGCCGAGCAGCGCGGCGGTCTACCGCACGGTGCTGACGACGGGGGTGGTGGGGGCGCTGGTGATCTTCCCGTACGCGGACAGGTTCCGGTACGACGACGGGGCGCAGCGGCCCGCGGAGGCGGCCTCGGTCTTCGAACCGCTGGTGACCAAGGACTACGACCAGATGGTGATGTTCGCGAACACCATCTCGTGGGTCGACACCCGGGGCCACACGTACGGCCGCCAGCTCACGGGTTCGGCGCTCTTCTTCGTACCGCGTGCGCTCTGGAGCGGGAAGCCGGAGGACACCGGGGTCCGGGTCGGGCAGTGGATGGGGCTGCGGATGACCAACCTCTCGGCCCCGCTCTGGACCGAGTTCTGGGTCGACGCGGGCGCGAGCGGGATGATCGGCGGCATGGCGCTGATCGGCTACGCGGCGGCCCGCACGGACCGCCGCTACGCCCTCGCCGTCACCCGCGCGGGCCCCGGACCGGCGAGCGTGCTGGCCATCGCGGCGCCGCTGATCGCCGGGTACACCTTCATCCTGCTGCGCGGCCCCCTGCTCCAGGCGGCGGGGAAGCTGGCCATCGCCGCGCTGTGTCTGCTGCTGCTCAGTACGTTCCGGGAGCAGCGGAGGGTGCGGCGTCGGCGGTGACGCCGTCCGCCGCGCCGGTACGCCGACGCAGCCGGGCCACTCGGATCCAGGTGGCGGTGGCCTTGCAGAGCGAGCCCAGGAAGAGGCCCCAGGCGGCGCCCGGCACGCCCCCGACGGCGTAGCCGCCCGCGAGGAACGCCACGGAGGTGAGCGAGAAGACGACCTGGATGGCGAGCGTGGTGCGCGGGTCGAGCATGCGCAGGGCGAGCAGGCCGCAGGTTCCGGCGGCCATCGCGGCGTACTGGCTGCCGGTGGCGGGGAGCAGGGCGGCGGCCGTGGGCCAGGTGTCGCCGAGGAGGTGGCGGCCGGCGCCGGCGGGCAGCAGGGCGAGTGCGGTGGCCCAGAGTGCGGCGGTCGCCGCGAGGACGGCGGCGAGGGCGGCGGTGGCGCGGACCCGGCGGCGTTCGTCGGCGATGCGGCCGAGCAGCGGGGGCCCGAAGGACGTGGCCGAGGTGTAGAGGACGTTGAGCGGCCCGAACAGGGTGGTCGCTCCGCGCAGTGCGCCGACCAGGAGCGGGTTGCCGACCGCGCCGAGGCCGAGGACGGAGAGTTGGCCCGTCGCGTTGCCCACGCCGAACTCGACGGTGAAGCGCTGCCCGAGGTGGCCGCGGCGCAGCAACGGGCGCAGCCGTACCGGGGCTCTGGCGGTGGCCCGGTGGAGCAGGACCGCGGACAGCAGGAGGGCGGGCAGGGCGGACAGCCCCCAGACGGTGACGAGGCGCGCCGGGGAGGACCCGTAGGTCTGCGCGGAGAGCGCGGTGAGGACTCCGGCGAGCCGCAACAGGTCCGAGGCCAGCGCGAGATGGGGTTTGTGGAGGGTGGAGAAGGCGTAGCGCACGGCGTCCTGTCCCAGCACCACGGGGAGGACGAGGCCGAGCATCGCCAGGGCGCCGGCCGTGTCGCCGGGAAGGAGGGCGCAGACCGCGGCGAGGGGCGCGCCGACGGCGGCCGAGACGAGGACGGTGAACACGACGGCGGACCGGCACGCGCCCCGGGTCTCCTCCCCCGCCCCGCGCAGCAGCACCAGCGGCTGCCCGGTGTACGCGCCCGAGACGCCGAGGAGCACCGTGAAGACCAGGTAGACGGCGGAGAACCGGGCGAAGTCGGAGACGGTGGTGAGGCGGGCGGCGGCCACCAGCACCAGGATGTTGGTGAGCGCCGCCACCCCCTGGTCGGCGACCGAGCAGAGGACGGCGGTGCGGGCTCTCACCGGCGTGCGGCCGGCTGGGTGAAGGTGCGCAGGCCGAGGGTTTCGGTGGGGTCGCCGGTCAGTTCGGGCCCGTCCGCCTCGGCCGGGGTTCCGCCGCCCTTCCCGCCGGAGCGGCGGGTGGCGGTGGCGCGGCGCTCGGCCCGGCGCAGGCGGCCCCGGCTGGGGTGGAGGAGGGCGCCGAGGACGGACCCGCCGGAGGCGCCGATGATCTCGCGGATGCGTTCCAGGTCGCTGCGGTGCACCTCGCGCGGGTCGCAGACGATCATGACGCCCTCCACCCGGTCGACCAGGGCGACCGCGTCCGCGTAGGAGAGGACGGGCGGGGCGAGGACGATGACGACGTTGCCGGGCCGGTCCGCCTCGGCGACGATGCGGCCGACCGGCGGGGAGGTCAGGGCACGCGGGACGTTGTCGGCGGTGGTGCCGGGGATCAGGGCGAAGGCGCCGGAGCCGGGGACGTCCACGTTGGTGCGGCCGGCGGCGGGCCAGGTGCCCTCGCCCTCCTCGGCGGCCCAGCGCGGTGGACGCACCTCGTGGGCGGCCCGGCCGAGGTCGCGGGCGAGCGAGGGGGTGCGCAGGTCGGCCTCGACGAGCAGGACGTCGCGGCCCATCTCGGCGAAGGCGGCGGCCAGGTTGGCGGCTGCGGCGGCGGCCGCCGCGTTGTCGCCGCGCGGTGCGGTGACCAGGAGCCGCCGGCTCGCGGCGAAGTCGGGGTCGTAGGCGAGCCGGAAGGCGACGGCGCGGTACTCCTCGGCCAGCCGGGAACCGCTGCGGCCGATGGCCAGCAGGGCCCCGTTGGCCGTGCGTTCGCGCGGCAGGGTGCCGAGCAGGGGCGCCCCGAGGGAGTGGACGAGCTCGCGGGGGGAGCGTACGGCGGGGTCGAAGACGAGCCGCACCCAGGACAGCAGCAGGCCCAGCGCGAGGCCGACGACCCCGCCGAGGCCGAGGAGCAGGAGCAGCCCGGGGCCGGTGGGCGACGTGGGGGCGACGGGCTTCTTGTTGAGATAACCGGGGGTGGTGTCCAGGGCCTTGAGCTCGGAGATCTTCCGGCTCAGCTCGGAGATGGCGACGATGATGTTGGCGCGGGCGCTGGTGACGTCCTCGGCGGAGCCTGCCCCGGCCTGCTCCTCCAGCAGGTCGCGTTTCTCCTCCAGCGGCTTGAGCTGGGCCCGGTAGCCGTCGGACATGTTCTGGATGCTCTCCTCGGTGCGCGCCCTGCGGTGGGTCAGGTAGGCGCCCGCGAGGGCTTCGGCGCGGGCGCGGGCCTGCTCCGGGTCGGTGGCGGTGTAGGAGAAGCGGAGGGTGAGGGTGTTCGGCGGGTTGGTGACCTGGAGGCCGGTGAGGAGCTTCTGGGCGGTGACGTCGTCGCCCGCCTTGAGGAGGGTGCCGGCGGCGAGGGTGCCGACGGTGTCGCTGACGGCGGTCTGCCGCTCGGAGCCGATGTTGATGCCCTTGTCGGCGGTGGCCCCCGCGGCGAACGGGTCGGAGATCGCGGAGCGTACGAGCACCTCGCCGGTGGCCGTGTAGGTGTCCTCGCCGCCGAGGGCGAGGTAGCCGCCGCCGAGCAGCCCGATGACGACGCCGGTGGCCAGCAGGGAGCGGTAGCGCAGGAGTTGGCGGAACTGGTCGCGCAGGAGCGCCGGTTCGTCCTGATCGTCGGGGGCACGGTGCTGCGGTGTCATCGGCGGTGGCTCCCTCGGGTGTCCGGCAGGACCTCGGCGAGCAGGGCGTCGAAGCGGGCGAGGCCCGCCTCCCTGCTCAGGTGGCGGGCGACGTAGCGGGGGCCTTCGGCCCCGAGCGCGTCGGCGGCCGCCGGGTCGGCGGCCAGCTTGCGTACGGCTTCGAGCAGGGCGGCCGGGTCCTCGGGGGCGACGAGCACGCCCGCGCCCGAGCGGCGGACCTCGTCGGCGGTGCCGCCCTCGTCGGCGACGGAGGCGATCACGGGGCGTGCGGAGGTGAAGTAGGAGGTGAGCTTGGAGGGGACGCTCATGTCGAGGACCGAGGCCCGCTGGGTGACGGCGAGGACGTCGGCGGCGGCGAGGACGTCGGTGAACTCCTCAGCCCCCGCGGGCTGGAGGAAGTCCACGTTGGGCAGTCCTTCGGCACGGGCGCGCAGGGCGTCGCGCTGGTTGCCGCCGCCCATGAGGACGACGCGGACGTCGGGGGCGAGGCGGGCGGTGTCGACCAGCACCTCCAGGCCCTGCTTGAGGCCCATGTTGCCGGAGTGCAGGATCACCGGGGTGTCCGCGGGCCAGCCGAGCCGGGCCCGGGTCGCGGCCCGGTCGGCGGTGGGGCCCTGCACATGGGTCCAGTTGGGGACGATCCTGATGCGGCCGGGGTCGACGCCGAGCGCCCGGACGCCGGGGACGAAGCTCTCGTGGATGACGCCGACGAGGGCGGCCCCGCGCAGGGCGTACCGCTCGGCGGCGGCGGCGACGGCGGCGGCCCTGCCGCCGCCCCGGATGCCGCTCTGCGCCGCCGCCGCGCCCATGAGGTCCTGGACGACGGGTATGTGGGGGACGCGGTGCCTGCGGGCGATACGGGCCCCGAGGACGCCGCCGGCGAGGCTCGGCATCTGGGAGACCACGGCGTCGGGGCGGCCGGGCGGCGGGGCGAGGAGGCCGGTCGCGAGGACGCTGGCCTCGAACGCCGCGCGCTTCAGAGCGGTCTGACGGGGCGGCACGTAGTGCCGGCGTCGGTGCACGCCGACGCCGCCGCGTATCTCGACCGTCCGCCAGACGCCCCGGTACTCTTCCTCCACCTGCCAGGAGGGATAGTGGGGCAGACCGGTCAGCGCCCGGACGCGGGCGCCGGACGCGGCCCAGTGCTCGGCGAGTTGGGTCGCGTACGGACCTATGCCGGTCAGTTCCGGCGCGTAGTTGGTCGACACCACCAGAAGCCGGCGGCCTCCGAGCGGACTGGTCCCTGACGCTTCGGACATCGGACGATCGCCTTCCCCCACGGCAGCCGCCGTCCCCGGGCGGGGAGCGGCCCGTGCCGAGCTTAGCCGTTCACGGGTTGCACAAGTGTTCTTCACAGTAAGGTCGTTGGACATCGTCGGATCACGTTCACCATGGGGGGAGAGACGGATGGTGCAGCACAGGGTGGGTTACGCACCCGGGGTGTACGACCTGTTCCACGTCGGGCACCTCAACATCCTGCGGCATGCCCGCAGCCAGTGCGACTACCTCGTCGCGGGGGTCGTGTCGGACGAGATGGCCGCCCTCGCCAAGGGGCACACACCGGTCATCCCGCTCCGCGAACGACTGGAGATCGTCCGCAGCGTGCGCTTCGTGGACGCCGCGTTCGTGGAGACCGTGCCGGACAAGGTCGAGACCTGGCAGCAGGTCCGCTTCGACGTGATCTTCAAGGGTGACGACTGGCGGGGCACGGAGAAGGGTCTGAAGCTGGAGCGCGACTTCGCCGAAGTCGGCGTGGAGGTCGTCTACTTCCCGTACACCGTGCACACGTCCAGCACCCAGCTCCGCCGGGCGCTGGACGTCCTCGTCAGCCGGCCCGGAGCGCTTTCAGCTCCCTGAACCACTTGGCGAGGAAGGCCGCCAGGAACAGCGTGTGCACCGCCGCGAGCACGGCGTACCCGGTGCGGAAGGCCCCGGGTACGCCGAGCAGCAGGAACACCAGGCAGAAGACCCCGTAGTCGGCGGGCAGCAGCGCCACCGCCCGGACCGGGGAGGCCGGCGCCGCCGGGACCGCCCAGGAGGGCCCCCGGGCGCTCGCGGCGGCCTTGCCGAGCTGTTCCCGCAGCAGCCCCGCGCAGAAGGTGACCACGGCGGCCAGCTGGAAGCCCAGCGGGAGCAACAGCCAGGCGTCCGACGGAAGTTCACCGAAGCGGTAGAAGGAGATCAGGACGGCGGTGTGGACGAGCACCATCTTCCCGCAGTCCACCACGTGGTCCAGCCACTCCCCGTCGGGCCCGCCCCGCCCGGTGAGCCGGGCGAGCTGCCCGTCCGCCGAGTCGAAGGCGAAGCCGGTCACGAGGGCCGCGTAGACCAGAACGGCGAGCGTCCACGACGGTTCGACGAGTGCGACAGCCGCCAGCGCACCGAAGGTGAACAGCGCGCTGGTCAGCGTGACGTGGTTGGGCGTCATACCCGCCCGGTAGGCCCCGGCCGCGAGTACGCGCCCGGCGGGCCGGTTCACGTACCGCGAGTAGAGCGAGACGCCCTTGGCGCTCTTCTGTGCACCGCGCAGTTCGCGCAGCACCGTGCCCGTGCTTCCCATACGCCCCCCAGCGTCCGGCATGGTCCGACCGCATCATGGCACGTGGACACCGGTCCGGGGGCGTTTTGGCGCGACAGAGGGGACGCTCGGTTCGCGTGCCGGGCGGCCGGGCCGCCCGGCACGCGTTCCGGGGGCGTGAACTCCCCCGGCGGCGGGGTCACTTCTCGTCGGTGAGCTGCTCGTCGAGCTCGTCGAAGAGCAGGTCCTCGTGGTCGACCTGCCCCGTGCGGTACGCCGAGCGGGCCACCAGGTGCGAGGCCACCGGGCCGGTGAGCATCTGGAAGAACGCGATGAGGGCGAGCGTGGCGAGGTCCATGCCGCTGCGCAGCCGCAGCGCCACCCCGGCCAGCACCAGGATGATGCCGAGCGTCTGCGGCTTGGTCGCCGCGTGGCTGCGGGAGAGGACGTCGGGCAGCCGGAGCATGCCGATCACGCCGAGCAGGCAGATCGCCGCGCCGAGGAAGAGCAGCACGGCGCCGGCCGTGTCGACGACCTGGAGCCAGACGGTCATCGCGGGTCCTCCTCGGGCGCGCCGGGGCGCAGGGGGCGGGGCCGGTCGCGTACGGCGATGAAGCGGGCGATGCCCACCGAGCCGGTGAACCCGAGGAACGCCAGCACCAGCATGATCGGGAAGTAGAACGGGTCGCGGGCGAAGGCCGATTTGGCGGCGAGGCCCGCGATGATCAGGGCGGCGCAGACGTCCAGCGAGATCGCCCGGTCCAGCATGGAGGGCCCGCGCCAGATGCGGGCCAGCAGCAGGGCCCCGGCGACGAGGATCAGGACCACGGCGGCGGTCAGCAGGATCCGGTCGACCTGTTCGGGTGCGGTCATGGTGCGGGCCTCCCGGCGGCGAGCTGGGGCGGTGGAGGGGGTTCGGCGACGCGGGCGATCTCGTCGGGGGTGCCGAAGGCCCGTACGGTGAGCTCCTCCATCCGCCACACCTGGCGGCGGGCTGCTTCCAGTTCCTCGGGCCGGTCGGCGTCCAGGACGTGCAGGAAGAGGGTGGCGGTGGCCCGGCGGACCTCGATGATGGAGCCGCCGGGGACGTTGGAGACGGCGACGGCGGTGGCGGCGAGCATCAGGTCGCTGCGGCACCGCAGGGGGACGCCGATGACGGCGGCCCGGTGGGGCAGGCCGAAGAAGATCTGCCGGGTGACCTTCACCCCCGAGGTGTACATGTCGTGGAGGAGGTAGCAGGCCAGCCGGAGGATGCCCCAGAAGTGCAGCCGCAGCCCGAGGTCCACCCGGGGCAGCGGGAAGGCCAGGCAGACCGCGACCGCCACGACCAGGCCGGTGATCACGTTCGCCCAGGTCAGCGTGGACCAGAGCAGAAGCCAGATGACGGTGAGCCAGGCGATCAGCGGAAGGTCCAGCACCCGACGGCGGCGGGTGCCGAACTCGCAGCTGAGCGGCGGCAGATCGGCGTTACGGAACGAGAAGCGCAGCCCGCGTTTCACCGGCCCAGCACCTCCAGGATGTAGGGGGTCCGCTGGATGAGTTCGGCGGCCGCGCGGTCGGTGTAGGCGGTGAGCGGGTCGGCGAACACGGTGAAGGCGAGGGCGAAGAGGATGGTGGCGGCGGTGGCCGCGACCATCGGGTGGGGCAGCCGGCTGGTGGTGGTGACGGCGCGTTCGTGCAGGGTCGCGGCGACCGCCCGGCCTTCCGGGCGGCGGGCGGGCGCGATGCCCTCGTCGCCGGTGCCGGGGATGTCGTCGGGACCGGCGTCGCTGTCGTCGTCGCTGTCGTCGCCGGACTCCAGGACGGTGCCGGTGGCGGCCTGGCCGGGCGGGGCGGCGCGCCAGAAGGCCAGGTTCCAGACCTTGGCGACGACGTACAGGGTGAGCAGGCTGGTGGCGGCCGAGCCGGCTACCAGGACCCAGGCCCAGGCGCTGCCGTCCGCGACGCCGGCCCGCATCAGGCCGAGTTTGCCGATGAAGCCGGAGAGCGGCGGGATCCCGGCGAGGTTCATGGCGGGGACGAAGAAGAGCAGGGCGAGCATCGGGGCGGCCCTGGCGAGGCCGCCGAGCCGGGTCAACTCGGTGGTACCGCCGCGGCGTTCGATGAGCCCGGCGACGAGGAACAGGGTCGTCTGCACGGTGATGTGGTGGGCGACGTAGACGATGGCCCCGCCGTACGCCTCCCGGGTGGCGAGGCCGATCCCGAAGACCATGTAGCCGATGTGGCTGATCAGGGTGAAGGAGAGCAGCCGTTTGAGGTCGGTCTGGGCGACCGCGCCGAGGATGCCGATGACCATCGAGGCGAGCGCGACGGCCATGAGGAGGTCGCCGAGGCGGTTGCCGGGGAAGAGCAGGGTCTCGGTGCGCAGCATGCAGTAGACGCCGACCTTGGTGAGCAGTCCGGCGAAGACGGCGGTGACCGGGGCGGGGGCGGTCGGATAGGAGTCGGGGAGCCAGGCGGCGAGCGGGAAGACGGCGGCCTTGATCGCGAAGACGGTGAGCAGCATCGCCTGGATCAGGGTCTGCACGCCGAGGGGGAGGTCGGCGATGCGGGTGGCCAGCTGGGCGAAGTTGGCGGTGCCGGTGGCCGCGTACGTCATGGCGATGGCGGTGAGGAAGAGCATCGAGGAGAACAGCGAGATGATCACGTACGTGGAGCCCGCCCGCATCCGGGGCCCGGTGCCGCCGAGGGTGAGCAGGACGAAGCTGGCGACGAGCATGATCTCGAAGCCGACGTAGAGGTTGACCAGGTCGCCGGCGAGGAAGGTGCAGGAGACCCCGGAGACGAGGATGAGGTAGGCGGGGTGGAAGACGGCGAGCGGGGTCTCCTTGTCCCGGTCGGTCATGCCCTGGCCGAGGGAGTAGACCAGCACGCAGAGCGTGACCGCCGAGGAGACGGTGAGCATCAGCCCGGACAGCCGGTCGGCGACCAGGGTGATGCCGAGGGGCGGGGCGAAGTCGCCGAGGTGGACGGAGAGCGGGCCCTGCCGGTCGGCGGCGACCATGAGGATCACCGAGAGGGCGAGTACGGCGGTCAGCACGGCGACGCTGATGAAGCGCTGGAAGCGGGCCAGCCGGATGCCGAAGGCGAGGCTGAGGCCGGTGGCGCACAGCGGCAGCAGTACCGGCAGCGGAACGAGCGCGTTCATCCGTCGGCTCCTCGGTCTCGGGGGTAGCGGTCGTCCGCCTTGGCGTCGCCCTCGCGGGCGTAGTCCTCCGGGTCGGCGCCGAGCACGTCGTTCCAGAGGTTTCCGGAGGCGTCGCGGCCGCGGGCCTGGCGGGCCCGGTCGGCGCGGAGCCGGTCGCGGAGCCGGCGGCGCTCCTCGCGGTAGCGTTCGCGCTCGTCCGCGGTGGGCTCGGCGCCCGAGCGGAACTCGTCGCGCAACTGGGCACGTTCGGAGAGGACTTCGGCGCGCAGCACGATGCGCCGGTCCTCCAGGTCGTCGTGGACCTCGTCGGTGCCGGTGATCTGGTGGCTGCGGTAGGCCATGGCCAGCAGGAAGGCGGTGGTGGCGAGGGTGATGACGATCGCGGTCAGCGCGATGGCCTGCGGGAGCGGGTCGGTGACCCGGCTCAGGGAGACCCCGTAGAGCAGGGGGGCGGCGCCGGCGCGGCCGGTGGAGGCGAGGACCAGCAGGTTGATGCCGTTGCCGAGGATGACGGCGCCGAGCAGGATGCGGGTCAGCGGGCGGGTGAGCAGGAGGATGCCGCCGACCGCGCAGAGCACGACGGCCGTGGCGATGAGCGAGGCGCTGACGATCATCGGGGGGACCCTCCCGCTTCGGGGCCGCCTTCGGGGGCGAGGACGCCCGCCGCCCGCTCGATCTGCCGGTCGACCTTGGCGCCGAGGGCCCGCACGATGTCGAGGACGACGCCGAGGACCAGCAGGTAGACGCCGAAGTCGAAGAGGACCGAGGTGCTCAGGTGGTAGTCGCCGAAGACCGGCAGGTGCCCGTGGTAGGTGAAGGCGTGCAGGACGGTGCCGTCCACGAGGCCGAGGAGGCCGACGCCGGTGGAGATGAACAGGCCGAGGCCGGTGAAGAGTCCGGGCTGGAGGGGGGCTGCCTCGGCGAGTTCGAAGCGGCCGCCCGCCAGATAGCGGGTGATCATCGCGAGTCCGGCGACGAGCCCGGCGACGAACCCTCCGCCGGGCAGGCTCTCGGCGCAGAACAGCAGGTAGACCGAGAGCACCAGGATCGGGTGGAACAGCAGCCGGGCCACCACTTCGAAGACGATCGACCGGTGTTCGGGGGCGAGGGTGGATCCGGCGGCCAGCCAGCTGCGTTCGGGGGCCACGTCGTCGCCCTGCGGCAGCCGGGCGGAGTGCTGCGCGGACAGCGACCAGGCGGTACGGCCCTGCAACTCCTCCTGGGCCATGGTGCCTTCGCTGCGGCGGTGCAGGTAGATGAGGCTGGTGACGCCGATCGCGGCGGCGGCGAGCACGGCCGACTCCCCCATCGTGTCCCAGGCCCGCAGGTCGACGAGGATGGTGGCCACGACGTCCTTGAGCCCGTGGTCGGCGACCTCCTCGACCATGGCGGCGCCGGCCGGCTGGGCGGTGCGCGCGGCGGCGGCGACCCAGAGGCCGACGCCGACGGTGGCCGCCGAGGCGAGCGCCACGGGGATGCGGGCGGCCCGCCGCCAGGTGGAGACGGTCTCCTGGAAGTGGACGGGCATGCGGCGCAGCACCAGCACGAAGACGATCATCGATACGGTCTCGACGCAGAACTGGGTGAGCGCCAGGTCGGGAGCGCCCTGGACGACGAAGAGCAGGGCGGCGCCGTAGCCGGTCAGCCCGGCCAGGACGACGGCCTTCATGCGGCGCCGCACGGTGAGGCAGAGCAGGGCGGCCGCGCAGGTCAGGGCGGCGACCGCGCCCTGCAGCGGGTTGTCCCAGAGCCGGGGGCGCACGGCTCCGTCCCAGGGGGTGTCGACCACCAGGACGGCGAGCTGCCCGGCGAGCATCACGAGCAGGGTGGTGGCCAGGTAGACGGACAGGGAGCCGCGCTGGATGAAGCCGGTGACCTGGAGGGCGAGACGTTCCTGCCCGAGCAGCAGATGGCCGAAGACGCTGTCGGCGGTGGGCCAGGCGATCCGCCGGGAGATCCGCGTGACGTGCGTGCGTCCGAGGAAGAGCACGGCGCCCGCCGCCCAGGCGAGGGCGGAGAGCAGCAGGGCGGTCCCGAGCCCGTGCCAGAGGGCGAGGTGGTACGGGTGGGGGTCGGCCGGGAACGTGTCGGCGTACGCGCCGAGCAGCCGGTCCGTCCATCCGACGCCGGGCCCGAGGACCAGGCCGAGGACGGCGAGCAGGGCGGGCGGCGCGAGGAAGGCCCACCCGACGCCGTGCACGGGGGTGTCGGGAAGGCCGGGCTTGCGTGCGAAGGCGCCCCAGACGAACCGCAGGGTGTACGCGGTGGTCAGCGCGGACCCGGCCACGACGACGGCCAGCGCCCACCGTTCGGCGGTGGTGCCGTGCAGCAGCGCCTCGAACGCCGCCTCCTTCGCGGCGAAGCCGAGCAGCGGTGGCAGGGCGGCCATGGAGGCGGCGGCGAGCACGGCGACGGCGGCGACGTACGGCAGGGAGCGGCCGACGCCGGAGAGCCTGCGCAGGTCGCGGGTGCCGGTCGCGTGGTCGACGATGCCGGTGACGAGGAAGAGCGGGGCCTTGAAGAGGGCGTGGCCGAGGATCATCGCGACGGCGGCGAGGGCGGCGTTCCGGTTGCCGGTCCCGGCGAGCAGGGTGAGGAAGCCGAGCTGGCTGACGGTCCCGTAGGCGAGGACGAGCTTGAGGTCGTTCAGGCGCAGCGCCCGCCAGCCGCCGAGCAGCATGGTCGCGCCGCCGAGGACGAGGACGACGGGTTTCCAGACGGGGACGTCGGCGAAGGCGGGGGCGAGCCGGGCGACCAGGTAGACGCCGGCCTTGACCATCGCGGCGGCGTGCAGGTAGGCGCTGACGGGGGTCGGAGCGGCCATGGCGTTCGGCAGCCACATGGAGAACGGCCAGATCGCGGACTTCGACAGGGCCCCGCAGAGCACGAGGACGACGGCGACGGAGACGGCGAGCGTCGCCTCGGGCGGGTCGGCGACGATGGCGGAGATCCGGTACGTCCCGGCGGCGTGGCCGAGGATCAGGAAGCCGACGAGCATGGCGAGCCCGCCGAGGGTGGTGACGACGAGGGCCTGGAGGGCGGAGCGGCGGCTGTGCCGGTGTTCGCTGCCGTGGCCGATCAGCAGGTAGGAGAAGACCGTGGTCAGCTCCCAGAAGACGTAGAGCGTGATCAGGTCGTCGGCGAGGACGAGGGCGAGCATCGCGCCGGCGAAGGCGAGGAGGTTGCCCGCGAAGCGGCCGAGCTGCGGGGTGTCGTCGGTGAAGTAGGAGGCGCAGTAGAGCAGGACGAGCGCGCCGACCCCGGCGGCGAGCAGCACCATCAGCTCGGACAGGGCGTCGAGCCGCAGGTCCACGGCGACGCCGTAGTCCGGGATCCACTGCCAGGACCAGGTGTCCGCGCCGCCGGACGCGGCGGTGTTCCAGCGGGTGAGGGCCCAGACGGTGGCGGCCGCCGGGGGCGTCGCGAGCACGACGAACGCCCGCCGGCCCAGCCGGTGGACCAGCGGGCCCGCGCAGGCCGCCAGGGCGAAGTGGGCGACGATGAGCGCGATCACGGCGAGCGGTCCGGTCGGAACAGTGGGACATCCGGGATAAATTGCACTTAATACAGATATATCTCCCGAGCCGCTTCACCCGTCCGGCGCGCCGCGCGAACCCCGTTCCCTGTCTCCGGTCGCGGGAGTCACGGGGTGGGCGGGCGGGGTTCACCTCACGGCAGCACCGCGATCCCGTCGATCTCGACCATCGCCTGTTCGTCCCAGAGCCGGGCCACCCCGATGACCGCCATCGCCGGGTAGTCGCGTCCGGCGAGCCGGCGCCAGATCCGGCCCAGCTCGGGGGCGTGGGAGCGGTAGTCGTCCACGTCGGTGGCGTACACGGTGACCCGGGTGAGGTCGGCGGGAGCGCCGCCTGCCGCGTGCAGGGCGGTGAGCAGATTGCCCAGCGCGACGGCGAACTGGTCGGGCAGGGTGTCCCCGACGACCTTGCCCTGCGGGTCGAGCGCGGTCTGTCCGGCGAGGAAGACCAGGTGCCCGCCGGTGGCGACGACCGCGTGGCTGAATCCGGTGGGCGGGGAGAGTTCGGCGGGGTTGATCCGGTGCGACGGGCTCATGCGGGCGGCTCCTGGGTCGTCGGGGTGGCCGCGCCCGGCGGTGCGGGGACGGCGGGCCCGGTCGGCGTGGCGGCCGGCTGCGGGGTGCGCGACGCGCGGGCGGTGGGCCGGTCACGTTCGGGCGGGGACGGCTCTGCGGCGGCGTGCGCGTACAGCTCCTTGGCGATGATGGCGCGCTGCACCTCGCTCGCGCCCTCGTAGATGCGCGGCGCGCGGACCTCGCGGTAGAGGTGTTCCAGCAGGTGGCCCCGGCGCAGGGCGCGGGCGCCGTGCAGTTGGACGGCGGTGTCGACCACGTACTGCGCGGTCTCGGTGGCGTACAGCTTGGCCATGGCCGCGCGGCGCGGTACGCCGCCCTCCCCCGCGTCGTACGCCGCTGCCGCCGCGTACACCAGGAGGCGGGCGGCCTCGGTGCGGGTGGCCATCTCGGCGACCTGGTGCGAGACGGCCTGGAGGTCGCTCAGCGGGCCGCCGAACGCGGTCCGGCGGGCGGTGTGGTCCACGGTCGCGTCCAGTGCGGCGCGCGCCATGCCCACGGCGAAGGCGCCGACGCTGGGCCGGAGGAGGTTGAGGGTGTTCATCGCGACGTGGAAGCCCCGGTCGGGCTCGCCCAGGACGTCGTCGGCGGTGACCGGTACGCCGTCGAACTCCAGGGTGCCGATGGGGTGCGGGGAGAGCATGTCGAGGGCGGAGCCGGTGAGTCCGGGCCGGTCGGCGGGGACCAGGAAGGCGGTGATGCCCCGGGAGCCCGCGCCGGGGGTCGTCCGGGCGAAGACCACGGCGAAGTCGGCCTCGGGGGCGTTGGAGATCCAGCACTTCTCGCCGGTGAGCGCCCAGCCGGCCGGGGTGGGCTCGGCGGCCAGGGCCAGGGCCGCCGCGTCGGAGCCCGCGCCCGGCTCGCTCAGCGCGAACGCGGCGACGGCCCGCCCGGCCCGGACCTCGGGCAGCCACCGTTCGCGGTGGGCGGGGGTGCCGGCCTGGACGATCGGAGTGGCGCCGAGCCCCTGGAGGGCGAGGGCGGTCTCGGCCTCGGTGCAGCCCCGGGCCAGGGATTCGCGCAGCAGGCACAGGTCCAGCGCCCCGGAGCCGAGCATCCGGCCGAGGAGGCCGAGGTCCCCGAGGGCGCTCAGCAGCGGGCGGTTGACGCGGCCCGGCCGCCCCTTCTCCGCCAGGGGCCGCAGCTCCCGCTCGGCGAGGGTACGCAGCTCCTCGCACCAGGCGGTTTGTTCCGGTTCGAGGGAGAATGCCGTCATGGCGGCGCCTCTCTGGTCGCGTCCTGTCGCATGTCCGCCCTGTCGCGCCACTGTCCTATCGCGGACCGTTGACTACCGTCACCCAAACGATACGCTCCAGAGGCGACAAGGGGGCGATCCTTCATGGAGCCGAATTCCTCGCAGTCCACGCCCGCACCCGCCGATGCCGCGTCCGCACGCGGCCCCGGTGGACGTCCCGGGGCGCCCGGGCCCGTTCCCGGCGCCCATGTCGACACGTTCGCGCGCGACCACCTCCCGCCGCCGGAGCTGTGGCCCGAGCTGATCCTGGACGACCCCGTGCCGCGCTACCCCGACCGGCTGAACTGCGGCCGGGAGCTGCTGGACCGGACCGTCGAGGAGTACGGCCCCGACCGGCCGGCGCTGCGCTCGGACGACGGGAGCGTGTGGAGCTACGGCGAGCTGCGGGAGACGGTGGACCGGATCGCCCGGGTGCTGACGGAGGACCTGGGCGTGGTGCCGGGCAACCGGGTGCTGCTGCGCGGGCCGACCACCCCCTGGCTGGCCGCCTGCTGGCTCGCCGTCATGAAGGCGGGCGCGGTCGCCGTCACCGTACTGGCGCAGGCGCGCGCCGCCGAGCTGGCCACCGTCTGCTCGCTGGCGCGGATCGGCCACGCCCTGTGCGACGCCCGCTCGGTACGGGATCTGGCGCAGGCGGACGCCGAGGGGCTGCGGATCACGCTGTTCGGCGGGGACGGGCCCGATGACCTGACGCGCCTGGCGGAGCGGCGGAGCGGGCCGTTCCGGGCGGTGGACACGGCCGCCGACGAGGTCGCGCTCATCGCCTTCACCTCGGGGACCACCGGGCGGCCCAAGGGCTGCATGCATCTGCACCGGGACCTTCTGGCGATCGCGGACACCTTCTCCCGCCGGGTGCTGCGCCCCACGCCCGAGGACGTGTTCGCGGGGAGCCCGCCGCTCGGCTTCACCTTCGGGCTCGGCGGGCTGCTGGTCTTCCCCCTGCGGGCGGGGGCGTCGGCGCTGCTGCTGGAGCAGGCGGGACCGGGCCGGCTCCTGCCCGCGCTGGAGCGGCACCGCGTCTCGGTGCTGTTCACCGCGCCGACCGCCTACCGCGCGATGCTCGGCGAGCTCGACGGCCACGACCTGTCGGCGCTGCGGCGGTGCGTGTCGGCCGGGGAGAACCTGCCGGCGGCGACCTGGCACGCCTGGCACGAGGCGACCGGACTGCGCATCATCAACGGCATCGGGGCCACCGAGCTGCTGCACATCTTCATCTCGGCCGCCGACGACGCGATCCGCCCCGGTCTGACAGGGGTGCCGGTGCCGGGCTGGCAGGCCCGGGTGGTGGACGAGCAGGGGGAGGAACTGCCCGACGGCGAACCGGGACTGCTCGCCGTGCGCGGCCCGGTCGGCTGCCGCTATCTGGCCGACCCCCGGCAGACGGAGTACGTGCGGCACGGCTGGAACATGACCGGCGACACCTTCGTCCGCGAACCGGACGGCTACTTCCGCTACGTGGCCCGCGCCGACGACATGATCATCTCCTCCGGCTACAACATCGCGGGTCCCGAGGTGGAGGACGCCCTGCTGCGCCACCCGGAGGTCGCGGAGGCGGCCGTGGTGGGGCGGGCGGACGAGCTGCGCGGCGAGATCGTGGTGGCGCACGTGGTGCTGCGGGAGGGCTCGGAGCTGACGGCGGACTCGCTGCGCGCCCACATGAAGGCCGCCCTCGCCCCGCACAAGTGCCCCCGCGTCTTCGTGTTCGACCGGTCCCTGCCCCGTACCGCGACGGGGAAGCTCCAGCGGTTCCTGCTCCGGGACCAGCCGCTCCAGGTGTACGGACCAGGACCGACTCGATCCCGCCCATGGCCCCCGCACGCGTAGGGAGTCACGGCTAGGGTCGCCCGCATGGTGAAGAGGCTTCCGTTCGACGATGCGCTGCGCTCCTCCGTGGGCGTTCCGAAGCGGAGCAGGCTTCTGGACAGCAGTCCGCGTTCCCGGGTGTGGCGGGTCCGGCTGGCCGACCGGAGTCTGGTGATCGTCAAGCAGATCACCGACGGCGGGGACACGGGCGCCGACGCCGACACGCGCTTCGCGCGGGAGGTCGCCGGGCTGCGTCTGGCGGGGCGGGCGACCGGGCCCGCCGTGGCGCCGGCGGTGATCGCCACGGACGCGCCCGCACGGGTGATGGTCCTCGATCACCTGCACGACCTGGGCAGGACGGACGACTGGATGCCCGGGTACGCCGCGTCGCTCGCCCGGCTGCACGCCCTGACCGGGCCCGGCGACGCGGGCGCGCTCCCGGCCTGGTCGGGGCCGACGGCCGCCGACGTGGACTCCTTCCTCGCCCTCGCCCGGGCGCTCGACGTACCCGTTCCGCCCCGGGCGGTCGAGGAACTCACCGCGCTCCTGGACCGGTTGGACCCCGCCCCTCATCATGCGCTGCTGCACGGCGACCCGTGCCCCGGCAACGACCTGCGCACCGCCGAGGGGGTCCGTTTCGTCGACTTCGAACGGGCCTCGCTCGGCAACGGACTGGTCGAACTCGCGTACTTCCGGATCGGCTTCCCCACCTGTTGGTGCGCGATGTCGGTCACCGCGGCCCCGCTCGCGGAGGTCGAGGACGTCTACCGGACCACCTGGCGCGGCCTCACGGGCAGGGAGGTGCCGGGCGACCTCGCCGACGCGTGCGCCGGCTGGCTGATCCAGGGAGACGCGCTCGTCGAGCGGGCCCACCGCGGGACGGTCGACCAGCTCGCCCGGGTACCCGCCGAGGACTTCGCGTGGGGCCGCGTCTCCGCCCGTGAGCGGCTCGTCCACCGCCTCGGCGTGGTCGCCGGCATGACCCGCGACCACGATCGTCTCCACGCCGTGGGCCGCCTCAGCTCCGCCCTGGCCGTACGGCTGCTGGAACGCTGGCCGAAGCTGCGGCCCCTGCCCACCCACGAGGCCCGCCCATGGTTCTAGGCGTCTTCGAGCTGTCGGCCGGCCCGGACGTCGAGGGTGACCGACATGTCGATCCCCCCGTGCTGCGTTGATCGACGTCTCACCTTCGTCCTAGGGTGATCACGTGGCCGAGTCGCGCACCCCCCGCTCCCTCATCGTCTCGCTCTACGGTGCGTACGGCCGTCCGGCGGACGGCTCGCCGTTCGCGGTGTCGGAGCTGATCCGCCTGCTGCACGCGGTGGGCGTGGACGCCCCGTCCGTACGTTCCTGCGTCTCGCGGCTCAAGCGGCGCGGTCTGCTGGTCGCGGCCCGCGCGGCGGACGGGTCGGCGGGGTACGCGCTGTCGCCGGAGGCCCGGCAGGTGCTGGACGACGGGGACCGGCGGATCTACGGGCGGCCGGTGCCCCTGCTGTCCGACGGCTGGGTCCTCGCGGTGTTCTCCGTGCCCGAGGCGGAGCGCAGCAAGCGCCATCTGCTCCGCTCCCGGCTGGCCAGGCTGGGCTTCGGCACCGCCGCGCCCGGGGTGTGGATCGCGCCGGCCGGACTGTACGAGGAGACCCGGCACACCCTGGAACGCCTCGGACTCGCCCCGTACGTCGACCTGTTCCGCGGCGACCACCTCGGCTTCGCCGCCACCCGCGAGACGGCGGCCCGCTGGTGGGACCTGGACACGGTGGCGCGCCTGCACCGCGACTTCCTGGAGCTGCACGAGCCGGTGCTGTGGGAGTGGGAGGAGTCCGGGGCCGACGGCCCGCCCCGCCCGCAGGCCGCCTACCGGGACTATCTGCTGGCGCTGGACTCCTGGCGGCAACTCCCGTACGCGGACCCGGGCCTGCCCGTCGAGCTGCTGCCGGACGACTGGCCCGGCGGACGGTCGGCGGAGGTCTTCGGCCGCCTGCACGAGCTGCTCCGGGACGCCGGGGAGCGGTACGTACGGGAGTGACCTCCGCGCGACGGAAATCCAGGTGCCCCGACCGCCCGCCCCCGGGCACGATGAGGCATGACCTGGACCCTCAGCGTCGGCATCGACGTGCTCCCCGGCCCGTCGCCCGCCGCGCAGCCCGTCGAGCACGCGGCGGGGCCGCTGTGACGGCGCGGGAGCGGCCGGCCTCGGACGAGCCGGTCCCCGAGCCGATGTGGCTCCCGGCCGCGGACGGTGGGCGGGGGGGGGGGGGCGGGGGGGGGTCGTGAGCACCTACGGGGGCATGGCCCACGAGGATGTGTCCACCATCGGGCGGGGGCGCGGCTCCGGCAGATGGATCACCATCGACACGGGATCACGCCATCTCCACACCTTCCGGGCGCAGTTGGTGTACACGCCCGCGGTGCTGCGGCGGGCGAGAGGGTTCTGCACTCCGCCGCCCGCCCGGGAGGAGGCGGAGGAGCTGGCCGCCCTGCTGGAGCGGCTCGCCCCCGCCTACCGCGACTCCCACTACCGCACGTCCCACCCCACGCCGTGCCTCTGCCACACCTGCCTGGTCACCCCAGAGTGAGCCGGGGCCCCGGGCCGTCGGTGCGGCCGGTGGGCGGGGGCCGACTGCCCGCCGCGTACGGGAGGGGCCAGGGCGCGCCGGGGCCGGTGTACCCCTGTTCGGCCGCCGCGTGCAGGGTCCAGTGCGGGTCGTACAAGTGCGGGCGGGCCAGCGCGCACAGGTCCGCCCGGCCCGCCAGGAGCAGGGAGTTGACGTCGTCCCAGGACGAGATCGCGCCGACCGCGACGACGGGGACGCCGACGGCGTTGCGGATCCGGTCGGCGTACGGGGTCTGGTAGGAGCGGCCGAACTCGGGGCGCTCCTCGGGCACGACCTGGCCGGTGGAGACGTCGATGGCGTCGGCCCCGTGCTCGGCGAAGGCGCGGGCGATCGTGACAGCTTCCTCGGCGTCGGTGCCGCCCTCGGCCCAGTCGGTGGCGGAGATCCGGACGGTCATCGGCCTTTCCCCCGGCCAGACTTCGCGTACGGCGTCGAAGACGTCGAGAGGGAAGCGGAGGCGGTTTCGCAGGGATCCGCCGTGCGCGTCGGTGCGGTGGTTGGTGAGCGGGGAGAGGAAGCCGGAGAGCAGGTAGCCGTGCGCGCAGTGGAGTTCGAGGAGATCGAAGCCGGCGGCGGCGGCACGGCGGGCGGCGGAGACGAACTGCTCGCGTACGGCGTCCAGTCCGGCCCGGTCCAGCTCGGCCGGGACCTGGCTGACGCCCGGCGCGTACGGGAGCGGGGAAGCGGCTGCCAGCGGCCAGTTGCCCCTCTCCAGGGGCTGGTCGATGCCCTCCCACATGAGCTTGGTGGAGCCCTTGCGGCCGGAGTGTCCGAGCTGGACGCCGATGGCGGCGCCGGGGGCGGAGGTGTGGACGAAGTCGGTGATCCGCCGCCAGCCCAGGGCCTGTTCGTCGTTCCACAGGCCCGTGCAACCGGGGGTGATGCGGCCCTCCGGGCTGACGCAGACCATCTCGGTCATGGTCAGTGCGGCGCCGCCGAGCGCGCGCGCCCCGAGGTGGACGAGGTGGAAGTCGCCGGGGAGCCCGTCGACGGCGGAGTACATGTCCATGGGTGAGACGACGACCCGGTTGCGCAGTTCGAGGCCGCGCAGCCGCAGCGGGGTGAACATCGGCGGGGTGCCAGGCCGACAGCCGAACTCCTCCTCGACGGCGGCGGTGAACGAGGCGTCGCGCAGCCGGAGGTTGGCGTGGGTGACCCGGCGGCTGCGGGTGAGCAGGTTGAACGCGAAGCGGCGGGGCGGCTGGTCCACGTAGCCCGCCAGCTCCTCGAACCATCGCAGGCTGGCGGCGGCCGCCCGCTGGGTGGAGGCGACGACCGGGCGCCGCTCCGCCTCGTACGCGGCCAACGCGGCGGGCAGGTCGGGCTGTTCCTCCACGCAGGCGGCCAGCGCGAGGGCGTCCTCGACGGCGAGCTTGGTCCCGGAGCCGATGGAGAAGTGGGCGGTGTGGGCGGCGTCCCCGATGAGCACCGTCCTCCCGTGGGACCAGCGGGAGTTGGTGACCGTACGGAAGACGAGCCAGGAGGACCGGTTGCCGCGCAGGGGGCGTCCGCCGAGCGCTTCGGAGAAGAACGCGGCGCAGCGGGCGGCGGATTCGGCGGGGTCGCAGGTGTCGAGCCCGGCTGCGCGCCACACCTCCTCGCGCATCTCGACGATGACGGTGGAGGCGTCGGCGGCGTACGGGTAGCCGTGCGCCTGCATGACGCCGTGGGGGGTTTCGGCGATCTCGAACCGGAAGGCGTCGAGCGCGAAGTCGGCGGCGAGCCAGATGTAGCGGTTGCGGTGCTCGGTGACGGCGGGGCCGAAGGATTCGGGGTGGGCCTGCCGGGTGGCGCTGTGCACCCCGTCGGCGGCGACGACGAGGTCGTGGTCGGCGGCCAGGGCGTCGGCGGGCGGGGCCGGCGCACGGAAACGCAGGTCGACGCCGAGGCCGGCGCAGCGCTCGTGCAGGATCTCCAGGAGCCGGCGCCGACCGAGGGCGGCGAAACCGTGACCACCGGAGGTGTGGGTGCGGCCGCGGTGGACGATGTCGATGGTGTCCCAGCGGACGAACTCGCGGCACAGCGCCCGGTACACCTCGGGGTCGGCGTGCTCGATGCCGCCGAGGGTCTCGTCGGAGAGGACGACACCGAAGCCGAAGGTGTCGTCGGGAGCGTTGCGCTCGAAGACGGTGACCTCGCGGTCCGGGTCGAGCCGCTTGAGGAGGGCCGCGGCGTAGAGCCCGCCGGGGCCGCCGCCGATGACCGCGATCCGCCGCACGGAGCCGTTCCGGGCGGGGGCGGGCGCCGTGTCCGAAGGGCGGTGGCCGGGTCCCGCCGCCGTCTCCGGGGGCCGGGAGGGCGCGCCGGGGCCGGACGGGGCGCCGGGAGGCCGGGAGGGGCCGGGGGCCGGCACGGCTACCGCCCCTGCCACGTCGGGGGCCGCTTCTCGGTGAAGGCGGCGTGGAACTCCGCGTAGTCCTCGCCGTGCATCAGGAGCGCCTGGGTGTTGGCGTCCAGTTCGACGGCGGCGGCGAGGGGCATGTCGAGTTCGGCGGTGAGCAGGGCCTTGGTCTGGGCGAGCGCGAGGGCGGGGCCGTCGGCGAGGCGGCGGGCCAGCTCGGCGGCGCGCTCGTCGGCCTTCCCCTCCTCGGCCAGCTCGCTGATCAGCCCGATCCGCTCGGCCTCGGGCGCCCGGACGGCGTCCCCGAGCATCAGGAGGCGGGTGGCGTGGCCGAGGCCGACGACCCGGGGCAGCAGATAGGCGGCGCCCATGTCGCCGCCGGAGAGGCCGACCCGGGTGAAGAGGAAGGCGAAGCGGGCCGAGGGGTCGGCGACGCGGAAGTCCGCCGCCAGGGCCAGCACGGCCCCGGCCCCGGCGGCCACCCCGTGGATCGCGGCGACGACGGGGAAGGGGCACTCCCGCAGGGCGCGGACGACCTGTCCGGTCATCCGGTTGAAGTCGAGGAGCCGCGCGGTGTCCATGGACAGGGTGGCGCCGATGATCTCGTCGACGTCCCCGCCGGAGCAGAAGCCGCGCCCCTCCCCCGCGAGGACGAGAGCGCGGACCGAGCGTTCCCGGGAGAGCTCGGCGAGGAGGTCGCGCAGATCGGCGTAGGCGCCGAAGGTGAGCGCGTTGAGTTTCTCGGGGCGATCGAATGTGACGGTGGCCACACCGTCGTCCCGGGTCAGCCGCAGATGGCGCCAGCGTTCGGTGGTGCGGGCCGAGCTGGGAAACGGGCTCATGGAGGGGTCCCCTTCAGCGATCGGGCTGGTGCCGGCCGTGCGCGGGTCGCGTTCCGCCTCCGAAGCTATCACTCATATGTGACCGCCGTCACGAGGTCGCAATACGGCGTCCATGAGACCGTTGTGGCGAAAGTCCCCTTTGCTCCGGCCGACCGCCCCTATGGCGGGACCGGAGCGGTTCGTAAGGTTGAAACCAGGAAGTCTCGACTCGAGCATCAGGTGAACCCGAGCAGTCGTGAGAAACCGTGAACCGTGAAGCCGTGATCGGAGCAGCCGAGACCTCCCGCTCCGAGGAAGACCCGCATCCGAACGGAACCGCCGTGCCGCCCGACGTCCCCGTCCCCGCTTCCTGGCGCATCGCGCTGCCGCACTCCACCGCGGCCGTGCCGATCGCCCGTGCTCTCATCCGTACGGCGCTGTCCGACATCGACGCACCGGCCGACAGCGACACCGCCGAACTGCTCACCGCCGAACTGGTGGCGAACGCGGTCGAGCACACCCTGGGCGGCGAGCCCATCGAACTCGTCGTGGAGCTGCTGCCGACCGGCTGCCAGGTCGAGGTGCACGACCGCGACCCCGCCCCGCCGGGCGACCTGTCCCGGCCGGAGCCCGGGTGCGAGGTCGACCCCTGGCAGGAGCACGGCCGCGGCCTGCTGCTGATCCGGACCCTCAGCTCCGCCTGCGGTCACCGCACCACGGAGCACGGCAAGGCCGTCTGGTTCACGCTTCCGGCGATACCGGCGCAGCCGGGCCCGTCCCCGGGGAGCTGACCAGCCGGGAGCGCTTGCGGCCGTATCCGGCGTACAGGAGCGCGCCGGCGGCCAGGAAGACCGCGAACTGGATCCAGGTCCGCCAGCCGGTCCCGTACATCAGGTACAGGCAGCACACCACGCCCAGCAGCGGACTCACCGGGTAGAGCGGCACCCGGAAGGACCGCTTCAGGCCGGGGTGGCCGCGCCGGAGCACCACCACCGCGATGTTGACGGCGACCATCGTGGCGAGCGTGCCGATGGTCGTCAGGTTCACGACGACGTCGAGCGGCACGAGGGCGGCGGGGACCGCGAAGACGCAGGCCACGATCCAGGTGTTGGCGACCGGCGTGTGGGTCGTGGGCGAGACCCGTTCGAAGACGCGCGGCACCAGTCCGTCCCGGGACATCGACATCAGGATGCGGGTCTGCCCGTACATCACGGCGAGCACCACCGAGGCGATGGCGACGACCGCGCCGAAGGCGACGATGCCGCCGCCGATCGACGAGTCGGTGACCTCGTTGACGGCGATGGAGAGGGCCGCGCTCTTGTCGGCGACCGCGTCCGAGCCGATCGCGCCGATGGCGGACAGCGCCACGGCGCAGTAGAGCAGGGTGACGACGCCGATGCAGATCAGGATGGCGAGGGGGATGTTCCGGCGCGGGTTCTTGACCTCCTCGCCGGCGGTCGTGATGGCGTCGAAGCCGATGTAGGAGAAGAACGCCAGTGAGGCGCCCGCGGTGATCCCGCCGAGCCCGTGGGTGGCGAACGGCATCAGGTTGTCGTCCTGGAAGGCGCTGAACGCCACGGCGCAGAACGCGACCAGGATGCCGATCTTGAGGACGGCCATGGCGGCGGTGGCGGTGGCGCTCTCCCGGACGCCGCGCACCAGCAGCGTGGCCGCCATCGCGATCACGACGACGGCGGGCAGGTTGACCACACCGCCCTCGCCCGGCCCGGAGGAGAGGGCGGCGGGCAGCTGCCAGCCGGTCAGGCTGTTCAGCAGCTCGTTGACGTACTGGCTCCAGCCCACCGCGACGGCGGAGACCGAGACGCCGTACTCCAGCAGCAGGCACCAGCCGACGAGGAAGGCGGTGCGCTCGCCGAGGGCCGCGTACGCGAAGGAGTAGGAGCTGCCGGAGACCGGGATGGCGCTGCCCAGCTCCGCGAAGGACAGGGCGGTGAAGATGCAGGTGATCGCCGCGAGGACGAACGAGACCACCACGGCGGGGCCGGCTTCCGCGACGCTGTCGGACAGCCCGACGAAGATGCCGGTGCCGACGATCGCGCCGACCCCGAAGCAGACGAGCTGGAAGAGGCCCATCGTGCGCTTGAGGCCGTGCCCCTCCAGGTCGCCGCCGGACTCGGCGATCAGCTGTTCGGGGCTCTTGCGGCGCAGGCCCGGCCGGGGGGAACCGGGGCTCTTCGGGGTGCCGGAACGCGGCATACCGGTGCTCATGGGGGACGTTCTCATCTCTGGTGGTGCAGTGGGGGGACGTGCGCCGGCAACCGCGGCGGCACAGGCAAGGGGTCCGGGCACCGGGCCCGAACCCCACCAGAGCCGACATCGTAGCCAACATGCCGCATGTTCACCCCATCGGGTGCATGTGCATGCGCACCCCTGCCCTCTTCCCGCCCTCCGCGCCCGCACGCGTACACGTGCGCCGCCACCCCCCGTACCGACACGTGTACACGCGCCGGTACGAGGTCGGGCCGGCCGCCGCGGTGGCGAGGAGCTACGCCCCGGCCAGGGTCGCCACCAGAACGGCCTTGATCGTGTGCATCCGGTTCTCGGCCTGGTCGAAGACGACCGAGTGGGACGACTCGAAGACCTCGTCGGTGACCTCCAGCTCGCTCAGGCCGTACCGGGCGTGGACGTCCCGGCCGACCTGGGTGCCGAGGTCGTGGAAGGCCGGCAGGCAGTGCAGGAACTTCACGTCGGGCCTGCCGGTGGCCCGCAGGACGTCCATCGTCACGGCGTACGGCGCGAGGGCGGCGATCCGCTCGGCCCACACCTCCTTGGGCTCCCCCATGGAGACCCACACGTCGGTGGCGACGAAGTCGGCGCCCCGCACCCCCTCGGCGACGTCGGCGGTGAGGGTGATCGTCGCCCCGCTCGCGGCAGCCAGCTCCTTGGCCCGCGCCACGACGGCCTCGCCCGGCCAGTACGCCTCGGGGGCCACGATCCGGACGTCCAGGCCGAGCAGGGCGCCGGTGATCAGGTAGGAGTTGCCCATGTTGAAGCGGGCGTCACCGAGGTAGGCGAAGGCCGTCCCGGCGAGGCCCCCCGTCCCGTGCTCGGTCATGGTGAGCACGTCGGCCAGCATCTGGGTCGGGTGCCAGTCGTCGGTGAGACCGTTGAACACCGGCACCCCCCCGTACTCCGCCAGCTCCTCGACGGCCTGCTGGCTGTCGCCCCGGTACTCGATCCCGTCGAACATCCGGCCGAGCACCCGGGCGGTGTCCTTCACGGACTCCTTGTGGCCCATCTGCGAACCCGAGGGGTCGAGGTAGGTGGTGGACGCGCCCTGGTCGGCGGCGGCCACCTCGAACGCGCAGCGGGTGCGCGTCGAGGTCTTCTCGAAGATCAGCGCGATGTTCTTCCCACGCAGGCGCTGAACCTCGGCCCCGGCCTTCTTGGCCGCCTTGAGCTCGGCGGCCAGTGAGACCAGGCCGAGAAACTCCTCGGAGGTGAAGTCCAGCTCCTTGAGGAAGTGACGGCCGGTGAGGTCTATGGCCATGATGGCTGCTCCTGGATGGGACGGGATCGGCGCTCTGCGCGCGGCAGAACTGGAAGTCTATACGATTACCCGTATCCCTATACAGGCCCGCCCCCTCACTCCACCGGGTCGCGCTCCACCGGGCAGCTCATGCAGCGCGGGCCGCCGCGGCCCCGGCCCAGCTCGCTGCCCCGGATCTCGATCACCTCGATGCCCTGCCGGCGCAGATGCGTGTTGGTCGTCGCGTTGCGCTCGTACGCCACGACGACCCCGGGCTCGACCGCGAGCACGTTGCAGCCGTCGTCCCACTGCTCGCGCTCGGCCGCGTGCACATCCTGGGTGGCGGTGAGGACCCGGATGGAGTCCAGGCCGAGCGCGGCGGCGATGGCGCGGTGCATGTGCTCGGGCGGGTGGTCGGTGACCTTGAGCTCACGGGGGCCGCTGCCGGGTTCGATGGTGTACGAGCGGAGCATGCCGAGCCCCGCGTACTGGGTGAACGTGTCGCCGTCCACCATCGTCATCACCGTGTCCAGGTGCATGAACGCGCGGGCCTTCGGCATGTCGAGCGCCACGATCGTGCGCGCCGATCCGGCGTCGAAGAGCCCGCGGGCCAGCATCTCCACGGCCTGCGGGGTGGTGCGCTCGCTCATCCCGATCAGGACGGCCCCCTGGCCGATGACCAGGACGTCGCCGCCCTCGATGGTGGAGGGGTAGTCGTCCTGCCCCTCCGACCAGTGGTGGAAGGCGCCCGCCTGCTGTCCGGTGAAGAGCGGATGGTGCCGGTAGATCGCCTCGAAGTGGACGGTCTCGCGCTGCCGGGCGGGCCAGCGCATCGCGTTGATGGAGACCCCGTCGTAGATCCACGCCGAGGTGTCCCGGGTGAAGAGGTGGTTGGGCAGCGGGCCGAGGAGGAAGTCGTCCAGCTCCATCACGTGGAAGCGGACGGAGGTCGGCTCACTGTGCCGCTCCAGGAACTCCCGCTTGGTCATGCCGCCGACCAGCACCTCGGCCAGCTCCGCCGCGCTGAACTCCTCGAAGACGGCCCGCAGGTGCTCGGTGGCGAGCGGGCCGTACTCCTTCTCGTCGAAGACCCGGTCCAGCACGAGCCGCCGCGCGACCGGGATGTCGAGGGACTCACGCAGGAGGTCGCCGAAGAGGTGCACGGCGACCCCCCGGTCGCGCAGGACCTCGGCGAACCCGTCGTGCTCCTCCTGGGCGCGGCGCACCCACAGGACGTCGTCGAACAGGAGCGCGTCCTTGTTCGTGGGGGTGAGGCGCTTCAGCTCCATCCCCGGCCGGTGCAGTATGACGCGGCGCAGCCGCCCGGTCTCGGAGTCGACGTGGAATCCCATGTCCCCATCCTCACCGCGCGGAGCGCCGTTCACCCGGCGAATCGCCCACGGGTTCCGCGGGGCGCGCCACCGGCGGGCGCGCCCCGGGGCGAACCGGTCAGAGCCGGGGGTCCACCGGCTCCGATTCGAGGGCCAGGACGGCGAACACAGCCTCGTGGACCCGCCACAGCGGCTCGCCGTCGGCCAGCCGGTCCAGGGCCTCCAGGCCGAGCGCGTACTCCCGCAGCGCCAGCGAGCGCTTGTGGCCGAGGAACCGGGAGCGCAGGCGCTCCAGATTCTCCGGGCGGGTGTACTCGGGGCCGTAGATGATGCGGAGGTACTCCCGGCCGCGCACCTTGACGCCGGGCTGGACGAGCCGGCCCTTGGCGTCCCGGACGAGGGCGCCGAGCGGCTTGACGACCATGCCCTCGCCGCCGCGCCCGGTCATCTCCAGCCACCAGTCGACACCCGCCCGGACCGACGCCCCGTCACCGGTCTCCACGACGAGGCGCCGGGTGACCTGGAGCAGCCCGGTCGGGTCGTGCTCCACGAGCCGGTCGAGCCAGGCGAGCTGCTCGTCGTGCGGGACTGCGGCCAGGGAGCGGCCCTGGACGGCGAGGATCTGGAAGGGGGCGAGCCGCACCCCGTCCAGCCCCTCCGTGGGCCAGCAGTAGTGCCGGTACGCCTCGGTGAAAGCGGCGGCGTCCTTCGCCCGCTCCCGCTGCTGCCCGGCGAGGCCCGCCACCTCGACGCCCCGGGCGGCCGCCCGCTCCAGCGCGGCCACGGCCGGCGGGAGGGCGGCGCCGGACGCGGCGCCGACGGCGGCGTACTGCGAGCGCAGCAGGCCGCCCGCCTTGAGCGACCACGGCATCAGCTCGGCGTCCAGGAGCACCCAGTCGGTGCCCCACTCCTCCCAGAGCCCGGCGGCGGTGACGGCGCTACGGAGGCGGTCCAGGATCTCCTCGGTCAGGGCCGGGTCGTCCAGGAAGGGACGTGCGGTGCGGGTGTACAGCGCGCCGGTGGGGCCGGCCGTGCCGAAGCGGGCGGTCGCGGCCGCCGCGTCCGCGCAGACCAGGGCGACGGCGCGGGAGCCCATGTGCTTCTCCTCGCACACGACCCGCTCGACGCCGTCCGCCGCGTACTGCGCGAACGCCTCGGCCGGGTGCTCCAGGAAGCCGTCCTCGCGCGAGGTGGCGGTGGGAGCCATGGTGGGCGGGAGGTAGGCGAGGAGCCGGGGGTCGACGGCGAACCGGCTCATGACTTCGAGCGCGGCGGCGGCGTTCTCCTCACGCACGGCGACGCGGCCCAGCTGCCGGGTCTCCACCACGCGGCGCCCCCGCACGTCGGCGAGGTCCAGCGGCCGGCCCTCCCGGCCCCCGGGCGCCTCGGTGACGAGGGGCCTGAGCGGCTCATACCAGACCTTCTCGGCGGGTACGTCGACGAGTTCGCGCTCCGGCCAGCGCAGCGCGGTCATCCTCCCGCCGAAGACGGCCCCGGTGTCGAGGCAGATGGTGTTGTTGATCCAGGACGTGGTGGGCACCGGGGTGTGGCCGTAGACCACGGTGGCGCGGCCCCGGTACTCCTCGGCCCACGGGTAGCGCACGGGCAGGCCGAACTCGTCGGTCTCCCCCGTGGTGTCCCCGTACAGCGCGTGCGAGCGGACCCGGCCCGAGGTGCGGCCGTGGTACTTCTCGGGCAGCCCCGCGTGGCAGACCACCAGCTTGCCCTCGTCCAGGACGTAGTGGCTGACGAGGGAGTCGATGAACGCCCGTACCTCGCCCCGGAACTCGGGGTGCTCGGCGTCCTCGCGCTCCAGCTGCTCGACGGTCTCGGCGAGCCCGTGGGTGAGCTGGACCTTGCGGCCCGCGAGATAGCGGCCGAGCTTGTTCTCGTGGTTGCCGGGGACGCACAGGGCGTTGCCCGCCGCCACCATCGACATGACGCGGCGCAGCACCCCGGGGCTGTCGGGCCCGCGGTCGACGAGGTCGCCGACGAACACGGCCGTCCGCCCTTCGGGGTGGGCGCCGTCCACGTAGCCGAGCCTGGCGAGCAGGGTCTCCAGTTCGGAGCTGCAGCCGTGGACGTCCCCGACGATGTCGAACGGGCCGGTGAGGTGGCGCAGGTCGTTGTAGCGGCGCTCCAGGACCACCCGGGCGTGCTCGGCCTCTTCCTCGGTGCGCAGCACGTGCACTTTGCGGAAGCCCTCGCGTTCCAGTCCGCGCAGGGAGCGCCGCAGCTCGCGGCGGTGCCTCGGGATGACGTGGCGCGGCATGGAGGCGCGGTCGGGGCGGGCCGCGTTGCGTGCGGCGCAGACCTCCTCGGGGAGGTCGAGGACGATGGCGATGGGCAGGACGTCGTACTTCCTGGCGAGCTGGACGAGCTGCTTGCGGCTCTCGGACTGGACGTTGGTGGCGTCGACGACGGTGAGCCGTCCGGCCTCCAGGCGCTTGCCCGCGATGTAGTGCAGCACGTCGAAGGCGTCGCGGCTGGCGCTCTGGTCGTTCTCGTCGTCGGCGACCAGGCCCCGGCAGACGTCCGAGGAGACGATCTCGGTCGGCTTGAAGTGCCGGCGGGCGAAGGTGGACTTGCCCGAGCCGCTGGCCCCGATGAGCACGACGAGGGAGAGGTCGGTCACCGGCAGGACGCGCCCGGCGGCGGTGGTGGCTTCGAGCGCGCCTGCGGCGGGGGCGGCGCCGGGCGTGTCCTCGGCGGGGGCGGCGGTTGTCGCTTCCGCGCCGGTCCCGCTGTGTTCGTCGGTCATGCGGCTTCCGCCTCCTTCTTCCCGGTCTTCTCCGTGGTGCTGTTCTCTGCGTCATGCGTCTTCCGGCCCGCGCTCCCGGCCCCGGGCGCGGTGTCCGCGCTCCGGGAGAACACGGCCATCTGGGTCGGCGGCCCCACCTCGGGGTCGTCCTCCCCGACCGGCACGTACCGGACGGTGTAGCCGTGCCGTGCGGCGACCTGCTCCGCCCATTCCCGGAATTCGCCCCGGGTCCATTCGAAGCGGTGGTCCCCGTGCCGGACGTGTCCGGCCGGGAGGGTCTCCCAGCGGACGTTGTACTCGACGTTCGGCGTGGTCACGACCACCGTTCCCGGTCGGGCCGCACCGAACACCGCGTACTCCAGGGCCGGCAGCCGGGGCAGGTCCAGGTGCTCGATCACCTCGCTGAGCACGGCCGCGTCGTACCCCGTCAGCGCCTTGTCGGTGTAGGTCAGCGAACCCTGCCGCAGGGTGACCCGGCCGGCCTGGCGCTCTCCCATCCGGTCCAGCTTGAGCCGTCGCGAGGCGATGGTCAGGGCGCGCATCGAGACGTCGACGCCCACGATGTCGGTGAAACGCACGTCCTTGAGCAGCGCCTGCACCAACTGGCCCTGGCCGCAGCCGAGGTCGAGCACCCGGCTCGCACCGGCGGCCCGCAGCGCGTCGAGGATCGCCGTGCACCGGTGCTCGGCCAGCGGGACCGGCTTCTCCTCGGTGTCGGTGCTCTCGTCCACCGCGTTGTCGACGGAGCCCACGTCCAGGTCGTCCGACTCGGCGAGCCGCACCAGCTCCAGCGCCTGATCGGCCTGGCGGGTGAGCCCCCAGCGGTGGGAGAGATAGCGGCGCGTGATCAGCGGCCGCTCGGGGTGCTCGGCCAGCCAGCCCTCCCCGGCCCGCAGCAGCTTGTCCACCTCGTCGGGCGCGACCCAGTAGTGCTTGGCGTCGTCGAGCACGGGGAGCAGGATGTAGACCTGCCGCAGCGCGTCGGCGAGCCGCATCTCCCCCTCCAGCACCAGCTGTACGTAGCGCGAGTCGCCCCAGGCGGGGAACTGCTCGTCCAGCGGTACGGCCGTGGCCTCGACCCGCTCCCAGCCCAGGGGTGTGAACAGCTTGCGCACCAGCTCGGCCCCGCCCCGCGCGGGGAGGGCGGGCACCTCGATCCGCAGCGGCAACGGGTTCTCGGCCCGCTCGGGCATGGCCCGGCAGACACCGCCGAGCGCGGACTTGAAGACGGCGGCGATGGCGACCGACAGCAGCGAGGAAGCGGCGTAGGGGCGGTCGTTGACATACTGCGCGAGGGCCGCGTCGGGGGCTCCGCCCCGGCCCTTGCCCTTGCCGCGCCGCACCAGCGCCACCGGATCCACCTCCAGCAGGAGCGCGGCCGTGCAGCGCTCGGCGGACGCTTCGGGGTAGAAGACGTGCGCGGAGCCGTGCGAGGTGGAGAACGCCTGCGCCTTGTCGGGATGCTTGTGCAGCAGAAAGCCCAGATCGGTGGCGGGACGTTCAGGGGTGCCGGTGGTACCGATGGTCAGGAACACCTGTCCGAGTATGGCCATCACCCCCTGCCCCCACCAGGTATTTTCGCCGCACCCGCCTCAGCCGAACGCCCCGGGCTCCCCGCCCGCCTACGCCTCCAGTCGCCCGGCCAGCTCGGCCACCTGCTCCGGCCCCACCCGGCAGCAGCCCCCGACGAGCCGCGCCCCGGCACGGGCCCAGGCCCGCACCCGGCCCGGGTCGAACGTGCCGTGCCCGGTCCATCGCCGCGCCCCGGCGTCCCATCCCTCCCCGCTGTTCGGGTAGACCACGGCGGGCCGACCGGTCACCGCGACCGCCACCTCCACCGCTTCCTGCGCCTCCTCCGGGTCGCAGCAGTTGACCCCGACCGCGAGGACGCCGTCGCGGCCGGCCGCCACCGCGAACGCCTCCTCCAGCGGCTGCCCGGCCCGGGTCCGGCCACCCGCCACGCTGTACGAGAGCCAGTACGGCACCCCGGTCTCCTCGGCCACCCGGACCAGGGCCTCCGCCTCGTCCACGTCCGGCACCGTCTCCAACGCCAGGGCGTCGGGCCCGGCAGCGGCCAGGGCCGCGACCCGGGGGCGGTGGAACCGCTCCAACTCCCGGACGCCGAGCCCGTAGCGCCCCCGGTACTCGCTGCCGTCCGCGAGCATCGCCCCGTACGGACCGACCGACGCGGCGACCCAGCTCTCCCGCCCGGGACCGGTCCGGCGCGCCGTGTCGGCGGCGCGCCGGGCCAGCCGCACGCTGCGGGCGAGCAGGGCCTCGGCTCCGGCCCGGTCGATCCCGTACCGCGCGAACCCTTCGAAGGTGGCCTGATAACTGGCCGTGATGAGCACCCGCGCGCCCGCCCGGAGGTAGGCGAGATGGGCCGCCTCGATCTGCTCCGGCGCGTCGGCCAGCAGCCGGGCCGACCAGAGCGCGTCCGACAGATCACAGCCCTGCGCCTCCAGTTGGTTGGAGAGCCCGCCGTCCAGCGGGACAGGCCCGGCGTCCAGCGCGTCGGCGAGCGTGCCTCCGGTACTCACAGCCACCTCCACCTCCTCAGGTCGGGTCGGGTCAGGTCAGGTCAGGTCAGGTCAGGTCAGGTCAGGTCAGGTCAGGTCAGCTGGGACTGGATCTGCGAGGAGATCAGTTCCAGGTGGTCCAGGTCGTCCAGGTCGAGGATCTGGAGGTAGATCCTCTGCGAGCCGATCGCCGCGTAGCGGCCGATCTTGTCGACCACTTCGGCGGGCGATCCCGCGAGGCCGTTCGCCTTGAGCTCCTCCACGTCCCGGCCGATGGCCGCCGCCCGCCGGGCGACCTCGGCGTCGTCCTTGCCCGTGCAGACGATGAGCGCGTTGGAGTACACGAGGTCGTCGGGCGAGCGCCCGTGCGCCTGCGCGGCGGCCCGGACCCGGCCGAACTGGGTCTCGCTGTCCTCCAGCGAGGCGAACGGGATGTTGAACTCGTCCGCGTACTGCGCGGCGAGCCTCGGGGTGCGGGTCGCCCCGTGGCCGCCGATCAGGACGGGCACCTTGGCCTGGGCGGGCTTGGGCAGCGCGGGCGAGTCGGTGAGCTGGTAGTAGGTGCCGTCGTAGCTGAAGGTCTTGCCGACCTCCGTCGCCCACAGACCGGTGACGATCGCGAGCTGCTCCTCCAGGCGGCCGAACTTCTCCTTCGGGAACGGGATGCCGTAGGCCCGGTGCTCCTCCTCGAACCAGCCCGCTCCCAGGCCCAGTTCGACGCGGCCGCCGGACATCTGGTCGACCTGGGCCACCTGGATGGCCAGGACGCCCGGCAGTCGGAAGGTGCCTGCGGTCATCAACGTGCCGAGCCGGATGCGCCGGGTCTCGCGCGCCAGCCCCGCCAGGGTGATCCAGGCGTCGGTCGGGCCCGGAAGGCCGTCGCCGGAGCCCATCCGGAGGTAGTGGTCGGAACGGTAGAAGGCGTCGAAGCCGAGGTCCTCGGTGGCCTTGGCGACGGTGAGCAAGGTGTCGTAGTCGGCCCCCTGCTGGGGCTCGGTGAAGATGCGAAGATCCATGCCTCCATCCTGCCCCTCCGGCACGGGGTCCTCCGCATCAGCCCGGCCGGACCGTCTCGGCCTCTCCCCGCACCGGCTCCCCCGGGCGCCTCCGCACGACCGCCCTCAGGGGCCGGCCGCCGAGGCCGCGGGGCCGCGTATGCCGTCGTAGGGGCCGTCGCGATCCCGCTCGCGCTCCGGCTCCCGCTCGGACAGCCGTCTCAGCATTCCGTGGACGCGGTCGAGCGATTCGTCCGCGGCGTCCATGGCCTCGATGCACTGCCAGTACAGATTGTCCTCACCCGTGTCGCAGGCCACCCCGACCAACGCGATCCCGGCCTCCGAAAGCAGCAGTGCGAGCGCCGACAGGGTCGGCCGCACCTCGGCCATCCCGGACAACTGCGCCGCCCGAGCACCACCGGAGAGCACCGACGGATGGTCCAGCGCCGAGCAGCCGGCCCCGATCTCCCCCAGTGCCCGTGCCTCACTCCGTAACTCCAGCGGTCCGCACGCCGCCAGCCGGCTGCCGATGGCCCGGGCCACCGCCTGCGCCTGCCACGCCTCCGCCATGACGTCCAGCGCGCCCCGGCTGCCCGCCAGCGCCCGGCGCCCGACCTCGATGAGTCGCTCCGCTTCCATCGGTCTCCCCCGTCCATACGAAAACCCGCTCACCTCATTCATTACCCACAGTGAGGGCAACGCCACCGTAAAGCCAGAGGAAATCGGAAATCTGTGGACACGAAGTCGAATGTGGATAACTTGATCACTCCGAAGAGTGACGATCCTCGGGTTCCGGGGCCTCCGGGAGGGGGAACCGTTTCTCGTTCCGTTCCACCTTGGCCGCCAGCGCGGCCGTCGGATCGATGCCCAACACCTGGCAGAACTGCAGGAGGTAAGCGAACACGTCCGCGACCTCGTCGGCGACCCGGTGGACCGTCTCCGGGTCCTCCATGACGGCGGCGGACTGCTCGGGCGTCAGCCACTGGAAGATCTCCAGGAGTTCGGACGCCTCGACGCTGAGCGCGGCCGCCAGGTTCTTCGGGGTGTGGTACTGCCCCCAGTCCCGCGCCGCGGCGAACGCGGCCAGGCGGCGCTGGAGTTCTGCCACATCGATGTCGTTCACGGCACCAGGTCTATCACCGGCCACCGACAACGCCCTCGGGCCCACCTCCGGACCCGGGCGTCGCGCGCGGTGCGGCCGGGGGCGGCGGCCCGGTCCGGCCATCACCCCGACTGCCGCTCCCCTTGCCGCCGGCCACGACCACAGCCACCTCGGCCGCCGCGGCGCCGGCTGCCACAGCCACAGCCACAGCCACAGCCACAGCCACAGCCACAGCTACGAATGAGCGATGCCCGCGGGGGTGACCCCCTCGACCTCCATGCCCTCCGGCGAGAGCAGGAAGACATTGCGGTCGACGCGGTGCATACCGCTGCCGAGGCCGAACACCACACCACTGGTGAAGTCGAGAATCCGCTTCGCCACGTCCGTCTCCGCCGCCGTCAGGTCGAGCAGCACCGGCACCTTGGCGACCAGGTACTCGGCGACCTCGCGCGCGTCCGCGAAGACCTGCACCCGCATCACGACGAGGCGTCGCTGTTCGGCCGCTCGGTCACGCGGCACGGTGCGGTGGTCGACGCGCGACGGCCATTCGTCCCGGCCGCGCAGCGGTACGACCTGGGCGAGCCCCTCCCACTGTTCATCGGTGGCGTCGTATCTGTCATACCTGTCGTACCTGCTCACAGGTCCACCCCGTCGTCGAGCCGGGCGGGTTCGCACCGGCTGCACTCACTGTTCATCAGGCAATCCTCTCGCCCCTCACCCGTTCGGCGTACCAGCGACACGGCGAACTCGGTCTCCTTGTCGTTTCCGGTACCCGACCGACACCGCTTCATGACGTTCCGCACGCCCCGGCGCTCAGACCGCGATGACCTGCACCCCCGCCTCTGCGAACCGGCCCCTCGCCTCCGCGCCGATCCGGGCGTCGGTGACCAGGACGTCGACCGGCCCCAGATCGCAGACCCGGGCGAACGCGCGCTTGCCGATCTTCGACGAGTCGGCCGCCACCACCACCCGCTGCGCCCGTTCCGCGAGCAGCCGGTTGACGCTGGCCTCGCCCTCGTGATGGACGTACGCACCGCGGTCGATGTCGATGGCGTTCACTCCGAGCACGGCGACGTCCAGGGTGATCTCGTTCATCACGCCGACCGCGAGCGGCCCCGTCAACTCGTACGACTGGGGCCGCGCGACCCCGCCCGTCACCACCATCTTGATCTGCGGCCGGATCGCCAGTTCGCTCGCGATGTTGAGGGCGTTGGTCACCACGGTCAGCGTCGGCTGCCCGCCCGCCACCGCCGTCTCGCCCACGATGTCCGGGCGCACCGCCAGCGCTCTGGCCACCTCGGTCACCGTCGTCCCCCCGGTCAGGCCGACCACCTCGCCGACGGCGACCAGCCCCGACACCGCACGCCCGATGGCCTGCTTCTCGGGGGCGTGGCGCCCCGTCTTGTAACGGAGCGCCAGTTCGTAGGAGACACCGTGCGCCACCGCGCCGCCCCGCGTGCGGGTCAGCAGGTGCTGCTCGGCCAGTTGGTCCAGGTCGCGGCGGATGGTGGCGGCCGAGACGTCGAGCGCCGCCGCCGCCTCCTCGACGTCCACCCTGCCGTGCTTGCCGACCAGTTCCAGCAGCGCGTCCCACCGGGCGTCCCTGGACAAGAGCGTCTCCTCACCGTCCGGCGCGGGCACCGCGTTTCGCGGGAACGCGGTCGCCGGGGACCGGACCGCCGCAAGCGTCGCACAGCGGTCGCCGGTCGCCCGCCCCCCACCTGCACCTTGCTTGTTTTTGCTCGATAACTGCATGTAACGTGCATAATTCTACATCCGGGCGGGAGGAGTCAGGGCCGGTCCCGCTCAGCCCGTCGCCGTGACCCACCTCGTTCCCGTGGAGTGCAGACGTGTCGTATGCCGAGACCGAGACAGCCAGTCAGCCCGATTGCTGGCGGCGCGCCGCCGCTCTGGCCGGTGGCCCCGAGGCCGCCGCCCTGCCCGCCGCCGGCGAGCGGATCGCGGTCGTCGGCTGCGGCACGTCGTACTACATGGCACTGGCCTACGCCGGGCTCCGCGAGGGTTCGGGGCAGGGCGAGTCCGACGCCTTCGCCGCCTCCGAGTTCCCCTTCGGCCGCTCCTACGACCGGGTCATCGCGCTGACCCGCTCGGGCACCACCACCGAGGTCCTGGAACTGCTGAACCGGCTGCGCGGCACCACGCGCACGGTGGCGGTCACCGCCGATCCGGAGACCCCCGTCAAGGCCGCGGCCGACGATCTCGTCGTCCTGGACTTCGCCGACGAGCGGTCCGTGGTCCAGACCCGCTTCGCCACGACGGCCCTCACCCTCCTGCGCGCCCACCTCGGCCTGCACACCGGACAGGCCGTCGCGGACGCGGAGACCGCCCTCGCCGAGCCGCTGCCCGACGGGCTGCTGGACGCCGCGCAGTTCTCCTTCCTCGGCCGGGGGTGGACGGTCGGCCTGGCCCACGAGGCGGCGCTGAAGATGAAGGAGGCATCGCTCTCCTGGACCGAGTCGTACCCCGCGATGGAGTACCGCCACGGCCCCATCAGCATCTCCACGGAGGGGACCGCCACCTGGATGCTCGGCGAGGCCCCCGAGGGCCTGGCGGAGCAGGTGGGCGCGACGGGCGCCACCTGGGTGGACAGTCCACTCGACCCGCTGGCCGATCTCGTACGCGTCCAGCGCCTCGCGCTGGCGCGGGCGGCCGCGCGGGGTCTCGATCCCGACCTGCCGCGCCACCTGAGCCGTTCGGTGGTGCTCGACGGGTCCTGAGCCCGGGCCTGCGACCATGGGGGCATGGACCTGACCCCGTCCTCGGCGGTGGCCGGGCGGCTGCTCGCCGCCTCGGAGCCGCAGGGGGGCATCGCCGGCTGGGCCGCCGGGCTCGTCGAGACGTTCGGCGGTCCCGGCGCGGGCGCGGCGATCGCGCTGGAGAACCTGTTCCCGCCGCTGCCCAGCGAGGTCATCCTCCCGCTGACCGGGTTCGCGGCCTCGCAGGGCGTGCTCAGCATCGCCTCCGCCCTGTTCTGGACCACGCTCGGCTCGGTCGTCGGCGCGGTGGTGCTGTACGGGATCGGCGCCGTCTTCGGCCGGGAGCGGATGCACGCCTGGTGGGCGAAGCTGCCGCTGGTCAAGGCGTCCGACCTGACGCGTACGGAGGCGTGGTTCGCCCGGCACGGCACCAAGGCGGTGCTGCTGGGGCGGATGGTGCCGGTGTTCCGGAGCCTGATCTCGGTGCCCGCGGGTGTGGAGCGCATGCCGCTGCCGGTGTTCGTCGCGCTGACGGCGGCGGGCAGCCTGGTGTGGAACACCGTGCTGGTGATGACCGGCTACTGGCTCGGCGACCAGTGGGACGTGGTCGGCAGGTACGTGGGGCTCGTGTCCAAGGTGGTGCTGGCGCTGGCCGCCGTCGCCCTGATCGGGTACGTCGTCGTACGCGTCCGAGGGCGCGGGCGGGAGAAGCCCTGACGGCGGCGGGCGGTTCGGGCGGGGGCCGGGGCGACCGCGGGGACGGCCCGCGCCGGACCGGCGATGCGATCAGCGCCGAACGCCCGTACCGCGTCGGCGGTCCGAACCGCGCCGGACGACGGGGCCGACCCAGCGGTTCGACCCGCGCCGGGCGTCAGGGCCGTCGAAGCGGCCCCGGCGGCACCGGTGGCCGCGTTCCCCTGCCGTGCCCGCGGACAGGACGCCCGCGTCGGAGCGTCCCGTGCGCGGGCGGCTCAGGACTCCTCGAAGTAGGCGTCCAGGGCCTTGTCCAGTTCGGCCGGCCACGCCTTCAGCTCGCTGCGGCTGCCCGCCTCGACCTCCGCGTTGAACCAGCGGCGGGTCGAGAGGTGGACGGTCACCGTGAACCGGCGGCCGAAGCGGGCCGGAGTGGTCTCCACCGCACCGATCTCGTCCCAGCCGAACTCGGCCTCCTGGTCGTCCAGCCGGAAGCGGACGCCTTCCCGCGCCACCCGGATCGAACCGCGCCGGTCGCTCACCTCGAAGACCGGGCCGTCCTCGGCGCCGGCCTCGTCGCCCTCCGCTTCGGCCGTCTCCGCCGCCTCGGCCTCCCGGTCCGACTCGCCCTCCGGCGCGGCCGTTCCGGGCTCGTCGTCGCGTTCGACCCCGGCCTCCGGGGCCGCGCCGGAATCGGCCTCCGGTTCCGGTTCGGGCTTCCGGGGCGCGGCGGGCGCCGCCAGCCCGGGCAGGGGGATGAACGCCGGGTCGGTGCCTGCGGCGAACTCGGGCTTCTTGTTCGAATCTATGCTCTGCTCCACGGCGGGCAGTATGGTCCACGAACCTGTACGTGACCAGTCGCCACCGGTCCGACGCGCCGCCGGACTCCGCCCCGCGGGCGAACTCCCCTCGGCGCAACGGCCGGAGCCCGCCCGTCGGCTCCGGTCCCGGGCGGCCTCAGAGCACTCCCCTGCGCCACTCCCGTACCAGCAGATAACCGAGGTACGCGCCGCCGATCGCCATCGTGTAGATCCCGACGGGCAGGTCGTCGAAGAGCGCCAGCTGCTGGGAGCAGAGGTCCGCGAGCACCAGCAGCAGGCCGCCGGTGAGCGCGGAGAGGAGCAGGTGGGGGCCCGAACCCCGGCTGAGGCGGCGGGCGATCTGGGGCGCGGTCAGGGCGATGAAGGCGATGGGCCCGGAGACGCTGACGGCGGCGGCCGAGAGGGCGATCGCGAGGACGACGGCGAGGGTCTTGGCCTTCTTCGGTTCGGAGCCCAGCGCCTCGGCGATGTCGTCGCCCATCTCGCCGATGTCGAGCCGCCGCGAGATCAGCGCGGCCAGCGGGGCGGCGGCGGCCAGGACCAGCCAGACGGTCGTGGCGTCGGTCCAGGAGCGTGCGGTCAGGCTGCCGTTGACGTACGCGGTGAGGACGGACGCCTTGTCGCGTTCCAGGGCGTAGACGACGTACTGGGTGACGGCGGCGCCCATCGCGGCGACCCCGATGCCCGCGATGACGAGCCGGGCGGGGTTACGGAAGCCGGTGCCGGTGGAGACGTACACGAGGGCCATCGCGAGGATCGCGCCGATCAGCGCGCCCACGGGGACGGGGACCGTGTCGGGGAACATCAGGGCGCAGAACGCGGCGCCCGCGCCCGCCCCGGCGGAGAGGCCGATGACGTCCGGGCTGCCCAGCGGGTTGCGGGTGACGGACTGGAACAGCGCGCCGGAGAGGCCGAGTGCGGCGCCGACGCCGATGGCGACGGTGAGGCGGGGGCCCCGCAGCCGGTTGAAGACGAACCGGTCCTTGCCCTCCGCGTCGCCGACGAGGGCGGCGGGCAGATCGGCGAGCTCGATGCCGAGGCGCCCCCAGGCCAGGGTCGCCACGGCTGCGGCGAGAAGGAGGACGAACAGGCCGAGCCCGGCGAGCACGGAGGCCCGGCGCACGGGGACCGCCACGGTGCTGCCGACGGTCAGATAGCCGCGGGGGGCCTTGCGGGTGGGAGCGGTCCGGGTGGTGACGGTCATGAGGTGCCCCGCATCCTGCGTACGGCGATGAGCAGCGCGGGTGCGCCGATGAAGGCGGTGACGACGCCGACCATGAGTTCGGTGGGCCGCATGACGACCCGGCCCACCACGTCCGCGAGGAGCAGCAGGGTCGGGCCGAGCAGGGCGGAGAAGAGGATCTGGGCGCGGAAGTCGACGCCGACCACGGCCCGGACGACGTGCGGAACGGCGAGGCCGACGAAGGCGATCGGGCCGACGGCGGCGGTCGCGGCGGCGCTGAGCAGGGTGGCGGCGAGCAGGCCGCCGCCCCGGGTGCGCCCGGGGTGCGAGCCGAGGGCGACGGCGGTCGCGTCGCCGAGGGCCAGGGCGTTGAGGCCGGGGCCGAGGGCGAGGGCCAGCAGGAAGCCGGCGGCGGCGAACGGCAGGACGGACCAGAAGACGTCGAAGTCCCGGCCGCCGAGCGCTCCGACGACCCAGTAGCGGTAGCTGTCGAAGACCTGGGGCTTGCTGAGGGTCACGGCCTGGATGAACGCCATGAGGACGGCGGTGAGCACGGCCCCGGCGAGGACCAGGCGCACCACGCTCGTCCCCGTGCCGGCGGAGCCGATGACGTGGACGAGGACGCCGGCGAGAAGGGCTCCGGGCAGCGCCCACCACATGGTGTCGGTGGCTCCGGAGGCCCCGAGCCAGGCCGTCGCGGCGACGATGCTCGCGGAGGCGCCGGCGTTGATGCCGAGGAGGCCCGGTTCGGCCAGCGGGTTGCGGGAGACGCCCTGCATGAGGGTGCCGGCGACCGCCAGGCAGAGACCGGCGAGGACGCCGAGGGCGGTGCGCGGGTAGCGGCTCTCGACGATGGTGGTGATGTTGGGGTCGGCGGTGGAGCGCAGGACGTCGAGGACGTCGCCGAACGACGTGGAGCGGCTGCCGAACATGACGCTGGCGCACAGCGCGAGTGCCAGCGCGGCCAGGCCGAGGAGCAGGAGGAACGCCACCCGGGCGGCGCCGGTACGGGAGGTACCGGCGCCGCTCGGGGGTGCGGCCGTGGTGGTTGCCATGGAAGGGGAGTGTGCCTTGCGGGCTCGGCGGTCCGGATACCCGGCCGGGGTTACTTGGCGGCGGTCTTGACGGCCTTGTCGATGAGCGGCAGGTAGCGCTCGATCGTCCACGGCACGGTCAGCGGGTTGATGATCGAGGAGGCGGTGACGAAGGAGTTGTCGTTGCTCGCGACGACGGCGCCCTTCTTGATGGCGGGGATCGCGGCGTACAGCTTCTGGCCCTCGATCTCCTTGCGGTTCTTCTCGTCCGTGTAGAACGTGAAGACGACGTCGCTGTCCTTGAGCTTCTCGGCGTTCTCCAGGCCGATGAGGGCCGAGTCGGTGCCGGGCGTCTCCTTGAAGCCGTTGACGACCGGGTCGACCTTCAGGCCGAGCGAGGAGACCATCTTGACGCGCTGCTCCTCGGGCTTGAAGACGCCGAGGGTGCCGGGGCCGGAGTTGTAGATGTAGGAGAAGGTGACGTCCTTGTAGTTCGGCCGGGTGGCCGCGGCGTCGGCGAGCTGCTTCTCGATCTTCGTCTTGAGGCCGTCGGTGTCCTCGGTGCGGCCGAGCGCCTTGCCGATGATGTCGATCTGCTGGTCCCAGTCGGTGCTCCACGCCTGGTCGGGGTAGGCGACCGTGGGAGCGATGTCCTTGAGGACGTCGTACTGCTTCTGCGTGATGCCCGACCAGGGGGCGAGGATGACGTCGGGCTCCAGCTCGGTGATCGCCTCGAAGTCGATCTCCTCGCCGCCGGTGAACTGCTTCGGGAGCTTGTCGCCGGACTTCTTCACGGCCTCGTCGATCCACGGCAGGTAGCCGGACTTGTCGCTGCCCCACGGGTAGCTCTCGATGCCGACCGGGGTCTCACCGAGGGCTATCGCGGTCTCGGCGGAACCCTGGCCGAGGGTGACGATGCGTTCGGGCTTCTCCTCGATCTTCGCGGTGCCGAGCGAGCTCTTGATCGAGACGGGGAACGCGCCGCCGCTCTTGGCCGAGTCCTTCGCCCCGTCCTTCTCGTCGCCGTCCGAGGAGCAGCCGACCAGGGCGACGGCGAGGGCGACGGTGGTGGCCGTGGCGGCGATGGTGTGGCGGCGCACGCGGGTGAAGCCGAGCATGGAGGGTCCTCAGGTTGGCCGAGCAGTGAAGGTTAGGCAAGCCTAAGCCAGAGCTGCGGGTGCTGCCGACCGGGCCCCCTTCCCGCCTTCTCGACCCGCCCGCAGGGACTCATCACCCTCCGGCGGGCGGACGGCGCTCAGTGTCCGTGGCCGGGGGTCTCTCCGCTCCCGGGCACGGACGCCTCGGGGGACGCTCCCCCGGCGTGCACGGTGAACGCGGCGGTGCGGACCTTGCCCTCGTGCCGGAAGTCGAGGAAGAGGCGGTAGGCGCCCTTGGTCGGGGCCGTCGCGGTGAAGGAGATCCCGGGGCCCGGCTTCGTCCGGCCGTCGCCGGGCTCGCCGTTCGGATGGACGTGGAGGTACCCGAGGTCGCCGGCGCGGAGTGCGACGAGGTGGCCGTACGCGCCGAGGTGCGGCTGGAGGTCGGTGACCGGCTTGCCGTCCTTCTCGACCTCCATCGTGATCTCAGTGCCCGCGCCGGGACGCAGGGCCCCGTCGAGCGTCACCTCGTACCCGTCGACGGTCACGGTCCGCCCGGTGTCCGGCAGCGGTTCGGGGCGCGCGTCGCCCGCCGCCGCGAGGTCCGCGCCGAGGGTGACTCCTTCGGCGTTCTTCACGTCCGGGGTGAAGTCGGCGAAGACGCGGTAGCCGCCGGCCTCGGGCAGTTCGACGGGGGCGGACCAGGTGCCGTCGGCGGCCCGTACGGGATGCAGGTGCCGGTAGGTGGCGAGGTCGCCCGAGGCGACGATCAGGTGCAGTTCCCTGCCGTGCTCGCGGCGGAACGCGGTCACCTTGCGGGAGGTGTCCTCGTCCACGACGGAGAAGCGCAGTTCGGCGGGTTCGCCCGCTTCGACGCGCGGGGTGTCGAGGTCGAGCGTGAAGCCGTCCCGGGAGACCGCCAGCCCGCCGGGGAGGTCTTCCGCCTCCCCCTTCCCGGCCGCCGGCCGCTCCTTCTCGCCGTGGGCGTCCTGGTGGGCCGGCTTCTTCGGTGCGTCGGCGGGCTCCAGCGCCCCGCCCACCGCGTACGCCGAACCGAAGGCCGCCGCGAGGCCCGCCGCGAAGGCCGTGATCCTGAGACCGGTCTGCATGACCCACTCCCTCATCAGGGCCGCCGGAGCGCGACCACTCACCTCACCATACCCCCTGGGGGTATCAAGTCAACCGGGATCCGCCCTTGCGACGCGCGGAGACGGGCGGGGAGGATGGCGTACGCGACTGTGTTCGGCGTTCAGGGATCGGGAGATACATGGGGGCGTTCGTCGCACTGGTGGCGGGAATCGGCGCGGCGTCCGCGTGGTGTGCGGTGGTGCTGATCCGGCGTGGGCGGAGGGGCCCGACCGAGAACGCGGACGGGCTGCTGATCGAGCAGGCGGCCCGGATACGGGCCCGGCAACTACGCAGCGAGGGAAGGGGGTTCGGGTCCCACCCGTACCCCAAGCCGCGCTCCGGCTCCGACCGGCGTCCCTACTGACCTCTGACCTCCGCCCGCGTCCACGAAGGGCACGCGAACGGACCGCGCCGAGGAAGTACGGTCACCCGCCGGCGCGCCCCGTGGGCGTACGGCCGTGCACCGCGCCGCATCCCGTGGGCGTGCGGCCGCGCAACGCGCCGTACCCCGCTTGCGTACGGCCGTGCCTCATCGGCGTACGGTCCGCTACCCCTGCGCGCCCATCGACGCCAGAGTGCGCAGCAGGGCGTCGGTCCGCTCGTCCATCGGGAAGAACGACTCCACCGCCAGCTCCGACAGGGTCACGTCGGCCGGCGCCCCGAAGGTGGCGATCGTGCTGAAGAACGCCATGTCGCCGAGGGGCGTGCGGATGCGCAGCGGGACGACGATGCCGGCCGGGTCCACCGGGCCGGGGTCGGTGTCGAGGCCCGGCGGGACCGGATAGGCGGACACCTCCTCGTACAGCGCGCGGAGGTCGTCGTGGCCGGTGGTGTCGGCCTGGTGCCGCAGCCGGCCGAGGGCGTGCGCGCGGACCTGGGCGAAGTTGAGGCACTGCGGGGCGAGCCCCTCCGGGTGGAGGATCAGCCGCATCACGTTGCCGCCCGACTCCGCCAGACGCGGTGGCACGGTGCCCATGAGCAGGGACATGGCGTCGTTGCGGTCGACGATGTTCCAGGCCCGGTCGATCGCGGCGGCCGGGTACGGCTCGTGGCCGGCGAGCATCGCCCTGATCGCCGAGCGGACCATGGCCATCGGCTCGCTGTCGAGCGGCGACTCCCGGTAGGCCGGGGCGTAACCGGCCGCGAGCAGCAGGCCGTTGCGGTCGCGCAGCGGGATGTCGAGGTGCTCGGCGAGCCGGAGCAGCAGCTCGCGGCTCGGCCGGGCGCGGCCGGTCTCCACGCAGGAGAGATGGCGGGTCGAGGAGTCCGCGCGCAGGGCCAGTTCGAGCTGGCTGAGCTTGCGACGGCGACGCCACTCCCGCAGCAACGGGCCCACGCGGGACGGCTCCTGGATCTCCATGCCCTCACCGTACAGAGGACGTCGCGCCGCCGCGGACTTGACCTGGGAGGTCATGGAGTCCCGGCGCCCCCGCGTGACACGGTGTCACCGACCCGCCGCACGAAGGAGATACGTCATGACTTACGCCCTCGCCCCGGCCGCCCCGCCCGCCTCCGCGGCGGACCCCGCCCGCTTCCTCCGTCTGGTGCTGCGCGTGGACAGTGTGAGCACCGCCGTGATGGGGCTCGTGCTGGTCGCGGCCGCCGCACCGCTGGGTTCCCTGACCGGGATGCCGGTGGCCTTCGCGGTGGGGTTCGGGATCTTCCAACTGGGCGGAGCGGCCTGCCTCGCCCTGATCGCGGGCTACCCGGTGATTCCGCTCGCCCTGGCGCGGACCGTGGTCGCGGTCAACGCCGTCTGCGCGGTCGGCTGCCTGGTGACGGCCTTCGCCGACGTCGTACCGCTGAACGGCACGGGGGTGGTGTTCCTGCTGATCGGCGCGGTGATCGTGGCGGTCTACACCGCGCTCCAGTACACGGGCCTGCGGCGCATGACGGCGGGGACGGCCTGAGCGGCCCGAACGGCCGGGGTGCGACCGGTGCGACCGGGCCGCCCGGCGTGGCGTCGCCGGGGCCGGCCCGGCGCCTCCCTAGCGTGGGTGACGGGGGTACCCGACGGCAGGACAGGCGCTCGCGATGGCACCACGCACCCACTGGCTCTTCGGGGATCAGCTCGGTCCCCACTTCCTCGACGCACGCGACGGCGGTCCGGACGCCCGCGCTCCGGTCCTGATGATCGAGGCCCGCTCCGTACTGCGCCGCCGCCGCTTCCACCGGGCCAAGGCCCACGTCGTCCTCTCCGCGATGCGGCACCGGGCCGCCGAACTGGGCGACCGGGTCCGCTACGTGCGGGCCCGGACCTATGCGGAGGGGCTGGCGGAGGCCGGGTTCGACGGCGGCGGCGGCCGGCTGACGGTCTGCCACCCGACCTCCCGGGCCGCCCTGGAGTTCGTGACCGCCCGGGACGACGTCGACGTCCTGCCGGCCCGGGGCTTCCTGGTGCCCCGGGAGGAGTTCGGCGCGTGGGCCGAGGAGCACGGCGGCGACCGGCTGCGGATGGAGGGCTTCTACCGGTGGGTGCGGCGGGAGCACGAGCTGCTCATGGACGGCGACCGGCCGGCCGGGGGGACGTGGAACCTTGACCACGACAACCGCGAGCCGCCGCCCCGGGGCCGCGAGGAGCTGGACGTCCCCGCTCCCTACCGGCCGCGCGAGGACGAGATCGACGACGAGGTGCGCCGCGACCTCGACCGCTGGGAGCGTGACGGGGAGGTCGCGTTCGTCGGCCGGGACGGTCCGCGCCGCTTCCCCGTCACCCGGCGGGAGGCCCTGGCCGCGCTGCGGCGCTTCGTCGCCCACCGCCTCGGCGACTTTGGCCGGTACGAGGACGCGATGCTCACCGCCGACCCCGTGATGAGCCACAGCCTGCTGTCCGTCCCCCTCAACCTCGGCCTCCTCGACCCCGCCGAATGCGTGGAGCGGGCGGAGAAGGCGTGGCGGTCGGGCGACGCGCCGCTCAACAGCGTCGAGGGGTTCGTCCGGCAGATCGCCGGCTGGCGGGAGTACGTCTGGCAGCTGTACTGGCACTTCGGCGAGGAGTACCGGTCCCGCAACGCGCTGCGCCACCGGGCTTCGCTGCCCGACTGGTTCCTCGACCTGGACGCCGACGCGGTCACCGCCCACTGCCTGTCCACCGTGCTGCGGCAGGTGCGCGACACCGGGTGGACCCACCACATCCCGCGCCTGATGGTGCTCGGCAGCCGGGCGCTCCAGGACGGCTGGGACCCGGCGGCGGTGACGGACTGGTTCCACCGGTGCTTCGTGGACGGCTACGACTGGGTGATGCTGCCCAACGTCGTCGGCATGTCCCAGTACGCGGACGGCGGCCGGATGACGACCAAGCCGTACACCTCCGGCGGGTCCTACATCCACAAGATGAGCGATCTCTGCGGGCCCTGCGCCTACCGCCCCACCGAGCGCACCGGCGAGCACGCCTGCCCGTACACGGCGGGCTACTGGGCCTTTCTCCACCGACACCGCGAGTCGCTGGGCCATAACCACCGCATGGCCAGGGCGGTGAAGGGCCTGGACCGGCTGAAGGACCTCGACGGCCTCCTGGAGGAGACCGCACGCCGGGGCGACCGGGCGCCCTGAGGAGGGGCCGGGCCGGAAGCCGTTCAGGCGTCCGTGAGTTCGTGCGGTGCGGTTCGGGCGAGGTCGGCGAGGGTGGTGAGGGCGTGGGAGAGGGCGTGGCGGGTGGGTGAGGCGAGGCCGAGGCGGATCGCGTGCGGGACGCTCCGGCGGCCGACGCGGAAGGCGGCGGCCGGGGTCACCGCGATGCCGTGCCGCGCGGCGGCGGCGACGAAGGTGTCGGCGCGCCACGGGGCGGGCAGCTCCCACCAGCGGTAGTACGAACCGGGGTCGCCGCTCGTCCGAAAGTCGCCGAGATGGCGTCGCGCGATCTCCTGCCGCGCCCGTGCCTCCCGCCGCTTGGCCCGCGCGAGGGTCTCGGCGGTTCCGTCCGCGTGCCAGCGTGCCATCGCCTCCAGGGGGAACCGCGACGGCGCCCATCCGCCGGAGCGCAGGGCCGCCGTGACCCGGCCGGCGAGCGGGGCCCGGGCCACCGCGAACCCGACGGTCAGGCCCGGGGCGAGCCGCTTGGAGAGGCTGTCCACGAGCACGGTCCGCTCCGGGGCGCGGGAGGCGAGGGACGGCAGGTCGTCCCGGAGGAAGGCCCAGACGGCGTCCTCGACCGCGTGGATTCCCGAGGTCAGCAGCACATCGGCCAGGTGGTCGAGGCGGCGCGGGGACATGGTGCGGCCCAGCGGGTTGTGCAGGACGGGCTGGACGTAGACGGCGTGCAGCGGTTCGGTGCGGTGCGCCTCGGCCACCGCCTCGGGGATCAGCCCCTCCTCGTCCATGGCCAGGGGCACGAGGGTGACGCCGAGCCGGGCGGCGACGGCCTTCAGCACCGGGTAGGTGAACTCCTCGACGCCCAGGCGCGCCCCCGGCCTGGTCAGCGCGGCGACGGCGGCGGAGATCGCCTGCCGGCCGTTCCCGGCGAACAGGACGTCCCCCGGGGCGGGCCGGGACCCTCCCCGCGCGAGCAGCGCGGCGGCCGCCTCCCTGGCGCCGGGCGTGCCGGCGGGCCCGGTCGGGCGGAGCGCCGACTCCAGGCGGTCGGGGTCGATCACGTGCTCCAGGCCGGCGGCGAGCAGCGCGGCCTGCTCGGGGACGACGGGGTGGTTGAGCTCCAGGTCGATCCGGCCCGCGGAGGGCTCGGAGAGGGCGGGCGCCGGGCCGGGCGCGCCCGGCCGCTCCGTGACGAACGTGCCGCGGCCGACGTGGCCGGCGGTGAGCCCCCGGCGGGCGAGCTCCTGGTAGACGCGGGCGGCGGTGGAGTCGGCGATGGCGTGCCGCCGGGCGAACTCCCGCTGCGGCGGCAGCCGTTCCCCGGGCCTGAGCCGCCCGCTCGCGATCTCCTCCGCCGCAGTGTCCGCGACAGTGCGGAAATCCATCCCGTCGTCCCCTTTCCCTGGCCCCGGCCGACGAAGCGGAGCACCGGACGCCCACATTGCACCGAGTGCAATGTCCACTATTGCACCGAGCCGAGAGCGAAATCTAGGCTTCGATCGCACCGAGCCGTACGGCCGGCGCGGAGGGGTCCGGGCTGTCCGGCGCCCCGTGTGGACAGGGCGGTGGGCGTACGTGGTCGAGCTGAGCGGGGTGGTGGGGGTCGCGCTCGTCGCCCTCGGCATGGTCCTGACCCCGGGACCGAACATGATCTACCTCGTCTCCCGGAGCATCACCCAGGGGCGACGGGCGGGCGTGGTCTCCCTCGGCGGGGTGGCCGTGGGGTTCCTGGTCTATCTGCTGGCCACGAACCTGGGGCTGTCGGTGGTCTTCCTCGCGGTGCCCGAGCTGTACGTGGCGGTGAAGCTGGCCGGGGCCGCCTACCTCGCCTATCTGGCGTGGTGCGCCCTGAGACCCGGAGGCGTCTCCGTCTTCGCGCCCGCCGATCTGCCGCACGACTCGGCGCGCAGACTGTTCACGATGGGGCTGATGACGAATCTGCTCAACCCGAAGATCGCCATCATGTACCTCTCCCTCATCCCGCAGTTCATCGCCCTGGAGCGGGGGAACGTGCTGCTCCAGGGGCTGGTGCTGGGCTCCGTCCAGATCGTGGTGGCCCTCACCGTCAACCTGGGCATCGTGCTGGCCGCCGGGGCCATCGCCGTCTTCCTCGCCCGCCGCCCCTCCTGGCTCCGCGCCCAGCGCTACCTGATGGGCACGGCGCTCGGGATGCTCGCGGTGACCGTGGCAACGGACACCTCCGCCCCGGCGTCCTCGGGCTGAACGGCCGCCCGGCGCGCGAGCGTTCACATCGCCCGGAGCGCTCAGAGCATGATGAGCAGGCGGGTGTCGGCCTTGAGCTTCCTGTTCACCGAGCGGCTCTGGACGTACACCTCCAGCTTGGGGTTGTTGCCGGCCTTCACCGAGACGGTCCCGCGCACACCCGCGCCGAACAGGAGGTTGCGCGCCGCCTCGCCCGTGTAGGCGCGGTCGGTGTCCTTCTCGACGACGATGACCTCCTTGTCGGGCTGCACCTGGACCCGGGCGCCCAACTGGTAGTAGCAGGAGCCGCGTTCGTAGGTGACGCCCGGGTGCGAGTCGACGAAGGCGCGGATCTCCGTCTCCTTGTCGACCTTGAGCAGGCGGTACTTGTCGGCCGGGACCGGTTCGAGAGTGGCCCGCACGTCGTCGACCGATATGTCCTGGCCCACCGCGAACAGGTTCTTCGTGCCGCGCACGCCCTGTTCGCGGCCGCGCAGGAAGCTGGTGGCGGCGGCGCGCACGGTGCCGATCGCGTCCTCGACGCCCTTCTGGGAGTCCGCGTCCCAGATGGCGATGTTGCCGGCGGGGAAGCCGTAGTTCTGGGCGGTGCGCTTCGCCAGGGAGTTGGGGACGAGGATCGCGGAGGTCCAGTGCCCCGGCAGCCCGCCCATCTTCGCCGTGATCCGCTCCAGCCAGGGCCCGAGGATGGTCATGTCGCCGTCGTGCCGCCGGTCGCCGCCGGAGGCGTTCTCCTCGCCGTCCGTGACGACGATCTGGAGGAAGCTGTGCTCGCCGTACTCCTCCCAGATGTGCCCCAGGTCGTCCAGCGACTTGAGGGATGCCTCGATGAGGGCGGTCGCGCCGTTGTTGACCTTGTAGAGCCCGCGCATGGACGGGAGGTGCTTCACGTCCATGTCCCAGACCAGGTTCTCCACGCGGTGGTCGAAGGAGTAGAGGCTGATCCGGGTCTCGTGGCCGAGGCTGTCCGACTCCGCCTTCAGCCCCGCGACGAACTCGTCCACGACGCGGACGAGCTGCCCCTGGTGCTGGTACATGGAACCGGAGGCGTCCACGACCAGAGCGACGTGGTTGACCTTGTGCTGGATCCTGTTGGCGGACATGACTGGGCTCCTTCTCCGGTGCTCCCCGAGTGATGTTCCGAATGTAGGGGGAGGCACTGACAGTGGAGCCCGGCCGCTCTTCCGCCGCCCGGCGGACGGCCGGCCGGGGCCCGCGCCGATGGCGCGGCCCCCGGCCGAGGGGGCGAATCCTCCGGTCAGTAGGCGGTGGTGAGGGTGGCTCCGCCGAACGCGGAGGCCGCGTACAGGCTGATGTAGTGCGCGCCGGCGCGCGGGTTGTTCACCGTCAGCGTGTGGGAGTTGCCCGTGCCGGTGGCCCGCTGGGTCGCGGAGGCGGTGGTGGCCCATCCGGAGGCGCTGTAGTAGAGGTCGGCGTCGCCGGTGCCGCCGCTGACGGTGATCTTCAACTGACGGGTCCCGGCCGGTATGTACAGGTAGTGGTAGGCGTAGTTGCCCTTGGTCGCGGAGAGGTTGCTGCGGCGGCAGTTCTCGCCCAGCACGCGGGTGTCGGGGTCGGTGCACTCGGCGACGGCGCCGTCGCCGCCGCTCCCGCAGTCACCGGCCGCGCAGCCGGCCAGCCAGCTCCGGAAGTCGCTGTCGTACCGGGTGCCGATCGTGCTGGTGAGGTAGGTCCGCGCGGCGGCCCACTGCCCGGTGCGGTAGTGGCCGAGCACCTTGTCCATGTCGGCGGGGTGTTTCTCCAGCATGTAGCGCACGGCGAGGTAGCCCCAGCGGTACACCCGCGTGGTGTCGTGGCTGTAGTCCGTGCCGAACAGCGTGCTGAGGGCGTACGTCCCCTTGCCGGCCTCGGTCATCGCCGCCGTGTAGGGCTCGCCCCGGTAGTGGTAGGAGATGTACTCCGCGAAGCCCTCGACCCACCAGACGGTGGGGGTGGACATGTTCTCGGTGAAGTCGCCGTGCATGGTGAAGCGGCCGTCGAGGTAGTGCGTGTACTCGTGGTTGAGGTTCCAGATGTGGAACTCCGGCCGCAGCCACTCGGCCTCGTAGGCGATGAAGCGGGGCTGGTTGCCGGCGGCGGCCGGGTCGCCCTCCAGGTACATGCCGCCGTTGTTGGTGTCGATCCCGTACATCGCGCCGGCGTACGTCTGGTAGTCGGCGCTGGAGTCGTAGGCGATGACCTCGATGGTGGTGTTGTTGTCATCGGCCACCGGGCCGTTGTCCTTGGCGATCCGGTGGAAGTAGGCGTCCTGCTGGATGAGGCTGGTGCAGGAGGCGTTCAGCTCGGCGGACGTCATCTGCTGGGCGAGGATGCGGATGCTGGGGCTGCAGGTGTGACGGACCGGCAGGACCTCTCGCTTGAGGCGTTCCTGGAGGTCGCAGACGCCGTAGTCGGAACAGTTCGCCTTGTCGTAGTAGTCGGCCATCTCCGCGACGCCCACCCAGAGCGGGGCGGTGGGGCCGGTGAGGGAGGTCTTGCGGAGCAGGTCGGCGGCGAGCGGGCGCGCCTTGGCCCGCAGGCTCGGGTGCTGGAGGAAGCGGCCCAGTTCGCGTCCGGCGTTGGAGGCCAGGTACGCGTGGTCGCCGTCGAGCAGGGAGAGGTGGTCGGCGGCGAAGCGGTGCAGGGAGTCGAGGAGGCTCGGGTCCGCCTCGACGGCGCTGACGAACGCGGGCACCTGGTGGCCCCGGAAGGTCACCGTGTACACGTTGTTGACCGCGGCGAGCATCCGGTTGAAGCCGTTCCAGGCGGAGGTGTAGTCCGCCAGCAGCCGCTTCACGACGGCGAGGTAGCGGGCGTTCTCCTGGGCGCTGTCGATCAGGATGACCGCCTCGGAGAGCGTGTCGCCGTTCTCGTCGGTGACGTCGCGGGAGCGCGGGCTCGCGAAGAAGCTGTCGAGGCCCGAGCGGATCGCGGTCCGCAGGGTGGCGCCGTACGGGCCGACGACGTCCGGGTTGTACCACTGCACGTAGTACCCCGCGCGGAGGTAGAGCACGAGCTGCGGCGTACCGGTGCTGCCGTCGCCCGGGTAGTAGGCGGCGTTGTCGCGCAGCGCGTAGGCCACGGTGGTCATCTGGGCCTCGCGGAAGGCCAGTCGGGCGTTCTCGCCGGTCAGGCTGAACAGCGTGTTCACGCAGTCGACGGAGGACGCCTTGATCTGCCGTACGAGATCGGCCCCGGTGCGGCCGGTGAAGTCGGCCGGGTCGCAGGCGGCGGCGGACGCCTTCGCCGAGGAGTTCCCGTCTGCCTTCCGCTGCTCGGGGGCGCCGTGGTCGTACGCCTCCTTGAGGGGTGACTTGTCGGCGCTCACCGGGGGTATCCGGGACGCGTCCAGGCGGTCCGCGGTCTGGTGGCCGGCGTCCGACTCGGCGAACTGCTGCGCTTGGGGCGCGAGTTCGGCGGACGCGTCCGGTCGGGACAGCGGTGACGCGGTCGATGCCGTGGCTGCCGATGGGGATGTCGGCTGCGCCTGGGCCGGCTGCGCGAGCAGCGCGACGCCCATCGCCCCGGCCAGAGCCAGGGGCAGGACGGCACCCACACCTCGGCGGACGAGTGTGGTTCTCACGTTGGGTTCCTCCCATGAGGGGATCGGAGGCACGCACGGGCGTGACCGATGGGATGGAGGGCGTGGGCCGGGGGGTGTACTCGCAGCCGTGCTGTCGCCGGACGGAAGGGGTACCGGCCGGAATTGACATGCCCACGCCCTGTGCCATGTACCATTGCACAGGTCACACTCCACTGGGAAGGCTCCGAACCGAATCCGATCCGGCTCCTCGGTGAACGCCCGGCGAAATGACGGCTGTTGTACGCCCGCCGGTGGTCCGGAGGGTGCGGACCACCCGCGGCGCTCAGTCCGTCTCGGGGAAGTGGCAGGCGGCCGTACGCGTACCGGGGCCCACGGTCCGCAGCAGCGGCCGCTCCGTACGGCAGACGGCCTGCGCCTTGGGGCAGCGCGGGTGGAAGCCGCAGCCGCCGGGCGGCGCCGCCGGGCTCGGCGGGTCGCCCAGCAGGATGATCCGCTCCCGTCGCCGCTCGGCCGCCGGATCCGGCAGGGGGACCGCCGAGAGGAGCGCCCGGGTGTAGGGGTGCGCCGGGCGGCCGTACAGCTCGCGCTTGTCGCCGATCTCGACGACGCGGCCCAGGTACATCACCGCCACCCGGTCGCACACCCGCTTCACGACGGAGAGGTCGTGGGCGATGAAGAGGAACGACAGCCCCAGCTCCGCCCGCAGACGCTCCATCAGATTGACGACCTGGGCCTGCACCGACACGTCCAGCGCGGAGACCGGTTCGTCCGCGACGATCAGACGGGGCCCGGTCGCCAACGCGCGGGCGATCCCGATGCGTTGCGCCTGGCCCCCGGAGAACTGGTACGGATGCCGGTCGAGGTGTTCCGCCCCCAGGCCCACCAGTTCGAGCAGTTCGGCGGCCCTGTCCCGGGCCGACCGGACCGAGGCCCCCTGCACCAGCAGCGGTTCGGAGATGATCCGGGCGACGGTCTGCCGGGGGTTCAGCGAGGCGTGCGGGTCCTGGAAGACGATCTGGAGGCGACGCCGGGTGGACCGCAGCTCGCGCGGGGACAGACGCGTGATGTCGCGCCCCTCGAACTCGACGGTCCCCGCCGTGGGTTCGAGCAGTCGCACCAGCATCCGGCCGGTGGTGGACTTGCCGCAGCCGGACTCGCCGACCAGCCCGAGGGTCTCGCCCGCCGCCAGCTCCAGATCGACGCCGTCCACCGCGCGGACCGGCGCTGCGGCACGCCCCAGGACGCGGCGGCCGGGGAACGTCTTGGCCAGACCGCGTACGGACAGCAGGGGCCCCGCCCCGGCGTCCCCGGCCGTGCGGGGACCCGCCCCGCCGGCCGCCTTCGCCGTACGGGGGCCCGGCCCGCCGCCCGCCACCGGGCCTCCGGGCGTCGCCACGGCTCCGGCGCCCCCGGAAGGGTCGTACGAACTCCGTGATGTGGAAGGCGGGTTGTTCATCGGGCCTCCTCGGCCGGTACGGGCGCCCCGCCGGACGGACCGGGGCGCGGAGCGGGCGGGGCGGCCGTCAGGGGCAGATGGCAGGCGATCGACCGCCCGCCGGGCAGGCCCGTGGAGCGGGGCGTCTCGGCGGCGCAGCGGGCCCGCTCCGGGGCGGTGGCCGCGGCCGCCCGGGGACAGCGGGGCTCGAAGGGGCAGCCGGCGCGCGGCTCGGCCGGGGACGGCGGACTGCCGGGGATGGCCCGCAGCGGGGCGTCGTCGGGATCGTCCAGCCGGGGCAGCGAGTCCAGCAGCCCCCGGGTGTAGGGGTGGGCAGGTTCCTCGAACAGCGCGTCCACCGGGGCCTGTTCGGCGCCGCGTCCGCCGTACATGACGAGCACGTCGTGGGCGACGCGCGCCACCACGCCGAGGTCGTGGGTGATCATCAGGACGCCCAGTCCGCGTTCCTCCTGGAGGCGGACGATCAGGTCCAGGATCTGCGCCTGGACGGTGACGTCGAGCGCGGTCGTCGGCTCGTCCGCGACGAGCAGTTCCGGTTCGCAGGACAGGGCCATGGCGATCATCGCGCGCTGGCGCATCCCGCCGGAGAACTGGTGCGGGTACTCCCCCGCCCGGCGGGCCGGTTCGGGGATGCCGACCTCGCCGAGCATCTCCACGGCGCGTCGGCGGGCGGCGCGCCGACCGCTGCCGAAGTGGTGGCGGTGGGCCTCCGCGATCTGTTCGCCGACCGTGTACGCGGGGTGCAGCGCGGACAGCGGGTCCTGGAAGACCATGGCCATCCGGCGGCCCCGCAGCCGGCCGAACCGCCGGTCGCCCAGGCCGACCAGCTCCTCCCCGGCGAGGGCGATCGATCCGCTCACCCGGGCCCGGCGGTGCAGGCCCAGCACGGCGAGGGAGGTGACCGACTTGCCGGAGCCGGACTCCCCGACCAGCCCCAGGGTGCGGCCGGCCTCCACGGTGAACGAGACCCCGTCGACGGCCTGGACGGCTCCCGCCGGGGTGTCGAAGGCGACCCGCAGGTCGCGGACGCGCAGCAGCGGGCGGTCCGGTGCGGTGGTGTGCGGCACGGGTCAGTTCCTCACCCTCGGATCGACGACGGCGTACAGGAGGTCGATGACGACGTTGGCCGCCACGATGAAGAAGGCGGCGAGCAGGGTGACGCCGAGCACGACGGGCTGGTCGGAGCGTTGCAGGGCGTCGTAGAAGAGACGGCCCACCCCGGGGATGCCGAAGATGGACTCGGTGATGACCGCGCCGGCGAGCAGCGCGCCGAGGTCCATGCCGAAGAGCGTGAGCACCGGCGTCATCGCGGAGCGCAGTCCGTGCTTGACCACCACGCTCCGGGCGGGCAGCCCCTTGGCGCGTGCGGTGCGGATGTAGGGCTGCGCCATCGTCTCGATCATCGAACTGCGGCTCTGGCGGGCGTACATGGCGGCGTACAGCAGGGCCAGGGCGGTCCAGGGCAGCAGCAGGTTGGCGGCCCAGGAGACGGGGTCGTCGGTCAGCGGGACGTAGGCGGGGTAGGGCAGCAGCCCGGTCAGCCGGACCAGTGCGTACAGGAGCATCATCGCGGTGAAGTAGACGGGCAGGGAGGCCGTGGCCACCGCTGTGACCATCAGCGTGCGGTCGAGCAGTCCGCCCTTGCGCAGGGCGGCGGTGACCCCGGCGCCCAGACCCAGCACCAGCCACAGGCAGGCGGCGCCGAACGCCAGGGAGGCGGAGACGGGCAGCCGGTCCATCAGCAGGTCCCACACCGGCAGGGCGTTCTCGTAGGAGTAGCCGAGGCAGGGGAAGCCGCACTGGAGCGCGTGCGGGCCGCTGCCCAGCTCGCGACCGGCGAAGATGCCGACGAGGTAGTCGCCGAACTGCCGCCACACCGGCTGGTCGAGCCCCATGAAGCGGCGCACTTCCGCGAGCCGTTCGGGGCTGCACGTCTTGCCGCAGGCGGCCGCGGCGGGGTCGGCGGGCAGCAGGTGGAAGATGACGAAGGTGACGGCGCAGATGGCGAGCAGGACGCCGGCCACTCCGAGGCATCTGCGGGCCAGGTAGGCGATCACGGGCGGCCTCCCTGGGGGTCGAGGATGTCGCGCAGCGCGTCGCCGAGGACCGTGAAGGCGAGGACGGCGACGAAGAGGAAGACGCTGGGGACGACGAAGTACATGGGGTCGGTCTCGTAGTACGCGACGGCCTCGGCGATCATCTGGCCCCAGGACGGGGTGGGCGGACGCACGCCCACCCCGAGGAAGCTGAGCGCCGCCTCGGTGCTGATCATTCCGGGGATCAGCAGCGTGGTGTAGGCGATGACGGGCCCGGAGATGTTCGGCAGCACCTGCCGCGTGAGGATGCGCCAGGGGCCGCTGCCGCAGGCGCGGGCGGCTTCGACGAACTCGCGGTGCCGCAGGGAGAGGGCCTCGGCGCGCACCACGCGGGCGATGCCGGGCCAGCCGAAGACGCCGATGACGACGGTCATCAGGACGACCCGGTTGACGTCCTGGGCCACCGACATCATCGCGATCATGAAGATGAGCGAGGGGAAGGACATGGTGAGGTCCATCAGCCGGCTCAGGACGGTGTCGACGCGGCCGCCGAAGTAGCCGGCGGCGATGCCCGCGGAGGTGCCGGTCACGACGACGATCGCGGTGGCGGCGAAGGCGATCAGCAGGGAGACCTGCGCGCCGTGGACGACGCGGGCGAACAGGTCGCGGCCGGTGACCGGTTCGACGCCGAGCCAGTGGTCGGCGCCGATGCCGCCGAGGGCGCCGTGGGGCAGGCCGCCGAGGTAGGGGTCGATGGCGTCGGGGTCGAAGTCGGTGGGCGACCAGCCGCCCAGCCGGCTGAGCAGGGGGGCGGTGAGGGCGACGAGGATCAGCAGGGCGGCGGCGATCAGGGCCGTACGGCTGCCCCGGTCGCCCCACAGGCGGCGCCAGGTCGTCCGCCAGAGGGCGTCGGGCAGGACGGGGGAGCCGGGGCCGGCGGCCGGCGGGGCGTCACCCGGCCCGGTGGCGGGCACGGTGGGGATGCTCATGGTGAGGTGTCCTCGCCCGCTCAGCCCTTGCTCCGGGACGGGTCCTTCAGGCCGATCACCGCGAAGTCGAACTGGCCGGTCCAGGAGGGGTGTCCGAAGGCTCCGGCGATGTTGTCGCCGGCGAGCAGCGGCTTGCGCTCCCAGAGCAGGGGGACGGCGGGGGACTTGCGCTGGATCTCCCGGTCGAGCTCGTTCCACGCCCGGGCGGCGGCACCCGCGTCGGGCATCGCGGCGATCTCGTCCATGCGGCGCTCCACGGCCTTGTCGCGGAACTGGGAGACGTTGCCCTGGTTGCCCTTGGCCTTGATGGTGCGGCCGTCGAAGACGAAGGGCAGGAAGGTGGCGGCGGAGGGGTAGTCGGGGCACCAGCCGCTGATCGCCATGTCGGGGGCGTTGGCGGTGTCGCCGATGGTGTCGTAGTAGACGGAGGGGTCGACGGTCTCGATCCGCAGCCGGACGCCGACGCGGGCCAGGCTCTGCTGGAGCGCCTCGGCGCGGGTCTTGTCCCCGGTGGAGACGGTGATGGTCGTGTCGAAGCCGTCGCCCCTGCCCGCCTCGGCGAGGAGCTTCTCGGCCTTCTTCACGTCGCCGGTGGCGGGCCCGGTGTGGACGGGGTCGGCGGCGCGGCCCCCGGTGAGGGACGGCGGGAGGTAGGCGGTGGCGATGTCGTTGAGGGCGGGGCCGCCGTTGGCGGTGACCTGGGCCTGCTTGTCGACGGCGTACTGCATCGCCTCCCGGAGCTTCGGGTCGTCGAAGGGCGCGCGGGAGGTGTTCAGGGCGAGCATGTCGGTGCAGCCGGTGCGCTCGGCGGAGAGCCGCTGCCGTATCCCGGGCTTCGGCAGGACCTTGGCGACGCTGGAGGGCTGGAGGTCGGACCACTCGACGGCGGAGGCGTCCGCGCCCGCGCTCTCGATGATCCGGTCGTCGATCTGGCCGCCCTTGAGGCCCTGGACCACGACGATCCGGTCCGGGTACGCCTTGCGCACCGGGTCGGTCGCCGCGTCCCAGTGGGGGTTGCGGACGAGCACCAGCTTCTTGCCGCGGGCGTAGCTCTCGATGCGGTACGGACCGGAGGAGAAGGGCCGCAGGTCGTACTGGACGCCCTTCTCGCGGGAGGCGGGTACGGGCGAGAAGGTGGGCAGCGTGACCGTGGAGGAGAACTCGGCTACGGGTCTGCGCAGCGAGAAGACGATGGTCCGGTCGTCGGGGGTCGTGATGGAGTCGAGGTGCTCGCCGTCCAGCGGGCCCGCGTACCCCTCGGCGCCGGCCAGGTAGCGCTGGGCGTAGTCGGGGCCGCCCGCCAGGTCCGGGGCGAAGGAGCGCTCGACGTTGTACTTGATGTCGCGGGCCCTGATCGGGGTGCCGTCCTCGTAGGCGAGGCCGGACTTGAGCGTGAAGGTCCAGGTGCGGCCGCCGTCGGAGGGCGTGCCGAGGTCGGTCGCCAGGTCGGGGACGACCTCGCTGCCCGCCTTGCCGGGTGCGGCCCGGAAGGTGGTGAGGGTGCGGTAGATCAGCCGGGTGCCGAAGTCCATGGTCGGCATGACCCAGTTGCGGGCCGGGTCCAGGTGGGCGAAGTCCTGGTTGGACAGCACGGTCAGGGTGCCGCCGCGCTTCGGCGTTCCGCCGATGACGGTGCCGGTCGCCACCCCGGGCTGCCGCTTGTCCGGGCCTCGGTCGTCGCCCTTCTGCGGGGAGCAGGCGCTGAGCAGGGCCAGGGCCAGCGAGGCGCTCAGCGATACGGACAGCGCACGGCTGCGACGGGACATGGGGCACTCCTCGGTACGGGAAAGGGCGCGGCGACGGCGGAAGCGGGCCGCCGTCGGGCGAGGGTCCGAAAGGGGATCCGGGGCTCCGGGCAGCCGAGCGGCCCGGAGAGCTACTGCTTGCGGAACGCGAGGCGGAGCGGACCGGAAACACCTCCGCCCTCACGCGATGTGACCCGTAACATAGTAATGTGAAATTGCACAGCCAAGGAGTGCGTCATCCCGTTACCGAAACGTGTCCGGCGACCGAACCTCCCGGGCCCTTTCCCCGGCCTTCCCGGCCCACCCCCGGCACCCCCTCCGAAGGAGACCCATGACCTCCTCCCCGCCCCCCTCCCGACCGCACACGGGCAGCCACGACCTGCCGGTCCCGGCGGCCCTGGACGCCTTCATGGCCACCGGCTGGGCGCCCTCCCCGCTGCCCGCCGACGCGCGGGTGCCCGGCCGCACCCTGCTGCCGGGCCGGATCCAGCGGCTGTCGGCGCGCTTCCCGGGCGAACGGCTGGTCATACCCGCCGGAACGCTCAAGGTCCGGTCGAACGACACCGACCACCGCTTCCGCCCGCACAGCGCCTACGCCTGGCTGACCGGCCTGACCGGCGAGGAGCAGCCCGACCATGTCCTCGTCCTCGAACCGTCCGGCCCGGACGGCCACGAGGCGCTGCTCCACATCCGCCCCCGCTCCGCCCGGAACACCAGCGACTTCTACCGCGACCGCCGCTACGGCGAGTTCTGGGTGGGCCGCCGGCCCGACCTGGACGAGACGGCCGCGCTGACCGGGCTGCGCTGCGCTCCCCTGGACGAACTGCCCGGGCTCCTCGCCGGACCGCAGCCGCCGACCCGGCTCCTCGCCGGCGTCGACCCCCGCGTCGACAGCCTGCTGCCCGAGCGTTCCCACTCCCCCTCCGGAGACGCCGAGTTGGACGCCGCGCTCGCCGAACTCCGGCTGCTCAAGGACCCCTGGGAGGTGAGCCAGCTCCAACTCGCCGTCGACCACACGACGGTGGGCTTCGAGGACGTGGTACGCGCCCTGCCCGACGCCCTGCGCCACCCCCGCGGCGAACGCCGGATCGAGGGGGTCTTCAACCTGCGCGCGCGGACCGAGGGGAACGGCACGGGATACGAGACCATCGCGGCGGCCGGCGCGCACGCCTGCGTCCTGCACTGGATCCGCAACGACGGGCCACTCTCCCCCTCCCACCTGCTCCTGCTCGACGCGGGGGTGGAGACCGACACCCTCTACACCGCCGACATCACCCGCACCCTCCCCCTGTCGGGCCGCTTCTCGCCGGCCCAACGCGACGTCTACGAACTGGTGCTGGCCGCGCAGGAGGCCGCCATCGCCGTCCTGCGCCCCGGCGCCCGCTTCCGGGACTTCCACCGTGAGGCCATGCGCGTCATCGCCGAGGGACTGCACACCTGGGGAGTCCTGCCGGTCCCGCCCGAGGAGGCGCTCGCCGACGACAGCGGCCTCCACCGCCGCTACACCCTGTGCAGCAGCGGGCACATGCTCGGCATCGACGTGCACGACTGCGCCCGGGCCCGCGCGGAGACCTACCTCGACGGCGTACTGGAGGAGGGCCACGTCCTGACCGTCGAACCCGGGCTCTACCTCCAGCCGGACGACGAGACGCTGCCGCCCGAACTGCGCGGCATGGGCGTGCGCATCGAGGACGACCTCGTGATCACCGCCGACGGCGCGCGGCTCCTCTCCGGCGCGCTGCCCCGCACGGCCGACGGTGTCGAGGAGTGGATGGCCCGCATGCTGGACGGCTGACGGAGAAGGGCCGAGTGCCCCCTGTCTGCCGCGAAGGGCCGGGGACGCCTGACGGCCGCGAAGGGCCGGGGCCCCGGCCCCGGCCCCCCGGACGATGCCGGGTTCCCCCGACGATTCCGCACCGCGCAACGTGACATTGTATAGTGCGGTGACAAATCTGAAGGGGAACGCATGAGTGAGCTGAAGTCCCGCAAACTCATCTCGGTGCAGGAGCATCTGCGCGACCAGGTGGCCAACGCCCTGCGCGCCGCGCTGATAGCGGGAGAGCTACAGCCCGGCGTGATCTACTCGGCGCCCACGCTCGCGGCCGAGTACGGCGTATCGGCCACGCCCGTACGCGAGGCCATGCTGGATCTGGCCCGCGAGGGGCTGGTCGAGGCGGTCCGCAACAAGGGGTTCCGCGTCACCGAACTGTCCGAGCGCGACCTGGACGAGTACACGGAGATCCGCGCCCTCATCGAGATCCCCACGATCGGCCGCGTGACCCGCACCGCCTCCCGCGAGCAGTTGGAGGCGGTGCGCCCGGTGGCCGAGGAGATCGTGGCCGCCGCGCAGCGGGGCGACCTGATCGGCTATCTGGAGTCGGACCGCCGCTTCCACCTCGACCTGCTCGCGCTCGCGGGCAACGCGCGCCTGGTCGAGACGGTGGCCGACCTGCGCAAGCGCTCCCGGCTGTACGGACTCACCGACCTGTCCCAGGAGGGGTCGCTGGTGGGTTCGGCCCAGGAGCACACCGCGCTCCTGGACATCATGATCGAGGGCGACGCGGAGGCGGCCGAGGAACACATGCGCAGCCATCTCGCGCATGTCAGGACGCTGTGGGCGGCCCGTAAGGAACAGGCCGGCCGGGCGGTCCCGCCCCGCAAGCTCGGGGCGCGCTGACGCCGAAGCGGGGTGCCCGCCGAGTCGGCCGCCCGTCCGCCCGGAGCCGCCCCGGGCCACGGCGACCGGGGCCGCCCCGCCCCGTCGTGGCCCGGGGCGGCTCCGGTACGTGGAGCGCGGCGACCCCCGGTACGTGGAGCGGGACGGCCCCCGGTACGTGGAGCGGGACGGCCCCCGGTACGTGGAGCGCTCAGTTCCGCCCCTCCGCTCCCCCCTCCCGCGCCTTCCGCCGGTGGGCCGCGACGGCGACCACCAGGTCCTGCCAGCCCATCCCGCACGTCTTCACGACCAGCGGCCGGCCGGCCGGCGGCACCGCGCGGGAAGCGGCCGGGTCCGACAGGGCGACCAGGGCGTCCGGGGCCAGGGCCCCGTCACGGACCGCCAGAACGACGTCGCCCGCCTCGCGGAGCGCGGTCGCACGGCTCTCGACCAACACCGTGGCACGTTCCATCAGGGCGCTGTCCAGCTCTCGTACGTCCGGTTCGTGCGAGCCGACCGCCAGCACCACCGCGCCGTCGCGCACCAGCCGCCCGTCGACCACCGGTTCGCGGGCGGACGTCGCGGTGACGACGACATCCGCGCGCCGCACCAGTTCCGCGGTCTCCCGGGCACCGGCCGGCCGGCGGCGGTCGGCCCAGCCGGGGGCGGCCCCCTCGCCCCGGGTGACGACCGTGACGTCGGCCACCGGGACGTGCGCCCGTACGGTGACGGCGTGTCCGCGGCCCTGGGGGCCCGCGCCGAAGACCACCAGCCGCAGCCCGGCGCCCGCCCTCTCCCCCGCGAGGGCGCGCAGCCGGTCCAGGCAGGCCGCGACCGAGACGGCCGGGGTGCGCAGGGTCGTCAGCGCCACCCCGTCCAGGAGCGCCACCGGGGTGAGGGTCGCGCTGTCGTGCAGCAGGTACGTGGCGTTGATCCGCCGGAGCCCGCGCGCCGCGTTGCCGGGGGCGACGGTGGCGACCTTCACGCCGAACCAGCCGTCGTGCTCGGAGGGCATGAGCAGCCCCTGCCCCCGGGCCAGCGGCACGACCGTCCGCGCTACGTCGCCGTCCGGGTCGAGGCCCCCGGACAGCGCCTCCCTGACCGCGGCGACGGCCCCGGCCGGACCGAGCGCGAAGACGTCCGCCGCGTCGAGCGTCACCGTCATCGCAGCACGAACCCGGGTACGAGGGTGTCGTCGGGATCGACGGTGAAGGCTCCGGTCCCGGTGGCGTACGCGGTGCCCGTCACCGCCGGGACGACCGTGCGGCGGCCGTCGACCACGGACGTCCGCTCGATCCGCGCGCGGAAGAGCGAACCGACGACCGACTCGTGGAGCAGTTCGTCGCCGGGACGCAGCTCCCCGGAGTCGGCGAGGAGCGCCACCCGGGCGGCGGTGCCCGAGCCGCACGGGGAACGGTCCACCTGGCCGTCCGCGAAGACCGTGACGTTCCGGTGGTGCAGCAGCCGGGTGGAGTCGGAGCGGCGGACGGGGGCGCGGGCCTCCTCGGTGAACACCGTCCCGTAGACGCCGGACAGCCGGTCGTCCCCGGGGTGTTCGGCGGCGCGGGCGGCGTTCAGCGCGTCGCGGATCTCGCGGCCGGCCGCGATGAGCGCGGTGACGTCGTGCGGCCGGACCCGCGCGCCGGTGCCCAGCCGGCCGACCGGGAGCACGGCGTACATGGCACCGCCGTAGGCGATGTCGACGGTGAGCGTGCCGTACGAGGTCGCCACCTCGACGCCGCGTGCGTGGACGTGTCCGGGGACGTTGACGAAGGTCACGTCCGCGACCCTGCCGCCGGCCGTGCGCACGCTCGCCGTGACCCGCCCGGACGGGACGTCGATGACGACGTCGGTCGTGCCCTCGGGCGGCGCCGGGACCAGCCCTTCGGCGACCGCCCAGGCGCCGAGGGCGATCGTGCCGTGGCCGCAGGCGGTGGAGAAGCCGTCCTTGTGCCAGAAGAGGGCGCCGAGATGGGCCCCGGCGTCGTCCGGCGGGACGACGAACGCCCCGTACATGTCGGCGTGGCCGCGCGGTTCGCCGCACAGCAGGGCCCGGGTCCACTGCGTCCCGGCGTCGGCCATGGCGAGGGTACGCCGCTCGGCGACGGTGGGACCGGGCCCGGTGACGGCCGGCGGCGGCTCGGGAACGATCCGGAACGGCTCTCCCCCGGTGTGCCAGTCGGCCGTCCGTATCGGCCACGTGCGGGGGTGGCCGGTTCCGCCGGGTGGGTGGTGGGTCCCGGCACGCGGGTGGCCGGTTCCCGCGCCCGGGAGGCGGGATCCGGCCGGCCCGGCGGGCGGTCGGCCGGTGGTCATACGGTGAATCCCGTCGGATAGGGGTCCGTGGGGTCGAGCAGGTACTGCGCGGTCCCGGTGATCCAGGCGCGGCCGGTGATGGACGGCAGGACGGCGGGGCGTCCGCCGACCGTGGTCTCCGCGAGGAGCCGGCCGGTGAAGCGGGAGCCGATGAGGGACTCGTTGACGAAGTCCTGCCCGGTCTTCAGCTGTCCGCGCGCGTGCAGTTGGGCCATCCGGGCGCTCGTCCCCGTCCCGCACGGTGAGCGGTCGAACCATCCGGGGTGGATGGCCATCGCGTGCCGTGAGTGCTCGGCGGTGGAGCCGGGCGCCTCCAGGTAGACGTGGTGGCAGACGTCGATCGACGGGTCCTCGGGATGCGCCACCGGGTTCTGTTCGTTGATCGCGTCCATGATGCTCATGCCGGCGGCGAGCAGCCGCCCCTTCTCGGCCCGGTCGAAGGGGATGCCGAGATCGTCGGTGCGGACGACGGCGTAGAAGTTGCCGCCGTAGGCGATGTCGTAGCGGACCGGGCCGTACCCCTCCACCTCCACGACCTGGTCCAGCGCGTGGCTGTAGGAGGCGACGTTCTCCAGGGTGACGGACTCCGCGCGCCCGTCGTGCACCGCGACCCGTGCCGTCACGAGACCGGCGGGGGTGTCGAGGCGGATGACGGTCTCCGGTTCGACCGCCTCGACCATCCCCGTCTCGACGAGGACCGTCGCCACGCCGATGGTGCCGTGACCGCACATCGGCAGGCAGCCGGAGACCTCGATGAACAGCACGCCGAAGTCGGCGTCCGGCCGGGTCGGGGGCTGGAGGATCGCGCCGGACATGGACGCGTGCCCGCGCGGCTCGCACATCAGCAGGGTGCGCAGCCCGTCGCGCTCCGCCGTGAACCGCTCCCGGCGCTCGGCCATCGTCGCGCCCGGCAGGACACCCACCCCGCCGGTGACGACCCGGGTCGGCATGCCCTCGGTGTGCGAGTCGACCGCGTGGTAACAGACTTGGGAACGCACGTCAGTTGACCCCCGCCTCGATGAGGGCCCGGGTGGCGGACCGTACGACGGACTCGGTCTCCGCGGTCAGGGGCTGCCGGGGCGGACGGCAGACGCCGCCGGTGCGGCCGATCATGTCCTGGCCGAGCTTGATCGCCTGGATGAACTCGGTCCGGCTGTCCCAGCGCAGTACGGGGTGGAGCGCGCGGTAGAGCGGCAGCGCGGTGGCGAGGTCACCGGCCAGCGAGGCGTTGTAGAGGTCGAGGCAGGCGCGCGGGAAGACCTGGGGGTAGCCGGCGACCCAGCCCTTGGCCCCGGCGACGGCGACCTCCAGGAGGGTGTCGTCGGTGCCGATGATCAGGTCGAGGCCGGGGGCGAGTTCGTTGATGGCGTAGCAGCGCCGTACGTCGCCGGAGAACTCCTTCACCCCCACGATGAACCCCTCGGCGTGCAGCTTGGCCAGCAGTTCGGGGCGCAGGTCGACCTTGGTGTCGATGGGGTTGTTGTAGGCGGTGACGGGGAGCCCGACGGAGGCCACCGCCGCGTAGTGCTCCAGCACCGCGCGGTCGTCGGCCCGGTAGGCGTTGGGCGGCAGGCACATGACGGCGTGGCAGCCGGCGTCCTTGGCGAACTGCGCGTGCCTGCGCGCCTCGATCGCGCCGTACGCCCCGACGCCCGGCATCACGGTGAAGCCCTCGGGGGCGTTGGCGACGGCGGTCTCCACGACCCGGTCGCGCTCCTCGTACGTCAGGGTCTGGTACTCGCCCAGCGAGCCGTTCGGAGCGACGCCGTGCAGGCCCTGTTCGGCGAGCCAGGCGACGTTGTCGCCGTAGGCCCCGTGGTCGACGGCGAGGTCGCGGCCGAAGGGGAGGCTGGTGGCGACGATGACGCCGTGCCAGGGCATGCGGGGGGCGTCGGCGGGGGTTCGGCGTTCGGTGCTGTCCATGGACTCTCCTCAGGTGGTTGCGGAAGGGGGCTCGACGGAGTCGGCGAGCGCGCCGAGGGTGACGGGGGTGGCGATCAACCGTTCGGCCGGGGCGTACGGCCGGCCGGGGGCGGCGACGAGGCAGTGCACGGCGGGTCCGCACATGCGGCCCTGGCACCAGCCCATGCCGGCCCGGGTCAGCTGTTTGACCTGGCGGTGGTCGGACGCTCGGCCTTCCTCGCGGGCGGTGCGGACGGCCACCGCGGTGACCTCCTCGCACCGGCAGACCGTGGTGTCGTCGGTCAGCCAGGCGGGCCAGGCCGGTGGCAGGGGGTGGGCGCCCGCCATGGCGCGGGCGAAGGCGCGGTGGCGGGCCGCGGTCCGCCGCACTCCGGCGGTACGCCGGGGGTGGGGGCGGCCCGGAGCGGCCAGGTCGGTCAGGACGGAGACGGCGGCGAGGCGGCCCTCGGCGACGGCGAGCGCCGCCCCGCCGACCCCGCAGGTCTCGCCCGCCGCGTACAGACCGGGCACGGTGGTGCGCTGCCCGGCGTCCACGGTGGCGGCGAGGGTGCCGTCGCCCGCGTCGGCGAGGTCGCAGCCGAGCGGGAGGAGGAGGTCGAGCTGGGGGACGAAGCCCCAGCCGACCCCGACGGTGTCGGCGTCGATCCGGCGCTCCGTCCCCGGGAGCGGGCGCCCGTCGCCGTCCAGGGACGCGGTCCGCACGGCGGCGACCCGCGCGTCCCCCTCGGCGGCCACGACGGCGGTGCGGGTGCGGACCGGGACCCGGTGGCGGGCGAGTACGGCCGCGTACCGTGCGGCCTCGGCCCACTTGGCGGGGTCGCGCAGCAGCGGCAGGGGCCGGCGCAGCCAGTTCGAGGGCGCGGCGGCCTCGCACACGGCGACGACCTCGGCCCCGCGTGCGGCGAGGGCGGCGGCGACGGGCAGCAGGAAGGGCCCGGTGCCGCCGAGGACCACTCGGCGGCCGGCGACGACTCCCCCGCCCTTGAGCAGCGACTGGAGTCCTCCGGCGGTGAGGACGCCCGGCAGGTCCCAGCCGGGGAAGGGGAGTTGGCGGTCGTAGGCGCCGGTCGCGACGAGCAGCGCCGGGGCGTGCAGGACGACGGCGCGTTCCTCGGGCGGGTGGGAGCGGTCCATGGCGTGGACGGCGAACCCGTGCTCCGCGCGGACGGCGGTCCACACGTGGTGGTTCAGCAGCAGCGCGAGCCGTCCCGCGCGCCGGTGGGACTCCAGGGTCGCGCGCAGCGCGCGGTAGGCCGGCAGGTCGTGGTGCAGGTCGGCGGTGGGGACGGCCTCGCGGGCGTGGTCCGGCGGGTGCCGCCAGAACTGGCCGCCGGGGGCGGCGCCGGAGTCGACGAGAGCGACCCGCAGCCCGCCGTCGAGGGCGGTCGCGGCGGCGGCCATCCCGGCCGGTCCCGCGCCGACGACCACGAGGTCCGGGGGCTCGGACGGCAGCCCCGCCGCGCGCTCCGGGCGCTCCGGGCGCTCCGGGCGCTCCGGGTGCTCCGGGTGCTCCGGGTGCTCCGGGTGCTCCGGGTGCCCGCCCGTCGCGTTCCGCGAGGGCTCGCGCGTCGAGTGCTCCGAAGACCGGTCCGGCCCGCGCTCCGAGGGCTCACGCATCGTCGCCCTCCCCCGTCGTGACGGCCATGCCCGCGCGGGCCTGCACCAGGCAGGCGCGCTGGCCGCCCGTGCCGTCGACGGTGACGAGGCAGTCGTAGCAGACGCCGATCCCGCAGAAGACGCCGCGAGGCCGTCCCCCGCCCCGGGTGGTCCGCCAGGCGATCCGGCCCGAGGCGACGAGCGCGGCGGCCAGGGTCTGCCCCGGTACGAACGGCAACGGCTCGCCGTCCACGGTGAACACGGTCACTGCGGTCACGTCGGCACACCTCCGGTGGTGAGGAATCGGTCGGGCAGCAGGCCGGTGTGGGCGGCCGGGTCGGCGCCGCGCCACGGGCGGCCGAGCAGATGGGCGGTGACGAGCGCGCCGGTGCCGGGGGCGAGGCCGATGCCGGCGCCCTCGTGACCGCAGGCGTGGAGGACGCCGGGGACGCGGGGGTCGGGTCCGACGACCGGCAGATGGTCCGGGCAGTACGGGCGGAAGCCGCGGTAGGCGCGGATCAGGTGGACGTCGCGCAGGAACGGGAAGAGGCGGCACGCCTGGGCGGCGAGCACGGCCACCACGGCCGGGTTCATCGTGGTGTCGAAGCCGACGCGTTCGCGGCTGGCGCCGATCAGGATGGTGCCAGCGCGGGTGCCCTCGACGACGCAGGAGGTCTCCAGGCCCGCGCCGTCGGCCGCCACGTTGGCGACGTAGTCGGCGGAGTAGACCTTGTGCCGGATCATCGGCGGCAGCGGTTCGGTGACGAGGACGAAGCCCCGGCGCGGCAGGATCTCGACGGGGGCGCCGAGCCGGCGGCCGACCTCGCCGCCCCAGGTGCCCGCCGCGTTGACCACGGCGTCGGCGGCGAGCACCGTGCCGTCGGCCGTGCGCACTCCGGTGATCCGGCCCCCGGCTCCGGTGACGGCGGCGGCGGCCTCCCCGGTGTGCAGCCGGGCCCCGCCCCGGACGGCGGCCCGCAGCAGGGCGGCCGCCGCGAGGACGGGCTGGACCTGGGCGTCCTGCGGGTAGTGGACGCCGCCGGCGAGTCCGGGGGCGCTGTGCGGTTCGAGGTCGGCGGGGCGGTCGACGCGTACGGTACGGACTCCGGCCGCCGTCTGGCGCTCCGCGAAGGCGTGGAGGGCGGTGAGGGCTTCGGGTGAGGCGGCGACGACCAGACCGCCCTTGGCCTCCCACTCGAGTGACGCGGAGCCGAGTTCCTCACCCGCCTCGTCCCAGAGCGTACGGCTGAGCCGGGCCAGTTCCAGTTCGGGGCCGGGCTCCTTGTCGGAGAGGAGGATGTTGCCCTCCCCCCGGCTGGTCGTCCCCGCGCCGACGGGCCCCCGGTCGAGGACCGTGACGTCGAGGCCCGCGGAGACGGCGTGGAACGCGCAGGCGGCGCCCACGATGCCCGCGCCCACGACGATGACTTTCACGACGACCCCCTAGTGCAATGTCACATGCCATTGCTTAGGCTATACATCCGGACGACCCGAGGACAACGCCACCGCCCGAACGACTTTCGTCGGGCCCCGACGACCGCGCGCCCCACGCGGACGCGCACAGGGAGACGCAGAACCGTGCACCCGACCGAAGACGCATCGCGATCCGCCGCCGACGACTCCCCCGCCCACGGCCCGACTTCCTCTCCGGGCGGCCGACTCCCCACCGGGCGCTCGCTCCTGGCGGGACGCGAGGTCACCGGCGACGGGGACGCCTGGTACGCGGTCGCCGCCGCCACCGGCGAGCCGTTCGGCACGCCGTACCGCGACGCCTCGGCGGCGCAGGTGGCCGAGGCGGCCCGGCTGGCGGCGGCGGACGCCCGCGCCTACCGCGCGCTGCCGGCCGAGCGCCGGGCGGCCTTCCTCGACGCCTGCGCGGAGGAGATCGAGGCGCTGGGCGATTCCCTCCTGGAGTCGGCGGCCCGGGAGTCCGGGCTGCCCCTGGCCCGGCTGACCGGCGAACGGGGCCGCACCTGCGGTCAGTTGCGCCTCTTCGCCGATCTCGTCAGGAGCGGATCGGCGTCCGGCGCCCGGCTCTCGTCCGGCCCCTCGGGCGCCGACGTACGGCTCCGGCGCATCCCCCTCGGCCCGGTGGCGGTGTTCGGGGCGAGCAACTTCCCGCTGGCGTTCTCGGTCGCGGGCGGTGACACGGCGTCCGCACTGGCCGCCGGCTGCCCCGTGGTGGCCAAGGCGCACCCCGCGCACCCGGGCACCTGCGAGGCGGTGGCCCGCGCGGTCACGGCGGCCGCCGCGCGGACCGGGATGCCGGCCGGCGTGTTCTCCCTGCTGGTGGGGCGGGGCCATGCGGTGGGCCTCGCCCTGGTCGGCGACCCGCGCATCGCCGCCGTGGGCTTCACGGGCTCCCGGGCGGGCGGGCTGGCCCTGGTCGCCGCCGCGCAGGCCCGCCCCGTACCCGTCCCGGTCCACGCGGAGATGTCCGCGGTCAACCCGGTGATCATGCTCGACGGGGCCCTGTCCGCGCCGGAGGGGACCGCCGCCGCGTACGTGGCGTCGCTGACCAACGGCGCGGGCCAGTTCTGCACGAACCCGGGTCTCCTGCTGCTGCCGGCGGGAGAGGCGGGGGACGCGTTCCTGGCCGAGGCGGCCCGGTTGACCGAAGCGGCGGAGGGCCAGGTCATGCTCACCCCGGCCGTGGCGCGCTCGTACACCGAGGGCGTACGCCGCTGGGCACGGACCCCCGGCGTACGCGAGGCGGCCCGGGGCACGGCGGGCCCCGGGCCCTGCGCCCCGGCGCCCGCCCTCCTGGAGTGCGACGCGGCCGTGTACACCGCGCACGAGGTGCTCACCGGCGAGGTCTTCGGCCCGGCGGGCCTGGTCGTACGCTGGCGGGACACGGCGGAACTCGCCGGACTGCTCGATCAATTGGAGGGCCAGCTCACGGCCACCCTGCACGCGGCGGACTCCGACCGGGCGACGGCGCTGGAGCTGCTGCCGGTGCTGGAGGAGCGGGCGGGGCGCGTCCTGTGGAGCGGCTGGCCCACCGGCGTCGAGGTCTGCCACGCGATGGTGCACGGCGGTCCGTGGCCCGCGACCAGCTCCCCCGGAACGACGAGCGTGGGCGCTCTCGCGATCGACCGCTGGCTGCGTCCGGTCTGCTACCAGTCCTTCCCCGAGGCCCTGCTGCCCCCCGAACTCCGCACCGACGCCGCGCCGGGGACCCCCCGCCCGACCGGGCCGGGTTTCACCCCGGAACTCCGGTAGGAGCACGGCCGTACGGCCTTCGCCACCCGGACCCGGGGTGCGGTTTCCCGCGCCCGGGTCCGGGTGGGGGGCGCCCGGATGGTTCGCCGGGCCGGGTCGGCCGAAGACCGGCCCGGCCCGGCCCCGGATGCCGGATGCCGGATGCCGGAGCACCCACCGGCAACACCGTTGCCCGGCAAGCCTGTTGTCACCCCTCACTTTCGGGTAGGTGTCCCCGACGTCCGGCTCCCGTCCATCCGGTCGGCCAGGGCCTGTCGCCCGTTCGAACTCGTACACCGCGGAGGAGTGTTCATGGGCATCCATCACAGCGGCCGGGATCACGGCGGGCCGCACCCGGGCCGGGCGGACGGTCGGCGGATCACCTCGTACGACCGTGACGGCCTGGTCTTCGACGTCGTGGACGGGGGTCCGCTCGACGGGGAGATCGTGGTGCTCCTGCACGGGTTCCCGCAGACGTCCTCCTCGTGGGCTCTGCTCGCGCCGCTGCTGCACGCTCAGGGGTACCGCACCCTCGCCCCCGACCAGCGGGGGTACTCGCCCCGGGCCCGGCCGCGCGGCAGGTTCGCCTACCGGATGTCCCAGCTCGTCGAGGACGTCGTCGCGCTCATCGGGGTGGCTTGCCCCGCCGGGCGCACGGTGCACGTCGTCGGGCACGACTGGGGCGCCGCGGTCGCCTGGACGCTGGCCGGCGCGCGGCCGGACCTGGTGGCCACGTTGACGGCGCTCTCGGTCCCGCATCCAGCCGCCTTCATGCGGTCGCTCGTCACCAGCCGCCAGTTCCTGATGTCCTGGTACATGTACGCCTTCCAAGTGCCGTGGCTGCCCGAACTGTTGCTGCGCCGCATCGACCCGGCCTCGGCCCCGCGCGTCACCGAGCGGCTGGCGGCGGGGCAGGAACCGGGGCGTCTCGTCCGGGACATGGAGCACCTGGTGGCCTCGGGAGCGCTCACCCCCGCGCTCAACTGGTACCGGGCGATGCCGTTCAGCACACCGGGGCAGCTGGCGAGGATCACCGTGCCCACCCTCTTCGTCAACAGTGACAGCGACCCGGCCCTGGGGCAGGCGGGCGCGCGGCGCACCCGCGCCCTGGTGTCCGGCCCGTACACCTTCCGTACGCTGGCCGGGGTCGGCCACTGGATCCCGGAGCAGGCCGCCTCCGAGGTGGCCGGACTCCTGCGCGCACACCTCGCGGACCGGTCCCGGGGCGGCCCGGAACGGCCGCGGTAGCCCGTCTTCGGCAGGGCCCGGGGCCTACCTCCGGGGGTACGCAGGAGCGCCTTCGGCAGGGCCCGGACCTACTCCCCGGGGTGGGCCCGGCGCTCGACCGTGATGTCGGTGGATCCGTCGCGCACCGCGCGCTCGGCCTCGTCCGCGTCGGCGCCCGCGAAGACCAGGATGTCGGCGGCGACCAGCCGTACGCTCTCCCCCACCGCGACCGGCACGGCCGAGCCGCGTTCCGGGGCGTCCCGGACGATGTCGAGGGTGCGCCGGGCGGCGTGCTGGAACACGACATGGCTGCCGCGCGCCTCCCCGAGCGCGTCCAGGACCCCGGACAGCCCCCGTACCGTGGCGGCGAACGCCTTGCGGTGGACGGGGTCGAGGATCGTGGCGCCCCGGATGAGGGTGAGACAGCTGTTGCCGAGCAGGTCCAGATGGCGTGTGGCGGCGATCTCCCGCCGAATGGGCTCGCGCCGGCCGCGCCAGCGCGGCGTCCGGCGGGCGACGGCGATCGCGTCGTCACGGGTGTGGCCGAGATCGTCCAGCAGCGTGTAGACGGGCCGCAGTTCCCTCCACGGCTGGTCCTCCCGTTCGTCCGCCGAGGCGTCCAGGGTCCGGGCCGTCAGCTCCAGCGCCCGGCCCAGCCCCTTCAACGTGTCGGCCTCGGCCCGTCTCAGCAGGGTGAACGGGTGCGGCGGGAAGAGGACTTGGCTGAACACGAGCGCGACGCCGGCTCCGAGCAGGGCGTCCAGTACCCGGTCGATACCGGCCTGCTGCCCGGCCGCGACGGAGATCACCGCGCCCACGGCGGCCTGCGCCATGGTGATGCGCTCACCGTCGATGAGGAGCGCGACGAGGAGCGCGCAGAGCACGGCGGCGCCGACCGCCCCGTCGCCGTGGCCGAGGAGGCGGAAGGCCGCCTGCCCGACGACCACCCCCGCGATGACGCCGGACATGACCCGTACCGCGTTGGTGCCGCGCCCGCCCACCGGGGTGTTGAGGGCGACGAGGGTGGCGATCGGGGCGAAGAGGGGGACGTGGTGGTCGAAGACGGTCCCGGCGATCCACCAGGAGAGCGCGGCCGCCGCGGACTGCTGGAGCACCGGCCACAGATTGCCCTTGACGCGCGACCACGCCTCGTACATCGTCCTCCTTCACTTCCCGGGGCTCCCCTGCCTGCCCGGACTCGCGGGCACCGGACTTCCGGGACACCGGCCTCGCGGGCACCGGACTCGCGGGCTCCGGGCTCCCGCCCCGCCCGGCCACGGTCCGCGGCGGGCGCTCAGCCGGTCGGCGCTGCGGGCCCCCGCTCCCCTGCCGGGCGGGCGTCGTCGAACAGGCGGGGCCCCAGCTCGTGCCAGTTCCGCAGCCCGGGGAGCCGGTCCCCCGCCTCCGGGCCCCAGCTTCCCGGCGCGTACGACAGCGGCGGTTCCACCGGGTCCAGGACCGGGCCCACGATGCGCCAGCACTCCAGGACGGTGGGGAAGAAGGCGAAGCACTCGGGGTCGCCGACGACGGCCCCGTACAGGATGTTCTCGTACGGGAGTTCCTGCCGCCCCAGCACCTGCGCGAAGTCGACGCCGATGGGCACGGTCAGCGGCCCGTCGGTGCTCTCGGGCTTGTTCAGCATCAGGTCCGCCCGGATGCCGGTGTCGCCGTCGATGCGGAAGCGGATGACGTTGGGCGGCGTCTGGACGTCGTCGCCGCCGAAGAGTTCCAGCGGGGGCTTGCGCAGTTCGACGACGACCTCGGTGGCGGAGACGGCCAGCGCCTTGCCGCTGCGCAGGTAGAAGGGGACGTCGGCCCAGCGCCAGTTGTCGACGAACATGCGGGTCGCGAAGTAGGTCTCCGTGGTGGAGCCCGGCTCGACGCCCTCGACGTCGCGGTAGCCGTCGTACTGGCCGCGTACGGTCGCGGCGGGGTCCATGGTGCGGGTCGCGTGCAGGGCCCGCCACTTCTCCAGCCCCTGCGCCTGGGCGTTGGTGGCGCTCGGCGGTTCCATCACGAGGAGGGCGAGGACCTGGAGCATGTGGTTCTGGACCACGTCGCGCAGACAGCCCACCGCGTCGTAGAAGGAGCCGCGGTCGGCGACGTCGAAGTCCTCGGCGAGGGTGATCTGCACGTTGTCCACGTAGGCGCGGTGCCAGATCGGCGCGAGCAGCGTGTTGGCGAACCGGGAGACCATCAGGCTCTCCACCGCCCGGTTGCCGAGGAAGTGGTCGACGCGCAGCAGATGGGCATTGTCGAAGTGGGCGGAGAGGTCGTCCTGGAGCTTCCGCGCCGAGGCGAGGTCGTGGCCGAACGGCTTCTCCACCACCAGCCGGGCGTTCCGGTTCAGCCCCTCGGCGGCCAGCGACCCGGCGACCGCGGTGAACAGCGACGGCGGGATCGCCAGGTAGTACGTCACGAAGCCGCGCCCCGCCACGGCCTCGCGCAGCCGGGTGAAGGTGGCGGCGTCGGTGAAGTCGCCGGTGACGATGGACAGGTTCGCCGCGAACCGGGCGAAGACCTCCTCGTCGATGTCCGTCCCCTCGGCGGCGACAGCCTCCCGCGCGTGCCTGCGCAAGCCGTCGTCGTCCCAGTCGGTGGCCGCCACCCCGATGACGGGCACGGTGAGCTTGCCGGACTCGGTGAGCCGGTACAGGGCGGGCAGCAGCATCTTCTTGGCGAGGTCGCCGGAGATGCCGAAGAGGACCAGGACGTCGGACCGTTCCATCTCGGGCGGGCTGAGCAGGTTCTCGGTCATCACGACCGTCCTTTCCGGTGCGTGGCCGGCTTCGGGGCGTTGTCAGGCGGTCCCTGGTCGCGTCCGAAGCGGGCGTTCAGCGCCGCCTCGATCTGTTCCGGGTCGCGGCCCTTGGTCTCGGGCAGGTAGCGGCCGACGAAGAAGAACGCGGCCACGCAGATCGCGGCGAAGATCCAGAAGGTCTCGCCCTGGCCGAGGGCGGAGGCGACGGGCAGGAAGGCGAGGCTGACGGCGAAGTTGGAGATCCAGTTGACCGCCGTGGCCACGCTCGATCCCTCCGCCCGCACCGACGGCGGGAAGATCTCGCCGAGCAGCGTCCAGAAGACGGGGCCGAGGCCGCCGGCGTAGGCCGCGATGTAGACGACCATGAACAGCAGCGTCAGCACCGAGTTCATGCCGACCACGAACGCCAGCCCCAGCATGAAGATCGAGACCGCCATGAGGGCGAGCGAGACGAGCACCATGACGCGGCGGCCGGCCCGGTCGACCAGGCGGATCGCGACGAGCGTCATGACCAGGTTGATCAGGCCGATGAACACGGAGTAGAAGATGGAGTTCGACGCGTTCAGACCGGTCTGCTGGATGATGGTCGGGGCGTAGTAGATGATCGTGTTGATGCCGCCGAACTGCTGTACGGCCGCGAGGGTGAGCCCGACGACGAGCGCCGGACGCAGGTCGGGCGTGAGCAGCCTCCTGGCCGTCCCGCCGGAGGACGCGGCGTTCCGCTTCCGCTGCTCGCGCTCCTCGGCGATCCGTTGCTGGGCCCGGGCCACCAGGGTGTCCGCCGTGGCCTCGTCGGCGACCGAGGCGATCCCCTTGCGCGCCTGTTCGGCCTGGCCGTTGGCGATGAGCCACTGGGGCGATTCGGGCAGGAACCACAGGGCCGCCGCCACCATGAGGGCGGCCGGGACCGCGCCGACGGCGAACATGGCCCGCCACATCTCGCTGCTGGAGAAGGCGAGGTTGACCAGGTACGCGATCAGGATGCCGAGGGTGATCATCAACTGGTTCATGGTGAGCAGCCGGCCGCGGATCTTCGTCGGCGAGATCTCGGAGAGGTAGACGGGAACCGTCGCCGACGCCGCCCCGACCGCGAGGCCGAGGATGATCCGGCCCACCATGAGGACGGGGTAGCCGTTCGCGGTGCTCGCGATCGCCGTGCCGACGATGAACACCGCGCCGATCAGTCCGAGCGCCTTCCTCCGGCCGAGGCCGTCGGAGAGCCGCCCGGCCGAGGTGGCGCCGACCACCGCGCCGATGAGCAGCACACTGACCACGCTGCCCTGCTCGAAGGAGTTGAGGCCGAAGTCCTGCTTGATGTACAGCAGGGCTCCGGACACGACCCCGGTGTCGAAGCCGAACAGGAAGCCGCCGAGCGCGATCGCGGCCGCCCAGCGGGTGATCTTCCGTTGCCCTTCCGGCGGGATCTCGGTGAGCGGCCCGTGGGTGCCCGGTTCCTTGGAGAAGCCCTGAACCATCTCGCTCCCTCTGTCGTGCTCTGTCGTGAGCGGGCTCGTCCTGGCCAGACCACCACCTTTCCGGACGAAACGATGACCGTACGACGCAATCGGGTGGTTCGCGGAGACGGAACCGTACGGAACGCCGTACGCCCCCGTCTCCGGTCGGCGCGGGCGTACGGAACGCGATACCTGACGCCCGCCACTGGTCAGCACGCAGGCGGACGGGACGCGGCGCCGGGCGACACGCGGACCCGGCGTCGGCGGCGCGTACGCGTACGGGACGTCGCGCCGGGTGATACGCGGACCCGGGTGCCGCCTCGGCAGGCAGGCGGTACGCGCGGGTGGCACCCCGGCCGGCGTAGCGCGAGTGGCCGGGCCGGGGCGGGAGAGGCAGGCTGCCGAGCAGGCGCGGCGACTCCCCGCCGCCGCCCGCTGTCGGCCGTACGGGAGGCGGGAACGCTCATGGCCCACCCGGACGAGGAGGCCGAGGAACGCTCGGCGGACAGCAAGGGCGGCCCCGGGCACACGGTCCTGCTGGCGGTGGCGTTCGCGGTGCCGGTGACGAAGGTGGCGTACACGGTCGGGGGCGGGGCCGCGGCGCGCGACGTGTTCGTCGGGATGGAACCGGCGAACTGGCCCGACGTCCTGATCGGCATGGTGCTCACCGACCCGCTCCTCGCCTCCGTACTGGCCGTGGTCGTCTCCCGCGTGGTGTTCGCCCTGTTCGCGGCGCGCGGCGCGGTCCCGGTGGGCGGGGGCGTCGTCCGCGCGCTCCAGCGGGTGGCGCTGACGGTGGTCAACCCGGTCGCGATGGCGGTGCTGGTCACGTGCTTCTTCGGCCCGTGGTGGGGTCTGGGCACGGGGCTCGCGGCGTACGCGCTGCGCAAGGGCGTCGTGGTGGAGTACCGCACCGGCAGGCGGCGCCCGCACGGGCACCGGGGCGGCTCGCACCGGGACGACGGCAGCTTCCGGCCGCCCCGGGGACTGCGCCGGGCGGCGGCCCTGGAACAGTGGGCGGCCCTGGGCCTGACGGTGTTCGCCCTCCCGGTACTGGCGTTCGTCGCCGCGCTGGACGGGCAGGCGTGGACGTCGATCGTTCGCTGCGAGGTCACCGAGGCCACCCGGACCGAGAGCAACCGCCTGATCGAACTGGGCCGCAAGGGCAACGGAGTCGTGGGCTGGAACCTGGACACGGAGGAGATCTCCAACGGCACGGGCTGCACGGGCGAGGAAAGCCTGTACGTCCGCGAACCGTGGTGGCGCTGATACGCCGACGGAGCCCCCGAGCGGAGGATCCCGAAGGATCCGGCATCCGCGCCGAGCCGCTTACCGGACACTCCGGGGCGAACACGGCACGTTCACATCGGGTCACCCGAATGCCGCACTTCTTCCGGCGAAAGAGCTCGTTGTGCGGGGTGCGGCACTAGAAAACATGTTTCGTTTCAAACCTTGACTACCTCCGGGGCGGCGAGGCCACAGCTGACGCGCCTTCGGTGAACATCTGTGCGTTCCGACTCCAGTACAGGGTGATGGGAACCATGCAGGAAACGAGGAGCAGATGCACGAAGGAAGCGTTCCGCTCAAGGACTTCCTCGACACCTTGAACCGGCTGCAGGCCGACTTCGAGCAGCGCCTGGGCGGCATCGAACGCAAACCGGCCCCGCTGCCGCACACCCCGGCGCAGGACCGTTCCGCCACGTCCCCCTGGACCCAGGAGGACGGCTACCGCCCGCTCGGGCTGGCGGCCATCTGGACCTCACCGGCCCCCGGCCCGGACGACCGGCCGGCCTCGCACCGACGTCCCGCGCCCTCGCACGGCGGAGAGCTGTTCCCGGACTGACGCGGGGTCGGGAAAAACGTTTTGCTCTACCGCGTGCTCCCCGCGTGCCGCGCCCGCTGACGTACGAACGGCCGCCTGGACGACACCCCTCCATCAGACGGACCGGCCTGGCCACGTGACGCGGAGGCACCGGCGCCCAGCACGAGGACCGGCCCCCGCTCGTCGCGCGGAACGGCCGGTCCTCCGTGTGGTGGCGCTGTCAGGGGAGGCGCTTGCGTGCTGCCTCGACCGAGTCGGAGACGGTCTTGACCGCCGAGTCCGCGACATCGCCCACCCGGTCCGCCACGTCGCCCACCCGGTCGGAGACGGTGGTGACGCGATGGGTGACCGCGCCGGACGCGTGGCCCGCCGCACGGCGGGTCCGGTGGGCGAGCGAGGGCTTGCCGTGCGTGTCGGCCGCGGCGATGAGCAGGCCGCCGAGCAGCGAGACGTCCGTGAGCAGGTCCGCCCGCTCGGCCTCCCTCGCCTCGGGGTCCGCGTCTCCCGCCTTCGGGTAGACGTACGGCGTCAGCGCCGACGCCACCAGCGTCGCCGCCAGGGCCGCCGAGGCCGTACGCGGGGCCCGCCCCAGGGCGAGGAGGACGCCCGCGCCGAGCCGTACCGCCCCCTGGATACGGACGAACTGCTCGGGATCGTCCGGCAGGCGCAGCCGGGAGACGGCGGGGACGGGGCCTCTGCCGACCTCCCCTCGGGCAGCGGGGACGGCCGGGTTGCGTACCGCCGCGTACCCGTCACGGATGAACTTCGAGGCCAGAAGGGGCCGGGCGAATCTGCGGAGAACAGCCATGTCCGTCGGCTGCCCCGTCACGGGCGGAGCACACGCGCCCGCGTGCCCGTGTCCTCCGGGTGGCCCCGTCGCGGGCCCCGGACGGCGGAGCGGCGCATCATGAGGGCATGCCATCGGAGCGCAGCGGTCCGGACCGGACGGACGACGGGCGGTACGTGATCATCGACGGCCGCCGCTGGCGGGCCACCGATCCGGACATCCCGGAGGACGCGGCCGCCGCCCTGCGCTCCCACCTCATGGCGGCACGCCGGGCGGTACGGGAGGCCAAGCGCGCCGAGGACGAGGCGGCGCTGCGGCGGGCGCGCGCACGGGTGCAGCGGGCCAAGGTCGCGCTCGGGGAGCGGGGCGACCCGTGGTGGGAGCAGTCCGCGCGCGAGCGCACCCGGCGATGGCGCGACGGGCTCGCGTGGTTCGACGGCGACGAGGCGAAGGCATGAGCCGGGTGAAGACCTGAGCCGGGGAAGATGTGGCGGGGCGGAGCGCGGGCCGACCGGGCCCGGCCGCGTGCGGATGGCCTCGGGGAGAGCCCTCCGGCCCGTGGAGGAGGGCCGCTTCTCCGCCCGTACCGGCGGCCGGAGCCCGTATGGGGGGATTCGCGGTCCCTGGATCACCACTGCCTTCATCCGCCCTTCCGCCTGCGACACCGTGGAGGGGAAGGCGGCGGACCGAGGTCCGCCCGCACCTGGCTGAAAGGCAACCACCATGACGCGCATCGCTCTGATCACCGGCGCCAACCGGGGCCTCGGACGCAGCACCGCCCTCCACCTCGCCGCGGCCGGCACCGATCTGATCCTCACCTACCGCTCGCACCACGGGGAGGCCGAGGCCGTCGTGGAGGAGGTCCGGAAGCTGGGGCGCACGGCGGTCGCCCTGCGGCTGGACGCCGGAGACACTTCGACGTTCCCGGCCTTCACCGCACAGGTACGGGAGGCACTGTCCCGGGAGTGGGAGCGCGACGACTTCGACGTCCTCGTCAACAACGCCGGTCACGGCGTGCACGCGCCGTTCGAGGAGACCACCGAGGAGCAGTTCGACGGGCTGATGGACGTCCACGTCAAGGGCGTCTTCTTCCTCACGCAGGCCCTGCTGCCGCTGATCAAGGACGGCGGGCGCATCCTCAACGTCTCCACCGGGCTCACCCGCTTCATCGCCGCTCCCACCGCCGCGTACGCGTCGGCCAAGGGCGCCGTGGAGATCCTCACCCGCTACCTCGCCAAGGAGCTGGGCCCGCGCGGTATCGCGGTCAACGCCCTGGCGCCGGGAGCCACCGGCACCGACTTCGGCGGCGGCGGAGTCCGCGACGACGACGGGATGCGGTCCATGCTGAGCGGCGTCACGGCCATGGGCCGACCCGGAGAACCCGAGGACATCGGAGCCGCTGCCGCCGCGCTGCTCGCCGAAGGCACGTCCTGGGTCACCGGGCAGCGGATCGAGGCGTCGGGCGGCATGCTGCTCTGAGCCACCCCGCCCGCCACCACCGCTCCGGCCTTCGAGGCCCGGACACGAGGGAGAGACCACAACCGTGGACCGAGCCCAGCTCGCGGACTTCCTGCGCACCCGCCGCGAAGTCCTGCAACCGGAGGACGTGGGCCTGCCCCGCGGGCCGCGCCGCCGTACCCGAGGGCTTCGGCGGGAGGAGGCGGCGGCGCTGAGCGGCATGTCCACCGACTACTACAGCCGGCTGGAGCAGCGGCGAGGCCCGCAGCCGTCGGAGCCGATGCTCGCCGCGATCGCCCGCGGCCTGCGGCTCTCGCTCGCCGAACGCGATCACCTCTTCCGTATCGCCGGGCACAACACTCCCTCCCGCCCGGGCTCTCTCCGCTCGGACCACATCACGCCCGGTCTGATGCGCATCCTGGGGCGACTGGACGACACCCCCGCACAGGTCGTCAGCGATGTCGCGGAGACCCTGGCCCAGACCACGATGGCGGCCGCGCTCCTCGGCGACCAGACGGGGTACACCGGTTCCGAACGCAGCCTCACCTACCGGTGGTTCACCGATCCCGCCACCCGGCTGCTGTACCCGGAGGAGGACCATCCGCTGCACAGCCGCTTCTTCGCCTCCGGCCTGCGCGCCGCCTACTCCCGGCAGGGGGCGGGCGGCCGCGCCGAGGAGCTGCGCGACCTCCTCCTGGAGCGCAGCGAGGAGTTCGCCTCGCTGTGGAGCGTGCACGAGATCGACGCCCCGCGTGTGGACCCCAAGCGCGTACGCCACCCGGAGCTGGGCGTCCTCACCCTGCAGTGCCAGGTGTTGGTGGACCCGGAGCAGAACCAGACGCTGCTGGTGTACACCGCCGCGCCGGGGTCGGCGGACGACGAGAAGCTGCGGCTGCTGCCGGTCCTGGGAGCGCGTCCCGCGGGCACCTAGCGGCGGCTCACGGGCAGCGGGGGGGCGGGGGCCTCCCGCTCAGCTCACGGGCTCCCCGCTCGACGCGGCGAGCGGGGGAACCGCCCGTTCGAGGTTGGCCAGGTGGTCGCCGAAACCGCCCTGCGCGCGCGGGGTGGTACGGGTCGACGTGGTCACGGGGCAGTCGGCGGTGCGCAGGATGCGTGCGCCGGTACGTTCCAGCGCGTCGACCAGGCCCCGGTCCTCGTCGAGCGCGGCGGGCGGGAAGCCGCCGGCCGCCGTATAGGCCCGGCTGCCGACGCCGAGGTTCGCCCCGTGCACGTGGGGGTGGTGCCAGGGGCGGCCCGACGGTGGACGGGTCGTCTCGTAGAGGCGGTGGTAGCGCGCGGCCAGGTGGGGCTTGCCCGGCGGCCAGCGGTCGGCGGTCACCGTGCCGACGACCGCGTCCCAGCCTTCGGCGGCGCGGGCCAGCTGGTGGGCGAGCCAGTCCGGGCGCACCGTGCTGTCGGCGTCCGTCGAGGCGATCCACACCGGGCCGGGGACGTCACCGAAGAAGCTGAGCGCGGTGAGGACGCCCGCGGCGCGGGACCGGCCGACGTTGCGGAACCCGACCGGTACGACCTGGGCGCCCGCGGCGCGGGCGACGGCTGCGGTGGCGTCCGTACAGGTGTCGGCCACGACCACCGTGAGCACGGGCGTCGCGCCGACACCGGGATGCCCGGCCGCCGCACGCACCGAAGCCAGGGCGGCCGGAAGCAGGGCTTCCTCGTCGCGGGCCGGGATGACGACGGCGACGGCGACGGGAGGGGCGCCGGCTGGGGCGCGCACCGCCCCGCTCCGGCCGCTCACACGAGTCCTTCGCGCGCGGCCGGCGAGAGGACGGCCGCGCCGTCGGGTCCGGTGCGCTCGTACACCTGGAGCACGAAGTCGGCCTCGCGGTGGTCCGCCGTCAGCGTCAGTCCGGGGACGGCGGCGACCGTACGGGCGAGCGTGGCGCCCGTCCCCCGGTGGTCGGGGACCGGGTGGTTCCAGTGGACCGTGGCCAGGGTGCCGCCGGGCTCCAGGGAACCGGCGGCGAGGTCCAGGACGCGGTCGAGGGTGGGTGCGTCGAAGTAGTAGAGCAGTTCGGACAGGACGATGAGGTCGAAGCCGCCGGAGGGCCACTGGTCGGGGACGGTCAGGTGGCGCACGTCCACGTGAGGCAGCGCGGACGTGCGCTCGCGGGCGGTCGCGACGGCGGACTCCACCCGGTCGCAGGCCACGACCCGATCGCACCGCTCGGCCAGTCGCACCGTCAGCTCCCCCACTGAGCAGGCGGGTTCGAAGGCGCGGCGGTAGCGCGGCAGCGGAAGGCCCGCCAGGGTGAGGTCGTACTTGCGGCGCTCGTACCACCGCTCGGCGAGGTGCCAGGGGTCGGAGGCGTCGCGGTACATGTCCTCGAAGTACGCGGCGGGGGTGCCTGCCGCGCCGGAGGCGTGCGACGCAGCGGAGGCGTCCGGCGTACGGCCCGCGTCGGCGGCACGGGAGGCCGCCGGGGCCCGGGGCACGTCCGGCGCACGGGACGCGCCCGGTGCCGTGCGGTCGCCGCTCATCGGAAGACCACCTCCCGGTCGCGCAGGTGGTGTGCCAGCTCGTGCGGGGGCAGGATCGCCGCGTTGCCCGGCCCCGGTCCGAGCGGGGCGATCTGGGTGACGAACCGCCCGACCGCCGCCGTCTTGCGCTCCAGCGCCGTCGGGGACAGCCGGACGACGGCGGCGCTCCGCCAGGGCACCCGGGAATCGCCCGGCTCGGCCCAGTGCCACATCCACACCGGATAGAGCCAGCACGGGATGCCCGCGGAGGCCGCAGCCCGCACGGCGGCCCTGCCGGCCGCCTCGTGGTCGCCGTGCACGTCCCCGGTCCAGGGCGCGACCAGCAGGTCCGCCCCTTCGGCCACGGAGGCGATCCGGGCCGCGACCTCGTCCTCGTACGCCTCCACCCGCGTGTCCGGGATCCGCAGGCGTACGACGGTCGCGTCCGCCGCGCCGAGTTCGGCCAGCGCCGCACGCGTCTCGGCCGTACGCAGCCGTACCAGCTCGGGCGCGGTGACGAGGTCGCTGTCGGGGTGGGAGCCCTCGCCGTCGGTGACCGCGACGACCGTCACCTCCGTGCCCGACGCCGCGAGCAGCGCCAGCGCGCCGCCGAATCCGAGCACCTCGTCGTCGGGGTGGGCGGCGACCACCACCACGCGGCCGACGGAGTCCAGGGCGGCCTCCGGAAGGTCCTGCCACCCCGGCCACGCCTGCCAGGCCGCTTCGGGGGTGCCGGGGGCCTGGATGGGATCGGCGTGACCACCGTCGAGGACGCCCGTCATCGCCCCGCCTCCGGCCTGGCCAGGTACGCGCCGAGCCCGGCGAGGTCGCGTTCGGCGTGGTGCTGGCGGATGTAGACGCCCAGGTCGGCCACCGTACGGGCGTGCCCGGTGTCGTGGCACAGCGGCCCCGCCCCGGTCGCCCGGCCCACGTGGTCCAGCACCTGCCGGCAGACCGACTCCACGAACGCGCGCGTCCGCATCGCCCGCAGCCGGCCCTCGCCCCGGTCGTCACGGGGGTCCTCGTCGATCTCCCGGGCAGCTCGCTCCAGGAGCGTCCAGGCCGCGTGCAGTTGTACGTCCACCGCGCCCAGGTGGGCGTCGGTGTGCGGGTCGGCACGGTGCTCGGCCGCTTCCCGCAGCACTCGGGCCACCGCCACCGCGCCGCCGTACCAGCAGGCGGCGACGCCGATGCCGCCGTGCCAGAACCCCGGCCTGTCCACGTACGCCTCCGGCTCGCCGACCGCGGTCGCCGGCACGTCCGTGAACCGCACGTCCGGGGTGTCGCTGCCCGCCATGCCCACGGCGCCCCAGGTGCCCTCGACCGGTCGGCATCCTTCCGCCGCCACCCGTACGGCGAAGAGCCTCCGCGACTCCCCGGCCCGGGCGGTGACCAGGGCGTCGGTGCAGCTGTGCGCGCCGGAGCAGTACTGCTTCAGGCCGTTCAGCACCCAGCCCGCCCCCTGCCGGACGGCGGTGAGCCCCTCGCCCGGGGGCTCGGCCGCCCACACCCCCCACCGCTCACCCGGGCCCGGCGGCGGCGCCCCGAGTTCCGCGAGAATCGCGGCGGCGTCGACATGCCCCTCGACCAGGCGCGCCGTGCTCAGCCCCGCCTCGGCGACGGTGCGCAGGGCCGCGAACCGTTCGGCGGTCCGCCCGGAGCCCGGCAGCGGAAAGGCAAGCTCCCCGGCCTCGATGCGCGCGACCGCGTCGGCGAAGCCTCGCGCCGCCGCCGCCACCTCGTCGGGCGCGCCAGGATCTGCCGGCATCGTTCGGGACCTCTCGGGGCTGATGAGCACGTCGGACACGGCTGGTCACACCTCCACCTTCGCTCGGTTCCCGTGCCCGCACGATCGGGCGGGCACGGCTGGCGGCTCCACCCAGTGCCCCTCTCACCAGGAGTGAAACGCCCCGGCCGGGAGAGCGGGGCACGCACCGGGGCGGCCGGGGATCCCTCGGGGACGGCGGGGGCGCGCGTCGTCGCCGCTCAGCGGCTCGGTCCGAGCGGATGGTGGTCCTGGGTGCCGCCGGGGACGGTGGCCTCCCAGTACAGTCGCGCGGCATCGGCCGGGACGAGCGCGTCGATCCACTCGACGACCGTGGCGAGCAGAACGTCCTCGAACTCCGCGTCGGACCAGGATCCGGGCCGTGCGGGGACGGCCGGCTCCCAGCCTCGCTCGCCGTGGACGACCGCGAAGAGCTGACGCTCGTCGCCGAGTCGCCGGTCGAGGGCGAACGAGTCGGCCCCGTCGAACCGCGCCCAGACGGCGAAGGTGCCGTCACCCTCCTGGTCAGGGAACACGTCGATGATCACGCCGTCCGTACGCGCCGTGGCAGCGTCCCGGATCAGGCCGAGCCGGCGTGCGACCGCCGGTGACGCCTCGTCGAGCACGCGCCTGAGCCCGGCCCGGTACCGGGCACGGTCCGCATCCTCGGGTACGTCGAGATCCACGGGCACAGGATAGGCGGCGCGGGCGCGGTCGACGGCGGGAGAGAGCGCCGATGAGACGTCTCCCCCGCCAGCGGCAGCGGGGCCTCCCCCGTGGAGGGGCGTCGGCGGGCATAGGACACCCGAAGGCGGGTATCCGCGCATTGCTCGACGGTCAGGAAGCGGCTGTCCTCCTCCCCCTCGCACCCGGAGTTCCCATGTTCATCCTGCCCGCGTTCCGCCGTCGGCTCGCCCGCGTCGTCGCCCTGCTGGGGCCCTCCGCGCCGCAGCCCCCGGCCCTCCGGGCGGACATCGGCCACCAGGACCCGGATCCGGCCTCCGTGTGCCTGCGAAGAAGACCGGTCGACGTGTCCGGCCACCCCGGGGCCCTTCCGGCCCGGCTCCCCGCGCTGGTGCACGGCGGAGAGCAGACCTGGATCCCCGTCGTCATGGATCTTCGCTACGACCGTGACGACCCGCTGGCCGTGGACTTCACGTTCCACGGTCCGACCGGCGCTCTGGCCCGGTGGAGGTTCTCCCGCGATCTCCTGCTGGCGGGCCTGGACGAACTCGTGGGACAGGGCGAGGTGATGATCTGGCCTTCCGACGAGGGCCCGGCCGACAGCGTCCTGTTCCTGCGCCTGGGTCTCCAGGAACGCCACGCCCTCCTCGCCGTACGCCGTGAGCCCGTCCACGAGTGGCTCGCCGGCACGCTCGCCGCCGTACCGCTCGGAGACGAGCTGGCGGGCACCGACTGGGACGAGGAGCAGCGGCGGCTTCTCCGCACGGCGTGAGGAACGGCGGCTTCTCCGCACGGCGGCGGCCTCCCCGCACGGGGTGATGCGGGCATCGGGGAGAATGCGCTTGCCCCCGGTACAGGACAGGACTCCACCGGGGCCGGCGGCCACACCTCGTGGTGCCGACATCATGAGGGAGCAACCGCAGCGATGGAGATCCGTTCCACGACCGACGAGGACCGTGCCGTCTTCGTCGACACCGTCCATGCCGCGTTCGGGCACTTCCCGGAGACCCCGGTCGACGGCGGCGGACTGTGGTGGTCGGCCCTCGAAACGGACCGCTGCCTGCTCGCTCTGACGGCGGACGGGAAGCCGGTCGGCACCGCGTCCGCGTACTCCTTCGAGCTCACCCTGCCCGGCGGCGCCCTCGTCCCGGTGTCGGGGGTGACCTCCGTCGGGGTCCTGCCCTCGCACCGGCGCCGGGGCGTGCTCAGCGCGATGATGCGCCGCCAGCTCGGCGACCTCAAGGCCCGCGGGGAGTTCCTGTCGGTGCTGCTGGCCTCGGAGGCCCCGATCTACGGCCGTTACGGCTACGGTCCGGCGACCCACACGGGGCGGCTGACGGTGCAACGCCACCGGGCGGCCCTCGCCGCACCCCGGGCGGACGATGCGGCCGGCGCCCAGGACGTACGAGCGACACGAGGGGCTCCGGGGGCGGACGCCGGCACGATCGAGATCCTGCGGCGCGCCGAGTGCGGGGAGATCCTGGAACAGGTCTACGACCGCTACCGGCGCACCCAGCCCGGCGCGCTGTCCCGGCCGCACCGCTGGTGGGAGCTGCGCGCGGGTCAGCCTCCGATCTCACCGGCGCCACGCTACATCGCCGTGCACCGGGACGACGACGGCGTCCCGGACGGGTACGCGAGCTACGCGATCGAGTCCGGTGCCCTGACGGTCGACGAGACCATCGCCGGCGACGACGCCGTCTTCACGGCCCTGGCCCGGTTCCTGCTCGGGCACGACCTCGTCTCCCGCGTCGTGTTCAAGCACGTGCCGCCGCAGCATCCGCTGCGCTGGCAGTTGGCGGACTTCCGGGCCGGCGAGGTCAGCAACGACACCGACTGGCTCTGGGTACGGCTGCTGGACGTCCCGGGCGCGCTGACCGCCCGCGCCTGGCCCGTGGACGGCGAACTCGTCCTCGACGTCCGGGACCCGTTCCTCGGCGACCACGGCCGCTACGCGCTGACCGTCCGCGACGGCAAGGCCGACTGCGCCCCGACGGACCGGGCCCCCGACCTGTCCCTGGACGTACGCGACCTGGGCTCGCTCTACCTCGGCGGCACCGCCCCGAGCACCCTGGTCCGGGCCGGCCACATCCGGGCCCACCACCCGAGCGCCGCCGCCCTGGCCGACGCCCTCTTCCGCACCGACCTGTCCCCGCACTGCCTGCACTGGTTCTGAATGTCATCCCCCGGCGTGTGCGCGCCCCGCCCGGTGTGTGCCGGACCGCCCGGTCAGCCGGCGTCCGCCGTGACGGTGTCGCCGGGCATCAGTCCGTAGCCGTCCGGCACCGCTGTGGCGTCCTGGCCGCAGGCCACCGGGGCGTTGGCGGAGTCCACGAACACCACGCTGGGGCGGAAGGCGGCGGCCTCGTGGTCCTCCACCATCGCGTAGGCGATGAGGATGACGAGGTCCCCCGGGCTGATCAGCCGGGCAGCCGCGCCGTTGATGCCGATGACGCCCGAGTCGCGCGGACCCTCGATCACGTAGGTGGTGAGCCTCGCCCCGTTGTCGATGTCGACGATGTCGACCTTCTCCCCGGGCAGGAGGTTCGCCGCCTCCATCAGGTCGGCGCTGACGGTGACGGAGCCGACGTAGTGAAGATCGGCCTGGGTCACCGTGGCCCGGTGGATCTTCGACTTCATCATGGACCTGAACATGGGGTGCGTTCCCTCACTGCTGTGGGTTCTCTACGGATGGGCGGGCCGCCGCGCGCGGCGGAGGTGCGGGGACGGAGTGCGGCCGGAGGTCGTCCGGCCGCACGGGCCGGTCAGCCCGCCACGCACCACTCCAGTACGGCGGCGGCGACCGCGGCGGGCCTGCTGGGCCGAGGCTGGGCGGGACCGTTCGACTCGAAGTTCACCGTCGCGACGGGAAAGGCCACCTACCGGGCGGACGACGGAGCGTCGTTCGTGTTCACGCGGAACAGCGGCGGGACGTACGCATCCCCGGCCGGGTCGAGGGCCAAGCTGGTCGAGGGGACCAGTGACTACGTCCTGACGACGCCCGACCACACCAGGCGGACCTTCACCAGCGGCGGCCAGCTCACCTCCGTCGCGGACAAGGCGGGTAAGGGGCTGACCCTGACCTACGCGTCCGGCAGGCTCGCTTCCGTCAAGGACGCCGCCGGACGCACGACGACGTTCACGGTCGGCGCCGACGGACTGCTGACCAAGGCGGCCCTGCCGGACACGACATCGGTGTCCTACGGCTACACCGGTGATCTGCTGACCTCGGTGACCGACCCCGCCGGAAAGACCTCCTCCTACACGCACGACGCGAACCAACGGTTGTCGTCCTACACCGACCCCGCGGGCGGCAAGGTCGGCAACACCTACGAAACCGCGGGCCGGATCACTTCCCAGACCGACCAGAACGGAGCTGCCCACCCGCAAGTACTCCGACGGCAACACCATCGGCTACACCTACGACGACGACGGCCGCACCGCCACGATGACGGCCGACGGCACCACCACCTACACCTCCGACGCGGCGGGCCACCTCACCAGGACGGCACTGCCCAACACGGAGACCGAGGAACGCACTTACGACCGAGCGGGCCGCGTCACCGCCGTCACCGCCACCAAGGCGGGCACCGCGGTCACCAAGACCGCCCTGACGCTGTCGGCGGCTGGCCTGCCCACCCGCGTCGAGGTCACCCGGGCCGCAGTCGGCACCGGCGGCTACGAGAAGACCTACGTTTCGTCAGGGTTTCTCAGGTGTCCTGGCCATGGCCGCGACCAGTGCCGCAAGGAGTAGCACGCCCGCCGACCACCAAGCCGCGACGGTGAAGCCGTGCACCATCCCCTCCCCCAGGTCCCGGCTCCGGGACGGGTAGGCGTCGATGTAGCGGGTGGCGGCGGACGACGCGATCGTGTTCAGCAGGACGGTGCCCAGGGAGCCGCCGATCTGCTGGAAGGTGGAGACGACGGCGGACGTCACTCCGGCGTCCTTCGGGGCGACCCCGGCGGTCGCCGTCGCGTAGACGGGCATGAAGGTCAGCCCCATACCCAGACCGAGCAGAACCAGCGCTGGCAGTACCCCGGTGGCGTAGGTGGAGTTCGTGCTCAGGCGGGTCAGGAGCAGCATGCCGCCGGCCGCGAGGAGCGCGCCGGGGGCCATCAGGTTGCGGGGGGCGGTGTGGGGCAGGAGCCGGGAGGCAATCTGCGTCGCGCCGACGACGATCGTGACGGACATCGGCAGGAACGCCAGTCCCGTCCTCAGGGGTGAGTAGTCGAGGATGGTCTGGAGGTAGTAGGTCAGGAACAGGAAGGCTCCGAACATGGCGACGGTGGCCAGGCCCATCGTCGCGAGTGCCGCCGCACGGGTTCTGTCCCTGACGATGTGCAGCGGCAGCATCGGATGCTTGGCGCGGGACTGCCACCACACGAAGACGGCGAGCAGGGCGACGCCGGCTGCGAACAGGGTCAGGACCACCGGGTCGGCCCAGCCGGCGGATTCGGCGTCGCTGGAGCCGTACACGATTGCCACAAGCCCGCCGGAGGCGAGCAGCGCGCCGGGAACGTCGAGGCGCACTCCCCGCTGGCCGGGGCTCTTCTTGAGGAAGGCCAGCGCGCCGCCGAGGGCGGTCAGCGCGATGGGGACGTTGACGTAGAGGCACCAGCGCCAAGTCGCGTACTCGGTGAGCAGGCCGCCCACCAGCAGCCCGATGGCACTTCCGCCACCGGCGAGCGCACCGTAGATCCCGAACGCTCTGCCCCTCTCGGCGGGGTCGGTGAACGTCGTCGTCAGCAGTGACAGCGCGGACGGGGCCAGAACCGCGGCGCAGGCCCCTTGCAGGGCCCGCGCCGCGAACAGCGTCCCGGGGCCGTCGGCCGCGCCGCCGAGCGCAGAGGCGGCGGCAAACCCGACCAGACCGATCATGAAGGTGCTTTTGCGGCCGACCAGATCGGCGATCCGGCCGCCGAGGAGGAGCAGGCCGCCGAAGGACAGGGAGTACGCGGTGATCACCCACTGCCGGTTCGCGTCCGACATGCCCAGCCCGTTCTGGACGGAGGGCAGGGCGATGTTCACGATCGTGCCGTCGAGAATCACCATGAGCTGAGCACCTGCGATGACGGCGAGAGCCCACCACCGCTTCGGATCGGGCGACTCGGCCGCATCAGCGGTGGTGTGGGGAACCGGCGAGGGCACGGTGTCCCCGGAAAAGGACTGCTTGGTCAAGGCGATGACATCCTGTGTCGGAGGTGTAGGAGCAGACGCGCGGTCCTGCACCCCGTCACACGACACAGAAGATCGCGAGAACGATGGACACCACCATGAGGTGCCGCAAGGGGGGAGTTCTACCGCGCGCCAAACGGGGGCACACGGCCGGGGGCAACTATGGCCGCCACACTCGTCGTCCAGTCCCAGTCCATGTTTCCCACCTCCTCCCGGCCGAGCACGCGCTACACATCGACGCCGAACGCGCCGAGCGGTGCGGCAGGGAACCCGCCGCACATGACCTCCCACAGAATAGGTCAGCCAGCCGGGTGCACAAGCGAATTTCTCCAGCGCCTGAGCACGGGCTCCTCAGGCTTCGACAAGCAACGATCGGGCCGTGGCTACCGAGAGGACGCGAAGCCCTTCTTGGATCCGCTTCTCCAGGTCGAAAACCCGCCTACCAGGAGCTTCTTAGCGCCGTCAGCCCAACGAGTTCGTCAGTCCGGCAGGTTGAAACAGGCTCACTGGCGGTCTTCGGTCCGGTCCACGCGCTGGGGATGACCGACTGAGCACACGCACCGCTGGAGAAGGGCACCCGGACCGGAATCCGATCGGACGCCTCTGCACGCGAAGTCAGACGTGCGGAAAATCAGTCCTTGTTCTTCCTCCGCTTCTGATCCCGGAAGAAGGCCCAAGTGGCCACGGCCACCACCACGATGCCGATGATCGTGGTCCACAAGGGACTTCCCTTGACCCCGGTACCCATTGCCAGGAGCGTGATCGACATGCCGTGTCCTTTCAGAGCCAGGATCCGCTGATTCCCGCGCCCCCTCCAGACAACCGCCCACCGTGTACGCCTTCTCGGGCAGGTTGCCGGCTGTGCTGGCAGTGGCTCCGGCGGCCTTAGGACATCGTGTCATTTGGCGTCGATCGGTAGGCTCTGGCCGAGATGAGCATGGACGACAAGACCGAGACCGCCTGCCGGATCTGCGGGTACGACGATGGCGAAGCGGTGTTCGACGAGTACGGCGTACCGAAGTACGTCATCTGCCCCTGCTGCTACAACGAATCCGGCATCGGCGATGACAACGTGTCGCAGGTCCGCGAGTTGCGTGGATACTGGGTCGCCAGCGGCGCCCAATGGCACGACCCGAAGTTCCGTTCGGCTGACTGGGACCTGCTGACGCAGCTCGCCAACATTCCGCCCGAGTGGCGCTGACCTGGAGTGCCGAAGGGTATTGCTATCTGGCGAGTCGCCGGTAGCAGATGAGGGTAGCGGCGATGCCGGCGAAGGCGAGGAAGTGGTCAGCCTTGCGCTCGTAGCGACGGTGCAGACGGCGGCATCCTGCAAACCAGGACATCGTTCGCTCGATCGTCCAGCGGTGGCGCCCGAGCCGCTCGGAGGACTCGATGCCTTTACGGGCGATGCGGGGTGTGATGTGCCGGGAACGGAGCCATTGCCGCAAGTGGCGGTTGTCGTGGGCCTTGTCCGCATAGAGTTTGGCCGGTCGTCCTCGACGCGGGCCACGGCGGGATCGGATCGGCGGTATCCCGCGCACGAGCGGCTCAAGTGCCTGGCTGTCGTGGAGATTTGCGCCGGAGATGCCGACGGAAAGGGGCAGACCGGTCCGGTCGGTGATCAAGTGAATCTTTGAGCCGAACTTGCCCCGATCTACAGGATTGGGACCCGTCAGGTCGCCTTTTTCAGGGTCCGCACGTTCACCGAATCGATCGCGCACCGCGACCAGTCCAAGTCCCCGCGGGCACCCAGCTCGTCCAGCACCAGGCGGTGGAGCTTGGCCCGCACCCGGGCCTGGCTCCACTCCGTGAAACGCCGGTACACCGTCGACCACGACGGACCGAACACCTCGAGGGTCTGCCGCCAGGTGCAGCCGGAGGTAGCCACGAACGGGACGGCGGCCAGTACCTCCCGGTCGCAGTAGCGCCGCCGTCCACCACCTTGCGGTCGCACAGGCGCCACTGGCATCACTCGGTGGAACAACTCGGCCCCATCAAGCTACACGAACGTGAAGTAGCCGAAAGATCATTCGCGCAGGTCAGCCACCATTAACCGCTCATCGCGGCAGGTCACTGCACTCGCTGGTCTCTTCCGGCACATCTGATCAGCACGACTCAGTAGGTCTGCGCTCAGCGTCGCCTACCCTCGGCGTCCCATCGATACTCGCCACCTTGTCGGGGTCTGACCTGCCCGACAAGGCACCTGACATGCCATCAGAACGAGGGTCAAATGAGCGTCACAAGCGTCATTCCAGCGTCAGGATATCGCCCGTAACGCCCACACCGCACATTATGCGCACGGGCAAAACCCCAGGTCAGGCGTCCTTCTTCACCGGCTCCAGGATCGCCACGCACTCCACATGATGCGTCATCGGGAACAGGTCGAACGCCCTCAGCGTCCGCACCCTGTACCCCCCGTCCCGGAAGTACGCCAGGTCGCGGGCCAGGGCTGCCGGGTCGCACGCGACGTAGGCGATGCGGCGGGCGCCGAGGGAGGACAGGTGCTTGACGACCTGCTTGCCGGCGCCCGCGCGGGGCGGGTCCAGGACGATCAGGTCGCACTCGGTGATGCCCGTGCGGGGCAGGACCTGGTCGACCTTGCCGTGTTCGATGCGGACCCGGTCCAGGTCCTTCAGGTTGTGGCGGGCGTCCTCCACCGCGCGCTTGCCGGACTCGATGCCCAGCACCGCGCCCTTCTCGCCGATGCGCTGGCCGATGGCCCCGGCGAACAGGCCGACGCCGCAGTAGAGGTCGAGCGCCGTGTCGCTCTTGCGGGGCAGCAGTCCCTGCATCACCGCGCGCACCAGGGTGTTGGCCGCCTGCGGGTGGACCTGCCAGAAGCCGCCGGAGCCGACGCGGTAGGTGCGGTCGTCGGCGCGCTCGCGGACGAAGGCGCGGCCGTGGACGCGGTGGACCCCGCCGTCCTTCTCGTCGACGCGGAGCACGGAGACCGGCTTGTCCAGCTCCACCAGCGGGAGCCGGCCGCCCGGCTTCGGGGTGAGGATGACCTGGCGGTCGTTCGAGCCGGTGGCGGTGATGGCCTCCACCCCGGCGATCTGCGGCCACTCGCGCTTCTCGACGCCCAGCTCGGAGACCCCGGGCGCCGCGATCAGGCAGTGGTCGACCGGCTGCACCTCGTGCGAGCGGTGCTTGCGCAGGCCCACACGGCCCTCCGCGTCCACGGCGTACTGGACCCGGGTGCGCCAGGCAGGCACCTCACCGGCGGGGAGCTTGTCGCCGTCCGCCGGCATGACCGTGCCGTCCCAGCCGGCCTCCTCCGGGGTCAGCCCCGCGAGACGCCGCAGCTGTTCGGCGATCACCTCGCCCTTGAGGCGGCGCTGCGCACCCGGCTTGGCGTGCTGCCAGTCGCAGCCGCCGCACATGCCGGGACCGGCGTACGGGCAGGGTGCCTCGACGCGGTCCTTCGACGGTTCGAGGATCCGTACGGCGTCGGCCCGCAGGAAGCGGGAGTCCGCGTCGCCCTCGGTGACCCTGGCGACGATCTTCTCGCCGGGGAGCGTGTGGCGTACGAAGAGGACCTGGTTCTCCGCGGTGCGGGCGATGCAGTGGCCACCGTGCGCGACCGGCCCGACCTCGACCTCGTACTCCTCCCCGACCAGCGACGACGTGGGTTCGTTCTGCATGAGGGGAGGCTCCTGGAGGAAGGGGGTGAACGGTCGGGCCCGTGGCCGGACGACAGCCCACCAGTCTACGCGGACGGGCCCGGGGCGCCGACCACGGCGGCCCGGACCGCGGCGCTACCCCTTCCCGTTCCGGCCCCTGCCGTTGTGCTCCTTGCGGTGCGGGTCCTTGTGCCGGCGCTCCACCGGGCCCCGGCGGACCGACCCCGGGGCGCTCCAGTCGGCGCGGCGGCGGGCCCGTCGCTTCGCCGCCTCGGAGGACTGGAGCTGGTACGGGACGGAGGTCACCATCACGCCCGGGGTGAAGAGCAGACGGCCCTTGAGGCGCAGGGCGCTCTGGTTGTGCAGCAGGTGCTCGTACCAGTGGCCGACCACGTACTCGGGGATGTAGACGCTGACCACGTCGCGCGGGCTCTCGCGGCGCAGGCCCTTGACGTACTCGATGACCGGGCGGGTCACCTCGCGGTAGGGCGAGTCGAGGATCTTCAGGGGGACGTTGATCCCGCGCCGCTCCCAGTCCTCGCGCAGGGCCCGCGTCTCATCCGGGTCGACGCTGATGGAGAGCGCCTCCAGGTGGTCCGCCCGGATCAGCTGGGCGTAGGCGAGGGCGCGGAGCGTGGGGCGGTGGAGCTTGGAGACGAGGACGATGGCGTGGACGCGGGAGGGGCGCGCGGTCTCCTCGGCGGGGGTCTCGTCGGCGGCGATCTCGGCGGCGACCCGGTCGTAGTGCTTCCGGATCGCGGTCATCGTGCCGTAGAAGATGACCATCCCGAGCAGCGCCACCCACGCGCCGTGGGTGAACTTGGTGGCGAGGACGATCACCAGGACCACGCCGCAGAAGAACGCGCCGAAGGCGTTGATGGCGCGGGAGCGGATCATGTGGCGGCGCCTGGCCTGGTCCCGTTCGTCGGTCAGGAGGCGGTTCCAGTGCCGGACCATGCCGGTCTGGCTGAGGGTGAAGGAGACGAACACCCCGACGATGTAGAGCTGGATCAGCTTCGTGGAGTCGGCTCCGTAGACCCAGACGAGCAGGATCGCCGCTCCGGCCAGCAGCACGATGCCGTTGGAGAAGGCGAGGCGGTCGCCGCGCGTGTGGAGCTGGCGCGGCAGGTAACGGTCCTGGGCGAGGATCGAGCCGAGCAGCGGGAAGCCGTTGTACGCGGTGTTCGCGGCGAGGAAGAGCACGAGGGCGGTGGCGGCCGCGAGCACCATGAAGAGGAACGAGCCGTGGCCGAAGACCGCCTCGGCAACCTGGGCGATGACCGGGTCCTGGGTGTAGCCGGCGCCGACCGGGACGCCGTCGCGGAGCAGGTCGACCGCGGGGTTCTCGGCCATCTTGACGTCCGTGACCAGAGCCAGGCCGATGATGCCGCAGAACATGGTGACGGCGAGCAGGCCCATCAGCGCCAGCGTGGTCGCGGCGTTCTTGCTCTTCGGCTTGCGGAAGGCCGGTACGCCGTTGCTGATCGCCTCGACGCCGGTGAGGGCGGCGCAGCCGGAGGAGAAGGCCCGCAGGAGAAGGAAGACGAGGGCGAATCCGGCCAGCCCCTGGTGCTCGGGTTTGATCTGGAGTTCGGAGGTGGGGGCGTGCATCGCATCGCCGAGGACCAGCCCGCGGAAACTGCCCCACAGAATCATCAGGAAGACGCCGGCCACGAAGAGATAGGTGGGGACGGCGAAGAGTTTTCCGGACTCCTTCACTCCGCGCAGGTTCATCAGAGTGAGCAGAACGATGGCGCCGACGGCGCAGAGCGTCTTGTTCTCGACGACGAACGGGACGGCGGAGCCCAGGTTCTCGACGCCGGAGGAGATCGACACGGCGACGGTCAGGACGTAGTCGACGAGCAGGGCGCTGGCGACGGTCAGTCCGGCCTTGGGCCCGAGGTTGGTGGTCGCGACCTCGTAGTCGCCGCCGCCGCTCGGGTAGGCGTGGACATTCTGCCGGTAGGAGGCGACGACCGTGAACATCAGGACGACGACCGCGACGGCGATCCAGGGGCTGAAGTGGTACGCCGACACCCCCGCGATGGACAGCACGAGGAGGACTTCTCCGGGTGCGTACGCCACCGAGGACAGCGGGTCGGACGCGAAGACGGGGAGTGCGATGCGCTTGGGCAGAAGGGTCTCGCCCAGCTTGTCGCTGCGCAGCGCCCGGCCGATCAGGATCCGTTTGGGCACGTCGGTCAGTTTGGACACGCTGAGGATCGTAAGCGGAGCCGACGGCCGAAACGCACGCCCTTTCGACGCGCCCCCGCAATCTCCTGCGGTCGGGGGAGAACGCCTCGCCATTCTTTAACGCGATCCTTGCACTCGTACGCCCTTTTTTGCATTTCCTTTACTGGTACGGGCGGTGATGGGGAGACGCGGATGAGGGATCGGTCTGTCCGGCGCTTAAGCTCGACTTCGGGCCACACCGCGGGTGTGTGCCCCGTTGTTTGCCCGGCAAGCCGAGAGAGAAGTGTGAGCAGCGTGTTTTCGCAGGTCAGCGGGATGACCAGGACGGCGGGGTAGGCGCACAGTGCACATCGTCATCATGGGCTGCGGGCGCGTCGGAGCCGCTCTCGCACAGACCCTGGAACAGCAGGGGCACACCGTCGCGGTGATCGACCAGGACCCGACGGCGTTCCGCCGGCTCGGGTCCGGATTCGGCGGTCGGCGGGTCACCGGCGTCGGTTTCGACCAGGACACGCTGCGCGAGGCCGGAATCGAGGACGCCGGGGCGTTCGCCGCGGTCAGCAGCGGTGACAACTCCAACATCATCGCGGCCCGGGTGGCCCGCGAGATGTTCTCCATCGAGAACGTCGCGGCCCGGATCTACGACCCCCGGCGCGCCGAGGTCTACCAGCGCCTCGGCATTCCCACCGTGGCGACGGTCCGCTGGACGGCGGACCAGATGCTGCGGCGGCTGCTGCCGTCGGGCGCGGAGCCCCTGTGGCGCGATCCGAGCGGTGGCGTGCAGCTCGCGGAGGTGCACACGACGCCGTCCTGGATCGGTCACCGGATCAGCACGCTCCAGGAGGAGACGGGGGTCCGGGTGGCCTTCCTGACCCGGTTGGGCGAGGCCATACTGCCGACCTCGCAGACCGTCCTGCAGGAGGGCGACCTGGTCCACGTGATGATGCGTACGGACGAGATCGCCAAGGTCGAGGCGGCGTTCGCCCAGGGTCCCGAGGAGGACGGTCACTGATGCGTGTGTCGATTGCCGGGGCGGGCGCGGTGGGACGTTCCATCGCCGCCGAGCTGCTGGAGAACGGGCACGAGGTGCTGCTGATCGACAAGGCGCCGACCGCCATCTCGGTGGAGCGGGTCCCGATGGCCGAATGGCTGCTCGCGGACGCCTGTGAGATCACGTCGCTGGACGAGGCGGCGCTGCAGCGGTGCAACGTCGTGATCGCGGCGACCGGGGACGACAAGGTGAACCTGGTCGTCTCGCTGCTCGCCAAGACCGAGTACGGCGTGCCGCGCGTGGTGGCCCGGGTGAACAACCCGAAGAACGAGTGGCTGTTCAACGAGTCGTGGGGTGTGGACGTCGCCGTGTCGACGCCGCGGCTGATGTCGGCGCTGGTCGAGGAGGCGGTGAGCGTCGGCGATCTGGTCCGGCTGCTGCGCTTCAGCCACGGCGACGCCAACCTGGTCGAGCTGACGCTGCCCCCGGAGTCGGCGCTGGCCGGTACCCGGGTCGGTGACGTCGCCTGGCCCGAGGACACCTCGCTGGTGACGATCATCCGGGGCACGCGCGTGCTGACGCCTAGCACCGAGGAGACGCTGGAGGCCGGCGACGAGCTGCTGTTTGTGGCCGCCCAGGCGCGCGAGGAGCAGTTGGAGGACCTGCTGTCGGTACGGAACGGCCCGGACGCGGAGTCGACGCCGAGGCCGAGGGCGTCGGAGGACTGACCCTCACCGGCCCGCTGAGCCGAGTCATGCGGAAGGGGCCCGGAACCGCCGAGCGGTTCCGGGCCCCTTCGTCGGTCGCGTGCGTGACGGTGGGCGCCGTACGGATCAGGCTTCCGGATCGCGTACGGCGGCGGCCGCGGCCTTGCGCTCCTTCTCGGCCTGCTCCTCGGCCTCCATCTCGGCGAAGACGTCGATGGGCGCCGGCGCCTTCGCGAGGAAGACCCAGGTCAGGTAGACGGCGAGCAGGAACGGCGGGATCTTCAGCGCGATGAGCACCCAGCCGAACTGGGTGGTGTCGGCCCACCAGTAGAGCGGGAAGAGGATCGCGCACTTGGCCAGCAGGATGAAGCCCCACGCGTAGCTGGCCTTGGTGTACGCCTTCTTCCGGCCCGCATTGCGGGTCCGCCAGGAGAGGTTCTCCTTGAAGACCGGGCCGAGGATCAGCCCGATCAGCGGCACCCCGGCGGCGGCGGTGGCGATGTAGGCGACCGCGAGGCCCAGGGTGTAGAGCATGCCCGGCAGGTAGAAGTCCTTGGCGTTGCCCGTCATCATCGCGAAGACGACGCCGAAGGCCACCCCGAAGACTCCGCTGAAGGCGTGCTTCACGGTGTCCCTGCGGATCAGCCGGACGGCGACGAGCAGCAGGGACACGGCCAGGGCCGCGATGGCCGAGATGTGCAGGTCCTTGTTGATCGTGAAGATCGTGACGAAGAGCAGCCCGGGCAGGACCGTCTCCACCATCCCGCGCACGCCGCCGAACGCCTCGAAGAGGGCGGCCTCGGTGACGGTCCGCGTCTCCGCGTCCTGCTGGGCGGCGTGCCTGCCGCCGGTGGGCTGCGGATCGGTGCGGTGGGGCTGGTCCGTGTCGGACGTCGGCTTGTCGAGAGACGTCACCGGCTACTCCTTGCCGAGCGGTCGGAGTTCGTATGTGGGGTTGAACAGCACCCGGCGGCCGTGGCTCATGGCGACCCGCCCCGAGGCGATGATTCTGCGGCCGGGTTCTATCCCGACGATGGAACGGCGGCCGAGCCAGACCACGTCGAGCGGCTCGGTGCCGTCGAAGAGCTCCGCCTCCAGGGCGGGGACTCCGGCCCGGGGGCGGAGGGTGACCGTCCGCAACGTACCAGCCACCTTCACGATCTGGCGGTCGGAGCACTCGGAGATCCGGGTGCATCCGGTGGCCTGCGCGTCCTCCCGCAGCTCCTCGGACTCCAGGTCCTCCTGCGAGCTGGAGAGCCGGTCGAGCATGCGGCGGAAGCGGCCGGAAGGTCTCGCCGCCTTCCCGGCCTTCCCGGCTTTCTCGGATCGGGGAACAGCACTCATACCCGAAGGGTACCGGTCCTCACGCCGGTACACGGAGGCCCGGAAAGACCACTCGGAAGAGTGGTGCCGCAGGCGCTTCGGCGGATGACTCCGGGGCGGGCCGGCCTCTCAGCCGCGCTCGAACCGGTAGCCCATGCCGGGCTCGGTGACGAAGTGGCGGGGGTGCGAGGGGTCGGCCTCCAGCTTGCGGCGCAACTGGGCCATGTAGACCCGCAGGTAGTTGGTCTCGGTGCCGTAGGACGGGCCCCACACCTCCTGGAGGAGCTGCTTCTGGCTGACCAGGCGGCCGGCGTTGCGGACGAGGACCTCCAGCAGGTGCCATTCGGTGGGGGTGAGGCGGACGTCTCGGCCGTCCCGGTGGACCTTCTTGGCCGCCAGGTCGACGGTGAAGCCGTCCGTCTCGACGACGGCGATGTCCTCGGCGCCGTTCTCCTGACCGACCGGTTCCGCCCGGCGCACCGAGGCGCGCAGGCGGGCCAGCAGCTCGTCCATGCCGAACGGCTTGGTGACGTAGTCGTCCGCCCCCGCGTCCAGGGCCTCCACCTTCTCGTCGGAGCTGTGGCGCGCGGAGAGGACCAGGATCGGGACCCGGGTCCAGCCGCGCAGCCCCTTGATCACCTCGACCCCGTCCATGTCGGGCAGCCCGAGGTCGAGGAGGACCACGTCGGGGTGACGGGCGGCGGCGAGCTGGAGGGCAGTCGCCCCGTCGGGCGCGGCGTCGACCTCGTACCGCCGGGCCTTCAGGTTGATCACGAGGGCGCGGACGATCTGCGGCTCGTCGTCGACCACAAGCACCCTGGTCATCGGGGACCTGCCTTTCTGCTGTACGGGAGGAGGGAGGGGGCTGGGGAGGGGTGTACTGGGCGCGCCGGCGCGCCCCGGACCGGGGCGCGGCTCACGGCGCACGTCCCGGCGCGCCCCGGACGGGGGTGCGGCCCAGGGTGCACGCGCATGCGCGCCCCGGTCCGCGGCGTTTCACGGCGTACGCCCCGGCGCACCCCGGTCTCCGGGCGCGCGTCCTCACGCGGGCGCGCGTCATGAGGTCACCCGGGCCGGCAGTTCGGCTTCGGCACGGCCGGTCTCCCCCGCCGCCGCGAGGGTGAGGACCATGGTCAGGCCGCCGCCGGGGGTGTCCTCGGCGTCGAGCGTGCCGCCCATGGCCTCGGCGAAGCCCCGGGAGACGGCGAGGCCGAGGCCCACTCCGGAGCCGCGCGGGGCGTCCCCGTACCGCTGGAAGGGTTCGAAGATCCGGTCCTTGGCCTCGTCGGGGACGCCCCGGCCCCGGTCCACCACCCGCAGCTCGACCCGGCCGCCGAGGGCGCTGGCGGCCACGGCGACGGGCTCCCGGCCGGGGTTGTACTTAACGGCGTTCTCCACGATGTTGGCGACGACCCGCTCCAGAAGGCCGGGGTCCACCGCCACCATCGGCAGCGTCTCGGGGATGTCGAGCTCGACGCTCCCCTCGGGGACGCCGCCGAGCGCCATCGGGACCACCTCGTCGAGGTCGATCTCGCGGATCAGGGGGGTCACCGTGCCGGTCTGGAGGCGGGACATGTCGAGCAGGTTCCCGACGAGGTGGTCGAGCCGGTCGGCGCCGTCCTCGATGCCCTCCAGGAGCTCCGCCTCGTCCTCGTCGGACCAGGCCACGTCGTCGGAGCGCAGTGAGCTGACGGCGGCCTTGATCGCGGCGAGCGGGGTGCGCAGGTCGTGGCTGACGGCGGCGAGCAGCGCGGTCCTGATCCGGTTGCCCTCGGCGAGCCTGCGGGCCTGCTCGGCCTCGCCCACCAGACGCTGACGGTCGAGGACGACGGCGGCCTGGGCGGCGAACGCGCCGAGCACCCGGCGGTCCTCGGCGGGCAGCACCCGGCCGGACAGCGCGAGGGCCAGGTTGTCGCCGACCGGCATGTCGACGTCGGCGTCGTCGGGCCGGCTCACCGGGGCGGGCCCCACCGCCCCGGCGCGGGTCCACGGCTCCACGTCGCTGCTGCGCTCCAGCAGGGCGACGGACTCCATCGCGAAGGTCTCGCGGACCCGCTCCAGCAGCGCGTCCAGGGCGGTCTCGCCGCGCAGCACGCTGCCGGCGAGGAAGGAGAGGATCTCCGACTCGGCGCGCAGCCGGGCGGCCTGGTGGGTGCGGCGGGCCGCGAGGTCCACCACGGAGGAGACCGCGACCGCCACCGCGAAGAAGATCACGATGGCGACCAGGTTCTCCGGGTCCTGCACGGTCCAGGTGTGGGTGGGCGGGGTGAACCAGTAGTTCAGCAGCATGCAGCCGACGGCGGCGGAGGCCAGCGCGGGTCTCAGCCCGCCGAGCAGGGCGGCGGCCACCGTCAGGAAGAGGAAGAGCAGGACGTCGTTGGCGAGGCCGGGGGCGTCCTCCATGGTGCGGAGCACCACCGCGAGCAGGAGGGGCCCGACGACGCCGACGAGCCAGCCCCAGATGATCCGGGCCCGGCCGAGCCGGGCCCCTCGGGCGATGGGCAGGCCGCGGCCCTTGGCGACCTCCTCGTGGGTGACGATGTGGACGTCGAGGTCGGGGCCCGACTCGCGGGCGACGGTCGCGCCGACCCCGGGCCCGTAGACGTACTGCCAGGTCTTGCGGCGGCTGGAGCCCAGCACGATCTGGGTGGCGTTGACGCCCCGGGCGAACTCCAGGAGGGCCGCGGGTATGTCGTCGCCGATGACATGGTGGAAGCTGCCGCCCAGGTCCTCGACCAGGGTGCGCTGGACCGTCAGCTCCTTCGGGGAGGCGGAGGTCAGGCCGTCGCTGCGGGCGATGTAGACGGCGAGGATCTCGCTGCCGGAGCCCTTGGCGGCCATCCGGGAGGCGCGGCGGATGAGAGTGCGGCCCTCGGGCCCGCCGGTCAGCCCCACGACGATGCGTTCGCGGGCCTGCCAGGTGGTGCGGATGTTGTGCTCACCGCGGTACTGCTGGAGGTACTCGTCGACCCGGTCCGCGACCCAGAGCAGTGCCAGCTCGCGCAGGGCGGTGAGGTTGCCGGGGCGGAAGTAGTTCGAGAGGGCGGCGTCCATCTTGTCGGGCTGGTAGATGTTGCCGTGCGCCATCCGGCGGCGCAGCGCCTGGGGCGACATGTCGACCAGCTCGATCTGGTCGGCCCGGCGGACGACCTCGTCGGGGACGGTCTCACGCTGCCGGACGCCGGTGATCGACTCGACGACGTCGCCGAGTGACTCCAGGTGCTGGATGTTGACCGTCGATATGACGTCGATCCCGGCCTTCAGCAGCTCCTCGACGTCCTGCCAGCGCTTGGCGTTGCGGGAGCCGGGCACGTTGGTGTGGGCCAGCTCGTCCACCAGGGCGACGGCGGGGGCGCGCTCCAGGACGGCGTCGACGTCCATCTCGGTGAAGACGGCGGAGCGGTAGCTGATCTCACTGCGCCGGACCTGCTCCAGGCCGTGCAGCAGCACCTCGGTGCGCGGCCGGTCGTGGTGCTCCACGAGGGCCACCACGCAGTCGGTGCCGCGCTCGACCCGGCGGTGCGCCTCGGACAGCATCGCGTACGTCTTGCCGACGCCCGGTGCCGCGCCCAGGTAGATCCGGAGTGTGCCGCGTCCCATGGCCCCATTGTCTTCTTCCGTCCGGCCCCGTGGTCCCGGCGGCCGGTGGCGCGCCCGGTGCGGCTGCCGCCTTCGACGCTACTCCGCCGGGGCCGGTGATTCGGTCCCGGGAGCACGGGCGGGCGGCGTATTGACGGAATTCTGATGCGCGCCGAACCGGGAAAGGTCCAGGTCAGAAGGGGGCCGAGGGGCGGGGAGCCGGTCTGTGGCTCCCCGCCCTCCTCAGCTCAGTCCCGCTCGACGATGTGGCCGTCGCTGAGCTCCAGGACCCGGTCGGCCAGGCCCAGCAGCTGGGGGTCGTGCGTGGCGACGAGCGCGGTGACGTTCTCGCTGCGGACGACGGCGCGGAGCAACTCCATGACGGCGAGGCCGGTCTCGGCGTCGAGCTGTCCGGTGGGCTCGTCGGCGATCAGGAGGGCGGGGCGGTTGGCGAGGGCGCGGGCGATGGCGACGCGCTGCTGCTGTCCGCCGGAGAGCTCGCCGGGGCGCTGTTCCGCGTGGTCGGCGAGGCCGACGAGGGAGAGCAGCAGGGCGACCCGCTCGTCGCGCTCGGCCGGGTCGGCCTTGCGCAGCCGCAGGGGTACGCCGACGTTCTCGGCGGCGCTCAGGATCGGGATGAGGCCGAAGGACTGGAAGATGAAGCCGACGCGGTCCCGGCGCAGCTCCAGCAGGCCCTTCTCGCCGAGGCCCACGATCTCGGTACCGTCGACGGTGATCCGGCCGCTGTCCGGGGCGTCCAGGCCGCCGACGAGGTTGAGCAGGGTGGTCTTGCCGGAGCCGGAGCGGCCCTTGAGCGCGACCAGTTCACCGCGCGGGATGTCGAAGGAGACGCCGCGCAGCGCGTGCACCGCCGCCTCCCCGCTCCCGTACGAGCGGTGCAGGTCCTCCACCCTGACCATGACCGTGCGGGCCGGGTCCTCGGCCAGGGCCGTGCCGGACTGCCCGCTGGTGCTCTCGGTCATGCTGCTCCCCCGTCATGGTGTACGTGGCCTGCGTCGTCGCCCGCCAAGTATGTGCGTGCGCCACGCGGCCGGGCAATGGGGTACGGGCGGCGGTCCGGATACGAAAGGGCCGGTGGGCCGCACCCGGGCGAGGGTGCGGCCCACCGGCCCGCGTGTGCGGGGGGCGTGCCCCTGCGGCAGCGTCTAACGGACCTCGGTGATCTCGGGGCCGCGCTGGAGCTGGCCCATGCCGCCGGAGAACTTCGAGCTCTCCTGGTCCTCCTGCTGGACGCCCTCGGGCACCATCTGGGCGTCGTCGGGGAGCTTGAGGACGATCGGGTCGCGGGGGGCCATCGGGCCCTCGCCGCGCACGACCACGGTGTCCCGGAAGATCGTCTCCAGCAGGCCGGCCGCCTGCGGCTGGACCGCGCCCTGGCCGGAGATCACTCCGCGCAGGAACCAGCGGGGGCCGTCGACGCCGACGAAGCGCACGAGCTGCACCCCGCCCGTGCCGTCCGGGAGCTGTACGGGGACCTGCGCGCGCAGCTCCCAGCCCAGCGGGCCCTCGACCTCGTCGATGACCCCGCCCTGCTGGGTGATGCCCGAGGCGATCTCGTCGCGGACCTCGCCCCAGATGCCCTCCTTCTTGGGGGCGGCGAACGCCTGCAGCTGGATCGCGCTGTCGCGCAGCACCACGGTGGCGGCGACGATCGCGTCCCCGGCCACCTCGACGCGCAGCTCCATGCCCTCGACACCGGGGACGAAGATGCCGCCCAGGTCGACCCGGCCGTCACCGGGCTGGGTGACCTCGGAGCTGTCCCAGGGCCCGTCCGGCCGGGGGGCCGGCGGGAGGTTCATCCGCCGGGCGCCGGTGTCGGCCCCGTCGGATGCGCCCGACTCGTCGGCGACCTGCTCGGTCTCGCGCACCTCGTCCGCCGTGTCCTCGGCGGAACCACTCTTCTTGCGACGTCCGAACACGTCACTGTCCTTCCCGGTCGGATACGACCGAAGCGTAGCTGTTCCCACCGTGGGTGATCCCGCCCTCGGCGCCGTCCACCGACGCATGGCCGCCGGTGGACCCGAAGCCCCCTCCGGCCCGCGCCGAGCCGGGAAGTTCCGCCACCTCGTGGAAGCGCACCTTCTCGACCTGCTGGACAACCAGTTGGGCAATCCGGTCGAACCGCTCGAATCGCACGCTCTCGCGTGGATCGAGGTTGACCACGATCACCTTGATCTCCCCACGGTACCCGGCGTCAACCGTCCCCGGGGCATTCACGAGGGCCACTCCGCAGCGGGCCGCGAGGCCGGAACGGGGGTGCACGAACGCGGCGTACCCGTCGGGAAGCGCGATCGAGACCCCGGTGGGGAGGACGGCACGCTCGCCGGGGGCGAGTTCGGCGGCCTCGGTGGTGACCAGGTCGGCCCCGGCGTCGCCCGGGTGCCCGTACGCCGGAACGGGGACCTCCGGGTCGAGGAGGCGGATCAGTGCGTCGACGGGGGCTCGGGTCACGGGTTCACCTCGAAGGCGCGGGCCCGGCGGACCTGGTCCGGGTCGGACATGGCCGCCTGGATCTCGGCGGGGCGGCCGTTGTCGATGAAGTGGTCGACCTTGACCTCGATGAAGAGGGCGTCGGCGCGGACCGCGACCGGGCCGTCGGGGCCGCCGATCCGGCCGGTGGCGGTGGAGTAGATCTTGCGGCCGTGCACGGCGGTGATCCGGGCGTCGAGGTGCAGCACGGTGTCCACGGGGACGGGGCGCACGAAGTCGGTCTCCAGCCGTCCGGTCACCGCGATCGTGCGCAGCAGCCAGTTCAGCGAGCCGAGGGTCTCGTCGAGAGCGGTGGCGAGCACACCGCCGTGGGCGAGGCCGGGAGCGCCCTGGTGGGCCGGCTGCACGGTGAACTCGGCGGTGACGCTCACGCCTTCACCGGCCCGCGCCATCAGGTGCAGTCCGTGCGGCTGTCCCCCGCCGCAGCCGAAACAGTGTTCGTAGTGCGCTCCGAGGAGCTCGCCGGGGGCGGGCGCGTCGGGATGCCGGACCGGCTCGACGGCGTCGGCCGGAGGTGTCAGAGCTGCTGATGTTCCACTCACAGGCGCAGACCTTACCCGCGCGGCGGTCCGGCGGTCCCGCCGTGCCAAGCTTGGTGCCATGCAGCCTTCCGCTCCGCCCTTCGACGAACGCCTCACCGCGCCCCGCTCCTGGTGGTTCATCGCCTTCGGGGTGGGGATCGCCTGCGCCTTGATGCTGCTGCCGCTGGGCACCCTGCCGATGCTCGCCGGGCTGGTGGGCGGCGGGGCCGCTGCGGCGGTCGTGGTCAGCGGTTACGGCTCCGTCCGGATCCGGGTGGTGGCGGGGTCGCTCATCGCCGGGGACGCCCGGATTCCGCTGTCGGCGCTCGGTGAGCCCGAGGTGCTGGACGCGGCGGAGGCGCACGCCTGGCGCACGCACAGGGCGGACGCGAGGGCGTTCATGCTGTTGCGCGGCTATGTGCGGACGGCGGTGCGGGTGGAGGTCACGGACCCGGAGGACCCGACTCCGTACGTCTATCTGTCCACGCGGGACCCACAGGGGCTGGCGGCGGCGCTGAGCGCGGTTCCGGCCGCCTGAGCGGACGTTCGGGCGGGACCCCGGAGCCCGGGCGCCGCGCGTTCGGCGTCGGGACGGCCCTCAGTGCCCCTCGATCTCCTTGGGCAGCTCGGCCGGGTCGGCGGGCTGCTCCAGCGGGGGCAGGGCGGGCAGCCGGTCCCAGGGGACCTGCTGCTTGCGCAGGTCGCTCCTGATCCGGTCGGCGAGCTTGCGGGTGTCGCGGCGATTCATCGTGGCGCCCACGGCGGCGCCGATCATGAACGGGATCAGGTTCGGCAGATTGCGCGCCATGCGCTTCATGATCTGCTGGCGCAGCTCGCGCTTCATCTGGCCGCCGAGGGCGGCGTTCAGCGTGGTGGGCCGGGTGACGTCGATGCCGCGTTCCTCGGTCCACGACGTCAGGTAGGCGCTGCTGCGCTGCCCGAGATTGCCGGGCGGGCGGAGGCCGTAGACCTCGTGGAGCTCGGCGACGAGCTTCATCTCTATCGCGGCGACGCCGGTCACCTCCGCCGCCAGCTCGGCGAGCATGGCCGGCGGTACGGGCATCATGGCGGCGGCGCCGATGCCTGCGCCGACGGTCGCGGTGCCCCGGCAGGCTCCCGTCACCAGCTTGTCCGCCAGCTCCTCGGGCCCCAGCCCGGGGAACTGCCTGCGCAGGGTGGCGAGGTCGCGCACGGGCACCCGGGGGGCCGTGTCGATGATGCGGTCGGCCAGCTGCGCGGCCAGCGCCTTCGCACTCTCCCCGCTCTTGCGCATCCCCCGTTTCACGGCGTGCAGGCGGCCCCCTGTCGTGGGCTCCGCCCCGTCCTGCCGGTCGTGCTCTGCGGGCCGGTCCGGCAGCGGAGCCGCCCCGGCCACTTCGAGCGAGGCCGAACGGCCTCGCTCGTCGCCGGAACCGCCGGAGTGATCCGGCGGGGTGGCGGACCGCTCGGCAGACGCGTGAACGCCTTCTGCCGGGCCTGTACCGCCCGTACCGTCGTGCTGTTCCTGCTGGCCGTGCCGACGCCAGGGGCGCCGCTTCCGGAACGGTGTATCGCCTGCCACGGCCGACCCGACCTCAGTCGCAGTCGCGGCAGATGGGCTGACCGTTCTTCTCGCGGGCCAGCTGGCTGCGGTGGTGCACCAGGAAGCAGCTCATGCAGGTGAACTCGTCGGCCTGCTTGGGCAGCACCCGGACGGCCAGCTCCTCGTTGGAGAGGTCCGCGCCGGGCAGCTCCAGGCCCTCGGCGGCGTCGAACTCGTCGACGTCGACGGCGGAGGCCGTCTTGTCGCTCCGGCGCGCCTTGAGCTCTTCGAGGCTGTCCTGGTCGACGTCGTCGTCGGTCTTGCGTGGGGTGTCGTAATCCGTTGCCATGTCGCTCTCCCCCTCTTGGGTTCATACGGGTGTCTCAGCGCACGTAACGCGTGAGAGGCCGGACTTGTGCCCGACCTGAGGCGGAGATTTTGCCTCACATCAAGGTCTGTTACTCAATCGACACCCGACCGGCCGCCTCGGCGAGGCTCGGCTTGGGTGGCGATGGGGACCGTACACGGTCCCGTCGGCGCAGTTCACAGGTGCCACCCCGTGTACTTCCCGTGATAATGATCCCTGAAAACCCGGGCGTTTACCGGCTTTCCGGCGGAGTCGTCGTCACGGTGCGTAGATGGCCGAAAAATCGCCCGTGTGATCGATCACACACGGAACACTCGGGGACGGGTCACGAAAATTCCGCCCAAAGCGAACATGAGAATGCGGTGAGAAATCACAGCGCGCCGCTTCTCAGACCGGCAGGGTGACGCGCATCACGAGCCCCCCGCCCTCGCGGGGCTCCGCGATGATACGGCCTCCGTGGGCCCGCGCGACGGATCGCGCGATCGACAGGCCGAGGCCGACGCCCTTGTCGCTGCCCGTACGCTCCGTGCGCAGCCGCCGGAACGGCTCGAAGAGGTTGTCGACCTCGTACGCCGGGACGACCGGACCGCTGTTGGAGACGGTGAGCAGGGCCTGCCCGTGCCGGACCTCCGTGGCGACCTCCACCCAGCCGTCCTCGGGCACGTTGTAGCGCACGGCGTTCTGCACGAGGTTCAGCGCGATCCGCTCCAGCAGGACCCCGTTGCCCTGGACCACGGCCGATCCCCGCTCCCCGCGGATCTCGACGCCCTTCTCCACCGCCTCCGTCCGGGTCTGGTCGATGGCGCGTTCGGCGACCTCCGCCAGATCCACCGGCTTGCGCTCGACGATCTGGTTGTCGCTGCGGGCCAGCAGCAGGAGGCCCTCCACCAGCTGCTCGCTGCGCTCGTTGGTGGCCAGGAGCGTCTTGCCGAGCTGGTGCAGCTCCGGCGGGGCCCCGGGGTCGGAGAGGTGGACCTCCAGCAGCGTGCGGTTGATCGCCAGAGGGGTGCGCAGTTCGTGCGAGGCGTTGCCGACGAACCGCTGCTGCGCGGTGAACGCCCGCTCCAGCCGGTCCAGCATGTCGTCGAAGGTGTCCGCCAGCTCCTTGAGCTCGTCGTCCGGGCCGTCCAGCTCGATCCGCCGGGTGAGGTCCGTACCGGCCACCCGGCGGGCGGTCCGGGTGATCCGCCCGAGCGGGGACAGGACGCGCCCGGCCATGGCGTAGCCGAAGGCGAAGGCGATCACACTGAGGCCGACGAGCGCGAGGAGCGACCGGTTGAGCAAGGTGTCCAGGGCGTGCTGGCGCTGGGCGGCCGTGCACGCCTTGATCGTCTCGTTCACCTGGTCGATGTTGGTCGCCGACGAGAGCTGCGGGCAGGTGTCGCTGGCGATCAGCACGTTGGTGCCGCCGACCTTCAGCTCCAGGCTCCCCGCGTCGTGCAGGGCCTGCGCGGCCAGCATGTAGATGATCGACAGCAGCACGATGCCGGCGATCAGGAACATCCCGCCGTACAGCAGCGTGAGACGTATGCGGATGGTCGGCCGCAGCCAGGGGTACGGCGGCTCGTGCTGCTTGGGCTCCCAGGTGGGCTTCGGAGGCGCCGCGGGGGGCTCCGGGGTGGTGGCCATGGTCCTCAGATCCGGTATCCGGAGCCCGGCACGGTGACGATGACGGGCGGTTCGCCGAGCTTGCGGCGGAGTGTCATCACCGTGACCCGCACCACGTTGGTGAAGGGGTCGGTGTTCTCGTCCCACGCCTTCTCCAGCAGCTGCTCCGCCGAGACGACCGCGCCCTCGCTGCGCATCAGGACCTCCAGCACCGCGAACTCCTTCGGCGCGAGCTGGATCTCCACGTCGTCGCGGAAGACCTCGCGGCGGTTCGGATCGAGCTTGATGCCGGCGCGCTCCAGGACGGGCGGCAGCGCCACCGTCGTACGGCGGCCCAGCGCGCGCACCCGGGCGGTCAGCTCGCTGAAGGCGAAGGGCTTGGGCAGGTAGTCGTCCGCGCCCAGCTCCAGACCCTCGACCCGGTCGCTGACGTCGCCGGAGGCGGTGAGCATGAGCACCCGGGTGGGCATGCCCAGCTCGACGATCCGGCGGCACACGTCGTCGCCGTGCACCAGCGGGAGGTCGCGGTCCAGCACGACGACGTCGTAGTCGTTGACCCCGATGCGCTCCAGGGCCGCGGCTCCGTCGTAGACGACGTCGACGGCCATGGCCTCCCGGCGCAGTCCGGTGGCCACCGCATCGGCGAGCAGCTGCTCGTCCTCGACGACGAGTACGCGCACGGCGCAGTCCTTCCTTCGGTCCTTCGATGGGTACACGGAGCGAGCGGCCCACGCGGGGCCGCTCGGGCGCGGACAGCGATGCCCACTGTGTGATCCCATCCTGCCCGCAACGCGCATAAACCGGCGGTAAGGCGGCGGGCCGACCGGGCCGACCGCCGACGCTCGCCGGGCGTCCCCCCGGAAAACCGGCGGATTTCCGAGGGGAGTTGAGGTTTCTCTGAGGCTCGGCATGGGGATGAGGGGTTCACACCCGCGATCACGCCTGCCATGTGGCATCCCACGGCCCGCTCGTTTTTCCCCGAGTGACGGCGCGATCACCCGCTCCTCCGGCACCCCGGCCGGGGGTACCCCGGGCACACCCCCGTGCCACCGACCCACGATGAGGGGGCGCATCATGGACGCTTTCACCGCAGGCCTGCTGCAGCGCATCAAGACGACCGAGTCCGACCTCACGCGGGCGCGCGAGGAGGGCGACGACTTCCTCGCGGACGTCGAGCAGGGCGAGCTGGACGATCTCCACCGTCTCGCCGCCGAGCACGGCGTGAACATCGGCGCCGCCACCGCCTGAGCCGTATCCCGCGGGGCCCCGGACACCTCGACGGTGTCCGGGGCCCCGCGGCGTGTACGGCGGTCTCAGGGCCCCTACCAGGGCTTTCCCACGGCGCCCGCCGTGCGCCGCGTCAGTCGTGCCAGGCGCCCAGCTCCTCCAGCGCGGCCTGGAGCGGCTCGAAGACGCCGGGGGTGGCGGCCACCGTGAGGTCGCCGTCGGCGGGCAGTCCGGGGCGGCCGCCGGTCAGCGCGCCCGCCTCCCGGGCGATGAGGTCGCCGGCCGCCAGGTCCCACGGGTGCAGCCCGCGCTCGTAGTAGCCGTCGAGACGGCCCGCCGCCACGTCGCAGAGGTCGATGGCGGCCGACCCGCCGCGCCGGATGTCCCGCAGTCGCGGGATCAGCCGCTGGGCGACGTCCGCCTGGTGGGCGCGGACGTGGGCGACGTAGTTGAAGCCGGTCGAGACGAGCGCCTGGTCCAGCGGTGGGGCGGGCCGGCAGCGCAGGGCCTCGCCGTTGGCGAAGGCGCCGCCGCCGAGGACCGCCCGGAAGGTCTCCCGGCGCATCGGGGCCTCCACGACGCCGACGACCCGCTCGCCGTCGCGTTCGGCGGCGATGGAGACCGCCCAGGTCGGCAGCCCGTAGAGGTAGTTCACCGTGCCGTCGAGCGGGTCGATGACCCAGCGGATACCGGTGGTGCCGGGGGCGCCGGCGCCCTCCTCCCCCAGGAAGCCGTCGTCGGGTCGGAAGTCGGAGAGGTAGCCGGTGATCAGCTTCTCGGCGGCGATGTCCATCTCGGTGACCACGTCGATGGGGCTGGACTTGGTCGCGGCCACCCCGAGATCGGCCGGGCGGCCGTCCCGCAGCAGGGCCCCGGCGCGGCGGGCCGCCTCCAGGGCGAGGTCGAGCAGTTCGGAGAGGTCGGGGTCGGTCACGGTGCTCCCAGGTGGTCGGTGCGCGCGGGCCGGCGGTCGTACGGGGCCCGCGCCTCGGGCGTACGGGCTACGCGTACGGGCTGTCCGCGCCCGCCGCGGCCAGCTTCGGAGCCCTGGCGGGGCAGCAGCCGACCGGGCAGAGGTCGTGGGACGGCCCCAGCGACCCCAGCGCGCAGCGCTCCACCGCCCGGCCGCGCTCGCTCCCGGCGCGTTCCAGGAGCAGGTCCCGCACGGCGGCGGCGAAACGCGGGTCGTCGCCGACCGTGGCGGAGCGGCGGACCGGCAGTCCCAGCTCCGCGGCCTTGGCCTTCGCCTCGGTGTCGAGGTCGTACAGGACCTCCATGTGGTCCGAGACGAAGCCGATGGGCGCCATGACGACCGCCGGGACGCCCTCGCCGTGCTGGGTCTCCAGGTGGTCGCAGATGTCGGGCTCCAGCCACGGGATGTGCGGGGCGCCGCTGCGGGACTGGTAGACGAGCTGCCAGGGGTGCTCGGTGCCGGTCCGGGTGCGTACGGCCTCAATGATCAGGCGGGCCACGTCCAGGTGTTCGGCGACGTACGCGCCGCCCTCGCCGTGCGCCTCCGCGGGGCCGGAGGCGTCGGCGGCCGAGGTCGGGATGGAGTGGGTGGTGAACGCGATGTGCGCGCCGGACCGGACGTCCTCGGGCAGGTCGGCGAGCGAGGCGAGGACGCCGTCCACCATGGGCTCCACGAAGCCGGGGTGGTTGAAGTAGTGGCGCAGCTTGTCCACCCGGGGCGGCTCCAGCCCCTCGTCCTCCAGTGCGGCCAGCGACTCGGCGAGGTTCTCGCGATACTGGCGGCAGCCGGAGTACGAGGCGTAGGCGCTGGTGGCGAGGACCGCGATCCGGCGGTGGCCGTCCTCGGTCATCTCGCGCAGCACGTCGGTCAGGTACGGGGCCCAGTTGCGGTTGCCCCAGTAGACCGGCAGGTCCAGGCCGTGGTCGGCGAAGTCCTTGCGCAGCGCGTCCAGCAGGGCGCGGTTCTGGGCGTTGATCGGGCTGACCCCTCCGAAGAGGAAGTAGTGCTGTCCGACCTCCTTGAGGCGTTCCTCGGGGATGCCGCGGCCGCGGGTCACGTTCGCCAGGAACGGGACCACGTCGTCCGGGCCCTCGGGGCCGCCGAAGGAGAGCAGCAGCAGGGCGTCGTAGGGAGCGGGATCGCGCAGATCGGACATGGCATCGATCCTGCCACCCGCCCCGGACGGCGCGGCACCCGACATCCGACGCCCCGTCGGGAAAGCCGGGGCGAGGTGGCAGACCGGGCCTGCGGCGCCGGGGGAAGCGGTGTCCGGCGCGGTCACCCGGCCCGTAAGCTGTATCGGCCAGCTACACGCATGACAGGCACGACCGGAGTACCCCTTGCCCAGCCCCTACCGCGCCATCTTCTCCGCCCCCGGCACCAAGGGGTTCTCCGCCGCGGGGTTCTTCGGCCGGATGCCGTTGTCCATGATGGGCATCGGCGTCGTGACGATGATCTCCCAGCTCACCGGCCGCTACGGGCTGGCCGGGGCGCTGTCGGCGACCCTGGCGATGTCGGCCGCGGTCTGCGGCCCCCAGGTCTCCCGGCTGGTGGACCGTTACGGACAGCGCCGGGTGCTGCGCCCGGTGACGCTGGTCGCGGTGGCGGCGGTCGCGGGGCTGCTGATCTGCGCCCAGCAGGGGATGCCGGAGTGGACGCTGTTCCTCTTCTCGGTGGGCGCGGGCTGCGTGCCGAGCGTGGGGTCGATGGTCCGGTCCCGCTGGGCGGAGATCTACCGGGGCTCCAGCCGGGACCTGCACACCGCCTACGCGTGGGAGTCGATCGTCGACGAAGTGTGCTTCATCTTCGGCCCGATCATCTCCATCGGGCTGTCCACCGCCTGGTTCCCGGAGGCGGGCCCGCTGATCGCGGCCGGCTTCCTCCTGGTCGGCGTCTTCTGGCTGACCGCGCAGCGCGCGACCGAACCGGTGCCGCACCCGAAGTCGCAGCACTCCGGGGGCTCGGCGCTGCGCTCACGGGGGCTCCAGGTGCTGGTGGCCACATTCGTGGCGACGGGCGCGATCTTCGGTGGCGTGGACGTGGTGACGGTGGCCTTCGCCGAGGACCGCGGGCACAAGTCCGCCGCTTCCCTGGTGCTGGCCGTCTACGCGCTCGGTTCGTGCCTCGCCGGGGCCGTGTTCGGGCTGCTGCACCTGAAGGGGAACCCCGCGACCAGGTGGCTGGTGGGTGTCGTCGCGATGGCCGTGAGTATGATCCCCCTCCAATTGGCCGGGAACCTTCCGTTGCTGGCCGTGGCGCTCTTTGTCGCGGGCCTCGCCATCGCACCGACGATGGTCACCACCATGGCCCTCGTCGAAGCGCACGTACCGCGCACCAAGCTGACCGAGGGCATGACCTGGACCAGTACCGGGCTCGCGGTCGGAGTGGCGCTCGGCTCCTCGGCCGCCGGCTGGGTGGTCGACGCCGCCGGGGCGAAGGCGGGGTACGCGGTGCCCGTCGCGGCGGGAGCGCTCGCGGCGGTGGTGGCGTTCCTGGGATATCGGCGGCTGGCCGGACCGGCCACGACGGGAGGGCGCGGGGAAGATGAGCGACACCTACGCACGGACGAGGACGAGCACGTGGCATAACTGGGCGGGCACCGTCACCGCCAGGCCCGCCCGCACCGAGTCCCCCGCGTCCGTGGACGAACTGGCGGACGTGCTGCGCAGAGCGGGCGCGGACGGGCTGAAGGTGAAGCCGGTCGGTTCGGGCCACTCGTTCACGGCGGCGGCCGCCACCGACGGCGTGCTGATACGCCCCGACCTGCTCACCGGGATCCGGGACATCGACCGCGAGGCGATGACCGTGACGGTGGAGGCCGGGACTCCGCTCAAGCGGCTCAACACCGCACTCGCCCGCGAGGGCCTGTCGCTCACGAACATGGGCGACATCATGGAGCAGACCGTCGCCGGGGCCACCTCCACCGGCACGCACGGGACGGGCCGGGACTCGGCGTCGATATCCGCGCAGATCAGGGCGCTGGAGCTGGTGACCGCCGACGGCACCGTGCTGGTCTGCTCCGCCGAGCAGAACCCGGAGATCTTCGCGGCGGCCCGGATCGGGCTCGGCGCCCTCGGGGTGATCACCGCCGTGACCCTCGCCGTGGAACCGATCTTCCTGCTGACGGCGCGTGAGGAGCCGATGAGCTTCGACCGGGTCGCCTCGGACTTCGACGAGCTCGTGGCCGAGAACGAGCACTTCGAGTTCTACTGGTTCCCGCACACGGGCAACTGCAACACCAAGCGGAACAACCGCAGCGCGGGTCCGGCCGCCCCGCCCGGAAAGGTGAGCGCCTGGGTCGACGACGAGCTGCTCTCCAACGGGGTCTTCCGGGTCGCCTGTGCGCTGGGGCGCGCGGTCCCGGCGACGATCCCGTCGATCGCCAGGCTCTCCAGCCGGGCGCTGTCGGCGCGTACGTACACCGACATCCCGTACAAGGTGTTCACCAGCCCGCGCCGGGTGCGGTTCGTGGAGATGGAGTACGCCGTTCCGCGCGAGCACGCGGTGGCGGCGCTGCGGGAGCTCAAGGCGATGGTCGAGCGCTCCCCGCTGAAGATCAGCTTCCCGGTCGAGGTGCGGACCGCTCCGGCCGACGACATGACGCTGTCGACCGCGTCGGGCCGGGACAGCGCCTACATCGCCGTCCATCTGTACCGGGGCACGCCCCACCGCTCGTACTTCACGGCGGTCGAGCGGATCATGACCGCGCAGGCGGGCCGGCCGCACTGGGGCAAGATCCACACGCGGGACGCGGCCTACTTCTCCGAAGTCTACCCGCGCTTCGGGGAGTTCACGGCGCTGCGCGACCGGCTGGACCCGGACCGCATGTTCGGTAACGACTACCTGCGGCGCGTGCTCGGCGACTGACTCCCGCCGCTTCCGCGACGCACTGCGGCCCCGGCCCCCTCCGGCGAGAGGGGGCCGGGGCCGCAGTGCGCGGTGCCGGCGGCCGGCCCGCCGGTCACTCGGCTTCGTCGGCGGGCGGGCCCTCCTGGCCCTGCCCGGGGGCGACGCCGGTGTCGGCCGACGGCGCACCGGTGCCGGTGTCGCCGGGGGCCGAGGGGGTCGGCCTGGCCGGTCCGGGCGTGGCCGGGCCGGTGGAGCCGGAGGGGGCCGGGGTCGGGGTGGGTCCGGTGGTGGGCTTGTCCCGGTCGGCGCCCGTGCCGGGGTCCGTGCTCGTACCGCTGCCGTCGCCGCCGTCCGTGGCGGGCGCCGAACCGGTGGAGGCGGAGGGGGTCGGGCCGTCCTCGTCCGTTCCGCCGTCCCGGCCGGTGTCGCCCGAGGGCGTGGGGTCGGCGGGGCCGGAGTCGCGGTGGTCGCCGCCTCCGCGCACCACCTGGCCGAGGGTGGTGCCCTGGCCGCCGTTGAGGTCGTTGCCCGACAGGACCTCGAAGGCGGTGATCCCGGCCATGGAGAGGGCGAAGACGGCGGCGGCCGCGAGCGCGGGGCGCTTCCAACCGCGCAGCCGCGTGCCGTGGGTCACGCTCTCGCCGAACTCCTCGTCGGCGGCCGGGTCCGCTCCCGGCTGCGGGGCCGGCCCCGTGCCGTCGACCCGCCGGAGCATCCGCGTACGGTCGTCGTCGGCTCCGGAGCCGCTCGCGGGCCCGCCGCCCGGCGGCGGGACGCGGAGCATGCGGGTCCGCGCGTCGCCGAGGTCGAGCAGTTGGGTCCGGTCAGGGTCCCCGGGGGCGACCTGGGTGAGCAGTTGGGTGCTCTCGGCGTCCGGGACCACCTCCGGGACCGCGCCCGGGTCCACCGTGGGCAGCACCGTCGTGGCGTCCTCGGCCGGGGGCTCCGGCTCCGGAGCGGACCGTCGTGCGGCCGCTCTGCGCCCGGAGGGGGTGGTCTCCTTGGTGTGCACGGTCACCTGACGGCCCTCGGGGTGGACGACCTGGACCGTCACCTCGCGGATCTGTTCGCCCGTGCGGCGGAAGAAGTGCTGGAAGACCGAGCCGCCGCAGGTGGCGACGACGCTCATCACGCCCGCCCCGGCGATCGTTCCGTAGACCCCCAGTTGTGAGGCGGCCACCGCTGCCGCGACGGCGGCCACCGCGCTCCCGGCGACCTGCGGGAGACTCAGATCGATGCGCTTTTCCTTCTGTTCCGTCTGCTCCGTGTCGCTTTCCGGCTTCTGAACCATTACCAGCCCCTGCTTGACATCTCTCCCACCATGCACCAGGAAGGGACAAATGAGCGAAGCCGATAGTTCCGTTTCCGGGGATTGTGTGAAGCACGACACGCATCAGGGGCATTTCGCGGAGAACCGGGTACATCAACTCCCGCACCTCGCGAGAACTTCGGCGGCGCGCCGGTCCACCCCGGTGGCCCGAATGGAGTACTGTGACGAGCCCTGGGGCGGACTCCGACGTGGGATTCCGCAGCCACCGGAGGGGGCCGACGGCGGCACCCGCACCGGTGGTTTCAAGGCATCGCACGGATGCCTGCTGCACAAGGTGACCAAATCGGGCACTTTGGGTCGCAACGGACAACCGTGTCATGGCGGCGGACCAGGACGAGCGCCCGACACGCCGGGCAACTTGGCAAGGTTGTGACAGGCTGCACCCGGGCAGGTCACACTCGACTAGCGGAAGCAGCGACGCACGTGACGTCGGCAGGCACCACCCGGGAGGTCCCCATGCCCGAACTGCGTGTCGTGGCCGTCTCCAACGACGGCACACGACTGGTGCTCAAGGCTGCGGACAGCACGGAGTACACGCTTCCGATCGATGAGCGGCTGCGGGCCGCCGTGCGCAACGACCGCGCGCGGCTCGGCCAGATCGAGATCGAGGTGGAGAGCCACCTCCGCCCCCGCGACATCCAGGCCCGGATACGAGCCGGCGCCTCCGCCGAGGAGGTCGCCCAGTTCGCGGGCATCCCCGTCGACCGTGTTCGCCGCTTCGAGGGCCCCGTGCTCGCGGAGCGCGCCTTCATGGCCGAACGGGCCCGGAAGACTCCTGTGCGCCGTCCCGGCGAGAACACCGGCCCCCAGCTCGGCGAGGCGGTGCAGGAGCGTCTCCTGCTGCGCGGCGCCGACAAGGAAACCGTCCTGTGGGACTCCTGGCGCCGCGACGACGGCACCTGGGAGGTCCTGCTCGTCTACCGGGTCGCGGGCGAACCGCACTCGGCGAGCTGGACGTACGACCCGCCCCGGCGGCTGGTCCAGGCCGTGGACGACGAGGCGCGCTCGCTGATCGGCGAGAGCGACGACGCCGCGCCCGAGCCGAGCTTCCCGTTCGTGCCCCGGATCGCGCGGCTGCCGCGCGACCGGCCGCTGGACCGCAGCCTCGACCGGCAGATCGAGCGAGAGCGCCCGCTGGACCGGGCGCTGGAGCGCCAGATCGAGCGGCCCGCCCCGGTCGCCGAGCCCGAGGAGTACGTGAGCAGCGCCTCGGGCGGTGAGCGGGACTCGCTGACCAGCCTGCTGGAGGCGGTCCCGAGCTTCCGCGGCGACATGGTGGTGCCCGAGCAGCCGGAGCCGCCCGCGCTTGAGCCGGCGGAGGAGGCGGAGGCGGACGAGCCGCCGGCCGCCGCCGCTTCGGCCGGGGCGGGGTCCGCGTACGCGGATGTGCTGATGCCCCGGGCGGTGGCCGGCCACCGGGACCGGCTGACCGGGACGACGGACCGGCAGGCCGAGGCCGACGGGGTCCGGCCGGGCCGCAGGGCGGCGGTGCCGAGCTGGGACGAGATCGTCTTCGGCACCCGGCGCAAGAAGCAGGACTGACCGGGAGTGACGACCGGTGGGGGCGGGAACGGTGCGCGGGTGCGCATCGGGCCCGCCCCCTCGGCGTTGCGGGGCGCCTGCGGACTACTGGGGCTCGGGGCCCGTGGCGACCGGCCGGGAGGGGTCGGCGGACCACTCGGACCAGGACCCGGGGTACAGGATGCCGGTGAGCCCCGCGATCTCCAGGGCCAGCACCTGGTGCGCGCCGGAGACCCCGGAGCCGCAGTAGACGCCCACCCCCTCGGCGCCGGCCTTCGCGCCCAGTCCGGCGAACCGCGCGGCGAGCTGTTCGGCCGGGAGATAGCGTCCGTCCGCACCCGTGTTCTCGTCGGTCGGCGCGGAGACCGCACCGGGGATGTGGCCGCCGACCCGGTCGATCGGCTCCACGTCGCCCCGGTAGCGTTCGGCCGCCCGTGCGTCGAGCAGCAGCCCCGACCGGGCGAAGGCGGCCGCGCTGTCCGCGTCCAGGGTGGGAAGCGCCCCGGGCTTCGGCCGGAAATCGCCCTCGGCAGGGTGCGGGACGTCGGTGGACAGGTCACCCGCCCAGGCGGCGAGACCGCCGTCGAGTACGCGTACGTCCCGGTGCCCCGCCCAGCGCAGCAGCCACCAGGCGCGCGCCGCCGCCCAGCCCTGGCCGCCGTCGTACACCACGACGGGGGTGTCCTGGCCGACCCCGGCCCGGCGCATCGCGGCCCCGAACACCTCCGGGTCAGGGAGGGGGTGGCGGCCGCCGCCGCCGGCCGGGGACGCGAGGTCCTGGTCGAGGTCGACGAAGACGGCTCCGGGCAGGTGGCCGGCCTCGTAGTCGGCGCGGCCGTGCGGGCCGCCGAGCCGCCAGCGGACGTCCAGGAGCACGGGAGGCCGCGGACCGGCCGACTCGCTCGCGCATGCGGATGCGGTGATGATGGGCTTCATGGGTGCCATCCTCGCGCAGCGCACCGGGCACCCGTAACCGCAGCGGACAGGGCGGCCGGCGGAAGTCCGGCCGCCCTTCGCCGGGAACCGGTACGACGCGGCGCGGCCGGTGCGCTCCCCGCGCCGGCGGGTGCGAGCATCTGCACGGGGCTCGCGGGCCCCGCCCCGACCCGGGACGGCGCACCCGCCCCCTTCCCCCGCACGGCCACCACAACGGTCCGAGGAGAGAAAGAACGATGACGGAGGCCCCCGCCCGGCGTACACCCGGCACACCCTGCTGGGTCAGTCTGATCGTGCACGGTCTGACCACGACCCAGGAGTTCTACGGCTCCCTCTTCGACTGGGAGTTCCTGCCGGGCCCCGACCAGCTGGGCCCCTACGTCCGCGGCCTGCTGCACGGCGCGGAGGTCGCGGGCATCGGCCAGCTGCCGCCCGACCGGCACCTCCCGATCGCCTGGACCACCTATCTCGCGTCGGACGACGCCGACGCCACGGCGGAGGCCGTGCGCTCCTGCGGCGGGACCGTCGCCGTCGGTCCGCTGGACGCCGGTGACGCCGGCCGGCTCGCCATCGCCTCGGACCCGGGCGGGGCGGTCTTCGGCATCTGGCAGGGCTCGGACCACCTCGGCACGATGACGGCGGGCGTGCCCGGCGCCCCCGTCTGGAACGAGCTGGTGACGCGCGAGACGTCGATGGTGGCGAAGTTTTACCAGACGGTCTTCGGCTACGAGACGGAGGCGGTTCTCTCGGCCGACTTCGACTACCAGACCCTGCAACTGGCCGGCGTCCCGGTGGCGGCACTGCACGGGGTGGGCCATGCGCTGCCGCGCGACCGGGGGCCGCACTGGATGACGTACTTCGAGGTGGCCGACACCGATCTGGCGACGGCCCGGGTGGTCGAGCTGGGCGGACGGGTGCTGCAGCCGCCGCGCGAGGCGTCGAGCGGGCGGCTGGCCACGGTCGCGGACCCGGAAGGCGCCGTGTTCACCCTCGTCAGGCCGTCCGGGAGTGACGCGTTCGGGCGGTGACCCCGGGGCAGTGACCGGAGAGCGGGACGGGGGTCGTCGTCGAGCGGCCCCCGTCCCGCCGCTGTCAGGCCGTCGTGTGCAGCGGCACCGTGAGCTGCTTGAGCCAGGCGCCCCGGGAGAAGTCGCGGGCCTTGATGACGACCGTGCGCGGGCTCACCTCGATCTGGAGGCCCTGGTTGAACGAGCCCTCCACCGCGACCTCGCCGCCCTTGCCGTCGTCCGTCCACCCCGTCTGGACCGCCGAGGTGTTGACGACGGTGAAGCCGTCCAGGTTCCCGGTTCCGGGGACGACCCGGCGGACCGCCCAGTCCGACAGGTTGAGGTCCCAGTGGGTGTGGCCGGAGAAGAGGAACACGTCCTTGTGGCGGCCCAGGATCGACAGCAGCCGGTCGGGCTGGAGGTAGTCGCCCAGGTAGAGCTTGTTGCGGGTGCCCGACACCGTGTTCGGCAGGGGGTGGTGCGTCAGCACCATGACGGGCCTGCGCCGACGCGCCCAGTGGGCGAGCCGGTCCTCCAGCCAGGCGAACTGCGCGTCGCTGATCCACACCTCGTCCCACAGCTTCGCGTCGTGGTAGTGCGCGTAGCGCTCGGTCCCGAGGGTGAGGACGGGAACCCCGCCGAACGACGCCTCCGTGTAGACCTTGTTGCGCCCCGCGAAGTTGTAGAAGCTGCGGAAGAGCGAGTCCTCGGTGGTGCCGTTGGGCCAGGTGCCCTGGGCCAGCGTGTTCGGGTCGCTGTACTTCGGGACGTAGAACTCGTGGTTGCCGATGGCCCACGCGACGTTCCTGGGGTGCCGGTGACGCTGGAGGGTGCGGCGGACCTCCGCGTACTCGAAGTCGTAGCCGCGCGGCGTGATGTCGCCGGCCACGCCGAGCCCGGCGCTGTCGGGGTTGATCCGGTGCAGATCGTCGAGGGCCTTGCCGAAGTCGGCCAGATCGCCCTGGATGTCGCTGATGATGTTGAACCGCACCGTACGGCCGCCACCGTGGTGGCCGCGCCCGTCGTGCGCGGGGGCGGCCTCGGCCGGTGCGGCCGTCAGCGCGGCGCCCGCGGTGAGCGCGCCGCCCGCCAGGAGTGAGGCGCGGCCGGTCGTGGCCATGAACGATCTGCGATCCATCGGTGGTTACTTCCTTCGTGGTGCGCCCCGCGGAGGGGTTCGGAGGAAGGAAGCCTGATCGACTCCGGTGACGTGCGGGGGTGGCCGAGGTGACCGCGGGCTGAACCCCGGGGAGCCCCTCCGCACGGACCGTACGGTTCAGTCCGAGGACACCGGCAGGACGTCCGGCGAGAGTGCGCCGGCCCGGGCGGATCCGCTCGTCATGCGGCGGCGGTGGTGGCGGCGGCACAGCACCTCGTAACCGACCTCGCCCGCCGGCCGGTTGACGTCGCCGACGACGACCTGCGCGCCTTCGACGACCATCTCGCCGTCCACCGTACGGGCGTTGTGCGTGGCGCGCGCGCCGCACCAGCAGAGCGCCTCGACCTGGAGGGCTTCTATCCGGTCGGCCAGCTCCATCAGCCGCTGGGAGCCGGGGAACAGCTTGGTGCGGAAGTCCGTGGTGATGCCGAAGGCGAAGACGTCGAGCCCCAGTTCGTCGACGACCCGCGCCAGTTGGTCGATCTGCGTCGGGGCGAGGAACTGCGCCTCGTCCACGATCACGTAGTCGACCCGTCCGCCCCGGCTGACCCGGCCCACGATGTGCGCGTAGACGTCCATGCTCTCCTCGGCCTCGACGGCGTCCGTCACCAGGCCGAGCCGGGAGGAGAGCTTGCCCTCCCCCGCGCGGTCGTCCCGGGTGAAGATGACGCCCTGGAGTCCGCGCGCCGAGCGGTTGTGACCGATCTGCAGGGCCAGCGTGCTCTTTCCGCAGTCCATGGTTCCGGAGAAGAACACCAGCTCGGGCATGAGAGGTCGAGCACCTTTCGGAGGGGTCGGTCGGGGAACGGGAGGGTTACGAGCGTACTTCGAGGAGGGGGACGAGCTGTTCCACGGGGGTCAGGGAGCCGTGCACCCCGGTCATCGCGGACTCGTGGGGTTCGTTGACGGAGGCCGTGATGATCACGTCGTCGTGGGCGGCGGCGACCACGTCGCCGATCCGGCCGTGGACCCGTTCGTCGATGACGGGCCCGAACCAGCCCGCCCCGATGGCCTCCTCGCGGCTCGCCACCCAGAACTGCTCGCCGAGGACCTCGCGCCAGACGGCCAGTACGTCGGCCTGGGCGCCCGGTACGGCGTAGACGTGGCGGGCACGGCCCTCGCCGCCCAGCAGGGCGACGCCCGCGCCGAGCTCCCAGTCCTCGTCGAAGTCGATCCGGGACTGCTCGTCGAACGGGATGTCGATCATGCCGTGGTCGGCGGTGATGTAGAGCGCCGAGCGCGGCGGAAGCTGCTCGGCGAGGCGCCGGGCGAGCCCGTCGACGTACATCAGCTGGCCCCGCCAGGCGTCGGAGTCCATGCCGAAACGGTGGCCCTTGCCGTCGACCTCGCTGTAGTACGTGTAGACGAGCGAGCGGTCGCCCGCGGCGAGCCGCTGGGCGGCGACGTCCATGCGCTCCTCGCCGGAGAGCCGGCCGAGGAAGGAGCCGCCGCTGAGCGCGACCTTGGTCAGCGGGGTCTGCTCGAACATCGGCGCGGAGACCTGCGCGGTGCGCACCCCGGCGGCGTCCGCGAGCTGGAAGACCGTGGGGTGGGGCTGCCACACCTTCGGCTCGGTCCACGGCTTCCAGCGGAGCTGGTTCATCAGCGCGCCGGTCCCCGGGTCGCGCACGGTGTAACCGGGCAGGCCGTGCTCGCCGGGCGGGAGCCCCGTGCCCACCGAGGCCAGCGAGGTCGCGGTGGTGGAGGGGAAGCCGGCGGTGATCGGCCGGCCGGTGCCGCCGCGCGAGGTCGGGAGCAGGGAGTGCAGGAAGGGCGCCTCGTCCGGATGGGCCTTGATCTGCTCCCAGCCGAGGCCGTCGATCAGGAAGACGCAGTTCCGGTCGGCCGGGGCCAGCTCGGGGATGGCTGCGGTGAAGCCCGGCACCTCCTGCCCGGCGACGAGCGTCGGCAGCAGGTCCGCGAGCGATCCGCTGCCGTACTCCGGTACGGGCGCGGTGCCGAGGGCCAGCGGCTCGGGGTCCTGCCAGGCGGGCTGGGCCATCAGCGGCCGGTCGCCGCGGTGGCGGCCGTGGCCTCGGAGAGCGCCTGGGCGAAGGCGAGGGTCTGGCGCACGGCGTCGGGGCCGTCGCCGGCCTCGCTGACCCGCAGGCTCAGGTCGTCGGCGGTGGAGCTGCCGGTGTAGCCGTGGTCGGCCTCGCAGTTGGAGTCGCCGCAGGCGGCGGGCTCCAGGTCGATCCGGGAGACCGCGCCCCAGCCGATGGTCAGGACGACCTCGCGGGGCAGGGTGCCCGGGACGTACTTCTCCGGGTTCGCCACCACGCGGCTGACCACGACGGAGGAGATCCGCTCCAGCTTGACCGACTCCGTGGACGTGGTGGCGTACGGGGTCGGGGAGCTGGTGTCGGCGGCCTGCTCGTCGGTGTGGCTGACGATGAACCTGTTCTCCGTGAGGACGAGGACCGTGACATGGCGGCGGACCTCGTTGGAGTCGAACGTGGTCTCCTGGTGCACGAGGTACGAGGCGACCGGCTCTCCGCCGACGGCGGCCTCCACCGCCTCGGCCACGAGGGCCGGGTAGTAGCCGCTGCGCTCGATCGCCGCGCGCAGCCCCTGGGTCGTCGTACCGGTCTTCGCCATGTGCACCATCCTACGGCGGGCGGGTGACTGCCGGGGACGCCCCGGCGGCCGGCGGCGGTCGGTGTGACTCAGTAGCTCGGAAGGCGGCGGGGGCCGAGGTCGTTGCGGGCGGGCGGCGGGGCGAGCCGGACGGTCGCGCCGAGAGCGGTCAGTCCCTGCGGGGCGACAACGACCGGTTCGAGCGCGACGGAGACCACCTCGGGGTGGTCGTCGACCAGCCGGGAGAGGCGCAGCAGCAGTTCCTCCAGCGCGGCCGTGTCGACCGGGGCCGCGCCGCGCCAGCCGAACAGCACCGGGGCCGCCCTGATGGACCGGATCAGCTCGGCGGCGTCCCGGTCGGTGACGGGGACCAGCCGGTGCGCGGTGTCGCCGAGCAGTTCGGAGGGCGCGCCCGCGAGTCCGAAGGAGAGGACGGCCCCGGCGGCCGCGTCGATGGAGGCGCGGACCACGGTGTCCACACCGCGCGGGGCCATCGCCTGGACGACAGGGAGCAGTTCGGCGGGCTTGCCGAGGAGGTCGGTGAGGTCTCCGTACGCCCGGCGCAGGGCGTCCTCGTCCGTGAGGTCGAGCCGCACTCCGCCGAGGTCGGCGCGGTGGCGCAGGTGGGGCGCGGTGGTCTTGAGGGCGACCGGGTAGCCGAGCCGGGCCGCGGCGGCGACGGCCGCGTCGGGGTCGGGGGCGGGCAGCGTGGGGCGTACGTCGATGCCGTAGCGGCCGAGGAGCTCGCGGGCCTCGTCGTGGCCGAGCTGCCGGCCGCGCGGATCGGGGGCGGCGGCCAGGTGGGCCTGGATCAGGGCGGCGGCCCCGGCCTCGTCGATGGTTTCGTCGAGGAGTTCGGGGACCTTGCCGGGCACGGCCGCCTGCCGCCGCCACTGGGCGTACTTCACGGCCTCGGCGAGGGCCCGTACGGCGCGTTCGGCGGCGGGGTAGGCCGGGATGCGGCCGGGGCGGGGCCGGTCCTCGGGGGCGGGGGGCGTCGCCTCGGGGGCGGCGGGTGCGGCCGGGG
>NZ_JNZZ01000002.1 GCF_000717645.1 Streptomyces californicus
ACGGTCCAGCGTCAGGTCATCGGCGAAACGCCGGTCACCGGTCGCGTCGGGCACGTACTTCACACAGACAACGATCCTCAAGCTCACGCCGGCTCTCCTGCCTACCTGGGTGTGGTCCCACCTGGGTGTCATTCGTACTGATGCAGAGATTATGGCACTCAGTACCCTCTGTAAAGGTACCCAGTGCCAAGAAGGGGCTTCCGGTGCTACGTTTCGCCGCATGAGCGAGGCGCGAGGACCCGAGAAGAAGCCACCGATGCGGGAGGTGCTGGCACAGGCGGCGTTCCAGCTCTTCCTGGAGCGGGGCTTCGAGCGGACGACCGTGGACGACATCGTGGCGCGGGCCGGGGTGGGCCGCCGGTCGTTCTTCCGGTACTTCCCCTCCAAGGAGGACGCGGTCTTCCCGGACCACGAGAGCTGCCTCGCGGAGATGACCGAGTTCCTGTCCGCCGTGGACGACGGCGACCCGGTCGGCGCGGTGTGCGACGCGGCGCGCATCGTGCTGCGGATGTACGCGGACAACCCCGAGTTCTCCGTCCAGCGCTACCGGCTCACCCGGGAGGTGCCGGGGCTGCGGACGTACGAACTGTCGGTGGTGCGCCGGTACGAGCAGACCCTCGCCGGTCATCTGCGCAACCGGTTCGGCGAAGGCGGCGACGGGGCACTGCGGGCCGAGGTGATCGCGGCGTCGGTGGTCGCCGCGCACAACAACGGGCTGCGGCTGTGGCTGCGTTCGGGCGGCGAGGGCGACCCGGAGGTGGCGGTCGACCACGCGCTCGCCCTGGTGCGCGAGGTCTGGGGCAGCCCGTCCGCGCCGGTGGCGCCCGCGGCGGCCACCCCCGCGCCGGCCGCTCCCTTTCCCGCCTCCGGCGGCGGGGGCGGCGAGGACGAGGTGATCGTGATGGTCGCGCGGAAGGGCACCCCCATGTGGCGCGTCGTGCAGCAGATCGAGGCCGCCGTCGCAGAGAACTGAGTACCAATAGGCACTCAGTGCCTTTACGGTCCGGCACTGGGTGCCATATGGTGCGGACGCGCCGTCCGTGCGGGCACGGCGCGTTCCGAGCCGAGCGCAGGGGGTCGAGCCATGTCCCAGACAGGAATGGGCACCGTCCGGAAGGCGCACGAGGAGAGCGCGCTCTCCTACCACCGCTGCCGCTGGTGCGGCACCGCCTCCTTCCGGAGGCTGCTGTGCCCGGTGTGCGCGTCGAGCGACCTGGAGCCCGAACGCACCACCGGCCACGGCGTGGTCGTCCGGACCGCCGTGGTGCACCGCTACACCGACGAAGCGCGCAACGAGTCGCTGGTGCGCTTCCCCGAGGGGTTCGTCTTCCGCTGCCAGGTCGTCGGGGCCGCCCCGCACCTGGTGACGGTCGGCGCCCAGGTCCGGCCCGTCTCCGGCGACGAGCCGGAGACGGGCGCCGTGGTGCTGGAGCTCTGCGAGCCGCCCGCCCGGCGGGACTGGATCTGACGGTACGGCGCGGGCGCGGGCCCCGGACCGCCCCGGTGAGCGTTCACCGGGCCGGCCGGAGCCCTGGAGTCGTCAGCCGAGCCGGCTGAGGAGTTCCTGCGCCAACGGGGCGGAGGACGCCGGGTTCTGACCGGTGATCAGATTGCGGTCGGTGATGATGAACGGGGCCCAGGGCTCGCCTTCCTGGAAGTCCGCGCCCAGCTCCACCAGCCGGTCCTGGAGCAGCCACTTCGCCCGCTCCGCCAAGCCCGCCTGGGCCTCCTCGGCGTTGGTGAAGCCGGTCAGCCGGTATCCGGCGAACACGTTGGCGCCGTCCGGCCCGGTCGCCGCCAGCAGTGCCGCCGGACCGTGGCAGACCACGCCCAGCGGCTTGCCCGACGCCAGGGTCTTCGCGAGCAGCCGCCCGGAGGCCGGGTCCACCGCGAGATCCTCCATCGGCCCGTGGCCGCCCGGGTAGAAGACGGCGTCGTATGCGTCGAGGTCCACGTCCTCCAGCGCGACCGGCCGCCGCAGCTCCTCGAACGCCTCAAGGCCGGCGGCCACCGCGTCGGCGCCCTCCTGGCCGCCGTTGACGTCGGGCGCGAGGCTGCCGCGGTCCACGGTCGGGACGACCCCGCCCGGGGTGGCGACGACCACCTCGTGGCCGGCCCCGGTGAACGCGCGGTACGGGGTCACCGCCTCCTCGGCCCAGAAGCCCGTGGGGTGGGCGGAGCCGTCCGCCAGGGTCCAGTGGTCCGCGCCGGACACCACGAAAAGGATCTTTGCCATGTCGTACATCTCCGTTGGTCGGGGTGGCTGACCAGGCCGACGGTAGGCCCGGTCCGGCCGGGATCGGCGCCCCGCCCACCCGTGCCGGAAAGTGGCGTCCGACGGGGCGGCGGCGATCGGCCGTCCGGCGGATCGCCTGCCCCGGCCGGCCGCCGTGAATCCTCCCGGGCACCCGGGGGCGGCTCAGCCCCTGCGCTTCCCGGCCGACCGTGCGACCAGCGCCTCCGCGTTCCCGGAGAGCCAGGCGGTGACGACGTCCTCCGGCAGCGGCAGCTCGGCCAGCTCGTTCGCCAGCGGCCCGGTCGGCCCCGGGTTGACCCAGGTCGAGGTGCCGAACATGACCCGGTCGCGGGCCAGGCCCCGGGCGTGGTGGAGCAGCGGCTCCCAGCCCGAACCCGGTCCGGCCATGTGCCGGGGGCGGTGCGAGGAGAACTCCAGGCGGACGCCCGGGTGCCGGGCGGCCGTCAGCAGCGTCTCCCGTACGTCGGGCCAGCCCGCGTGCCCGGCCACCAGCAGCAGCTCGCGGTGGCGTGCCGCCAGCGCCTCGACCGTACGCCAGCTGCCCAGGCCGCTGGGGTGGCTCCGGGCGAAGTGGTGGCCGGTGTGCAGCCAGACCGGCAGCCCGGCCGAGGCCGCCGCGTCCCAGACCGGGGCGAACCGCGGGTCGGCCGGGTCGGTGCCGTCGAGGAAGGGGATCACGCACAGCCCGGACGCCCCGGCCGCCAGCGAGACCTCCACCTCGCGCAGTGCGGCGGCCGGGTCGCGCAGCGAGATCCCGGCCCAGACGTGGATCCGGTCGCGGACCTCCCGGACGGTCTCCAGCAGCCACGCGTTGACGGTGCGGCCGTCCGGCAGCCGCTCCGCCGAGCCCATGGCGAACTCCGCCGTCACGCCCTGCCGCCGCCGGTCCGCGAGGTGCGCGGCCAGGTCGAACGGCGGTCGGCCGGGCGGCAGGAGCACGTCCACCGCGTCCTGCCACCGGACGGCCAGCGCCTCGCGGTAGGCGGGGTGCGAGGCCCCGAAGTACCGGCAGAACGAGGAGGAGAAGACGTCCAGGTACTCGGGGGCGTTCTCGCCCAGCCGGTTCAGGTACGCCCGCCAGCCCGCGTCGTCGTACACCAGCGAGCAGGCGTCCACGACCGGGCGGCGGGCCGGGGCCGGAGGCTCCGCCACGGCGGTGGCCGCCGCTGTTCCGTTGTGCGGCGCGAGGCCGTACGAACCGTTCACGATCACTCCGTCGGGGTCGAAAGCCGAAAGCCGAAAGCCGGACGTCGGAAAGCCGGGATGGGGTGGACAGCGCCGGGGGAGGGGAGCCGGAAGGTCGCGGAGGGGTTCAGGAGGTGGCGGCGGCGCGGCGGGCCTCCCAGTCGGCCACCAGCGCCTCGGTCTGCTGCACGTATCCGTTGAACAGCCCGGCCAGCGAGGCCAGCCGGTCCCGCGCCTCGCCGCGCGCCACCGGGACGCCCGAGTTGAGCGTCTCGGTGAACTTGCGCATGTGGGCGTTGTTCACCAGCAGCAGGTGCTGGAGGTCGCCCACGGCCTCGTAGTCGATCCGCCTGCTGCCGGGACGGGTGGAGCGCCGCACCAGCGTCCACGCCTCCAACTGGCGCGCGGCGACGCTCAGTCCGCTCTTGGCCTGACCGAGCTCGCGGGTCATGGTGTCGAGGTCCACCGGCTTGTTGCGCAGCAGGAGGTAGCCGAAGAGGCGGCCGGTGGCCTGCGGGAGGCCCCACCGCTCCATCAGCGAACCCATCTCGCTGATGAAGGACGCCTCCGCGTCGCCGAACTCCGCGGAACCGGGGGCCGGGAGGGGCCCCGCGTCGGGTACGGAGCCGCCTGGCGCGAGGCCGTCGGGCGTGAAGTCGTCGTCGTTCGTGGTCTCGTCGGAAGTCATGGTCTCGTCGGGGTCTCAGGCCTTCAGGAAGGCGACGGTCAGCCGGTTGACCTCGTCGGGTCGGTCCAGATTGGCGACGTGTCCGGCACCGGGGATCACATGGAACTCGCTGTGGGGATCGCGTTCGCTCCACCGCTCCATCGCCGAGCGGATGTTACCCGTGCCGTCGTGTTCGCCGCAGATCAGAAGCTCGGGCTTCTCCACGCGGTAGCCCGGCGACGGGTCGATCGCCCGCGTCATGCCGTCCCAGGTGGTCAGGAAGGCGCGCCGCCCGTTGGCCGCGAAGGTCTCGCGCAGGTACTCCCGGGCCCCGGCGTCCTCGGCCGACGCCATGGCCATCGACCGGGTGAGCCGGCGGTACGGGACCAGCCGCATGAGGGCGCGCGAGAGGACCAGGCCGCGCCGCTCGCGCCGGGTGATCGGCAGGGTGCTGGACGTGGAGCCGATCACCACGAGCGCGGCGACCTCGTCGGGCCGGCGGCGCAGGTACTCCTGGGAGATGTTGCCGCCCATCGACTGGCCCAGCAGCACCAGCGGCCGGGCCATCCGGGCGGCGTCCAGCAGCGCCGCCAGGTCGTCCGCCGCGTAGACCGTACGGAATCTGCCGGTGCCGGAGGCGGACGCCCCGTGGTAGCGCACGTCCCAGCGCAGGGTGCGGAATCCGGCCTCCACCAGGGCCGGGATCTGCGGGTCGAACATGCGGTGGTCGGCCCCCGCGCCATGGGTGAGCGCGATGCCCGGACGGTCGGCCGCGCCGGCCGTCCAGTAGTGCAGCCGGGCGCCGGAGACCTCGGCGCTGTGCGCCGTCTCCACCACCCGGGACCCGGCGACGGTACGGGTCTCGGGGCCGGTCACCGTACGGCCTCCTCGTCGCGGCCGACGGTATACGGGGGTGGCGGCGCGTCCGGGGAGGGAAAGGGGAGCTTCGCGGTGTACGCGGATGCGGGCAGAGGCGGGGGAGGGGGCGGCGAGGCCGCCGGGCGGGGGTGCCGCAGCGCTTCGTTCATCAGAATCAGAATACTCTCTCCGTCGCGGCAGCAAAGGCGGACGGCTCCGACGGGTCGGCCGAAGGCCGCGACGGAGCCGCCCGCGGCCCCTCAGTCGCCGGTGAAACGCGGCGGCCGCTTCTCCGCGAAGGCGGCCATCCCCTCACGGGCGTCGGCCACCGCGGCGTGCGTCTTCAGGTGGTACGCGTCCTGGAGCCGCAGCCCGTACTCGGCCGGCTGCCCCCAGCTCCGCTCTCGCAACTCCTTGAACAGGCCCACCGAAGCCGTCGGCAGCGCGGCGAACCGGGCGGCCAGCTCCGCCAGTTCGCGGTCGAAATCCTCCGGCGCGCAGAGCCGGTCGAACAGGCCCAGCCGCACCGCCTCCTCCCCCGACACCATCCGCCCGGTCAGGTAGATCTCCGTGGCCCGCGCCGGACCCGTCAGCCGGGACATCAGCACCACGTTCCCCACATGGCCGACCCCCGCCAGGCAACTGCCGATCGACGCCCGGGTGTCCGCCAGCCGGAAGTCGGCGGCGCAGGCGATCTCCGCCCCGGCGCCCGCCGCCGCGCCGGTCAGCCCGACGATGACCGGCTTCGGCAGGTGCAGGATCGCCTCGCAGACCCGGAGGTAGTGCGCGTCCGAGGTGATCGGGTCGAAGGGGGTGTCCGCCCGGTCGCCCAGCCGCCACCTCCGTACGCTCTCCACGTCGTCGCCCGCGCAGAACGCACCGCCGCTGCCCGTGATCACGACCGTGCGCACCCGGCGGTCGTCGCCCGCGCACATCAGGCCGAGCAGCAGATGGCGGGAGAGCGTCAGGTCGAGGCTGTTGCGGCGGCGCGGCCGGTCCAGCGTCAGCGTGGCGACCCCCTCCGCCAGCGAGGCCCGCAGCGGTACGTCCTCCTCGCCGCCCACCCGCTCCGCGAAGTCCGCGAACGACTCGGTCGCCGCCCCCGTCCACTCGGCCGCGAACTCCCGGCCCGCGCGGGCCGCTTCCTCGCTCATACGATCCTCTCCCTGCGGACGCGGACACCCGCCGCCTCGCGGTCCCAGGTCCCCGCCGCCACGCCGTCGGCGCGCAGCGTGTGCTTGGTCGGCTTGCCGGTGGGGGTCTTGGGCAGTTCGGGCAGCACCCGGATGTAGCGCGGCAGCATGAAGTGGGCCAGCCGCTCCCGGAGGAACTCCAGCAGTTCCGCCGGGTCGACCGGGTCCGCCGGGTCGCGGTCCGCCACCACCAGCAGCACCTCGTCCTCGCCCTCGTCGCCGGGGACCGCCACCGCAGCCGCCTCCAGCACGCCCGGGTGCGCCACGGCCTGCGCCTCCACCTCGAACGACGAGATGTTCTCACCGCGCCTGCGGATGGCGTCCTTCTTGCGGTCGACGAAGACCAGTCCGCCGTCCGGGGCGCGCCGGAAGGCGTCCCCGGTGTGGAACCAGCCGTTGCGCCAGGCGGCGGCCGTCTCGGCGGGACGGCCCAGATAGCCGCTGAGGAAGGACCACGGCCGGTCGGCCCGCAGCACCAGCTCGCCCGCCTCGCCCACCGGCACCTCGCGGTCGTGGTCGTCGACCACGCGGGCGGTGATGCCCGGCCGGGGCCGTCCGCAGTGCATCGGGACGCCCGGGTGGTGGTCCGGCGCGGAGAACACCGGGCAGGCGACCTCGGTCATGTTGAACAGCGCGCGGACCTGGACGCCGAACCGCTTGGAGAACTCCGTAGCCCCCTCGGTGAACGGGATGACGTAGGCCGCGCGCAGCGGGTGCCCGGTGTCCTGCGGCACCGGCGGCTGCTTGAGGAGGTAGGTCGCCATCACCCCGAGCAGCGTGCACAGCGTCGTCCCCGTACGGCGGATCAGCGGCCAGAACTCGCTGGTGGTGAAGGCGGGGACGACCGTCAGCGATCCGCCGTGCACCAGCATCCCGTACGCGCCGATCGTGCCGCCCGCGTGGAACAGGGGCAGTTGGAGCAGATAGCGGTCGTCCGGACCGGCCATGCCGTGGAAGGCGGCGGTGCAACTGGAGTACAGGTGCGCGTAGGAGGAGATCACCCCCTTCGACGGGCCGGTCGTGCCGGAGGTGTAGATCACCGTCTGCGGGTCCCACGGCTGCGGGGCGGGCACGGGTTCGGTGAACTCCGCCCGGTCCGAGCGCAGTCCGGTCTCCACCCGGTAGCGTCCGGCGAGCCGGGCGGCGAGGGCCACCACCTCCTCGGGCGTGTCCTCGGGGCCCGGCAGCAGCACCACCGTGCGCACCGCCCCGACCCGCTCGTCCCCGTCCTCCAGCCGGGCCGCCAGCGACGGCCGGCAGACCAGCACGCCGGCCCCGCTGTCGGCGACCACCTGGCGCAGGATCGCGCCCCGGTAGGCGATGTTCAGCGGTACGAGGACCGCGCCCGCCAGGTTGACCCCGTACCAGACGCGCAGCGCGTCGGGCCCGTTGGGCAGCCAGCTCAGCACCAGTTCGCCGGGGGCGACGCCCAGCGCCTGGAGGGCGGCGGCCGACTCCTCGGTCTCCCGGAGCGTCCGCGCGTACGTCCAGGTGTCGCCGTCCGGCATCAGCGCGTACGGAGCGTCCGGAGCGGTGGCGGCGCGGCGGCGCAGCAGCGGGCCCAGGACGCACTGCTCGGCGGTGGGCACGGCGGCGGACGCCGGGTCCAGTATGTCCTCGCTCACGCGGTCCCCCCGGTGCTCGGAGCGGGGAGCACCCGCAGCCGCAGCACGCTCTCGTACGGGCCGCCGTACCAGAGCGTCTGCCGCGCGGGCCGGCAGTGCTCGGCCTCGCCCACCGCGCCCGGAACGTTCGGATGCCGGTCCAGGTGGGGGAAGTTGCTGCTGGTCACGTGGACGCGCAGCCGGTGCCCGGGGGCGAAGCGCCACGCGGTGTCCCCGAGCAGCAGCTCGGCGTCGTACGGCTCGTCCGCAGGCGTGCCGTCCGCGGTCTCCAGCCTGAGGCTCGCCTCGGCCACCAGCAGCGAACGCCCGTCCGGGTGTACGTCGGTGAGCTTGGCGACGACGGCGGTGGCGGGCGCGTCCGAACCGAAGCGGAGACGCAGCCGCTGCCGGCCGACGACGTCCAGCGGTTCGGTGAGCGGCTCGGACGTGTAGAGGAGCACGTCCGGACGGGCCTCCAGGTGGGCCTGGTTGAGCGGGCCCGCCGCGAGCCGGCCGAGCTGGAGCACCCGACCGCCGTGCGAGGGCACGGGGTTCTCCGGGTCGTAGGTGAACGCGTCCTGCCCGAAGCCCTCCTGGGGAGGCTCGGGCAGCAGCCGGCCGTCCTCCTCCCCGCCCTCCGGACCCGCCAGGTACCACGGGCGGTCCACCGCCTCGGGCGGCGGCCAGCTCTCGGCGCGGTGCCAGGCGTCGTCGCCGAAGAGGAAGTACCGGACGTCACCGCCCGCCGCGTCCCCGGCGGCCTCCCCGGACGCCCGCAGATGGCGGTCGAAGAAGTCCAGGTGCAGATCGGCCAACCGGGCGCCCTGCGCGGATCCGTACGGCCCCGTGTTCACCTCGCCCTGCACCTGCGGCAGTTGGCCGGAGTGGACCCAGGGTCCGATGACCAGCTCGTGCCGCCCGGCCACCGGGTCCTGGGCGCGCATCGCCCGGTGCAGCTCGATCGTGCCGTGGGAGAACACGTCGTACCAGCCGCCCACCGAGAACGTGGGCACGCCGACCTCGCCGAGGCGGTAGTCGGCGACCGTCGCCACCTTCCCCGCGAAGATGTCCCGCAGCCGGCCGGGGAACCCCTCGAAGTCGAGGATCGTCGACAACGGCCAGCGCCGCAGAGGCACTTCGGGCGTGGTGAGCAACTGCACGACCTCGGCGACGACCGCCCCGTCCACCGGGTCGCCCGCGGCCGCCCGGCGCTGCACCCACTCCAGCGCCGTCAGACCGAGCCAGCTCGTGAGGTGGTCCAGCCGCAGCGCACCGCCCAACTGCTCGGCGTCGAAGGGCGCGGAGGTCGACATCGCCGGCGCGATGGCCCGCAGGTGCGGCGGCTTCTCCATCGCCGCCAGCCACTGCACGATCGCCTGGTACGAGGTGCCCGCCATGGCCACGTTCCCGTCGCACCAGGGCTGCCCGGCGGTCCACTCGACGGTGTCGTACCCGTCCGGACCCTCCTGCGACCAGTCCAGCGGCGCCCACTCGCCCTCCGAGGCGAACCGGCCCCGGGTGTCCTGCACCACCGCCGCGTACCCCCGGTCCACGCACTGCGCCGGGGTCAGGGTGGCGAGCCCCAGCGGGGACTTGCCGTACGGCGTCCGGAAGAGGACGGCGGGTGCGGGCGGCCCCTCGGCGGGCCGCCACACATCGGCGCGCAGCACCGTTCCGTCGCGCATCTCCACCGGCACGTCGTGCTCGACGAGAGTGGTCCTGCCCATCAGCGGTTCTCCTCAGCAGCCCGTCCAGCGCCCTCGGCGCGGGAGCGGTTCAGATGGCGGGTCATGGCGTCCCCGGCGGCCGCCCGGCTCGCCGTGGGTTCGACGCGGATCAGCGGGCCGACGCTCATCCGGGCCGGCCGGTCCAGCAGCCAGGCGACGGTGTCCGCGATGTCCTCCGCGTCCAGCACCTCCTCCTCGGGGACCCCGAGATCGGCGGGGCGGGCCGCGAGCCGGGTGGAGACCCAGCCCGGGGCGACGGTGACCGCGCGGACGCCCCGGTCGCGGTTCTCCTCGTGGATCAGCTCGGTGAGCCGGTGCACGGCGTGCTTGCTGACGCCGTAGCCGCCGCTGCCCGGCACCACCTCCGAGCCCACGCCCGAACCGATGTTCACGACCCAGCCGCAGCCGCGCTCCCGCATCCCGGGCAGCACCTCGCGGGCCAGCAGGAACGGCACGGTGAGGTTCACCCGCAGCTGCCGCTCCCAGTGCCGCTCCTCCGTCTCGTGGACGGCGGCCAGCCGGATCGCCCCCGCACTGCACACCAGCAGCCCCACCGGCCCCAGCGCGGCGGCGGTCATGGCGACCGCGTCGGCGGGGGCGCCTTCCTCGGCCAGGTCCAGGGCGAGCGGCAGAGCGGTGCCGCCGGCCGCGCGGATCGACTCCGCGACCTCCTTCAGCTCGGCCTCGCGCCGCCCGACCAGCGCCACGGCGCTCCCGCGCGCGGCCAGCCGGCGGGCGACGGCCGCTCCGATGCCGGAGGACGCCCCGGCGACCAGCGCGACCAGGGGCGCGCCCGCTCCTCCTTCGGCGCTCACCGGCCCTCCGCCCGGGTGCGCTCCGGCCCCGCCGGCGCCTGCTCCGGGTAGCCGGGCCGCAGCGGAGCCACGTCACCGAGGCCGAAGCCGCCGTCCGCGCGCAGCACCGCACCCGTCACCCGGGACGCCGAACCGCTCAGCAGATGGCCGAGGACGGCCGCCACCTCACGTGGTTCGCCGACCCGCCCGGCCGGAATGCGGCTGATCCAGCCGCGCCGGTGCTCGGGGCCCGCCGCGTCGCCCATCGGCGTCTCGATGATGCCGGGGGCCACGCAGTTGGCGCGGATGCCGTGGCGGGCCACCGAGACCGCGAGACAGCGGATGTACTGCGCCATCGCCGCCTTGCTCGCCCCGTAGTACTCCAGACCGGCGACCGGGCTGAGCGTGGAGCTGACCGAGGAGACCCCGACCACCGCGCCGGGCATCCGCTCGTCCCGCCAGCGGGCCGTGAGGTACTCGGTGACCGCGACGAAGCTGTGCAGGTTTACCGCGAACGTCCGGGCGGCGGACGCGGGGTCGCCGCCGACCGCGCTGAAGCCGAGGTGTCCGGCCGCGTACAGCAGCGAGTTCACCCCGTCGGCCGTCTTCCAGGCGCGTTCACCGAGCGACGCGGCGTCCTCGGGGTCGGAGAGGTCGCAGCGCAGGGTCCACGCCCGTCGGCCCGCCTCCTCGATCTCGGCGGCCACCTCCTCCAGCGCCCCGGTCCGGCGGGCGGCCAGCACCACGTCCGCGCCGCGCCCCGCCAGGTGCAGCGCGGCGGCCCGTCCGATACCGCTGCTGGCCCCCGCCACCAGGACCGTGTGGCCCAGCAGGTCCGGGCCGCCGACCGGTTCCGGGGCGGGCTGCTGCGCCGGGGCGCTCCGCGGCGCCGGGACGGCGGCGGGCGGGCCCGCCGGCAGCGACGGGATCTGGCCGAGACCCGCGCCGCCGTCGACCGGGAGGGTCTCCCCGACCAGGTACGAGCACCCCTCGGAGACCAGGAAGCCCACGGTGGCGGCCACGTCCGCGACCGTGGTGGCCCGGCGCTGCACCAGGTAGCGCAGCAGCCCGGCCTCGGCGACGGGCGCGAGCAGGTGGCCCAGACCGGGGGAGTAGCCGGTGACCACGGTGTTGCCGACGACGCCGCGCCCGGCGACCTCGGTGACCAGGTGCTGCCACCAGGCCCGGTCGGCGGCGAGCCGGGCGTGCCGGTCGGGGTCCGTCCCGGCGTGCGTCTCGCCCGTCGCGTCGGTCACCAGGACCAGACGGCCCCGGCCCGCCGCGGCCATCGCCAGGGCGGCGGCCCGGACGCGCTCGCGGTCCAGGCCCGGCGAGCGCTCCGCGCCGTACGCCTCCTCGCCCAGCAGCAGCGCGCAGTAGGCGGCGGCCTGGCCTGAGCCCGGAGCCCCGGCGGCGACGGGCGTCCCGGCCGTTCCGGCCGCCACGGGGGTCAGGCCGACGGCGGCCAGCGCGTCGAGGAGGGCGTCGGCCGACGTGCCCGGGGCCCCGGCGGTGTCGACGACCACCCGGGCGCCGACCGGCGTCCGCGGCGCGTCCCCCGGCCCGGCCGTCCCGGACCGTGGTGCCGTGTCGTGTACATGGGTCATGGCAAGTCGCCACCTTCGTATTCGATGAGCATGCTGGTGGCGTCGCCGCCCGCCCCGGAGGCGAGCACCAGCGCGCTGTCGCCATCGGTCTCCAGGCCGCCCGCGAGCACCGGTTCGCCCGGCAGGCCCGCGTACGGCTTCGTGGTGTTGGCGCTCGGGGCGATGCGGCCGTGGCGCAGCATGAGGAGGCTGCCGACGAGCTTGACCAGGCCGCCCGTCCCGGCGACGTGCCCGAAGACCGCCTCCTGGTTGGTCAGCAGCAGCTCGCCGCCGTACCCGGCCGCCTGCCGCACCCCGGCCAGCGCCTCGCACAGGTGGTCCTCGACGAACCGGTTGCCGTCCGCGTAGTCGTTGACGAACGCGAGGTCGCCCAGACCGCGCCCGGCCGACGCGAGGGTCGCCAGCACGTCGCCCACCACGTTGCCGGGCGGCCCGGTCGCCACGGTGGAGGGGCCGTTGGAGCGCGAGGTGCGCAGATGGGCCCGGTGCAGCAGCCCCGGACGGTCCCCGGTGGCGGCCGGGTTCTCCAGGACCACGGCGAGCGCGCCCTCCCCGGTGGCGTTGCCGGTCTGGATCTCGTCGTGCGGCCGGACGTCGGCGGGATCGTCCGAGAGGGACGAGGCGCGGTAGCCGCTGCGCCCGGTGTGGCTGGTGCCGGCGACGAACACCGGGTCCACGGTGGTGTCCACGCCGACGACGACCGCCCGGTCGATGTCCCCGCAGCGGAACATCTGCTGCACCAGGTGCAGCGTCCGCAGCGCCACGTTGCAGGAGCCCGCCACGCTCAGCGTCTGGCACGGCAGTTGAAGCCCGGAGGCGACGGTGCCGATCACGCTGGGCGGCGTGCCGTTGAGCCAGTACTCCATGCCGAGCGCGGCGACGCCCTCGGCATGCGCCCGCCTGTAGTAGCGCTCGGTCTCGGGGAAGGCGAACTGGAGCGAGCAGGCGACCAGCGCCGTGCGCTCGGGATCGAGGTCGGCGGCGGTGAGGCCGGCGTGCTCCAGGGCGCGGTGGACCGCGCCCGTCGCCATCAGCCCGGCGCGCGAGGAGCGGCGGATCTGCCGCTCGGACAGCGGGAGTTCCCGCTCCGGATCCCAGCCCTCGACCGTTCCGGCGATGCGGAGGGGGAGTTCGGGATGGGCGTACGGGGAGAGGCAGCTGACCCCGTCGCGCACCACGCGCCAGAAGGTCTCCGCATCGGTGCAGGCGCGGCCGTCCGGGCCCGGGAGGACGAACCCGGCGCCGGCGAGGCGCAGCAGCGGGGTCTCAGCGGGCATCGCCGCCTCCCAGCAGCAGTGCGCTGTTGACCCCGCCCACCTGGTAGTTGAAGCTCAGCGCCCGGTCGAACTCCAGGGCGCGGGTCTTCGTCCCCGGCACCGGGTCGAACGAGCAGACCGGCGAGGGGTCCGTGCAGTTGGCGGTGGGGCAGACCTCGCCCTCGCGCATCATCATCAGCGTCAGCGCCGTGCCCAGGTTGCCGAGCGGCGCGCCGCTGTGGCCGAAGCACGCCTCCTGCGAACTCACCAGCACCTGGCCGGACTTCTCGCCCCACAGCGAGCGCACGGCGTTGGACTCGATCCGCGTGAACAGCGCGTCGCCCTCACCGCCCCCGTTGACGTACGGGACGCGTCCCAGCGAGGTGTGGTCGCCCAGGGCGCGGCGGGCCGCCTCCGCGAGCCCCGTACCGCCGGTGTCGATGGCGACCGCGCTGTTCAGCCCGGAGCGGGTGGTGGCCTGGCCGAGGACCGCCCCGTGGGAGCGGGCGCCGCGGGCCGCGGCGTGCGCGCGGCTCTCCAGGATCAGGGTCACCGAGCCGTCCCCGTAGTTCATGCAGTCGCCCGCCGTGTCGTACGGGCGCATCGGCCGGTCGTGGCGGGGCGCGGCCGGCGGGTCGTCGTTGTGCCGTACGACGACGGCCTCCCGCTCGACGACCTCCCGCAACCGGTGGCCGTGCAGCACCCGTTCGGTGTCGAAGCGGTCCACCCCGGTGACGACGACGAGGTCGCTCTGCCCGGAGGCGATCATCGTGCGGGCGATCCCGAGGAGCACCGAGGAGGAGGCGCAGCCGCAGCTCACCGTGTAGTTGGCGCCGGTGGAGCCGAGCAACGCGGCCTGTACCGGGCCGACATCGCTCGACGTGCCCGCCACCAGGAGCCGTACGAAAAGGGACTTGGCGTCTTTGGGGCTGATCGTCGCCGGATCGGCGTCGTGCCAGGCGCGGTAGCTGTCGTAGTTGCTGTCCACCCCGGCGCGCGCGGTCAGCACGTCCGCACCGCGCAACGCCCCCGCCGCGTGGTCGAGTCCGGCGTCCCGGCAGGCTTCGACCAGCGAGACGAGACCGTAGAGGTGGACGTCGGCGTAGCTGCGCAGATAGCGGGACGGGATGTCGGGCAGCAGCTCCCCGAACGCCTCCCGTGCCCCGCGGACGGTGCCGTGGTGGAAGCCGTCGCGTTCGACGTGGCTGGCGCCGGTGGCGGCGGTCGCCCACACCTGCCCGGCCGTGCGCACCGGCTCGTCGCCCGCGCCGGGCAGGCAGAAGCCCATGCCGGTGACCAGCGCGTCCCGTGGCCCGGGGGCCCAGGGGCGCGCCGCCGGGGCGAGCAGCCGCTCGGGCGTGGGGGCCGCGTCCCGCTCCTGGCCGTACTCCTCGCTCACAGAGCCCCCGCATCCACGTTGACGGCCTGGCCGGTCATCCCCCCGGAGAGGTCCGAGAGCAGGAACAGCACCTGGGCCGCGATCTCCTCCGGGCGCACCAGACGGCGCAGGATGGTGCTGTTGACCGCCCGCTTGAGGTACCGCTCCCAGGTCAGGTCCGGCGGACCGTGGTGCTTGGCGATGGCGGCCATGAACGGGTCGCCGTACCGCTCCCCGTCCGTGGCGGCCGGGCTGTCGGTGAGCCCGGGGCAGACCGCGTTGACCCGCACGCCGAAGGCGCCCAGCTCGGAGGCGAGCGCCTGCGTCATCCCGTTGAGCCCGAACTTCGAGGCGCAGTAGGAGGTGTTGGCGGGCAGCCCGCGCTTTCCGGCGATGGAGGAGACCATCACGATGTTGCCCTCGCGGCGCTCCATCATCCCCGGCACGATCGCCCGCGCGACCCGGAACGCCCCCAGCAGGTTGATGTCGAGGGTGGCCATCCACTGGTCCTCGTCCTGGTCGCACAGGAACGCCTGGTTGCGGGCCTCGCCCGCGCAGTGCACCAGCCGGTCGATCGGGCCGAGTCGCTCCTCGGCCTCACGGACGGCGGCGCGCACGCTGTCGGCGTCGGTGAGGTCGCCGGGGACCGCCACCGCGCGCCCGCCGTCCGCCTCGATACGTTCGGCGAGCAGCCGCAGCTCCTTCTCGCTGCGGGCCATGAGCGCCACACGGGAGCCGTGCGCGGCGAGCATCGTCGCCAGGACGGCGCCGATGCCGCTGCTGGCGCCGGTCAGGAAGGTGGTCCTGCCTTCGAGCAGGGTGGGTGCGAAGCCGCTGGTCATGCTGTGTTCTCCGCTTTCTCGGGGAGGTCCGCCGTCGCGGCCGTCGTACGGGTCTCGGTGTCCGGGCCGGCCGGGGGCAGGACGCGGGCGGGCAGCCCGCCCGCGTCGACCTCCAGCACGGTGCCGGTCACCGAGGGGTTGTCGGCGGCGAAGGCGACCGCCTCCGCCACGTCCCTCTCGTCGCACCAGCGGCGCAGCGGCACATGGCGACGCAGGTCCGCCATGTAGGCCGCGTGCCGCTCGCTCGCCGCCGAACGGCGGCGCAGCGCCTCGCCGTCGACGACTCCGGGGGCCACCGCGCTGACCCGGATGCCGTACTCGCCCAGCTCGGTCGCCCAGGTGCGGGTGAGCGCCTCCACCCCGGACTTGGCCGCGCAGTACGCCGACTGGCCGTACGCGCCCCGGCGCACGGTGGAGGAGATGTTGACGATCGCGCCGGGCGTGCCGGCGGCCAGCATCGCCTGCGCGGCGTGCCGGCCGACCAGGAAGGTGCCGGTGAGCAGCGAGGTCACCACCCGCTCGAAGTCCTCGAGCGGATGCGGGGAGAGCAGCGGCGGTCCGTCGGGCCGCTCCCTGACGCTCACCAGGCGGCGGGAGAAGTTGTTGCCCGCGTTGTTGACGCAGAGGCCCAGCGGCGGGGCCTCCACGGCCAAGTGGTCGAAGAGCCCGGCCACCGACTCCTCGTCGGTGACGTCCGCCCGTACGGCGTGCAGGGCGATCCCGTCGTCCGCCGCGGCCTTCACGGCGGCGTCCAGGCTGTCCGGGTCACGCCCGCAGATCACGGTGTGCCATCCAGCGCCGGCGAGATGGCGGGCGATGGCCGAACCGAGCCCCCGGCTTCCCCCGGTGACCAGGGCGGCACCCCGAACGGCGCTGCCTCGTAGAGATGATGACGGTTGATCAGACACGGAAGAGCAGCCCCCCGTAGTACCAGCCGGATCCCACCGTGGGCGTGTAGCAGAGGTCGCCCGGCTTCAGCCGGCCGTCGAGCGCCATCTCGGAGAGCACGATGGGCACCGAGGCGCTGCCGGTGTTCGCCCGCGTCTCGTAGTTGGTGACGAAGCGCTCCTGCGGGATGGAGAGGCGTTCCCGTACGGCGGTGTGGAGCTGGCCCGTGCCCGGGTGCGGCACCACCCAGTCGATCTCCTCCATCTTGGCGCCCGAACGGGCCAGCATCCGGGCGGCCAGATCGGCGTGCGAGTCCGCCGCTATGGAGACCAGCTCCCGGCTGCTCTTGATCCACCCGTTCGGCGGGTACACCGTCACCGTCTCCCGGCCGGAGCCGTCGCTGATCAGCAGCGAGTCCCACAGCCCCGCGTCCGGCTCCGCGCCGCGCGAGAGCACGGCCGCCCCGGCCGCGTCGCCCACGATCAGCTCGCCCTTGCTGCCGGGGCGCACCCGGCGCGAGAAGCGCTCACTGGAGACGACGAGCGCGTGCCGCCAGTCGGTGTGCGTGCCGAAGTACGCCGCCGCCGTCTGGACCCCGTGCACGAACCCGGTGCAGGCCCCGCACACGTCGAAGGCCAACGCCCGCTCGGCGCCCAGCAGATGGGCGGTGTGCGGAGCCCACTCGGGGACGAACTGGCGGTCGGTCCAGTTGCTGAAGACCACCAGGTCGATCTCGCCGGGCGCCACGCCCGCCTGATCCAGCGCGGCGCGGGCGGCACGCACCCCCATGTACGCGGGGGTCTCCTCCTCGTCCGCGACATGGCGGCTGCGGACGTCGAGCCGTCCGATGACCGCCTCGTCCACCGCGTTGCCGGCGGGGTCGTCGGCGCTCTCGTTCTCGACCAGGAGGCGTGGGTAGTAGTGCCCGAACCCGGACAGGCGCAGGCCGCTCTCGCGCCACAGGGAGGTCTCGTCGTGCATCTCTCGTCTTCCCGTACTGTGCGGTGGTGCCGGGGAGCGCCCGGCGGAGGTGGGGGCGTGCGGGCTCACGGGATGCGCAGGAGCATCGCGCCCCAGCTGAAGCCGCGCCCGATGCCGATCGTCGCGACGAGGTCGCCGGAGCGGATCTTCCCCGCGCGCAGGTTCTCGGAGAGGCAGCTCGGGATGGAGACGCTGGAGGTGTTGCCGCGCTCCTGGATGTTGGTCAGCAGCTTCTCGCGCGGGATCTCCAGCGTCCGGCACACCTGGTTGATCATGTTCAGGTTGCCCTGGTGCGGCACGAACCAGTCGACGTCGTCCACCGTCAGGCTGTTGCGCTCCAGGATCTCCCGGCCCACGTGGGAGAGCAGCTTCGGGCCGACCGCGCCGACCTCGCGCCCGCGCATCAGCATCTTGTCGTTCTCGTCGATGTCGAACGCGTCGAAGTACGAACCGTCCGCGTGCAGCGCCACGTCCAGCAGCCCGCACTCCGCGGTGTCCGCCGACCAGACCGCCGCGGCGGCCCCCGCCCCGAACAGCGCCGAGTAGCGGTAGTCGAAGTTCAGGATCGGGCGCGGGTTCTCCGCGCAGACGACGAGCGCGTTGCGCATGCCGAGCGCCGGGAGCATCGCGGCGGCCGTCGCGGTGCCGTACATGAAGCCCGCGCAGGCCACGGAGGTGACGTCGAAGCAGGTGGCGTGGCGCAGCCCGGCCTGCTTCTGCAGCGGCAGCGAGATGTCCATGTAGTTGTTGGTGGCGCTGGAGGGGTTGGTGCGCGGCCGGGTCGTGGACGTCGTGCCGATGACCAGGTCGATGTCGTCCGGACCAAGACCGGCGGCGCTCAGCGCGTCGTCCACCGCCCGGGCCGCCATCTCCACCGCGCGCTCCTTCTCGTCGGCCGGCCAGTGGCGGCTGACGATCCCGGTGTTCTCACGGATCCAGGCGTCGTCGATGCCCAGCGCGTCGAGCTGCTCGAAGTGGGCGTTGGTGATCGGCTCACCGGGGAAGTAGTGGCCGATCCCGGCGAGCCGCACCGGGGCGATCGCGGTCGGGGGCAGGGGCCGCAGGTGGGCCGTCGCCGGGTCGGGAACGGTCTCGGCGGTCGTGGTCATCGGTAGAAGCCTTCCGGGTCCATGGTGCGCAGGAGCGAGAGTTCTTCGGTGGTGACGGACTTCTCGTCGGTCAGGAACGCGCCGACCCCCGTGGAGCCGTCGGGGAAGTCCCAGCCGGTGAGGTCGCGTACGGCGGCCTCGGGCCCGTCCGGCAGGTCGGCCTCCGTGCGGCCCCGGCCGGGCACTGGCGGCAGCCAGCTCGTCAGCTCGAAGGCGGCCCCGGCCCCCGCGCGGGTGAAACGGCCGAACTGGCTGACCACATCGCGGACCCGCAGGCCCGGGCTGGTCAGGTGGGTCAGCCGGGGGACGTAGCGGCGGGCCGAGGCGAGGGCGATCACCACGCAGTCCACGGAGGAGGCGATGTCGTTGGCCCCGCCGGAGCCGGTGATCCACCGGCCGTCCGGCAGCAGGGTGGTGTTGATGTTGGCGCCCGGATCGATCTCGGCGGCCGACAGCACCCCCAGGCAGCGGGGGTTGGCGGCGACCGCGCCGCCCAGCGTCTCCGCGACCCCGGCCAGCATCTGCGAGCGCTCCGCGTGCCGCTGGCTGAAGAGGAAGACGTCGCCGGGCTCGGGGTCCATCGACTGCAGGCCCAGCTCGGCGGCCACCCGTACCTGGACGCCCTCGTCCGCCAGCAGCCGGGCCGCCAGCCACGCCGACATGTGCGAGGTGCCGATCCCGGCGAGCAGTGTGTCGTAGCCGCGCTCGCGCACCAGGTCCGCGACGGCGCGGGCGCCGAGCACGATCAGCTGCTCCTGCTCGCTGGGCGCGGCGTCCAGGTCCTCGGGTGAGGGGGTCTTCCCCGCGGCGGCAGTGCCCGGGGGAGCGGGGAAGACCAGTTCGGAGCGGCGCGTCGCGCCGAGTCTCTCCAGGTAGGCGGCGTGGTCGGGTATCCCGCCGACCCACTCCTCGTACCAGGCGGCGGCGGTCTGCGGGGTCTTGCAGGCGGCCACGATGTCGGTGAGGAACGCGTAGTCGTCGAGGTAGCCGTCCACCCCGGCGAGCCCGCCCGTGCGCAGCGACTGCGGGTGGGCGCCGAGCGGCGCCTCGCACAGCCCGAGGACGCGGGCGGCGGGGATCACCACCCGGTCCGGCATCGCCGCGATCACCTCGTCGTCGACGATCGCCTCCACCGATGCGAGGACGCCGTCGGTCGCGGCGTACGCGGCCCAGGCGCCCTCGCCCAGCGGGGGAACGGCCACGACGTTGCCCCGGCGGTCGGCGACGACGCCGTGGAAGAGGGTGAGGCGCGGGCGCAGCGGACTGAGCAGGGTGACCGTGCGCTCCGGGTCCTCGGGGTGCGGCACCTGGTGGAGGACGCCCTCCTTGCCGTGCCGGAGGTCGGTCTCGGCGAGCATCGAGCCGGTGGTGGCGAAGGGCTGGCCGAGCGCCCCGGCCATCAGCCGCTGGGTGTAGCTCAGCAGCGACCACATCTCCATCTCGAACGGCCTGCCCTCGGCCAGTTCGCGGTAGAGGCGGTTGGGGCGCGGCGCGGGGTAGGTGTCCCCGACGAAGCCGGTGATCACCTTGCGTACGGCTCCGGAGAGGGCCAGCGCGTGTGCGCTGGAGTGCACGGCGGTGGTGCTCACGGTCAGGCTGCGGCTTCCCGCGAAGGTGCGGCACACCGCGTTCAGCAGGGCGTTGGGCCGCGACATCGTCGCCGCGGCGTGCACGTGGTCACCGGCGCGGACGAAGCGGCGTACCAGGTCGTCGGGGCCGTCGGCCAGGTAGGGGCCGGTGGGGCGGTCGGCGGCGGAGGGACGTTCGGGCGCTGTGGTCATGCGTGCTCCAGGGCCATGACGGAGGTCTGCGAGCCGAAGGCGAAGGACAGCGAGACGGCGAGGTCCAGCTCGGTGTCGCGCGGCCCCTCGGCGACGTGGTCGTGGTCGCACTCGGGGTCCGGCGTGCGGTGGTTGGCGGTCGGGGCCAGTCGCTGGTGGTGGAGCATCAGCGAGGTGGCGGCGACGTTGATGATTCCGGCCATGCCGAAGGTGTGGCCGTAGATCGGCTTGTTGGAGCCGTGCGGCGGAAGGTCCGCGTCGTCGTGGTGCGGCAGCAGCCGGCGCAGGGCGCGGCTCTCGGCGAGGTCGTTGTACCGGGTGGCGGTGCCGTGGCCGCAGACGTAGCCGATCTCCTCCGGCTTGCGCCCGGCGTCGTCGAGCACTCCGGAGACGACCGAGGCGGTGACGTCCCCGACCAGGTCCATGCTGGTGGCGTGGTGGGCCTCGTTGAGGGCGCGGTGGCCCAGGACCCGTGCGTAGATCCGGGCGCCGCGCTCCCGGGCGGACGACTCGCGCTCCAGGCAGAGCGTCATCGCGCCCTCGCCCAGGGCGAATCCGCGCCGGTCGCGGTCGTAGGGCCGGACGGCGGTGGCCGGGTCGTCGCGTTCCGGCGAGAGCACGCCGTCCCCGAGCCCCAGGTAGCAGCGGGCGACCTCGGGGGTGATCGGGAACTCGTGGCCCCCGGCGAGCACCACGTCGGCGCTGCCCGACCGCAGCTCGCGCAGGGCGAGGCCGATCGCGTGGTGGCCGCCGACGCAGGCGCTGCTGACCGTGGTGACCAGGCCCTTCGCCCCCACGGCGATGGCGGCGAGGGTGGCCGGGCAGCCGGCGAGACCCCGGAACATGGCCGTCGCCTTGCCGGCGTACGGGTCCTGCTCCGGGCCCGCCGTGATGGTCTCGGCCCACCAGGACAGCGGGCCGCGGGAGGAGGACTGGACGATGCTCAGCCGCTCCGGGGCGATCTGGCCGCGGGCGATCCCGGCGTCCGCGAGCGCGTCGCCGACGGCGGCCATGGTGGCCAGGATGTCGCGGTTGTACTTCGCGGCGTGCGCCGGAGCGAGGTCGGGCAGCCGGGAGGCGGTGTCGAACGAACCGAGCTGCGCGGCCGCGTGCACCGGCAGCCCCGCGGCGGCGAAGGCCGGCTTCTCCAACCGGCTCACCTGTGACGTTCCGGTGGAGACGTGGTTCCAGAAGGCATGGACATCGGGGGTGCCGGGCAGCACGCACCCGATGCCGGTCAGCACGACGGGATCGGAGGGGTCCGGGGAAGGGTCTCGGCTGCTGTCCATGGACCGAAGCTAACTGCCCTTACATGAGCCAAAATATGGCCGTCAAGTACTCATACGTGCCAACTTTGATGACCGCCAGTACTCACTTTTCGGCCGAGCTGCTTGCCTCCCCGGGGTAGGCGCGCGCGTACACACGGCAGCGGCCCCGCCCCCCCCCGGGGGGGGGGGGCGGGGCGCCGCGGCGGGCCGGGGGGGGGGGGGGCGGGGGGTCTTCCCACGGGACCCCGTTGACCAGCGGGTCGCCGCCCAGCGCCCACTCCCACGGGGAGACGTTCGACAGCGGCTCCAGGGAGTCGGACATCGGTGCGATGGCGTGCAGCAGATAGCCGACGACGAGGACGCCGGCGGCCACGCCGAGGGCCGGGCCGCGGCCGAGACCGAAGCCGACGACGGCGTACGCGACACCGGCGTGCAGCACGGCCAGCAGTCCGACCGTCAGCGTCACGGCCGCGACCCCGCCGCCGGAGACGTCCATGTCGAAGGAGACGACGGAGCCGTACACCGACAGCCACACCAGCACGCTGGTGACGGCCAGTCCGAAGGCGACGCAGAGGAAGCGCACCAGGAAGACGGTGCGGCGGGCGACCGGCAGCGCGAGCAGTAGTTCCAGCCGTCCCGCCTCCTCGTCGCCGCCGGTCAGGGCCGCCGTCGCGGTCACGGCCATCAGGCCGAGGAGCAGCGGGAGCAGGACCGCGTAGAGGTTGCCCTTGAGGTAGCCGCTGGCGCTGCTGATCTGGTCGATCCCGAACGCCGCGGCCATCTCCGGCGAGACGCCGGAGGCGAAGTCCTCCAGGGCGCCGGACTTCTCCATCGACGGCCAGGCGCCGACGACGGAGAGTGCGAGCAGGACCAGCGCGGCCGACCAGGCGATCAGGGTGCGCTTCTGGATCTGTACTCCGCGCCGGAAGATCTCCGAGCTGGGCGATGACATGGTGTGTTTCCCTTCCGGCCGGCCCGGGGGGAGCGGCCATGGTGACGTGAGACCCGCGGCTGTGGTGTCCGCCTCGGACGCCCCGGGGTGCGTCCGGCGGATCAGGAGTGGGACCGGTCAGGAACCGCCGGAGACGCCTTGCCGCACCGGGCCGGCGGGCTCCTCGGCCGCGGCGCCCCGGCCGGCGGGGGCGTCGTTCTGGTAGTACTCCAGGAACGCCTCCTCCAGGTCCGGTTCGGGCGCGGTGAGCGTGGTGATCCGGCGGCCCGCCAGGAACGCCAGCAGCGCGTCGGGCGAGCCGGCCCACGCCAGCGAGACCTCCTGGCCGTCGGGGGAGCGGCGCTCCACGGCCGAGGCCCCGTCCAGGGCCGCGAGACCGGTGAGCGGGACCTCCTCGCCCTCGGCGAAGGCGATGTGGAAGCGCTGCGCGGCCCGGCGGCGCAGCTCCTTCGTCGGGCCGGAGGCGGCGAGCCTGCCGCCCTGGAGCACCGCGACCTGGTCGGCCACGCGCTCGACCTCGGAGAGGATGTGCGAGGAGAGCAGCACGCTCTGTCCGTTGTCCCGGGCCTCCTCGACGGCGGTGAGGAACACCTGCTGCATCAACGGGTCGAGCCCGTTGGTCGGTTCGTCCAGGATCAGCAGCTCCGGCCTGGCCATGAACGCGCCGACCAGGCCGACCTTGCGGCGGTTGCCGGTGGACAGTCCGCGCACCTTGCGCGAGGGGTCGACGCCGAACCGCTGGACGAGATCGTCCCGGTGGGCGGTGTCCGTCAGGCCCCGCAGCCGCCCCCAGGACGCCAGCGTCTGCCCGATCGTCAGCCGGTCGTCCAGCCGCAGTTCGCCCGGGAGATAGCCGATGCGTCCGCGGACCCCGGGGTCGGTCGGGTCCTGGCCCAGCACCCGGACCCGGCCGGACGTGGGCCGGGAGAGGCCCATGAGCATCCGGATCGTGGTGCTCTTGCCCGCCCCGTTGGGGCCCAGGTATCCGTAGACCACGCCCTGGGGGACGGTCAGGTTCAGCCGGCTCAACGCGGTGAAGTCACCGAACTTCTTGGTGACGTCCGTACATTCGATGAGAGGGGTCACGTCTCTTCTGCTCTCCTCTTGCGCCCACGGCTCGTGCGTCCACGGTCGGCCGGGGTCGTCCGGCGGGCATCGGGGGGTGGGGGGTCAGCGACAGGTGTACGGCACGTACAGCACATTCACTGATTACTGAATCTGATCAACAGACTAACGGGGCGGCTCACCTGCTGCAACGAAGCGCCTACCAGCGGTGGCGCGAAACGCCCCCGTCGTGCGGGGTGGTCAGGAAGGGGAGGCCGCGGGCGGAGCCGGCTCGCGGTGCGCGGCCGAAGCGGCCTGCCACCAGTAGCCGTTCTCCACCCCGAGCGCGCTCGTGCGGTCCAGGTGCCCGGAGTCCCGCAGCAGACGGACCCCCGCCTCCAGGAGCGCCGGATCCCCGGCGGCCACCGAGGCCGCCAACGCCCGTGCCGCACCGAGCGCCTCACCGTCGGGCACCGTGCGCTCCACCGCGCCGAGCCGGGCGAGTTCGTCCGCGCGTACGCGTTCGCCGGGGATCAGCAGCATCCGCGCGGCCACCCCCCGCCCCGCCCGGCGCAGCAGCGAGTGGACCGCGCCGCCGCCCGGCACCGCGCCCACCGCCAGCTCCGGAAGGCCGAACGACGCGCCCTCGCCCGCCACCACCAGGTCGCAGGCCAGGGCCAGTTCGAGTCCGCCGCCGAGCGCGTACCCCTCGACGGCCGCGACCACGGGGAAGGGTGCCGCGTGCAACGCCTGGAAGACCGTGCGGAAATGGGCCCGCCGCACCGCGCGGCGCTGCAGATCGTGCCAGTCGGGCTCACGGGTGTCGGCGCCGCTGGAGAAGGTCCCGGCGGCGCCGGTGAGCACCAGTGCCCCGGGAGCAGTGTCTTTTCGGCCAGTCAACTGATTTAGTTCGGCCGCGAGTTGTTCGAGCAGGGCGGTGGACATCGCATTGCGGCGGTGCGGGCGGTTCAGCGTAAGGGTGACCACCCGGCCGGTGTGCTCGACCAGAAGCGGCTCCGCCTCCGCTTCGGGCGTGCTCTTCGCGGGAGGGGTCATCCGCAGGGCCTCAGCATTCTGAACAGTTCCTTGCGCCCGGACACGCCCACCTTGTGGAAGACCCGGCTCGCGTAGTTCTTGACGGTCTGCTGGGTGAGGCACAGCTCCTGCGCGATCTCCTCGTTGGAACGCCGCCGCAGTAACAGTCCGAGGATCTCCTCCTCGCGCCCGCTCAGCTTCCAGCCGCCGCCCCAACCCGGCTTCCGGGTCTTCGGCGGGGGATCGTCCGCGCCCAGGTGCCAGAAGCCGCGGCCGCTCAGCACGTCGTGCAGCCCCTTGACGATGGACTCGGGCGGGCACGACTCGTGGACGAACCCGGCGGCCCCGCCCCTGATGCAGTCCACCACGCTGCGGGGCGCGTTGTCCCTGCTGTAGAGGATGACGCGGGTGTCGCTCCAGTACGCCAGGTCGCCGAGGACCTCCTGCCACTGCTCGTACTCCACGAGCGCGACGTCGGGCCGGCCGCCGGGGAGGCTGCCGACCGCGGTCGGGTGGGGGCAGCCTCCCAGCACGGTGACGGCCGGATCGCCCCGGAACAGATCCAGAATCGCCTTGCGTATCAACGGTGACGAGTGCAGGACCACCAGTCCGCCTCCGCCCTTCTCGGCCATACCTGAACCCCTCGTACTCCCGGCGCGGCAGCTCGGCCGCGTGTCGTTCGGCATGTTGTGAATATGTTGAATCGTGCCCGCGAGAGGATGTCCGCGCAGCCGACGGGAAGTCCGCTCCGATACGACGGGGAACGGGCCGGCGGCGCACGCGGGCACGCGGCTGTATTGTTGCCCGGATGCCGTCGGATATTCGGTCGGTAATGACATTCCGGGCCGCCACTTATTACTGGCGCGTAGACAGCCTGCGCGGATATGGGAATCCGGGTACAAGACGCTTCCGCTCCAGGAGCGGTTCCACTTTCGCGGACCTTTGATTCCTGGTTTTGGTGAGCACGTTAAGGCTCTGTGACATCCTCGGGAACAGTAAGCCCGGCGTGCGTCCGCGGCGGTACGGTGGGCGGGACCGGCCCGGCGCGCGGTGGTTCGATGCGGTGATCCGCCTGGTCCGGCAAGTGTCCCGCCACCCCGAGGGGTGGGCTGGCTGATGCACGGCTTCCTCCCCCTGGTGGTGCGTTCCAGCCGGTGGCCGCTCAGGGCCGCACGGGGTGAACCAAAACGAGAGTTCGGGCCCCGAATCCACGCCAACAGTAACCGCACTGGCTCCACTTGTCACGCAACGGATTATTACCCGGCAGTCAAGAATTCCTGCCGGGAATTGACGCGTCCTTTGTGCGGGGCCGAGCTTTTGCGGATACTGTCCGGCATCCCACGGGACGCCTGAGATGTCCGCAATCACCCGAGGGGTAAGGGCTCGTACCGGCATGATTGGCTGGGCCCATGATCGATGACTTCCTGTACGGGACCGCCGGCCACGCCGGACCGCTCGCCGAGGTCGAGGCCGCCGTGCGCGCCGCCGCGGCGGCCGAGATCGTGCCCCGCCACCGCAGCCTCGCCGCCCACGAGATCATCGAGAAGAGCGGCCCGCACGACCTGGTCACGCCGCCGACCGCCTCGCCGAGGAGCACCTCACCGCGGCCCTCACCGCCCTGCTGCCCGGCTCGGTCGTCGTCGGCGAGGAGGCCGTCCACGCCGACCCCGCGGTCTACGACGCCCTCGGCGGCGACGCCCCGGTCTGGATCGTCGACCCGGTCGACGGCACCCGCCAGTTCGTCCGGGGCGAGGCCGGCTTCTGCACCCTCGTCGCCCTCGCCCGGCACGGCGAGATCCACGCCTCCTGGACCTACGCACCGGTCCTGGACGAGATGGCCGTCGCCGTACGCGGCCGGGGCGCCACGCTCAACGGCGCGCCGATACGGTCCGGGGCGCCCGCCCCCGGAGCCGTCCTGGAGGTGGCCATGTCGCACCCCGACTACACCACCGACGACCAGAAGCGGGCCCTGCTCGGCCTGCGGACCGAGGGCATCGCCGCCCGCCCCTGCGGCTCCGCGGGGCTGGAGTACCTGGCGGTGGCCCGGGGCGACCTCGACGCGACGGCCTTCAACTGGGAGTACGCCTGGGACCACGCGGCCGGACTGCTCCTGGTCACCGAGGCGGGCGGCGCGCAGTCCACGCTCTCCGGCGTCCCCTTCCGGATCGCGGGCGGCAACGACCTGCCGTTCACGGCCGCCCGCGACGAGGCGACCGCCCGGCGCGTCCTGGCCGCCCTGCGCTCGGGCGGCTGACCGGCGGCGGCCGGGCGGGCGGGCCGGGTGGTGCGCCCGCCCGGCCGCCGAGGGGGGCACCCCCGAAACCCCCTCCGCCCCGGGGTCCCGTGTCCGTGCGGCCGGTGCGCCCGAATATCCTGGGTGTCCGCCCGCCGGCCGACGAAGGAGTCCCAGGTGACCTCGATGCTCGACGCGGTCGTCGTGGGGGCCGGCCCCAACGGCCTGACCGCCGCCGCCGAACTGGCCCGCCGGGGCCTCGCCGTGGAGGTCCACGAGGCGCACGGCACGGTCGGCGGAGGAGCGAGCACGGAGGAGTTGACGCTCCCCGGCTTCCGGCACGACCCCTGCTCCGCCGTCCACCCCCTCGGCATCGGCTCGCCGGCGTTCCGGGCGATGCCCCTGGCCCGGCACGGACTTCAGTGGCTGCACCCCGAGGTCGACCTCGCCCACCCCTTCCCGGACGGGACGGCCGCGACCCTCACCCGCTCCGTCGGCGAGAGCGCCATGTCGCTGGGGGCCGCGGACGCCGGCGCGTACCGCCGCCTCGTGGCCCCCTTCCTCGGCCACTGGGACACCCTGGCCGCCGACTTCCTCCGCACCCCCTGGGACGGGCTGCCCCGCGACCCGTACCGGCTGGCCCGCTTCGGGCTGCTCGGCCTCCAGCCCGCCACCTGGGTCGCCCGGCGCTTCCGCGGCGCGAAGGCCCGCGGCCTCTTCGCCGGGCTGGCCGCCCACGCCATAGCGCCCACCAGCGGCTTCGCCACCTCGGCCATCGCCCTCGTCTTCGCGCTCGCCGCCCACGAGAACGGCTGGCCCGTGCCGCGCGGCGGCTCCCAGGCGATCTCCGACGCTCTCGCCTCCCTGCTCCGCGAACACGGCGGCACGATCCACACCGGCAGCGAGGTCAAGCGCCTGGACGAACTCCCGCCCGCCCGCGCCTACATCTTCGACACCTCCCCCACGGCCCTCGCCCGTATCGCCGGACTCGGCAGCGCCTACCGGGGCTACCGCTACGGCGCCTCCGCCTTCAAGATCGACTACGCGCTCTCCGGCCCCGTCCCCTGGACCGCGGAACAGGCGCGCCGGGCCGGCACCGTCCACATCGGTCCCACCGCCGGAGCCATCGACGCCGCCCTGAGCGCCGCCGTACAGGGCCGCGACCCCGACAAGCCCTTCCTCATCACCGCCCAGCCCACCCTCACCGACCCCGGCCGCGCCCCCGAGGGGCGCCACGTCTTCTGGGCGTACGGACATGTCCCGGCGGGCTGGGAGGGCGACGCCACCGAGGTCATCGAACGCCAACTGGAGCGCTTCGCCCCCGGGTTCCGCGATCTGGTGCTGGCCCGCGCGGTCGCGGGACCGCCCCAGCTCGCCGCCCGCAACGCCAACTACGTCGGCGGCGACATCGCCTGCGGGGCCTTCGCCGGCCTCCAGACCCTCATCCGCCCGAAGCTCGCCCGCGTCCCGTACGCCACCGCGCACCCCGCGGTGTTCCTCTGCTCCTCGGCCACCCCGCCCGGCCCCGGGGTGCACGGCATGTCCGGCCACCACGCCGCCAAGGCCGTATGGCGGCAGTTGCGGTCCTCGTCCTGACCCGTCCTCCGCACCGCACGGGGCCGTCGCCGCTGGGGGGGCGGGATCAGGAACGGACGGGCCGCACCCGGCGTCGTGGGCCCGGTCACGATCCGCCGGACACGTCCTCCGGCTTTCCGCTACGACGCGGGCGCCCAGCGGCGCTGCGCCGCGCCGCCCAACTGGCTGCCGAGCACGGTCCCGACGCCGATCGCGGCCGTGGTGACGAAGGCCAGCACCGCGTAGCCGCCCGCCCCCGGCACGTGCAGCCCGTACTGGAGAAGGCTGCGGTAGACGTCCGGCCCCGGCAGCAGGGCCCCCGCGATGCCGGGCACCACCAGGGAACGCGAGGGGATGTGCAGGGACGGCGCCACCGCCCCGGCCGCCGCGCCCAGGACCGCCGCCGCCCCGAGGGCGGCCATCGGGCTGGGCTGCCCCAACTCCTGGTGCAGCACGCCGTTGACCAGCCCGGCCAGCACACCCGCGCCCGCCGCCCAGGGCAGCAGCCGGGGCGGGCCGCCCATGAAGATCGCGTTCCCCAGCGCACCGATGGCCGACGTCACCAGGGACAACGCCAACGGCAGCGCCCTGAACGCCGTGTTGCGCGCGTCCACGTCGGCGTCCCGCAGCAGAAAGCCGACCAGGGCGACCCCGCCGACCATGGCCCCCAGGAACATGCCCACGCTGATCAGCCGCCCGGCCGCCATGGCCCGGAACCCGGAGATGGCTTCCTCGGAGAGGCTCACCAGCGACAGGATCGGCAGCAGCAGCACCATGTTGGCCGCCGCGACGCTCGCCGCCTCGCCCCCGGTCAGCACGTGCGCGTCCGCCAGGAACATCGTCAGGCCGATCACCGCGGCGGTCTGGAGCGCGGTGACGTAGAACGACGGAAGCCCGCCCGCCCCCAGCGCCCAGCCGAACCGGTTGCTCACCAGGAACACCGCGGGGGCCACGACCGCCGCCTGCGGCGTGCCCGACGCGAGCACGCACAGCATGGCCGCCAGCAGCGCCCCTCCCAGCACCGTCGTCCACCAGGGCCAGAAGCCCTTGCGCGAGATGATCCGGGTCAGCTCGTGCTCGGCTTCGAGCGGCCGCAGCCCCTTGTCCACCACCCGGTGCGTCAGCGCGCTCAGATCGTCGAGCTGCCGCAGGTCCCTGCTGTCCTCCGACCCCGTCACCATCATCATCGTCAGGGGGTGGGCGCCCGGCGGCGCGTACTGGACCTGGATGGTACGGGAGGTGACGTCCACCGTCATGTGGTCCATCTCCCACCGCGCGGTGATCGCGACGATCGCCGACTCGATGGCCCGGGTCTCCGCCCCGGCGAGGAACAGCTCCCGCCCCTGCCGCAGGGCGAACCGCATGCAGGCCACGGCGGTCGGCTCGTCCACGTCGCGCGGCTCGGGGAAGCTGTACCCCTCGAACTCGGTTCCGTACAGCCGGTTCAGCAGGGTCGACTCGTCGTCCCGCAGCCGGGCCAACTGCTCGCGCCGCGCCCGGCGCCGGCCGAGGAACGTGCCGTCGCCGGGCGGACGGCCGATGTGCGCGCGGTCCGACGGCCTGGAGTCGTGCGGGGATGCGGTGGCCTCCGAGGACGAGGAGTCGTCCGAGGACACCGAGTTGTTCGAGGGCACCGAGGTGGCCTTCCTCCCGGGCTGCCGCCCGCTCCGGCGGAATGGGTGCGTACCGGTGCATTCTGCCCCTCGGGCGGCCGGCCGGAGGACAGGCCGTGACCGCGCGTCACCGCCCGGCGCGCAGCGGCCGCGCATCCCTCCGACGGGTCCTCCCGACCGGGCGGGGGAGGCCACCGGCGTCCGACGGTTCCTTCCGACCGGGCGGCGCAGGCCACCGGGGCGCGGCATGATGTCCGTATGAGCACCTCCGTCTCCCCAGCCGTACGTCTGGTCCGCGGCGACATCACCGACCAGTCCGTCGACGTCATCGTCAACGCGGCGAACTCCTCGCTGCTCGGCGGCGGCGGAGTCGACGGCGCCATCCACCGGCGCGGCGGTCCCGACATCCTCGCCGCCTGCCGTGAACTGCGCGCCGGGCACTACGGGAAGGGGCTGCCCACCGGACAGGCGGTCGCCACCACCGCCGGACGCCTCGACGCGCGGTGGATCGTGCACACCGTCGGCCCGGTCTACTCCGGCGTCCAGGACCGGTCCGCGCTGCTCGCCTCGTGCTACCGCCAATCCCTGCGACTGGCCGCCGAGTTGGGAGCCAAGTCCATCGCGTTCCCGGCGATCTCCACCGGCATCTACGGCTGGCCGATGGACGACGGGGCGCGGATCGCGGTGCGCACGGTCCTGGCGGAGACGGTGGAACCGGTCGAGGAGGTGCGCTTCGTGCTCTTCGACGCCCACGCGTACGTGGAGTTCGAGGAAGTCCTCGCGATGCGCTGAGACCGCTCGGGGCCACTGAGAACGCGCGCGGCCACCACGCCCGGCACGACGGGACGCGAGACCCCGGCCCCGGCACGGCGGGACGCGAGGCCACCTGGCCCCCGCGCGGCGGTCACGACGGCGGGATCCGGTGCGACCTGCGTACGGCGGTCGAGCGGGTGCCCTCCGGGCCGTCCGGCCGTCTCCGCTTCCCGCTCGACCACCGTGTCGGATTTCCGCCAGCCAAGCCGCTGACCGGTGCACCATCCTGGATTCATGCACACCGACACCGAGCGCTGCGTGCGGGCCGTCCAGTCCAAGGACGCCCGCTTCGACGGCTGGTTCTTCACCGCGGTCCTCACCACCCGGATCTACTGCCGCCCCAGCTGCCCCGTCGTGCCGCCCAAGGTCCGCAACATGACCTTCTACCCGAGCGCCGCCGCCTGCCAGCAGGCCGGATTCCGGGCCTGCAAGCGGTGCCGCCCCGACACCAGCCCCGGATCCCCCGAGTGGAACGCCCGCGCCGACTCCGTCGCCCGCGCCATGCGCCTCATCCGGGACGGGGTCGTCGACCGCGAGGGCGTCACCGGCCTCGCCACCCGGCTCGGCTACTCCGCCCGCCAGATCGAGCGCCAGCTCCTGGCCGAGCTGGGCGCCGGCCCGCTCGCCCTGGCCCGCGCCCAGCGGGCGCAGACCGCCCGCCTCCTCATCGAGACGACCCCGCTGCCCATGGCCCAGGTGGCGTTCGCCGCGGGCTTCTCCTCGATCCGCACCTTCAACGAGACGGTCCGCGAGGTCTTCGGTCTGGCCCCCGGCGAGCTGCGGACCCGGGCCGCCCGGGGACCCGGCGCCCCCGCCGCACCGGGGGTGATCGCGCTCCGCCTCCCGTACCGGGCCCCGCTCAACCCGAGCAACCTCTTCGGCCACCTCGCCGCGACCGCCGTGCCCGGCGTCGAGGAGTGGCGGGACGGCGCGTACCGGCGCACGCTCGCCCTCCCGTACGGGCACGGCGTCGTCGCCCTGGCCCCGAAGCCCGACCACATCGCCTGCCGGCTCTCCCTCACCGACCCCCGCGACCTCACCCGGGCCATCAGCCGCTGCCGCTGGCTCCTCGACCTGGACGCGGACCCGGTCGCCGTGGACGACCGGCTGCGCACCGACCCGCTGCTCGCCCCGCTCGTCGACGCGGGCCCCGGACGCCGGGTGCCCCGGACCGTGGACGGGGCGGAGTTCGCCGTACGCGCGGTGCTCGGACAGCAGGTCTCCACCGCCGCCGCGCGCACCCACGCCGCCCGCCTGGTCACCGCACACGGCGTCCCCGTGGACGACCCCGAGGGCGGACTCACCCACCTGTTCCCGACCCCCGGAGCGCTGGCGGAGCTGGACCCCGAGGCCCTGGCGCTGCCGCGTACCCGCCGCGCCACGCTCACCACACTCGTCGCCGCACTCGCGGAGGGCCGGCTGCGGCTGGACACCGACACCGACTGGGACGAGGCCCGCACCGCCCTCTCCGCGCTGCCGGGCTTCGGCCCCTGGACGGTCGAGTCCATCGCGATGCGGGCGCTCGGCGACCCCGACGCCTTCCTCCCCACCGACCTCGGCATCCGCCGCGCGGCCGAACGCCTCGGCCTCCCGGCCACCCCCGCCGCCCTCACCGCACGGGCCGCCGACTGGCGCCCCTGGCGGGCGTACGCCGTGCAGTACCTCTGGACGGCGGACGACCACCCCATCAACCACCTGCCCGCCTGACGGAGAGACCCCATGAACAGGACCCCCATGAACAGGACCTCCACGACCACCATGACGCCCGTGCCCGGCGCCAGGCAGCACACCGTCGTCGACAGCCCCTACGGGCCGCTCACCCTCGTCGCCACGGACGGCGTCCTGTCGGCCCTCTACATGACCGACCAGCGCCACCGACCGCCCGAGGAGAGCTTCGGCGTCCCGGACCCGGAGCCCTTCGGCGAGACGATCCGGCAGCTCGGCGAGTACTTCGACGGGGGACGCACGAGTTTCGACCTCCCGCTGAGCCTGGCGGGCACCCCGTTCCAGCGGAGCGTCTGGGCGGAGCTGCTGAAGATCCCGTACGGCGAGACGCGCACGTACGGCGAACTGGCCGAGGAGCTCGGAAAGCCCGGCGCTTCCCGGGCGGTCGGCCTGGCCAACGGCAAGAATCCGGTCGGGATCATCGTCCCGTGCCACCGCGTCATCGGCGCCTCCGGAAGCCTCACCGGCTACGGCGGCGGCCTGGACCGCAAGCAGCGGCTGCTCGCGTTCGAGAACGGCGGGGCGCGGGACGAGACCCCGGCCCTCTTCTGAGACGGGCCGGGCCGGGGGAGCACCGCACCCGGTACACCCCCGGAACGTGCCCGCGTACGCCCCCGGGCCCGCCCGATCCGTCACGCGCCCCGGGCCGCCCGAACCGGCCCCGTCGCCACCCCGGACCCGCCCGAACCGCCGAGCGCTTCCGACGCCACCCCGGCCCTCGACTCACCCGGTGAAGATCTCCACAACCGTCCAGACGGCGAGGCCCAGCATGCAGAGCCCGCCGATGCGCTGCACGGTCTTGAGCGGTACGCGCTTCGCGATGAACTTGCCGGCCAGCAGCGCCAGCGCGGAGACCGACATCAGGGCGGCGGCCGAACCGATCGCGGTGGACCAGGTGCCGTTGCTCGCCGCCAGGTTGGCGGTGGTGATCTGTGTCAGATCGCCCCACTCGCTGATGAAGACCGCCATGAACGCGGTCGAGTAGACCGGCCAGAACCCGGTGACGGTCTTCACCTCGGTCTCGTCGTCATCGTCCCCGCCGCTGCCGCGCAGCAGGAGGAACGCGCCGAGCGCGAAGAGCGAGGCCGAGACGAGCTTGACGATCCAGTCGGGCAGCAGCCCGATGAGGCTGCCCGCGCCCACGGCGATGGCGACGTGCACGATGAACGCGGACGACGTGCCGAACCACACGTAGAGCGGGCGCATCCGCGTGCCCATGGCCAGCGAGGCGAACATCGTCTTGTCGGGGAGCTCCGCGAGGAAGATCAGCCCGAAGGCGGTGAGGATCGCCAGGAGGTCGAGGTGCATTCCGGTCGGCTTTCTGTGCGAGCCGGGCCCGGATCTTCGCGAAGCGCCGCTCGGGCTGTTCGGAGGACCACTCGGCCCGGCATGACGGCGACGTCCACGGGGTGTGGACGCGTCATACAGGACCGAAGGTCTCGCCCGCCCGTGAAGCCTTCTCAGCATCCACGAGCCCGGCCACCGGGAACCCGAGGGCTCCAGTGTGTCGACGACCGGTTTGCGGGGCTACTCCCCTTCGCAGCCGTCAACGATACCCCACCCGGCCCGGAGAGGGCTCTGGTGTTCGAACGGCGGACGCCTCGGTAGAGTCGCGGTGATCACCGGGACCCCCGGTGGACCCGCCCACCCCCACCGCGACGGGAAGTGCCCCGATGAGCCGCCGCAGCCGCAAGGACGTGCCCGCCCAGGGCGCCGGCCGCCCCACCGTCAGCGTCTGCCGGGGCTGCTGCTGCGGCACCGAGAAGATCCCCGGCGTTGACCACGCGGCCCAGCTCGCCCGGCTCCGCGCGGGACTGGAGGGCTCGGCCACCGTACGGGCGGTGGAGTGCCTGGACGCCTGCGAGCAGGGCAACGTGATCGTCGTGCAGCCCTCCGCCGAGGGGCGCAGAGCCGGTGGCCGCCCGGTCTGGCTCGGCCTCGTCAACGACGAGCACGCCGAGCAGGACATCGTGACCTGGGCGGCGGAGGGCGGCCCGGGGCTCGCGGACGCCCCGGACATCCTCGACCTGTACGTCTTCAAGCCCTCGCGCCGCGTCTCGGCCGGCCTGGACGGCTGAGCGCCCGCAGGCCCCGGATCCGGTCGCGTCGGCGAACCGGGACCATGCCGGGGCGCCCCGGGGTAGTCTCCCCGCATGGCCGAGGTGACCGTCAGTCTGGATGCCGAACTCGTCGTCGAAGTCATGGTGCTGGCGGGGGTGGGAAGCCCCCAGGACGCCGTCGAACTCGTGGTCCGCGACTACATCGCGCGCGGCCACCGCACCGAGGCGCTCGTCGCCGAGCACGAGGCCACCGCGCGCGACGTGGAGGTCAAACCCGAGGCCCAGCAGGGCTGACGAGCCGGTCGGTCAGTCCAGCGGAAGACTCATGAACAGCGCCGTCTCCCCCTCGGACGCGGTGCCCCGGTAGAGCGTCGTGTCCAGGCCGCAGAAGACGAACCCCATCCGCCGGTAGGCGCGGATCGCCGGGGCGTTGATGTTCGTCACCTCCAGCCAGACGTGGCCGGCCCCGCACGCCCGCGCCCGCTCGACGGCGTGGCTCATCAGCGCGCGTCCGATGCCCCGGCCCTGCCACGGCCCGGCCACCTCGATGTCGGCGACGACCAGCCGCCGGTTCCAGGGCTCGTACTCCGTGTCGACGTAACCGCACACCCGCTCGCCGGCCACGGCGACGATCCGGTGGCCGTTCCCCGGTTCCTCACCCGCGGGCTCGTCGTCGGGGAAGACCTTGTGGACGGGCGGGTCCAGCGGACGGGGGCTCAGACTGAACCCGCTCTCCGACACGGTGACGTCGTAGACGGTGTCCGAGCGGAACTCACCCCGGATGACGGCGGACCGCTCCCGCTCGTTCACCGCCGCGCGAACGGTGACCGCCCCCGCCGCCCCGCCCGCGTCCGATGCACTGTCAGATGTGGTCACCCGCCCCACGCTACCGGGGGCGGTGGAGCGTGCCGGGGCGAGGGGCCGACTGCCCGCCCCCCTGGACCGACGCCGAGAGCAAGGGCGTTCCTACGCCGCCCGCTCGCCGTTCTCCAACTCCGCCGTTCCGCTGCCGGACGTCAGGACCTCCAGCGCCGCGCGCACCCGGCCGTGGAGCGAGCCCAGCAGGTAGCCGTCCAGGTCGGCCGGGGCGACCAGCCGCCAGGACAGCAGCTCCTCCTCCTGGATCCGGATCGCCGCCAACCGGTCGGCGTCGAGCACCCCGCCGTCGTACAGGTACGCCACGATCGGGGGACGGCCTGCGCCCTGCACCCAGTCCACGACGAGCAGCCGACCCGGCGCGATGTCGAGGCCGATCTCCTCGGCCGTCTCCCGCCGGGCGCCCTGGCGGGGGCTCTCGCCCGCGTCCGACTCGACGGTTCCGCCGGGCAGCGCCCAGCCCTCGCGGTAGTTCGGCTCGACGAGCAGGACCCGCCCCTCGGCGTCCCGGAAGAGCGAGGCGGCGCCCGCGAGGACGCGGGGGAGTCCGGCGATGTACGCGGCGTAGCCGGCGTCGGGAGTCGTCACGGCCGACAGCCTAGTGCGGCGTTCCGGGCCGGGCGGGCCGATCGTCGGGCCCCCGCGCGACCGGTGGTCCCGGCCCGCTCGCGAGAGCCGCCCGCGCGGCAGAGGCAGGGGTGTGGATGGGCATGGGCAGATCAGGGGTCGTGCGGATAGGGTCGGGGCGGCGCGACTGCCTGTTCGAAAGCAAGGGATGCAAGGTGACGGACGGAGCAGATGTGGAGACCGCACGCGTGCTCGTCGCGGCGGACAAGTTCAAGGGCTCGCTCACGGCCGTACAGGTCGCGGAGCGGGTGACGGCCGGGCTGCGGCGCGTCGTCCCCGGCCTGGAGGTGGAGACCCTGCCCGTCGCGGACGGCGGCGACGGCACGGTCGCGGCGGCGGTGGCCGCCGGATTCGAGCGCCGCGAGGCGCGGGTGACCGGCCCGCTCGGGGACCCGGTCACGGCGGCGTACGCCCTGCGCGGGACCACCGCCGTGGTGGAGATGGCCGAGGCATCGGGCCTCCAGCACCTGCCCGACGGGGTGTTCGCCCCGCTCACGGCCACCACCCACGGCTCGGGCGAGCTGCTGAAGGCGGCCCTGGAGGCCGGGGCGACGACGATCGTGTTCGGGGTCGGCGGCAGCGCCACCACGGACGGCGGCGCGGGCATGCTCACGGCTCTCGGAGCCCGTTTCCTGGACGCGGGCGGCAAGCCCGTCGGGCCCGGCGGCGGTCCGCTGGCCGAACTGGCCGAGGCCGACCTGTCCGGACTCGACCCGCGCCTGAAGGACGTCGACCTGGTCCTCGCCAGCGATGTGGACAACCCGCTGACCGGGCCCAAGGGCGCTCCCGAGGTGTACGGGCGGCAGAAGGGCGCGAGCGAGGACGACATCGCGGTCCTCGACGCGGCCCTGACGCACTACGCCTCGGTCCTCGGCCCCGAGACCGCGGAACTGCCGGGCGCGGGCGCCGCCGGAGGCATCGGCTACGGGGCGCTCGTCGCTCTCGGCGCCCGGTTCCGCCCCGGCATCGAGGTGATGCTCGACGTACTGGGCTTCGCCCCCGCGCTCGACCGCGCCACGCTGGTGATCACGGGCGAGGGGTCGCTTGACGAGCAGACGCTTCACGGCAAGGCCCCGGCCGGGGTCGCCGCCGCCGCCCGCGCGGCCGGGATCGAGACCGTCGCGGTATGTGGGCGGCTCGCCCTCTCCCAGGAGGCCCTTGAGCGGGCGGGCATCCGGCGTGCGTACGCGCTGGCCGACCTGGAACCGGATGCCGCCGTCTCCATGGCCGAGGCGGGGCCGCTCCTGGAACGGGCGGCGGAGTCGATCGCCCGGGACTTCCTGCACGGCTGACGCCGGTACGCCCCGGAGGGGAGGGTGCCGGCCACCCGCCCCTCCGGCACCGGCGGGAAGCGAACGGACGGGGCGCCCCTCCAGCACCGGCGGAGAGGCGCGCGGAAGGGGCGACCCGGTCCGCGGCCCCCCACCCACCGGGGCGACCCGGTCCGCGGCCCCCGCCCGCGCTCAGGCCTGCCGCCCGTCCATCCCGATGTACCGGAAGCGCCCCCGCTCCACGCGGTAGATGAACACCCCGGTCCCGGTGTACATCCCGTTCGCCGGCTCGAAGGCGTAGCTCTTGGACACCCCCTTGTACGAGGTCGTCCGCAGCGCCGGCAGCAGGTCCTGCCGGGTCAGCGTCTCCCGGCCCAGCTTCTCGGCGCAGGCGGCGATGAGGCCGACCGCGTCGTACGCCTCGGCGGCGAACAGCGGCGGGGCGCCGTCGTACCGCTTGCGGTAGGCGGCGGCGAACGCGTGCACCGAGGGGACGGAGGCCGGGTCGGCGGCCGTCGAGACGAGGAGCCAGCCCGCCGCGTCCTCGCCCGCCTCCGCCAGGAACCGCGGGTCGTGCGCGGCCTGGGTGGCGATCTTCGGGCCCGCGTACCCGGCCCTGTTCAACGCTTCGGCGAACCGTCCGGCGTCCCGCCACCCGCCTCCGTACACCACGGCCCCCGGCCGCTTCGCGGCGATCCGCCCGGCCTCCGCGTCCAGGTCGCGGGCGCCCTCCCGTACGGTCTCCGCGAGCACCGTGCGCCCGTTGCCGCGCAGCCCCGCGTCCAGGAAGCGGGTGGTCTGGCGGCCGTACTCGGTGCCGTCGTCCACCAGCGCGACCCGGTCGATCTCGTACGCCCCGAGGTACTCGGCCACCGGCAGCATCTGCATGTCGTTGCGCGGCCGTGCGCACAGGAAGGTCCGGTTGAGATGCCGGATGTCCCCGTCGACCACGCTGACCAGTCCCAGCGCCGCCTCGTCGTACGCGACCAGCGCCTCGCGGGCCGCATCCGTACCGGTCGCGCCGATGGCCGCCACCACCAGCGGGTCCGCGGCGAACCGGCGTACCGCGGCCGTGGCCCGCTCCTCCTCGCCCCCGTCGTCGACGGTCGTCAGCCGCAGGGTGAACGGGGCGTCGCGGCGGGCGTTGTGCTCCGCCACGGCGAGCCGCGCCGCCCGGTCCTGGCCCCGGCCGACGGCCGCCGAGGGCCCGCTCAGGTCGGCCTGGAGCCCGATGCGCAGCTCCGGCCGGCGCGCCGGCTTCCCGTCCCGGCCGTCCGGCTCCCCGTCGTCCCGCGAGGCGGCCAGCCAGGCGGCGGTCCCGCCGGTCGCCGCGAGGGCCGCGCCGCCGGTGACGTACGCGAGGAAGCGACGGCGGCCGACCGGGGCCCGGACGGACGTGGTGCTCCCGACCCCGGCCCCGGCCCCGGCCCCCGGAACGGTGTCCGGCGCGTCCGCACGGGCGTCCAGGCTGGTCGCGTCGATGTCCGGCAGGGCCAGCATCCGCGCCGAACGCTCGGCGATCAGATGGGTGACCGGGCCGGGCAGCCAACTGCCGCCCGCCAGGTCCTCGGCCAGGGCGGCCCGGACCTCGCCGGCGGTCGGCCGGTCCCCGGGGTCCTTGGCCAGGCACGCCCCGACGACCGGGAGTAGTCCGGGCGGCAGCGCGCTCAGGTCCGCCGTGTCGTGCACGGTACGGAACAGCATCGCCTCGACCGGGCCGGTGCCGAACGGCCGCCCGCCGGTCGCCGCGTACACCAGGACGCAGCCCAGCGAGAAGACGTCGCTCGCCGGCCCGATCCGCCGCCCCTGCGCCTGCTCGGGGGAGAGGAAGCCGGGGGAGCCGACGATCACGTCCGTCGCGGTGAGGACGGTGTCGTCCAGAGCTCGCGCGATCCCGAAGTCGATCAGCCGGGGGCCGTCGAGGCCGAGCAGGACGTTGCCCGGCTTCACGTCCCGGTGCACGAGCCCCGCCGCGTGCACCGCCTCCAGCGCCTCCGCCAGCATCGAGCCCAGCGCCCGTACCCCGCGCTCCGGCAGCGGCCCGCCGCCGCCCACGGCCTCGCTCAGGGCGGGACCCGGCACGAACTCGGTGGCCAGCCACGGGGCGGGGGCCTCGGTGTCGGCGTCGACGACGGGCACCGCCCACCGGTTGCGGACCTGCCGGGCGATGGCCACCTCCCGCCGGAAGCGGGCGCGGAAGGCGGAGTCGTCGGCGTACTCCGCCCGGATCAGCTTGATCGCCACCAGCGCGCCGCCGGCCGACCGGCCCAGCAGCACCACGCCCATGCCCCCGGCGCCGAGGCGGCCGAGGACGCGGTACCCGGCGATCCGGGCCGGGTCGGTGGAACGGAGCGGTTCCATCAGGGTTCAGTGCCTCTCGTCGCGGCCCGCGGTCACGTCGGCTCCCCGCCGCGCGGTCACTTCAGCTCCAGCTCGACGCGGTAGAGCACCTTCGCGCCGCCCTCGGCGGCGATCCGCAGCAGGTCGGTGTCGGTGTAGCCCTTCGCGCCCTTGACCGAGACGGCCGTCGTCACCGGGCCGATCCGGGACTTGGACCACACGTAGTCCTGGACCCCGCCCGACTCCGGGCCGCTGTACTTCCCCGCCTCGAACAGCGAGGCGTCCGCGTTGCGCACGTCCTTCTGATCGAACCGGAGCGACATCAGCCCGCTCAGCCGCTGCCCGCCGCCCAGTTCCTGGTCCGGGCAGCGGAAACTCTCCTGGACGGTGTCCTCGATCTCCCGGTCGGCCCCCGCCTCGGTCCGGTGCACGGTCACGGTCACCGCCCCCTGCACCCGGCCTTTGCCGCCCCGGGCCGGGATGTCGAGCCGCCGTGTGAAGCTGTCCAGGATTCCGGCGGGCAGCGCGGACCGGGTCCAGACGCAGGAGTCCGGGAGCACGGGCCAGCTGCCGCCGCTCTCGTACGGGGTGTGCCGCACCATGCCCGCCGTCCAGTCGTCCTCTCCGAGCGCGGCGCCACGGGTCAGTTTCCGCGCCTGGGCCGCGGTCTTCGGGACCCGGTCCGGGTTCGGCGTGAAGTCGTAGGCGCTGGGCAGCGCCCCCGGCAGTGTGGACTGCTTCGGGTCGGGCTTCTTCGACGCCCCCGTCTTCTCCCCGCCGGTCGCCGGGCCGCCCTGCCGCGCCGAGCCGCTCGGGTCGGGGCCCGGCCCGGACCGGTCCTTCGCGGACGAGCCGCCGCAGCCGGCCAGCAGCGCTCCCGCCGCCGCGACCGCCATCAGACGTGACCCCACCAGCATCAGCTTCCTCATCGGACCCCCCTGGCCCCACAGTCCGCGCCCGGCCGTCCTGGTCCGGGCGTCGGTTGCGAGGTGATTCTAGAAGCGGATCGCGCCATGGTGACGGGAAAACGCTACTCATCCCGGCGGCGCAACGGCTCATCGCACCCCGGGACTTCACCTCTGGCGCTCCGGCGCGTGCGGTGGTAGGCGCCGCGTGCGAACGACCCCGATGCGTGGCCGGATTTCGATGGTGGAATACGCGCGAGTAGCCGGTTCCGGAGCGGCGGCAGCGGGGGCTCGGGCGCCGCCCGGCCACGCGTCCGGGCCTCCATGATCGGCGGAAAATTGGTCTGGACCACCTGTCGCGGCGGTGGTTAGCTCGTTCCGGACTCGACGCCTTCGGGATCGCGTCCGCCCGCTTTCGCCCATATGTGGCCGGAGTTCGCCCGAGCCGGGCCGAACCCCGCCCGTCCGCCGCCCAGCTCTGTTGCGCTCTGCTGAGGGGATCCTTCCGTGATCGACATCGTGGCGGTACTCAGGGCCGAGGACGCGGCCCTGGACTTCCTCTCCGTACTCGGTGAGGAGCAGCACGAGACCCACATCCTGTGCGGCGACACCGGGGAGCGACTGGTGCTCCCCGCCGGCCGCCCGCTCGCCGACCGACTGGACGCCCTCGCCCCGCTGGTACGGCCGGTCGACGAGGACGCCGCGTCCCCGGGGGTCGAGGCCCTGGCCGCCCTCGTGGAGACGTCCGCCGGGGGAGGGCCCGCCCGCCTCTGGACCCACTCGCCCGCCGACACCCGGCGCAGCCGCGGCCGCCTCGGCCGGGACGCCGCCGACGCCGCCGGGGGCCGCCCCGTCCTGCACGCCGTCGGCCACTCCCCGTACCTCCAGTTCATCAGCGACCTGGACCGGCCCCTTGACCGCGCCGGGGTCGCCGCCAAACTCGCCTTCGTCAACCGGCACTGCGGTCATCTGCTCCGCACCGCGTCGGAGGAGCACGTCGTGCGGACCGGGCGGGTTCACGCCACCGAACGCTTCTTCGCGGCCGGCCCCGAGGAGCGCGAGCGGCTCTTCGCCCTCCTGGCCAGCCTCGACGAGGACGCCGCCACGGTGGACGACCCGTGGGAGTTCACCACCTCCGCGTACGAGGCGGAGCGGCTGGACACCACCGTCGCCTGGATCGCCTCGCACTGCCCGCCCGACAGCGGACCCCTGGTCGAGGTCGGCGCCTGCGAGGGGGCCCTCACCACCCGGCTCGTGGACAAGGGGTTCACCGTCCACGCGACCGAACCCAACGCGGCCTTCCGCCACCGGCTCGCCGCCCGCGCCGGCGGGGCGGCCCGCGTCCACCCGGAGTCCCTGGAGGAACTGGCCGCCCGCCCCGCCCTCCCCGGCGCCGCCTACCTCCTCATCGAGATGCTCTACTACGGCCAGGACCCCGGCCTGCTCGACCGGCTCCCCGCCGACCTCGTCTTCGTCGCCCTGGAACCGGAGACGCTCGCCGCCACCCTGACCCCCTGGCTGCAACGCACCCCGCACTGGGAGAAGGCGGACGAGAGGCCGCTCGTCGCCCCGGCCCTGGAAGCCGTCTGCGGCGGCCGCGCCTACCTGAGCAAACGCGGCTCCATCGGCGTCCTGCTGCGGCGCACCGGCGGCTGACGGGATCCGCGATGTACGACGTCTGCGTCGGCCTCGGCTACCACTGCGAGTCGACCTACCAGCTCCGCCGCGTCACCGGCGTCGAGCGGGCGCACTTCTTCGACTGGCTCGACCTCGACCTCGCCGCCGTACGGGAGGTCATCGCGGCCGACTTCGCCAACGTCCTCCGCCCCGGCCGGTGCGAACCGTTCAGCGACGGCGCCTGCGTACGGGACCGGGACTCGAACATCCGCTTCTTCCACGACTTCCACGCCCCGGCCGGCGCGCCCCTGACACCGGAGCTCATCGCCGGGCAGTACGACGCGGTCCGGGCCAAGTTCCACCACCTCGCCACCCGCTGGCGCACCCTGACCGCCTCCCGCTCCCGGGTCCTCTACGTCCACCAGGACGCGTTCGACGAGAGCGGCGCCCCGGAGCTGACCGCCCTGCACACGCTGTTGCGCACCCGTTACCCGGACCACGTCTTCGACCTGCTGTGGCTGCGCCGTACGCCCCCGGCCGACGCCGCCGACCTGCCGCCCGGTGTCCTGTGGGGCACGGTCCCCCTCGTCCCGGGCCGCTGGGAGGGCGACGACGCGGCCTGGGACGCCGTCCTGGCCCCGCTGGACATCCCGCGCGCCGCCGGGGCCCCGGCCGGCCCTGAGCCCCAGCGCACTGAGCCCGATCGTTCCTGAGCCCGCCACCCCTTGAGCCCCACCGTCCGGGGCCTGACCGACCTGGGTCCGCCACCCCTTGAGCCCGACCGCCCTGGGCCCGATCGCGGCCCGCCGCCGTGACGCCCCGCCCGAAGCCGTTCCGCCCGCACCCCTCCGGAGGACCCGTGCCCGCCGCCGTACCCCCGCCCTGGCGCACCGTCGTCATCTCGCCGCACTTCGACGACGCCGCGCTCTCCCTCGCCGGGCTGCTGCCCGCCCTGCCCGGACCGCTCGCCGTGGTCACCGTCCACGGCGGCGCACCGGCCCCCGGACTGCCCGTCTCGGGATGGGACGCGCTCTGCGGCTTCGGCTCCGCCCGGGAGGCGTACGAGGCACGCCGCTCCGAGGACGCCCGCTCCTGCGCCCTCCTCGGGGCCGAGCAGGTCCTCATCGACCACCCCGACGGCCCGTACGTCCGCGAGGGCGACGAACCGGCCGGCCTCGACCCCCTGCTGCGCTCGCTGGCCCCCGGCACCCGGGTCCTCGTCCCCCTCGCCACCAACCAGCCGGACCACGAGGCCGTACGGCTGCGCGCCCAGCGGGTCCTCGCCGAGGCGGGAGCCCCCGAGCCCTGGGTCTACGCGGATCTGCCCTACACCGGCCACCTGCCGGAGTGGGGCACCCCCGGGGCGAGCGCCGCACTCGCCGCCAGCGAGAAGTGGGGGACCGCCTACCAGCGGCTGGACCGTACCCACCGGCTCACCGTCCGCCACGAGCTGACGCTCTCCGACGAGCAGTGGGCCGCCAAGCGCGAGGCCGTCCTCTGCCACGCCTCCCAGCTCGCCGCCCTCGCCCCCGCCCACGGCGCCTTCCTGGACCGCGAGGGGCCCCTGCGCACCGAGCTGATCTGGTCCGCGGAGCCCCGCGCCACCGCCTGAACCGCCGCGACGGCAGGGCAGGCCCGAAGGGGCGCGGGAGCCCGAAAACGCCTCAGAGCCCGAAAACGCCTCAGAGCCCGAAAACGCCTCAGAGCCCGAAAACGCCTCAGGGCCCGGATGCCGAAGCATCCGGGCCCTGAGGACCTGCTGTACCGCAGTGACCGCCCGCTACGGGAGCTGAGCCGCCCGCGCCTCGCGCCGGTTGTCACGGAACGTGTTCACCCGTCGCGCCGTCGCGAACAGCGGGATCACCGCGCCGAGCACGACCTGGAGCGCGCAGCCCGTCTGGAGCAGCAGCTGGCCGCCCGGAGCGTCGAACGCCCACGCGGCGAGCAGCCCCATCGCGCCCACGATCCAGCTGAGCATCGCCACCGCGAGGATGCCCCGCGGCTTCGGGTACTCCACCCGGCTCACCATCAGCCACGCCACTCCGATGATCGCGAGCAGCGTCGGGATGAAGGGCAGCTCCAGGAGCACGATCGAGACGACCGTCAGCGCTCCGAAGGGGCTCGGCATGCCCTGGAACATGCCGTCCTTCAACGTCACGCAGGAGAATCTGGCCAGCCTGAGCACCACCGCCAGCAGGACCACGATCGCCGCCAGCGCCGACACCCGCTGATGGGCGTCGTCGGCGACCATGCCGTACACGAGCACGAAGTAGGCCGGCGCGAGCCCGAAGCTGATGAGGTCCGAGAGGTTGTCCAGCTCGGCGCCCATCGGCGAGGACCGCAGCTTGCGCGCCACGAGTCCGTCGAACAGGTCGAAGATCGCGGCCATCAGCATGAGGATCACCGCGGTCGCGGCCGAGTGACGGGCCATGCCCGACTCGTCGCTGCCCGTGAGGTGCGGGATCAGGATGCCGGTGGTGGTGAAGTACACCGCCATGAACCCGCACGTCGCGTTGCCGAGCGTCAGCGTGTCCGCTATCGACAGCCGCATCGACAGCGGCATGTCCTCCGCGCTGTCGTTCTCCTCGTCGGCCTCCGGCACCCAGCCGGCCTTGGTATCAGGATCAATCACGGTCAATTCGAGTCACCCCCGCGGTAGTGGCCTGGCCGACCTCGACCGCGACATCGATCCCTTCCGGGAGGTAGATGTCCACACGCGAGCCGAAGCGGATCAGGCCGATGCGCTCGCCCTGCTCCACCTTCGTGCCCTGAGGGACGTACGGCACGATCCGACGGGCGACCGCTCCCGCGATCTGCACCATCTCGATGTCGCCGAGCTCGGTGTCGAAGTGCCAGACAACGCGCTCGTTGTTCTCGCTCTCCTTGTTGAACGCCGGGACGAACCCGCCCGGGACGTGCTCGACCAACGTCACCGTGCCGGCCAGCGGCGCACGGTTGACGTGGACGTTGAGCGGGCTCATGAAGATCGCGACGCGGGTGCGCCCGTCCTTCCACGGCATGATGCTCTGCACCACGCCGTCGGCCGGGGAGATGACCCGGCCCTCGGAGATCTCGCGCTCGGGGTCACGGAAGAACCACAGCATGCCCGCCGCGAGCGCGGTGGTGGGCACAGCCGCTGCTGCCCAGCGCCCCGACGTGCGGGCGCGGGCCAGGCTGAGGGCTGCGGTGGCGACGGTCGGCAGGAGCCACGGAGATGCTCCGCGGGCGATGCGGACCCCGCCGCGGGATGCGGAGGAAGTGCTGTCGGGCATGGATGACCTTCGTAGCGGATGATGCCGCGCTGGCAACGGGGGACGGCGGCTTTCCGAAGATGCTATCGGTTGCCGGGCGCAACTGGGCAAGCCAGCAGCCGAGTCGGACTGTCGAACGCCGCCCGTCGAGGGTGACCCGGTGTGATGTTCTTCGCCACCAAATCACCCTAGAACGGACAATCAGCCCTGGATTCGGTACTCCTCCAGGAGTCGCCGGCCAATGATCATTTTCTGGATCTCGGCGGTACCTTCACCGATCAGCAGCATCGGCGCCTCGCGGTAGAGGCGCTCGATCTCGTACTCCTTGGAGAAGCCGTAGCCGCCGTGGATACGGAAGGCGTCCTCGACGACTTCCTTGCAGTATTCGGAGGCGAGGTACTTCGCCATCCCTGCCTCCAGGTCGTTCCGTTCCCCGGAGTCCTTTTTGCGTGCCGCATTGACCATCATCGCATGAGCGGCCTCGACCTTGGTGGCCATTTCGGCCAGTTTGAACTGGATCGCCTGGTGCTGGGCGATCGGCTTGCCGAAGGTGTGGCGCTGCTGTGCGTACGAAACGCCCAGCTCGAACGCACGCTGTGCGACGCCGCAGCCACGTGCCGCGACATTCACGCGACCGACCTCGACGCCGTCCATCATTTGGTAAAACCCGCGGCCCGTCGTGCCCCCGAGGACACGATTGGCCGGAATGCGCAGGTCGTCCATGATGAGCTCGGTCGTGTCGACGCCCTTGTAGCCCATCTTGTCGATCTTCCCGGGGATGGTCAGGCCGGGCCTGACCTCTCCGAAGCCGGGCTCCTTCTCCACCAGGAAGGTCGTCATCGACTTGTGCGGCGCGGTCCCCTCGGGGTGGCCTTCGTCACTCCGGGCCAGCACGGCCACCAGCGTGGACGTCCCGCCGTTCGTCAGCCACATCTTCTGGCCGTTGAGAACGTACTCCTCGCCGTCCTTCACGCCCTTCGACGAGATCGCGGAGACGTCCGAGCCGAGCGCCGGCTCGGACATCGAGAAGGCGCCGCGCACCTCTCCCAGCGCCATCCGCGGCAGGAAGGTGTCCTTCTGCTCCTGGGTGCCGTGCTGCTTGAGCATGTAGGCCACGATGAAGTGCGTGTTGATGATGCCCGACACGCTCATCCAGCCGCGCGCGATCTCCTCCACGCACAGCGCGTAGGTGAGCAGCGACTCACCCAGACCCCCGTACTCCTCGGGGATCATCAGTCCGAACAGGCCGAGTTCCTTGAGCCCCTCGACGATCTCCGTCGGGTACTCGTCGCGGTGCTCCAGCCCGGTCGCGACCGGAATGATCTCCTTGTCGACGAAATCCCGGACGGTGGCGAGGATCTCCCGCTGTACGTCGTTCAGACCGGCGGTCTGGGCGAGTCGCGTCATGGCTGCTTCTCCTGTGGCTTCACGCGGACGGCCGCACGGCCGCGCACGGTTAGTTGGACGGCGTCGGGCGGCCGGGCTGCTCGCCGCCGCGCTCCTTGATGTACGTCTCGGTGGGGACCATCACCTTGCGCCGGAAGACGCAGACCACGGTGCCGTCCTGCTTGAACCCCCGGGTCTCCACGTACACGATCCCGCGGTCGCTCTTGGACTTCGACGGCGTCTTGTCCAGCACGGTCGTCTCGCCGTAGATCGTGTCGCCGTGGAAGGTCGGCGCGATGTGCTTGAGCGATTCGACCTCCAGGTTGGCGATGGCCTTCCCGGAGACGTCCGGCACCGACATGCCGAGCAGCAGCGAGTAGACGTAGTTGCCGACGACGACGTTCTTCCCGAAGTCGGTCGTCTTCTCCGCGTAGTTGCTGTCCATGTGCAGCGGGTGGTGGTTCATGGTCAGCAGACAGAAGAGGTGGTCGTCGTACTCCGTGACCGTCTTTCCGGGCCAGTGCTTGTAGACGGCGCCGACCTCGAACTCCTCATACGTGCGTCCGAACTGCATGATCACGCCTCCGGGGCTTCGAACTTGGAGGTGCGCTGCATCCCGGCCGCGCGGCCCTTGCCCGCGATGACGAGGGCCATCTTGCGGCTGGCCTCGTCGATCATCTCGTCGCCGAGCATCGCGGAGCCCTTCTTGCCGCCCTCCTCCGAGGTGCACCAGTCGTAGGCGTCGAGGATCAGCTCCGCGTGGTCGTAGTCCTCCTGCGAGGGCGAGAACACCTCGTTGGCCGCGTCCACCTGGCCCGGGTGCAGCACCCACTTGCCGTCGAAGCCCAGGGCGGCGGCGCGGCCGGCCACCTCGCGGTAGGCGTCCACGTCGCGGATCTGGAGGAACGGGCCGTCGATCGCCTGGAGGTCGTGGGCGCGGGCGGCCATGAGGATGCGCATCAGGATGTAGTGGTAGGCGTCCGCCGGGTAGCCGGGCGGCTGCTGGCCGACGACCAGGGTCTTCATGTTGATCGACGCCATGAAGTCGGCCGGGCCGAAGATCAGCGTCTCCAGACGGGGCGAGGCGGCGGCGATCTCGTCGATGTTCACCAGGCCCTTGGCGTTCTCGATCTGCGCCTCGATGCCGATCTTCCCGACCTCGAAGCCCATCGTCTTCTCGATCTGGGTCAGCAGCAGGTCCAGCGCCACGACCTGCTGGGCGTCCTGGACCTTCGGCAGCATGATGCAGTCGAGGTTGGGGCCCGCGCCCTCGACGACCGTGACGACGTCGCGGTACGTCCAGTGCGTGGTCCAGTCGTTGACCCGCACGACCCGGGTCTTGCCGCTCCAGTCGCCGTTGTTGAGCGCGTCCACGATGTGGTGGCGGGCGCCCTCCTTGGCGAGCGGCGCGCAGGCGTCCTCCAGGTCGAGGAAGACCTGGTCGGCCGGGAGCCCCTGGGCCTTCTCCAGGAAGCGAGGGTTGGAGCCCGGCACGGCCAGGCACGAGCGACGCGGGCGCAGGCGGTTGACCGAGGGGGTGGGCGTGGTCATGCGGGGACCTCCAGAGGGTCGAGCTTGTTCGCTGTCCGGATCTCGTCGACGATACGGCCGATGATCTCCGTGATGCCGAAGTCCTTCGGGGTGAAGACGGCGGCCACTCCGGCTTCGATGAGGGCGGTGGCGTCGGCCGGCGGGATGATGCCGCCCGCGATCACCGGGATGTCCGGCGCACCGGCTTCCCGCAGCCGGTGCAGCACGTCGGGGACCAGCTCCGCGTGCGAGCCTGACAGGATGGACAGGCCCACGCAGTGCACGTCCTCGGCGAGCGCCGCGTCGGTGATCTGCTCGGGGGTCAGCCGGATGCCCTGGTAGACCACCTCGAACCCGGCGTCCCTGGCCCGTACGGCGATCTGCTCGGCGCCGTTGGAGTGCCCGTCCAGGCCCGGCTTGCCGACCAGCAGGCGCAGCCGGCCGACGCCCAGGTCGGCAGCGGTCCGGGTGACCTTCTCGCGGACCAGGGCGAGCGTGCTGCCCGGCTCGGCGGCGACCGCGACCGGGGCCGAGGAGACCCCGGTGGGGGCGCGGAACTCGCCGAAGACGTCCCGCAGCGCCCAGGACCACTCGCCGGTGGTGACGCCCGCGCGGGCGCACTCGACGGTCGCCTCCATCATGTTCTCCGTGCCCGCCGCGGCCTTCTTCAGCGCGGCCAGCGCCTCCGAGGCGCGCGCCTCGTCGCGGTTGTCGCGCCACTCGTGCAGGGCGGCGACGACCCGGGCCTCGTTCTCGGGGTCGACCGTCATGATCGCGCCGTCGAGGTCGGAGGTGAGCGGGTTGGGCTCGGTGGACTCGTAGATGTTGACGCCGACGATCTTCTCCTCGCCGCCCTCGATCCGGGCCCGCCGGGCCGCGTGCGAGGAGACCAGCTCGGACTTGAGGTAGCCGGACTCGACGGCCGCCATCGCGCCGCCCATCTGCTGGATCCGGTCGATCTCGGCCAGCGACTCCTCGACCAGGGCGTCCACCTTGGTCTCGACGACGTGCGAACCGGCGAAGATGTCCTCGTACTCCAGCAGATCGCTCTCGTGGGCCAGCACCTGCTGGATGCGGAGCGACCACTGCTGGTCCCAGGGGCGGGGGAGCCCCAGCGCCTCGTTCCAGGCCGGCAGCTGCACCGCGCGGGCCCGGGCGTCCTTGGAGAGGGTGACGGCCAGCATCTCCAGCACGATGCGCTGGACGTTGTTCTCCGGCTGCGCCTCGGTCAGGCCGAGGGAGTTGACCTGGACGCCGTAGCGGAAGCGGCGCTGCTTGTCGTTGGTGATGCCGTACCGCTCGCGGGTGACGCGGTCCCAGATGCGGCCGAAGGCGCGCATCTTGCACATCTCCTCGATGAAGCGGACGCCCGCGTTCACGAAGAACGAGATGCGGGCGACCACGTCACCGAACTTCTCCTCGGGCACCTGGCCCGAGTCGCGGACCGCGTCGAGCACCGCGATGGCGGTCGACATGGCGTACGCGATCTCCTGGACCGGGGTGGCCCCCGCCTCCTGGAGGTGGTAACTGCAGATGTTGATCGGGTTCCACTTGGGGATGCGGTTGACCGTGTACGTGATCATGTCCGTGGTCAGCCGCAGCGAGGGCACCGGCGGGAAGACGTGCGTCCCGCGCGAGAGGTACTCCTTCACGATGTCGTTCTGCGTCGTCCCCTGGAGCTTGGCGGTGTCGGCCCCCTGCTCCTCCGCGACCACCTGGTACAGCGCCAGCAGCCACATGGCGGTCGCGTTGATCGTCATCGAGGTGTTCATCTGCTCCAGGGGGATGTCCTGGAACAGCCGCCGCATGTCACCGAGGTGAGAGACGGGAACACCGACACGGCCCACCTCGCCGCGGGCGAGGATGTGGTCCGGGTCGTATCCGGTCTGCGTCGGCAGATCGAAGGCGACCGAGAGACCCGTCTGGCCCTTGGCGAGGTTGCGGCGGTACAGCTCGTTGGACGCCTCGGCGGTCGAGTGACCGGCGTACGTCCGCATGAGCCAGGGCCGGTCCTTCTGACGTTCGTTCATCGGAGAACCTCAGACGTTGCGGAAGCGGTTGATGGCGTCGATGTGCTGCTCGCGCATTTCCTGGTCGCGCACGCCCAGGCCCTCGCGGGGGGCCAGGGCCAGGACGCCGACCTTGCCCTGGTGGAGGTTGCGGTGGACGTCGTACGCCGCCTGGCCCGTGTCCTCCAGGGAGTACGTCTTGGAGAGCGTCGGGTGGATCTTGCCCTTGGCGATGAGGCGGTTGGCCTCCCACGCCTCGCGGTAGTTGGCGAAGTGGGAGCCGATGATGCGCTTGAGGGACATCCACAGGTAGCGGTTGTCGTACTCGTGCATGTAGCCCGAGGTGGAGGCGCAGGTGGTGATGGTGCCGCCCTTGCGGGTGACGTAGACCGAGGCGCCGAAGGTCTCGCGGCCCGGGTGCTCGAAGACGATGTCGATGTCCTCGCCGCCGGTGAACTCGCGGATGCGCTTGCCGAAGCGCTTCCACTCCCTCGGGTCCTGGGTGCGCTCGTCCTTCCAGAACTTGTAGCCCTCGGCGTTGCGGTCGATGACCGCCTCCGCGCCCATGGACCGGCAGATCTCGGCCTTCTCCGGGGAGGAGACGACGCAGATCGGGTTGGCGCCGCCGGCCAGCGCGAACTGGGTGGCGTACGAGCCGAGTCCGCCGCTGGCGCCCCAGATCAGCACGTTGTCGCCCTGCTTCATACCCGCGCCGTTGCGCGAGACGAGCTGGCGGTACGCGGTCGAGTTGACCAGCCCCGGGGCGGCGGCCTCCTCCCAGCTGAGGTGGGCCGGCTTCGGCATCAGCTGGTTGGACTTGACGAGGGCGATCTCCGCCAGGCCGCCGAAGTTCGTCTCGAAGCCCCAGATCCGCTGCTCCGGGTCGAGCATCGTGTCGTTGTGGCCGTCGGAGGACTCCAGTTCGACCGAGAGGCAGTGCGCGACGACCTCGTCGCCCGGGTTCCAGGCGTTCACGCCGGGACCGGTGCGCAGGACGACGCCCGCCAGGTCGGAGCCGATGACGTGGTACGGCAGGTCGTGGCGCTTGGTCAGCTCGCTGAGCTTCCCGTACCGCTCCAGGAAGCTGAACGTCGAGACCGGCTCGAAGATCGAGGTCCAGACGGAGTTGTAGTTCACGGAGCTGGCCATGACGGCGACGAGGGCCTCGCCGGGGCCGAGTTCGGGGACCGGGACGTCGTCCAGGTGGATCGACTTGCGGGGGTCCTTGTCGCGGGACTCCAGTCCCGCGAACATCTCCGCCTCGTCCTTGTGCACGGTGATCGCGCGGTAGGACTCGGGGAGGGACAGGGCCGCGAAGTCCGCGGCGGTGCTGTCCTGCGACTGAATCGCGTCCAGGATTTCCTTCACGGTGTTGCCTCCGATGGTGCGCGTCGAGGGAACGCTTGAGGGGCCCTGCTGGCAGGGGGTGCGGTGTGGAGGTGTTGCCGTCGGTTCGGCGGGTGGAGCTTCGGCTTTGCTCGGGTGGAGCAGAAGGGTGCCTGTGACGCAGGCGTCCGGGCGCGCAGCACGGTGGTTGCGGGGACAGCCGGCGTACGTGAGATCCCAGCACGCCGGCCGCCCGGACACCCTCAACGTATGGCACTCCGTGACACCTGACAAGGCACCCAGTGCCAACAATTTCTCTCACTTGTCATCTCGTGGGCACGCATGAGCAACACGATGGGCGTTACGAGACGTTCTGTCCTGCTGGCAGGCGGTCAGCGAGACCGGCGGTACACATACGGCGTCGTCGTCCCGAGCACCGAGAAGCCGAGCCGGACCAGGATCGGCGCGGACATGGCGCTCGCGTCGACCTGGAGGAAGCGGTAACCCCGCTCGGCGGCGATCCGCGCCCGGTGGGCGACCAGGGCCCGGTAGAGGCCCCTGCCCCGCCACGCGGCGACGGTGCCGCCGCCCCACAGCCCGCAGAAGCCCGTACCGGGGTACAGCTCCATCCGCGCCGAGCTGACCGGCTCCCCGCCGGCCAGGGCCACCAGCGCCACGGTCTGCTCGGGGGCCCGCTCCAGCCGCGTCAGCACCTGGTGGCGCAGCCGCCCCGCGTCCGTGCCGAACGCCCGCTCGTGGGCCAGCGCCATCAGCTCCACCCCCGCCGCGTCGGTCACCGGCCGCAGCTCGACCCCCTCGGGCGGCTCCGCACCGGGCAGCGCGGTCAGCGCCTCGACCGGGGCGGCCAGCAGGGTCTCCGGCGGCTCGGCCGCGAAACCGGCCGCCCGCAGCCGTTCCCCCAGGTCGGCCGGGTCGTCGTGGGAGTAGAGCTTCCACTCGAACTCCGGGTGGCCGAGCCCTTCCCAGTACGCGATCTGGGCCGTGATCGCCGCGTCGGCCCCCGCCGCGCCCAGGCCCGGCTCGGACCACACCACCCCGTTCCAGTCGTCGGGCCCGCCCGCCTGGCGGACCACGGGCCCGGCACGCTCGACGCGTACGCCGGGCCCGTCCGGGCGGGCACGCTCCCGCAGCTCGCGGTCGAACAGGTCACGGATCTCGTCAGGTCGCATCCGCGCACCTCAGCACGGCGACGCCCGGCGGACCAGCCGATTTCGTCCGACGCCGGGCCGCACACCCCGCCGGACGCGTCGAAAGCGCGGCACGGGGCACACGGCCGACACCAAGTGATCTTGAAGCGAGCCGGGAACAGGGGTGGGGCACCGATGGCGATACCGATGGGCCGCAGACGGGGCGACGGGCAGCGGCGAGCCTCCTTCGACCTGCGGCGCACCTCCTTCGGCTTCGCCCTCGTCGCCCTGATCGTCGCGGGCGGCGGCGTGACGCTGCGGGCGGCCTGGCACAGCGCCGTCCGTCACCCGTTCCTCGCCGCCCTCGTGGTCCTCCCGCTGCTGGCCGGGGCCTACCTGGTGCTGCGCCGCCGCCGGCGCGCCCGCCGCGTCGCGGAGGCCGTCACCGAGGCCGCGTACGGCATCGTCGAGGTCGGTCTCGCGGAACTGGACGCCGCCGAGGCGGCCCGCGCCGAGGCCCGCCTCGCACCCCCGGAGCCGACCGGGCACCCCGTCGACTACTCCCAGCTGGACCCGTATGCGTTCGAGGAGGCCGTCGCCGAACTCTGCCGCCGCGACGGCTGCGCCGACGCCGAGGTGGTGGGCGGCGCGGGCGACCTGGGCGCCGACGTGGTGGGCACCACCCCCGACGGCCGCCGCCTGGTCGTCCAGTGCAAGCGCTACGGACCGGAGAACCGGGCGGGCTCCCAGGACCTCCAGCGCTTCGGCGGCACCTGCTACGCCGTGCACGCGGCGGATGTGGCGCTCGTCGTCTCCACCGGCGGCTTCACCGAGCCCGCCCTCGACTACGCCGAGCAGTGCGCCATCCTCTGCTACGGCCCCGAGGAGCTGGCCGCCTGGAGCGAGGGCGGCGCGCCCCCGCCCTGGGAGGCCCTGGCCCCCGCCGAGAGGCCGGACGCGGGCGTCGGCGGCCTGTGAACACGCCGGGGCCAGGTCCTTGAGCGGGTCCGTCGGGGTCAGCGGTCCCGGAACGGGCGCGTCGGGGGCGGCGGTCCCGGAACGAGCGGTACGGGGCAGCGGCCCTGCCAGGGGCAGCGGCCTGCCGGGCCAGCGGAACCGCCGGGGTCAGCGGTCCTTGAGCGCCTGCTGGATCGTCCGCATGACCTCGTCCAGCGGTGCGTCGGTACGCGCCACCGCCACGAGCACCTCGCCGTCCGCCGCCACCGAGGCGGCCGGCCGCTCCGGCTCGCTCCCCGCGGTGCGGCCCGCCCCGATACCGGTGCCGAAGGTGTCCCGGACGATGGCGAAGGCACGGTCGAGCTGCGCCTCCACATCGCCCTGGCCGCCCGCCCGCAGCCAGCGGCGCAGCACATGGTTGTGCGCGGTGACCACAGCGGACGCGGCGACCTCCGCGAGCAGCGGGTCGTCGTTGCCCACATGGTGGTCGCGCTCGTCGAAGTGGCCCAGCAGATAACGGGTGAACAACCGCTCGTAGCGGGCCACCGACGCGATCTCGGCCTCCCGGAGGGTCGGCACCTCGCGGGTGAGCTTGTAGCGGGCCACGGAGACGGCGGGCTTGGCCGCGTACATCTTCATGACCTCCTTGATGCCCCGGCAGACCGTGTCGAGCGGATGCTCGTGCGCGGGGGCGGCGTTGAGGACCGCCTCGGCCCGGACGAGGGTGTCGTCGTGGTCCGGGAAGATGGCCTCTTCCTTGGAGCGGAAGTGGCGGAAGAAGGTCCTGCGGGCGACGCCCGCGGCGCCCGCGATCTCGTCGACGGTGGTCGCCTCGTAGCCCTTCGTGGCGAAGAGCTCCATCGCGGCGGCGGCCAGTTCACGGCGCATCTTGAGCCGTTGGGCGGCCGCCCGCGTCCCCGCGGTGGTCTCCGGGGCGTCGGTCGCGGCGGTGGCACGGGGGGACTTGGCGGGCTGGGACATGGCATGAACGTAACCCATCGGTGCAGGAGAGCGCGCCTGCGGGGGCGGGCCGCCGGACGGTCCCAGCAGCCCGCCCCACCCGGCACCCGGGTCAGCGACGGGCATATTCGCGGAAGCCGCGACCCGTCTTGCGACCGAGGCAGCCCGCGGCGACCAGGTGCTCCAGCAGCGGCGCGGGCGCCAGGCCCGGGTCGCGGAACTCCTGGTGCAGCACCTTCTCGATCGCCAGCGAGACGTCCAGGCCGACCACGTCGAGCAGTTCGAACGGGCCCATCGGGTAGCCGCCGCCCAGCTTCATCGCCGCGTCGATGTCGTCCAGCGAGGCGTAGTGCTGCTCGACCATCTTGATCGCGTTATTGAGGTACGGGAACAGCAGCGCGTTCACGATGAACCCGGCCCGGTCCCCGCAGTCCACCGGATGCTTCCGGATCTTCGCGCAGACCGCGCGGACCGTGGCGTGCACGTCGTCGGCGGTCAGGACGGTGCGGACCACCTCGACCAGCTTCATCGCGGGCGCCGGGTTGAAGAAGTGCATCCCGACGACGTCCTCGGGGCGGGTGGTCGCCCGTGCGATGGCGACGACCGGCAGCGAGGAGGTGGTGGTGGCCAGGACCGCGCCCGGCCGGCAGACCTTGTCCAGCGCGGCGAACAGCTGCTGCTTGACCTCCAGGTCCTCGGCGACCGCCTCGACCGCGAGGTCGACCTCGGCGAACGCGTCCAGCGAACCGGTCGCCGTGATCCGGGCGAGCGTCTCGTCGCGCGCCTCCGCGCTCAGCCGCCCCTTGGCCACCGACCGCTCCAGGGACTTCGCGATCCGCCCCTTGGCGAGGTCCGCCTTCTCCTGGCTCCGGGCCGCCAGCACCACGCCGTACCCGGCCTTCGCGAAGACCTCCGCGATCCCGGACGCCATGGTTCCGGAGCCCGCGACGCCCACCGACGCCACCGCGCGCCCCGCACCCGCCTCGGTGTCGGCCGCCGGGGTCAGCGCGTCCGGCACCACGTCCTGGCCGCCCGGCGCGTCGTACGTGTAGAAGCCGCGCCCGGCCTTGCGCCCGGTCAGACCGGCGCTGCTGAGCTGGCCGAGGACGGGCGCCGGGGCGTGCAGCCGGTCGTGGGACTCGGCGTACATGGCCTCCAGGACCGTCCGCGCGGTGTCGATCCCGATCAGGTCGAGCAGCGCCAGGGGGCCCATCGGCAGCCCGCAGCCCAGCTTCATCGCCGCGTCGATGTCCTCGCGGGAGGCGTAGTTCGCCTCGTACATCGCGGCGGCCTGGTTGAGGTAGCCGAAGAGCAGCCCGTCCGCGACGAACCCCGGCCGGTCGCCGACCGCGACCGGCTCCTTGCCCAGCTCCCGGGCGAGCGCGGTGACGGCCTCGACGGCGGGCGGCGCGGTCAGCACCGAGGAGACGACCTCGACCAGCTTCATCGCGGGCGCCGGGTTGAAGAAGTGCAGGCCGAGCACGCGCTCGGGGCGCTGCGACTCGGCGGCCAGCCGGGTCACCGACAGGGCGTTGGTGCCGGTGGCCAGGATCGCGGTGGGGGAGACGACCGCGTCGAGCTCCCGGAACACCTGCTGCTTGATCTCGTACGTCTCGGGCACCACCTCGATGACCAGGTCGGCGTCGGCGGCGGCGCTGAGGGAGTCCGACGTACGGAACCGGGCGAGCGCGGCGGTCCGCTCCTGCTCGGTGATCCGCCCGCGGCTCACGGCTCGCGCGGTGGACGCTTCGAGGGAGGCGACGGCCCCGAGGGCGGCGGTCTCGCTGATGTCGATGCCGATGACGTCGCGGCCCGCACGGGCGAGGACCTCGGCGATGCCGGCGCCCATGGTGCCGAGGCCGACGACGGCGATGGTGGAGAGAGGGGTGTCCATCACGGGACTCCAGGGTGAGTGACGACTGTGGGAGCACGGCGCGCGCGGCGATGAGGGAGCGGCGCGTGGCGTACGGGGCCGCGCGGCCGCGGAGCACGGCGTGCGGGGCGTACGGGAGCTGCGTGTCGTGGAGCACGGGGCCGGGGCGCGAGGAGCGTGCGCCCGGCCGTGAGGGGTGACGGACTCTGTCCCGGAGTCGCGTCGCACAGGAAGCCGAACCGACGAGCACTCCGGGTGGCTGCGTCACCAGGCCACCGGAGCCTGCGGGGAGTGTGCCCCGCTCAGATGAGATTAACCGGCGGGTAACGAGCGCGCCACCCCTGGATTCATGTGCCCTGGACCACACGGACTCCGTCAACTCGGGTCGTACGCAGCGTGTTCGTCGATACGCTGAGCGTCATGGATGAGGAGTTCCGTTCACTCATGGACCGGCTGGAGCCCGAGTCGGCCGGGTCGCCGCAGTACGCACGCCTCGTCGCCGCCGAGGACCCGGAGGAGCTGGCCCGGGTCCTGGTGGAACCGCACCAGCCGCTGTGGGCCCGGGAGATGGCCGCCTTCCGGCTCGGGTGCGCGGGGGACCGGCGGGCCTTCGAGGCGCTGGTGCTCCTGCTCAACCACCGCGACCCGGAGCGCTGCGTCTCCGCCGCGTACGCCCTGTACCTCCTGGACGACCCGCGTACGCCGCGCGCGGCAGCCGCGCTCGCCACCAACGCCTTGCGCACCGCGTACGCCCTCCACCCGGTGCGCCTGCTCACCGACCTGCGGGCCCCCGAGTCGGTCCCCGCCCTGGTGGAGACCCTCAGCCGGCTGCTGGCCCCCGGCGAGCCCCACTGGCGCGTCGCCCTCGCCTGCGTGGAGGGCCTCGGCAGGCTCGCCGACGAACAGGCCCGCCCGGTCCTCACGGCGGCGCTCCCGCACCCCCGCATCGGCGCGGCCGCGGCGGCGGCGCTCAGCCGGCTGCCGGGGGAGTGAGCGGAGGGGGCGTGCGCCGGTCGCCGGGGGGGGGCGTGGGTGGAGGGGCCGGGCGGGCTCGGGCTGCCGGGGAGTGAGCGCGGGCCGCCCCCGCACCCGGAGAGGAACCCGGCTGCGGGGGCGGCCCGTTCGGGGCGGACAACCCCTCGGCTCGGACGGCCCTCCGGCTCGGAAGGGCCCTTCGGCTCGGGAGAGCCGTTCGGCTCAGGCGGTGTCTCGGCTCAGGGGCGGAAGCCGAGGAGGCCGTGCAGTCGACTGCCCTCGCTGTTGTCCACCGACTGGGCCGCCGCCTTCTCGGCCGGCAGCGGCTTCGGCTCCGGAAGGGCGGCGCAGACCGCGTCCGCCTCGCCCCGGCCGCGCGGGACGGTCCCGTCGGTCAGATAGGCCGTCAGATGCTTGTCCAGGCAGGCGTTGCCGCTCAGCGTGATGCCGTGGTTGCCGCCGCCCTCCTCCACGACGAGGCTGGAGCCCTTCAGCTTGCGGTGCATGCTGACCGCGCCGCCGTAGGGGGTCGCCGCGTCGTCGGTGGCCTGGAAGATGAGCGCCGGGGGCAGCTGCCGGTTGTTCACCGGGAGCGGGCGCAGCGGTGGCACCGGCCAGTCCGCGCACGGCGCGTTGTACCAGGTGTTGTTCCAGGTCATGAACGGCGCCTTCTTGTGGATGCGCCGGCTGTCGTTGCGCCAGGTGCTCCAGTGCTCGGGCCAGCCGGCGTCACGGCACTGGACGGCGGTGTAGACCGAGTAGCCGTTGTCGCCGCTCGCGTCGGTCGCGCCGAAGTTCTCGTACACCTCGACCAGCGCCTCGGCGTCCCGGTCCTTCACGTACGCGGCGAACGCCTCGGCGAGATACGGCCAGTAGCCGTTGTAGTAGCCACCGGGCAGGAAGGTGTCCTCCAGTTCGCTCGCGCCGACCGTGCCGCCCGCGGGCTCGCGCGCCACGTCCGCCCGCATCCGGTACCAGGCGGCCTCGACGCGGGCCGGGTCGGTGCCCAGGCCGTACGCGGCGTCGTTCTTCGCGACCCAGGCGGCGAACGCCTTGTGCCGGTCGTCGAAGGCGTGGTCCTGGCCGAGGTTGCCCTCGTACCAGACGTCGTCCGGATCGACGACGGAGTCCAGGACCAGGCGGCGCACCCGCTCCGGGTGGAGCTTGGCGTAGACCGCGCCGAGGTAGGTGCCGTAGGAGTAGCCGAAGTAGTTGATCTGCCGCGAGCCCAGCGCCCGGCGGATCACGTCGAGGTCCTCGGCCGCGCTGACCGTGTCCATGTACGGCAGCACGTCGCCGTGCTTCTCGCCGCAGGCACGGGCGAACGCCTTGGCCCGGTCCCGGTTGACCCGCTCGGCCCGGTACGAGGTGGGCACCGTGTCCGGACGCACCGGGTCGAAGTGGCCGGGCACGCAGTTCAGCGCCGGAGTGCTCGTGCCGACCCCGCGCGGGTCGAAACCGATCACGTCGTACTGGGCCGCCACCTTCTTCGGCAGCGACGAGGCCACGAATCCGGCCATGGACAGACCGCTGCCGCCCGGTCCGCCCGGGTTGACCAGCAGCGGCCCCTGGGACTTCTTCGCGGTGTGCGGAACGCGGGACAGGGCGAGCGTGATCTGGCGGCCGGAGGGGCGGCGGTGGTCCAGCGGGGCGCGGACCTTCGCGCACTGGAGCCTCGGGGAGCTCTCGGTGGGGCAGTCGGTCCACTTCAGCTTCGGGGCGGGCGGCGCGCTCGCGGCGGTGGCGGCGGCCGGACCGGGCGCGGCGGTCAGCAGACCGGCGACGGTCGCACCGACGGCGACCAGAATTCCTGCACGTTTCGTCATGGGGCCTCCCGGAGTGGCGGGACGCGGCGCCGGATCACCGGTCCCCGCCGCATGCTCCCCGAATCGCGGGGCGGAAGGGCCCGTTCCGCGCGGATTCGACCCGTACGGTCACGCCATCGGCCGCACGAGCCGAGCCGCCCCGGGGCTCGTGCCCGGTCCCTTCTCGCGGCGGTGGCACCGATCGCGCAGGCCCGCGGTACGCCCCGGACCCTCTCGTCGAGTCGTCAGAGCAGGGTCAGCTGGGTCGGGCCGGACTCCGGGGTGGCGGCCGGCTCGGACGGAGCCGGGGGGATACGGCGCGCCTCGCCGCGGTGGGCGGGGCCGATCCCGTACGCGTCCGCCAACTCGTGCACCTGACGGGTGATCCGGCGCTGGTACCAGGTGGGGGCGTACGCCCCGCCCGCGTACATCCGCTCGTAGCGCTCCACCAGCCGCGGGTGGTGCTGCCCCAGCCAGTGCAGGTACCACTCGCGCGCGCCGGGGCGCAGATGCAGGACGAGCGGGGTCACCGAGGTGGCCCCCGCGTCCGCGATGGCCGCGACGGTGGCCCGCAACTGCTCCGGGCGGTCGCCGAGGAAGGGGATGACCGGGGCCATGAGGACCGAACAGCCGATCCCGGCGTCGGTGAGGGCGCGCACCACGTCCAGCCGCCGCTCGGGGGCGGGGGTGCCCGGCTCGACCGTGCGCCACAGCTCCCGGTCGGTGAAGCCCACGGAGACCGAGACCCCGACCTCGGCCACCTCGGCGGCCCGGCGCAGCAGATCCAGGTCGCGCAGGATCAGCGTGCCCTTGGTCAGGATGGAGAACGGGTTCGCCCGGTCGCGGAGGGCGGAGATGATCCCCGGCATGAGCCGGTACTTCCCCTCCGCCCGCTGGTAGCAGTCGACGTTCGTCCCCATGGCGATGTGCTCGCCCCGCCAGTGCCGGGAGGCCAGCTCGCGCTGGAGCAGCTCGGCGGCGTTGGTCTTGACGACGATCTGCGAGTCGAACCCGATGCCGGTGTCCAGGTCCAGATAGCTGTGGGTCTTGCGGGCGAAGCAGTACACGCAGGCGTGCGTGCAGCCCCGGTAGGGGTTCACCGTCCATTCGAACGGCATCCGCGAGGCCCCGGGCACCCGGTTCAGGATCGAACGGGCCCGGATCTCGTGGAAGGTGATGCCTCGGAATTCGGGGGTGTCGAACGTGCGCGTGGTCACCGCGTCCGCGGCGAAGAGCGCGCTGTTCCCGGCCGTCGAGTTCTTCTCGACCAGATTGTCCCAGCGCATGGACGCCTCCTCGGTTGCACTCCTCGCAGAATAGAACATGTGTTCCCATGATCGTGCGGAACGGCCCGCCGGGCGTGTGCGCGGGACGCGTGGGGTGGACCGCGGTGCGAGACTTCCGGCATGGACATGGGGCGTGAGTCGCGGTGGGAGAAGGGCGCGATGACGGTGGAGATCGTCTTCGCCCTGGTGACCGCGGCCGTCCTCGCGGCGGCGGTCTTCGCCGTGGCCCTGGCCCTCTCGCTCGTTCTCGGCCTCTCCGCGGCGGCGTCCGAAGGCGTGCGGACGGCCGGAGCCCTGGTGGGAGCGGCTGCCGGAGCGGTGCGTCCGGTGCGGGTGCTGTACCGCTTCGACGCGGAGCGCCGCAAAGGCCACTGACGGCCGGCGGCCCCGGACGGCGGTGTCCTCGGTGAACGGAGGGCCACGGCCGTAGGGGCTAGCGTGTCATCGCCCACGAACCGCGATGCGACCCGGAGGTCCCGCCCATGGCCGGCAAGTTCACCGAACTCGCGATCGACTGCGCCGACCCCGCCGCACTCGCCCGCTTCTGGTGCGCGGTCCTCGACTACGAGGTGCTGGAGGAGGACGAGGAAGAGGGCGTCGTCAGCATCGGCTCGCCCGCCGTGCCCGAGGGGAAGAGCCGGCCGGGGCCGGTACCGCCGACGCTGACCTTCGCCCGCGTCCCCGAGGGGAAGACCGTCAAGAACCGCCTCCACATCGACATCAACCCCACCGACCGCGAGCAGGCCGATGAGGTCGAACGGCTGCTCGCCCTCGGCGCCCGCCGCGCCGACGTCGGCCAGGGCGAGACACGCTGGACCGTCCTCACCGACCCCGAGGGCAACGAATTCTGCGTCCTCGCGACCCGCTGCCCCTGACCCCGCACCACCCCCGATTTTGAGCGGTCGTACCCGAGGTGGTTGGCTCAGCACACCCCCCGAACCACGGATTGCTGGAGGAACAGCCATGGCGCAGGTCGAGGCGACGACGGAGCGGATCATCGCGGCGGACGCGGACACGGTGTTCGACGCGCTGGCCGACTACAAGGACGTCCGCGGCAAGGTGCTGACCGGGCACTTCAGCGAGTACGAGGTCCGGGAGGGCGGCGACGGCGAGGGCACGCTCGTCCACTGGAAGCTCCAGGCGACCAGCAAGCGCGTCCGCGACTGCCTGCTGGAGGTCAGCGAGCCGACCGACGGGCAGCTCGTCGAGAAGGACCGCAACTCCTCCATGGTCACCACCTGGACCGTCACGCCGGCCGGCGAGGGCAGGTCCAAGGTCGTCGTCGTCACGGTCTGGGACGGCGCGAGCGGCATCGGCGGGTTCTTCGAGCGCACCTTCGCGCCCAAGGGCCTCGGCCGGATCTACGACGAGCTGCTCCAGAACCTCGCCACCGAGGTCGAGAAGTAACTCCCCTCTTCCGCACCGGAGGCCGGTCTTCACGGGCCTCCGGTGCGTGCCCGCCCCGGCCTCCGGTCAACGAGGCCGCGCCTTTCGGTGCGGGGCCGGCCTCACCGGAACGGGTGGTCTTCCACAGCGGCCGGTTGTGCGCGGTAGTGGCTCCCACCATGGCTTAAGCCCTTTGTGCGCTCCGCGTACGCCCCTCGTCACGTTTGCCCCGCCTTGCCGCGCGGTGCGACAAATGGGCGGCGCAGGTGCGACGAGGGGAGCGGTACGTGGTGGGCGGGATCACGCTGGTGAAGGACGAGCCCGACGGGCCTGGCCGGGAGGGACCGGACGAGACGGGGCCGGGCGGGTCGGCGGAACCCGGGGGTCCGGCTTCGCACGGTTCGGCTGCGGGCGCCCCCGTCCCGGACGGCTCGACCGCCACGGTCGAATCCCTCGCCGTACCGCCCCCGCCGCTCCCGGGAGCCGGACCCGGGCCGGACGCGGCGGAGATCAGCCCCCGCAAAATCCGCATGGTCTTCCTCGGGCTGATGCTCACCCTGCTGCTCGCGGCGCTCGACCAGATGATCGTCGCCACCGCCCTGCCGAAGATCGTCGGTGAGCTGCACGGCCTGGAGAAGATGTCCTGGGCGGTCACCGCCTACCTGCTCGCCTCGACGATCGTCCTGCCGCTCTACGGCAAGCTCGGCGATCTCTTCGGCCGCAAGGGCGTCTTCCAGTTCGCCATCATCGTTTTCATCATCGGCTCCGCCCTCGCGGGCTGGTCGCGCACCATGGACGAACTGATCGCCTTCCGCGCCCTCCAGGGCATCGGCGGCGGCGGTCTGATGATCGGTGTGCAGGCGATCATCGCGGACATCGTCCCGGCCCGGGAGCGCGGCCGGTACATGGGCCTCATCGGCGCGGTCTTCGGCCTCGCCTCGGTCGCAGGACCGCTGCTCGGCGGCTTCTTCACCGACCACGCCTCCTGGCGCTGGTGCTTCTACATCAACGTCCCCTTCGGCCTGGTCACCCTGGCCGTCATCGCGGTCGTCCTCAAGCTGCCCCGGCCCGCCGCCCGGCCCCGCCTCGACGTCCTGGGCGCCGCCCTGCTCGCCGTCGCCTCCACCTGTCTGGTGCTGGTGACCAGTTGGGGCGGCACCGAGTACGACTGGACCTCGGGCACCATCCTGGGCCTCTCGGCGGGCGCGGTCGCCTCCACCGTGCTGTTCGTCGCCGCCGAGCGACGGGCCGCAGAACCGATCATTCCGCTCAGGCTCTTCCGTGACTCCGTCTTCAACGTCACCGGCCTGGTCGGCGCGGTCCTCGGCGTCGCGCTCTTCGGCGCGGCCAGCTATCTGCCCACCTATCTCCAGATGGTCGACGGGGTCAGCGCCACCGAGTCCGGGCTGCTGATGCTCCCGATGATGATGGGCATCGTCGGCGGCTCCATCGTCTCCGGCCAGCTCATCACCCGTACCGGCCGCTACCGGATCTACCCGATCGTCGGCAGCGCCGTCTCCGTCGTCGGCATGGCCCTGCTCTCGCTGCTGGAGGCGGACACCTCCGTCCTGGCGTACAGCTTCTACCAGGCGGTCCTCGGCATCGGCATCGGGCTGGTGATGTCGGTACTGGTGCTCGCCGTGCAGAACTCCGTACGCCCCTCGGACCTCGGCACCGCCACCAGCGCCAACAACTACTTCCGGCAGATCGGCGGCAGCGTCGGCGCGGCCATCTTCGGAACGCTGTTCGCCGGACGGCTCTCCGACGCGCTCGGTGAGCGGCTGCCCACGGGAGCCGAACTGCCCGACCCGGCGTCGATCACCCCGCAGATCGTCCACGCGATGGAACCCGCGCTGCGCGACGCCTACATCCAGGCGTACGTGGACGCGATGCCGCGCATCTTCCTCTACCTCGTGCCGGTGCTCGTGCTCGGCCTCGTCCTCGCCTTCTTCCTCAAGGAGAAACCGCTGGTGTCCCACCACAGCCCCGAAGCCGCCGCCGAGACCACGATGCCGATCCCCGCCGCCCGCGCCGACTCCGCCCCGCCCGCCTCCGGCTACCTCTCGGGGGTCCCGGTCCACGGCCGGGTCCAGCACCCCGACGGCACGACCGTCCCCCGGGCCGCCCTCACCCTCATCGACGTCCAGGGGAACCAGATCGGGCGCGGGGCCAGCGGCGACGACGGGCGGTACGCGCTCAGCGTCCCCGGCGCCGGTTCGTACGTCCTGATCGCCGCCGCGGGCGGACACCAGCCGCAGGCCGTCAGCGTCACCGTGGGAGAACGCCCCGTCGAGCTGGACGTGGTCCTCGGCGGCGCCGGACGTCTCGCCGGGTCTGTCCTCACCCCCGACGGGGCCCCGGTCCACGACGCGGCCGTCACTCTCACCGACGTACGCGGCGACGTCGTCGCCTCCACCCGCACCGGGCGCGAGGGCGGGTACGTCATCGGCGAGCTGATCGCGGGCGAGTACACCCTCGCCGCCAGCGCCCCCGCCTTCCGCCCCGCCGCCCTTCCGGTCAGCGTGCAGGCCGCCCGCGAGACCCGGCAGGACATCGAACTGGCGGGCGGGGCCGTCCTGCGCGGCGTGGTCCGGGCCACCGGCGGCCGGCCCGTCGAGGACGCCCGGGTCACCCTGCTCGACGCGGCGGGCAACGTGGTGGACACCCTCACCACCGGGGCGGACGGCTCGTTCCGCTTCGTCGACCTGTCGTCCGGCGAGTACACGGTGATCGCCGCCGGATACCCGCCGGTCGCCACCGTCCTCCAGGTCGCCGGCGGCGGCCGCACCGAACGCGACCTCCAGCTCGGACACGAGGACTGAGGCGACGGGAGAGGCCCGAGCCCGCCCGAGGGGGCCCGGACACAGGGCGCGGGCAGGGACCGTACGGGGCGCGCCCTCGGGCTCACCCGCCCCCGGGCTCACCCGGCCCATGCTCACCCGCCCTCGGGCTCACCCGGCCCATGCTCACCCGGCCCATGCTCACCCGCCCTCGGGCTCACCCCGCCCCCGGGTCCTCCCGCAGCAGCCGCATCAGCGCCCGCGCGCCCGGGCCCGCGCTCCGGGCCGCCGGAAGCACCGCCACGCTCTCGTACACCGGCCGGACCGCGCCCGTCAGCTCCACCGTGACCAGCAGCTCCGCCTCCGGCTTGCGGGAGAAGTGGTGCGGCACCACCGCGATCCCCAGCCCCTCCCGCACCAGCTCCAGCAGGCTGTGCACGTCGTTGACCTCAAGGCCCACCGTCCGCCGCACCCCCGCCGCCGCGAACGCCTGGTCGGCCGCCCGCCGCGGGCCCCAGTCCGGGTGGAAGTCGATGAACGACGCCCCCGCCAGCTCCTCCCACCCCACGTCGGTCCGCTCCGCGAACGGATGCCCCGCCGCGCACAGCAGCACCAGCCGCTCCCGGGCCAGCGGCACCAGCTCCCCGCGCCACTCCGCCGGACCGACCGTCGCCGCGAACGCCAGGTCCAGCCGCCCGCCCGCCACCCCGTCCAGCAGGCTGCTGGTGCCCTCCTGCCGCAGCCGCAGCTCCATCTGCGGATGGTCACGGTGGAACGCCGCCAGCAGCCGCGCCGGGCTCACCCCCGCCACGCACTGCTCGACCCCCACCGTCAGCGTCCCGCGCAGCAGGCCCCGTACGGCGTCCACCGCGTCCCGCGCCGCCCGCGCGCCCGCCAGCGTGCGCTCCGCCTCCACCAGCAGCGCCCGCCCCGCCTCGGTGAGCCGGACCGTGCGCGTGGTCCGGCTGAACAGCGGGGTCCGCAACTCCTGCTCCAGCGCCCGTACGGAGGCGGAGAGCCCGGACTGGGAGACGGCGAGGCGCTCGGCGGCCCGGGTGAAGTGGCGCTCCTCGGCCACGGCGACGAAGTGCTCCAGCTGACGCAGTTCCATGATTGAGCAATGTAGGCGATGAATCCGAACGCAATCTCCTGTTGGACTGCTGGATCCATCTGCGGAAGCCTGGAGTCCGCACCCCTGGCCGCGCCGGTCCCGGCGCGGCACCCCCGTACCCCTCCCGCGGAGTCCGTATGTACCTGCCGTCCGCCGACCGCTACTCGGCCATGCCCTACCGGCGCACCGGCCGCAGCGGCCTCCTGCTGCCCGCGCTCTCCCTCGGCCTCTGGCACAACTTCGGCGGAGACCGCACCCCCGAGACGCAGGCCGCCATCCTGCGGCGCGCCTTCGACCTCGGGATCACCCACTTCGACCTCGCCAACAACTACGGCCCGCCGCCCGGTTCCGCCGAACTCACCCTGGGCCGCGCCCTGGCCACCGACTTCGCCCACCTGCGCGACGAGATCGTCATCTCCACCAAGGCGGGCTACCACATGTGGGACGGGCCGTACGGGGAGTGGGGCTCGCGGAAGTACCTGCGCTCCTCGCTCGACCAGAGCCTCAAGCGCCTCGGTGTCGAGTACGTCGACATCTTCTACTCCCACCGCCCCGACCCGGACACCCCGCTCGAAGAGACCATGGGCGCGCTCGACACCGCCGTACGGCAGGGCAAGGCGCTGTACGCGGGCCTCTCCAACTACTCCGCGGCCCAGACCCGTGAGGCCGCCGCGATCCTCCAGGACCTCGGCACCCCGCTGCTCATCCACCAGCCCCGCTACTCCATGCTCGACCGCCGCATCGAGGCCGACGGGCTGCCGGACGCCCTGGACGAGCTGGGCGTCGGCTCCATCGCGTACTCGCCGCTGGAGCAGGGCATCCTCACCGACCGCTATCTGGACGGCATCCCGGCCGGGTCCCGGGCGGCCGGCGCGAGCCCCTTCCTGACCGCCGACGCCGTCACGCCGCAGCTGGTGGAGCGGCTCCGCGCGCTCGACGCCCTGGCGAAGGAGCGCGGCCAGTCGCTCGCGCAGCTCGCGCTGGCGTGGGTGCTGCGCGGCGGCCGGCTCACCTCCGCCGTCGTCGGCGCGAGCAGTGTGACGCAGTTGGAGAACAGCGTCGCGGCCGTCAGTCGCCTGGACTTCACCGAGGACGAACTGTCCCGGATCGAGGAGCTGCTGCGGGACGCCGGGACGGTCTGACACCGACCGCGTGCGTACGTGCGTACGCGAGGACACCTGCGTACGCACGTACGGGCGTGAACGCGAGGATCAGGAGCGGGAGCCCGGGACGGGCGGAGCGGCGGGGAGCACGTGGTCGCCCGCCTTGTCCGTGCTCAGGCACAGCGAGCAGACCACGGCGTCGTGGGCCGGGCAGGCGGCCAGGTCCGGGCGCTCGAAGGTCTGCCGGCAGACGTGGCAGTCGTACGTGACCGCGCTCGGGTTGCCCTCGGCGTCCAGCAGCGGCACCGGGATGCCGTCGTCGCTCCGGCGCAGGTAGTACCGGCCCCGGGTAGCGATGGCCATGACCGGGGTGAGGACGGCCGCGATCACCACCGCGGCGACGGGGGAGTAGGGCTGGACGGTGTCGCCGAAGGCGTGGAAGTACATGGCGATGGAGAGCCCGGAGGCCGCGGTGAACGCGGTGACGCCGACCGGGTTGACCGCGTAGAGCATGCCCCGGCGGAACTCCGGTGCGTGCGGGGACAGTTTCAGCAGGTACTTGTTGACCCCGATGTCGGTGGCGACGGTGACCACCCAGGCGATGGCGCAGTTGGAGTAGAAGCCCAGGATGCCGTTGAGGAAGCTGAACATGTCGGCCTCCATCAGGATCAGCGCGAAGGCCAGGTTGACCAGGACGAAGACCATGCGGCCGGGGTAGTGCCGGGTCACGCGGGTGAAGGAGTTCGTCCACGCCAGCGAGCCGGAGTAGGCGTTGGTCACATTGATCTTGATCTGGCTGATGACGACCAGGACCACGGCCAGCGGGACCACCAGCCACGACGGCATCATCGCGTCGAACGCCCCGCGGAACTGCTGGATCGGCTCGGTCGCCGCCGCCGGTCCCACCTCGGAGAGGACGTAGACGGCGAGGAAGACCCCGATGGCCTGCTTGATCGCGCCGAGCACCACCCAGCCCGGACCGGCCATGACCATCGCCGTCCACCAACTGCGCCTGTTCGCGCGGGTCTTCGGTGGCATGAAGCGCAGATAGTCGATCTGTTCCCCGATCTGCGCGATGAGGGAGAGGCAGACGCCGGCCCCGAGCAGGACGGAGGCGGTGTTCAGGCTGCCTTCGCCGTCGGTGCCCGCGTAGGCGAGGAAGCTGTCGACCGTGCCGGGGTCGGTGGCGACCAGGTAGAGGAGCGGGCCGACCATCAGCAGCAGCCATATCGGGGTGGTCCACACCTGGAGCTTGCTGAGCGCCTTCATCCCGTAGATGACGAGGGGGATGACCATGAGGGTGGAGACGGCGTAGCCGAGCCACAGCGGGAGCCCGAAGCCGAGTTCGAGGCCCTGGGCCATGATCGCGCCTTCGAGGGCGAAGAAGATGACGGTGAAGCTGGCGAAGATGACGCCGGTGAGGACCGAGCCGTAGTAGCCGAAGCCGGAGCCCCGGGTGATCAGGTCGAGGTCGATGTTGTAGCGGGCCGCGTAGTAGGCGAGCGGGAAGCCGGTGACGAAGATGAGGGCGGCGGCCACCGTGATCGCGACCAGCGCGTTGCCGGTGCCGTGGGCCATGGCGATGCCCGCGCCGATGGAGAAGTCCGCCATGTAGGCGATGCCGCCGAGCGCGGTGGTGGCCACGACCATCGGGGTCCAGCGGCGGTAGCTGCGGGGTGCGAAGCGGAGCGTGTAGTCCTCCAGCGTCTCCCGCACCGCTTGACCGGTCTGCGGGGAGGCGGGCGGCGCGGGGTCGGGAGGGGCCGGTTCGGCGAGCTGTATGCGGGTGTCCATGGCGGGCGACGGTAGGCAGCCGTCGTTACCCGCGCGTACGCCCGGTGTGAAGCGGGCGTTTCGGCGGACTCACCGCCAACCCGCCAACCCGCCAACCCGCCAACCTGCCGATCCGTGGGCCGCTCGGGGTTCCGGACGCCCCCGCCGACCCGCCGACTCGCCGACTGGAGGGCGGCGAGTCGGTACGTCCCGGAGAGTTCCGGTGCCGCCCGGTCAGAAGGGCTCAGGGGGCGATGCCCGTACGTCCGGTCGAACGCCGCGCGGGGATCGGCCGGCGACACCCGCCCGGCGGAGAAGCCCCGTGGGCGTCGCGTACACCGTGTTCGCTCCGGTCGGCCCTGCCGGGAGGCGTGGGACGAGGAGCCGGTGGGCCGAACGCGGGAGGCGGTGGCCTGCGGGACGTGGCCATCGGCATGAGACGCCGCGGCCATCTGCATGAGACATCGCTGGCCGGGCACACGCGGAACATGCGGATTTCCCCAGCACCGCCGCTTTCCTCCCGGTCAGGCGGAACGAGCCCCCAGTCCTGCCCCGACGGTCGGCGCAGCGAGGCGAGGTCCGGTCGGGCCGCCCCGCGCCGCCGCCCCGGGGCCCTTCGGCGCCGGTGGGCCCGGACGAGACAGGGGGCGCGTACGCTCGCCGCCCTGGAGTGGACCTCGTGCGCCCTGCCGGACGGCACCGGCGAGCACCAGTTGCTCCTGGTCCACCACCGCAAGGTCGTCGGGGAGATCTCCTACCGGCTGTGCGCCCACTGCCCGGCCGGTCAGCTGACCACGACACGCATCGGTACCCCGCTGCCGGAGCGGTCCGTGGCCCGCAGGGTCCTGGCGCATCTGCGCTTCCGCCACCCGGACCGCACCTGGCTGCCGTCGACGACCTCGGCCCGGACGCGCCGGAACCGCCGGGTCCGCGCCGCCGGCCCGGGCATCTGCCCCGGCCACGCCGACGCCCGCCACTCCTTCTCCGGGCAGGGCGCGGCGGCCGCGGTGGACGGACGCGTCGCCGCCGCCCACCGCTGAACGGCGCCGTCCCCGGCCTACGGTGCCGACAGGCTCCGCCCGCGGCTCAGGGCGCCACCGCCGTCCGCACCAGCTCCCGCACCTGGCGCACGATGTCCGAGCGGTTGCGCTCGAACTCCGGGTCGGTGACCGTGCCCGTGCGCGGGTCCGTGTTCTCCGCGCCGAACCGCAGGACCGGGGTGTGCAGGTGGCCGCCCGGCAGGTGCCGCAGCCGGAGCCGGTCGCGGAGCAGGGTGACCCGGTAGGCGATCTCGTTGGACAGGTAGTCGCCGCCGCCCCCGGCCCGCGCCGACGAACCGGGCGTCGGCCCGTCCGGCCTGGTCACCGGCTCGGTGCCGCCCGCCGGGACCTCGGTGACCTCGGTGTTGTCGTACACCGGGAACGGTCCCGTCTCCGCCTCGGCGAGCCGCCGGTACGGAAGCGTGGTGGAGGTCCACTGCGGCTGGGTGCCCGGGTCGGTCACCGGGACGGGCCCGGTGCTCGACGCGTTCTCGTTGTCGGGGAAGCCGCCGCGCCAGGCGCCGTTCGTACGCTCCACGTCGAAACGGCCGACTCGGCCCTGGCTGATGGTCGTGAACAGGTCCAGGTGCGGCAGGTGCCGGGCCACGGCCCGCTCGACCGCACCTTCGGCGAAGTCCGACCACCGCACCGGGAAGACGACGGTCTCGATGCGGGCCGGCCCGTCCGCCGTGCGGACCAGAGTGCCGTCCAGGGCGAGCGCGCTCGCGCCCGAGGGATTCCCGATACGGACGTCCCGGTCGAGCGTGAACGGGTCGAAGCCGGTGACGAGGACCCGCTTCACCCGGCGGTCCGGGAACCCGACGTCCCGCTGGCCGCGCGAGGCGGTCTCCAGGGCCGTGTCCAGGGTCTCGCGCCGCTGGGCATTCAGCGCGAACGAGGGCGTCCACGTGCGCAGTTCCCTGCTGAGCGCGAGGCGCGCCCAGTACAGCGGGCGGTCGTCGCCCCGGCTCAGGTCGCCCGCGGCGGGGCCGCGCCCCTGAGCGCGGTTCACCGCGCGCCGCCAGAGCGCCGCACCGTGGCGCGCGACCGCGCGCTCGGCCTGCGCGTAGCTCCGGGAGCGTTCCAGGGCCTGCCGGAAGCGCGGGGCGGCCGCGTCGAATCCGCTGCGCCGGAGGATCTCCCGCGGGGCGGCCCGGTCGAGGCGCTGCTCCTCGACGGTCGCCGCGCCGGGGCCGTCGGCGGGGTCCGCCGCAGCGGCGGTGGCGGGGAGGGCGGAGCCCGCCAGGACGAGCAGGAGCGCCAGGCCGCCGAATCCGAGCCGGGCCGTCGTGGGGAAGTGGGGGGACACGCGGGTCCTTTCGTTCGACCGGTGGTGGTCCGCAGTATCGCGGCACGCCCCGACGCGAAGCCATAGGGCATCCATCGGGAGGCCCGCGCCGGGGGCTCGCGGGGGAACGGTGATGCCCACCGGGAACCCGGGCCCCGCCGGAGAGCCGGGCCCCGCCGGAGAGCCGGGGCCTGGTGGCGCGAGCCGTGCCCCTCCGGAAACCCGTGCGTCCCCCGGAAACCCGAGCCCCGCCGAAATCCCACCCACCTCTGCACCCCACTATCTCTGCACCCCACCCACCTCTGCCGCTCCCTCCCCGCTCGACGCCCCGCCGCACCGCCCCTCCCTGGCCCGCGCCGCTCACGGGGCGTACGGTGTGGCGGCATGAAGATCCTCATCAGCGCCGACATGGAAGGCGCCACCGGAGTGACCTGGCCGGCCGACGTGCTGCCGGGCACTCCGCAGTGGGAACGCTGCCGGTCGATGTTCACGTCCGACGTGAACGCGGCCGCCCTCGGCTTCTACGACGGCGGCGCCGACGAGGTTCTGGTGAACGAGGCCCACTGGTCGATGCGGAACCTGCTGCTGGAGCACATGGACGAACGCGTCCGGATGCTGACCGGCAAGCACAAGTCGCTGTCCATGGTGGAGGGCATCCAGCACGGCGACGTGGACGCGGTGGCCTTCGTCGGCTACCACACGGGGGCCGGTACGGAGGGCGTCCTCGCCCACACCTACCTCGCCAACTCCATCACCGGTGTCTGGCTGAACGGCGTCCGCGCCAGCGAGGGCCTGCTCAACGCGCACGTCGCCGCCGAGTACGGGGTGCCCGTCGTCCTCGTCACCGGCGACGACCTGACCTGCGTGGACGCCGACGGATACGCTCCGGACGCCCGGAAGGTCGCCGTGAAGGACTACGTCTCCCGGTACGCCGCCGTCTGCCGCACCCCCGCCCGTACCGCCGCCGACATCCGCGCGGCGGCGAGGAGCGCCACCGTGCTCGCCGGCCGCCGGGACCCCGTCACCGGCGGGGAGTTCACCGTGGAGCTGGAGTTCGACGCCGAACACCTCGCGGCGGCGGCCACCGTCGTCCCCGGGGTCGCGCCGAGCGGCGAGAGGCGCGTCGCCTACACCAGCGCGACGATGTACGAAGGAATTCGCACGTTCAAGGCGGTGACGACGATCGTGTCGGCCGCCGTGGAGGAACAGTATGGCTGAGGCCCCCGACCCGCTCGGACCCGTGGACCAGCAGGCGCTCGACGAAGTGGTGGCGTTCACCTCCGAGCTGATCCGGATCGACACCACCAACCGGGGCGGCGGCGACTGCCGCGAGCGCCCCGCCGCCGAGTACGTCGCCGAACGCCTCGCGGACGCCGGGATCGAGCCGACCCTGCTGGAGCGCACCCCCGGCCGGACCAACGTGGTCGCCCGGATTCCCGGCACCGACCCCACCGCCGACGCGCTGCTCGTCCACGGCCACCTCGACGTGGTGCCCGCCGAACCCGCCGACTGGAGCGTGCACCCGTTCTCCGGGGAGGTCCGCGACGGGGTCGTGTGGGGGAGGGGCGCCGTCGACATGAAGAACATGGACGCGATGGTCCTCTCCGTCGTACGGGGCTGGGCCCGCGAAGGGTTCCGCCCGGCCCGTGACATCGTCATCGCCTACACCGCCGACGAGGAGGACAGCGCCGCCGACGGATCCGGCTTCCTCACCGAGGAGCACACCGGGCTCTTCGAGGGCTGCACCGAGGGCGTCAGCGAGTCCGGGGCCTTCACCTTCCACGCCGGCGACGGCCTCTCGCTCTACCCGATCGCGGCGGGCGAGCGCGGCACCGGCTGGCTGAAGCTGACCGCCGAGGGCCGGGCCGGCCACGGCTCCAAGGTCAACCGGGAGAACGCGGTGAGCGCGCTCGCCGCGGCCGTCGCCCGGATCGGCGACCACGAATGGCCCATCCGCCTCACCCCGACCGTCCGCGCCGCGATCACCGAGATCGCCGCCCTGCACGGGATCACCGCCGACCTCGACGAGCCCGGATTCGACGTCGCCCAGCTCCTCGGCAAGCTCGGCCCGGCCGCCTCCCTCGTCGAGAACACGATCCGCAACAGCAGCAACCCGACGATGCTGGAGGCCGGTTACAAGGTCAACGTCATCCCCGGCCACGCCACCGCCTTCGTCGACGGACGCATGGTCCCGGGCGGCGACGAGGAGTTCCACGCCACCCTGGACCGCCTCACCGGCCCCCTCGTGTCCTGGGAGTTCTACCACCGCGAGACCGCGCTGACGGCCCCGGTCGACTCCCCGACGTACGCCAAACTGCGCGCCGCCGTCGAAAGGTTCGACCCCGGAGCGCACACCGTGCCGTACTGCATGTCGGGCGGCACCGACGCCAAGCAGTTCTCCCGCCTCGGCATCACCGGCTACGGCTTCACCCCGCTGAAGCTGCCGGTCGGCTTCGACTACCAGCGGATGTTCCACGGGGTCGACGAGCGCGTCCCCGTCGACGCCCTGCACTTCGGCGTCCGCGTCCTGGACCACTACCTGCGCACCGCCTGACCGACTCGTCCCCGGGGGGAACGACCTACGTGAACACCGTGCCCGCAGCAGCCCCGTACGGCGCCTGGCCGTCACCGATCGACGCGGCGCTCACCGCCACGCACGACGGCAGGCCCGACCACCTCGGCACCGTCGGCGACGAGATCTGGTGGACCGAGCCGCGCCCCGCCGAGGGCGGCCGCCGCACCCTCGTCCGCCGTCGCGCCGACGGCACCGCCGAATCCGTGCTGCCCGCCCCCTGGAACGCCCGCAGCCGGGTCGTCGAGTACGGCGGACAGCCCTGGGCCGGCACCGTGGGCGAGGACGGCGAACCCCTCGTGGTCTTCGTCCACTTCACCGACCAGCGGCTCTACGCCTACGCCCCCGGCCGACCGGAGCAGCCCCGGCCGCTCACCCCCGTCTCCGAGGTCGGCGGCGGGCTGCGCTGGGTGGACCCGCAGGTGCGCCCGGAACACGGAGCGGAGGGCGAAGTCTGGTGTGTGCTGGAGGAGTTCACCGGCCCGGCGCCCACCGACGTACGCCGCGTGGTCGCCGCCGTACCGCTGGACGGCTCCGCCGCCGACGACCGGGCTGAGATCCGCGAACTCTCCGACGACCGCCACCGGTTCGTCACCGGGCCCAAGGTCTCCCACGACGGGCTCCGGGCGGCCTGGATCGCCTGGAACCACCCGGAGATGCCCTGGGACGGCACGGTGGTCATGCTGGCCGACATCACCGGCGCGGGCGAGTTCACCGGGATCCGGCCCCTCGTCGGGGACCGCGACGAATCGGTCTGCCAGGTGGAGTGGGACCGCGACGGCAGCCTGCTGTTCGTCTCCGACCTCTCCGGCTGGTGGGAGCTCCAGCGCATCCGCCCCGACGCCGTCGCGGGCGGCGTGCTTCCCAGCAGCCGTCTCCTGCCGCCCCGGGGCGAGGAGTTCGGCGGGCCGCTGTGGAAGATCGGGCTGCGCTGGTTCCACCCGCTGGACAACGGGCTGATCGCCGTCCTGCACGGCAGGGGTGACCACCGCCTCGGCATCCTCGACCCCGAGACCGGCGAACTCGCCGACACCCCGGGCCCCTGGACCACCTGGTCCGACACGCTCGCCGTGCACGGCAGCCGGGTCGTCGGCGTCGCGGCGAGTCCCCGCAGCGCGTCCGAGGTCGTCGAGCTGGACACCGCCACCGGGCGGACCCGCACCATCGGCGCACCGCACCGGGACGCGGTCGACCCCGCCTACTACCCCCGGCCCGAGAACCGGACCTTCACCGGCCCCGACGGCCAGGAGGTCCACGCCCACGTCTATCCGCCGCACCACCCCGAACTGACCGGCCCCGAGGACGAGAAGCCGCCGTACGTCATCTCGGTGCACGGCGGGCCCACGGGCCACGCGCCGCTCGCCCTCGACCTGGGGATCGCCTACTTCACCTCACGTGGCATCGGCGTCGCCGTGGTGAACTACGGCGGCTCCACCGGCTACGGGCGGGCCTACCGCGAACGCCTGCGCGGCGAGTGGGGCGTCGTCGACGTCGCGGACTGCGCGGCCGTCGCATCGGCCCTGGTCGCCGAGGGCGCGGCCGATCCCGACCGGCTGGCGATCCGCGGCGGCAGCGCGGGCGGCTGGACCACCGCCGCCTCGCTGACCGGCACCGACGTGTACGCCTGCGGAACGATCCTCTTCCCGGTGCTGGACCTGGAAGGGTGGGCCACCGACGAGACCCACGACTTCGAATCGCGGTACCTGGAGAGCCTCGTCGGCCCCTACGCCGACGTGCCCGAGCGCTACCGGGAACGCTCCCCGCTCCACCGCGCCGACCGGCTCGACGCCCCGTTCCTCCTGCTCCAGGGCCTGGACGACGTGATCTGCCCGCCCGCGCAGAGCGAGCGGTTCCTCGCCGCCGTGGCCGGCCGGGGCATCCCGCACGCCTACATCGCCTTCGAGGGCGAGAGCCACGGATTCCGCCGCGCGGAGACCCTGGTCCGCGCTCTGGAGGCCGAACTCTCCCTCTACGCGCAGGTGTTCGGCGTCGACCGGCCCGACGTGCCGCCCCTGGAGCTGACCACGTGACCCTCCGGGACCCCGCACCGGCCACCGCGCTCGCACGCCCCGCCCGGCTGCGCCCCGGCTCCCGAGTCGCCGTCGTCGCCCCCAGCGGACCCGTCCCCGCCGACCGGCTGGAGGAGGGGGTCGCGATCCTGCGCGACTGGGGCCTCGACCCGGTGGTCGCCCCCCATGTCCTGTCCGCCCACCCGGAGTTGGACCACCTCGCCGGTGCGGACGAGGACCGGGCGGCGGATCTGCGGGCCGCGTGGTGCGACCCGTCCGTCGAGGCCGTGTTCTGCGCCCGCGGCGGATACGGCGCCCACCGCATGGTCGACCTGCTCGACTGGGCGGCGATCCGGGCCGCCGGGCCCAAGGTCTTCGTCGGCTACAGCGACATCACCGTGCTGCACGAGGCGTTCGCCCTGCGCGCCGGGTTCGCGACGCTGCACGGGCCGATGGTCGCCACCGAGACCTTCCTCAAGGACGAACCCACCCGCGAGCACCTGCGCGCCACCCTCTTCGAGCCCGAGACCGTCCTCACGCTCGGCCTGGACACGGCCCGGACCCTGGTCCCCGGCCGGGCCGAAGGCGTGCTGTACGGCGGGTGCGTCAGCCTGCTGGCCGCCGACGCCAGCACCCCCGGCGGCCGGACCCACGCCCGGGGCGGGCTGCTGGCGATCGAGGACACCGGCGAGGAGCCCTACCGCCTCGACGGCATCCTCACCCGGCTTCTGCGGTCCGGGGCGCTGACCGGCGTCGCCGGGGTCGCCTGCGGTTCCTGGCAGCTCTGCGGACCGTACGAGAAGATCCGCCCCGTGCTCGCCGACCGGCTCGGCGCCCTGGGCATACCCGTGGTCGAGGAGCTGGGGTTCGGCCACGGTCCGACGTCGCTGACGATCCCCCTGGGCGTACCCGCGGTGCTCGACGCACCGGCGGACGGCGGGCGCTGCACACTGACCGTGCGGACACCCGCCCTGCGCTGACGCGCTCCTCGGCCTTCCCTCATCCGCACCCGCGCGGACGCCGTGCGCACGGGTGCGGATGTGCGCATTCACCCGTCGAACGTGAACATCCGTCAAAAGCCGCTGTCCGATGCGTTGACACGTCAGTGACCTGTGTCACAGCATGGGCGCGACCCAATGCTTACCGGCCGGTAGGGCCCTCGGTGTGGAGGTCTTCGTGTCAGGTGCTGTTTCCCGTGTGCGCGGCCCGCTCGCGGCCTTCGCCGGTGCGGCCCTCGCCGCCCCCCTCGTCCTCGCCGGCCCGGCGCACGCCGAGGCCGCCCCGTACACCGTCACCCCGTTGACGTTCACCGTCGAGGCGGGCGGCCGGACCTGCGCGGTGGACGCCGACCTCTACCGGCCCGCCGGGGTCGACGCGGACCGGCCGGCCCCCGCCGTCCTCGCCACCAACGGGTTCGGCGGCAGCAAGGCCGACGGCTCCACGGACGCCATCGGCAAGGCGTTCGCCGAACGCGGCTACGTCGGTCTCGTCTACTCGGGCCTCGGCTTCGGCGAGTCCGGCTGCCTGATCACCCTCGACGACCCCGCCGTCGACGGGCGGGCGGCGAGTGAACTCCTCGACTTCCTCGGCGGCCTCCGCACGGCCGACGACGGAACCCGGGCCGACTACGTCACCCGCGACGCCGAGGGCGATCCGCGCGTCGGCATGATCGGCGGCTCCTACGGCGGCGCGGTCCAACTGGCCACCGCCGCCGTGGACCCCCGCGTCGACGCCCTCGTCCCCCTGATCACCTGGAACGACCTCGGCTACGCGCTCGCCCCCAACAACACCGGCGCGCGCACCGGCGTCACCTCCGACACCCCCGGCGTCTTCAAGTGGCAGTGGGCCAACGGCTTCTACCTGATCGGCGAAGGCCAGCCGCTCCTCAACCCGAGCCTGGACCCGTCCCGGATCAACCGGCTGGACTGCCTGCACTTCGCCACCCGCGCCTGCGAGACCATCCGGCTCCTCAACACCGGCCGCTACCCGGCCGAGAAGACCGAGCGGATGCTCGCCTACGCCCGCAGCGTCTCGCCCGTCTCCTACCTCGACAAGGTCAAGGCCCCCACCCTCATCGTCCAGGGCCAGGCCGACACCCTCTTCAACCTCAACGAGGCCACCGCCACCTACCGGACGCTCAAGGCCCAGGGCACCGAGACCAAGATGATCTGGCAGTCGTGGGGACACAGCGGCGGCCAGGTCCCCGGCGAACTCGACCTCAGCCAGGGCAATCTGGAGACCAGTCACGTCGGACAGCGGGTGCTCGCCTGGTTCGACCGCCACCTCCGCGGCAACACGGCGGCCGACACCGGCCCCGCCCTCTCCTACTACCGCGACTGGCGGAGCGGCTACGGAACCGCCGCAGACGTCCCCGCCCTCTCGCGATCCTTCCACCTCTCCGGCGACGGCGCGCTCGTCGACAACCGCTCCCAGGTGGTGCGCGGCAGCCGCCAGTACACCAACTGGCTGGTGCCGACGAGCCATTCCGAGAGCTCCATCGCCCCGCTGATCGGACTGCCCGACCCCGCGCCGTACGACACCAAGGGCACCTACCTCGGCTGGCGCACCGAACCCCTGGCCGCCCCGCTCGACGTCGTCGGCGCCCCGAAGGCCACCCTGAAAGTCGTCTCGCCGAAGGCGGAACGCGTCCAGAACAGCGGCGACGCCTCCGACAAGCTCGTCCTGTTCGCCAAGGTCTACGACATCGCCCCCGACGGCGGCCGCACGCTGGTGAACCGGCTCGTCTCCCCGGTCCGGGTGCCCGACGTGACCCGGTCCTTCACGGTCGAACTGCCCGGGATCGTCCACCGGTACGAGAAGGGGCACCGCCTGGAGTTCGTGATCGCCGCCAGCGACACCGCGTACTTCGGCAACCGGGGCATCAAGCCGGTCACCGTCGTGAGCGCCCCCGAGGACACCGGCGTCCTGGAGTTGCCGGTGGTCCCGGCCGGCTGACGCCTCTCCTCCGGTTCACCCGAACGGCGCACCAGTACCGCCCCCCGACCCCGGCATCCGGACATGCTGGAGGTCCGGGGGCGGTCGCGTGCACGGCGGCCGGACGGCCGAGGAGCGAGCGGAAGGGCCGGACCATGAGCCCCAAGGACGTATCGAGCGGCAGCGGGCGCGGCACCGGATGGATCACACCGGGCCGCGTCGTGGTGGCCCTGCTGGTGGTGCTCGTCGCCGTGTTCATCTGCGTGAACACGAACAAGGTCACCATCCGGGTGCTGATCCCCGAGGTGACGATGCCGCTGTGGCTGGCGCTGCTGGCCGTGTTCGTGATCGGCCTGCTCTGCGGCGGTTACCTCTTCCGTCGCCGGGGCAAGTGACGGCCCCTCCCGGAGCGCGGCCGCGCGGACCGGCCCGCGCCTCACGCCGTGGCCGTCTTTCCGGCCGAAACCGCTTGAGGGTCCCGGCACGCTGCGGCGAGGATGGTCCGCATGCGTACGATCGTGGTCCTCGACGCCCCGTCCAACCTCGGCCTCCGGCCCCCGGCCCCCGGTACCGTCCCGGGGTGCTACAAGCTGGCGGGCGCCCTGCGTGAACAGCGCGTCGTGGCGCGCCTCGGAGCGCTGGAGGGCGGTGTCGTCGTCCCGCCGCGCTACGACCGGGGCGACTGGAAGGCAGGCGACGGGGTGTTCAACGCCGCCGCCATCGCCCGGTACACGCGCACCCTGGCCGACCGCATCGAAGGGCACGTCAGGGCGGGGGAGTTCGCTCTGGTCCTCGGCGGCGACTGCTCCATCCAGCTCGGCGCGGCCCTCGCCCTGCGCCGCATCGGGCGGTACGGGCTCGCCGCCGTCGACGGATCCGCCGACTTCCGGCACACCGGCAACAGCGAGGGGGTCGGCGCGGCGGGCGGCGAGGAACTGGCCATCGCCACCGGCCGGGGCCAGGCGGACCTCAGCGACCTCGAAGGGCTCCGCCCCTACCTCAGGGACGAGGACGTACGCCTCTTCGGCATGCGGGACGAGGACGAGGACCAGGTGGAACTCGCCGCGCTCAAGATCCCCAACGCGACCGTCGGCCAGATCCGGGAGCGGGGCGCCGCCGACATCGCGCGGGCCGCGGTGGAGAGCCTGGAGACGCCCGCTCTCGACGGGTACTGGGTCCACCTGGACGCCGACGTCCTCGACCCGAGCGTGATGCCCGCCGTCGACAGCCCCGACGACGGCGGCCTCCTCCCGGACGAACTCGCTCCGCTGCTGCGGACGTTGGTGTCTTCGCCGCGCTGCGTCGGGCTCAACGTCACCATCTACGACCCCGATCTCGACCCGGACGGCAGTGCGGGCGCACTCCTCGCGGACCTCGTCGTCGGCGCCCTGGCGGACAACTGACGGACACAGCCGTCCGGTTGCTCCCCCGGAGCAGGGGTCAGACGGTCACCTTGCGGTCCACGTACTCGAAGACCGAGCCGTCCGGGTGCAGCGCGATGAGGTTGCGTCCCGCCGGGGTCGGCACCGGCCCCGCGATGACGCGCGCACCCGCCCGGGTGAGCGCCTCGTTCGCCTCGTCGACGTCCTTCACCGCGATGGTCGCTCCCACCTTGCGCAGCACCTCCAGCTCCGACTCCGGCCCGCTCATCAGCAGGAAGCAGCCGATCGCGGCCACCGACACCCCACCGCGCTCGAAGCGCAGGGCCGGGGTCCCCGTCAGCCCCTCGTAGAAGGCCACCGACGACTCGAGGTCGTCGACGCAGATACGCAGCGTGGTTCCCAGAATCTCCATGGGACGAGGGTAGTTGGCGGCAGGTGACTGTGTGATCGATTCGGGCCGGGGCGGGGTGTCTCCTGAGGGTCCGGGCGCGCCGCCACCGCCCGGCGCGCCGTAGTCCGACGGTCTCCGCCCGGGTTCGTCCGCCACGCCTGCCGCGATCCGCCCCGCGCATCCGCGGGGCGGCCGGCCTCACACCCGGCAGAGCACCTCTCCGTGCGGGACCATGAACCAGCCGTCCTCCTCCGTGCCCCAGGAGCGCCACGCGTCGGCGATCGCGGTGAGCTGCTCCGGGGTCGCGTGGCCGCCCGCCACGGCGAGGTCGGCGTAGACCGAGTCCGTCGTACGGTCCGCCCACAGGCCGCTCCACCAGGCGCGGGACTCCGGGGTGGCGAAACACCAGGCCGCCGCGGTCGGGGCGATGTCGGTGAATCCCGCCCGCCGCGCCCAGGACAGCAGCCTGCGGCCGGCGTCCGGCTCGCCGCCGTTGCCTCGCGCCACGCGTTCGTACACGTCGAGCCAGGTGTCGAGCCCCGGAGCCCGCGGGTACCACGTCATCGCCGCGTAGTCGCTGTCACGGACCGCGACCACGCCGCCGGGGCGGCAGACGCGCCGCATCTCCCGCAGCGCCTGGACCGGGTCGCCGACGTGCTGGAGCACCTGATGGGCGTGGACCACGTCGAAGGAGTCGTCGGGGAAGTCCAGCGCGTGGACGTCGGCCACCGCGAACTCGACGTTCTCCAGGCCGCGTTCGGCGGCCACGGTGGCGGCTCGGCCGAGGATGTCGTCGGTGGTGTCCACGGCGGTGACCCGCCCCGGTGCGACCAGGGCGGCCAGGTCGGCGGTGATGGTGCCGGGGCCGCAGCCGACGTCCAGCACGGCCTGCCCGGGACGCAGTTCGCCGAGGAGGTACGCCGCCGAGTTGGCGGCGGTCCGCCAGCGGTGCGAGCGCAGGACCGACTCGTGGTGGCCGTGCGTGTACACGGCGGTCTCCTTCGGCATGGCGATGCGTCCTCTCCGTCTCCCGGAAGTGCCGCGTCCGTGGGTGCGGCGACAGGACTCACCGTACGCCGCCATGTCGAATGGTGAGATGGGTGTCTTGCCATGCGGACATAGGTCGGGGATGTGTCGGTGAGGGGCGTGCGGTCCGGTGGTGGCGGGTCAGATGGGCATCGGGCAGTAGACCGTCAGCGCCTCCGGAAGCTTGTCGACCGTCAGTTCCGTTCCGGAGCGGCCCACTTCACCGTCGTACGCGTACGGCGTCCCCGGCGCCAGCCCTCCGAGCCGCACCCGGCGCCGGCGCACCGCCGCGTGGGCGGGGGAGCGGGTCAGCGGTCCCGCCACGGCCGCCGCCAGCAGGCGCAGCGCGGGTCCGCGGCCACCGTGCACCACCCGGACGTCCAGCAGGCCGTCCGCCAGGTTGTGGCGGCGGCCCGGTGCGGGGCCCACTCGCTGGAACAGGCCGTTGCCGACGAAGAGCAGCCACAACGGACGCCTGCGGCCCTGCAGTTCGGCTTCCAGGGGGCGACGGTCGCGCAGCACGTGGAAGGCAGCCAGCACCCCGGCGGGCCAGCCGCCGATCCGGGGCGACCAGTGCTCCCGGGTGCGGACCAGCTCCGGATAGACACCCAGGGAGAAGGCGTTGAGGAAGTACCCGTCGGCCCCGTCCGGGCCGTTCGGCCCCGGCCGGAAACGGCCGAGGTCCACGCGGATGGCGTCCCCGGCGGTGAGGGCGGTGGCGGTGTCGTGGACCGTCTCGATGCCCAGGTCGTACGCGAAGTGGTTGAGCGTGCCGCCCGGGAAGACGGCCAGCGGCATCCCGTGCGTCGCCGCCACCGATGCCGCGAGGTTCACCGTGCCGTCGCCCCCGCAGACGCCGAGGGCCCTGCCCCGGCCCGCGGCCTTGTCCATGGCGGCGGACAGCTCCTGGGGCGGCACCTCCACCACCTCGGCGGCGGGCAGCGCCTCGCGCACCAGCGAGGCGGTCGCGGTGGCCGTGCCCGACGCCTGGTTCACCACCACGACGAGGTCCTTCCCGGCCGGGAGCGCCGGAGCCTCACCGGGCGGGCGGCCGGGAGCGGGCAGCTGTCCCCGGGTGGGCACGACCCCGCGCAGGGCGAACGCCGCGCCCACCCCGAGCGCGGCCCCCGCCAGCACGTCGCTCGGGTAGTGCACGCCCGTGTAGACGCGGGAGACGGCGACGGCCGCGGCGACCGGCGCCACGACCGCGCCCCAGCCCTTGGACTCCAGCGCGACCCCGGTCGCGAAGGCGGCGGCGGAGGCCGCGTGCCCGGACGGGAACGACGTGGTGACCGGCTGCCGCTTGAGCTGCCGCACGGACGGCACCAGATCGAGTATCGGGCGCTCACGGCGCACCGCGCCCTTGCCTACGGTGTTGATCGCCACCGACGCCACGGCGAGCGAGGCAGCCCCGCGCAACGCGGCCCGCCGCGAGCGCGCGCTGCCGCCGAGGGCCGCGATCCCGGCGGCCGTCCCGAACCAGAGCAGCCCGTGGTTGGCGCTCCGGCTCAGCTTGGGCAGCAGCGGGTCGGCCCCCGGCCAGTGCCGGTCCGCGACGCTTCGGAAGACGGCCAGGTCCCGGCTCTGCAGCCAGCCGCGCAACCGGGCGGTGGCGGTGGAGGTGGCCGATGAGGTTCTCGCTGTGGACATGGATCAGCGAATACCCGGCCGCGCCCCGCTGAACCAGGAGGCGCGCTGAGACCCTGGCCACCCGCCGCCGCACGGCCCGGTGGGGCGGGGCCGGTGAGCGGGGCCCGGCGGGGCGGTCCGACTGGACGGGCGGGCCGCCCGGAACCTCCGTATAAAGAACTCCAGGGGGCCACGTGACGGGGCGGAGAAGCCCGGATGCCGGGTCACGGGCGCCGGAGAGCGTACGCCGGGGCGCGGCGGAGGCCCGCGACACCCGGGTACCGGCGCCGGGCGCCCGCCGTGCCATGACGGTCGGGCGGCGGCGATGAGCGACGGCGACGAGCGGCGGAGGAGGGCCGGATGCGCGGCAGCGAGGGCGTCGGCCCCCATGAGGACCGGGCCACCGGGCAGGACGGCGGCAGGGCCCGGGCGCACGAAGACCGGGCCGCCGGGCAGGACGGCGGCGAGGACCGGACCGTCGTGCGCGGCAGCGAGGGCGTCGGCCCCCACGAGGACCCGGCCGCCGGGCACGCGGCGGGAGCCGGCTCCCGGAAGGCCCGGCCCGGCCCGCACGAGGACCACGGTCCCATGCGCTACGGGCCGCTCGCCCCCGACCCCGGGCTCCCGGTCCTCCCCGAGCTGGCCGCCGTCCTCGCCGCGGCCTCCGGCGGGACCCGGCCCGAGCCGCCCGGCGGCGGACTCGCGCTGCGCGAGGCGGCCCGCGGCTACTGGGACCGGCGCGGGCTGCACGGCACGTCCGCGGGGATCGCCGCCGCCCCCGGTGCCCAGCCGCTGCTGCTGGCCCTGATCGGCGCGCACGGCGGTGACGTCCTCATGCCGCGCCCCTGCCCGGCCGCCTGGATGCCGCAGGCCCGGCTGCTCGGCCGCCCCGCGTACCACGTGCCGACCCCGGCCGAATGCGGCGGCGTCCCCGACCCGTACGCCCTCCTGGAGACCGTCCGCCGGATCCGGGCCGAGGGCGGGCGGCCGAAGCTTCTGCTCCTCTCCGTCGCCGACGACCCCACCGCCACGGTCGCCCCGCCCGAGCTGGTCCGCGAGGCGTGCGAGGCGGCGATCGGGGAGGGACTGCACATCGTCAGCGACGAGACCTGGCGCGACACCGTGCACCGGCCGCGCGACACCGTCCTGCTCAGCCCCGCCGAGATGTGCCCGGACGACGTCACGGTCCTCGCCGACCTGTCCGGAGCCCTCACGCCCGCACCCTGGCCGGTCGCCGTCGCCCGCTTCCCCGACACCCCCCGGGCCGCCGTGCGCCACGCCCGCACCCTGGACGTCCTCACCGCCCTCGGGGCCCTCGTCGCCGGACCGGTCGCCCACGCCGCCGCCCACGCCCTGGACGAGCCGGAGGCCGTACGCGACCGGATCCGGCGGGCCGCCGCGCTCCAGGCCGACATCGCCTCGGCAGCCCACCGCGCGGTCCTCGGCGCGGGCGCGCTGGCCCGGCCGCCCCAGGCCGGCCGCCACCTCTACGCCGATCTCGGCCCCCTGCGCCCCCGCCTGGCCGAGCTGGGCGTCACGGACTCGATGGAGCTGGAGGAGTACCTCACGGACCGCCTCGGCGCACCGGCGCCGGGCGGCCACCGCTTCGGCGACGAGCTGGGCGCGCTCCGCGTACGCCTGGGCACCGGACCGCTGCTCGGGACCACCGCGCGGCAGCGGGCGGAGGCTCTCGCCGCCGAGCGGCCCCTGGAGCTGCCCCACGTGGCGCGGGCCCTGGACCGCTTCGCGGCGGTCCTCGGCGCACTGCGCTGAGAGGGCCGGACGGCGGGGCGTCCGGCACCGGCGGGCGCCCCGCCGCCACCTCGGGCCCTCACCTCGTCGCGCCGTCCGCCCCCGGGCCGAACCGTGCCCGCAGCCGGCGCCACACCGCCGGAGCCCCGCTGATCAGCAGCGTCAGGGCGATCGCCGCGACGACCCCCTGCCACGGCTCCGGGAACAGCGAACCGCCGAGGATGCCGATGAGCTGGTACGTCGCCGCCCACGCCAGACACGCCGGAACGTCCCCCCGGGCGAACTGCCGCAACGGCATCCGGCTCAGCAGACACGCCAGCATGACCGGAATCCGCCCGGCCGGTATCAGCCGGGACAGCACCAGCACCGTCCCGCCGTGGTCCGTCAGCTTCTCCTGCGCCTGGGCCAGCCGCTCCGGCGCCGCCCGGCGGGTGATCGCCGACAGCCACTTCGAGCCGTTCTTCGACCGCACACCGCGCTGCCCCAGCCAGTACAGGCAGATGTCCCCGAGGAACGCGGCGCCCGACGCGACCAGGAAGACGAAGAGCAGCGAGAGCGGAGACGTCTGGTGGAAGGCCACCACCGCCGCCGAACTCACCAGTGCCCCCGTCGGCACCACGGGCACCAGCGAACCCAGCGCCACCAGCGTGAACAGCGTCGGATAGCCGACCGCCTGCTGGGTCGACTCGGTCGGCAGCTCCCGCATGAGCTGCTGGATCTCCTGGATCACCGGCGGGCCCCCGGCGCGACCCTCTCGCCGTGTCCCAGCAGATGCACCGTCACCTCGGGCGCCCGCTTCGCCGCCTGCCGGACGAACTCGTCGCCCGGCGCGTGGAACTCGTGCGGGCGCACCCCGTCGAGTCCGATCGGCCAGTACGTGCCGTAGTGCACCGGGACGGCCGACGCCGGTGCGATACGGGTCAGCGCCTCGGCGGCCCGCGCCGGATCCAGATGGCCGTGGCCCAGGTAGGGGCCCCAGCCCCCCACCGGCAGCAGCGCCACGTCCACCGGCCCCACCGCGTCCGCCATCCCGTCGAAGAGCCCGGTGTCCCCGGCGAAGTACGTGCGGGCCTCGCCCTCGACCACGTAGCCCAGCGCGGGGGCCCGGTGCGGCCCGACCGGCAGCCGCCGTCCGTCGTGCAGCGCGGGGACGGCCCGCACCCGCACCTCGCCGACCCGTACCGTGTCGCCCGGCAGCACCTCGGTGACGTGCAGCCCGCGCCTCCGCCGCAACGCCCGCAGCCCCGGCACCGCCGCCACCGCGCCGCGCGGCACGACCAGCCGGCTGCCCGGGGCCAGCCGGGCCAGCGACGGCAGGTGGAGATGGTCGGAGTGCAGATGGGAGACCAGCACCACCTCGGCGGCGGCGGCCGACGGCGGCGGCACCGCGCCCCGGCGCCGGCGCAGATGCGCGAAGCGCCGTACGAACAGGGGGTCGGTCAGGACCCGCACCCCCGAGTCCTCGATCGTGCAGGTGGCATGACCCCACCAGGTGATCTCCACCGGCGCCTCGTCTCCTCGTCTCCTCGTCCGTCCAGCGGCCCGCCGTGGCGCCCCGCCTTGATGCCGTTCGCCCATCGGCCCGCCGTGACGCGTGCTCGCGTTCCCCTGTACCCCGTCGTCCGGCGTTGCGTGCACCGTGACTCCGGACACGTCGTGCCGTGCGCCGGAGCGCGCCAGGTCAGCGCGACCCGGGTACGGGGGCGCTGCCCGTACGAGCCTATGCGCCCCCCGTACCGCCGCGCCGAGCCCGGGGCGTCCCCTGGGCGCCGCCGACCGTGACCGCCGCTGTGCCAAGCTGAGGGGCGGGCCCGGACGACCGGGCCCGGGGACGGGAAGGCGCAGGTGGACGGGGTGGCTGACGGGAAGTGGCGCAGGGCGGGCGCCACCTTGATACGCGTGATCGCGGTCTGGGCCGCGTCCGCCCTCACCCTGCTCGCGCTCGCCGGCATTCTGCCCGACTTCCGGCTCCAGTCCGACGACGGGGACACCATCACCAGGACGGCCTTCACGGCCGCCTGGGGCGCGGGTGCGTTCGGCCTGCTCTCCGCGCTGGTCTGGCCCGTCCTCGTGCGGGCCCTGCTCATCGTGCCCGCGCTGGTCCTGGGCGCCCTCGTCTTCTTCCTCAACGGTTCGCTGCTGCTGATAGCGCTGCGCCTCATCCCGGACGGACGCGGCGACGCCGCACCCGAGACCGCGGTCGTCGTCGCCGCCGTGATGTCGGCCGTCGCCTCCGCCACCTCCACGGCCTTCGCCGTCCGCGACGACGATGCGTACCGACGCCGGCTGTCCCGGCTCGCCTACCGCCGCCGACGCGGCAGACCGGCGGATCAGGGAGGCCCCGGCCGAGAGGGGCCGCCCGGCACGGTCTTCATCCAGCTCGACGGCGTCGGCCACGACGCGCTGGTCGCGGCCGCCGCCGCCGGACTCATGCCGACCGTCGCCGGCTGGCTCGCGGACTCCTCCGGCCACCGGCTCACCCCCTGGCGCACCGACTGGTCCAGTCAGACCGGCGCCAGCCAGCTCGCGATCCTGCACGGCAGCAACCACGACGTGCCCGCGTTCCGCTGGTACGAGAAGGAGACCCGCACCGTGATGGTCTCCAGCCGCCCCGCGAGCGCGCTCGAAATGCAGCGCCGCGCCATCGAGCGCACCCGCGACGGCGGCCTGCTCACCATCGACGGCGCGAGCCGCGGCAACCTCTTCAGCGGCGGCGCCGGCCAGCTCGCCCTGGTGCTCTCGATGGCCGCCCGGCGCGGCAAGGGCAGCCGCTCCCGCGCCGGATACTTCGCCTACTTCTCCGACCCGGCCAACGCCACTCGCACCGCCCTCTCCTTCGTCGCCGAGGTCGTCCGTGAGATCGGCCAGTCCATGCGGGCCCGCGCCCGCAAGGTGACCCCGCGCGTCAAGCGCGGCGGGCTCTACCCCTTCATCCGGGCCTTCGCCACGGTCGTGGAGCGCGATGTGGTCGTCGCCGCCGTCCTCGGCGACCTGTTCGCCGGCCGCACCGCCGTCTACGCCGACCTCGTCGCCTACGACGAGGTCGCCCACCACTCCGGTCCGCACAGCCGCGACGCCGAGAAGGTCCTCGAACGCCTCGACCGGTCCCTCGCCCTGATCGCGAAGATCGCCGACCGGACCCCGCGCGCCTACCGGATCGTGCTCCTGTCCGACCACGGCCAGAGCCCCGGCGAGACCTTCGCGGGGAAGTACGGGCTGACGCTCAAGGACCTGGTCCGCGCGGGCAGCGGGCTGCCCGTGCCCCGCCGCGCCCAGCGCACCCGCAGCGCTTCCGAGGCCCGCGACGCGGTCCGGATCGCGCTGCACCGGCCGGTGGAGGGAGGGGTGGACGAGCAGGCGGCGAAGCTCTCCGACCCGATCGTCCTGGCCTCCGGGAACCTCGGGCTGATCTCGTTCCCGGACATCGGGGGCCGCGCCTCGCGCGAGCAGATCGACCGCCGCCACCCCGCCCTGCTCTCCACGCTCGCCAACCACCCGGGGATCGGCTTCCTCCTCGTCCGCAGCGAGGAGCACGGCTCCGTGGTGCTCGGACCGGGCGGGGCCGAGGTCCCGATCGCGGAGCTGTCGGACGAGGAGGGCCCGCTCGCCGTGTTCGGCGCGGGGGCGGCCGACGCCGTACGCCGTACGGACACCTTCCCGCACGTCGCGGACATCATGGTCAACTCCATGTACGACCCGGGCACCGGCACCGTGCACGCCTTCGAGGAGCAGATCGGCTCCCACGGCGGCCTCGGCGGCGAGCAGTCGCGGCCGTTCCTGCTGTGGCCGCGCGGGCTGACGGACCCGCTCGACATCATGGCCGCCGAGTCCGCCGAGTCCGCCGAGTCCGCCGAGTCCGCCGAGCCGGGGGAGTCCGTCTCCGCCCCCGTGCCGCCGGGCGGCGGGCTGGTGGGCGCGGAGGCGGTGCACCGGGTGCTGACGCGTTGGCTCCAGGAGTCCTCCGGCCCCCAGGTACCGGTCCGGGCGGAAGGTTTCGCCGGGGCCGGCCCGGTGGACGAACCGTTTCCGCCGGGCGTTCCCGGCGCGGGGCCCACGGCCGCGCGCACCGCGCAGGCGATCCAGCCGCTGCCGCCCCCGAACCGCCAGGACCCCGCACCGGACGCCACGGGAACGACGGCCTGACCCGCCGCGCGCCCGGGGAAGGCCGGTGCGGACGACCGATGCGAACGGCCGGTTCCGGGCCCCGGGGAGCAACAGGGCGTGCGGTCACGCCGGTTCGGGCCTGTCCTCGGTGAGCGGAGGGGAGCGCGCGAGCGCGTGCCCGGGGCGTTGTCAGTGGTGGGCGGAAGAATGGTGGCCATGACGAACTCAGCCGCTGTTCTCGCCGACGCCGCCGCCTACGCCGCCGCGGTGGAAGAGGCGTCCCGCGCCGCCGCCGCGTACTACGCCACGGGCGAGAGCGCGTTGGACGACGAGGCCTACGACCGGCTGGCGCGCGGGATAGCCGCGTACGAGGCGGACCACCCCGACGAGGTGCTCGCCGACTCGCCCACGGGCAAGGTCGCGGGCGGCGCGGCCGTCGGCGACGTACCGCACACGGTGCCCATGCTGTCGTTGGACAACGTGTTCTCCGCCGAGCAGTTCGGGACCTGGACCGCGTCGCTGGAGCGGCGCATCGGCAGACCGGTCACCGCGTGGAGCGTCGAGCCGAAGCTCGACGGACTGGCGGTCGCCGCGCGCTACCGCGACGGCCGGTTCGAGCGCCTCATCACCCGGGGCGACGGCCAGGCGGGCGAGGACGTCTCGCACGCGGCGGCGGCCGTCGTCGGGCTGCCGCAGCGGCTGTCCGCCCCGGTGACCCTGGAGGTGCGCGGCGAGATCCTGATGACGAACGAGCAGTTCGAGCAGGGCAACGCGATCCGTACGGAACACGGCGGCGCCCCCTTCGCCAACCCGCGCAACGGGGCGGCGGGCACCCTGCGCGCCAAGGACCGCGCGTACCGGGTGGAGACCACGTTCTTCGCCTACGGGGCGCTCCCCCTGCCCGACTCCGGCGCGTTGGCGCAGACCCTCGCCGAACTGCCGCACAGCGAGGTCCTGTCGTACGTCGCCGGCCTCGGTGTGCACACGGCGGCGGGCACCGACGTGGCGCCCGTCCTGGCCACCACGGTCGAGGAGGTCCAGGCGCGGGTGGACGCCATAGCGTCCCTGCGTGCGGCGCTGCCGTTCGGGATCGACGGGATCGTGATCAAGGCCGACCCGGCGGCCGACCAGCGCGAGGCCGGGTCGGGCACCCGGGCGCCCCGCTGGGCCATCGCCTACAAGCTGCCCGCCGTCGAGAAGATCACCCGCCTGCTGGCCGTCGAGTGGAACGTGGGGCGCACGGGCATCATCGCGCCGCGCGCCGTCCTGGAGCCCGTGGAGATCGACGGCTCGACCGTCGGCTACGCCACGCTGCACAACCCGGCCGACATCACCCGCCGCGACCTGCGCCTGGGGGACCAGGTCATGGTCTACAAGGCCGGCGACATCATCCCGCGCATCGAAGCCCCCGTCGTGCACCTGCGCACCGGGGAGGAGACACCCATCGCGTTCCCCGAGAGCTGCCCGCAGTGCGGCTCCGACATCGACGCGAGCGAGCAGCGCTGGCGCTGTGTCCGGGGGCGCAGCTGCCGCCTGGTCGCCTCCGTCTCGTACGCCGCGGGGCGCGACCAGCTCGACATCGAGGGTCTGGGCACCACCCGGGTCGTCCAGCTCGTCGAGGGGGGCCTCGTCGCGGACTTCGCCGACCTGTTCACCCTGGAGCGGGCCCAGCTGCTCGCCCTCGACCGGATGGGCGAGACCTCCACGGACAACCTCCTGGCGGCCATCGGAACGGCCCGCACCCGTCCGCTCTCCCGGGTGTTCTGCGCCCTGGGCGTCCGGGGCACGGGACGGTCCATGTCGCGGCGCATCGCCCGGTACTTCGCCACCATGGACCGGATCGTGGCCGCCGACGCCGAGACCCTCCAGCGGGTCGACGGCATCGGCAAGGAGAAGGCCGCCGCGGTGGTCGCCGAGCTGGCGGAGCTGGCCCCGCTGATCGACAAGCTCGTCGCCGCCGGGGTGAACATGACGGAGCCGGGCGCCACCCCGCCGCCGGAGCCGGGCACGGAGAACGAGGCCGGGGCGGCCGACGACGGTACGAACGGCGCCGCGCTGCCGCTGACGGGGATGACCGTGGTGGTCACGGGCGCGATGTCCGGCGCACTGGAGAAGCTGTCGCGCAACCAGATGAACGAGCTGATCGAACGAGCCGGCGGCCGGGCCTCCTCCAGCGTCTCCAAGCGCACGAGTCTGCTGGTCGCCGGGGAGAAGGCCGGGTCCAAGCGCACCAAGGCGGAGGATCTGGGCGTCCGGGTCGCGGAGCCGGAGGAGTTCGCGGAGCTGGTGGGCGCCTTCCTGGGGGCGGGGGAGGAGAGCTGAGCGGCGGCCCCCGCGCACAGAGCGCGGGGTGCCTGTGAATCACCGAGGAAGTGGCGTTCCACCACCCCGTATTGCATAGTGAGGGCTCGGTCGTGCCTCACTATCCGTGGGCCGACGGGTGAATGGGCGGCCAGGGCGGCCGGCCGGGGGTGAGGGACGATGCGTTCTGTGCACGACGGACAGCGACCTGGTCGCGCCGTCGCCCCGTCGTCCGTCGGCGTGGGTGTGAGCGCGGGCACCGGCCACGGGTCTTCTGCCGTCGATCGGACCGCCGCTCTCCCGGCCCCCGCGCTCCCCTCCGCCTCGGCCCGCGCCGTCCGCGTCCCGACGACTTCCGCGCCCGGCGAGTGGCGAGGGCCGCTGCGCCCGGGGGCGGGCCCATGGGGGAAGAGCCCCGGACCGCTTCGTGACGGAGGCGGTGCCGGGGCGTTCGGGGCGGGCCGTCCGCCCGGCGGCCCACTGGCGCACCACCAGCGGCACCGGAGCGCGTGGAGCGGCGCGCCGGCCGCCCGGGGTCTGGCCCTCGACCTCGGCAGCTCGCGTACCCGGGCCTGGGTGCCCGGGCACGGGCTGGTCCTCGACCCGTATCCGGGGGAGGGCGTCCACGGGGGCGGCGAGCGGCCGGTCCGGCGCGGACGCATCGTCGACCCCGAGTCCTGCGGACGGCTGCTCGGCCGGATCGCCGACGCGGCCCTCGGACCCGACCGCAGCGACAGCGTCATCGTCCTCAGCCACCCCGTCCTCGCCGGAGCCGAACACCGCTCCGCCGCCCGCGCCCTGCTCGCCGGACTCGGTACGACGCGCGTCGTGGTCCTCAGCAGCGCCCGCGCCGCCGCCGCGTACGTCGGCCCCAGGGAGACGGGCCCCCTCCTCGTCGTCGACATGGGCGCAGAGCTCACCGAGGTCACACTCCTCGTCAACGGCCTCGTCGCCGACGCCCGGCAGGCCGAGAGCGGCCTCGACGACCTCGGCGGTCTGGACCCGGCGGCTATGCCCGCCGCGCTCGTGCGTACCGTGCTCGACATGATCACGTCCATGTGGCGGCACGACCGGCACGGCGCGATCCGGGGCGCCCTGCGGAAGGGGCCCGTGCTCGCGGGCGGCGGCGCGCTGTGCCCGGACGTCACCGACCGCATCGCCTGCTGCCTCGGCACCCGGGTCCGTCTGGCCGACGACCCGTCGACCACGGTCGTCCGCGGCGCCGGACAGATCCTCAGCTCCGTGCTGCGCCACCGGACGGCGTCGCCCGAGCACACCGGCCGCCCGCGGTGACGCCGCACCCGGGGGCGCCCCGGGCGAACACGTCCCGGCTGCGCTGCCTGCTCGCCGCGCTGCTCCTCACGGTCCTCACCCTGGCCGGCGGCACCGCCACGGCCGACGCCGCGGTGCCCGCCCTCGCCAACGCCGCAAGCACTCAGGCCGCCGGAGCCACCCAGGCCGCCGGAGCCACCCCGGGCGGCGGCGGGCCGACGACCGGAACCGTGTCGACCACCGGAAGGCCCCCGGGCGCCGGCAGCGGGCCCGCGACCGGGCCTGCCGCGACGACCGGAACGGGCTCCGAAGCCCGGCACGCCGTCGGGCCGGACCGGCACGTGGAGGACCGGCGGTGGCCGCACCACCGCGCGCACGACCGGCAGGACCCGGACCACGCGCACTCCACCGCGGCCGGTCCGGGCGCGGGAGCCGTGGCGCGGGCCGAGCACGAGCACCCCAGGGCCGCCGCCGATCCGGCGCAGACCCCCCGGGCGGGCTCCGGCCGGGCGTACCTGCTGGTGCACGCCCCACCGCCCCCGCACGACGTCCTGGCACCCGCCGCGCCGGGGTCCGCCGTGCCGCGCGGCGGCGTACGGCTGTCCGCCGCGGACTCCTTCGACGTGCCTGGCAGCCGCAGCGCCGCCCTCCCCGACGTGAGGGGACCTCCGAGCAGGGCCACCGGTCCCACGACCGGCCACGCGTCCTGCACTGCTGCCGATCCGGCGTCGCGTCCTCACTGAGGTGAGGGCGCCCGGCGCCCCACCGGAGGATCTCCATGACTCGCGCCACCGCGGTGCGAGCGGTTCTGGCTGTCGCCGTTCTGCTCGCGTCCGTCGTCATCACCCTGACCATGTCGCCCAGACTCGGGCTCGATCTCCAGGGCGGCACCCGCATCGTCCTGCAGGCCCACGACTCCGACACCGTCACAGCGGACCGGGAGACCACCGACCGCACCCTGGAGGTGCTGCGCCAGCGCATCGACTCGCTCGGCGTCTCCGAACCGACCCTGACCCGTTCCGGCGAGGACCGGATCATCGTCGAACTGCCCGACGTCCAGGACCCCCGCCAGGCCGCCGAGGTGATCGGCCGGACGGCGCAGCTCTCCTTCCACGCGGTCGAGGGCCCGGGCACCGGGAAGCCGGAGACCGGGGAACCGCCGGCCGGCGACTCGGAGACGGAGGGAACGGACGGAAGGAAGAAGCCCCCCGCCTCCGACACCGGACCCGGCGATCTGACCCTCCCCGACGAGCAGGGCCGTTCCCTGGCGCTCGGCCCGTCCCGGCTCTCCGGCGCGGGCGTCGACGACGCCACCGCCGCGTTCGACGCGCAGGGCGGAGCCGGCTGGAGCGTGTCGCTGACGTTCCGCAAGGACGCCGGCCAGGACTGGAAGAAGCTGACCGGCGAGGCCGCCTGCCACCCCGCCGGGGACGACCGGCGAAGGGTCGCCATCGTCCTCGACGAGAAGGTCATCTCCTCGCCGCAGGTCGACCCCTCGGTGGGCTGCCGCGTGGGTCTGCCGTCCGGGACCACCCAGATCACCGGTTCGTTCAGCGCCGACGAGGCGCGAGACCTGGCGCTGCTCATCAAGGGCGGGGCGCTGCCCGTACCCGTCGAGATCGTCGAGCAGCGGACCGTGGGCCCCACGCTCGGCGCGGCGGCCATCGAGGCGAGCGCGCAGGCGGCCCTCATCGGCGCCGCCGCGACCGCCCTCTTCATCACCGTCGTCTACCGGCTCTTCGGCGCCCTGGCCGCCGTGGCGCTGGGCGCGTACGGGGTGATCTCCTACGCGGCGCTCGTCGCCCTCGGCGTCACGCTGACCCTCCCCGGGCTCGCCGGGTTCGTCCTGGCGATCGGCATGGCGGTCGACGCGAACGTCCTGGTCTTCGAACGGGCCAGGGAGGAGTGCGCCGACCGGCCGAAACGCTCCCTGCGCTCCGCACTGACCACCGGCTTCCAGAAGGCGTGGAGCGCCGTCGCGGACTCCAACGCGACCACGTTGATCGCCGCCGGACTGCTCTTCTTCCTGGGCTCCGGCCCGGTCAAGGGCTTCGGTGTCACGCTCGCCATCGGGGTCGTCGCCTCGATGTTCTCCGCCCTGGTCATTGCCCGCGCGCTCACCGAGATCGCCGCGAACCGCCGCTTCGTCAGCGACTACCGGGGCGTCAACGGCATCGGGCGGCCCGGTGCCGTACGGGCGTGGCTGGTCCGCAAGGACCCCCGGCTGTTCCGCAGGCCGCTGCGCTGGCTCGTCGTCTCGGCGGCCCTGGTCGCCGTCGCCGTGGCCGGGATCGTGGTGCGCGGGATCGACCTGGGCGTCGAGTTCACCGGGGGACGGCTGGTCGAGTACTCCACCAGCCGCCCGGTCGACGTCGAGACGGCCCGCGACACCCTGGCCGCCGCCGGGTTCAAGGACGCCGAGGTCACCACGGCGGGCGACGGCGATCTGTCGGTGCGCACCGGCAAGCTCGACAACGACGGCGAGCACGCCCTGCGGTCCGCGCTCGCGGAGGAGGGCGGTGAGACGAAGAAGGTGCGGGACGAACTGATCGGCCCGAGCCTCGGCGACGAACTGCGGCGCAACGCGCTGATCGCCCTCGGCGTGGCGGTGGCCGTCCAGTTGGCCTACCTCGCGGTCCGGTTCCGCTGGACGTTCGCGGTGGCCTCCGTCGTGGCGATGGTGCACGACGTGATCCTCGTGGTGGGGGCCTTCGCCTGGCTGGGACGCCCGGTGGACGGCATCTTCCTGGCCGCCCTCCTCACCGTCATCGGCTACTCGGTCAACGACTCGGTGGTGGTCTTCGACCGGGTACGGGAGCTGTGGGGGGCCAACCGGACGACGCCGCTGGACACCATCGCCCGCCGGGCGGTCCTCCAGACCGTCCCCCGGACGGTGAACACCGGCATGGGCGCCCTGTTCATCCTGGCCGCCCTCGCGGTGCTGGGCGGCGACTCGCTGGCCGACTTCGCGATCGCGCTGCTCATCGGCATCGTCGTCGGCACCTGGTCCTCGGTGTTCACCGCCGTACCCGGAGCCCTCGCCCTGGAGCGGAGCGCCAAGGCCCCGCCGCCCGCGCCGGGGAAGGGGAAGGGCACCGCACGCGGGAAGACCCGCACGGTTCGCCGTGACCCGCTCGACAACGGAGCCCGCGTCTGACGCGGCCCCGCCCAGGCACCTCTCGGCCGGCGGGCCCCCGGCCCTCTCCGCCGCCCCGCGAACACGCGGACGGCGAAGAGGGCCGGGAGCGGGGCGTCACGGGGACAGGTGGGCGTGCAGGTACGCGGCGGTCTCCCGGTCGGCCGGGAGGAACGTCTCGATGGCCAGTTCGGCCACCGTCACGTCCATCGGCGTGTTGAACGTCGCGATCGACGACACGAACGACAGGACCCGGCCGCCGTGTTCGAGCCGCATCGGCAGCGCGAACGCGGCGGCCCGCTCCCCGCCCGCCCGTCCGTCGGCAGATGCGCTGCCACCGGACCCGCCCGGACCCTCCGGCACATCGGTGCGGTCCGTGTCGGCCGGCCGCTCGGGGACCGGGTAGGCGGCCACCTCCTCGTACAGTTCGCGCAGGGCGGGCAACCGTACGAGGGCGATCTGGCGCTCCATCTGCGCCAGCAGGTCCGCCCGCCACTCGGGGAGGTTCACGATGCGCGGCGCGAGCCCCTCCGGGTGCAGCGTGAGCCGCATGGCGTTCACCGGCGGGACCAGCAGCCTCTCCGCCACCCCCTCCAGCAGCAGGGCGATCCCCCGGTTGGCCGCCACGACCCCGTAGACGCCGTCGACCACCAGCGCCGGGTACGGCTCGTACGCGGTGAGCAGCCGGTCGAGGCTCTCGCGGAGGGCGGACATCGCGGGGGCGTCGAGCGGCGTCTGCGCGTAGCGGGGTGCGTAACCGGCCATCACGAGCAGGGCGTTGCGCTCACGGACCGGTACGTCCAGCGCCTCGGCCAGCCGCAGGACCATGTCCTCGCTGGGCCGGGAGCGGCCCGTCTCGACGAACGAGATGTGCCGGGCCGAGGAGTCCGCGCGCAGGGCCAGCTCCAACTGGCTGATGCGCCGCCGCTCCCGCCATTCCCGCAGCAGCGGCCCTACTTCCGTGTCGGGCGGGGCAGTCGTCATACCCAGACCGTAACGTCACCAGCCCCGCACCGACCCCACGACCACCACAGGAGCCGTCCATGCCCGCCGAGCCGCTGTCACCCGCCGAGATCGCCCGCCGACTGGAGAGCCTGCCCGGCTGGGCGCTGGAGGGGGACGACCGGATCACCCGGACGTTCCGGCTGCCCTCCCACGTCGCCGCCGCCGCGCTGACGGTCCACATCGCCGCGATCCAGGACGAGCTGAACCACCACTCCGACCTGACCCTCGGCTACAACACGGTGGCCCTCTCCGTCCACACGCACGACGCGGGCGGCGCGGTCACCGAGAAGGACTTCGCGCTCGCCGCCCGGGTGGCGGCGGCGGCCCCGGCCCACGGCGCGGAGTAGCCCGCCCGAGCGCGCCGCCCCCGCCGCCGGGGCGCCGCCCGGGCAGCCCGGCCCCCCGCTCCGGGCTGCCCGGCCGTTCGCCGGCTCGATCCCCCTGCCTGGCCGCCCGGCTCAGACCACCGTGCCGAACCGCGGGTGCTCGCCGAGCCACCGCGCGTACACCGGGCTGCGGGACACCGCCTCCGTGTACGCCGCCCGGGTCGCCCCGGTGACCGTCCGCGCGGTCGCGTCGGCGGCGGGGGAGTGCGGGTGCCAGCCCACCAGATGGCGCCAGCTGAGCGGCGCCCCCGCCAGCGGCCGGGTCACGACGCCAGGCGTCGGCGGGAACGTCGCCCGGCACAGGCCGATCGCCCGCCCCACCTGCACGAGGTGGACGACGGACGCGGTGTCCGTCTCGAACACCGACACCGGGGCGAAGCCGGCCCGGGCACAGGCCGCGGTGAAGCAGTCGGCGAAACAGCCCTCGCCCGGCACGTCCGCCCAGCCCTCGTCCGCGAGCGCGGCCAGATCCAGTTCCGCTTCGCCGGCCAGCGGATGCCGCTCCGGCAGCATCACGAAGACCGGGTCGACCCCGACGACCTCCCACACCAGCCGGTCGGGCAGCGGCGGCGGACTCTCCCCGCACGTGCCGATCAGCGCGAAGTCCAGCCGCCCGTCGATCACCAGCGAGGCGATCTCGCCCACCGACCACGAGGTGTACGTGGACACCTGCGCCGACGGATGCGCGGCCGCCATCCGGTCCACCAGACCGCCCAGCAGCGGACCGTGCGTACCGCCCAGCCGGAACCGGTCCAACGCTCCCGTGGCGTTGGCGAACCGCACCGCCTCCGCCTGGAGTTCACTGACCGCGGGCAGCACCACCCGGGCCCGGTCCAGCACGAGTTCCCCGAGCGGCGTGGCGCGTGCCCCGGTGTGGTCGCGGTCGAAGAGAACGCCTCCCAGGGCCTTCTCGATCCGCCTCAACTGAGCGCTGAGAGCGGGCTGGGCAAGACCCAGTGCGGCGGCGGCCTTGGTGAGGCTGCCGGTGTCGGCTATGGCACGGACCGTTCTCAGATGGCGCAACTCCAGCTCCATAAGGGCAAGTTATGGGCCCGGGAGCACCCCGGCAATATGTGTGCTCCGCCTACCGTTCGGTCGGTGTACACGCGGGGTACCCCGGGCGGGGCGCGCGGCGGGAGACGGATTCCGCTTCAGCGGTGCCAGGCCCCGTCCCCGGCCGCCTCGTGCGCGAAGACGGCGAACTCCTTCGGCTCCCGGCCCAGAATCCGCTTCACCCCGTCCGTCGTCGCCGCGTTGTGGCCGTCGAGCAGCGTCGCGAACAGGTCGGCCAGGAAACCGGCCTCCGGGCCGGGCACCCCGAACCCCTCCAGCAGCTCCGCGTACGCGGGCCCGGAGACCGGCACGTAGCGCACCGGCCTGCCCGTGACCCGGCCCAGCACCTCGGCAGCCTCCGCGAAGGTCAAACAGCGGGGGCCCGTCAGCTCGTACACCGCCCCCGCGTGCCCGTCCCCGGTCAGCGCGGCCACCACCACATCGGCCAGATCGTCGAGGTCCAGGAACGGTTCCGCCGTCGTCCCCGCCGGGAACACCAGCTCACCGCCGGCCACTCCGTCCAGCAGCGCCCCCTCGCTGAAGTTCTGCGCGAAGAACGCCGACCGGACGACCGTGACCTCGACCGGCCCCGCCGCCCCGCGCAGCGCCTCCTCCGCGACCACCGCCTGGGGCTCACCGCGCCCCGACAGCAGCACCACCCGGCGCACCCCGCACGCCGCCGCCGTCCGGCCGAAGGCGGCCATCGCCTCCGCCGCCCCGGGCACCGCCAGATCCGGGTAGTACGCCACGTAGGCGGCCCGTACGCCCTCCAGGGCCGCCGCCCACCCCGAGTCGTCCTCCCAGTCGAAGGCGACGCCGCCCGTGCGGGAGCCCGGGCGGACCGGTACCCCGAGGGCCGTGAGCCGCTCCGCGACCCGGCGCCCGCTCTTGCCCGTCGCGCTCGTCACCAGCACGGTCCCGTCGGAAGCGGCCGCCTCACCGGTGAAGCCGTTGCCGTGGGGGGTGCCGTCGTCGCGTCGTGTGTACGTGTTCTCCGTCATGGCTCCAGACTCCTGGGCCGGCGTCCGCCCGGACATGCTCCAGAGGCTCAGCCGCCTACGCGTGCGTCCACGCTCCCGGTCGATCGAGCGCCCGCCCTGCCCCCGTTCGTCGTTAGGCTGGCCGCCATGGACGCTCTCGCCGGACTCCTGGACGGGCCGCGGGCGCGGGGCGCGTTTCTGCTCCGCATGGTGATGGAGCCGCCCTGGGCGGTCCGGATCGAGGACCGCGCGCCGATCTGCCTCATGTCGGTACGGCGCGGCACGGTGCGCGTCACTCCGCCCGGCGGCGGCGTCCCGGTCCGGCTCGGCCCCGGCGGCATCGCGGTGGTCCGCGGCCCCGATCCGTACACCGTGGGCGATACGGACGGGACGGCTCCGCACGCGCTCATCGGGCCGGGCGGCGTCTGCACCACCCTGCACGGGCGGCCGCTCGCCGAGGACATGGCGCTGTCCGTACGGACCTGGGGGAACGCGGCCGACGGCGGTACGGCCGTCCTCGTCGGCACCTACCTGATGGCCGGGGAGATCAGCCGCCGTCTGCTGGACGCGCTGCCCCCGCTGCTCACCGTCTCCGCCGACACCCGGACCGGACCGCTCCTGGAACTGCTGGACGCGGAGATCGCGAGGGACGAACCCGGCCAGCGCGTCGTCCTGGACCGGCTGCTGGACCTGCTGCTCATCGCCGTGCTGCGGGCCTGGTTCGCCCGGCCCGGGGGCGACGCGCCCGCCTGGTACCGGGCGTTGGGCGACCCGGTCGTGGGCACGGCCCTGCGGCTGCTCCAGGACGACCCGGCGCACCCCTGGACCGTCGCCTCGCTCGCCGCCCGCGCCGGGGTGTCCCGGGCCGGCCTCGCCCGGCGGTTCACCGAACTCGTCGGGGAGCCGCCGATGTCCTACCTCACCGCCTGGCGGCTCGCCGTCGCCGCCGACCTGCTGCGCGAGAGCGACGCCACGGTGGAGGCGGTGGCCCGGAGGGTCGGCTACAGCACCCCCTTCGCCTTCAGCTCGGCGTTCAAACGGGTCAGGGGAGTGAGCCCGCAGGAGTTCCGCGGCGGGCCGCCGGGCGACGGCCGCGCCGACGCGCGGGACGCCCCCGGCCGGGAGCCCGGGGACGCGCGTGCGGCCGGCGGGAACGGTCCCCGCGGCACCCGGCATTTGCCGGAACCGCAACGAAGCTTGCCGTGAGACCGGCTGTTGGCGACGCTGGCCCCATGAGCAGCCACGCCGGCCACGGCCACCACGACGCGCCCGCCTCCGCCACCCCCGTGCACGCGCACGTCCCTGCGCACGGTCACGCCCACGGCACGGGGGACGACCCCGCCACGGACATCGACTGGGACGTCCTCGGCCCCCTGCTGGAGCAGGAGGCCGAACTGGGCGCCGCGCAGTACGAGGAGGCGGCCCGCTGGATCGCCGCCCTGCCCACCGCCCCGGACGTCCGCCGGGTCCTCGACGTCGGCAGCGGCCCGGGCGTCGTCTCCTGTCTGCTGGCCGAGGCGTTCCCCGAGGCCGAGGTGGTCGCCGTGGACGCGACGCCCGCCCTTCTCCGGCGTGCGGCGGACCGGGCGCGCCGCCTCGGTCTGGGCGACCGCTTCCGGACCCTGACCGCCGAACTTCCGGAGGATTTCGCCGCCTTGGGCGAAGCCGACCTGATCTGGGCGGGCAACTCCCTGCACCACCTGGGCGATCAGCGGGCCGCTCTGGCGGAATTCGCCGCCCTGCTGCGCCCCGGCGGCACGGTCGCACTCGTCGAAGGCGGGCTCCCGGCTCGGCGGCTGCCCCGGGACATCGGCATCGGGGCGCCCGGTCTGGAGGCCCGTATGGGTGCCGCCTCCGCGACCCGCTTCGAGCACATGCGCTCCGAACTCCCGGGCGCGAAGCGGGAGATCGAGGACTGGAGCGCCCTGTTCGGCGCGGTCGGACTCACCCCGCAGGGCACCCGCAGCTTCCTCCTCGACCTGCCCGCCCCGCTCTCCCGCCCCGCCCGTGAGCACGTCATCGCGAGCATCGCCCGCGAGCGCGAGGTGCTGGGCGACCTGCTGAACGCCGAGGACAGCGCCGTACTGGAGCGGCTGCTCGACCCCGAGGATCCGGAGGGCCTCCACCACCGCCCCGACGTCCACCTGCTCTCCGCCCGTACGGTTCACCTGGGCCGACGGGTTCCGTAGCCGCTCCCTCGGGCGCGTTCGGCGCGGTGCGGGGGTACCCACGGAGACCGGGCGGTGGCGGCCGCTCGGCGCTCCCGCCCGCCACGAGGCCACGAGCGCGGGCCGTCCGCCGCTCCCTCAGCGGGCCCGGCTCCGGCCCCGTACATCCGGCCGTACCGTGCCCGGGTACATCCGGCCGTACCGTGTCCGGCGGCCCCGGCCGTGCCGGGCCGCCGCCTCAGGAGCTGGTGCGCGGACCGGGCTCGTGCTGATTGGCCCGGTCCACCACCCGGTCGTTGCGCGCGCTGCCCCAGGACCGGACGAGCCTGGCGACCGGGTTGCGCGGCTCCCCGGCTTCGGCGCCCTGACGCAGAGGACCCCGGCCCTGCGCCGTCGGCAGCAGCCGTGCGGCGACGCCGCTCAGCCGGGTCGTCAGGCCGGGCGCCACCCCGTGCACGAGCTGGGCCGCCTTGGCGGGCGCGGTGAGCACCAGCCGGGCGCGCCGCTGGATGACCGCGTCCACGATCCTGCGGGCGGCCCGTTCCGCGTCCATCGACAGCAGCGGGGCGCCCGCGGCGGTGCTGAACCAGCCGAACTCGGCATCCGCGTCCCCGCCGAACTCGGCCTGCCGGTGCGATCCGGTCCGCATCAGACCCGGGTGGACGGCCGTGACGCTCACGCCGGATGCCGCCGCCTCGGCGTGCAGCCCCTCGGCGAGCGCCCCGACCGCGGCCTTCGCGCAAGAGTAGGGCAGCAGGTGCGGAACGCCGAGCAGGCCGCCCACCGACCCGATGAGCCCGAGCCGCCCCCGCGTCCTCTTGAGGTACGGAAGCGCCTCCAGGGACGTGTGCAGAGCCCCGAAGAACATCGTGTCCATGGCGTCGGCGAACTCCGCCGCGTCCACCGCGTCGACGGGCGCGACCTGGATGACCCCGGCGTTGGCGATCACGAGGTCGAGGCCGTCCCGCTCATGGACCTCCCGCACCAGCGCACCCACGGCGGCGCGATCGCGCACGTCGCAGACGGCGGTGTGCACGGTCGCGCCGGTCTCCTCCCGCAGCCGCACCGCCGCCCGCTCCAGTTCGTCGGCGTCGCGGGCGGCGATGGTCACGACGCACCCGCGCTCCGCGAGCTGCCGGGCCATGAAGAGGCCGAGGCCCCGGGAGCCGCCGGTGACCAGGGCTCCCGGGCCCCTGGTCCGGTGCGGGAGGCGGGTGCGGTAGGTCATCTCGTCGCCTTTCTGCGGGTGCGCTCGGCGCACCGGGGGAGGCGTCGCCGTGGCGCGGACGTGACCCGAGTGCCCCCGACCCGCCGCCCGTAACATCCCGCACGGCCGCCTTCCCGGCTGTGCCGTGGGCCCGAGGAGTGGACGGGGGGCGGCCGTCCGCCGGGCGGGACGAGCCGGGCGGGCAGGCCGCCGCGGACGTATGCCCGAAGGGCCGTGGTCGTGTCCCCGTCCCGGCGTCAGGCGTCCCCGGAGCGGGACCGCGCGGCGTCCTCGGCACGCTCCCGGTCGGCCTCCTCGTCCGCCCGCGAGGCGCGCCGCCCCCGCGTCACGGCCAGAACGGTGCCGACCACCGCGATCACCGTGATGGCGACGGCGATGCTGAGCCCGCCCTCGGAGTCCCAGTACACGTCCTCGAGGCTGATCAGCAGGGCCGCCTCGTCGATGACGAGTGCCATGCCGATCCCGTAGGCCAGTCCGAGCCAGGCGCGGGCGCGCGGCGAGCTCTCGGACAGGGCCGTGGCGCCGACCGCCATGAGCAGCAGGATGCCCCACACGTAGTGGTGCAGATGGACTCCGCCCGCGCTCACGTCGCCGAAGCCGCCCACGTCGATGTGGATGAGCCAGGTGAGCAGCCGCATGCCGACGAAGGTGAGCGTGAACCCGTACCAGGCCAGCACGTAGCTGCGCCGCTTCGGGGAGATCCCGGGCAGCAGTCGCAGCCAGGGAGAGAACTTCTTCGAGTTCCCGGCGCGGGTCGCGCCGCGCGAGGGCGACGACGTCATACGAGTCCTCGGGGGCTGTCCGCTGCGAACTTCTCGATCAGCGTCGCCGTGGCGTCCGGCGCGCTGTAGTGGGCCGCGTGGGCGGCTCCGGCGATCTCGGCGGTGCGGCCGTCGCCGGTGAGGGAGGCCAGCCGCCGGGTCCAGGCCGGGGAAGCGAGCGGATCACCCGCTCCACGGATGACGAGGGTCGGCGCCCGGACCCCCGCCAGCCGGTCCGTGAACGGTCCGGCGGCGTCCCGCAGCGCGTGGTGGAACTCGACCGCGCACCGTGCCGGGCCGGTGACCAGGTAGTCCCGGACGGCGAGTCCGTACAGGCGCGGCGGTTCGCGGGGCACGTCCCGGACCAGCCGGGCGACCTGGTGCGGGGCCGGCACGTCGGGGTCGAGCGCGGGACCGATCAGGACCAGCCGGCTCACCGTGTGCGGCTGCTCGGCCGCCAGCGCGGCGGCGACCTGGCACCCCACCGAGTTGGCGACCAGGGTCACGGGCCCCAGAGCCAGCCGCCGGTGCCAGTGCGCGAGGGCTTCGGCATGGTCGCCGGGGCTCGGCGCCCGCCCGGCGGCGGCCCGGGAACGCCCGTTGCCGGGGAGATCGGGGACGAGGACGGTGGCTCCCCGTTCGGCGAGCCGCCGGGCCAGCGGGACGAAGTACCGCCCCGAGAGGCCGAGCCCGTGCACGAGCACCGTAGCCGACTCACCCGCGCGCGGGCGCGGACCGAACACACGCGTGAAGAACCCGCCCTGTGTCGTCAGCTCCATCGGACCGCCCCGGCCGGACCTGCAAAGGCGCCACCCGGGGACGGCCGACGTGCCCGGCCGCTGCCGCGCGACGGCCCGGGGTGGGTCCGGGGCGGGGGCTCGATGTGATGCCTTCGCCTGTGTACGTTCCGCACGCGTCCTCGTTCCGTTTCTGTGCAAAGTTCCCCATATGGTGCCGAAGCCACCGTAGGCGGGAGCGCCACGTGCACGAACGCGGGGGTCACTCTCGGGCGGGGACGGCCGGGGCGCGTCCTCACCGGTGAAGGCGGGAGGCTCAGGAGGACGTCTGCTGCGGCTTGGGCTCCCCGGGGTTGACCACCGCTATGCCCTCGCCCTCCAGCTTGAGCTGAACGGCTTCACCGCTGCCGCCCTTGAACATCGAGCCGATGCTCTGCGACCGGTGCAGGGACGTCCGCAGCCCCGGGCTCCAGGCCACCGCCGCGTCCGTGTCGACGTACACCGGCGCGTCGGGGGTGACGGGCAGGACCAGCGGGACGCCCGCGCTGGTCAGGGCGAGGCGCCCGGCGCCGCCGAAGGTGCAGTTGAACAGACCGCCGCCGGCCATACCGGCGCCCTCCACGGTGGTGATGTCATAGCTCAGCGAGGCGTCGAAGCAGAGGATGTTCTTGCCGTTGACGGTGAGACCGTGGTTCTCGTCCACGTCCACGAGGAAACAGTGCGCCGCGTCGGAAGCGAACCACGCCTCGCCCTCACCGCTGACGGTCATCAGGGACAACCCCTCACCGGTGACCGCGCGCTTGAGGAAATTGCCCACCCCCTGCCCCCGCCGCTCGAACGACAGAGACCCGCGCCAGGCCACCATCGTGCCCTGGCGCGCGTACGCCTCGCCCTTCACGGCGTAGCGCACCGCCATGGGGTTGTCCTGCGTCAGTCCGGGCGACTGAGCGGGCCGGAGGATGTTCTCGGGGTCGAACAGGTTTCGGTTCATGCCGCACCGCTTACCCGGGCGCGGACCGGTCAGCCCCGGAGCCGAACACTCCGCTCCCGGCGGTGCCGGGCACCCGCGGGTTCAGCCCGCGGACCGGCCGCCCGGAACGGTTCCGACGCCGTGATCACACCGCACACACGAAGGGTCGCCCGGCCCGTCCGAACACCGAAGAGCCACCCGTCAGCCGCGACGGCTCTCCCGCGCCTCCGCGGAGCCCACCTGTTCCATACGCCGCACCTCGTACTCCGCCGCTTCCAGATGGCCGAGGTCGAGGGCCATCGCGGCACGACCGGCGACGTAGAAGACGTCCTGACGGATCCGGCAGTCCATACCGCTCCGACGGCACAGGGCCAGGAATCGCACCTCCAGACTGAGCTCGACGCGGCCCATCTCGTTCCGGACGCTGACCGGGAGAGCGGCGCGCCGCAGGTCCTTGGCGTAGTCACGCGTCTGGCGGTCGGCCTCCTCGGGCCGGGCCTCCGAGGGCCGGTACGGGTGATCGGCCCACTCCGTGTCAGCCCACCGGACGAGTTCGTCCAGGTGCGCCGAGGCGGCCGGAACATCCGGGGGCGAGGCGGACAGGGCCGCGTCCGCGTCGGCGACCAGGCGGGTGAGACGACGCCGCGCGGCATCGTCCTTCGCCGCGCACATCGCGACGAAGCCCGACAACACATCGAGCCTGCGCGACACTTCCGCCAGCCGCCAGATCTCGTACAGCCCCGCCATCCACCGTTCCCTCTCCGCCGACCGCGTGCCCGGCTCCGAACCCTACGGCGCGTCCCCAGCAGCTGGTCCAGCGATTTTCCGCGAGGCCGACCGGCTCAGCCGAGGGCCGTCACCGGCTCCAACCGCCACCACTGGAAGGGCGAATCGGTGTCCTCCCACTGCTGGACCGTGCCCCCGGGCTCGGCGGAGCGGTCCGCGACCTCCATGACGAGTCCGCTGATGAAGCTCACCAGCGTCACCGTCCCGGGGTCCTCCGGATGCTGCTCGATCAGCCACTCCTGGGCGCCGAAGTTGTTGGCCTTCCACTGCTGGATGCGGACGCCGTTCTCCGTGTCGGCGTTCGCCACGTCCAGACGCTTCCCGCTGTGCTCGTTGACCAGGTGGAAGAGGGCCGCGCCCTCGTGCACCGGGGACAGCCGCCACACCTGTGCCGCCGTCCCGTCGTCCTCGCCCTGCTGCACCCGGGCCCCACTGCCCCTGGCCGCGCCGGACACCTCCAGCAGCAGCTTGCTGCCGACGTTGCGCAGGCGGTACGGGCCCGCCTCGACGACGGGCGCGAGTTTCCCGCTCATGTTCCGTATCTCTCCGGTCGACGTGAAGTGCTGCGGTGGGGGAGACCGGCCTACGGCGGCGCCCCCACCGCCTGCACGGTGGGGGCGCCGGGCGGCCGGACGCGCTCAGGCGCCGGCGTTGAACTCGGCCGGGTCCGGGCCGAGCCGCTTGCCCTCGTCCAGGGCCGCGAAGGCGGCGAGGTCGTCGGCGTCCAGCTCGAAGCCGAACACGTCCAGGTTCTCCTTGATCCGCGACGGGGTCACGGACTTCGGGATCACGATCGTGCCGGTCTGCAGGTGCCAGCGCAGCACCACCTGCGCCGGGGTGCGCCCGTGCTTCCGGGCGATCGCGACGACCGTCGGCACCTCCAGCAGGCCCTTGCCCTGGCCCAGCGGCGACCACGCCTCGGTGGCGATGCCGTGATCGGCGTGGAAGGCGCGCGACTCGGCCTGCTGGAGCTGCGGGTGCAGCTCGATCTGGTTGACGGCGGGGACCACGGAGGTATCGGCCAGCAGCCGCTTCAGGTGCTCGGGGTGGAAGTTCGACACGCCGATGGCCTTCGCGCGCCCGTCGGCGAGGATCTTCTCGAACGCCTTGTACGTGTCCGTGTACGCGTCCTTCGCCGGGACCGGCCAGTGGATCAGGTACAGATCGACGTAGTCCAGGCCGAGCCGGTCCAGCGAGGCGTCGAAGGCGCGCAGGGTGCTGTCGTGGCCCTGCTCGCTGTTCCACAGCTTCGTGGTGACGAAGAGCTCGTCGCGGGCGACCCCGGAGGCGGCGATGGCCTTGCCGGTGCCCGTCTCGTTCTCGTAGATCGCGGCGGTGTCGATGCTCCGGTACCCGGTCTCTATGGCGGTGGCGACCGCCTTCTCCGCCTCGTCGTCCGGCACCTGCCAGACACCGAAACCGAGCTGCGGCATCTCGATGCCGTTGTTGAGGGTGATGGAGGGGACCTGGCTCACGAGCGGTCGATCCTTACGTCGTGGGGTTGATGACTCCCCACGACAACGATCGGGCCGCCCGAGGCATTCCCGCCCGGGCCACCGGCATCGGACCAGCCACCCGCGTCTCCCCTGCGGCCGCGTCGGACCGGGCACCGGCGTCGGACCGGTCTCCCGTCGGCGCTCGCCGCTCAGCGGTACAGCGCGTCGACCTCGATCGCGTACGCCGTCTCGATGGCCTTGCGCTTCAGCTTCAACGACGGGGTCAGCAGCCCCAGTTCCTCGCTGAACGGGTGCGCCAGGATCCGGAACGTACGGATCGACTCGGCCTGCGACACCGCCGTGTTGGCGGCCACCACCGCCCGGCGGACCTCCATCTCCAGGTCCGGATCGCGCACCAGCTCGGCCGGGCTCAGCGGGGCGCGGCCCTGCATCGCCAGCCAGTGGTCCACCGACTCCTGGTCCACGGTGACGAGCGCCGCGATGTACGGGCGGTCGTTGCCCACGACGATGCACTGCGCCACCAGCGGGTGCGCCCGTACGCGTTCCTCCAGGCCGGCCGGGGAGACGCTCTTGCCGCCGGACGTCACCAGGATCTCCTTCTTGCGCCCGGTGATCGTCAGATAGCCGTCGTCGTCCAGCGACCCGAGATCCCCGGTCGCCAGCCAGCCCTCGTGCAGCACCGCCCGGGTGGCTGCCGGGTCGCCCAGATAGCCGGAGAACACGTTCGGGCCGTTCACCCACACCTCGCCGTCGTCCGCGATGTGCACGGACGTGCCCGGGACCGGGCGGCCGACCGTCCCGTACCGGGTGCGCTCGGGAGGGTTCGCCGTCGCCGCCGCGCTCGTCTCGGTCAGCCCGTACCCCTCGAAGACGTCCACGCCCGCGCCCGCGAAGAACAGCCCGAGCCGGCGGTCCATGCCGGAGCCGCCCGACATCGCGTGCCGCATCCGGCCGCCCATCGCGTCGCGGACCTTCTTGTAGACGACCTTGTCGAAGAACTGGTGCTGCATCCGCAGTCCGGCCGAGGGACCGGGGCCGACGCCGAACGCCTTCTGCTCCAGGGCCTCCGCGTACTTCACCGCGATGTCGACGGCCTTGTCGAACGGTCCGGCCCGGCCCTCCGCCTCCGCGGTGCGCCGGGCCCCGTTGAACACCTTCTCGAAGATGTACGGCACCGCTAGGATGAACGTCGGCCGGAACGTCAGCAGGTCCGGCATCAGCGCCCGCGCGGACAGCTCCGGCTGGTGGCCGAGCTTCACCCGGCCGCGGACCGCGGCGATCTCCACCATCCGTCCGAAGACGTGCGCCAGCGGCAGGAAGAGGAGGGTGGCCGCCTCGTCGCCCGGCCTGGAGTGGAACACCGGTTCCCAGCGCGTCACCATCGTGTCGCTCTCGAACATGAGGCTCGCGTGGGTGATGACGCATCCCTTGGGGCGGCCGGTCGTGCCCGAGGTGTAGATGACGGTCGCCACCGAGTCGGGCGTCACCGCGCGCCGGTGCCGCTGCACCACCTCGTCGTCGATGTCCGCGCCCGCCGCCAGCAGCTCGTCCAGCGCTCCCGCGTCGAGCTGCCACAGCCGTTTCAGCAGCGGCAGCCGGTCGATCACCGAGCCCACGGTCATCGCGTGGTCCTCGTGCTCGACCATCACCGCCACCACTTCGGCGTCGTGCAGCATCCACAGGACCTGCTCGGCGGACGAGGTCGGGTAGACCGGCACCGACTGGGCCCCGACGGTCCACAGCGCGAAGTCAAACAGCGTCCACTCGTAGCGGGTACGGGACATCAGCGCGACCCGGTCGCCGAACCGCACCCCGTGCGCGATCAGCCCCCGGGCCAGGGCCAGCACCTGGTCGCGGAACTCCCCGGAGGTCACATCACGCCACTGCCCCCCGGCATCCTTGCGGGCGAGCGCGACGCGGTACGGATCGTCCTCCGCGTAGTCGAAGACCACATCGGCCAGACCGCCGACCTGAGGCGCCGCCGGCACGGGTGGGACAGTGAATTCGCGCAATGACATGCTCCTCGTGGCGCTCCGCACAGCGCCGCGACGCTACCCCAAGCGGAGGCCCGGCGGGAGGGGCCCACCACCTCCTCACCCCGGTCCGGCCGGACAGCTCGGCCGTCGAAATCCGGCCAGATGGGCAAGGCTCGGGCGCGCCGCCGGGCCGGTTTCGACGGAGGGGTGAGCGGCGCGCGCCGGAATCTCCACCGAATCCGCCCCCGGCGATCACCAGCGGCTCCCGGCACCGACCGGCGAACGATCTGTTGCGCCTGTTGCTCCCGGCGGTCCAGTCGCTCCCGTCGGTTTCCCGAAGGCGCCGGACCGCCGCATCGGCCGTTACGGTGGGCCGGAGACGGCCGGCCGAAAGTCAGGAGGCGCCATGAGTGAACCTTCCGGTACGCCCGCACCCGCGCCCGCGGACGATTTTCCGCACGGGGCCGGCAACCCGGCCCGGGGCGCGTTGAGGGCGGCGGGCTACACCCGGCTCGCCCAGCTGACGGAGGTGACCGCAGCCGAGGTGCTCGCGCTCCACGGGGTCGGGCCGAAGGCGATCGGGGTGCTCCGCGGGGCGCTGGCGGCCGAGGGGCTGGCCTTCGCGGGGGAGTGAGCGGCCGACCGCCGGAAGGCCCGACCGCGGTCACCGGCCCGGACCGCCCGCCGGAGGACCCGCCCCTCAGACCCGGCCCGGCTCAGGCTCCAAGGCGATCCGGTGCTCACCGGCGTACACGTTCATGGAGGGGCCGCGCAGGAACCCGACCAGTGTCAGTCCGGCCTCCGCCGCCAGGTCCACCGCGAGCGACGACGGCGCGGAGACCGCCGCGAGCACCGGGATCCCCGCCATCACGGCTTTCTGCGCCAGCTCGAACGAGGCCCGGCCCGAGACCAGCAGCACGGCCCGCGACAGGGGCAGCCGGTGGTCGGTCAGCGCCCGGCCCACCAGCTTGTCCACCGCGTTGTGCCGGCCGACGTCCTCGCGTACGTCCAGCAGCTCGCCCTCCTCGGAGAACAACGCGGCGGCGTGCAGACCGCCCGTCCGGTCGAAGACCCGCTGCGCGGCCCGCAGCCGGTCCGGAAGGGCGGACAGCAGCTCCGGCGGGATCCGCACCGGCGGCGCGTCGGCCACGGGGTGCCGGGTCGTGGTGCGGACCGCGTCCAGGCTGGCCTTGCCGCACAGGCCGCACGACGAGGTGGTGTAGACGTTCCGCTCCAGCGTGATGTCCGGGACGCGGACGCCGGGCGCGAGCTTCACGTCCACCACGTTGTAGCTGTTCCCGCCCTCCGCCGTCGCCCCGGCGCAGTAGACGATCGACTGGACCTCGTCGCCCTCGGCGATCACCCCCTCGCTGACCAGGAAGCCCGCCGCCAGCGCGAAGTCGTCGCCCGGCGTGCGCATCGTGATGGCCAGCGGCCTGCCGTTCAGCCGGATCTCCAGGGGCTCCTCCGCCACCAGGGTGTCCGCGCGGGTCGAGACCGCCCCGTCGCGGATGCGGAGGGTGCGGCGGCGTTCGGTGGCCCGTCCCATAGGTGTGAATCCGATCCTGTCCGTGTGCGATGGTTCATGGCTGCCGGCGGTCCGCGAGGGTCCCCCGTCGCCGCGGCGGCCGGTGAGGGTCCCGTACGCGACGGCCTCCTCCCGTTCACCGCGGTCCCGAGGCCGTCCGGACCGGGTGCCGGAAGCCGGCTCCGCCATTGTCCGGTACCCGCCCCGGCGTGTCGCGGGCGCCCGTGAACCACGCTGACCAGCGTGTTGTCAAGGCTCCAACGAGTGAGCCGGTTTCCTGTGGGATCACGTGCACGCGTACCCGGCGGTAGCGACCAAGACTGGATGTTTCCTGACCCACCCGACGATGGGAACCCGTATGACCGGCTCGCGTGTCGTGGCGCTCGGCCACTACCAGCCCGCCAAGGTGCTCACCAACGACGACCTGGCGGCCATGGTCGACACGAGTGACGAGTGGATCACCAGCCGGGTCGGCATCAAGACCCGCCACGTGGGCGGGCCCGAGGAGCCGGTGGACGAGATGGCCGCGCACGCGGCCGCCAAGGCGCTGGCCGGGGCCGGTCTCGACCCCTCGGACATCGACCTGGTGCTCGTCGCCACCTCCACCGCGATCGACCGGTCCCCGAGCATGTCCGCGCGGGTCGCCGCCCGGCTCGGCATGGGCTCGCCCGCCGTCATGGACATCAACGTGGTGTGCTCCGGCTTCACGCACGCCCTGGCCACCGCCGACCACGCGATCCGGGCCGGTGCGGCCACCCGGGCGCTGGTGATCGGCGCCGACAAGATGGCCGACATCGGCGACTGGACCGACCGGAGCACCTGCGTCCTCCTCGGCGACGGGGCCGGCGCCGCGGTCGTCACCGCCGACCCGGCCGGAGCCGGCGCCCCGGGCGGGCCCGGCATCGGGCCGGTGCTCTGGGGCTCCGTGCCGGAGATGGGCAACGCGGTCCGGATCGAGGGGACGCCGCCGCGCTTCGCGCAGGAGGGCCAGTCCGTCTACCGCTGGGCCACGACCCAGCTCCCCCCGATCGCCCGGCGGGTCTGCGAGAAGGCCGGCGTCGCCCCGGAGGAGTTGGGCGCCGTCGTCCTGCACCAGGCCAACCTGCGGATCATCGAGCCCGTCGCCCGGAAGATCGGCGCCGTCAACGCCGTCGTCGCCCGCGACGTGGTGGACTCCGGCAACACCTCCGCCGCCTCCATCCCGATGGCGCTGTCCAAGCTCGTCGAACGCGGCGAGGTCGTCTCCGGCGCCCCCGCCCTGCTCTTCGGGTTCGGCGGGAACCTCTCGTACGCGGGCCAGGTCATCCGCTGCCCCTGACGGCCGTGCGCAAGACGCCCCGGGGGCGTCCCGCTCCGGGGATGCTCCGGGCTGACCGGACTCCTGCCGGGGCATCTTTGTCCTGGGTGTGGAGAAAGTCGGGGCGGATTCCCGCGCAACTTCTTCCCACTCCGGGAAAGCGCTGCTACGTTCCCCTCGAAAGCCCGACGGACTGGCCGATGTGGCGGGGAGGGACGCGTGAGACGTATGACGGCACGACCCGCGAACGCGCATCAGGCGCGGCTGCTGAGGCTGTTGCGCGACGGGGGCCCCAACTCCCGTGCCCAGCTGGGCGACCAGGTCGAGCTCTCCCGTTCGAAGCTCGCCGTCGAGGTGGACCGGCTGCTGGAGACCGGCCTGGTGGTGGCCGACGGCCTCGCCGCGTCGCGCGGCGGCCGCCGCTCGCACAACATCCGGCTCGCCCCCGAACTCCGCTTCCTCGGCGTCGACATCGGGGCCACCTCGATCGACGTGGCCGTGACCAACGCGGAGTTGGAGGTCCTGGGGCACCTCAACCACCCCATGGACGTGCGCGAGGGCCCGGTCGCCGTCTTCGAGCAAGTGCTGTCGCTCGCCGCCAAACTCCGGGCCTCCGGGCTCGCGGAGGGCTTCGACGGCGCGGGCATCGGGGTCCCCGGCCCCGTCCGCTTCCCCGAGGGCGTGCCGGTCGCGCCGCCGATCATGCCCGGCTGGGACGGGTTCCCGGTCCGCGAGGCGCTCAGCCAGGAGCTGGGCTGCCCGGTCATGGTCGACAACGACGTGAACCTCATGGCGATGGGGGAGCAGCACGCGGGCGTGGCCCGGTCCGTGGGCGACTACCTCTGCGTCAAGATCGGCACGGGCATCGGCTGCGGCATCGTCGTCGGCGGCGAGGTCTACCGCGGTACGACCGGCAGCGCCGGGGACATCGGGCACATCCGGGTGGACCCGGACGGCCGGGCCTGCGCCTGTGGCAACAAGGGCTGCCTGGAAGCCCACTTCAGCGGCGCGGCCCTCGCCCGGGACGCGGAGGACGCCGCCCGTGAGGGCCGCTCACCCGAACTCGCCGCCCGGCTGGAGGCGGCGGGGCGTCTCACCGCCGCCGACGTGGCCGCCGCGGCCGCCGCCGGCGACGCCGCCGCGCTCGACCTGATCCGCGAGGGCGGCAACCGGCTCGGCCAGGTGATCGCGAGCCTGGTCAGCTTCTTCAATCCCGGTCTGGTGGTGATCGGCGGCGGGGTCACCGGCCTCGGTCACAACCTCCTCGCCAGTGTCCGTACGCAGGTGTACAAGCAGTCCCTGCCTCTGGCCACCGGCAATCTGCCCATCGTGCTGGGCGAGTTGGGCCCCACCGCCGGAGTGATAGGCGCGGCCAGGCTCATCAGCGACCACCTCTTCTCCCCGGTCTGATCCCGCACGTCCCTCCGGCCCGATCCGAACGCACCGCCGCAACCCCCGCACCACCCGGCGCGACCCGCTCCACCCGCCCGGCCCCGCCCGTATTGGTCAGGTACCCGTCACTCCACCCCCGGTCCGTCGGGTACTCGTCAGCAGCCGCTCGGGGTGCCGCCGGCTCCACGGCACCCCCAGCCCTGCGCCCTGTCCGCTCACCGGCCCTCCCCGGCCCGCTCGGCACCGCCCGAGCAGGGGAGACCCCATTCGCCGAGGGGATTCGTCATGGCACCGGAACCACCCCTGCTCACCATGTCCGGCATCACCAAGCTCTTCCCGGGCGTCCGCGCCCTGGACGGCGTCGACCTGGAGGTCCAGGCCGGCGAGGTCCACTGCCTCCTCGGCCAGAACGGCGCCGGCAAGTCCACCCTGATCAAGGTGCTCGCCGGAGCCCACCAGCCCAACGACGGCGAGATCACCTGGCGCGGCGAACAGGTCCGGCTCAAGTCGCCGATCGCCGCCATGCGGCTGGGCATCGCCACCATCTACCAGGAACTCGACCTCGTCGAGGACCTCTCGGTCGCCGAGAACGTCTTCCTCGGCCACGAACCGACCAGCGCCGGCTTCGTCGTCCGCACGGGGGAGGGGCGCGCCGCCGCGAAGGCACTGCTGGCCCGCCTCGGGCACCCGGAGATCGACCCCGCCCGGCACGTCGGCGACCTCTCCGCCGCACAGCAGCAGATCGTCTCCATGGCACGGGCGCTCTCGCACGACGTCCGGCTCATCGTGATGGACGAGCCCTCCGCCGCCCTCGACCCCGACGAGGTCGACAACCTCTTCCGCATCGTCGAGGGCCTCACCTCCGCCGGGGTGGCCGTCGTCTACATCTCGCACCGGCTGGAGGAGATCCGCCGCATCGGCGACCGGGTCACCGTCATCAAGGACGGCAGGACCGTCGCCGTGGGCCTGCCCGCAGCCGACACCCCCACACGCGACATCGTTGCCATGATGACCGGCCGCGACGTCGCCTACGTCTTCCCGCCGCGCCCGGACGAGCCCGCCTCCGCCGACGTCGAGCCCGTGCTCCGGGTCCAGGGCCTCTCCCGCACGGGCGAGTTCGCCCCCGTCGACCTCGAACTGCGGCCCGGCGAGATCGTCGGCCTCGCCGGACTCGTCGGCTCGGGCCGCTCGGAGATCCTGGAGACGATCTACGGGGCCCGCAGGGCGACCACCGGAACCGTCAGCGTCGCGGGCGAGCGGCTCCGTCCCGGCAGCGTCCGTGCCGCCGTCGCCGCCGGGATCGGCCTCGCCCCCGAGGAGCGCAAGGCACAGGCCCTGCTGCTGACCGAGTCCGTCACCCGGAACGTCTCCGTCTCCTCCCTCTCCCGCTTCGCCCGGCTCGGCTGGATCGACCGCGCGGGGGAGCGCAAGGCCGCCCGGAGCGCCACCCGTGAGCTGCAGATGCGGCCCGACAACCCGGACGCCGCCGTCCGCACCCTCTCCGGCGGCAACCAGCAGAAGGCCGTTCTCGCCCGCTGGCTGCTGCGCGGCTGCCGGGTGCTGCTGCTGGACGAACCCACCCGCGGCGTCGACGTCGGCGCCCGCGCCGAGCTCTACGCCGTGATCCGCAGGCTGGCCGACGAGGGGCTCGCCGTCCTGCTCGTCTCCAGTGAAGTGCCCGAAGTCCTGGGCCTCGCCGACCGGGTGCTGGTCCTCCGGGAGGGCGAGGTGGTCCACACGGCCCCCGCCCGGGAGCTCGACGAACACCGCGTACTCGACCTCGTGATGGAAGGGAGCCCGACGCCATGACACAGCCCGCCCCGTCGGCGCAGCACAACGGGTCGGACAAGGGGGCCCTTGCCGCCCCCTCCGACACGCCGCCCCCGAAGACGGGCGGCCGCGGGCCGGCCCTCGGCCTGCGGCTCGACGTCCGGATCCTGTCCCTGCTCGGCGTCCTCGCCGTGCTGATCCTGGTCGGCGGCGTCACCGAGCCCGACGCCTTCCTGGACAGCGGGAACCTCCAGCTCATCCTCACCCAGGCGTCCGTCATCGGCGTCGTCACCGTCGGCATGACCTTCGTCATCATCAGCGGCGGGATCGACCTCTCCGTCGGGGCGATGGTCGCCCTCGCCTCGGTGTGGGCGACGACCGTGGCCACCCAGGAGTACGGCTTCGCGGGCATCGCGTTCACCGCGGTGATCGTCGGCCTCGTCGCGGGACTCGTCAACGGCGTCCTCATCGCGTACGGCCGCCTCGTCCCGTTCATCGCGACCCTGGCCATGCTGGCGTCGGCCCGCGGACTCGCGCTGCAGATCACCGACGGCAAGACCCAGATCGTCACCGTCGACTCCGTGCTGGACCTCGGCCTGCCCGACTCGTACATCCTCGGGATCCCGCCGCTGGTCATCATGTTCGCCGTGGTCACCGTCATCGGCTGGCTGGTCCTGAACCGGACCACCTTCGGCCGCCGCACCGTCGCCGTCGGCGGCAACGCGGAGGCCGCCCGGCTCGCCGGGATCGACGTCCGCCGCCAGCGCCTGTACCTCTACCTGCTGTCCGGGCTGTGCTGCGGCATCGCCGCCTTCATGCTGATCGTGCTCGCCGGCTCCGGCCAGAACACCAACGGCAACCTGTACGAACTCGACGCCATCGCCGCCGCGATCATCGGGGGCACCCTGCTGAGCGGCGGCCGGGGCACCATCGTCGGCTCCGTCCTCGGTGTCCTGATCTTCACCACGATCACCAACATCTTCGCCCTGAACAACCTGCAGACCGACGTCCAGCAGATCGCCAAGGGCGCCATCATCGTCGCCGCCGTCCTCGTCCAGGGACGCGGCATGCGCGGCCGGGAGACCTGACGCCCCGCCCCACCCCGTTCGCACCCCCCCGCACCCGCACTTCGTACGCACCCCCCCGCACCCCGTACGCACCACCGGATGAAGGGTCCCACCGCCATGCCAGAGACCAGTCGCAGAGGGCTGCTGTTCGGAACCGCCGCCGTCTCCGCGGGCGCGTTCCTCACCGCCTGCACCAGCAACGAGCCCAAGAAGACCGAGTCCGCCGCCAACAGCGCCCCCGCCGGCGACGAGCCCGGCAAGGCCGTCACCATCGGCTTCGCCGGACCGCAGGCCGACCACGGCTGGCTCAACGCGATCAACGTGAACGCCAAGTCCCGGGCGGAGACGTACTCCGACGTCACCCTGGAGACCACCGAGGGCTCCAACGACACCGCCGCACAGATCGGCCAGGTCAAGACCCTCATCAACAAGAAGGTCGACGTCCTCGTCGTCCTCCCCGCCGACGGCAAGGCGCTCACCCAGGTCGGTCTGGAGGCCATGAAGGCGGGCATCCCGGTCGTCAACCTGGACCGCGTCTTCGCCTCCCCGCAGGCGTACCGCTGCTGGGTCGGCGGAGACAACTACGGCATGGGCCTCAACGCCGGCCACTACATCGGCGAACGGCTCAAGGACAAGCGGAACGCCAAGGTCGTCGAACTCGCCGGGATCGACAACCTGGAGCTGACCAAGCAGCGCAGCCAGGGCTTCGCCGACGCCCTCAAGAACTACTCCAACATCAAGCTGGTGGCCCGTCAGGCGGCCGACTTCACGGTCGAGTCCGGCCAGGCGAAGATGGCCCAGCTCCTCCAGGCCCAGAAGCAGTTCGACGCGCTGTGGAACCACGACGACGACCAGGGCGTGGGCGCGCTGCGCGCCATCGAGCAGGCGGGCCGCGACGAGTTCATCATGGTCGGCGGCGCCGGCGCCAAGTCCGCGATGGACGCCATCAAGGCCGACGACTCCGTCCTCAAGGCGACCGTCCTCTACCCGCCGACGATGGCCGCGTCCGCCATCGACCTGGCCCGCGCGCTCGGCCAGTCCAAGGGCGTCAGCGGACTGGCCGAGATGGAGATCCCGACCTCCCTGACCCTGTACTCCGCGGTCGTGACGAAGGACAACATCGACCAGTACCTGCCGACGGGCTTCAACTGACCGGGAATCCGGGGGAGGCGGCGAGCGCGTCCCCCGGCCCGTTACCGCACACCGACGAGGAGGAAGTCCGCATGGCCCGTAGTCAAGAGACGGAAGCGCACGCCCCAGCTTCGCCGCCGCAGCAGCAGGCGCCGGGAACGCTCGGGGTCGGCATGGTCGGATACGCGTTCATGGGCGCCGCCCACTCCCAGGGGTGGCGCACCGCCGGACACGTCTTCGACCTGCCTCTGCGACCCGCTCTCGCCGCGATCTGCGGACGCGACCGTGCGGCGGTCGACGCCGCCGCCGCCCGGCACGGCTGGGCGGCGGCCGAGACCGACTGGCGGGCCCTGATCGCCCGGGACGACGTCCAGCTGATCGACATCTGCACCCCCGGCGACAGCCACGCGGAGATCGCCATCGCCGCCCTGGCGGCGGGCAAGCACGTCCTGTGCGAGAAGCCGCTCGCCAACACCGTCGCCGAGGCCGAGGCCATGGTGCGCGCCGCCGAAGCGGCCGCGGCGCGCGGCGGGCGGGCGATCGTCGGGTTCAACTACCGCAAGGTGCCCGCCATCGCCTACGCCCGCCGCCTCATCGCCGAGGGCCGGCTCGGACCGCTGCGCCATGTGCGCGCCACCTACCTCCAGGACTGGCTGGTGGACCCCGCCTCCCCGCTCACCTGGCGGCTCAAGCGCGAGCACGCCGGCTCCGGCGCGCTCGGGGACCTCGGCGCGCACATCGTCGACCTCGCCCAGTACCTCTCCGGTGAGCTGCTCACCGGCGTCTCCGCCGTCTCGGAGACCTTCGTACGGGAGCGGCCCCTGCTCTCCGGGGCGTCGGCCGGGCTCTCGGGCGGCGCCGGCACGGTGGAGCGGGGCGAGGTGACCGTGGACGACGCGGCGATCTTCACCGGCCGCCTCGCCTCCGGCGCGCTCGCCTCCTTCGAGGCGACCCGGATGGCCGCCGGACGCAAGAACGCCCTGCGCCTGGAGATCAACGGGGAGCTCGGCTCGCTCGCCTTCGACCTGGAGCGGCTGAACGAACTCTCCTTCCACGACCACACCGAACCCGCCGCCACCGCGGGCTTCCGCCGCATCCTCGTCACCGAGCCCGATCACCCCTACCTGGAGGCGTGGTGGCCGCCGGGCCACGGCCTCGGCTACGAGCACACCTTCGTCCACCAGGCCCGCGACGTGGTGCGCACGATCGCCGACGGCGCCCCGGCCGTGCCCTCGTTCGCGGACGGACTCCAGGTGCAGCGGGTGCTCGCCGCCGTCGAGGAGAGCGCCGCCAAGAACTCCGTCCACACCCCGGTCCCGTCCCCGTCCTAGGAGGCTGCCCCCATGCCCCGCCCCTTCACCCTCTTCACCGGCCAGTGGGCCGACCTCCCGCTGGAGCAGGTCTGCGAGCACGCCCGGGACTTCGGCTACGACGGACTCGAACTCGCCTGCTGGGGAGACCACTTCGAGGTCGACAAGGCGCTCTCCGACCCCGGCTACCTCGACACCCGGCGCCGACTGCTCGACAAGTACGGGCTGAAGTGTTTCGCGATCTCCAACCACCTGGTCGGCCAGGCCGTCTGCGACCACCCGATCGACGAACGCCACCAGGGCATCGTCCCCGCCCGCATCTGGGGCGACGGCGAGGCCGAGGGCGTGCGGCAGCGCGCGGCGGCCGAGATCGCCGACACCGCGCGGGCCGCCGCCGCCTTCGGCGTGGACACCGTCGTCGGGTTCACCGGGTCCTCGATCTGGCACCTCGTCGCCATGTTCCCGCCGGTCCCGCCGCACATGATCGAACGCGGGTACGAGGACTTCGCCGAGCGCTGGAACCCGATCCTGGACGTCTTCGACGCCGAAGGGGTGCGCTTCGCCCACGAGGTGCACCCGAGCGAGATCGCGTACGACTACTGGACCACCGAGCGGGCGCTCGAAGCGGTGGACCACCGGCCCGCGTTCGGACTGAACTTCGATCCGAGCCACTTCGTCTGGCAGGACCTCGATCCGGTCAACTTCCTCTACGACTTCCGTGACCGGATCTACCACGTGGACTGCAAGGAGGCCCGCAAGCGCCTCGACGGCCGCAACGGCCGCCTCGGCTCGCACCTGCCCTGGGGAGACCCCCGGCGCGGCTGGGACTTCGTCTCCGCCGGCCACGGCGACGTGCCGTGGGAGGACATCTTCCGGATGCTGCGGTCCATCGGCTACGAGGGCCCCGTCTCCGTCGAGTGGGAGGACGCCGGCATGGACCGGCTGACCGGCGCGCCGGAAGCGCTTGCGGGGCTCAAGCGGTTCGACTTCGACCCGCCCGCGGCCTCCTTCGACGCGGCCTTCGGCGGCGGCGAGTAGCACGGGCCTACCATGCCCCGGGGCGCGTGATCCACATATCGGGCACCTGCCCCCGGGGCTGCCTCGCCGTGCCCGGAAACCGCTTTGTCCTGGCGGAAGAGGAAGTTCGACCCAACCGCCGCACAAGGGCTTTCGGTCACGGACGAACAGGTCTACCGTCCACCACGTGTACACGACATGACTCGCGTCACCGGGGTCACCCCTGGCCCCGGCGTCGCACGCGCGGCAGTCCCCGCGCGGCACGGCACGGCTACACCCGCCCGTACAACCGGCACTCTCCGGAGGACCTACGTGCACAGAACAAGAAAGCGGATCCCGGCCCGGACCCGCGTACGCAAGACGCTCGCGCTGTTCACCGGCGGCCTGCTCGCCGCCACGGCCCTGACCCTCGGCTCCGCCCCCGGAGCCACCGCCCACCCCGGCCACCCCGGGCAGGACGAGCCCGTGGCGGAGGACTTCCAGCAGGTCACCCTCGCCAAGGGCGCGGCGGAGACCGGCGAGCCCATGTCGCTCGCCGTCCTCCCCGACCGCAGCGTGCTCCACACCTCACGCAACGGCGAGCTGCGCATCACCGACAGCGCCGGCAACACCCGGATCTCCGGCACGCTCCCCGTGTACACGCACGACGAGGAGGGCCTCCAAGGCGTCGGCGTCGACCCCGACTTCGCCGAGAACCGGGCCATCTACCTCTTCTACGCGCCCCCGCTCGACACCCCCGCCGGCGACGCGCCGGAGACCGGGACCGCCGCCGACTTCGCCAAGTTCGACGGCGTCAACCGGCTCTCCCGCTTCGTCCTCAACGAGGACGGCACCCTCGACAACGCCAGCGAGAAGAAGGTGCTGGACGTCGCCACCTCGCGCGGCACCTGCTGCCACGTCGGCGGTGACATCGACTTCGACGCCGACGGCAACCTCTACCTCTCCACCGGCGACGACACCAACCCGTTCGCCTCCGACGGCTTCACCCCGATCGACGAACGCCCCGACCGCAACCCGGCGTTCGACGCCCGCCGCACCTCGGGCAACACCAACGACCTGCGCGGCAAGATCCTCCGCATCAAGGTCGCCGAGGACGGCTCGTACACCGTCCCCGAGGGCAACCTCTTCGCGCCGGGCACGGACAAGACCCGCCCCGAGATCTACGCGATGGGCTTCCGCAACCCCTTCCGCTTCTCCGTGGACAAGGCCACCGGCAACCTGTACGTCGGTGACTACGGCCCCGACGCGGGCGCCGCCGACCCCCAACGCGGCCCCGCCGGCAAGGTCGAGTTCGCCCGGGTGACGAAGGCCGCCAACTTCGGCTGGCCCTTCTGCGTCGGCGCCAACGAGCCGTACATCGACTACGACTTCGCCACCAAGACCTCCGGTGCCGCCTTCGACTGCGCCGCCCCGAAGAACGAGTCCCCGCACAACACCGGTCTCGTCGACCTGCCGCCGGCCCAGGCCGCGTGGATCCCCTACGACGGCGGCTCGGTCCCCGAGTTCGGCACCGGATCCGAGTCCCCTATGGGCGGCCCCGTCTACCGCTACGACGCGGACCTCGACTCCCCGGTCAAGTTCCCCGAGGCGTACGACGGCGACTTCTTCGCCGGCGAGTTCGGCCGCAAGTGGATCAAGCGCATCGAGCAGGACGCCGACGGCGCCGTCCAGTCCATCAACGACGTGCCGTGGTCCGGCACCCAGATCATGGACATGGCGTTCGGCCCGGACGGGGCGCTGTACGTCCTCGACTACGGCCTCGCCTGGTTCGGCGGCGACGAGAACTCCGCGCTTTACCGGATCGAGAACGCCACCGGAGGCCGCTCGCCCATCGCGGAGGCGTCGGCGAACAAGACCTCGGGCACCGCGCCGCTGAAGGTGAAGTTCTCCTCGGCCGGCACGGCGGACGGCGACGGCGACCCGCTGACCTACGCATGGGACTTCGGTGACGGCGGCACCTCGACGGCCGCCGACCCCACCTACACGTACAAGAAGAACGGCACCTACACCGCCACCGTCACCGCGAAGGACCCGACCGGCCGCACCGGCTCCGCCAGCGTCCACGTCACCGTCGGCAACACCGCCCCGACCGTGGAACTGGTGCTCCCCGAGGACGGGCAGCTCTTCGAGTTCGGCGACGCCGTGCCGTTCAAGGTGAACGTCAGCGACCCGGAGGACGGGACCATCGACTGCACCGAGGTCGAGGTCAAGTTCACGCTGGGCCACGACAGCCACGGCCACGACATCACCACCGAACACGGCTGTGAAGGCACCATCAAGACCGCCATGGAAGGCGGCCACGACCCCAACGCCAACATCTACGGCGGCATCTCGGCCTCCTACACCGACAACGGCGGTGGCGGCCAGGCCAAGCTGACCGGCAAGGACGCCTCCCGGCTCCAGCCCAGGCACCGCCAGGCCGAGCACTATGACGCCTCCTCCGGCGTCACCACCCCGAGCAAGTCCAGCGCCCACGGCGGCAAGACGGTCGGCGACATCCACAACGACGACTGGATCTCCTTCAAGACCTATGTCCTCGGCAACACCAGCAAGCTCACCGCCCGGATCTCCTCGGCCGGCTCCGGCGGCTTCCTCGAAGTGCGCACCGGATCGCCCACCGGCAAGATCCTCGGCTCCGGGCCCGTCCCGGTGACCGGCAGCTGGGACACCTTCCAGGACATCGACATCCCGCTGCGGGGCGCCCCCAAGAAGCAGACCGAACTCTTCCTCGTCTTCAAGGGCGGCGACGGCGCCCTCTACGACATCGACGACTTCGAACTCTCCGACTCCCCGGTCGACCGGACCGCCAAGCGCGTCCTGGTCTTCTCCAAGACCGCCGGCTTCCGCCACGACTCGATCCCCGCGGGCATCGAGGCCCTGAAGGAGATCGGCAAGGACACCGGCATCACGGTCGACTCCACCGAGTCCGCCGCCCAGTTCACCACCAGCAACCTGGCCCGCTACGACGCCGTCGCCTTCCTCTCCACCACCGGCGACGTCCTCAACGCCGAACAGCAGAAGGCGTTCGAGAACTACGTGGCCACCGGCGGCGGTTACGTCGGCATCCACGCGGCCGCCGACACCGAGTACGACTGGGAGTTCTACGGCGGCCTCGTCGGCGCCTACTTCGACTCCCACCCGCAGATCCAGCCCGCCACCGTCCGCGTGGAGGACCACGACCACCCCGCCACCGCCCACCTCGACGACGAGTGGCAGCGCACCGACGAGTGGTACAACTACCGCACCAACCCCCGGGACAAGGCCAAGGTTCTCGCCACCCTGGACGAGACCACCTACACCGGCGGGAACATGAAGGGCGACCACCCGATCTCCTGGTGCCAGACCTACCAGGGCGGCCGCTCCTTCTACACCGGACTCGGCCACACCAAGGAGTCCTACGCCGAACCGGCCTTCCGCAGCCACGTCCTGGGCGGACTGCGCTACGCCACCGGTCAGGTCAAGGCCGACTGCAAGCCCGACACCGATTACCGGCCGATCTTCAACGGAAAGACGCTGGAGGGCTGGAAGCAGGCGGGTCCGGGGAAGTTCTCCGTCAAGGACGGCGCCCTGCACTCCGAGGGCGGCATGGGCCTGCTCACCTACCAGGCGAAGGAGCTGACGTCGTACTCGCTGAAGCTCGACTGGAAGATGGCCGGCGATGACAACTCCGGTGTCTTCGTGGGCTTCCCGGAGTCCGACGACCCGTGGTCGGCCGTCAACAACGGGTACGAGATCCAGATCGACGCGACCGACGCCGCCGACCGCACCACCGGCGCCGTCTACACGTTCAAGTCCGCGAACATCAAGGCCCGCGACCGCGTCCTGCGGCCCCCGGGCCAGTGGAACAGCTACGAGATCAAGGTCCAGGGCGAACGTCTGCAGGTCTTCCTCAACGGAGCGAAGATCAACGACTTCACCAACACCGACCCGGCCCGCAGCCTGAAGGACGGCTACATCGGCCTCCAGAACCACGGAGCCGACGACCAGGTGTCCTTCCGGAACATCCACCTGAAGGAGCTGCCCCCGAAGTAGGGCGGCCGCTCCTGCCGGCGGCGGGCGGGGAAGCACGCGCCTTCCCCGCCCGCCGTCCCCCGACCCGATCCACCCGCCCCTGGGAGGCAGCCCGTGACCGCTCACGCCGACCGTGAAGGCCGCACCGACGCACCGGACCGCACCGGCACCCCGCGCACCTCGCGGGCCCCCGGCCTCACGGGCCCCGCGGGACGCACCGGCGTCTGGTTCATCGGAGCACGCGGCTCCGTGGCGACCACCGCCACCGCGGGCTGCGCCGCCATCGCCGCCGGGCTGCACCCGCCGACCGGCATGGTCACCGAGACGCCTCCCTTCACCGACACCGGCCTGCCCGCCCTGACGAGCCTGGTCTTCGGCGGCCACGACACCCTCGACTGCCCCCTCTCCAAACGGGCCGAGGCGCTCGCCGACGGCGGCGTGCTCCCGCACGGCCTTCCGTCCGCCGTGCGGGCCGAACTCGACGTCGCCGACGCCGAGATCCGCCCGGGCGGTCCGTTCCCCGGGGACACCCGCACCGACGAGGAACTCATCGCCGCGTTCGCCGCCGACCTCACCGACTTCACCCGCCGCCACGGCCTGGCCCGCACGGTCGTCGTCAACGTCGCCTCCACGGAACCCGCCCCCGGCCCCGACGACCCCCGGCTGCCCGCCAGCTCCCTCTACGCGGCCGCCGCCCTGCGCGCCGGCTGCCCCTACGCCAACTTCACCCCCTCCACCGGGCTGCGCACCCCCGCGCTCACCGACGCCGTCGCCTCCAGTGGACTTCCCCACGCCGGGCGCGACGGCAAGACCGGCCAGACGCTGCTCCGCTCCGTACTCGCCCCGATGTTCCTCCAGCGCGCCCTCGCCGTACGGGCGTGGTCCGGGTCGAACCTGCTGGGCGGCGGGGACGGGGCGGCGCTGGCCGATCCCGCGGCGGCCGCCGCGAAGAACGCCGGAAAGGAACGCGTCCTCGCCGACACCTTCGGCGCCGCCCCCGAGGGCGAGGTGCACATCGACGACGTGCCCGCCATGGGGGACTGGAAGACCGCCTGGGACCACATCGCCTTCGACGGCTTCCTCGGCTCCCGCATGATCCTCCAGACCATCTGGCAGGGCTGCGACTCCGCCCTCGCCGCCCCGCTGGTCCTGGACCTCGCCCGGCTGCTCGCCCGCGCCCACGAGGCCGGGATCAGCGGCCCCCTGCCGGAGCTGGGCTTCTACTTCAAGGACCCGGACGGCGGCACGTCGGCGGCGCTCGCCGAGCAGTACGCCGCGTTGCTCGGCTTCGCCGAGCGGCTGCGGGGCCGGGCATGAGGCGGCGTCTGCGCACCGCGCTCGCGCTCGTCCTGTCGGCCGCCCCGACCGGGCGGCGGGCCGGACACGCACACGGCGCGGCCGGGCCCGCCCCGACCGAAGACCGCCTGTCCGGTGCGCGCGGGACTGCGCCCGCACCGGGCAGGCCCGAACCCGGCCCCGGGGAGCGCCCCGGGAGCCGCAACGGCGGCGGGCCGAAGACCGGCCGGGGGCCGGTCCGCCTTGCCCCGGAAGCCGGCCGCCGTACGGGCCCCGTCCGGGGCACTCCCCGGGAGCGGCTGCGGGCGTGGGCCGAACTGCTGCGTGTCTCCGCCCTGTTCTCCGTACCCGGCGACGCCCTGGCCGGTGCGGCGGCGGTGGGCCGCCGGCCGGGCCGGGGGACCGTACTGGCCGCCGGCGCGTCGCTGTGCCTGTACGAGGCCGGGATGGCCCTCAACGACTGGGCCGACCGCGACGAGGACGCCGTGGACCGCCCGCACCGCCCGATCCCCTCGGGCCGCGTCAGCCCGGCGGCGGCCCTGGGGGCGGCTGGAGCGCTGACGGCGGCCGGGCTCGCCCTGGCGGCGCGCGCCGGACGCCCCGCGCTGACCGTCGCCACGGGCCTGGCCGCCACGGTCTGGGCCTACGACCTGCGCCTGAAGCACACGAAGGCGGGCCCGGCGGCCATGGCCGCCGCACGCTCGCTGGACCTGCTCCTGGGCGCGACGGCCACGGCGACGGGCGCGTCCGCAGGGCTGCCGGCGGGCGACGGCGGCAGGCCCGACAACGTTGCCGGGACGGGCGGCACATCGGCGACGACCGCCGCGCGCACGTCGGGAGTCCTGGCACCGGTCCTGCCCGCGCTGCCCGCCGCGCTGGTGCTGGGGGCGCACACGTACGGCGTCACCGCCGTCTCCCGCCACGAGGCGCAGGGCGGCTCCACCGGCACACCCCTCGCCGTGCTCGCCACCACGGCGGCCCTCGCGGCGGCGGTGGCGGGGGAGCGGCGAGGCCGAGGGCTCTCCGGCCCCGCGCACACCACCCCGAGCGCCCCCGGCGCTCCCGCGCACACCACCCCGGGTGCCCCCGGCCCCGCGCTCACCACCCCGGGCGCCCCCGGCACCAGGCACGTCGCCACGGGCGCTTTCGGCGCTCCCGCGCACGCCCCCGGCGCCGGGCACGCCACCCCGGCCCCCACCCGTACGACGCACGCCCCACCCGGCGAGCGACCGGCATCCGCCGCTTTCGCCCGCCTCCCCGCCCTCGTCGCCGGGGCCGCCGACGACCCCGGGCGGCTCCTGACCCTCGGGCTCACCGCCGCCTACGTCCGCACCGCGGCCCCACCCCTCCTGCACGCCGCGCTGAACCCGTCGCCGCCGCTGACCCAGCGCGCGGTCGGCGGGGGAATCCGGGCCATGATCCCGCTCCAGGCCGCGCTCGCCGCCCGCGCCGGGGCGCCGGTCACCGGCCTCGCCGTCATGGGGCTCGTCCCCCTCGCCCGCAGCCTCGCCCGGAAGGTGAGCCCCACATGACCCTCCACCTCGGATACGGCACCAACGGGCTCACCGACCTGCGCCTCGACGACGCCCTCGGTCTGCTCGCCGACCTCGGGTACGAGGGCGTCGGCCTGACCCTCGACCACATGCACCTGGACCCCATGGCCCCCGACCTCGCCGAGCGCACCCGGCGGGTCCGCCGCCGGCTCACCTCCCTCGGCCTGCGGGTCACCGTGGAGACCGGGGCCCGCTACGTCCTCGACCCGCGCCGCAAGCACGGCCCCTCCCTGCTCGACCCGGACCCCGACGCCCGCGCCGCCCGCACCGCGCTGCTCGTCCGCGCCGTCGACGTGGCCGCCGAACTCGGTGCCCATGCCGTCCACTTCTTCAGCGGCGTCACCCCGCCCGGCACCTCGACGGACACCGCCTGGAAACGGCTCACCGAGTCGATCGCCCCCGTCCTCGAAGCCTCCGACCGCTCCGGCATCCCCCTCGCCATCGAGCCCGAACCCGGCCACCTCCTCGCCACCCTCGCCGACTTCCACCACCTGCGCGGCCTGCTCGGCGACCCGGGACCGCTCGGACTCACCCTCGACATCGGCCACTGCCAGTGCCTGGAGGAGGCGTCACCCGCGGACTGCGTCCGCGACAGTGCCCCCTGGCTCCGGCACGTCCAGATCGAGGACATGCGGCGCGGCGTCCACGAACACCTCCCGTTCGGGGACGGGGAGATCGACTTCCCGCCCGTACTCGCCGCCCTCGCCGCGTCGGACTACCGGGGCCTCACCGTCGTCGAACTGCCCCGCCACTCCCACGCCGGCCCCGAACTGGCCCGCGCCTCGATCGACTTCCTGCGCGACGCCATGACCCGGGAACCGGGCCGGCGCGCCGCCACGACGAAGGGAGCCGCCCCGTGCTGACGTCCCGCGAGGAACTCGACGCCGAACTCGGCGAGGCCGCCCGCGCCTGGCTCGACGCGGCACTCGCGGAAGCCGCCGACGATGCCGCACGCCCCCAAACGGCCGCCGACGATGCCACGCGCTCCGAGGCAGCCGCCGACGGTGCCGCGCGTTCCGGAGCGGCCGCCGACGCCTCCCGCACGGCGGCGAGCCCGTACGCCTCCCCGTCGTGGGAACTGCGGTACGCCGCCGCCGGCCGCCACTGCGGTCAGCGGCACGCCGACTCCGTGCGCTCGCTCCTGCTCGTCGAGGCCCGCGCCCCGCTCGCCTCCATCACCCGGCTCTACGAACAGGGCACCGCCGCCGAACGCCGCGCCGTCCTGCTGACCCTGCACCTCCTCGACCTCGGCGACACCGCCCTCCCCCTGGTCGAGGACGCCCTGCGCGCCAACGACACCCGGCTGGTCGCCGCGGCCGTCGGCCCCTACGCCGCCGACCACCTCGCCCCGCACGCCTGGCGGCACGCCGTCCTGAAGTGCCTCTTCACCGAGGTGCCCGTCGCCGCCGTCGCCCGGCTCGCCGACCGCTCCCGCGGCGACACCGAACTCGCCCGCATGCTCACCGACTTCGCCGCCGAACGCACGGCGGCGGGCCGTCCCGTACCCGAAGACCTGCGCACCGCCCTCGCCCTCACCGCACCGGCCGGCCACCCGGCCCCGCCGACCGCAGCCCCCGCCCCCACGGAGGAGTCCTGATGCGCATCTTCGACCCCCACATCCACATGACCTCCCGCACCACGGACGACTACCGGGCGATGTACGACGCCGGGGTCCGCGCCCTCGTCGAACCCTCCTTCTGGCTCGGCCAGCCCCGCACCTCGCCCGCCAGCTTCTTCGACTACTTCGACGCGCTGCTCGGCTGGGAGCCCTTCCGCGCCTCCCAGTACGGCATCGCCCACCACTGCACGCTCGCCCTCAACCCGAAGGAGGCGAACGACCCGCGCTGCACCCCCGTCCTGGACGCGCTGCCCCGCTACCTCGTCAAGGACTCCGTCGTCGCCGTCGGCGAGATCGGCTACGACTCCATGACCCCGGCCGAGGACCACGCGCTGGCCGCCCAGCTCCAGCTCGCCGCCGACCACGAACTGCCCGCCCTCGTCCACACCCCGCACCGGGACAAGCTCGCCGGCCTCCACCGCACCATCGACGTCGTCCGCGAATCGGACCTCGCGCCGGAGCACGTCCTGCTCGACCACCTCAACGAGACCACCGTGCGCGACGCCCTCGACAGCGGCTGCTGGGCCGGATTCTCCATCTACCCGGACACCAAGATGGACGAGGACCGCATGGTCGCCGTCCTGCGGAACCACGGCACGGAGAGGATCCTCGTCAACTCGGCCGCCGACTGGGGCAGGAGCGACCCCCTCAAGACCCGCAAGGTCGCCGACGCCATGCTGAAGGCCGGCTTCACCGAGGACGACGTGGACCAGGTCCTGTGGCGCAACCCGGTCGCCTTCTACGGTCGGAGCGGCCGCCTCCACCTGGACGTCCCCGCCCCCGACGCGCTCCACGAGGGCAACTCCATCCTGCGCGGCGGGGAGTGAGGCCATGCGCTTCCGCCACCCCGACGGCACCACCGTCCACCTCGCCTACTGCACCAACGTCCACCCCGCCGAAACCCTCGCGGGCGTCCGCGCCCAGCTCCGCGACCACTGCGAACCCGTCCGCCGCAGGCTCGGCCGGGACCGGCTCGGCATCGGCCTCTGGCTCGCCCGCGACGCCGCCCGCGCCCTGACCAACGACCCGGCCGAACTGCGCGCCCTGCGCTCCGAACTCGACGGCCGCGGACTCGAAGTGGTCACCCTCAACGGATTCCCGTACGAGGGTTTCGGCGCCGACGAGGTCAAGTACCGGGTCTACCGCCCCGACTGGACCGAACCCGACCGCCTCGCCCACACCACCGACCTCGCCCGCCTCCTGGCCGCCCTGCTCCCGGACGACGTCACCGAGGGCACCGTCTCCACCCTGCCGCTCGCCTGGCGCACCCCGTACGACGGCGACCCCGAGGCCGCCCGCACCGCGCGCGCCGCCCTGACCACGCTCGCCCAGCGCCTCGACGCCCTGGCCGAACTGACCGGCAAGTCCATCCGCGTCGGCCTCGAACCGGAACCGGGCTGCACGGTGGAGACCACCGCCGACGCCATCGCCCCCCTCAGCGACGTCGGCCACGACCGCATCGGCGTCTGCGTCGACACCTGCCACCTCGCCACCTCCTTCGAAGACCCCGGCACCGCTCTCGCCGCCCTCTCCGCCGCCGGCGTCCGCGTCGTCAAATCGCAGCTCTCCGCCGCCCTGCACGCCGAACACCCCCACCTGCCCGAGGTGCGCGCCGCGCTCGCCGCCTTCGCCGAGCCCCGCTTCCTCCACCAGACCCGCACCAGCACCGCCGCCGGACTGCGCGGCACCGACGACCTCGACGAGGCCGTCACCGGCCGGGCGCTCCCCGACTCCACCCCCTGGCGCGCCCACTTCCACGTACCGCTGCACGCCCCTCCCGCACCCCCGCTGACCTCGACGCTGCCCGTCCTCCACGACACCCTCGCCCGGCTCGTCGGCGGCCCCGCGCCCCTGACCCGGCACCTGGAGGTCGAGACGTACACCTGGCAGGCCCTGCCCGCCGAACTGCGGCCCCGCACCCGCACCCAGCTCGCCGACGGCATCGCCGCCGAACTCACCCTCGCCCGCGACCTCCTGGTCGACCTCGGCCTCAAGGAACTGCCATGAGCGCGCCCGAACCCGGCACGGAATCCGCCCAGGAGACCGGCGGCCCCACCCCCCTCCTCGTCCTCGACGTCGTCGGCCTCACCCCGCAGCTCCTGGCCCACATGCCGAACCTGCGGGCGATGGGGGAGCAGGGCGCGCGAGCCCCCCTGACCACCGTGCTGCCCGCCGTCACCTGCGCCGCCCAGTCCACCTTCCTCACCGGCGCCACACCGGCCGAGCACGGCATCGTCGCCAACGGCTGGTACTTCCGCGAGCTCGGCGACGTCCTGCTCTGGCGCCAGCACAACGGACTCGTCGAGGGCGACAAGCTCTGGGACGCCGCCCGCCGCGCCCACCCCGGCTACACCGTCGCCAACATCTGCTGGTGGTACGCCATGGGCGCCGACACCGACTGGACGGTCACCCCGCGCCCCGTCTACTACGCCGACGGCCGCAAGGAACCCGACTGCTACACCCGGCCCCCCGCCCTCCACGACGAACTGACCGACAAGCTCGGCACCTTCCCCCTCTTCCACTTCTGGGGCCCCGGCGCCGACCTCGTCTCCTCCCGATGGATCATCGACGCCACCCGGCACGTCATCGCCACCCGCACCCCCGACCTCGCCCTCTGCTACCTGCCGCACCTCGACTACGACCTCCAGCGCTACGGCCCCGACGACCCCCGCTCCCACCGGGCCGCCGCCGACCTCGACCGGGCGATGGCCCCGCTGCTGGCCGACGCCCGCGCCGAGGGACGCACCGTCGTCGCCCTCTCCGAATACGGCATCACCCGCGTGGAGAGGCCCGTCGACATCAACCGCGCCCTGCGCCGCGCGGGCCTGCTGGAGGTCCACACCCAGGACGGCATGGAATACCTGGACCCGATGGCCTCCCGTGCCTTCGCCGTCGCCGACCACCAGCTCGCCCACATCTACGTACGCCGCCCCGAGGACCTGGAAGCGACCCGGGAGGCCCTCGCGGACCTGCCCGGCATCGAGCAGCTCCTCGACGACGAGGGCAAGAAGGCCCACCACCTGGACCACCCCCGCTCCGGCGAACTGGTCGCCGTCGCGGAGAAGGACGCCTGGTTCACGTACTACTACTGGCTCGACGACGCCCGCGCCCCCGACTTCGCGCAGCTCGTCGAGATCCACCGCAAACCCGGCTACGACCCCGTCGAGCTGTTCATGGACCCCCAGGACCCCTACGTCCGCGTCAAGGCCGTCTCGGCGGTCGCCCGCAAGAAGCTCGGCCTGCGCTACCGCATGGCGGTCGTCCCCCTGGACCCCTCACCCATTCGCGGCAGCCACGGCCGCCTCCCCGAGAGCGACGACGAAGGTCCGCTCATCCTCTGCTCCACCCCCCACGCGTTCACCGACCGGGTCAGGGCCACCGAGGTGAAGTCCCTGCTCCTCCAGCTTGCCGGACTGCACTGACAACGCCCGGCACCGCACCGCTCACCCATGTCACCCAAGGGAGTCACGCGAACATGAGCCGCACCTCCAAGGACACCGAACTCGCCCGCAGACTGAGCCGCCGCGACATCCTCGGTGTCGCCGCCGGAGCCACCGCCGCCACCATCATCGGCACCGCGAGCGCCCAGGCCGACAGCCGCGACCGCGGGCCGGGCCACGGCAAGGGCCACGGTCACGGACATGACCACGGCCACGGCCACGGGCACGGGCACGGCAAGGGCAAGCCCGTCCTGCCCCCCGGCCGCCTCGGCATCCAGCTCTACAGCCTCCGCGACCAGGTCTCCACGCTCGGCTTCGGCCCCGTCTTCACCGAACTGGAGAAGTACGGGTACGACGAGATCGAGTTCGCCGGCTACACCCAGGGCTCGGCCGGCCCCATCACCCTCGCCCAGCTCAAGCGGCTGGCCCGGGACCACGGGCTCAACCCGATCGGCAGCCACGTCGGCTACTACGACGACAGCAACCCCGGCGCCTACACCTTCGCCCAGAACCTGGAGAAGGTCCTCGACGACGCCCAGGCCCTCGGCCTCAAGCACATCGGCACGGCGTCCGGCCCGTTCCGCTACGGCTCCACCGTGGACGGCTGGAAGCGGGCGGCCGAGGAGTTCAACACGTACGGCGCGGCGGCCCGCAAGCGCGGCATGAAGTTCTACCAGCACAACCACGCCGAGGAGTTCTCCTTCGCGACCGACCGGCCGAAGGTGCGCCTCTACGACGTGCTCCTCGCCGAGACCGACCCCGACCTCGTTTACCTGGAGATGGACATCTACTGGGCGTACTGCGCCCAGTTCCGCTTCAGCAGGCGGGTGGACGGCACCCCGGCCCCGCTGGACCCGCTGGCGTACGTCATGAAGCACCCGGACCGGTACCCGCTGTTCCACGTGAAGGACGGCGTCCGCGACGAGACGACGCGCGACGGGTACCGGATGTCGGACGTCGGCGACGGGGACATCGACTACAGGACGTTCCTGTCCAAGGTCACCGGCCGCACCCACCGGGGCCGCAGCTACCACCACTGGCAGACCGAGCACGACAACCCGGTCGACTCGCTCGCCTTCGCCCGCAAGTCCAGCGAGCACCTGCACTCCCTGCGCTCGGGCCGCTGCGGCGACTGACCCGCGCCGCCCCCGCACCGGCCCGGCTCCCGCGGCCGGGCCGGTGCGGGGCCCCGCCTCGCCGGTCTCCTACCCGATGCCCTGGCGGTCCGGCCGCAGCGCGAAGGCGCGGTCGGCGGCCACCGGGACCGTACGCTCCACGGTCCCGACGAGCAGCGCGCGGTGCCGCAGCAGCGCAGCCCCGCGCTCCCCGGGGACGATCCGCAGCAGGTCGTCGAGTCCGGCCATGAGCCGTCGGGTCACCTGGGGGCTGCCCGCCACACACCAGCGGATCTCCTCGAAGGCGAGATCGACCAGCTCGTCCCAGCCCGGCCCTTCCTGCACGAGCCGTACCCGGCCGCCCCGGTCCCGGTGGTGGACGGTGCCGAGCGGCAGCCGTGCCACGGCCGCGAGGAGCGACACGATCCGGTCCAGGCACTGCACGGCGGTGGTCGGATCGTTCACCGACGTGGAGAGGGCCCGCAGCGCGATGTCCACGAGCTGGCGCAGCCCGAACGCCAGGTCCTGGTGCAGGGTGCGCTCGGTCGAGACGGAGACCGCCGACCGCAGCCGGCGGCGCGGCGGCGCGGCCCCGCCGTGGACGGCGAGCACCGGCGTGCCCGGCACGACGAAGTCGCCGATCCGGGGGACGAGCCGCAGGACGACGCCCTGCCGCCGCGCGGCCCGGACCAGCCGCGCCGTGTTCACGTCCCGCAGCACCCCGGACCGTCCCTCGTACAGCACCCGCGCGGTCTCCGGCCCCGGGTCGTCCTCCCCGTCGGGGCCGGACGGCATCCGGCCGAGGACCCGCAGGGAGTCACGGGTGATCCGGTCGACGACCGGCCCCACCTGCATCAGCCGAAGCGTCGCGCTCACGTAGACGACGAAGAGCAGGAGGCTCGCGCCGACGAGCAGCAGGATCAGCAGGCTCTGCACCAGGGGGACCGACACCACCCGGCGCGGGTCCGTCTCGCTCTCGTACGAGGACAGCACCAGCAGCGACACCAGGAAGGTGGCGAGGAAGACCGTCAGCGTGAGCTTGCTGATCCGGCTCCGGACGAAGATCCGCACCACGCGGGGGGTGAGCTGGCCGCTCGCCATCTGGACCGCGACCAGCGAGATGCTGAACACGACCCCGATGAAGGTCATCATCGCCGAGCTGATCGCGGTCACCACGGTCTTGGTGTCCTGGGAGAACGCGATGAGGTCGGCCAGCCGGTCGTACGCCCCCTCCCGCTGGAAGAGCGCGACGATCGTGTCGTCCAGTTCCGAGACGGCGAGCCACAGCACGAACACGCAGACGAACCCCGCGGTCGGGGCGAACCAGAACGTGTCGCGCAGGTGCTCGCGCAGAGGGGACAGCGGGCGGGGCCGGCGGTAGCCGCGATCACTCATGGACGCGAAGGTAGCCCCGCCACCCGCCCGGACCGGGGAACCGAGCACCGCGGACCCGGGTCACCGCACTGACCACCGGATATGCGGGTGAAGGGCACGCCGAACCCCTGGTATTGTTTTCCATGTCGCCGCGGGGAACACACCGCGAACGACACACCCGGTCCGGGTGGCGGAATGGCAGACGCGCTAGCTTGAGGTGCTAGTGCCCTTTATCGGGCGTGGGGGTTCAAGTCCCCCCTCGGACACCAGTTAAAACCCCACGTCACGTGGGGTTTTTCTGTTTCTCCGGCTGTGGTGTGACCGACCGCGTGTCCAGCAGCCGAGCGGCCCTCCCGCCCGGACCGGGGACGGCAGGCCGATCCGCCCGCCGCCCGGCGGTCAGCGGCTCCGCGTCGACGGCGCGGGGTCCGGGGGCCCGAAGACCCCGCCGCCCCGGGGGGAGCCGCCGAGCGGTTCGGTCCGGGGGCCGGCGGCGGTCCGCTCGGCCAGCGGGGCGATGCCCGCGGCCAGTGTCCTGCCCCAGGCCCGGTAGCCCTGGGGCGAGAGGTTGAAGCGGTCCGCCGCCAGCCATTCCGCGGGGATGCGGGGAGGCAGTCCCGCGGGTAGGTGGTACGTGGCGGTGTGACGGGCCGCCACGGACATCAACTGCCGGTCCAGGAGCCACAGGTAGCCCCTCATGATGCGGTCGACGCCCGGCTCCGCGTCCTCGGAGGGGTCGAGGGAGGGCAGCCCGGCGAACACGACGGGCACATGGTGGCCCAGGCGCAGGCGGATGTCGCGCACCAGGCGCGTCACATCGCGCCGGAAGGCGATGGGGCCGCGCAGCTGCCGTGCGTCGGCGATGCCCACCGCCACCAGGACGAGGTCGGGCGTCCAGCGTGTGAGCGGATCGGTCAGCTGCGGCACCAGACCTCGGCGGACCGCCTCCGCGGTGGCTCCGGCCCTCGCGGTCACCCGCCAGGACACGCCCTGGCCGGTCAGTGCCGTCAGGGCGGGGGCGAGCTGCCCGGCGAGCGCCTCCCGGTGGCTGAGCGCGCCGACGCCCGCGGCCGCCGAGTCGCCGAGGACGGCCAGGCGCAGCGGAGGCCCGTGGCCCTCGGTGGCCCCGTGGACGTCACCGTCGGCCTCGGCGAGCGGCGTCCCTCTTCGCGGTGGCAGCTCGAACATTCCCCACACCCTTCTCTGGCCTATAACGGCGTTATGCGTCCGCTTCATAACAGCGTTACAGTGGGCTGGTGTCAACCCCCAAGAGAGACCCTTCCGAGGTGCGCCGCCGCCTGCTGAACGAGGCGGCCCGCGTTCTGTCCGAGGGAGGTCCCGCCGCACTCAGCGCCCGTAGGCTGGCCAAGGAGGCCGAGACCTCGACGATGGCCGTCTACACCCATTTCGGTTCCATGCCCGAGCTGGTGCGCGCCCTGACCCGAGAGGGGTTCGACCGCTTCCTGGTGCGCGTGGAGGCCGTTGCCCGGAACGACGACCCGGTGGCCGAGCTGGCCGAACTCTGCGGTGTCTACCAGGCGTTCGCCCGGGCCGAACGCGACGTCTACGCCGTGCTCTTCGGCGGGTCCACGCTGCTCGGCTTCACGCTCACCGACGAGGACCGCGCGATGGGCGTGGCCGTCCTGCGCCACCCGCGCGACGCCATCCGGCGCTGCATCGCCGCGGGGCGCTTCCGCCGCGACGCCGACCCCGACCTCCTCGTGCGCCAGCTCTTCTGCCAGATGCACGGCCTGGCCCAACTGGACCACGTCGGCTACCTGGTGGGGGCGCACGGGCCGGACCGGGTCCTGGCCGCCATGATCCACGACTTCGCCGTCGCGGCCGGCGACCCCGCCGCCGCGGCGACGCGGTCGGTGGCGGCCGGACTGGGCCGAGGGGACTCCCCGGCCTGAGGCCGTCCGGACCTCCCGGGCGGAGGCGCGCGGGACTCGTGGCGGGCCCGCGGTGCCTCTCGAACCCCCGAGTCGTCTCGCTTTTGATGATGTACCGGACCACGGTGCATTGATCACATTAATGTTGCGTACGTTCCGGCGTGACAAGTGAGGGGATCGCACGGTGGGTTCGACGGGATCGGTGCGCGACGACATCGCGATCGTGGGGATGGCCTGCCGGTTCCCGGGAGCGCTGAACGTGAATCAGTACTGGCGGCTCCTGATGGCCCCGCGGCCGCAGTTCGGCACGGTGCCCGACACGAGGTGGCGCAGGGCCGCCCTGTTCAGCGAGGACCCCCGCGACGCGTCCGCCGCCTATACGGACACGATGGCGCTCCTGCCGGACGTGGGCCGTTTCGACGCGGAGCACTACGGAATGCCGCCGCGCCGGGCCAGGTCGCTGGACCCGCAGCATCGGCTGCTCATCGATCTGGCGCGCGAGGCGATCCAGGACGCGGGATGGGAGGCCGGCGGGTTCGACCGGGAGGAGACGTCGGTGATCACCGCGCTCACCGAGTCCGGATACCGCCAGCTCAGCACCATGGGGATACGGATGCGCCAACTGGCCGGTGGCGAGTTCGGGGCGCGGGCCACGGGCGCCGGATGGCCGGAGACCGTCGGGGCGGTGGACGACCTGCACGGTTCGTCCGTGGCCGGGCTCCTCCTCAACATGGGCCCGAACACCGTCAGTTCGGTCTTCGGCCTGCACGGTGAGAGCTTCGCGCTCGACTCGGCCTGCTCCGGAGGTCTCACCGCCGTGGCCAACGCCGTGTACGCGCTGCGCGCGGGGCGTTGCCGTATCGCCCTGGCCGGTGGCGCGCAGTTGATCCTCACCCCCGACCTGCTCGTGGGGCTGTGCCGGATCGGGGCCCTCTCGCGCACCGGACGGTGCCTGCCGTTCGGCGCGCAGGCCGACGGGTTCGTCCTCGGCGAGGGGGCCGGCCTCCTGGTCCTGCGCCCACTGGCCGACGCACAGGCGGCCGGCGACCGGGTGTACGCCGTGATCCGGGGCGTGGGAGCCGCCAACGACGGAGCCGTCCCGGGAGGCATGCGTCCGCAGGCGGCCGGTCAGCTGCGCGCCCTGCGAAGGGCCTACCGTGACGCGGGCCTGGCCCCGGACTCCGTGGGCTACCTGGAGGCGCACGGGACCGGGACGGAGGTCGGTGATCCCGTCGAGCGGGACGCCCTGCGGCAACTGCGGGCGGGGTGGCACGCCCCGGCCCATCTCGGCGCCGTGAAGGCGGTCCTGGGACACTCGCTCGCGGCGGCGGGGATGGCCGGACTCATCAAGACGGTCCTCGCGGTGCACCGGGGCGTGATACCTCCGCAACCGCCGTTCGAGCCGGCGGAGCCCGCCGCACTCCGGGCCGCCGGTCTGGTCGTTCCCCGGGCGCCGACCGAGTGGGGCGGCGCGGGGCAGCCGCGCCGGGCGGGGGTGAGCGCGTTCGGATTCGGCGGTATGGGGGTGCACCTGGTGGTGGAGGAGCGGCCCACGCCCCTGGCGGCGGACCCCGGACCCACGGCCGCCGCCTCGGCGGAGCGGGGGGAGCGACTGCTGGTGCTCGACGCCCGCGACCGGGCCGGGCTGGCCCGCCACGCCCGGGAGGTGGCCCACACCATCGAGGCCGACGGACTGTCGGTGGCCCGGGTGGCGGACACCCTGGCGCGGCGCACCCCCCTCACGGAGCGCCTGGCCGTGGTGGCCCAGGACGCCGCGGCCGCCGCCGACGCGCTTCTGTCGGCGGCGGCGGCCCTGGAAGCGGGCCGCACCGGAGAACTCGGCCCCGGGCTGGCGGCCGGTACGGCGCCTGTCGGCGGATGGTCCGCCGACACCGTGCCGGCGGCCCCGGCGGCACCGGGCCGGGGCGGCGCGGTACCGCCGGCCGACCTCGCGCTGCGGGCCGTCACCGGGCAGGGGCTTCGCGCGGCGCCGGGGCCGCTCGGCCCGTGCACGCTGCCGCCGAGCCCCCTCGCTCCCCGCCACCACTGGGTGGTGGACCTGTCGGCCCGGGACCTCGGGGAGGCCCCGGACCCGGTCAACGCCCCCGTCCGCCGGGCAGCCGGGGACGGGCGCCGCGGGCCGGTCCCCGACGGCCCGGCCGCGGGGGACGGGCCCGCGGCGTCGATCGTGCTCGAAGAGGTCTCGCGCACGAGCGTTCTCCCCCTCCACGAGCTGAACCGCCGGATGGTGCTGACGAGCGATCTCGGGTTCGACTCCCTCATGCTCCAGGAGCTGGAGGCCGGCCTCGGCAAGAGAGTCCCGGGCTTCACCACCGACGAGATGTACGCGACCGGCCTGACCGTCGAGCGGCTGATCACGCTGGTCGACGCCCACGGGGCGCCGGCCCCGGGTGCCGGTGCGCCACCGCTCCGCCCGGCCCGGACGGAGGAGGACGCCGCACAGCCCGAGCCGTTCACGTCCGAGGAGCCGGAGCGCTGGAGCGCGGCGACCGCGCGCATCGACGACTTCCCGGAGGTGGCCCGCTTCGAGGAGCGGGCGGACGCCCTCCTCCGCGGCGGCGCCGACTTCCCGTACTTCCGGGTCCACGAGGGAAAGATCCTGGACAGGACCATGGTCGGGGGCCGGGAGTTCCTCTCCTTCGGGAGCTACAACTACCTCGGCCTGTCGGGTCATCCGGAGGTCGGCGAGGCCGCGCGCCGTGCGGTGGACCGGTACGGCACGTCGGTCTCGGCGAGCAGGGTGCTGTCCGGTGAGCGGGAGCTGACCGTACGACTGGAGCGGACGCTCTCCGATTTCCTCGGGGTGGAGGACTGCCTCGTCCTGGTGAGCGGCTACTCCACCAACGTGACGGCGCTGGGGCACCTCCTCGGACCGGACGACCTGGTGCTGCACGACGCGCTCGCGCACAACAGCATCCTGCGGGGCTGCGCGCTGTCGGGAGCGGCGCGGCGTCCCTTCGCGCACAACGACACGGCTGAACTGGAGCGCTTGCTCCGTGCCAACCGGGCCCGGTACCGGAGGGTGCTCATCGTGGTCGAGGGCGCCTACAGCATGGACGGCGACCTGGTGGACCTGCCTGCCGTCATCGAACTGAAGAAGCGTTACGGCGCCCTGCTGATGGTGGACGAGGCGCACAGCGTCGGCACGGTGGGGGAGTACGGGCGCGGTGTGGGCGAGTTCTTCGGGGTCGAGCGTTGCGACGTCGACCTGTGGATGGGCACGCTCTCCAAGGCGTTCGCCAGTTGCGGAGGGTACCTGGGCGGCTCGGCGCGGACGGTGCGCTGGCTGCGCCACACGCTGCCCGGCTTCGTCTACAGCGTCGGGCTGAGTCCGGCCAACGCCGCCGCGGCGCTGGCGGCGGCCGGACTGATCGTCGCGGAGCCCGGGCGGGTACGGGCCCTGCGGCGCAACGCGGAGCTCTTCCGGGACCTGGCCCTGGCGGCCGGTCTGCCGATCGGGACCAGCCGGCACACGCCGATCGTGCCGTGTGTCCTCGGGGACTCGGACCGGACGCTGCGCGTCGCCGACCGCGTCTACGCCAGGGGGGTCATCGCCGACGCGATCTTCCATCCGGCGGTCGAGGAGGGGCAGGCGCGGCTGCGGTTCTTCCTCACCAGTGAGCACCGTGCGGACGACATCGGCCGTGCGGTGCGCGTCCTGGCCGAGGAGGTGGCGTCCAGCGGTGGCTGACGTCGTCGGCCGGGCGCGGAGAGCCGTCCGCGGGTTCCGTGGGGCGCCTGCCTCAGAACAGCGTCCGCTCGACGCGCAGCAGTGCGGCCGACTGCCCGTGCGCGCCGCTGCCGGTGGGGGCCGGGCCGCCACCGGGGGGTTCCCCGGCGCCGGCGCTCGGCCGGGCGAGGAGGTAGGCGATGAGCTCGGCCTCCTGTTCCTGCACGTCGTCATAGGTGGTGCGCTGCAGCATGTCCCGCACGAGATCGGGGTCGATGTTGGGGAAGAGCGAGCGGGCGCTCGCCTCGTCCAGCCAGCCCGCCCCTCGGTGGCAGCAGATGATGTGGCCCAGTTCGTGCAGGATGATGTGGTCCTGATGGGCGCTGTTGGTGTTGGCGTCGTAGAAGATCAGGTCCTCGTCGCAGGCGGCCACCCACATGCCGCAGGGGTGGCAGGCGGGCATGCGCATCCGGATCAGCTTGATGGGGCGGTTGCGGATCTCGCCGAGGTGGCGGCAGAGCTCGGAGACCCCCGCTCCCGCCGGAAGCCCGAGTTCGGCTATACGCCGTGCGCCGTCCTTGCGGAGCCTCCTGAGCTGGCTGCGCCGCTTGCGGTCCGAGGCCCTCATTCGGCCTCCGCGAGGTCGGTGACCGGCGGCAGCCCCTGCATCTTGCGGTACTGGTCCATGACCGCCATGACGGCCTGAAGGCTCTCCTTCTCCATGCCGGCGGCGCGCATGGCCACGGAACGGACGCCGGCCTGCCGGAGGGCCTCGATGGCGGCGACCTCGGACAGAACGGATTCCGCGACCTTGTCGTCGAAGAAGTACGCGACGGAGACACCGAAGAACCGGGACAGAGCGGCCAGGAGGTCGGGCGAGGGGTTGGAACGCGCGCCCGTCCGCAGCTGCGACAAGTACACGCCGCCGACCTTGAGCGCCGGATTGATCTGCTTCAGCTCCCCCGCGACCTCGGCGTTCGTCCAGGTCTTGCCCTTGGGACGCACCGACCTGAAGAGGTCGTCCAGGCGTATGGCCAGGACGGGACGTTCATCTGTTTTCGACACCGATCATCTCCTTCCGCCGAAGTAGTTTAGCGGACAGTTACTCACCAGTTTCCCGGATTAGCTGTCAGTTGACAATCCGATGAGATTCCGCCAATCTTGGGCCAGCGAGTAACTGTCAGTTAACTCCCTTGTCGGGGGCGGAAGTTGACAGTCGACCGGGAGGGCCAGGGGAGCCGTCACGGGGTGGGCCGGACGAGGGAGCGCTCGTCGGCGGCGCAACAGGGGGAAAGCACAGTGGGAGTGGTAGTCGACCGGCCTGACCTGAACGTGGCGGGAAACCGGGCGGAAAGTGAACACGCGCTTCAAGTGGAACAGGCACTGCTTCAAGCCAGAACGCTGATCGAGTCCACGGTCGTGCTGCACCGCCGTCGCTCGGTGGGCGACACGGTGCCGGTCGCGCGGACCGGCGCGGCTCACCTGGGCGAGTCCGTCGAGCGCCTGATCGCCCGGGGACACCACGCCGTCTCGGTCACTCTGGTCGGGCACGGTGAGTTCACCGAATCGGTCCTGCGGGTGCTGGGCGAGAACTCCGGCCGGGCGGTCGTACGCGTGCTGTGTACGGCCGAGATCGCGCCGGACGTGGCCGAGAGGCTGGCCGGACTCCCCCTCGAGCAGACGGAAGTACGGGTCTCCGACAGCGATCTGCGCGCCGTGCTCGTCGTCGACGGATTCACGGCCCTGATGCCGGCCAACTGCGCCGGTGGTGGCGAGCAGTTCGCCGTCGTCAACGACATGGCCACGGTCCGCGCCCTGGAGCTCCTCTTCGCCGGCACCTGGGGCGCCGCCCGCAGGCTGGCGGACCATCTGCGGCTCAGCCCCCGCCTGCGCCTGGAACTCGTCCGCAAGATCCTGGAGCGGCTGCGCGCCGGGCACACGGACGAGGCCGCCGCCCACGAGATCAATGTGTCGCTGCGCACCTACCGGCGGTACGTGGCGGAGATCCTGCGCGACCTCGACGCGATCTCCCGGTTCCAGGCCGGTGCCCGCGCGGTACAGCTCGGCCTGCTGCCCGCGTGACCGGCCGCGGCCGCCAACCCGGCCGCCCGCCCGTGAATCGCACTGAACAGGGTGCGCCGCCCAGGCGTGGGGCGCATCGGGAGAGGACGCGGAGACGTGCTGGACCGACGCGAGGACAAGCTCGAACTGGCGCTGCTCGAAGTGCAGGCGCTCATCGAGTCGTCCGTCGCCATGCACCGTGCGCACACGGCCCAGGAGCAACTGATCGCATCGGTCGCCGGTGAGTACGGTGCGGTGCTGGAGACCGCCCAGAACCTGATCAACGGGGCCACGCGCAGTATCGACATCGTTCACGCCCGGCGGCCGAGCGCGGCGGACCAGGCCGCTCGCCGGTCGGACCGGGCCGAGCGTGAACTGCTCCGCACGGCGGCCGACGGCGTAGCGATCCGTCTGCTGACCACACCGGCCCTCCTCGACGTCGACTTCGTACGCGAACAGTTCGGCAGGGAACGGCCGGTGGCGGTCCGCGTGGCACGGATTCCTCCGCTGCAGGCGGTGACCGTCGACGGCGTCGCCGCCTTCGTGGTCGCCGAGTCCGCCGTGGGCCGCAGGTGCTCGGTGGTGCGGGAACCGGAGGTGCTGCGCACGCTCCAGGCCTTCTTCCAGAGCGTGTGGAGCGACGCGACGCCCGCAGGGGACAGCACCGCCTTCGACGGACGGGGCCGGCCGGCCCTCGTCCACCGTGTCCTGGCCGCGCTGGAGAGCGGAGTCACCGACGAGATAGCGGCCCGCGAGAACGCCGTGTCCGTGCGGACCTACCGGCGTCATGTCGCCGAGGTGATGGCGTACCTCGGGGCGAGTTCCCGCTTCCAGGCCGGAGTGAGGGCCGCCGAACTCGGCCTGCTCCCGGCCTCGCGCCCCTCCCCGGACCGCCCTTCGCGCGGCCGCCCGGACAGCTGAGCCCGCCGGGCCCACGGGGAGCCGGGCGGCCAGGGCCACCCGGCCGACCGGCCGGGAGCGTGCCACGGCCGCTCCCGCGACCGGTCGGACGTCGCGATCCTCCCCCTCGTGACGACGGCTCGGCACGGCGGGCCGGCGGCCGTGCCGAGGGGGAGAACACCGAGATCGACTGAGCCACGTGTCCGTGCGGCACCGGTCGGGAGCCATGCTGTGAACACCGTGAAAACGCTCTGCTTCGTCGTCGCGGCGCTCTTCTCCTACGCGGCCCTCGCCTACCGGTCCCTCCAACTGCGGCGCGGCCGCCACGACGGCTCCCGCCGCGTCCTGGTCGTCACTCTCGTCTTGCAGTGCCTGACCTTCTCGATGGGCATCGTCGCCACCGTGAGCGACAGCTTCCTGGGGGTCCCGAACCTGGCCGTGCTGGTGATGCACGTCTCCGCGGTCGCGTTCTGCGTGGGCGCCCAGATCATCCTGCTGCGCTGGGCGACGGAAGAGCGGGAGGCCAGGCGCGGGGCCCGCCGCTGGATGGCCACGGGCCTGGCCCTCTGCACGCTCCTGACCGGCCTGTTCCTCCTCGCCGACGGCCCGGGCCGGCCGGCGTCGGACTTCAACACCGGCAGCGGACATCCCTCGGTGCTCGTCTACCTCCTGGTGTTCATCACGTCCCAGACGGTCCCCTGCGTCACCATCCTCCGGCAGTTCCGGATCTACGCCCGGTCGACGCCCAGGGCCCAGGTGCGGCAGGCGCTGCGACTGCTCTCGGCCGCCGCCGCGATCCTGTTCCTCTACTGCGCGGCCAGGGCCGTCAACGTGCTGACCGCGGCCTGCGGGATCGACATCGGGGCCTGGCAGGGCGCGGCCTCCGTCCTCAGCGCGGCGGGCATCGTCGTCCTGTCGCTGGGGCTGACCACGCCCGCCTGGGAGGGCGCGGCGGCCGGTGCGGTCCAGTGGCGCTCCCGCTACCGCGCCCACCGGACCCTGTACCCCCTCTGGCGGGACCTGTACGAGTCCTTCCCGGGCATAGCGCTGGAGCCGCCCCGCTCCGCCTCGGTCCTCCACCTCCGCTACCGGCTGCACCGCAGGACCGTGGAGATACGCGACGGGCGCAGGGCGCTGCGGCCCTACACCGGCCCCGCCGGCGAGGACGCGGCCGGAGCGGAGGCCGGCGACGAGGAACGGCAGGCGCTCGCCGAAGCGACGCGGATCAGACGGGCGCTGCACGCCCGACGAGCCGGCGCCCGTCCTCACGACAGCAGGGACGCAGGGGACTTCGGCCATCCCGACACGGTCAGCTTCGCCGCCGAGGTGGCCTGGCTCACCAAGGTCGCGTCGGCGTACCGGGAACTCGTCAGGTCGGAGGAGCGGCCGACCGGGTGAGGTCCGCACCCCTCCTCCTTCTCCCGGCGGCCGTCCCCGCTCTCCTGGAGACCACCGGCCGCTCTCAGGACTCGATCAGCCGAACGAACCGCACCGTGTCGAAGATGTCCTCCATCCGGACGGCCCTGCCGTCGCGCAGCGTCCAGGAGTGGACGAAGTCGAGCGTCTCGGTGCGGCCGCTCAACGACGTGACCCGACGTACGCCGAACACGACCACACGGTCGCCCGAGGTGATGAACTCCCTTGGTTCCAGGCGCATTCCGCCCAGCACGGCCGGGACCCCGGCCAGGAACTCCCGTACGCCGGCGTGCCCGTGCCTGGTCCCGCCGAGGCCGTGATCCGCCATGCCGGCGGGGTGCACCCACTCGATCGCGGGGTCGAGCCGCGCCAGCAGAGCCTCCACGTCGCGGCGGTGAAAGGCGCGGTACGCGGCGTGGATCGTCGCGAGATGGTCCGTCCCGTGCGGCACGGGCGGGTCCGCCTCCGTGTTCATCAGCGCTCCAGGTGCCGGGGATGGAGTGCGTCGAGGGTGCGGCGTATGCCCTCGCGCCAGGTCGTCGCGCAGGGGCCGGTCAGGCTGCGGCGCAGCGTCGGGTCGAACCGGTAGGTCTCCCGGGTCACCTCGCTCTCCACGAGCTTGGCCGGGACGCCGGTCAGGTGCTCCAGGTGCCGCAGGCAGTCGGTCATCCCCACCGATTCGTCGCCGCCCCAGTTGACCAGGGTGGACGCGACCGAAGCGGCCTCCCACAGGGCGGGGACCTGGGCCACGAGGTCGTCCGTGTACAGCGGGGAGAACCAGTTCTGCTGCCCGTCCAGCGGTACGGGGATGGTCTCGCCGGCGAGCATCCGCCTGAAGTACAGCATCGGCACGCCGCCGTAACCACCGGGCCCGTAGGCGATGTTCAGCCGGGCGATGGTGGTGGGCAGGCCGAGCATCCTGGCGAACGTCCGCACGGTGCCCTCGGTCGCGATCTTTCCGACCGGGTAGGCGGGCAGCCAGTCGGCCACCCCGTCGACGGGATCGGTCTCGGTGTACGCGTGGTCGAGGGTCTGCCGGGCGTAGACGGCGCCGCTGGAGATGTAGAGGAACGCCTCGGCGGTCCGGCAGTGCGCCATCAGCCGCCCCGCGGCGACCGAGTTCACCTCGATGGCGGCGTTGAAGTCCCCGTCCTCGCCGCGGCGGACCGCGGAGTGCACGACGTGGGTGAAGTCCCTGGGCAGGCCGATGAGGCCGTCCCGGGCGACGTCGTCCATGTCCCAGCGCCAGGTGTTGATCCCCCGGACGTTCAACTGGCGCTCGACGCCCGGCGTGCCGAACCTGCCCAGGCACCAGACCTCGTTCCCGGCGGCGAGCGCTTCGGCCAGGGGGCGGGCCACCTGGCCCGTGCCGCCCGTGATGAGGATCTTCCCGGCGTTCACGGCCGTCCCTCCGCATCGCCCATGGCCCGGTCGAGTTCCCGGCGCAGGACCGCCTGGAACGCGGCCACGTGGCGGGGGCCCATGAGCGTGTAGTGCTCGCCCGGCACGTCGACGTAGCGGTTGGTCCCGGTGGCGTGCTCGTCCCAGCGGCGCAGTTCGTCGCGCAGCCAGTCCTCCTTGGAGCCCCGCAGCGGGATGGCGTAGAAGACGGTCATGGACCGGACGCTGCCGGTCGGCTCGTAGTCGCGGCCGAGACGCGTGAGGTCGGCCGCCAGTCGCGCCCAGGCCCCGAACTTGCCCGGATCGAGGTCGAGTTCGGCGGTCCTGCCCGCCGGGGCGAGGTCGAGGAGACGGGAAAGCTGCTCCTTCTGCGGCAGCCCCCGCAGCCGCCCGGGCAGCTCGACGGACCGCTTCCTGTCGATCAGGCCCAGGAAGAAGGCGAGGTTCACCGCCGTCTCGACGAAGTCGAGCTCGTTCATCCGGCGTCTGATGTGCGGGGGGAGGTTGAAGCTGCCGATGAAGTCGACCCGTTCGCCGGCGGCCTCCAGGACCTTCGCGATCTCGAAGGCCACCGCCCCGCCGAAGGAGTACCCGGCGACGGCGTACGGTCCGTGCGGCTGACGCTTCCTGATGGCCGCCACATACGTCTCGACCATCTCCGCGAAGGAGGTGAAGGGCTGCTCGCCCTCGTTGAGGCCGCGGGCGCGCAGCGCGTAGAAGGGGCGGTCGCCCACGAAGTACTGGGCGAGGTTGACGAAGACCAGCACCTCGCCGACCCCGGGGTGCACGCAGAACAGCGGGGTCTTCTCCCCGCTGAGCTGCATCGGCACGACGGGGTCGTACGGCTGCCGCTCCGGCCGTAGGCCCGCGGAGAGCTTCGCGGCGAGCGTGCGCACGGTGGGGGCCGTCAGCACGTCGATGATCCGCAGACCGTGGGCGCCCAGGCGCTGGGCGGCCATGGTGCGCAGCCGCAGGATGTCCAGGGACGTCCCGCCCAGGTCGAAGAAGTTGGCGTGGGCGCTGATCGAGCCCGGACCGGTGTCGAACAGCTCGGCGTAGATTTCGGCCACCGCCTGCTCGGTCCCGCCCTCGGGGGCCGTGTAGCCGCCGAGTCTGCGCCGGGTGACCTCGGCCACCCGCCGTACGACGTCGTCGTAGGCGCCCGCCTCCAGCCGTTCCCGCATCAGCGCGCGCCGGATCTTGCCGAGGCTGGTCTTGGGGAAGGCGTCCTTCGGCAGCGGAAGGATCAGGGACGGCCGGAACCCCCAGTGCATGACCGCGGTGGCGCGCACGGCGGCCAGCGCGCGGAAGAGGTGCGTGTCGTCGTCCTGGTCGGCCGTCTCGCGCGGGTGGTGGAAGGCGATCACCAGGTGTTCCGTGTCGCTTCCGGCGGGCCGAGTCGGGAAGGCGGCGACGTACGAGCGCGCCACACCGTCCAACTCCGCGAGCGCGGACTCCAGTTCGTGGCTGAAGTAGCTGACCCCGTTGACGACGACGCTGTCCTTGCTGCGTCCCACCAGGGTCAGCCGGCCCGTGTCGATCCGTCCGAGGTCGCCGCTGCGGAACCAGCCGTCCTCGGTGCGGGACTCCGCGGTCGCCCGTTCGTCCCGGTGGTAGCCGGGGCTGATCATGGGGCCGGACAGCTGGAGCTCGCCGACGTGGCCCGCGGGCACCGGCCGGTCCTGCTCGTCGACGACGCGGATGCTCAGCCGTTCGACGGGCGCCCCGAGGTTGGCGAACTCCGCGCCGGAGTCCGCTTGCGGGAAGTGCAGGGAGTAGATGCTCCCCGCGCAGGTCTCGGTCATCCCGAAGGCGGGCCACAGCGCGTCGGGCGCCAGGCCGTGGGCCGCGAAGCGCTCCAGGAAGGCGCGGCCGGTGGCGACGACCACGGCCTCACCCCCACTGACGATGTGCCGCATCCGGCTCAGGTCGAAGGTCTCGGCGCCGGGACGGGAGGCGGTCAGCAGGCCCAGCAGGAAATTGGGGGTGAAGGTCATCGTCACGCCGTGGCGCGAGACGAGCCGCAGGAACTCCAGGGGCTCGCCGAGTACCACCGCCGACTCGACGTGCAGTTGGCGGCAGCCCGCGTACATCGGCAGCAGATGGCATTCCAGCAGGGCCGCCACATGGTCGAAGGAGATCCAGTTGAGGGTGGTGTCCGCCGGGGTGAGCCGGTGGTAGCCGTTCTTGCCCGCCATGGCCGCCAGCAGGTTGGCGTGCGTGAGGGTCACCGCCTTGGGGCTGCCGGTGGAACCCGACGTCAGGACCAGCACGGCCGTGTCGCCGGGCGCCGCCTCGTGCAGCTCGGCGGCCGGCTCGTGCCCGTACAGCGCGTCCAGGGTGATGACACGGACGCCGTCCACCCGGGGGAGTTCTGCGGCGAGCCCGGCGTCGGTGAGCACCAGAGGGCGGTCCAGCAGGCGGTCCACATGGCGCAGTTGCGTGGTCCAGCGCTCCGGATCGCCGTGGACCGGAGCGAGCGGGCAGGGAATGAGGCCGCCCAACACGCACGCCCAGAACGCGGTGAGGAATTCCTGCGGATTCTCCAGGCACAGCACGACTCTGTCCTGTGCGACGGCGCCCAGGGATCGCAGGGCGGCGAGAATTTCGCGGGACCTGGTCGACAACTCCGCATAACTCTGGGAGACATACGGATCCGCCGCACCGCCCTGACAGTAGTCGAGGCCGGAATCCGGCTGGTTTCGCGCAGCCCGGGTCAGAAGGCCGGCGATATTGCGTGGCGGCGAATCGGTCACGTTCTCTCCGGTCCTCTCCGTTCCTGTCGCACGTCGGCCGGTCGTGCGGGTCTCGGGGAGAACAGTAGGGCCCGCTCGCCGCGAACGGCGCGAGATGGCATCGAGTGGACAGGGCGTGACATCTAGTGGACACGGGCCCCGCAGCCCCGCCGGGGCCGATCGTGGCACCTTCCTGAAAGAACCCTTGCGGACGGCCTGTCTCAGCACCTTTCATGAACGGCCAGCAATCCACTGCCAGCCCCTGTTCGGGCAGGCCAGTCAGAAGGCGGTTCCATGATTGATCCACCCATCGGGCTGGTATTTCCCGGCCAGGGCACCCAGCGGCAGGGTATGGGTGAGGTGTGGCGGGAAACCCCGTCGTGGGAGCTCACGGAGCGCATTTCCGAAGCAACCGGGGAGAATGTCCCCGAGCTGCTCCTGAGCACGCCCACCGAGCAGTTGCGGCGCACCGATCTGGCGCAGCTCACGGTCTTCTCGGTCGCGGTGATGGCCCATGCCGAAGCGGTACGGTGCGACGCCCTCGGCGGCACCGTCGTCGTCTGCGCCGGACACAGCCTGGGCGAGTACGCGGCCCTCACCGCGGCCGGCGCGCTGAGCGTGAGCGACGCCGCCGTCCTGGTGGCCGCCCGGGGGCGGGCCATGAGGGACGCCGCCGAGCGGCGGTCGGGCACCATGGGGGTCCTGGTCGGAGCGCCGTTGGACGAGGTGGAGGACCTGGTCGCCGTCGTGCGGGCGGCCGGCCCCGAGGTGTGGGTCGCCAACGTGAACGCCCCGGGCCAGACCGTGGTGTCCGGGTCGCCCGAGGGCGTCGCGCTGGTGGAGGAGTACGCGCACTCGATCGGCGCGAAGATGATCCGGCTCCAGGTGGGCGGCGCCTTCCACAGTCCCTACATGGAGCCTGCGGTGACGCCTCTGCACAGAGCGCTCAAGGACACGGCGTTCGCCTCCGCGCACCTGCCCGTGGTCGCCAACGTCGACGCCGAACCGCACGGCGGCGACGCCGACTGGATCGATCTGGGCGTCAGGCAGCTGACCTCGCCGGTGCTGTGGGAGCGGAGCGTGCGCACCATGAGCGGGGCGCTCGGCTGCCGCAGGCTGGTCGAACTCGGGCCCGGGAAGACGCTGACGGGGCTGATCAAGCGGATCGACCCCGAGATCGAGGCCGTGTCCCTGAACGATCCGAAGACGCTCCGGGCGAGCGCCGCCTCCTGAGGCGCGAGAGCGCGACGGGGCCGCCGGGAGGGAACTCCCGGCGGCCCCGTCGCGTCGGGCCGGCGCGACGCCTCTCAGCGCCCGCTGAGCGGAACCGGCGGCCGGACTTCCCCGGTGAGCAGGACGGGGACGGCGCTCACCACACTCGCCAGCGCCCCCCGCCGCTTGTCCGCCAGGTCCAGCACGTGCAGTCCCTCGAACCGGCTGCGCTGCACCGAGGTCCCCGACCCGGCGGGGGCCGGCGGCAGCCCGGAGAGGTCGACCTCGCGCATCGTCGCCCTGGACGTCCGGCCGACCTTGACCAGGGCCTCCTTGCGCACCCACTGCCGCATGAAGACGCCCTGCGGGTCGCGGGAGCGGCCGGAGACCCGCAGCTCGCGCTGTGTCAGCACCTGTTCGAGCACCGAGGGGGCCACGCTCCTGCGGCCCAGCAGCTCGACGTCGACCCCCACGGCGGCGGGGCCGGCCGCGGCCGCCACCACGCCCCGAGTGTGCGAGAGGCTGACCTGTACGTCATGACGGCCCGGCACGTACGGTCTGCCGTGGCCGTGCTCCTCGCACTCGTCGCAGTACTGGGCCAGCTCGATGTCGTCCGCCGCGACGCCCAGGGACCGCGCCGCGCACAGCCGTACCAGCAGGTGCGCCGCGACGAAGTCGAGCCGTGACGCCTCGTGCCGGAACCGCGCGGCCCGCCGCCGCTCCACCTCAGTCAGCAGGCTTTCGCGCGCCGCCGGATGGTGGAGGACCTCGGCGGTGGTCGACACCGTCGCGTACGCGGCGGCGACCGGCCCGGACCCCCGCCGCGCCGGGTGGGCGGCCGGCGTTCCGGAGCGGGGCGAAGCCTGCTGGAGCGGCTTCCCGGCGAGCGAGCGGCTGGCCGACGCCAGAATGGCGTTGACCAGGTCGGCGGAGGTGTCGAGGGGCATCCCGTGGTCGGCCGGGGCGAGCGACCGCGGAGCCTCGGGGAGGCCCCGGGCGCCTGATCGGATGACGGGCCTGACGTCTGGTCGGGGCATGAGGTGCCTTCCGTGTCCGGGTGCTGAGGGTCGGGCCGACGGCCGCCGCCCTCCTCTCATCTGGGGGCAGTGGCCGAACGGCCGGCCGGCGGCGAGGGGAGCGGCGCGCGGTCGGGGCCTACGAGCCGCCGCCGTACGGGCAGGTAGCGGGGGTCTCGCCGGGCGCCGGGCTCTCCCGCGCCGGCGGCGGGCTGTCGGGCGCGGCGGGCGTCGTCCGCCGTTCGACCCGCATGGGCAGACTGCCCCGGGGACGCAGGGTGACCATCGGCTCCATGACCGGTGACGCCCCCGGCACGCTGCTCAGACGCACCCGCTGCGCGAGCGTCACGAGCGCGATGTGGCCGTTGAGCAGGGCGTGGTGGTTTCCGATGCAGACACGGTGACCGGCCCCGAACGGCAGATAGGCATGCCGGGGCAGCCCCGCCTCGCGCTCGGGCGAGAACCGCTCGGGGTCGAACCGCTCCGGGTCGGGGAAGTAGTCCGCCCTGCGGTGCAGGGTGTACGGGCTGAACACGACGGCCGCGCCCGCCGGGAGGACATGGCCGAGCACCTCCACGTCGACGGTCGCCTGCCGGGTGAACATGTAGACCGGCGGGTAGAGGCGCATGGTCTCCTTGAACACCTGCAGGGCGTAGGGGAGCCGCGGCAGATCCTCCAGGGTCGGCATCCGGCCGCCGAGGACGTCGTCCACCTCCGCGAGGAGCCTGTCGTAGACCTCCGGGTGCTCGGCGAGAAGGTGGAAACTCCAGCTCAGCGCCGTGGCAGTGGTCTCGTGGCCGGGCATGAACATGTTGAGCGCCTCGTCCCGGATCTGCCGGTCGCCGATCGGGGTGCCGTCCTCGTACGTGGACTCCATGAGGAGGTTCAGCCAGTCGTCGGGCCTCCGGACGGCGGCGCGGCGCTCTGCCAGCAGGGCGTAGAAGGTCCGCTCCAGACGCTCGATCGCCCTGCGGTAGCGCAGGTTCGCCGGGGTCGGCCACTCGATCGTGAGCGGGATCAGGGCGCTGGCCTGGGAGTCGAACCCGTGGATGGCGTCGGTCAGGGCGTTGCCCAGTTCGTCGGCCTCGCCCAGCACGTCCCTGCTGAAGAGGTTCTGCCCGACGATGCCGAGTGTCACCGCGACCATCTCGCGCCGGACGTCGACCACGGCCCCGTCGCTCCAGCGGTCCGCGACGGTCCGGGTGACCCGCGCGGCGATGTCCGCGGAGGTCTTCACGGCGGCGGAGTGGAAGCGCGGCTGGATCATCCGGCGGTTCGGCTTGTGCTGTTCGTTCGTCGCGGTGAGCAGGCCGTCGCCGAGCAGGGGCCGGGCGAAGGAGCGGAACCGGTCCGTCTTCTCGAACAGACCGCCGTTCCTGATGAGGATCTCGTGGACCAGCTCGACCGAGTTCGCGAGGTAGAGGTCCTGGCCGGCGATCGTGTAGACGCCGAGGTCTCCGCACTCCGCGAACGTACGGGAGAACAGCGCGAGCCGGTCCCGTTTGAACTCCCAGGTGTTCCCGATGAGCGCACGGCCGGGAAGACGCGGCACGCGCGAGGTGGGTGAAGCGGCGGACCGGTTCATGAAAGCCCTTCCGTGGACCGTCCTGAGGCGTGGTGGCTCCGGAGTGCCAGGTATCGAAACACGGTCCTCCCGGCGGGGGCGACGACGGCACAGCTTGCTGCCAGGGTCGGCAGCTTGCTGACATCCCGGGGGCCCCGGTTCCCTGCCGGTGCTGTCAGTTAAATGCCAGCGGGGCCGAAAGTCCGGCCGCTCCCGGGCGGGCTGGCAGGTAGTTGTCGGTCCGCTTGTCGTGCCGAAACCCGCTGAATAGCTTGATGGTCATGCGAGGGGCCTCTGCACGCCATCTCGTCTCCCGTCGGTTGAGCATCAGAAATGAGGGGTCCACTGTGTCCACCGTGACTGCGGAGCGTCAGGAAACCATCAAGGAAATCGTCTGCGACATCCTTGAGATCGAGCCGGACGACGTCACCCAGGAAAGCCTCTTCAAGGAGGACCACGACGCGGACTCGCTGCGCGCCATCGAGATCCTGGCCTCCCTGGAGAAGGCCTTCAACGTGGTCATCAACCAGTCCGAACTCGGCCGGATGGTCAACCTCAAGGGCGTCTACGAGGTTGTCGCGGAATCGGCCGACTGGAAGTAGCGGCAAGTGGCGCTGCGCCCGTGGATGAATGACCTTTTGGCGGTAGCCGCAGGGCCCGCCATATATGGGGGTGAATATGTCTGACGTATCGTCGAACAGAGTGGTCATAACCGGGCTCGGTGCGGTCTCCGGCATCGGACTGGGGACCTCCGAGTTCCTGGCCGGACTTCGTTCCGGCCGCAGCGCCGCCAAGCCCATCACCGCGTTCGACACCGAGGGGTTCGAACACGCCAACGGCTGCGAGATCGTCGACTTCGATCCAGGCAAGTGGATCCGCAACTTCGACATCGAGGACCTGGGCCGGGCGAGCCAGTTCTCGGTCGCGGCTTCGAGGATGGCGCTCGAGGACGCCGACCTGGACGAGGAGTACCTGGCCGCCCGGAGGTGCCTGATCTCCATCGGCACCACCGACGGCGAGTCCAGGGACCTCGACCAGCTCGTGGAGACCGAGGTCCGCGAAGGACCCGAGCGCATGGACCGCCGGGTCGCCGCCCGGGTGCCGGCCGGACGCCTGTCGGCCACCGTGGCAAGGGAGTTCAAACTCACCCAGGTCGAGGCGGTGACGCTGCCCACGGCGTGCGCCGCGGGTAACTACGCGATCGGCTACGGCTACGACGCCATCCGCACGGGAGAGGTCGAATTCGCCCTGTGCGGCGGTGCCGACGCCATGTGCCGGAAGACGTTCACCGGCTTCTACCGGCTGGGCACCATCGCCCCGGAGGTCTGTCGGCCCTTCGACGTCAACCGCCAGGGCATCCTGACCGGTGAGGGCGCCGGAGTCCTCCTGCTGGAGAGCCTGGAATCGGCGCTGGCCCGCAACGCCCGCATCTACGCGGAGGTGCTCGGCTACGGCCTCAACTGCGACGCCTACCACCCCGTGGCCCCGAACCAGGACAGCGTGGCGCAGTGCATGCAGCTGGCGCTCGACGGGGCCGGCGTCAAACCCGAGGACGTGGACTTCGTCTCGGCGCACGGCACCGGTACCAAGGCCAACGACGTCACCGAGGCGCGGGCGATCCGCCAGGTCTTCGGCGACGACACCCCCCGGACCGTCTCGATCAAATCGATGCTGGGCCACAGCATGGGGGCCGCGAGCGCGCTGTCCTCCATCGCCTGCGCCCTGGCGATCACCGAGGGCTTCATTCCGCCGACCATCAACCACGTCGAGACCGACCCCGAGTGCAACGTCGACTGCGTCCCCAACGAGGCCATCGAGGCCGATCTGCGGGTGGTGCAGAACAACGGGCTCGCGTTCGGCGGCAACAACTCGGTCGTGATCTTCGGCAAGTACGAGGCGGTGCGCTCATGACGGAGCCCCTTACGGCGGACCCGCTCGCGGCGGGCACCCCCGTGCTGCCCCACGCCGTCGTCGGAGTCGGCGCCGTCAACAGCGTCGGCGGATCGGCGGACGAGGTCTTCGACGCCCTGTGCGCCGGCCGCACCGGCCGCGCGGAGCTGCGCGGCTTCGACCGGGGCCGCTTCCGGGCCCAGCACGCGTACGAGATCGACGACCGGCCGGAACCGGGAGCGGACGTCACGGGCCGGGCCACCCGGTGGCTCATCCGGGCCATCGAGGAGGCGGCCCGGGACGCCGGTCTCGGGGACGACCTCAGCGAAGTGCCGATCCTGGTCGGCACCGGGCTGCGCGAGCTGCGCTCCGCCGAGCTGGGCTGGCGGGACGGCGCCGCGTTCGACGTGTCGGAGCTCCACTTCGGCACGGCGCTGCGCGAACGGTTCGGCGCGGTACGCACCTACACCTTCTCCAACGCCTGCTCGGCCTCGCTCTACGCGCTGGCGATGGGCAGCGATCTGCTGGCCGCCGAGGGGGCCGACACCGTCATCGTCGCCGGCGTCGACACCCTCACCGAGAGCATGTACGGCCTGCTGGACCGGGTGCACATGCAACCCCCGGACCAGGTACGGCCGTTCGACAAGGACCGCAAGGGCGTCCTGATGGGCGACGGAGCCGCCGCGATCGTCCTGCGGCGCGGTGACCAGGCGGCCGGCTCCGCCGTCCGCGGCCTGCTCCGGTCGGTCTACGTCAACTGCGACGGGTACCACGTGACCGCGCCGGACGTGGCCGGGGTCGCGGAGGCGCTCGTGGGAGCGCACCGGCTCGCCGGGGTGAAGTCCGAGGACATCGACCTGGTGATGCTGCACGGCACCGGGACGCTCCTCAACGACGAGGCCGAGGCCCAGGCGATCGGCCAGGTCTTCGGCGCCCACGCCGGGAACCCGCTGATGACCGCGGTGAAGTCGATGACCGGCCACACCTCGGGCGGCTCCGGCCTGCTCGGTCTGATCGTCGCCCTGAGCTCGCTGGAGTCGGGCAGGGTCCCGCCGACCGTCGGGCTGCGCGAGCCGGTCGAGGAGGCCGCCGGCTTCCGCTTCGTACGAGGTGAACACGCGGAGGCCGATCTGCGGCTCGCGCAGGTGAACGCGTTCGGCTTCGGCGGCGTCAACGCCGTGGCCGTCGTGGAGAGGGCGGAGAAGTGAGTACGTCGGACGTTCTGGTGACCGGTGTCGGCCTCGCGCTGCCCGGTGTCGACGGACCCGCGGACCTGCTGCGGACCGGGCCCACCGGCGGGGAGCCCCAGGTGGACCCGGCGGCACGGCTCGGCAAGCGGGGCCTGCGCTACAAGGACCGGGCCTCCCAGCTCGCCCTCTGCGCGGCGGCCGACGGACTGCGCGCGGCGGGACTGCTGACGGACGCCCTCACGGTCCCCGGCACCACGGTCGGTGTGGTGGCCAGCTCCAACCTGGGCAACCTGGACACCGTCTGCGAAGTGGCGGACGGGATCAAGGAGACCGGTGTCGACGGCATCAGCCCCATGGGCCTGCCGAACGCCTCCAGCAACGTGATCGCCTCGACGGTGGCGATCCGCTACGGACTGCGCGGACCGAACCTGATGGTCTGCAACGGAGCGACCTCCGGGCTCGACGCGGTCCACTGGGCCGCCTCCTCGCTCGCCGCGGGACGTGCCGAGCGGTTCGTGGTGATCGGCGTCGAGACCGACAACCGCTACGTCCGGGGGCTGCTGGGCGACCCCGCGGGGCAGCTCCTCGACGGGGCGGTGGCCCTGGTGGTGGAGCGGGCCGACGCGGCCGCCGCACGCGGGGCCACCGGCAGCGCCGTGCTCGGCCGGTACGCCCGGGAGGGCGGGATCGACCAGTGCCTGGAGCGGCTGGTACCCGAAGGGGGCGAGGCGCCGGGCAACTGGTTCGTACCGGAAGGCCACGGCTCCGGCGGCCGGCTCCCCGGGGACGTACCCCGGACGGACCTCAGCGAGGTGTTCGGCAGCGCCTCCGGCGCACTGGGCGTGCTCCAGGTCGCGGCGGCCGTCAGCTGGTTCGGCTCCGGTGAGCCGGACGCCGGCGGCCGGGCGCTGGTGATGGCCGGCACCGGCCGGGACGACGCGGTGGCCGGACTCCTCCTCGCCTCCGCCGGGCCCGGGGCATGAGCGGGGCAGTTCCGCCGGTGACCGTGTCCCTGCGGAAGCCCGGTCGCGGGGCGTCGCCGCTGCGTGTCCTGATGCTGCACGGGCTCGCCAGCGGGGGGAACGTCTGGGACCGGTACCTGGCCCTCTCCCAGGACCAGCCGTACGAGATGTGGACGGCGGAACTGCCGTGGCGGGCGGAGCAGGCGCGGGGCTGGACCGAGAGGTCCCCGGCCCACTGGGTGGAGCGGGCGATGGCCCAGGTGCCCGACGGGCCCGACGTGGTGGTGGCGCACTCCTTCGGATCGTGCGCGCTCCTCGCGGCGCTGGACGGCCAGGGCTCGGACCCGGACCGCCCCGACGACGAGGGGCCGGACGCGTTCGCCCGGCACCGGCTACGGGGCGTCGTCCTGGTCTCCCCGTTCTACCGCGCCACCCCCGAGGAGTTCACGTGGGAGTCCATCTCCTACTACCTCAACGGATTCGACCGCATCCTGGCGGAGGGGCTGCGGGTCCAGTCCGGCGGCCGGGTCACCGGCGAGCTGCGGCAGGACATGGCTCTGAAGGTGCGCGAGAGGGTGGGCCCGTACGGCTGGACCGCCTTCTTCGACACCTACCTGCGAACCCCCTACCTGCGGACCGAACGCCTGCGGGGCCCCTGCCTGGTGATCGGAGGGGAGGCGGACTTCTCGTCCTTCCCCTCCGACAGCGAGGCGCTCGGGGCCGCGCTGCCGGACGCCACGGTCAAGATCCTGGGCGACTGCGGTCACCTGGCGATGATCGAGCAGGCGGCCGGGTTCGCCGAACTCACCAACGACTTCCTGGAATCCGCCGCGTCCCGGCCACGGCCGGCCCGGCGAGCGAAGCCCATCAGCCCACGAGGGAGCGGTACAGATGACTGAAGTGACCACCGAGGCCGTGAAGGCCCTGCTGGAGACCGAGACCAGCCTCCGGGTGCGGCCCCGCTACGAGGGCTCCAACATCAACACCTGGATCGGCTTCAAGCACGTCAACTACATGGTCGAGGAAGCGGTCCTGGAGCACTTCCGGGCATCCGGCCTGGGATCCCGCCTCCTGTTCGAGGAGCACGGCCTCGGCGTCGACCTCGTCGACCTCGACACCCGGATCCTGCACGCCTTCCACCAGGACGACGAGGCGCGGGCGCTCGTGGCCCCGCGCACCAAGGGCGACGCCGACGTGCTCGGCTTCGACGTCACGCTGTACGTCGAGCGCGACGGCAAGGAGCTGAAGGCCGTCACCTCCAAGGTGAAGGTCTCGCTGCGGATCGACGGCTACCTCGACCGGGTCGACGTACCGGAGCCGCTGGCCCGCTTCGCCGTGGCCGGGCTCGGCGGCGGCGCCCAGGCGGGCCCCCACCACGGGGCCGAGGTGACCGAGGCGGCCAACACCGCGCTGTCCGCCGGCCGCGGCACGACGGGTGCGGACGACCCGGTCCTGGCCCAGCTCATCGGCGGCGACAACGCCTTCGGCTGGAAGTGGCGCATCCCCTACCCGTACTGCCACTTCAACGAGCGGCTGGCGATGTCGGGCTACCTCCGGCAGGTCGAGGAGGTCGTGGACCTCTTCCTCGCCGACCGGGGCATCTCGATCAAGACGCTCCTGGACGACCGCAAGTGGATCCCGGTGGTGCCGCGCTCGCACATCCAGTTCCTCGGCGAGGCGCTCATGGAGGAGGACCTCTACACCGTCTTCACGGTGGAGGAGGTCTTCAAGGACTTCACCTACACCGCCAGGACGGACTTCTACGTGGTCCGCGACGGTCGTCTGGTGCAGACCGCGACCGGCCGGATCACCCACGGCTACGCGGTGTTCCAGAACCGCAGCGACTGGAGCCTGGTGAGCTTCGACGACCACGTGATCCGCGCCTTCAAGGGCGAGGCCGCGGCCGGCTGACCCCGGGACGGCCGCGCGCAGCCCCACCTGAAACCGCACCCCGGAGAGGGAACCGATGGACGATGTGCTGATCACCGGTATGGGCGTGATCTCCCACCTGGGCAAGGGAGTCGACGCATTCTGGAAGGGGCTCTCGGCGGCGCGGAGCACGCCGACCACGGCCGCCGACCCGTTCGCACGCATGAGCCTGCCGCTGATGTACGAGGTCCCCGCGGAGGACGTCCCCGCAGGCCCCGAGCGCCACGGAGACCTGGTTCTGGGGCGCGGCTCCCGGCTGGCCGTCGAAGCGGCGCGCCAGGCGGTGGCCGACGCGGCGCTGGAGGGCGTCGCACCGGACCGGATCGCCGTGGTCATCGGCACCGGGATGGGCGACTCGGGGCTGCACGAGGACTGGCGCTCGGGGACCGGGCCCGAGGGCGGCCACTGGTCGCCCACCTTCTCGGTCGCCTCGGCCGTCGGTTCCCTGTTCGGGGCCGAGGGGGCGAACTCCAGTGTCAGCAACGCCTGCGCGGCCAGCGGCTTCGGGCTGTCCATGGCGGCCGACCTGATCCGCACGGGCGAGGCCGACGTGGTCATCGCCGGCGGGGCCGAGGCGTACTCCCGGGTCGCCCTCGCCTGCTTCAACCGCCTCGGCGCGATCGACCCCGTGCGGTGCAGGCCCTTCGACCTGCACCGCCAGGGAACCCTCTTCGGGGAGGGCGCCGGGATGGTGATCCTCGAGTCGGCGTCCCACGCCCGGGCCCGCAGCGCCCCGCAGGTCTACGCCAAGCTGTCCGGTACGGGGTGGAGCTGCGACGCCTTCCACACGACGGCGCCGGAGCCGACCGGGGCCCAGATCTCCCGCGCGATGCGCGAGGCCCTGGCCGAAGCCGGGGCCGGCGGCGACCGGGTCGGCTGCGTCATTCCGCACGGCACCGGCACCCAGCTCAACGACACCGTCGAGAGCCAGGTGCTCAACGAGGTGCTGGACGGCGGCCGGGACGCCCAGGCGCCCGTCTACAGCCTGAAAGCCCTGCTGGGGCACACCGGCGGAGCCGCCGCCGCGCTGGCGGTGGTGGCGGCGGCCCAGATCCTGCACCGCAAGACCGTCCCGCCGAACATCGCGCCGGACGAGCAGGACCCCGCCTGCACGATCCGTCTGCCCCTCGACGAAGCGCCGCTGGAGGGGGAGTTCGTGCTGGTCAACGCCTACGCGTTCGGCGGCAACAACGTGTCACTCGTACTTGAGGAGGCGTCGGCATGAGCGCGACGCGCAGCGCCCCGGACCGGGTCGGCGACCTGGTGGTCTCGGGCATCGGAGTCGTCACACCCTGGTCGGACACCCCGGCCGACGCGGCGGTCGCGACCGGCCGGCCGTCCGAACCGGGCGACTGGTTCGACCACCGTGAGCGGCTCGGCCGCCGCGGCTACAAGTACCTGCCCACCGCCACCCAGTACTTCCTCGCGGCGGCCAGGAGCGCCCTCGCCGACGCGGGGGAGACGCGCCCCGATTCGGACCTCGCGGACGAGCAGCGGCGTGGTGCGATGGTCGGGACGAACAGCGCGGCCGTGGCGCTGCACGAGTCGATGGACCGCACCGTGATGGCCGAGGGCGCCGACGCGCTCAGCCCGGCCACCGCGCCGTACTTCTCCATCAACCTCTTCGGCAGCCGGCTGGCCACCGAGCACCTGTTCCGCGCCTTCAACCTCACGCTGACCTCCCCGCGGGTGGCGGGCCTGGAGGCGCTGGAGACCGGGACCAGGTCCCTCGCGGCGGGGCGGGCGTCCTGGCTGCTGGCCGGGTCCACCGAGGAGGCGCTGCCCGCCGGGCACCCCGGCGCCGCCGCTTCCGAGCGGGGGGCCGTCGCCCTGGTCATGGAGCCCGCGGCGAGGGTGCTGGAGCGGGGCGCGGCCGGCTACGGCCGCTGCCGGGCCCGCAGCTTCTTCCTGCCGCCCGAGGTCGCGGCCGCGCCCCGGGGAGCCGACCGCGCACGGGAACGGATCGACTCCGCGCTCACCGCGCTGGGCCTCCGCCCCGGCGACGCGCACCAGGTGATCGCCGTGCTCGACGACTCGCCGGTCTCCGCCGCCGTGGCGGCCGCCGTCGGGCCGCGGGCCAAGCGGGTCCCCGCCGGATCGGGGGCGTTGGAGCCCCTGCTGCAGATCGCCGGAGCGCTCAGCGATCTGTCCGGGCCCGTCGTGGTCGTCACGGCCGCACGCGAAGGCAATCTGGCCGTCGCCCTGCTCACCCCGGCGGACGCGGTCTGATCCGCCCGTCACCACCGGGCCCGTCGACCGACGGCCTGCCCCGACGCGAAGAAAGCAGAAGAGAGTCATGACGAAGCCACTTGAGGGCACCTGGAACCTCGTCCTCGGAGCTTCCAGCGGGATCGGACTGGCCACCGCCAAGGCCCTCGCGCTGGAAGGGGCCAACATCCTGGGGGTGCACTTCGACACCGCCGAGGGGCAGGAGAGGGCCGAGGCGGCCGCGGCGGAACTGCGATCGGCCGGGGTGGCCGCGCACTTCTTCAACCTGAACGCCGCGAGCGCCGCCACCCGGTCCGAACTGGTCCCGAAGATCGCCGAACTCACCGGCGGCCGCCCCCTGAAGGTCCTGCTGCACTCCCTGGCCTTCGGAAGCCTCTCGCCCTACCTGGCGGACGACCCCTCCCAGGCGCTGACCCAGCGTCAGATGGACATGACGCTCAACGTGATGGCGCACTCCCTCGTGTACTGGGCCCAGGACCTGCACCGGGCCGGGCTGCTCGGCGGCGGCTCCAAGATCTACGCGATGACGAGCGCCGGCGACCAGAAGGTCACCGCCAGCTACGGCGCCGTGTCCGCCGCCAAGTGCGCGCTGGAGTCCCACGTCCGGCAGCTGGCGCTCGAACTCGCGCCGAGCGGGGTGGCGGTCAACTCGCTGCGGGCCGGCGTGACCCTGACGCCGTCGCTGGAGCGCATACCCGGGCACGAGAAGCTGGTCGAGCTCGCGGCGGGGAACAACCCCCACCAGCGGCTCACCCGGCCCGAGGACGTCGCCGAGGCCGTCGTCCTGCTGTCGCGGAGCCACTCCTCCTGGATCACCGGGAACATCATCGGCGTGGACGGCGGAGAGGCGCTGACCACCTGATGCCGCTCCCCGACCCCACCGCCCCCGCCGAAGAGGAACGGGACGGCGAGAAGCGCGCCCTGCCGCTGGTCGGCGTCCTCCCGGCCGTCGTGCTGGCGGCCCGGCACGCGTACGAGCTCTACCACCCGCCGCGGTCGAAGCCCGGCCGCACCCCGCGCAACAAGAACCTGCCCATGCGCGAGTTCACCGTCGTCACCCGCCGGGACCGGATCACGCTCCGCGGCTGGGAGGTCCCCGGCGAGGGGCCGCACACCGTGGTGCTCTGCCACGGCATGGGCCGGACCAGGTCCAGCACCCTCGGGCACATCGAGATGCTGCACCGGGCCGGCTGGAACGTCGTCGCGTACGACATGCGCAACCACGGGGAGAGCGGCCGGGACAAGCGGTACGGCAGCATGGCGGAGCGCTACACCGAGGACCTCGCGGACGTCCTGCGGTGGGTGCGGGCGGAACCCGGCCTCGGCGGGGGAGAGATCGCGGTCTACGGGTTCTCGTTCTCCACCTGGGTGGCCCTCAGCGTGCTGCGACGGATCGATGACCGCATCGCGGCGGTCATCTGTGACAGCGGCCCGGCGTTCGACATCGGCTCCGCCCTGAAGAAGTTCGCGGTCCTGCGGAGGTCGGCGCTGCCCCGCCCGGTGCGCGGGGGAGCGGCGTTCTCGGTGTACCGCGCCTGCTTCAGCGCCCTGTGCGGGCACATGCTGGCCGTCCGCTCCTGGCCGCCGGACCTCAGCCGGTTCACGACCCGGCTGATGTTCGTGGCGGGCGGACAGGACATCGTCGTCCCCGCCTCCCAGATCGCCCCGGCCGCCCGGCACTACCCCGACTCCGAACGGTGGACGGCGCCCAACGCCCTGCACATGAACGGGCTGAGGTTCGACCGGGAGGAGTACCGCGAACGCGTGCTCGGCTTCCTGGCGCGCAGCTTCGGCGAGGCGGGGCCGGCGGACCCGGAGGGGCCACAGGACAAGAGGGTCGACATCCATGGATGAGTATCTGCTGATCGAGTCCCAGGGCCCGTGGGGCGGTCCCGGCGCGGACCGTTTCGTGGCCGACGCGACCAGGCTCCGCAGAGCCGGTCACCGGGTCGCGCTGTTCCTCGTCGAGAACGGTACGTCGGCCGCCTTCACCGGCGCCGACGAGGCACTGCGCGAACTCCTGGAAGCCGGCGGCCAGGTGTGGGTCGACGCCTTCTCCACGACCCACCGGGCCTTCGCCCCGGACCGGCTGCTGCCCGGAGCCAGGCTGGTGGACATGGACGAGGTGGCCGGGAAGCTGCTCGAACCCGGCGTACGAGGGGTGTGGCACTGATGGACCGACGACTCCCGCGCGCGGACGTGCTCCTGGCGATCATGGGGCCTCCGCACATCAGCGACATGGTCACCAGCGCCGTCCGGCTCGCCCAGGCGCTGCTGGAACGCGGCGCCACCGTCCACATCTGGACCTGCGGCCACGCCACCGGTCTGACCAGCGCCGCCCTCGGCGACTCCAAGCCGCGCAACGTGGTGAACTGGTCGTACGACTACCCCTCCGGCGCGGCCCTGGCCGCCGAGCTGCTCGACGCCTTCCCCGACCGGCTCAGCTGGTACTCCTGCCGCTTCTGCACCGAGGAACGCGGCTCCGCGCCGCACATCGCGCGGATCAAGCAGCGGCCGCCGTTCAAGTTCACCGAGCACCTGGACGCCGTGGACTCCGCACTGTTCCTGGGGGTGTGCTGATGAGCGAGGACGGCCGCAGGCGGCTCCTGATCATCGAACGGGCCTACCGGGGCGCGCTGGAGACCCAGTTCGCCGACGTGCTCTACCTGGCGCGCGAACTCAACCGGCAGCAGGGCGGCACCGACATCCTGCTGCGCGGGCTCGCCGTCACCTACGCGGCGGCCGGGGCCCGGCCGGCTCCCACCGTGGTGGCCGGCGGCCGGACGGTCGACACCCTGCCCGACCCCAGGCGGTCGGTGCGCACCCTGATCGAGGAGGGCGCGGTGATCTGGGCCGAGGAGGACGACATCGCCCTCTTCGGGACGGGCCCCGACTGGCTGCTGCCCGGTGTGCGGCGGGGCGGCCCGTCGAACCCCCTGCCGGCCTGGTCCACGTACCGGGGCGTCTATTTCCTGTGATCCGCCCGACCGGCGCCCGGCAGCCGGCGCCCCGAACCCAGTGATCCCGAAAGTCAGCGAAGGAGCACGTCCCATGGAAGTTGCCACTGCCGTACGCGGCCCGCTCATCACCGCCTGGTCGGTCGTCTCCCCCTTCGGTATGGACGACTCCGCCTTCGGGAACGGGCTGCGCTCGGGCGCCGCCGCCGCCACGGAGCTCGACCCCGGGCAATGGAAGGTGCCGTTCGACAGCGCCTGCCTCGTGGAGGGGTTCAGCAACCGCGAGGTCCTGGGCCGCAAGGGCACCCGCTCGATGGACCGGGTGACCGGCCTCGCCGTGGCCGCCGTCGGCCGGCTGCTCCAGGACGCCGAGGGCGAACGCATCTCCGGTGTCGGCCAGGACGCGGCCCTGGTGCTGGGCACCAGCACCGGCAGCGCCCAGAGCATCATGGACTTCACCCGTGACTCGCTGGTCCAGGAGAAGCCCTTCTTCGTGGACCCGATGCGGTTCCCGAACACCGTGATGAACTGCGCCGCAGGCCAGTCGGCGATCTGGCACCAGCTCAAGGGCCCCAACACGACCATCGCGGGCGGGCGGGCCTCCGGGCTCCTGGCCCTCAACTACGCCCTGCGGCTCAAGAAGTCGGGTCACGCCGGCACCGTTCTCTTCGGCGCGGTCGAGGAGTTCTCCTCCGCCAGGGCCTGGCTGGAGTGGCACACCCGCGGCCAGGACGAGAGCGGCACCGTCCTCGGCGAGGGCGCGGCCGTCCTGCTGCTGGAGTCCGACGAGGTCGCCGAGCAGCACGGCCGGGACGGCCTGGCCGAGGTGCTCGGCCTGGAGTGCGGCGTCCACCACGAACCCGGCACCGAGGCCACCGTGCTCGCCGACTGCGTCCGGCGCGTCCTGGCGAGGACCGGCGTCCGGCCCGACGAGGTCGGCTACCTCTCCACGTCGGGGGCGGCCGCCGAACGGGACGCCCTGGCCGAGGTGCTCGGGGACCACGAGCCCGAGCCGGTGCGCTGCTCCGAGCTGATCGGCGACACCCACGCGGCCGCCGCCGCCTTCCAGATCGCCGCGGTACTGGTGGCGGCGGAAGGGCGCGACGACGCCAGGGGCCGGATCGCGCTGATCACCTCCGTCGACCGCGACGGGGTCGTCGGCTGCGCCGTGCTCCGGCTCTGCTGACCCTCGTCCCGACCCCCGAAGCCCCCGTACGGCCGACCCCGGTCCGTACGAACCACACAGACCCGTACGAACCACACAGAGAGAAGAGTTGACATGACGAACAACACGGCAGCCGTCCTGGAGAAGGAAGACCTGCGGAGCACCGTCGCCGACGTCCTCGACGTGAGCGAGTCCGAACTGACCGACGACGCCCAGTTCGTCGGGGACCTCGGCGTCGACTCGCTGATGGCCCTGGAGGTGATGGTGGTCCTGGAGAAGAAGTACGGCGTCAAGCTCGGCGAGTCCGAGCTGAAGGAGGTCACCTGCCTCCAGCGTGCGTACGACCTCCTCGCCACGAAGCTCAAGGAGTCCTGAATGGCCCCGCTTCAGGCCACCCCGGTCCAGGGCACGGCCGAGATCGTGGACCGTGCCCCGGACCGGGCCGCGACCCGGGTGACCGTCGAGGCCGGGGAGCAGGTCTTCCCCGGCCACTACCCGGGCTTCCCGATCTTCCCCGGCGTCTGCGTCGTGGAGCACATCCACCTCAGCGCCCTGGCGACCGCGCCCGAGCCGGGCCTGAGGATGGAGGCCATCGAGTCGACCCGTTTCCTGAGCCCCGTGTTCCCCGGCGACCGGCTGGCGATCGACCTCGTGTGGGAGCGCAAGGGGGAGAAGTGGCGCTGCAAGGCCGTGGCGGCGACCGCACGCGGGGACTCCGCGAAGGTGCGCCTCCGCTTCTCGGAAGGACAGGACCAGTGAGCGCAGTACCGCAGATGTCCATCAGCGGGATCAAGCAGGTGCTTCCGCACCGCTACCCGATGCTGCTCGTGGACCGCGTGGACGAGCTGGTGCCGGGGGAGAGGCTGACCGCCCGCAAGGCGGTCACCGCCAACGAGCCCTGGTACCAGGACCTCCCCGCCGACGCCACCGACGAGCAGCACCACTACCCGTCGGCCCTGCTCATCGAGTCCTGGTGCCAGGCGGCCGGCGTGCTGGCCGCCTGGAAGAACCCCAACCCCGACGTGCTCGCCGGGCAGGTGATGCTCTTCGGCAGCATCTCGGAGGTGGTCTTCCGCCGCCCGGTCCTCCCCGGCGACGTGCTGGAACACCGCGTCCGGCTGTTCCGCGAACTCAGCGACACCGTGATCTTCGAGGGCGAGGCCCTGGTGGACGGCGAGACGGTGCTGGAGGTCGGACGGGTGGTCATGGCCATGCGCCCGGCGAGCGAACTCGTCGGGGCGGCGGGCGACGCCGGCGGGTCCCCCGGCGCCACGTGAGCGCGCGGACCGAGTGACAGCTTCAACCGAGTGAAGGAGAGTCGAATGAGCGAGCGAACAGGCAAGGTGGCGCTGGTCACCGGCGGGTCCCGGGGTATCGGCCGGGCCACGGTCCTGCGCCTCGCGCAGGACGGCCACGACGTGGCGTTCTGCTACCGGTCGCGGCCGGACGCCGCGCTGGAGCTGGAGAAGGAGGTGTCCGAGCACGGTGTCCGCGTCTACAGCCACCAGGCGGATGTCTCCGTGGCCGACTCGGTGCGGGAACTCGTCGCCGCCACCGAGGACCGGCTGGGCGCCGTCGACATCGCGGTGACCTCGGCGGGCATCGTCCGCGACCAGCCGCTGCTGCTGATGAAGGACGAGGACTGGAACGACGTCCTGGACACCAACCTGGACGGCACGTACCACCTGTGCCGCTCGGTGGTCTTCGAGATGATGAAGCGCAAGTCCGGCTGCATCGTGAACATCTCGTCGGTGGCGGGCGTCTACGGCAACCCGACGCAGAGCAACTACTCCGCCTCCAAGGCCGGGATCATCGGCTTCACCAAGGCCCTGGCCAAGGAGGTCGGGCAGTACGGGATCCGCGCCAACGTGGTGGCGCCCGGCTTCATCGAGACGGACATGACGGCGGCCCTCTCCGACAAGGTCAGGGAGCAGGCCGTGAAGAACGTGCCGCTCCGCCGCCTGGGCCGGCCCGAGGAGGTCGCCGACTCGGTGTCCTTCCTGGTCAACGCCGCGTACGTGACGGGCGCCGTCCTCCAGGTCGACGGAGGCATCGTTGTCTGAGGCCGGGAGCGGGGAGAGGGGGGCGCGTCCCGCGAAGGGCCGCGTCCCCGTGCCCCCGCGGTTCTACTTCTCCCTGCGCAGCCCGTACTCCTGGCTCGCCTACCGCGACCTCATGGAGCACCATGCCGAGCTGGCGAGCCGCCTGGAGTGGCGGCCGTTCTTCGAGCCGGACGAGCAGAGCGCGAAGGCGCTGGCGGAGGCGGGCGGCGGGTTCTCGTACGTCGCGATGTCCCGCGAGAAGCACCTCTACATCCTCCAGGACGTGCGGCGGCTCACCCGGGAGCGCGGGCTGGACATCACCTGGCCGGTCGACCGGGACCCGTGCTGGGAGGTTCCGCACCTGGCGTATCTGGCGGCGGACGACCAGGGGTGCGGGGCGCGGTTCGTCGAACTCGCCCACCGGGCCCGGTGGGAGGAGGGCCGCGACATCTGCGACCGGACGGTCATGGGCGAGCTGGCCGAGGAACTCGGCCTCGCTCCGGGGCGGTTGGCCCGGGCGGCGGACGATCCGCGGCTGCGCGCCCGGGGCGTGGCGGCGCTGCTCGCGATGGACCGGGACGGGGTCTTCGGGGTGCCGTTCTTCGTCCACCGCCGCGAGAAGTTCTGGGGCGTCGACCGGTTGGCCGCCTTCGTCGCGGCGGCGGACGGTACGCCGCGGCCGGACGCGGCGCCCGGCCCCCAGGCCCCGGAGCCCACCGCCACCGCCGGGGAGCGAGGGGGTGACAACGGACATGCGGGTGGCTGCGGTTGACCTGAGCGGGAGGCCGCGCGTCTGTACCATCGAGGGCGGCGGCGGCCGCCGCCCGGATCTTGGGGGAACCTGATGGAGAGCAAGGATTCCGGTGGCGGGGCGGCGAACCGAACCCGTCGGCCGTCACTGTTGAGGCGCGCGTCAGCGGTGCTCGCCCTGCCGGCGGCTCCGCTGTACGCCGCCTTCCTCTCCTACCTCGTCTACCACCCGCCGCGCCGGCCCCACCACCGGAGCCCGGAGGAATTCGGCCTCCCCGCGACGGAGTTGACCATCCCGTGGGCCGAAGGGAAGGGCCCCGGGCGGAGCCTGCACGTCTGGCTCTGCCCCGGGAGCGAGGACCGGGTCGTGGTGATCGGGCACGGGATCGGGCTGAGCAAGTCGGCGAGCCTGGCCCAGGCCAAGTTCCTGCACGAGGCCGGGTACACCGTCGCGCTGTTCGACCACCGCAACCACGGCCGGAGCGGCACCGACCGCGCCTTCTGGGGGCTGAGCCGCCGCCACACCGACGACGTGGAACGCGTCCTGACCCACCTGCGGGAACAGGGCGGTTACGCGGCGGCGAAGTTCGCGGTCTTCGGATTCTCCTTCTCCACCTTCCCGTCGTTCTACCTGCTGCGGCGACCGGGGAGCGGTCTCGAGGCCATCGTCTGCGACAGCGGACCGGCGCTCGAACTGCCGCCGCTGTTCCGCAACTTCATCGCGGCGAAGGGCGTTCCGGTGCCCGCTCCGCTGCGCACGGCTCCTTCGCTCGGGCTGTTGAGCCGGGTGTTCGGCTCGGTCGGCACCGCGATGCTCCAGGCCCAGTGGCCGCCGCCGGCCGAGGGCGCGTACACGAGGACGCCCGTGCTCATGATGGTGGGGGACAGCGACCGGATCATCCCGGTCGAGAGCGTGCGCGCCCTCGCCGACCGCTACCCGAACGCGGAGGTACGGGTGTTGCCGGAGACGGACCACCTGCAGGGGATGAAGTCCTGCCCCGAGCAGTACCAGGAGGCCGTACTGGACTTCCTCAAGCGGGCGTTCGGATGAGCCCCGCGCTGCCGGATCCGCGCGCCTGGGGCACCCGCCCCGAGGAGATGGCGACCTCCTACCCCTGCGACGGGCTGCTCACCGGCGCCGTCGAGGAGTGGTACCGGGCGGTCACCGTCCGGGCCGACCGGGCGACGGTCTTCCGCTGGCTGTGCCAGCTGAAGGTCGCGCCCTACAGCTACGACCTGCTCGACAACTTCGGCCGCCGAAGCCCCCGGAAGCTGACTCCGGGGGCGGACGAGCTGGAGACCGGACAGCGGGTCATGACGATCTTCGAGCTCACCGGCTTCGAACGGGACCGCCACCTCACGATGCTGCTCGACACGCCCTGGGCGCGGCGGGCGTTCGGCGGCTTCGCGTTGAGCTACACCGTGCGGGACGAGGGCCCGGACGCCACCCGGCTGGTGGTGAAGCTGCTGGTGCGAACCGGCTCCGGACCGATCCGGTCACTCCGCGGCAGAGGGATGGCCTGGGGCGATCTCATGATGATGCGGTGCCAGTTGAAGACGCTCCGCGAACTGGCCGAGACAGTCGGCCGATAGCCTCCGCCCGGGCCGCCACGCGCCCCGGTCGTGAGCGCCGGACCGGCGCCCGCGACCGGGGCGTTCTCGTTCCGCGCGGGGCGTCCGTGCTGTCCTCCGAAACCTGCTTGGCAGTTAACTGCCAAGCATCTGCACTTTGTTGACTCTCCGGCGACGACGCCCGGACGATCGTTCACATGCGGTGACGGCTCCGGAGCGGAGCGCCGCCCCGGGTGAGCATCTCGCGGGTCGGGACCGCACACCCGGATGCGGAGAGGGCTCTACACACATGGCTCAGCAACTCGACGGGCTCGCGTCGGACCAGGACCCGCCGAACACGGCGGAGGGATCGGGAGCCCGCCGGTGGCTGGCGCTGGGCGTCCTGATGCTCGCCCAGTTCACCGTCTGGCTCGACAACACGATCCTCAACGTCGCGCTCAACACGCTGGCTTCCCCGACCGAGGGGCTCGGGGCCACGACCAACGAACTTCAGTGGAGCATCAGCTCCTACACCCTGGTCTTCGCCGTCATGCTGTTCACCGGCGGAGCCCTGGGCGACCGCTACGGCCACCGCCGGCTGCTGGTGATCGGCATGGCGTTGTTCGGCGCGGCCTCGCTCTGGGCCGGAATGTCGACCGGTGTCACCGAACTGATCATCGCGCGCGGTGCGATGGGGGTGGGCAGCGCGCTGATCATGCCCGCCACCCTGTCCCTGATCTCCGCCGTCTTCAGCGAGCGCGAGCGTCCGATGGCCATCGCGATCTGGTCCGGCGCCAGCGGGCTCGCCATCGCCGCCGGCCCCCTGGTCGGCGGTGCGCTGCTGGAGAGGTTCTGGTGGGGTTCGGTCTTCGTGGTGAACCTCCCCATCGTCGGCGTCGCCCTGCTGGGCGTGATGTTCCTGCTGCCGGCGGCCCGGAGCGTGAACCGCGTCAAACTCGACCCGCTCGGCGTCCTCCTGTCGATGATCGGTCTGCTGGCCCTGGTCTACGGCCTGATCGAGGGCGGGCACCGCAACGAGTGGACCAGCCCGCTCGTCGTGGGCTCCCTGGTCGGCGGACTGCTCGTGCTGGTGGTGTTCGTACGGATCGAACTCCGGGTGGAGAACCCGAGCTTCGACGTGCGGCTCTTCCGCAGCGGCAAGTTCACGGGGGCCAGCGTCGCGGTGATGCTCACCTTCTTCAGCCTCAGCGGCTCGATGTTCTACACCTCCTTCTACCTGCAGGGGGCGCTGGGGCAGACGCCGTTCGAGGCGGGGCTGAACCTGATCCCGGTGGCGGTCGGGGTCCTGCTGGGCGCCCCCGTCTCGGCGGCCCTGGTCCGCAAGCTGGGGCTCGGACCCGTGGTGGCCACGGCGATGATGGTGGCGGCGCTCACCTTCCTCGCCTACACCTGGCTCGACCTGACCACCGCCATGCCGTGGTTCTGGCTGCTCCTGACGGCGCAGGGCCTGGCGATGGGGTCGGCCGTCGCGCCGACCACGGAAGCCATCATGGCGGTGCTGCCGCCCGACCGCACCGGGGCCGGATCGGCGGTCAACAACTCCATGCGCCAGATCGGCGGCGTGCTCGGCGTCGCGATCCTGGGATCCCTGCTCAGCAGCGTGTACGCGGCCGACGTCGCCCCTGACCTGGAGGCCCTCCCCGCCCCGGTGAAGGAGACGGCGGAGCAGTCCGCCGAGGCCACCCGCCAGGTGGCGGCGGAGGCGTCGCTGCCCGAACTGGTGGGCGCGGCGAACGACAGCTTCCTGTACGCCATGCATGTGACCTCCGTCGTCGGAGCCGGCGTGGCGTTCCTCGGCGCCGTCGTCATCTGGTTCTCGTTCAGGTCGAAGCGCGGCTGAGCCCCCGGCCCCGCGACGCGCGCCCGGTCGGCCCGCCGACGTGGCTGCCCACGCCCGGTCGTGGCGACTGCGCCAGGTACGCCCGCTCCTGCCGTCGGCCCCGCGACCCACGCCCCGCTCGTGCCGCCGAGTCGGCTCCCCACACCCGCTCGTGCCGCCGACTCCCGTACCCGGACCGGGCCGTGGCAGGAAGCGGACACGGGCCGGGACAGTGGTCCGCCGCTGTGCTACTGCTGGGTAGCGAGAAAGCTACCTGTCGGTAGGGGTGCTGCGCAGGGCAGCGCTCCGAGGTGTCGGAGGAACCATGGGGCACTACAAGTCCAACCTGCGCGACCTGGAGTTCAACCTCTTCGAGGTGTTCGGCGCCCAGGAGCGTTACGGAGTCGGTCCGTTCGCCGAGATGGACCAGGACACCGCACGGAACGTCCTGGTCGAGGTGGAGCGGCTGGCGGCCGGCGAACTGGCCGACTCCTTCGCCGACGCGGACCGCACGCCTCCGGTCTTCGATCCGCAAACCGGCTCCGCCTGCCTTCCCGAGGGGTTCAAGAAGTCCTACAAGGCGTTCCTCGACTCCGAATGGTGGCGGCTCGGCCTGGCGGAAGGGCTGGGCGGCGAACCCTGCCCCCCGTCGCTGTTCTGGTCGATGGGGGAGCTGGTCCTGGGCGCCAACCCGGCGCTGTGGATGTACACCGGTTTCCCGTCCTTCGCCTCGGTGATCTTCCGCCTGGGAACCGAGGAGCAGCGGAAGATCGCCCGGCGGATGGTGGACGGGCGCTGGGGCGCGACGATGGTCCTCACCGAACCGGACGCGGGATCGGACGTCGGCGCCGCTCGCACGACGGCCCGCCGCCAGGACGACGGGTCGTGGCACCTGGAGGGCGTCAAGCGCTTCATCACCGGCGGTGAGCACGATCTCGCGGAGAACATCGTCCACTTCGTCCTGGCGCGCCCCGAGGGCGCGGGCGCGGGGACCAAGGGGCTCTCGCTCTTCCTGGTGCCGAAGTTCACGTTCGACTGGGACACCGGTGAGCTCGGCGAGCGCAACGGGGTGTACGCCACCAACGTCGAACGCAAGATGGGCCTCAAGGCGTCCACCACCTGCGAACTGACCTTCGGCGCCGACCGGCCCGCCAAGGGCTGGCAGCTCGGCGAGCGGCACGACGGCATCCGGCAGATGTTCACGATCATCGAGTTCGCCCGGATGCTGGTCGGGACGAAGGCCATCGCCACGCTCTCGACCGGCTACCTCAACGCACTCGACTACGCCAAGTCCAGGGTGCAGGGCCCGGACCTGGCCGCCTTCGCCGACAAGGACTCGCCCCGGGTCGCGATCACCCGCCACCCCGACGTGCGGCGCTCACTGCTCGGACAGAAGGCGTACGCCGAGGGCATGCGGGCCCTGATGCTCCACACCGCCACCGTCCAGGACCGGATCGCCGAGGCCGAGCACCGCGGGGAACCCGTCGACCGGCTGCGGGGCATGAACGACCTGCTGCTGCCGATCGTCAAGGGCTACGGCTCGGAGAAGTCGTACGACCAGCTGACGGAGTGCCTCCAGACCCTGGGAGGCTCGGGCTACCTCCAGGACTACCCGATCGAGCAGTACATCCGGGACGCCAAGATCGACAGCCTCTACGAGGGCACCACGGCCATCCAGGGCATGGACTTCTTCTTCCGGAAGATCGTCAAGGATTCCGGTCAGGCGTTCACCGCTCTCGTCGAGGAGATCCGCGCGTTCGTCGGGCGGGAGCCCGGCGGTACGGAGACGGAAGCCGCGCGCGAGCTGCTGACCGCCGCGCTGGACGGTCTCGAAGGGATGCTCGGGGCGATGCTGGGGCAGCTCACCGAGGCCCAGTCGGAGCCGCGCAACATGCACAGGGTGGGGCAGCACACCACCAGGCTGCTCTTCGCCGCCGGGGACGTCGTCGTGGCGTACCTGCTCCAGCGGCAGGCGGAAGTGGCGCTGCGGAAGCTGCCGACCGCCTCCGCCCGGGACCAGGCGTTCTACCGGGGCAAGGTGGCCGCCGCGCGCTTCTTCGCCCGCGAGGTCCTGCCGCTCGTGCCCCCGCAGCGGACGATCGTGGAGCAGGCCGACCTCTCGCTGATGGACCTCCCGGAGGACGCGTTCTGAGAACCGGCCCCCCGTCCCGCGCGCGTCGCCGCACCTGACTCCGGTCGACCGGAGCCCTTTCCCGCGGCGATGTCGCGCGGAGTGCGGAGCCGGCGATCTAGCGCGGAGTGCGGAGTGCAGCGCGGCGGCACCGGAACGCGCGGTGCCGCCGCCCCTCGTGGAACCGCCCCTACACGTCACGCTGTGCACCGGCCCATCACGCACCGCACCCCTCCCGTCACCCCCACCTCTCCCGTCACGATCAGGTATCGGCCACGGGAGGGGTCTTGCTTCGAGCCATGTAATCGATTCCAATCATCCGTGTAATCGATTCCACGGCGTCGTGGTCCGGTCCCCACCGGTCGGCTCCCAGGTTTCGAGGTGTACGGAAAACACAAGGAGGTGGTCCGGACATGGCGGGCATCAAGGATGTCGCGGCCGAGGCGGGGGTGTCCGTCGCCACGGTGTCGCGTGTGCTGAACGGCCATCCGTCCGTCAGCCAGGAGGCGCGTACCCGCGTCCTCGCCGCCGTCGAGGCCCTCGGCTACCGGCCCAACGCGGTGGCCCGATCGCTGCGCACCGCCCAGACCCGCACGCTCGGCCTGGTCATCAGCGACGTGCTCAACCCGTACTTCACCGAGCTGGCCCGCTTCGTCGAGGAGGAGGCCCGCGCCCTCGGCTACAGCGTCATCATCGGCAACGCCGACGAGCGGCCCGACCTCCAGGACCACCACGTCCGCACGCTCATCGACCGCAGGATCGACGGCCTCCTCGTCTCGCCCGCCGACGGCGGCACCCCGCTCCTGCGGGACGTCGCCCTGAGCGGCACCCCGATGGTCTTCGTCGACCGCTGGATCCCCGGCATCGACGTCCCCGTCGTCCGGGCCGACGGGACGGGAGCGGTCAGGGACCTCGTCGCACATCTGCACGGTCTCGGCCACCGCCGGCTCGCCATCATCGCCGGGCCCGCCGCCACGACCACCGGCGACGAGCGTGTCGAGGCGTTCCGCGGCGCGCTGCGGGACCACGGGCTGGCTCTGCCCGACGCCTACATCGGGCAGGGCGACTTCCAGGCCGCCAGCGGACGCCGGGCCACCGAAGGCTTCCTGGAGCTGGCCGAACCGCCCGAGGTCGTCTTCGCCGCAGACAATCTGATGGCCCTCGGGGCGCTGGACGCGATCCGGGCCCGGGGCCTGCGGGTCCCGGACGACATCGCGCTCGCCGCCTTCGACGACATCCCGTGGTTCGTCCACACCGGTCCGCCGATCACCGCCGTCGCCCAGCCCACCGCCGACCTGGCGCGGGCCGCCGTACGCGCGCTCGCCGACCGGATCGAAGGGCGGACCCCGCAGTCCGTCACCCTGCCCGCCCGCCTCGTCGTACGCCGCTCGTGCGGCGAGGCCGCACCGAACGAGAGGAGCGACCGTTGACCGCCCCGAAGGAGCAACGGGCCACCGCCCCGGACGAGTTGCTGCGCATCGAAGGTCTGCGCAAGACCTTCCCGGGCGTCGTGGCGCTCGACAACGTCGACTTCGACCTCCGCAGAGGCGAGGTGCACGTCCTGCTCGGCGAGAACGGCGCGGGCAAGAGCACCCTCATCAAGATGCTCTCCGGCGCCTACCGTCCCGACCGCGGCCGCATCCTGGCGGAGGGCCGCGAGGTGCGCATCGACGGCGCGCAGGACGCCGAACGGCTCGGCATCGCCACCATCTACCAGGAGTTCAACCTCGTACCCGACCTCACCGTCGCCGAGAACATCTTCCTGGGCCGCCAGCCGCGCCGCTTCGGACTCGTCGACCACCGCCGGATGCGGCAGGACGCGGAGCGGCTCCTGCACCGGGTCGGGGTGGACGTGCGGCCCGAGGCGAAGGTCCGTGAACTGGGCATCGCGCGGCTCCAGATGGTGGAGATCGCCAAGGCGCTCAGCCTGGAGGCCCGAGTCCTGATCATGGACGAGCCGACCGCCGTCCTCACCTCCGAGGAGGTCGACAAGCTCTTCGCGATCGTCCGCCGGCTGCGCGAGGACGGCGTCGGGATCGTCTTCATCACCCACCACCTGGAGGAGATCGCGGCGCTCGGCGACCGGGTCACCGTCCTGCGCGACGGCCGCAGCGTCGACCAGGTCCCGGCCTCGACGCCCGAGGACGAACTCGTCCAGCTCATGGTCGGCCGCAGCATCGAGCAGCAGTACCCGCGCGAACGCCCCGACACCGGCGACGCGTTGCTGTCCGTGCGCGGACTCACGCGCGACGGCGTCTTCCACGACGTCAGCTTCGACGTCCACGCGGGCGAGGTCGTCGGCCTCGCCGGACTCGTCGGCGCCGGCCGTACGGAGGTGGCGCGCGCGGTGTTCGGCGCCGACCCGTACGACACCGGCACCGTCGACGTACGCGGCGCACGTCTGGCCCGGCACGACGTGCCCGCCGCCATGGGCGCCGGGCTCGGCCTCGTCCCGGAGGACCGCAAGGGCCAGGGCCTCGTGCTCGACGCCTCCGTGCAGGAGAACCTGGGCCTGGTCACCCTGCGCTCCGCGACCCGCTCCGGGCTCGTGGACCTGAAGGGCCAGCGCACCGCCGCCGCCCGCATCGCGCGGCAGCTCGGCGTCCGCATGTCCGGCCTCGGCCAGCACGTGCGCACCCTGTCCGGCGGCAACCAGCAGAAGGTCGTCATCGGCAAATGGCTGCTGGCCGACACCCGGGTGCTCATCCTGGACGAACCCACCCGGGGCATCGACGTCGGTGCCAAGGTCGAGATCTACCAGCTCATCAACGAGCTGACCGCCTCCGGCCACGCCGTCCTGATGATCTCCAGCGATCTGCCCGAAGTGCTCGGCATGAGCGACCGGGTGCTCGTCATGGCCCAGGGGCGCATCGCCGGGGAACTCCCCGCCGGTGAGGCCACCCAGGACGCGGTGATGGCCCTCGCGGTCGGCGCCCCGCCCTCCACCGAGGTTTCGCCCTCCGCGACCCGGCCCTCCACCGAGGTCCCGCTCACCAAGGCCCCGCCCTCCACCGCGACCCGGCCCCCCACCGAGGCCCCGCCCTCCACCGAGGCCCCGGCCACCGGCCGGGGAGGCACCCCCACCGAACACCCCGCACCGAAGAACGAAGAGGAGGGCCCCCGTGGCCACTGAGACAGCCAGGAGTGACACGGGTACGGGCGGAGTCTCCGTGATACGCCGCGTCCTGCTCGACAACGGGGCGCTGAGCGCCCTGGTCGTCCTGGTGGTGGCGATGTCGCTGCTGTCCGGCGACTTCCTGACCACCCAGAATCTGCTGAACGTCGGCGTCCAGGCGGCCGTCACCGCCATCCTGGCGTTCGGCGTCACCTTCGTCATCGTCTCGGCGGGCATCGACCTGTCCGTCGGCTCGGTCGCCGCCCTCTCCGCGACGGTCCTCGCCTGGTCCGCGACCTCCGCCGGGGTACCCGTCGTCCTCGCGGTCGTCCTCGCGATCCTCACCGGCATCGCCTGCGGCTTCGTGAACGGCGCCCTCGTCTCGTACGGCAAACTCCCGCCGTTCATCGCGACGTTGGCGATGCTCTCGATCGCCCGCGGGCTCTCGCTCGTCATCTCGCAGGGCAGCCCGATCGCGTTCCCCGACTCCGTCTCGCGGCTCGGCGACACGCTCGGCGGCTGGCTCCCCGTACCGGTCCTCGTCATGATCGCCATGGGCCTCGTCACGGCGCTCGTCCTCGGCCGCACCTTCATCGGCCGGTCGATGTACGCGATCGGCGGCAACGAGGAGGCGGCCCGGCTCTCCGGGCTCCGCGTCAAGCGCCAGAAGATCGTCATCTACGCCCTGTCCGGCCTCTTCGCCGCCGTCGCGGGCATCGTCCTGGCCTCACGCCTCGTCTCCGCGCAGCCGCAGGCCGCGCAGGGGTACGAACTCGACGCCATCGCCGCCGTCGTCATCGGCGGGGCCAGCCTGGCCGGCGGCGTCGGCAAGGCGTCCGGCACCCTGATCGGCGCGCTCATCCTCGCCGTGCTCCGCAACGGGCTCAACCTCCTCTCCGTGTCGGCGTTCTGGCAGCAGGTCGTCATCGGCGTCGTCATCGCCCTCGCCGTCCTGCTCGACACGCTGCGCCGCAAGGCCGGTTCGGGTGCGGCCTCCTCGGCGGGCACCGCCCCCGGCGCTCCCGGCTCGGGGCGGCGGAACGCGCTGAAGTTCGGTGGCGCGGCGCTCTGCGCGGTGATCGTCGTCGGCGCGGTCTCGCTCCTCAACTCCGGTTCGTCCGGCGGCACGACGAAGGTCGGCATGTCGCTGTCCACGCTCAACAACCCCTTCTTCGTCCAGATGAAGGAGGGCGCGCAGGCGGAGGCGGAGAAGGCCGGCGTCGACCTCACCGTCACCGACGCGCAGAACGACGCCTCCCAGCAGGCCAACCAGCTCCAGAACTTCACCAGTTCCGGCGTCTCCTCCATCATCGTCAACCCGGTGGACTCCGACGCCGTCGGGCCCGGCGTCCGCAGCGCCAACAAGGCGGACATCCCCGTGGTCGCCGCGGACCGCGGCGTCAACAAGGCGGAGACCGCCACGCTCGTCGCCTCCGACAACGTGGCGGGCGGCAGGCTCGCCGCCGACGCGTTGGCCGACAAGCTCGGCGGCAAGGGCAGCATCGTCATCCTCCAGGGCACGGCCGGAACCTCCGCCAGCCGCGAGCGGGGGGCGGGCTTCGCCGAGGGCATCAAGGCGTACCCGGGCATCAAGGTGGTCGCCAAGCAGCCCGCCGACTTCGACCGCACCAAGGGCCTGGACGTCATGACGAACCTCATCCAGTCCCACCCCGGCGTCACCGGCGTCTTCGCCGAGAACGACGAGATGGCGCTCGGCGCGGTCAAGGCGCTCGGCAGCAAGGCCGGTACGTCCGTCTCGGTCGTCGGCTTCGACGGCACCCCGGACGGGCTGACGGCGGTCGAGGCCGGCACGCTCTACGCGTCGGTCGCCCAACAGCCCGCCGAACTCGGCAGGATCGCCGTCCGCAACGCCATCAAGGCCGCGAAGGACGAGAAGGTCGAGGACACGGTCAAGGTGCCGGTCAAGGTGGTCACCCGGAAGAATGTCGCCGACTTCTCCTGACCGCCCCGCGCCACCCAACGTCCCCGGACCGACGAAAGCAGGAAGCACGCCCATGCACGACAACGCCCCCGACGACCGGTACGACCTGCTGGTCGTCGGGTCGGCCAACGCCGACCTGGTGATCGGCGTCGAGCGCCGCCCCGCCCCCGGCGAGACGGTCCTCGGCTCCGACCTCGCCGTCCACCCCGGCGGCAAGGGCGCCAACCAGTCGCTGGCCGCGGCCCGCCTCGGCGCCAGGACGGCCCTGCTCGCCCGGGTCGGCGACGACGGCCACGGCCGTCTCCTGCTGGAGAGCCAGCGGGCGGCGGGCGTGGACACGGACGGCGTCCTGGTCGGTGGAGCCCCCACGGGCGTCGCCCTGATCACCGTGGACCCCTCCGGCGACAACAGCATCGTCGTCTCCCCGGGGGCGAACGGCCGGCTCACCCCCGAGGACGTCCGGGCGGCGGCCCCGCTGCTGGCGGCCGCCCGCGTGATCTCCGTACAGCTGGAGATCCCGCCGGCCACGGTGGCCGAGACCGTACGCCGCCGGGGGCCGGAGACCCGCCTCGTGCTGAACCCGTCACCACCCGCCCCGCTCCCCGCCGAAGTCCTCGCCGCCTGCGACCCGTTGGTGGTCAACGAGCACGAGGCGCGCTACATCCTGGGCGACGGCGCGGGGCGAACCCCGCAGGACTGGGCGCCGGCCCTGCTCGCGCTCGGCCCGCGCTCGGTCGTCATCACCCTGGGCGCGGCCGGCGCACTGGTGGCGGACAGCCGTACGGACTCCCTGGACCACCTGGTGAGCCCGGAGGTCGAGGCCGTCGACACCACGGGCGCCGGAGACGCGTTCACGGCGGCCCTCGCCTGGCGTCTGGGCCGGGGCGACGCCCTGCGGGAGGCGGCGGCCTTCGCGGTGCGGGTGGGGGCGGCGGCCGTCACCGCACGAGGCGCGCAGGAATCGTTCCCGACGCTGGAGGAGGTCGACGCGCTGTGAAGAAGTCGGGCATCCTCAACCGTCACCTGGCGGGCGCGCTCGCCGAACTCGGCCACGGCGACGGCGTCCTGGTCTGCGACGCCGGCATGCCGATCCCGCCCGGCCCCCGCGTCGTCGACCTCGCCTTCCGCGCCGGCACCCCGTCGTTCGCCGAGGTGCTGGACGGCCTGCTCGACGAGCTGGTCGTCGAGGGCGCGACGGCCGCCGAGGAGATCCGCGAGGCCAACCCGGAGGCCGCCGCGCTTCTGGACCACCACTTCCCCTGGCTGGAACTGGTCCCGCACGACGAGGTGAAGGCGCTCACCCCCGAAGCCCGGCTGGTCGTCCGCACCGGGGAGGCGCGGCCGTACGCGAACGTCCTGCTGCGCTGCGGCGTCTTCTTCTGAACGTCGCCGGCCGGTTGAACGGTTGGCGCACCCGCTGAAGACCGCGGCCGGGAAAAGACCTGGCGATACGTCACGGCGGGGGGCTAGGCTCCCCGCCGTGACCCACTCCACGAACAGATTGGGGGACCCGACCGCGCAAGGTGAGTGCTGATGCTCACCTCTTCCGCGAACCGGGACTCCCGCTCCTCCCTCCTGTCCTTCTGGCCGCGCGTGCGCGAGTTCGCCGTGCCGGCCTCCATGATCGAGACCGCGACCGCCCGCCGAGAGGCCGGTGACTGGGCGGGCGCGTGCGCCGCGGCAGGCGTCGACGTCGATCTCCACCTCCGTTCCGTGGCCCGCGACCACGGCCGCGACCTCGCCACCCGCCTCCGGGCGGACCTTCGCCACCTGGCCCCCGACCTGCTGCGCTGGCACCTGCCGAGGATCGCCCCGCACGGGCTGCTGCGCCCGGGCCTGACGATCGCGCTGGCCCGCTACCACCCACCGGGGCACGGCGACCGGACCCCGCTGCATCTGGTCGTCCGGACCCCGCCCGCCTGGGCGGACGCGGGCCAGCGGATCAGCCTCGCCCTGTGGGACGGCTCGCACACCGAACCCACCGCCCGCCGCCACCCCCACCCGCATCCGAGCCGGCGTTTCCGCCTCGACCTGCACCGCCACCTCTGGGACGCACGCCGGACCGGTGAACTGGGCGACCGGGCAGGGGCGTTCCCGCCGCACGACGGGAACGGACCGCCGTCCGTTCCGGACGTTCCCGGGACGGAGCGGGGCGACCACCGCCTCGCCGTCGACCGATGGGCGGCCGAGGCGGCGATCCTGCTCCGCGCCGAGGGGCGGGGGCCGGGGGGAACGGTCGGCGTACGGATGGGGAGACGGCGACGGCTGCTCCTGCACCTGGAAGCCGAAGAGAGCCCGACGCCCCGGATCGCGGCGGTGACGGCGGACCCGGGGACGTCCCCGGCGCCCGTCCTGCCGGACGCGGCCACCTGGGTGCTGCCCGACCTCGATCTGCTCCGTACCGGGGCGATCGAGCCCGATCGGCTGCATCCGCTGGTCGCGCGGGCCCTCGTACCGGATCCGGCGCCGCCCGGTCCGGGCCCGGCCCTGCCCCGCACGGGAGAGGGGGCGGCACCGGAGCGCCCGGTGGAATGCCGGGGAGCGCGGCACCGGATCGGCCTGGTCGACGGCGTTCTCGCGCCCTTCGACCACGACGCCGCCGAGATCCGCCGCGAAGAGCTGCTGGTCGCGCTGGGCGGTACTCCGCTGCCCTGCCTCCAGGCCATCGACGAGGCGCACCGGCGGCCGGACTGCCTCACCGGTGTACGGGAACGCCTCGACCACGGAGACATCGCCGGGGCCCTGGCCGTCGTGGAGGGGCTCCTCGGCCCGGAGGCGGTCCTGCGCGACGGTCCGCTGCGGGACGAACTGGAGGCCGCCGCCCGACGGCGGATCACCTACGGACTGTTCCGCGCCGACCTCATCGGCCCCGGCCACCTCCGCCGCCGTACCGACCCGCTCCGTCCGGTCGATCCCCGGCCGCGCCGACCTCGTCGGCCACGCCGCGCACAGCCGCGCTGACCGCCGGGACCGGGTACACCGTCCCCCGGTCTCCGCTCCGAGGCGGCTCCGCCCTGCCCGTCGAGCCCCGCCCTCGACCTCACCCACCCCTTCGCACACGCCCAGGTGATCACCCATGCTCACGAACACCCCGTCCTCAGCATGGACGGACTCCGCGCTCACGGACTCCGCGCCCACGGACTCCACGCCCCCGTCCTCCGCTCCCACGGAACCCGCTCCCGGCTCCCAACTCGCGGTGGCACAGGAGCTGATGAGTCTGCTCCGCGACACCGCCACCGAGCCGCGCCCCGACACCCAGCTGGAGGCGCTGACCCTCGCCGTCTCCGCCGACCTGCCCGTCCTCCTCTGGGGCGAGCCGGGGATCGGCAAGACCGCGGCGCTCACCCAGCTCGCCGACTCCCTGGGGCTGCCGCTCACGACGGTCATCGCCAGCGTGCACGAACCGTCCGACTTCTCCGGTCTGCCCGTCGTCGGCGACGACCCCGCCGTACAGGGCGTGCCGATGGCACCGCCGGACTGGGCCGTCCGCCTGGTACGGGCAGGCAAGGGGCTGCTGTTCCTCGACGAGCTGTCCACCGCGCCGCCCGCCGTCCAGGCCGCGCTCCTCCGTCTCGTACTGGAGCGGCGCATCGGCGCCCTCCGGCTCCCGCCCGGTGTCCGGATCGTGGCCGCCGCCAACCCGCGTTCGTCGGCGGCCGACGGCTGGGAGCTGAGCCCGCCCCTCGCCAACCGCTTCGTCCACCTCCGATGGGCCCACGACCACGAGGTCGTCGTCCGCGGACTCGGCGGCACCTGGCCCCGCGCGACCCTGCCCCGGCTCGACCCCGGAAAGCTGTCCGGAGCCGTCGACTTCGCCCGGCGCGCGGTGTGCGGCCTCCTCTCCGCCCGGCCCGCGCTCGTCCATCGGCTGCCCACCACGGAGACCCGTCGCGGCGGTCCGTGGCCCTCGCCGCGCAGTTGGGACATGGCGCTGAGCCTCCTCGCCTTCGCGACCGCCGCCGGATCGTCCAGGGAGGTGCTGTCGCTGCTGGTCCGGGGCACGGTGGGGGACGGGCCCGGGCTTGAGCTGCTGGCGAGCCTCGACCGGATGGACCTCCCCGACCCCGAAGCGCTGCTCGCGGACCCGGCAGGCGCCGTCCTGCCCGAGCGCGGCGATCTCCGGCAGGCCGCACTCGACGGTGTCGTCACGGCGGTCCGCACCCGCCCGGACCGGGCCCGGTGGGATGCCGCCTGGGCGCTGCTCGTCCGCGCGCTGGAGACCGGCGCCCCGGACCTGGTGGTCGTCCCCGCGACCACCCTCGCCGCCGTGCGCCAGGAGGACTGGGACGTACCCGCGGCCATCGAGCACCTGGCGGGCGTGGTCTCCCTGTCCCGGCGGGCGGACCGGGCGGCGGAGCGCGTGGCCCGGCGCGCGGCCGACGCCGAGGCGGGCAGGTGACGACCCCGGACGCCCCCGGCGCGCTCGACCGGGACAAGCTGTTCGCCGCCCGCCTGCACGCGGCCCGTGTCCGCCCCTACTTGGCGACGGCCCTGTTCGCCCTGCACACCGTGGAGTCCCGGAACGTGCCGACCATGGCCGTCGACCGGTACTGGCGGTGCTACGTCTCGCCGGCGTTCGTGGCCCGTACTCCGGTGGAGGAGCTGGCCGGGGTCTGGGTCCACGAGGTGTCGCACCTGCTCCGGGACCACCACGGCCGCGGCGACCGGGTCGCCCGGCAGCGCGGACTGACCGGACCGGGGGAGCGGCTGCGCATGAACATCGCCGCGGACTGCGAGATCAACGACGACGTGTACGGCGACGGGCTGGTCCCGCCGGAGGGAGCCGTATATCCGTCGTCGCTGCACATGCGGCCCGGCGAGCTGATGGAGGACTACCTGTACCAGTTCCGCCTCGGCCCGCGCACCCGGGACTGCGCCTGGCTGGACTGCGGAAGCGGCGCGGACGGGCTGGAGAGGGAATGGGACCTGGGGCCGGACGGCGCCCACGGCCTGAGCGCCCACCAACAGGATGCCGTCATGTTCCGGGTGGCGCAGGGCATCATCGGCAGGCCGGGCAGCGCCTCGAAGGGATGGAAGCGGTGGGCGGAGGAGGCGTTCCATCCTCCGCAGCCCTGGCGGGAGTTGCTGGGCGCTGCCGTACGGTCCGCGGCCTCGGGTTCCGGCGCGGGAGAGGACTACAGCTACGGCCGCCCATCGCGCCGCTCCACCGGGCTGCCCGGGATCGTCCTGCCGAGCCTGCGGCGCAGGCCGCCCCGGGTCTCCGTCGTGATCGACACCTCGGGCTCGGTCAGCGACGCCGAACTGGGCAGCGCCCTCCTGGAGGTCGCCGCCATCTCCCGTGCGGTGGGCGGCCGTCGGGACCTGGTGACCGTCATCGCGTGCGACGCGGCGACGAGAGTCGTCCACGCGCTGTGCCGCGCCGAGGGCATTCCGCTGGAGGGCGGCGGCGGGACGGATCTCCGGACAGGGTTCGCCAGGGCGCTCCGGTCCCGCCCGCGCCCCGACGCCCTCGTGGTCCTGACGGACGGTCAGACGCCGTGGCCCTCGGCGCGACCGGCCTGCCGTACGGTCGTCGGCCTGTTCCCGCGCGCGGGCCGGTCGTACGACGAGAGCGACCCCGACTACGTGCCGGAGAGGCCGCCGGAGTGGGCGCGGGTGGTGGACATCGGGTAGGCCGGCCCCGGACCGGCCTCCGCGGCCGGCCGCTCGGCCCGTCGGTCAGCAGGTCGCCACCAGCTCCGCCAGCGCGCTCGCCAGTGCGTCGAGCCCCGGTCCCGCGGGCCCGCCCGGCTCGGTCATGTACGTGTCGCGGCGGATCTCGATCATCAGGGCCGTGACCCGCCGGTCCGTGCCGAAGTGCTTCAGCGGGACGTACGTACCGGCGAAAGGGGTGTCGAAGGCCGTGCCCCCGAAGCCGGCGAACGCGTCCGCCGCGGCCGCGCGCAGTCGCGGCGGTGTGTGGAACGGGTCGGTGCCCAGGCAGACGGGCGGGCGGGGACCGGCGCCGTGGAGTTCGTACGGGAGGGGCGCGGTCGGGTACGAGTGGACGTCGATGACCACCGCACGGCCGGCGGCGGCGATCCGGGCGTCGACCGCCTCCGTCATCGCTTCGGCGTACGGGCGGAAGTACGTCGCCAGCAGCGGTTCCGGGTCGGTCTCCGAGCCGCGCAGCCGTTCGCGGTGGGTGGTGTGCGTGTACACCGCTCCCATGCCCACGGCGCGCATCTCCTCCCGTTCGTCCGGGAAGCGCTCGGGGTCGACGACCAGACGCGAGAGGCCGTTGACGAGACTCCAGGGCCGGACGGCGCAGGCGTCCGCCGCGCGTCCCGCCAGTTCGGCGGTGTGGGAGTCGGTGATGTGGTCCAGCTCCCGCTCCAGAGCACCGTCGTCCAGCAGGATGCCGTCGCGTACGCCCTCGGGGATCGCCCGGGACCCGTGCGGCACGTGCAGCAGTACCGGGGAGTCGGGGCGTCCGGGGAGGAGGCGGAACGGCGGCTGGGCGGCGGTGCTCATGGAGCGGGTCCTTCATGGGTGGGGCGGACTCGGGGGGTGTCCGGCGGATCGTGACCGGGCCCGCCGGACGCACTCCAGGCGGGCCGGGAGCCCCGATTGTCCCATCCGCCGGGTCAGCCGGCGGAACCGGTCACCGGTCGCCTCAGCGGGCGGAACCGATCACCGGGTAGTGGTCGGACAGGTTGGTGTACGTGTACTTCTTGCCCCAGCTGGACACCGTCCACGGGGCGCTCTCCTCCTTGACCACATCGTTCTTCCAGCCGGCCGGCTTCGCGTGGCCCGTGCGGTGCAGGACGTGGTCCAGGTCCTCGCGCGGGTCGTCCGGGTAGCGCTCGGAGGCTATGGAGTTGTCCCGGGTGTCGAACGAGTACGGGTGGCCGGTCCGGGACTCCGGTGCGGAGAGGCCGGCGTCGGCGAGGAACGACGCGTACTCGGCGGAGTGCCCGTCCACGTTGAAGTCGCCCGCCACGACGACCTGTTCGGAGGCCGGGATGTTCTTCGCGTCGAGGAACGCGTCCAGTTGCCTGAACTGCCGGCTGCGCGTCTGTGCCGCCTCGCCGGCCGAGCAGCCGGGGTCGGTCGACTGCGCGTGGGTGCCGACGACGTGGACCCGGGCGCCGTTGACGTTCAACACCGTATAGGCGAAGCCCTTGTTCGAGAACCAGTCGCCGCCGCAGGCGTCCTTGTAGACGAACTGCTCCTTGCGCACGATCGGCCACTTGCTCAGGACGGTGACGCCGCCGTCCTCCGGCGTCGTCGCCGAGTACGAGCCGCCCGTCGCGTCCCAGCCGCTCTTGCTCCGGCCGACGACCGGGGTCTGGTACGGGTACTGGGCGGCCGCGTCGCGCAGGAGCGCGTCGGAGGCCCCGTTGTCGAACGCCTCCTGGATCACCACGACGTCGTTGCCCCGGAAGAACGACGTCTTCGGGATCTCCGCCGCGCGGTGGTCCTGCCCCCAGTTGGGGTAGAGGTTCTTGCTGAAGAGGAACGCGTTGTACGAGAGCACCCGCAGCGACGGCGTCTCGGCTGCCGCCGCCTGCGGGGCGTTCGCGGCGAGGGTGACGGTGGCGAGCGCGGCGGACAGGGCCACGCCGGTCAGGCGGCGGAACGCGGTGTTCGGCACGAGGTCTCCTGGGGTCGAGGGGGCGTACCGGGCGGTCCCCATCCAAGCAGCGGCAGTTACCCACGGGTAGACATCGGGTGGCACCAGTCTGTCCGGTCGGCTGCCATCCGGATCACCGGCCCGCCCACGGCGCCCACCGGCCGAGGAGGCGGCATCTCCTTCAGCTCAGGGACCCGTACACGATGAGGTTGTCGACCGTGTGGCCCTCGGCGTCGAACTCGCCGTCGCAGGTGATGAGCCGCAGCGTGCTGTCCTTCGACGGGCCGTAGACCTTCTGGGTGGGGAACGCCTTCTTGCTGACCGCTTCCTTTCCGGTGACCGTGTAACGCAGCATCTTCCCCGCCTCGTTGCGCACCAGCACCTCGGCGCCCTCGCGGACGGTCTTGAGGTCGTGGAAGACGGCGCGGCCGAATCGGGTGTCGTTGTGGCCGATCAGCACGGCCGGCCCCGGCGCGCCGGGCACGGAACCGCCGCGGTACCAGCCGACGGTCATGCCCTTGTCCGCGGGCGGGACCTCGACCGTGCCGTCCGTGTTGAGCCCCAGCTTCATCAGGGTGCTCCGCACGCCGATCGAGGGGATCGAGACCTCGACGGGGAGCGACCGGGACGCGGTGTCCTGTCCGGTGGCTCCCGCCGACCCGGCCGACGCGGTGGCCCGGGGGCGCGCGTCGCCCTGTTCGGCGGGGGCGGTGGCGGACGCCCCGCCGGACGCGGCGGACGAGGACGAAGAGGGGGTGGCGGACGAGCATCCGGCCAGGACCGCGCAGGCTGTGAGCGCGGTCAGCAGGGTGACGGTCCGCCGGGGGCGGTGGGACGTACGGGACGACGACACGGAGAACTCCGGAACAGGGTCGGTGAGCGGAGGCCGGGCGGGCCGGGGCGCGGGAATGCCGCAGGCTTCGCTGCGGCTGCGGCTGCGGCTGCGGCTGCGGGGGCGGGGGCCGGGTGTGCGGGCGTGGCGCCGCCCCGGTGCGGGGCGGCGCCACGGTCATCGGTGGGAAGCGGTACGGGTCAGGCGGCGTGCCCGGCCGCCGAGCGGCGGCGCAGCACGATCGTTCCCACACCCGCGAGCAGCACGGCCCCGACGGCCGAGCCGGCCAGCACCGTGGTGCCGGTGGTGCCGCCGTCGGCGACGGGGCGTTCCCCGGCGGCGACCCCGCCACGCGGCGCGGCCTTCGGGGCGGCGACCTCGGGTTCGGCCGCCTTGGGTGCGGGCGTCGGGGCCTCGCCGGCCGCGACTCCGCCGCGCGGGGCGGGGGCCGGGGCGGCTTCCCTCGGGGCCTCCGGGGCGGCCTCGCTCCGCTCCGGGGACGGCGCGGCCGCGGCCGGCGCCGACGCCACCGGCTTCGGCGAGGAGTCGGCGAAGGCGGCGGCGGACGGGACCAGCACCGCGCCGGCCGCGACGGCGGCGAGCACGGCCCCACGCAGTGTGCGGCGGGAGGTGAAAGCGGTCATACGGATTGCTCCATTCCATACTCGGCCCCGTGACGGTCCCGGATGCCGGTGCGCACCGGGAGCGGGGCGTGCCGCCAGGCTGGCGTGGAGATATGAAGAAGCTGTCAGACCGCTGTGGTCATCCCATCAGGGCACCTCATCAGGCACCGTCAGGCCGCCCCGTCACGTCCGTCCGTCAGGTCACCCCGTCAGGTCACGCCGTCAGGTCGGTCCGTCAGGACGCACCGTCAGGTCATCCCGTCAGGTCGTCCCGTCCGGGGGCGTCGCGGGCAGCCGGAGGACGAACGTCGAGCCCTCGCCCTCCGTGCTCGCCGCCTCCACCGTGCCGCCGTGCGCCTCGACCAGTTTGCGGACGATGGCCAGCCCCAGACCGCTGCCGCCCGTGCGGCGGCTGCGGGACTTCTCGGCGCGCCAGAACCGGTCGAAGACATGGGGCAGGTCTCGGGCCGGGATGCCGGAACCGGTGTCCGCCACCTCGACGAGCACCGTCCCGCCGCCCGCATCCACGGCGTACGCGCGCAGCGTCACCCGGCCGCCCCGCGGTGTGTGCCGTACGGCGTTGGAGACCAGGTTGCCCACCGCCTGCCGGAGCCGGACCGGGTCCGCGCACAGCTCCGGACCCGGGGCGGCGGCCTCGACGACGAGCGTGACGCCCGCGCCCTCCGCCCGCGCCTGGTGGGCCGCGGCCACCTGGCCCAGCAGCTCCCGGACCTCGACCGGCTCGGGATGCAGCCGCAGCGCCCCGGCGTCGGCCTCCGCCAGGTCCTGGAGGTCGTCGATGATGTGCTGGAGCAGCACGGCCTCCTCCAGCAGCGAGGAGACGAACGCCGGGTCCGGATCGGCGAGCCCGTCCTGCGCGGCCTCCAGCCAGCCCCGGATGTTGCTCAACGGGGTCCGCAGCTCATGGGCGACATCGCTCACCATGGCCTTGCGCTGCGCCTCCAGCCGCGCCCGGTGCGCGGACATGTCGTTGAACGCCGCCGCGAGCCGTCCGACCTCGTCGTCCCCGGAGACGGGCACCGACGCGGGCTCCTCCCCGTCCCGCATCCGCTGCGCCGCCCCGGTCAACGCGTGCAGCGGGCGCACCAGCCGCGTGCCCGCGAAGACCGAGGCGCCCACGGTGAGGGCGAGCACGAGCGCCGCCGCCCCGGCGATCCTGGCGCTGTTCGCGGGGGAGAGGTCGAAGCCGGGCAGGGTGGCGCCGCCCTCGTCGCCGATGAAGAGGAGGGCGGGCGAGGCCACGTACGAACTGAGCTGCTCGCTGCGGGCCGTGCCCACGCAGGAGGCGATGGCCCGGTCGTTCTCCCCGGTGCGTTCCGGGCCCGTCACCGACGGCGGGGCCTCCTGCGGAGCACCCGGCGCGGGCACCGGCTGCGGGGCGACCGGTCCGGGCTCGGCCGGCACGGCCACCGGTACGGGGTCGCCCCACGACAGGTCGTTGTTGAGCCGTACGCCCTCGCGGCCCTGGCGCTTCAGGCAGGCGTCGGCCAGCCCGGTGAGCGCGTCCAGCGCCTTTCGCTCCGACCGGGTGGGGGCGTCCAGGGCCGCGAGATCGCAGCGGGTGCCCTGGGCGCGCTCGGGGTCGTTGCCCACGACCTGCACCCGGGGGCGGCCGCTGGCGCCGACCACCACGTCGGAGGCGATCCCGGCCCGGTTCAGACAGGCGACCTTGTCGTCGGCCTTCCGCCGCAGCGCCGAACTGTCCGCCGCCGACAGCCGGAACGGCCCCACGGCGCGGGGGTCGATCCGGTCGGCTGCCGCGCCTTGGCCGTCCGCACCGCGCGCCGCCAGAACGGTGTCCACGGACAACGGGTCCACCACGGCGGACGCCTGCGGCGGAAGGGCCGGGGCATGCGCTGCGGTGGCGGAGTCGGCGAGCGGCTGCCGGCTCTGCGTGGTCAGCGCGACCCGGCGGCCCGACTCCCGGGCCAACTCCCGTACGGTGGCGTCCACCCCGTCCCACGTGGGGTTGCGCGCGGCGTACTCCAGCAGGGTGTCGTAGATGCGGGCGTCCGCCGTGAGGTTCTGCCCCTGCTCCTGCTTGATCGCGCCCGAGGTGGTCTGGACGGCGATCCACGCGGTGGCCGCCACCGAACACGCGGCCACCAGCGCCGAGACGGCGAGCAGCCGCCCGAGCAGACTCCGCCGCAACGGCACCCGCCCCGCCGCCCGCCGCGCCGCGCGCGACCCGTCGCGCTCGTGACCCTCCCCGCCGGCACCGGCACCGGCACCGGCCCCGCGCCCGCCCGGGACGCCGCCGCGACCGTTCCCGCTTCCGTAACCCGCCGCCCGCCCCCTACGCACGCCGCGACGCCTTCGCCGGGTCGGTCAGCTTGTAGCCGACGCCGAAGACGGTGAGCAGCCGCTCCGGCCGCCTCGGCGCCCGCTCGATCTTCTTGCGCAGGTTCATGACGTGCACATCGACGGTCCGGGCGCTGATGTAGCGGTCGAACCCGTGCAGTTCCTCCAGCAGCCGCTGCCGGCTGAACACCCGGTCCGGGCCGGCCGCCAGTGCCGCCAGAATCCGGAACTCACCCGGAGTGCACTCCACCGTCCCGCCGTCCACGGACACCTCGTGCCGCTCCGGATCGACCACGAGGGCGCCGACGCGCAGGACGGGGTCCTCGGCCGGCGGCTCCGGGGAGACCGGCCGCCGGGCACGCCGCAGCAGGGTGCGGACACGGGCCATCAGCTCGCGCGGGCTGTACGGCTTGGTCATGTAGTCGTCGGCGCCGAGGTCGAGACCGAGCAGCAGATCGTCCTCGGTCGACCTCGCGGTCAGCATGAGCACCGGAAGCTCACGGGTCTCGGCCCGCAACACCCGTACCACGTCCAGGCCATCGGCCCGGGGCATCATCACATCGAGTACGAGCAGATCGGGTTCCCGCTGCCGGACGGCGTCGAGCGCGGCGAGGCCGTCGCCCACGATCCGTACGGTGTGACCCTCCCGTTCCAGATAGCGGCGTACCAGCTCGGCCTGTTTGTCGTCGTCCTCGGCGACCATGACGTCTGCGCACACGCCCCCGATCGTAGAGCGGCGGGACTACAGTGCGAGGCCGGGGCGGGTTCCGGTCCACGGAAGCCGGGAAGGGGACCGGCGCGTCCACCACCGCGAGGGTGGCCGCACCGGCGGAAGGAGACGGGTTGAGCAGCCTCGGTACCGACGGCGGCGGAACGGCGTACAACACGGTGTCGGGGGACGCCGTCATCCTCGGGCCCGTGCTGATGGCGCAGCACATCGAGGGACTGCGGCTGCCGGAGCGGGCCCCCGACGTGCCGCCGAGCCAGGGTCCGCCTCCCAGCCGGGTCTTCGTCAACCGGGTGCAGGAGCTCGCCGGTCTCCGGGACGCCGCCGTGGCCCTGGCCGGTGAGCCGGGGCCCGGGATGCTGCACGTGGTCGGCGTCGGCGGGGTCGGCAAGACGCAGCTTGTCGCCCAGAGCGTGAGCCGTGAACTGGAGCAGCTCTTCCCGGACGGGCGGCTCTACGTCGACCTGGAGGATCTGCGGCGCGACGGCGTCGTCGATCTCGTCGCGGTGCTCGGCGGGTTCCTGCGCGCGCTCGGTGTCGGCAAGGAGTTCGTGCCCGCCGGGGTCGCGGAGTGCGGGGCCCTCTTCCGCAGCCTCGCCGCCGGGAAGAGCCTGCTCGTGGTGGTGGACAACGTCCAGCACGCCCCGGAGGCGCGGACGCTCCTGCCTCCGCGCGGGCTGCTCGTGGCGATCGGCCGCCGGGCCCTGCCCTCGCTCCTGATGGACGGGGCCGTGCTGATCGGCGTGGACCCGTTGGACGAGGCGGCGGGCACGGAGCTCGTACGCCGCTGGCACGCCGACGCCGACTACGGGACGGCAGCGGAGGTCGTACGGCTGTGCGCCGGCCATCCGCTGGCGCTGCGGGCGGCGGTGGAGTGGCTGGCGGCGCGGCCGCACCTGACCCTCGACGACGTGGTGCGCGATCTGACGGCGGCCGGACGGCACGGAACGGGCGGCGTGGACATGGAGGGGGCGCATACGGTGGTGGGCGAGGGCGAGGAGCCCCAGCGGGGCGAGGCCGGCGTGGGCGAGGCGGTCGACACGGTGCTGGACTCGGTCCTCGCCGAGGTGTCGGAACACACCCGCCGGATCTACGACCTCCTCGGCACGCTTCCCGGCACGACGACCACCACGGACCTCCTGCGGGCTGCCGGCGCTGTCCGGGTGGACGAGGCGCTCGGCGAACTGCTCTCCTCGCGCCTCGCGATCCTGGTGGAGTCGCCGGACCGCCCCCGGAGGTTCCGCCTGCACGATGTGGCGCGCGCCCACGCCCGGCTGCGCGCACGTGCCTCGACCGGAGGCGAGCGGCGGTCGGTCCTGCGGAGCGTCGTGGACTTCTACCGGGACGCGGCCGCCCACGCCGACGCCCTGGTGCTCGGCGACCGTTTCAGGATCCAGCCGCCACCGAGCCGCGCCCTCGCCGAACTCTCGGCGAAACAACCGCTGTTCACGGGACGGCCTGGGGCGCTGGACTGGCTGGACGCGGAGCGCGTCAACCTGGAGCACGTGATCCGCGCCGCGGCGGAACACGGGTGGCACGACGACGTGTGGCGGCTGTACGAGTCGCTGTGGTCGCTGTACCACAGCCGCAAGCACCTGGCGGAGTGCGTCGCCACCGGCCGCCTGGCCATCGAGGCGGCCCAGCACGAGGCCCGCCCCGACGTGGAGGTCCGGATGCGGAACCAGGTGGCCCGTGCCGCGTACGAGCTGGGCGACCTCGATCACGCGGACTCCGAACTCACCTCGGCCACGGAGCTGTTGGGGCTGGCGGGTGATCCCCGGCTCAGCGGCGTGGTGTGGGAGACCCGTGGGCTCATCGCCCTGGCCCGGGACCGGGCGGCCGAGGCCCGCGATCTCTTCGAACGGGCTCTGGCGGCCAACCGCGCGGTGCCGGACCGGCACGGCGTCGTCGTGCAGAGCTACAACGTGGGGCAGGCGCTGGTGGCGGGAGGGCGGTGGTCCGAGGCCCTCGACGTACTGGACGCGGCGGCCGAGGCCGCCCGCACCGCCGGCGACGACCCCATGCTCCCCCGTATCGAGCTGGTACGGGCCCGAGCCCTCGGCGGACGCGGCGAACTGGACCGGGCGGTCGCGGCAGCCGACGGTGCGGCGGAACTCGGACAACTGGCCAAGGTCGACCAGGCGCTCACGCTGCTCGCCTCGCTGGCCGAGCGGGCCGACGAGGCGCCGCTGCGGGCCGCGTACGAGGAGAAGCTGCGAGAGCTGCGGGAGGTGATGGGGCTGAAGCCGCCGAGCGTCGCGGACTGACCCCGAGCCCCTTCCGGCTCTCCGATCGCGCCCGGCCACCCGTGCTCCACGCCCGGCACGGCCCCACCGGGCACGCCGCCGCCCCGTCCGTCGTCCGGTTCCCCCTCCGCCCCGCCCCCTCTTCCCGGAGCCCTCTTGTCCTCGGTGTCATCGCTGCTGAGCCGCCCCGCCACCTGGTTCCATCGGGCCGGCCGGCCGGGGCCGTCCCGCTGGAACACCTGGGAGCCGCCGAGGGCCGACGTGCTCGGGGTGGCCCGGACGCTCACGTCCGCCACGCGGGTGGTGGACGTGATGCATCTGCTGCGGAGCGAGGACGGGATCGAGAAGTACTACACGGTCAACCCCGGATCGGCGTTCGCGGACGGGCTGGACTCCTATCTGTCCGGGCTCGGCATCAACGTCCTGAGCTGGGAGGAGGCGACCCGGCGCTCCTTCGATCTGGCGGTGAGCTGTTCGGTGCATCCGACGATGCGACGGCTCCGCGCCCCGCTGATGGTGCTGCCGCACGGCGCCGGGTACAACCGCCTCGTCACCGAGTCGACCGGTGAGGCCGCCGTTCCGGCCGGGCTGTCGCGCCGGGAGCTGATGTGGCGGGGGAAGGTCGTGCCGAAGGCGATCGGCGTCTCCCACCGGGAGCAGATCGACCGGCTCGCCGAGTCCTGCCCCGAGGCGGTTCCGTACGCCGTGCCCGTCGGGGACTGGTGCTTCCAGCGCATCACCGCGAGCATGGCCCACCGGGACCGGTACCGGTCCCGGCTCGGCGCGGTCGACGGGCGGCGGCTGGTGGTCGTCCACTCCACCTGGAGCGAGCATTCGCTGCTCGGGCGCCACCCCGAGCTGCCGCTGCGGCTGGTGACCTCGCTCCCGGCCGACGAGTTCGCCGTCGCGGCCGTCCTCCACCCCAACGTGTGGGCCCGGCACACCCCTGCCGGTGTGCTGGAACGGCTCGGGGCCGCGATGGACGCCGGGCTCATGATCATCCCGCCGCAGGAGGGCTGGCGGGCGGCGGTGGTGGCCGGCGACTGGGTGGTCGGCGACCACGGCAGTACGTCGTTCTACTCGGCCGCCGCGGACCGCGTCACGCTGCTCGCGGCGACCGGCCTGGACGAACTGGACCCGCTCTCGCCCGCCGCCGCGTTCGGCCGGGGCGCGCCCCGGCTCGACCCCGAGGGCGACCTGCTCGCCCAGCTGCTGGACGCGGCGGGCCGGCACGACCCGGCGGCGCTGCGGCCCGTGGTCGACGGGCAGCTCCGCTCGGTGGACACCTCCGGCGAGGTGACGCGGGCCCGGATGTACGCGTTTCTCGCCGGTCGCGGGGTCCGCCCGCCGTCGCAGGCGCCGCGGCCGCTCCCCGTACCGCCGCCCGAACCGGTCCGCGGGCCGTCGGTCACGGCGTACGACGTGACGGGCGCGCACGACCCGCGGGGCGCCGTCGAGGTCCGGCGGCGGCCCCTCGTCGCCGGGCACCACACCCGCGCCCTCGGCTTCTACGCGGTCACCACCGAGGAGACGCACCCGCACTGGCCGCACGCGGCGGAGGTCCTGGCCCGTACGGTCGCGGACGCGGAGGTGGCCGCACTCGACTGGATCGCTGACGCGGCTTCGAGGTACGAGAACCTCAACGTCCTCGTCGCCCGGCTGGACGAGACCCGGTGCCTCGTCCGGCTGCGCGGGGGAGGGCAGTTGGAGGCCCGCACCGAACGCGCCTGGGGCGCCCGCCGGCCTCCGCTCGACCCGGTGCTCCTGGGGTCGGCCGTCAACATCCGGCTGACCGATCCGGAGCGGTCGGCGGACCTGGCGGACGGTCTGACGCTCCGCACCGGCGAGTGGAGCGTGCGGGTGGCCTTCACTCCACCGGCCCCGTCCGGGAGGTGATCGCCCGGGCGGTGGACGGTCCTGATGCCGATCTTGTGGCCAATGTTGCGCAGATGTCGTACGGAAGCGATCGTCAAGTGAGCGCTTACCTCTCGAAAAGCGGCCGGGAATGAGCGCGAACCGCCCCCGCGTTCACTCAATCTCCTTATAGTGGTGCCGCGTTGATCGTCGGTTCCCAACGCGCGAATCCGCTGCCCCTGGAGTCCGTACGATGACGCACCCCTCGTCCGCCACGCCCTCGTCCGCCGCAGGCGGCTGCCCCGTCGGCGGCACCGGGGCCGTCGCGCTCAGCGGACCCGGCTTCCACACCGAACCGCAGGAGCTGTACCGGCGGATGCGGCGCGAGCACGGGCCCGTCGTCCCCGTCGAGCTGCACGGCGGCGTCCCCGCCTGGCTGGTGATCGGCTACCGGGAGCTCCACCAGGTCACCAGCGACGGGGAGTTGTTCCCCCGGGACGTCTCCCTCTGGAACCAGTGGGAGAACATCCCCGCCGACTGGCCGCTCCTGCCCATGGTCGGGACGCCCATGCCGTCCATCTACTTCACCGCGGGGGCCGAGCACCGCCGCCACGTCGACATGGTCGTCCCCGCGCTCGAAGCGATGGACCCCTTCGAAATCCGCCAGCACTGCGAGCAGTTGGCCGACCGGCTCATCGACGCCGTGTGCACGCGGGGCACCGCCGACCTCGTCGCCGAATACGCCGAGCCGCTGCCCGTCCTCGTGCTCGCGCGCCTCGTGGGCTTCCCCGACGAGGAGGGCGCCGACATCGCCCGGGTGCTCAAGGACCTCGCGGACGGCGGCCCCGGGGCGCAGAAGGCGCACCAGCGCTTCGGCGAGCACATGCACCGCCTCGTCGCCGCCAAGCGGGAGCTGCCGGGGGACGACGTGACCTCCCGGATGCTCGCCCACCCCGAGCCGTTCACCGACGAGGAGTACGCCCTCGACCTGATGGCCATCACGGCGGCCGGCCACCTGACCACCGCCGACTGGATCGGCAACTCCACCCGGCTGATGCTCACCGAGGACCAGTTCGCCGACTCACTCGCCGGTGGCCGCCACAGCGTCGCCGAAGCGATGAACGAGGTCCTGTGGGAGGAGGGCCCCACCCAGATCCTCGCGGGACGGTGGGCGGCGCGCGACGCCCGGCTCGGCGGCCGGAACATCGCGCGCGGCGACCTGCTGCTCCTCGGGCTCGGCGCCGCCAACGCCGACCCGCACATCCGGCAGCAGGTCTCCGCCCACGCCGTCCGTTCGGGCCACGGCGGCAACAGCGCGCACCTGGCGTTCAGCCACGGCGAGTACCGCTGCCCCTTCCCGGCCCAGGAGATCGCCGAGACCATCGCCCGAACCGGCATCGAAGTGCTGATGGACCGGCTACCCGACCTCGAACTCTCCGTCCCCGCTTCCGAACTGGTCCGCAGGCCGTCCGCGTTCCTGCGCGGCACGACCGCCCTGCCCGTCCGCTTCACGCCCGTACGTACGACAGGAGACGCGTTGTGAACTGCCCGCACACTGCCGCCGCGCCGGCCGGCCGGAGCACCGGCGCCGTCGTCATCGACCCCATGGTCCAGGACCTCGACGGCGAGACCGCCCGACTGCGCGACGCCGGGGTCCTCGCCCGGATCGACCTGCTCGGCGTACCGGCGTGGACGGTCACCCGGCACGCCGAAGCCCGTCGACTCCTGCTCGACCAGCGCCTGGTGAAGGACATCGACGCGTGGGAGCTCTGGCGGAGCGGAGTGGTGACACGTGCATGGCCGCTCATCGGCATGATCGACGCGGGCCGCTCCATGTTCACCGTCGACGGCGCCGAGCACCGGCGGCTGCGCACCAAGACGTCCCAGGCGCTCACCCCGCGCCGCCTCGAAGCGATCCGCCCCGCCATCGAGGAGTTCACCGAGGAGCTGCTGGACCAACTGGAGGCGGGCCGGGACGAGAACGGCGTCGTCGATCTGAAGGCCGTCTTCGCCCAGCCGCTCCCGATGAAGGTCGTCGGCATGCTCATGGGCGTCGACGAGTCCCAGCACGCCATGCTGACCCGGCAGTACAAGGCGTTCTTCTCGATGCTCACCCCGCAGGACGAACGCCTCGCCCTGCTGGCCGAGTTGGACGTCTTCTACGCCGAACTCGTGCGGGAGAGGACGGCGCGGCCCGCCGACGACCTCACCAGCGCCCTGATCCTGGCCGAGGAGGGCGGCGAGCCGCTCACCGAGGAGGAGGTCGTGGGCAACCTCAAGGCCATGGTCGCCGCCGGGCACGAGACCACCATCGGCCTGGTCCTCAACGCCGTGCGCGCCCTGCTCTCCCACCCCGACCAGCTCCGCATGGTGCTCGACGGCGAGGCCGACTGGGACGCGGTGATCGAGGAGACGCTGCGCTGGGACACCCCCACCACCCACCTGCTGATGCGGTTCGCCACCGAGGACATCACCGTCGGCGACGAGGTGATCCGCGAGGGCGAGGGCGTCGTCATCTCCTACCGGGCCATCGGACGCGACATCGAGCAGCACGGCCCCGACGCCGACGCCTTCGACATCACCCGGCCCACCCGCAACCGGCACATGACGTTCGGCCACGGCCCGCACATCTGCCCCGGCGCGGCCCTCTCGCGCGTCGAGGCCGCGACGGCGCTGCCCGCGCTGTTCGGCCGGTTCCCCGGGCTGCGGCTCGCCGTCCCGGACGAGGAGATCACCAAGCTTCCGGTGATGACGCAGAACGACATGGCGGCGTTCCCCGTCCTCCTGGACTGACGGGCGGCAGGCGGATGGGCTCCCCGGCGGTACCGGCACCGGCTGGGGGAGGGGAACCTGTGGCATCGGCACCGGCTGGGGGAGGGGAACCCATGGCATCGGCACCGGCCGGGAAAGGGGGGCTCATGGCATCGGCACCGGGCCTGCTGGCCTTCGCGCCGCACCGCTCCGGCACGGCCGCCCTCCTGTCCGATGCCGCGCGCCGACGCGGCATGGAGGTGGCCGTACTGCCCGTCGACGGAGTGCCCGAACCGATGCGGCGGCGGGGGGACACGCACTACTACGGCGGTCCGCGCTTCGCCGCCCGGGTCGCCGGGCCGCTCGGGGTGGCGCTCCTCGAACCGGACGACGGATGGCTCGACGCCCTCCCCGCCGCCTTCACCGGCCGTGCCGTCAGCCGCGTGCCGCTCTCCGAGGCCCGCCGGCGTACCGGACCGTTCTTCGCCAAACCGCCCACCGACAAGAGCTTCCCCGCCGCCGTCCACCGCGACGGGTCCACCCTGCCGCCGCCTCCGCCCGGCACCGGCGACCCGTTCGTCCAGATCAGTGAGGTCGTCGACTGGGAGGAGGAGTTCAGGATCTTCCTGCTCGACGGCGAGGTCCGCACCGGCTCGCGCTACGCCCGCTACGGGCGGCTCGACCCGGCCCCGCTGGCGGGCCACCCCCGGGAGGCCGCCGTGCGCGCCTTCGTGCGCGATCTCACCAGGGAGTGCGGCCACACCCTGCCCGGCGGCGTGGTCGTGGACGTCGGACGCATGAGGGCGCCCGGCCGCGCCGCCGTCTGGGCCGTCGTCGAGGCCAATATGGCCTGGTTCAGCACCGTGTACGCCGCCGACCCCGAGCGCGCCCTGGACGTGGTGCTGCGCTCGGCGGGCCCCGCCGCCCTGCTCGGGGAACGGGACCGGCCGTTCCGCAGGGAGCACTCCACCGGCGCCGCCCCGCGTGTGGCCGCCGCCCCGCGTAAGGCCGCCCCACGCGACGCCGCCGCCCCGCGTGAGGCGCGTCACTCCGTGTGAAGTTCTCGGCATGAATCCCGCCGGTCCGGGGAGGGGTCCAGGTCGTCGGCGCGGCCGCACCCCGGCCCGCCGCGCACCATGCCCCCGCCGAACGGGAGGGGGCATTTCAGGCACGGAAGGCGAAAAACGACATGTCGGCGCTCAGTACCATCCACATCGACGGCACCTGGCGGGCCGCCGGATCAGGGGCGACCCGCGAGGTCATCGACCCCGCCGACGCCACGGTCCTGGCCGTCGTCGCGGAGGGCGGGGCGGACGACGCCGACGCGGCGATCGCGGCGGCCCGGCGCGCCTTCGACGACGGCCCCTGGCCGCACAGGCCGGTCGCCGAGCGGGCCGCCCTGCTGCGCCGGGTCGCCGACCTGCTCCAGCGGGACCGCGAGGAGATCGCGATCACCGAGAGCCGCGACACCGGCAAGACCCTGGAGGAGGGCCGCGTCGACGTCGACGACGTGACCAACGCCTTCCGCTACTTCGCCGACCTCGTGATGAACGAGAGCGGCGGCCGGGTCGTCGATGCGGGCGACCCCGAGATCCACAGCATCGTCGTCCACGAACCGGTCGGCGTCTGCGCCCTGATCGCCCCCTGGAACTACCCCCTCCTCCAGGCCAGTTGGAAGATCGCCCCGGCCCTCGCCGCCGGCAACACCTTCGTCCTCAAGCCCAGCGAGGTCACCCCGCTCTCCACCGTCCACCTGGTCAGGCTGCTCGCCGAGGCGGGGCTGCCCGACGGCACGGCCAATCTGGTCACCGGCGCCGGCGACCCCGTGGGCGCCCGGTTCGCCGAACACCCGGACGTGGACCTGGTCTCCTTCACCGGCGGCCTGGTCAGCGGTACGAAGGTGGCCCAGGCGGCCGCGCCCACCGTGAAGAAGGTCGCCCTGGAGCTCGGCGGCAAGAACCCCAACGTGGTCTTCGCCGACGCCTGCGCCACCGACGAGGGCTTCGACACCGCCGTCGACCAGGCGCTGAACGCCGCGTTCTTCCACAGCGGCCAGGTCTGCTCCGCCGGCGCCCGCCTGATCGTCGAGGAGAGCGTCAGCGAGCGGTTCGTCGCCGAGCTGGCCCGCCGCGCCGACGCCATCCGCCTCGGCCGGGGCACCCTCGACGGCGTCGAGTGCGGCCCCCTCGTCTCCGCCCAGCAGCTCGCCAAGGTCGAGGCGTACGTCGCCTCCGCCCGCGAGGAGGGCGCGATCGTCCGGGCCGGCGGCGCGCGCCCCGAGCCCTGCGACGTACGGCCCGAGGGAGGCTACTTCTACCGGCCGACCGTCCTGGACGGCTGCCACCGGGAGATGAAGGTGGTCCGCGAGGAGACCTTCGGCCCGATTCTCACCGTCGAGACCTTCCGTACCGAGGAAGAGGCCGTCACCCTGGCCAACGACACCGACTACGGCCTCGCGGGCGCCGTCTGGACGACCGACGCCGGCCGGGCCCGCCGGGTCGCCGGACGGCTGCGCCACGGCACCGTCTGGATCAACGACTACCACCCCTACCTCCCGCAGGCCGAATGGGGCGGCTTCGGCAAGTCCGGCACCGGCCGCGAACTCGGCCCGACCGGACTCGCCGAGTACCGCGAGTCCAAGCACATCTACCAGAACCTCAACCCGCGCCCCCAGCGCTGGTTCGCCGGCTGACACCCACGGGGCCCAGCCGTCACCTTTCCGCCCGCCCGGCGCCCGGCGCACACGCTCGCGGCGTCGCCGGCACGGCCGGGCGGCTGCGCCACGAGAGCGCTCCGGCGCCTCGCGATCGCACGTACCACGCACCACGGGCCGCGCACCCCGCGCCGCCCGGCCGCTTCCCGGCGGTTCCCCGCGCGGCTTCCCGGCGGCGACGGGAACGTGACGACAGGACCAGGAACCAGGGCCCGGAGCCGCCGAACCACGGGCCCCGCCCGGCTGTTCGCAGCACCACGCACACGCACGAACCTTGCAGAAGGAGCAGTGACCGATGTCTTCCACCCCGCGCAGCACCGCGGTCCCCGACCCCGAAGCCCCCGTCTCCGACTACGTGATCGTCGGCGGCGGCACCGCCGGGTCGGTCATCGCCTCCCGGCTCACCGAGGACCCCGGCACCACCGTCACGGTCATCGAGGGCGGCCCCACCGACATCGACCGCGACGACGTGCTGACGCTGCGCCGCTGGCTCGGCCTGCTCGGCGGCGACCTCGACTACGACTACCCCACCACCGAGCAGCCGCGCGGCAACTCCCACATCCGGCACAGCCGCGCCCGGGTCCTCGGCGGCTGCTCCTCGCACAACACGCTGATCAGCTTCAAGCCGCTGCCCGGCGACTGGGACGAGTGGGCCGAGGCCGGCGCCGAGGGCTGGGACGCCGCCGCGATGGACCCGTACTTCGCCAAGCTGCGCAACAACATCGTCCCGGTCGACGAGAAGGACCGCAACGCCATCGCCCGCGACTTCGTGGACGCCGCCCGGCAGGCCGCCGGGGTCCCGCGCGTGGAGAGCTTCAACCGCGAGCCGTTCCACGAGGGCGTCGGCTTCTTCGACCTCGCCTACCACCCCGAGAACAACAAGCGCTCCTCCGCCTCGGTGGCCTACCTCCACCCGCACATCGAGGCCGGCGACCGCCCCAACCTCCGTATCCTGCTGGAGACGTGGGCGTACCGCCTGGAGTTCGACGGCACCCGCGCCACCGGCGTCCACGTCCGGACGAAGGACGGCGAGGAGATCCTGCTGCGCGCCGCCCGCGAGGTCATCGTCTGCGCGGGCGCGGTGGACACGCCCCGGCTGCTGCTGCACTCCGGGATCGGCCCGCGCGCGGACCTGGAGGCGCTGGGCATCGACGTGCGCCACGACCTTCCGGGCGTCGGCGAGAACCTGCTCGACCACCCCGAGTCCGTCATCGTCTGGGAGACCGACGGACCCATCCCGGAGAACTCCGCGATGGACTCCGACGCGGGACTCTTCGTCCGCCGCGACCCCGGATCCCGGGGCCCGGACCTGATGTTCCACTTCTACCAGATCCCGTTCACCGACAACCCCGAGCGCCTCGGCTACGAGAAGCCCGAGCACGGGGTGTCGATGACGCCGAACATCCCCAAGCCCCGCAGCCGCGGCCGCCTCTACCTCACCAGCGCCGACCCCGAGGTCAAACCCGCCCTGGACTTCCGGTACTTCACCGACGAGGACGACTACGACGGCCGCACCCTGGTCGACGGCATCAAACTCGCCCGCGAGATCGCCGGCACCGAACCGCTGGCCCACTGGCTGGCGCGCGAGGTCTGCCCGGGACCGGAGATCACCTCGGACGAGGAGATCAGCGAGTACGCCCGCAAGGTCGCCCACACCGTGTACCACCCGGCCGGCACCTGCAGGATGGGCGCGGCCGACGACCACGAGGCCGTCGTCGACCCGCAGTTGCGGATCCGGGGCCTCGACGGCATCCGGATCGCCGACGCCTCCGTCTTCCCGACCATGCCCGCCGTCAACCCGATGATCGGCGTCCTCATGGTCGGCGAGAAGTGCGCCGAACTCCTCTCCGGCGCGGCGCGCGACGCCGTGCCGGTCACCAGCACCAGCACCGGAGGCGATGTCCGATGACCGCGACCCAGGCACCCGAAGCCGCTGTGAGGAGCGCCGACGAGGCCGTCTTCTCCGTACGCAACCTCTGGAAGGTCTTCGGCCCCAAGGCCGACCGCGTCCCCGGCGGTGAGCACGCCGCCCTCCCGCCCGCCGAACTGCGCGAGGCCACCGGCTGCACCGCCGCCGTGCGCGACGTCTCCTTCGACGTCCGCAAGGGCGAGGTGTTCGTCGTCATGGGTCTCTCCGGCTCCGGCAAGTCCACCCTCGTCCGCTGCCTCACCCGGCTGATCGAACCCACCAGCGGCACCCTCGCCATCGACGGCGAGGACGTCCTCGCGATGGACCGCTCCCGGCTCCGCGAACTGCGCCGCCACCGCGCCGCGATGGTCTTCCAGCACTTCGGACTGCTGCCGCACCGCACGGTGGTGGACAACGTGGCCTACGGCCTGGAGATCCAGGGCCTCAGCAAGTCCGAACGCCGCGCCAAGGCCGCCGAGTTGGTCGCCAAGGTCGGTCTCGCGGGCATGGAGGACCGCCGGCCCTCGCAGCTCTCCGGCGGCCAGCAGCAGCGCGTCGGGCTCGCCCGCGCGCTCGCCGTCGACCCGTCGGTCCTCCTCTTCGACGAGCCGTTCAGCGCGCTGGACCCGCTGATCCGCCGGGAGATGCAGGACGAGGTGGTCCGGCTGCACCGCGAGGAGGGCCGCACCATGGTCTTCATCACCCACGACCTCAGCGAGGCCCTGCGCCTGGGCACCCGCATCGCCCTGATGCGCGACGGCGGCATCGTCCAGCTCGGCACCCCCGAGGAGATCGTGGGCTCGCCCGCCGACGACTACGTCCGCGAGTTCGTCCGCGACGTCCCCCGCGAACAGGTCCTCACCGTCGCCACCGCCATGCGGCCCGCGCTCGCCGGGGAGAGCGAGCGCGGACCGGCCGTACGCCCCGACGCCACCGTCGCCGAGGCCATCGAGGCGGTCTCCCGCTCCGGCGACCCCGCCGCCCGGGTGATGGACGCCGGCCGGCTCGTCGGCGTCGTCGACCGCGCCTGCCTGCTCGACGTCGTCGCCGGAACGGCCGAACCCGCCGTGACGGCCCCGGCCCCCGACGCGCCGGACGGCCCCCGCGAGGTGACCGCCTGATGGCCACCGCCCAGGCCGGCCCGCCCCGCCCCGCCGCCGCGCGCGCCCGTCGGGGACCGCTGGCCGCCCTCCGTGCCCGCCCCGCCGCCGCGAAGCTCCTGCTGCTCGCGCTCGTCGCCGCCGTCGCTGTCCCCCTCGTCCACGGCCGCTGGGGCGGCGGCATCTGGCCCGCCGCGCTGACCGCCGACCTCTCCGGGCCGCTCGGCGACGTCACCGACTGGATCGTCTCCAACCGCGACAGCCACCCGCTGTTCCTCTACTTCTTCGGCCACATCAGCAACGCCATCGTGCTCTCCGTACGCGGCGTCTACCTGGTGCTCCTCGCGCTCGGCTGGGCCGGCGTCACCGTGCTCGCCGCCGCCGTCGCCTGGCGGGCGGCCGGCATCCGGCTGGCCCTCACCGCTGCCGTCTCGTTCCTGGTCTGCGGCCTGCTCGGCATGTGGGTGCCGACCATGCAGACCCTCGCGCTGATGACCGTCGCCGTCCTCGCCTCCGTCGTCCTGGGACTGCTCCTGGGCCTGGCGGCCGGACTCTCCGACCGGGTGTTCCGCGTCCTGAGGCCGGTCCTGGACACCATGCAGGTGCTGCCCGCCTTCGCGTACCTGCTCCCGGTGGTGCTGGTCTTCGGCATCGGCGTCCCCGGCGCCGTCCTCGCCACCGTCGTGTACGCGGCTCCGCCGATGGCCCGGCTCACCGCGCTCGGCCTGCGCGGGGCGGACGCCGGCGTCATGGAGGCCGTCACCTCGCTCGGCGCCACCGGACGCCAGCGGCTGCTGAGCGCCCGGCTCCCGCTGGCGCGCAAGGAACTCCTCCTCGGCCTCAACCAGACCATCATGATGGCGCTCTCCATGGCCGTCATCGCCTCCGTGATCGGCGCGGGCGGCCTCGGCGACCGCGTCTACCAGGCGCTCTCCTCCGTGGACGTCGGCGCGGCGCTCGCCGCCGGCATCCCGATCGTCCTGCTCGCCGTCGTCCTGGACCGCACGACCGAGGCGGCCGGGCGCCGCATCGGCGCCGAGCCCACCGGCCCGGCCCTCCTGCGCGGATGGCGCGGCTGGACCCTGGCCGCCGCCGTCACCGCGGCCGCGGCCGTCGCGGGGCGCGTCGCCGGCGGCCAGGTCTGGCCCGACGACCTGACCGTCGCGATCGCCGGACCGGTCAACACCGCCAAGGACTGGATGGTCGACCACCTGTACACCGGGGTGCCCGTCGTCGGCGGCACCGCCGACCTCGCCTCCCACTTCACCAGCGGCGTTCTCAATCCGCTGCGCGGCGGACTCACCGGGCTGCCCTGGTGGTCGGTGCTGCTGATCGTCGCCGCCCTCGCCTGGACCATCGGCACCTGGCGCACCGCCGCCACCGCCGTCCTCGCCATGGCCGCGATCGGTGTCCTCGGCGTGTGGGAGCCCTCCATGGACACCCTCAGCCAGGTCATCGCCGCCGTCGCGGTCACCCTGGTCATCGGCTTCGGCGTCGCCGTCGGCGCGGCGCGCAGCGAACGCCTGGAACGGCTGCTCCGCCCGGTCCTGGACGTCTTCCAGACCATGCCGCAGTTCGTCTACCTGATCCCCGTCGTCGCCCTCTTCGGCGTCGGCCGCGCCCCGGCCGCCGCCGCGGCGGTCGTCTACGCGCTTCCCGCCGTCATCCGCATCACCACCCAGGGACTGCGGGGCGTCGACCCGGCCGCGATGGAGTGCGCCCGCTCACTCGGGGCCACCCCGGGCCAGCAACTGCGCCAGGTCCAGATCCCGCTGGCCAGGCCCTCGCTGCTGCTCGCCGTCAACCAGGCGGTCGTGCTGGTCCTCGCCGTCGTCATCATCGGCGGACTCGTCGGCTCCGGAGCCCTCGGCTACGACGTCGTCTTCGGGCTCGCCCAGGGCGACCTGGCCACCGGCCTCGTCGCCGGAGCGGCGATCGTCTGCCTCGGCCTGATGCTCGACCGGGTCACCCAGCCCACCACCCGCCGCCAGCGACAGGAGAGCTGAGATGAACCGCTCCCGCACCCGCCTGCTCGTGGCGCTCGCCTCGGCCGGGACCCTGCTCGCCACGGCCGGCTGCGGCGCCGCCGACATGACCAGGCAGGCGTCCCCGTTCGCGGCCCCCGCCGGGGTCAGGACCGTCACGCTCTCCGTCCAGTCCTGGGTCGGCGCCCAGGCCAACGTCGCCGTGGCCGAGCACCTCCTCAAGGAGGAGCTGGGCTACCGCGTCGACCTCGTCCAGACCGACGAGGTACCCGCCTGGGACGCCCTCAGCCAGGGCCGCGTCGACGCCATCCTGGAGGACTGGGGCCACCCGGAGCAGGAGAAGCTGTACATCGACGAGAAGGAGACCATCGTCCGGGGCGGCGACCTCGGCGTCACCGGCCACATCGGCTGGTACGTGCCGAAGTACTGGGCCGACGAGAACCCCGACGTCACCGACTGGAAGAACCTCGACAAGTACGCGGACGAGCTGAGGACCGCCGAGAGCGGCGGCAAGGGCCAGCTCATGGACGGCTCGCCGTCCTACGTCACCAACGACGTGGCCCTGGTGAAGAACCTCGACCTGGACTACAAGGTCGTCTTCGCCGGCTCCGAGGCCGCGCAGATCACCCAGATCCAGCAGTTCGCCAAGGAGAAGAAGCCCTTCCTCAGCTACTGGTACCAGCCGCAGTGGCTGTTCAACGAGGTGCCGATGGTCGAGGTCAAGCTCCCCGAGTACACCGAGGAGTGCGCGGCGAAGGACCCGAAGGACATCGACTGCGCTTATCCGACGACGCCGCTGCAGAAGTTCCTCAACGCCGACTTCGCCGAACGCGGCGGGGACGCCGCCGCGTTCCTGAAGAAGTTCCACTGGTCGGAGAAGGACCAGAACGAGGTCTCCGAGCTGATCGCCTCGCAGAAGCTCACCCCCCAGGAGGCGGCGGAGCGCTGGATCGACCGCCACCCGGACGTCTGGAAGAAGTGGCTGAAGAAGAGCTGATCACTCATCAGAGATGCTCGGTGCCCGGCCCTTTCGTGAAGGGTCCGGGCACCGAGGTGTTTGCGGGCCGGACCGCTACCGCGCCCGGACCGTCGCCGGCATGTCCCGGTCCGGCTGGAGCGTGAGCCCCGTCAGCGGCGTGATCTCGCCCGGATCGAGGTCCAGGGTGAAGCGGCGGGCCAGCACGGCGAGCAGGAGGACGGACTCCACCATCGCGAAGCGCGTACCGATGCAGACCCGGGGGCCGCCGCCGAACGGGAACCACGCGTACTCGTGGATCGCGTCGCCGCCCTCCGCGTCCCAGCGTTCCGGCCGGAACTCCTCCGGCTCGGGGAACCAGCGCGGGTCCCGGTGCGTGGCCCACTGGCTGCTCCACACCCGGGTGCCCTTCTCGACGGGCAGCCCGCCGATCGTCGCCCCCTCCTTCGCGATCCCGGTGATCAGCCAGATCGCCGGGTACAGCCGCAGGGTCTCCTTCACCACGGCCTGGGCGTACGTCAGTCGCGCGTAGTCCTCCATACCGGGCTCCCGGTCGCCGAGCACCCGGTCCAGCTCCTCGGCCAGCGCCTCGCGGACACGGGGGTTGCGGGCGAGCAGGTACCACGCCCACACGAGCGTCGTGCTCGTCGTCTCGTGACCGCCGATGTACAGCGTGACCGCCTCGTCGCGGATCTCCTCCTCGGTCAGCCGCGCCCCGCTCTCGTCCACGGCCGTGAGCAACCGGCTGAGCAGGTCCGGCCGTTCCTCCCCGCCGTCCCGATGCCGGGCGACGACGCGGCGCACCTCGGCGTCGATGACGGCCGCGGCCTTCCTGATCCGCGCCCGGCCCGGTGTGGGCACCCAGCCGGGCAGCAGCGCGCCGAGCCCGGCGAACTCCTTGCCGATCTCCATCTGGGCGACGTCCATCGCCCGGCCCATCGCCTCGGAGTCCGCCGGGGTGTCGACGCCGAAGATCGTGCGCACCGCGATCCGCTGGGTCAGCGCGGACATCTCCCTTTTGACGTCCACCCGTTGGCCGTCCGACCACCGGTCCGCGAGCTCCACCGCGCAGCCCGCCATCGTCGCCGCGTAGGCCCTGACCTGCTTGGGCCGCACCGAAGGCTGGACCAGCGAGCGCTTGCGCCGCCAGTCCCGGCCGCGCGCCACGAGCATGCCGTTGCCCAGGACCGTCCGGAAGGCGATGCCGAGGTTCGGCTGGTCGAAGGTGCGCTCCGTCTCCGTGAGCAACTCGCCTATGCAGTCCGGGTCGGCGAGGAAGACGCACCGGTTCCGTCCGAACCGCCAGCGCACCATGTCGCCGTGCCCACGCAGGAGTTCGAAGAAGGCAAGGGGGTTCTTGCCGAACTGCGGCAGATTCCCCACGAGCGGCAGCCCCTTGGGCCCCGGGACGAACGCGTGGCCGCGTGCTGGGGTGTCGAGCGCCGGACCGGTCTGGGTGGACATCGAAGGACTCCGCTTCCTGGGGCGCGCCACCGACGACGCGCGCACGTTCGAACTCAATCGAACAGGATGGGGGAGTGCTTCGCCAGGGCGGCGACCGGCATGGCCGGGAATATGCCGGATTCCCTTACGGAGAGGGAGAGTTGCCGGGGTCGGGGCCGGTGACGGTGACGGTCGCGGTCGGATCGGGTCGCGGGCGCGCCCCGCGGCCGTGGGGCACCACGACGACCTGGTCCTCGTCCTCGTACACGATCCGCCCGGGATCGGCGGATTCCAGCCGCTCGCACGCCACCTGGTGCGCGGCGAGCAGCGCGAGGTAGCCGGGGACGCGGTCCAGCAGATGGACGGCGGACGCCTTGAACCAGGCGACGGCCCCCGGGTTCACCTCGGGGTCGTACACGCTCGGGTCGATCCGCGAGGGGTCGGTGTACGCGGCGTCGTACCAGTCGTTCGCCGCCCGCCAGAACCGGTGCTGCTCCTCGGTCAGGCGGCCGTCCCGGGCCAGCCCGTTGGCCAGCGCGAAGATGCCGGGGAAGTGGCCGCGGGGACTGCGGTCCGGACTCTGGAACCGTACGTACGCCAACTCGCCCACCCTGTCGTCCCGTCCACCGCGGCCGAGGGTCAGCGTAGGGGGTGTCCGGCCGCGCCGTGTGCGCGGGGCGGAAGGCCCGGATACCCCTGGGAGACGCGGCGCGGCACCGGGGCGCGTGTCCCCGGTGCCGCGCGTCACGTGTCCGTCAGACGCCCGGCGGAACGTGGGACGGGCGGCCGCGGCCCCGCGTCAGCGAGTAGCCGAACACGGCCGCCAGCGCGGCGAGTACGCCGCCGCCCACGGTCCACAGCCAGCGGTCGGTCCACCGGCCCGAGGCCCAGCCGTCCTCCGGTTCGCCGGCGGCGACCGTACGGGGCGCGGCCGACGCGCCCGCGCCGTCGTCGTCACCGGCCGAGGCGACCGAGACGCCCGGCACCAGCGGCTCGGACAGCGTGCCGTCCACGTCGTGGGCCCCGCCCACCTCCTTCACGGTCGGCCGCACCTCGGCGCCGATCGGCAGCCCGAGCTGGTCGGCGGGCAGGTCGACGACGGTCAGCCGGACGTAGTAGCTCCCCGGCAGCGGTTCGTTCGCCCACGGATCGGACCACGCCCGCACGGGCCGCAGGGCGCAGGACAGCTCGACGGTGGCCGCCTCGGCGCCGGCCTTGCGGGTCTGGTGCCCGTACGCGCACGCCTGGCGGCGGCGCAGTCCGTCGTACACGTCGATCTGCCAGGTGGACGCCGAGCGCCGGGCCGCGTTCTCGGGCAGCTTCACCGTGGCCTCGACGGTCGGCCGCTGACCGGCGTCGGCCGGGAACACCCAGTACAGGTAGTCGCCGGTCGAAGCCTGAGCGGTGCCGGTCTGCCCCTGCGCCAGGGCGGTCGCGGTCCGGAAGGTGGTGCCGGCCTCGGTGGGGCCCGCCGAGTCACCGGACGGGCCGGCACCGGCCGACGGGCCGTCCGCGAAGGCCGGGGAGGCCGGCGAGGCCGTGGTGAGGAGCGTCAGCCCGGCGAGCAGCGCCCCGGTGAGCGCGCGTCGTACGCCGCGGGCGCGGCGGATGGGGGTACGCATCAGTTGGTCCTCCAGACGGCGACGCGCCAGCGCGAGAGCCAGCCGGTCAGCAGGCCCGCGACCAGGCCGGTCAGGACGAGTGCGCCGAGGAGCCACCAGCCGCGGCCGAGCCCGAAGGCCGCCACGTCGGAAGCGTCGCCCGGACCGTCCACGAGGTCCACGGTCAGCTCGACCGGCAGACCGGGGGACCGCTTCACGGAGGCGGGCGCGGAGAAGGAGTGGGCGAGCTGGAGGCAGACGGTCTCGGCGGCGGGCTTGCCGTCGCCGTCGTCACCGTCCGCCACCTCGGCCTTCGGGTAGCGCAGCCCGGACGAGATCACGTCGGTGCGGCCCGCCCCGGCCTCGGAGCCCCGGACGATCTCCCGTCCGTGCACGGTCACCGCGCGCAGCAGCACCCCGTAGTCCTCGTCCACGGCGCGGTCGGCCGCGACGCTCGCGGAGGCGCGCAGCTCCTGGCCCGGCAGGACGTCCACGCGGTACCAGCGGTGCTGGGCGATCTTCGCGCGGTCGGTGTAGAGACCCGGCTTCAGCGCGGGTGCGGCGGAGCAGCTCTTCGCGCCCTCGGTGGCCACCGGGGTCACCGTCGGCTCGGCGGCGCGGTCCACCAACTGCTTGACCCGGCCCGAGAGTTCTTCCTTGTGCTGCACGGCGGTGTACGTGCCGCCCGTGGCCTCGGCGATACAGGTCAGCTGCTGGCGGATCTTGGCGTTGGGCACCAGGCCCAGCGTGTCCACGACGAGATGGGTGCCGCGCGCGGCGATCTCGCGGGCCACCTCGCACGGGTCGAGCGGCCCGCAGGTGTCCTCGCCGTCCGTGATGAGGACGATCCGGCGCGAACCCTCGCCGCCCTCCAGGTCGTCGGCCGCGCCGAGCAGGGCCGGGCCGATGGGGGTGAAACCGGTGGGGGCGAGGGTGGCGACGGCGGTCTTCGCCTCGGTGCGGTCCAGCGGGCCCACCGGGTAGAGCTGGCGGGTGTCCTTGCAGCCGACCTCGCGGTCCTCGCCCGGGTAGTTGGCGCCGAGCGTCCGGATGCCGAGCTGCACCTGCTCGGGCACCGCGTCCAGGACGTCGTTGAACGCCTGCTTGGCGGCGGCCATCCGGGACTGCCCGTCGATGTCGCGGGTGCGCATGGAGCCGCTGACGTCGAGCACCAGCTCGACCTTGGGAGAGGGGGCGGCGGGGGCTTCGTCGGCGGCGGCGGGGATCGCGGTGCCGAGCCCGGCGGCCAGGGTGGCGAGCGCTATGGCCACCCCGGTCGTCAGCCGTTTACTAGTGATCATCGCCGGATCCTATGGAAAATCAGTTCGTATTCCCAACCGGGCCGTTCGGGGCCCGCCGCCGACGCGCGCCAGGTCCGTTCGTGCTGCTCCGAGCCGGTGCGGCCGCTGCCGGCCGCCGGTGTCGGAGTTCCCGGCCCGCCGCTGCCGACCGCCGGTGTCGGAGTTCCCGGCCCGCCGTTGCCGACCGCCGGTGTCCGAGACCCCGGCCCGCCGGGCCCCCGGACACCGGTCGGTCACCCGACCGGGCCGGTCACCCGACCGCGAGGCTCGTGAAGCGGATCGTGACGCTCTGGGCGCCGCCGTTCTCGACCCTGATGACCCTGGGCTCCTGCAAGGTGAAATGCTTCGTCGGATTGCCCGCGTAGTCCAGTTGGTCGAGGGACGCCGTCCCCGGCTGGGTCCTGCCGTCGATCAGGTCGGTGAACTGCTGGGACTGTTCGGAACCCCGGACCACGGTCACCGTGCCCGACGTCTGCTCCCCGGGGATGAGCCGGAAGCCCTCGCCGGGGGACTGCTGCGTGGGCTGGTCCATCGTGAGTCCACTGACGTCGGCGAGGAGTTCGCTGCCCCCGTCGACGCTCAGCCGGAGCTGGCGGCTGGTGAGGGGCTCACCCCCGAAGATGCTCATCTTGCCGACATCGCCCTGGGACGGCTTCGGGGACCCCTTCGCGCCGGCTCCGGGCGTGTCCGTGGGCGCCTCGGCCTGCTGGGAGGCGCTGGAACGCGACGGTCCGGAGTCCGCTGACCCGGAGCCGCACGCGGTCAACAGCCCCGAGGACAGAAGGGCGGCGGCGGCCATGCCGACCGCGCGGCGACGCGTACGGGTGGTGGAACGGAACATGAGAAGGCCCCCTGGGACGCTGGTGCTGAGCTGGGATGACGTGGTCGGCACCGAGCATGCCGGGCACCGCGTCCGCACAGCCAGGGATTCCCGGCATCGCGGGACACCGGAACGCGCGCACACCCGGTGGCCTGGGCGGACGGCGCGTCCCTGGAACGCCTCGCTGGAACGCCGCTACCCCGGGACGGACCGCCCGCCCGCCGGGGGCCGTCCCGCTGGTCCCCTTTCGGACCGGCCGAACGCGCCGGCGCCGGCGGCCAGCGCCGCGGCGGTCGCCGCCCGCACGGCCGCCCGAGGGGCGACGGGCGTCCGTAGCAGCACCAGTTGGTGGTAGAGGGGTGCGGTGGCGGCGATCAGCAGCTCTCGGGCATCCGTGTCCGGTGGGAGTTCGCCGCGTGCGACGGCGCGCTCGACGACGGCCTCGCAGCGGGCGTACCGGTCCTCCCACAGCCGCTGCTGGGCCTCGGCCGCCCGGGCGGAACGGAACGCGGCGGCCATCAGCGCCTGCGGAACGGACGGTTGTACGACCAGGGACTCCTGGATCTCCTCGTTGAGGGCGGTCAGGTCCCCGAGCAGCGAGCCGGTGTCCGGCGGCCCCCAGTCGTCCTCGCCCGCCGCGTCCAGGACGTCGGCGAGCAGGCCGCCCACGTCCTGCCAGCGCCGGTACACCGTGGCGCGGTGCACGCCGGCGCGGGCCGCGACCGCCTCCATCGTCAGCCCCTCGTAACCGTGTTCGCCGAGCTCGGCGCGGACCGCTTCGAGCACCTGGGCGCGGACGCGCGCGCTCCGGCCGCCCGGCCGTCGGCCCGGCGTGCCCTCCGGCGGCGGGGTCATCGGGAATCCGGTTGCCCGGCGGTGATGGTCATGGCAGTATCTTAAAGCAACAGTTGTCGCATTAGTGGAGACGCCGATGATCCTCCGAAGCTTCGCCCCGGCCTCGCGGTCCACCGCCACCGCCCCGTCCACGACAGCTTCGGAGACCTCCGTATGCCCACCCAGATCACCGCGCTCGACGTCAGCAAGGCATTCGACGGCAGGACCGTCCTCGACTCGGTGACGTGCTCGCTCGCCCGCGGTGAGCGCACCGGAATCGTCGGCGAGAACGGATCCGGCAAGACCACCCTGCTGCGCCTGCTCGCCGGACGGGAGAGCCCCGACCAGGGGCGGATCGTCGCCCGGGCCGAGGGCGGCATCGGCTACCTCGCCCAGGACGAGGAGCTGCCCGCCGGCACGACGGCGCACCAGGTCGTCGACCGCGCGCTCAGCGACCTCCGGGCGATCGAGGCCCGCATGCGCCGCCTGGAGAAGGCGATGGCCGACGGGGACGCGTCGGCGCTCGACGCGTACGCCGACGCCGTCTCGGCGTTCGAGCTGCGCGGGGGCTACGACGCCGACGCCCGCCTGGAACGCGCCCTGCACGGCCTCGGCCTGCCGCGGGTGGACCGGGCCGCCACCGTGGACGCCCTGTCCGGCGGCGAACGGGCCCGGCTGCGGCTCGCCGCGGTCCTGGCGGCAGCCCCCGAGGTGCTGCTCCTCGACGAGCCGACCAACCACCTCGACGCGGCCGCCCTGACCTGGCTGGAGGAGCATCTGCGCGCCCGCCGGGGCACCACCGTCGTCGTCTCGCACGACCGCGGCTTCCTCGAACGGGTCGCGACGAGCCTGCTGGAGGTGGACGGGGACCGGCACGACGTCGTCCGGTACGGCAACGGCTACGCCGGCTACCTCGCGGAGAAGGCGGCGGCTCGCGTGCGCCTGGGGCAGCGTCACGAACGTTGGTGCGAAGAGGCCGACCGGCTGCGCGAGGCCATCGCGGGCAGTGCCCGTCGGGTGGCCCCCGGCCGGCCGATGAAGGACGGCGACAAGCTCTCGTACAACCAGGCCGGGGCCCGGGTGCAGCAGACGCTGGCCGGACGCGTGCGCAACGCCGAGGAACGGCTGCGCCGGCTGCTGGCCGACCCCGTGCCGGCCCCGCCTGAACCGTTGCGCTTCGAGCCCGTCCTGCGGGCCGCGCCCCTGACCGGTACCGTGCTCGACGCCGCGCGGGTCTCCGTCGCGGGCAGGCTCGGCCCGGTCGGCCTGACGGTACGGGCGGGCGAACACCTGCTGGTCACGGGCGGCAACGGCGCGGGCAAGAGCACCCTGCTCCGCGTCCTCGCCGGCGAACTCGCCGCCGACCGGGGGCAGGTCGTCCGCCGGGGCCGGATCGGCTTCCTCCCGCAGGACCCCGCGCCCGGCACACCGCACGAGACCCTGCTGGCCGCCTACGCCCGGGGGCTGCCGGGGGAGCCGGACGAGCACGCCGGAGAACTGCTGGCACTCGGACTGTTCGACCGCGCCCGGCTGTCCGTGCCCGTCGCCCGGCTCTCCACCGGCCAGCGACAGCGGCTCGCACTGGCACGGCTCGTCTCCCGGCCGGCCGACGTCCTCCTCCTCGACGAGCCGACCAATCACCTCTCTCCCGCCCTCGCCGAGGAGTTGGAGAGCGCCCTGGCCGGATTCACCGGCACCGTCGTCCTCGTCAGCCACGACCGGCTGCTCCGGCAACGCTGGCGGGGCAGCCGCATCGCCCTGCGGGCCGCCGCCCGGGAACCCGTACGCGCGCACTGACTCCTCGCCGCCCCGTCCTCGCCCGAGCCCCTCCACCGCCACCCGAAACGAGTGATCACTCTTGTCCCACGTCCGCTCCCACATCGCGGTCATCGGCGTACCGATCATCAGCCACGTCCTGCCCGCCCTCGGCATCGTCCGCGAGCTGGTGGCGCGCGGCCACCGGGTCACCTGTGCGAACGACCTCGCCGTGGCCGACCGGATCACCGCCACCGGGGCCGAACTCGTGCCCTGTGCCTCGACGTTGCCCGTCGCCGACGACGCCTGGCCCGCCGACCCCGTCGCCGCGATGAACCTCTTCCTCGACGACGCCGTCCAGGCGTTGCCCCGGTTGCGCGCCGTCTACGACGAGGACCCCGCCGACCTGTACCTGTACGACATCGGCGCCTACGCCGCACGGGCCCTCGCCGAAGCCCAGGGACGGCCCCTGATGCAGCTGTCCCCGTCGTTCGTGGCGTGGGACGGGTACGAGGAGGAGGTCGGCGCGCACCTGCGGCGGCTGCCCGGCGCCACCGCGTACCGGGAGAGGTTCGCCCGCTGGCTCGCCGGCTGCGGGGCGACCACCCTCGGCGTGGACGCCTTCTCCGGTCCTCCCGCACGGTCGCTCGCGCTGATCCCCCGCGCCATGCAGCCCAGCGCGGAGAAGGTCGACACAGCGAGGACCGCCTTCGTCGGACCCTGCGCCGACGCCGACCCCGGCACCTGGACCCGGCCGGAGGGGGCCGGGACCGTGCTACTGGTCTCCCTCGGTTCGGCCTACACCCACCGCCCCGAGTTCTACCGCCGCTGCATCGCCGCGTACGGGAACCGGCCCGGCCTGCACGTCGTGCTCCAGATCGGCAGGCACACCGACCCGCGCGAACTCGGCGACATCCCGCCCAACGTGGAGGTGCACTCCTGGGTGCCGCAACGGGCCGTGCTGGATCAGGCGGACGCCTTCGTCACCCACGCCGGCATGGGCGGCTGCGGCGACGGGCTGCGCGCGGGCGTCCCGATGATCGCCGTGCCCCAGGGCGCCGAACAGTTCATGAACGCGGACCGGCTGGTGGAGCTGGGCGTCGCCCGCCGTCTCGACACCCCGGACGCCACCGCCGAAAGCCTCTGGGCGGCGCTGAACGACGTGCTGGACGACCCGGAACCGGCGCGCCGGTCCGCACGGCTGCGCACCGAGGCTCTGAGCGAGGGCGGCACTCCGCGAGCCGTGCGCCTCATCGAGGAGATGCTGGAGCCCGTGGGGGGCGCCTGACGGTCCCGACCGTACGGGAGCGACGGACGGCCGCGACCGTCACGTACCGCCGAGCAGCGGCCCCGACGCCCGGTCCAGGACCGAGGTGACCCGCTCCCAGGTCTCGGTGTCCCGCTCCACCGGCGGCAGCCGGCGGTCCGTGCCCGCCGCCCGCCAGGCCGCCGCCAGGGCCACCGGATCGCCGCCGCCCGCCGCCGCCGCGGCGAGCGCCGCCGCGCCGAGGGCGACCAGTTCCCCGCTGTCCGGCAGCACGAGCGGCCGGCCGGAGAGGCGGCGCACCGTCTCCACCCACATCCGCCCCTGCGCCCCGCCGCCGATCAGCCGCAGCGGGCGGGCCGCGACCTCGGGCGCGCCGGGGTCGAGGCCGCAGGCCGACAGCAGGGCGTCCAGCGCCCGCAGGACGGTGACGGCCGCACCCTCGTAGGCGGCGCCCAGGAGCTGCTGCCGGGTCGTGTCGTGGCGCAGCCCGGTCAGCAGCCCGGCGGCGGTCGGCAGGTCGGGGGTCCGCTCGCCGTCCAGGTAGGGGAGGAGGACCGCCTCGCCGCCGGGCGCCGCGTCCTCGCGGTCCACGCCCAGCAGTTCGGCCACCTTGTCCACGGCGAGCGTGCAGTTGAGGGTGCAGGCCAGCGGGAGGTAGGTGCCGTCGGCGGCGGCGAACCCGTTCAGCGCGGTGGACGTGGGCCGGGTACGGGAGGCCGCGAACACCGTGCCGGAGGTGCCGAGGCTGAGGACCGGGTGGTCCAGCAGTCCGTCGCCGCCGAGCCCGAGGCCCACGGCCGCGCTCATGTTGTCGCCGGTCCCGGCCGCCACCGCGATGCCCGCCGGCAGCCCCAGCGCCCGTGCCGCCGCCTCGGTGAGCGAGCCGATCCGCGCCGCCCCGGTCGGCGCGACCTCCGGGAGCAGGGCGGCGTCGAGGCCGAGGAGGTCCAGCAGTTCGGGGTCGTACGCGCCGCCGGCGGTGGAGTACCAGCCGCTGCCCGAGGCGTCCCCGGGGTCGGTGGCGGCGACGCCCGCCAGCCGCTCGGTCAGGAAGTCGTGGGGGAGCCGGACCGCCGCCGCGGCCGAGGCGTTCGCCGGGTCCGTCTCGCGCAGCCACCGCCACTTGGAGGCGGTGATCGAGGCGACCGGCACCGAACCGGTCCGCTCCGCCCAGGCCGAGGGCCCGCCGAACTCCTCGGTGAGGGCGGCGGCCTGCGGAGCGGAGCGGGTGTCGTTCCACAGCAGCGCGGGCCGCAGCGGACGGCCCGCGCCGTCCAGCACGACGAGCCCGTGCTGCTGCCCGGCGACCGCGATGCCGGTCACCGCGCGGGCGGGCAGGCCCGACTCCTTCAGTCCGGCGGCCACCGCGTCGCCCAGCGCCCGCCACCAGGTCTCCGGGTCGCTCTCCCGCGCCCCGCCCTCCCCGGTGACCACGTGCGGAGCGCGCCCCACGGCGAGCTGCTCGCCGGTCCCGGCGTCGATGAACGCGGCCTTGGTGGACTGGGTCGAGCTGTCCACGCCGATGACGACGGCGGGTGACGGCATGGGAGCCTCTTTCGCGCTGCGGGTGCTGGTCGGGGACGGCCGCGCATTCGGTCGCGGCACGAACAAATTACGGGATGCCCACGTCCCTGCACAGGGGCCCGATGGCGCCCCTCGCCGCATGCGCCGGTCGCTCCGCACGGCAGGGGGCTTCCGCGTCCCGGGGGCCGTGTGCTTGATTAGTCATGACACTGAACAAATAGGGGTTCCGGGCGTCGGCCGGGTGCCCCGACGGCAGGCGAAGGCGGTCGGACCATGACGGAGCGCTTCACCCCCACTCCGGAGGACAAGTTCAGTTTCGGCCTGTGGACCGTGGGCTGGCAGGGCCGGGACCCCTTCGGCGACGCGACCCGCGCCGCCATCGACCCCGTCGAATCGGTGCGGCGGCTCGCGGAGCTGGGCGCCTGGGGCGTGACCTTCCACGACGACGACCTGATCCCCTTCGGCTCGCCGGAGACGGAGCGCGAGCGGCTCGTCCAGCGCTTCCGGAAGGCGGTGGACGACAGCGGACTCGTGGTGCCCATGGTGACGACGAACCTCTTCACGCACCCCGTGTTCAAGGACGGCGGGTTCACCGCCAACGACCGCGACGTACGCCGGTACGCGCTCCGCAAGACCCTGCGCAACATCGACCTCGCCGCCGAACTGGGCGCGAGGACCTTCGTGGCCTGGGGCGGCCGTGAGGGCGCCGAGTCCGGCGGGGCGAAGGACGTCCGCCTGGCCCTGCACCGCATGAAGGAGGCGTTCGACCTGCTGGGGGAGTACGTCGTCCAGCAGGGGTACGACCTCCGCTTCGCCGTCGAGCCCAAGCCGAACGAGCCGCGCGGCGACATCCTGCTGCCCACCATCGGCCACGCCCTGGCCTTCATCGAACGCCTGGAGCGCCCCGAACTCGTCGGCGTCAACCCGGAGACCGGGCACGAGCAGATGGCCGGGCTCAACTTCCCGCACGGCATCGCCCAGGCCATGTGGGCCGACAAGCTCTTCCACATCGACCTCAACGGCCAGTCCGGCATCAAGTACGACCAGGACCTGCGCTTCGGCGCGGGCGATCTGCGGCAGGCGTTCTGGCTCGTAGACCTGCTGGAGAGCGGGTACGAGGGCCCCCGCCACTTCGACTTCAAGCCCCCGCGCACCGAGGACCACGACGGGGTCTGGGCCTCGGCCGCCGGCTGCATGCGCAACTACCTCATCCTCAAGGAGCGCGCCGCCGCCTTCCGCGCCGATCCCGAGGTGCGGGCGGCCCTGCGCGCCTCCCGCCTGGACGAACTGGCCCGTCCCACCGCCGGGGACGGACTGGCCGGCCTGCTCGCCGACCGCACCGCGTACGAGGACTTCGACGTGGACGCCGCCGCGACACGCGGTATGGCCTTCGAGGCGTTGGACCAGCTCGCGATGGACCACCTGCTCGCCGTGCGCTGACCCCACCGGGGGCGGGCCGGGACCGACGGCGGCCCCGGCCCGCCCCCGGTGGCCACGGCGGCCCGCGGCCCGTGGATCAGAGCGTGCTCACCGGCCCCCGGCCCCGGCAAGCGCGGTCTCCGAGGCCCGGGCCCGCGCGGCCGACGCGGCCCGGGCCCCGCACGGCCACCGCGGCCAGGTCCCCCCACGCCCTGACCGCCCCACCCGCACGTCCGAGCGCCTCACGCGCCGGCCGCACCCACCGGTTCCGCGTATGCCACCGGGTCGTCCAGGACGTCCTGCACCACCAGCGCCGCCGCCCCCCGCGCCGCGTCACCCGCCACCGACGACGCGCGGAGACGGCCACCTCCCGGGGACCAGAGCCCCGACACCACCCGGCCGGACAACTCCTCGGCGGCGGGCGGCGACAGCCACGGCATCAGACCCCGGTAGATCCCGCCGAGCACCACCGCGTCCGGGTCGACCAGGTTCACCGCTCCCGACAGCACCCGGCCCAGCATCCGGCCCGCCCCGCCGATCGCGTCCACCGCGCGCGGGTCCCCGGCCGCCGCCCGCCGCTCCAGCTCCGCCATCCCGGGGGCGCCGCCCGGGCCCTCGATCCCGGCCGCCCGCAACAGCGCCGACTGCCCCGCGTACTGCTCCAGGCACCCCCGCGATCCGCACCGGCACGCCGGGCCCGCCGGGTCCACCACCACATGGCCGATCTCCCCGGCGAACCCGTGCGCCCCGCGCAGCAGTTCACCGTTCAGCACGAGCGCCCCGCCGACCCCGATCTCCCCGGACAGGTAGAGGAAGCTCCGTACGTCGTCCAGGGCGCCGAACCACAGCTCGGCCAGGGCCGCGAGGTTGGCCTCGTTCTCCGACGCGACCGGGAGCGCCGGGCGGCCGGGCCGCAGGGCGGCGAGCGCGTCGGCGAACAGCTCCTGCGCCGGCACCTCGTTCCAGCCGAGGTTGGGGGCCTGCCGCACCGAGCCGCCGGAGATCAGGCCCGGCAGCGCCAGCGTCGCGCCCACCGGCCGCAACTCCTGCTCGCACGCCGCATCCAGGGTGCGCGCGGCGATCCGGGCCGCCCGCGCCAGAGCCTCGTCGGCGGGCGCGCCCCGGTTGTCGAGGTGTTCGGTCCGCCGGATCCGTCCAGCGCCCGCCAGGTCCACCACGCAGACCGAGACGTAGTCGATGTTGATCTCCACGCCGAGCCCGGCCGGACCGGTTCGGGCGACTTTGAGCGCGGTGCCGGGGCGGCCCGCCTGCCCGCTGAACGTCTTGCCGGACTCGGTGAGGAACCCGCCGGCCATCAACTGCTCGACGAGCGAGGACACCGCCGCCCGGGTCAGCCCGACCCGGGCGGCCACCCCGGCGCGGGTCGCCTCGCCGTGCTCGCCCTCGTCCCGCACGGCGCGCAGGACCAGGCTCAGATTGTGCCGTCGCACGGTGTCCTTGTCGGCCTTCGGCCCCAGCGGCGTGAGGATGCTCTTCATATCGTCGCCGAGCCTATGTGATGGCCGGGCACGGCAGGGGGCGGTCGCGGCCTTCCGGCCACGACCGCCCCCCCCCGCGGTCCCCGGGCGTGCTCAGGGCGCGGTGCTCAGGGCTTGGCGCCCCGTTCCTCCAGCATGTCCGCCATCAGTCCCATCTCCGACCGCTGGCCGCGGACCATGCCGGCCGCGAGGTCCCGGATGGCGTCCGTCCTCGCCGTGTCGGCGGCGGCCCGCGCCATGTCCGCTCCGGCGCGGTGGTGCACGGTCATCAACCGCAGGAACAGCACCTCGGCCTTCTCGCCCTTCGCGGCGGTGAGCGCCGCCAACTCGGCGTCGGTGGCCATGCCGGGCATCAGCGCGCCGTCGCCGGTCGGCGCGACGGTGTGCCCCATCCACTCCATCGGCGGCCCGGCCGCGCTCTTCGGCAGCCCCCACACCTCCAGCCAGCCCAGCATCATGCCGCGCTGGTTGGCCTGGGTGTTGATGATGTCGTACGCGAGGCGCCGCACGTCCTCGTCGTCGGTGCGGTCCCGCACGATGAACGACATCTCGACCGCCTGCTGGTGGTGGATCGCCATGTCCCGGGCGAAGCCCGCGTCCACGGAGTCCTCCGCCGGGGCGGACAGCGACGAGGACCCCCCGGACGGGGACGCCGAGGAAGGGCGTACGACCATCAGCGCCACCAGCCCCAGCGCGACGAGCAGCACACCGGCCCCCGCGATCACCATCCGGCGGGTGGCGCGGGCCGGGGCGAGGGCGGTCACTTGTCCAGCCCGCCGGTGCAGGCGGCCCCCGGCTCGGGGGTCTGCGGGCCCTGCACGTACTTGGTGAAGAACTGCGCGACGCGGTCGTCGGACGCGCTCTCGACCGTGACCTGCTTGCCCCACGCGCTGAGCATCAGCGGGTCCTTCTGGTCCTTGACCGGGCTCATCAGCGAGTACGGGGTCGCCTTGACCTTCTTGGCGAGCGCCTCGACGTCGGCGTCCGACGCCTTGTCGTTGTACGTGACCCAGACCGCGCCGTGCTCCAGCGAGTGCACGGCGTTCTCCTTCGGCAACTCGTGGGTGTAGACGTCCGCGTTGCAGTTCATCCACACCTGGTTGTGGTCGCCGCCGACGGGCGGATTCATCGGGTAGTCGACCTTGGTCGCCACGTGCTCCTGCGTCAGCTTGTCCCAGCTCCGCTCGCCGGTGACGGGAGAGGTCTTGGCCTGCTGGTCCTTCTTCTCCTTCTCGTCCGCCTGCGCCATCAGGTAGCCGCCGCCGGCGACCAGGGCCGCGACCACGGCGACCGAGGCGCCGATGGTGATGATGCGGCCCCGGCGCTCACGGGCGCGCTCCTTGCGGCGGGCCTCTTCGAGCTTGGCGCGGCGTGCCGCGGCGGGGTTGTTCGGGTTCTTGGCGGAAGCCATGGGAAGTCCTCGTCGTTCAACCGATGCATACGGGGGCGATGCATGAGGGGAAAGGGGTGCGGGGCATGCGGAACACCGCTCCCGGTGAACCGGCGCCGGGGCGCGGCGGGGGAGCGGGACCCTGTTTCTAGACCCGTTGAACCTGGAGGCGCAGTTGATCGACGGAGCGCACGCCGTCGTGCGCGGGCCCCCTGATGGCCGCCGCTCCGGTGAGCGGGACGGCGGGGACGAACGCCACGGGCGAGGGGAGCGCCGCGGGGGCGGACGACACCGGCAGCACGACCGCCACCGAGTGCGTCGAGCCGCCGTGGCACGACGTACCGAGCCCGCGGTCGCCCGGGGACGCCAGTACGACGGGTTCGAAGGCCGTCCCGGGGACGGGGGTGAACGCCCGCACGGCGGTCGTGCCGGACCCGGCCGCGACCGGCACGGCGGCCGACGCCGAGGTGGCCGAGCAGCAGAAGAGCATGGCCAGGAGGAAGAAGACCCAGCCCAGGGCGAGGGGCGTGCGGGAGCGGAACCACCGCTGGTCGCTCCGCCTGCTCACCCTGGTCATCGCCCGTCATCGTAGTAGGTGCATGAAAGTTCAAAGAACGTGGGTCGCGCTGTTCGCGGGACAGTGTGCCCGAGTCGCCGCCGTGCGAACAGAGGCCAATTAATTTACGGGTGTAATACCTGCTAACGTATATGGGTGAGTGATACACCTACCCGTCCGGCGCGCCCCTCCCGCCGTCCCGCCCCACCGGCGGTCCGCCGGCTCCCGGTGGCCCCGGCCCTGCGGCTCTCGCGGCCGTCGGACACCTGGTTCAAGCCGGCCCTGAGCGTGGTCGTCGCCTCCGCCGTCCCCCACCTGACGCTTCTGGCCCTCGGCCGGCTCGATCTCGTGATCTACACGATGGCCGGTTCGCTCTGCGCCCTCTACGGCCACGGCCTGCCGTACGTCCGGCGGGCGCGGGCGGTCGCCGGCGTGGTGCTCGGCATGGCGGCCGGCCTCGCCGTCTCCCTGACCACCGCGTCGCTCACCGGATCGACCGCCGTGCTCATCGCGGTCGGTGCGCTGCTCGCCGCCGCCCAGAAGGCGGTGTGCGACGCCACCCGCATCGGCCCGCCCGGCCATGTGATCTTCACGTTCGTCAGCTCCGCCGCGCTCTTCGCCCCCCAGCGCCCCGAGCAGATACCCGGCCACCTCGCCCTGACCCTCGGCGCGGGCGCGTTCGCCTGGCTGGTCGCCCTGGCGCCCGCCCTGGTCCGCCGCGAGGGCCCCGAACGCCGGGCCGTCGCCCGCGCCCTGGAGGCTGCCGCCGCGTGCGCGGCCGATCCCGGGCCCCGTACGCGGGGCGCCGCGGCCGCCGCCGTCCACGCCGCCTGGCAGTGCCTGCTCGCCTCCGGCCGCCCCACCCCCGTACGCCGGTCGCTGGAGCGCCTGGTGGTGCACGCCGAAGCGGCCTTCGCCACCCCGGGGCCGGGCGCCGGGGGAGCGGAGCCGGACCTGCTGCGGGACTGGGCCGCCCGGCCCAGGGCACGGGGGCCCGTCCCCGTGCCGCCACCCGCGCCCGGCACCGCCGCCGAGCTGTACGGGATCGACGCCGAACGCGCCGCCATGCGCGGCCCCGACGGCCGCCGCGCCGCCCGCCGCGCCCTGCTCGGCCGCCTCGGCCCCGGCTCGCCGCTGCTGCCCGTCGCCGTCCGCACCCTGGCCGGCTGCGCGCTCGCCGGCTACCTCTGCGCCGCGCTCGGCGTCGGCCGCCCCTACTGGGCGATCGTCACCGCCGCCTCCCTCTACCAGGCCAACGTCACCCTGTCGTGGAACCGGACCCTCCAGCGCACCCTCGGCAACCTGGTGGGCGTGCTGGTCTTCGCCGCCGTACTGCCCCTGTCCCGGACCGGCCCGCTCGCCCTCGTCTGCTGCTGCCTCTTCTTCAGCTTCGCCGCCGAGGCACTCATCACCCGCAACTACTGGCTCGGCTCCGTCGCGGTGACGCCGATGGCGCTCCTCGTCCTGGAGTTCGGCGGGGCCCACCCCGCCGGGGAACTGATCGGGGACCGGGTCCTGGACACCGTCCTCGGCGCGGTCGCGGGCTTCCTGGCCGCCGTGCTCGTCACCAACCGGCGGGCGACGGGACGCGTCGAGCGGGCTCTCGACGCCGCCGAGCGGGCCCGTGCCGAAGCCGAACGGACCTGCGCCGACCCCGCGTCCGCGCCCGCCGACCGGGACCGGGCGCGCCGCACGCTCACCGCCGGGCTCGTCGAACTGCGCGAGGCGGGCGACACCGCCGCGGGCGAATGGTGGCAGCGGGCCCTGCCCGAGCAGCGCCTGCTCGCGGTCGAGCGCGCCGGACACCGTACGCTCGCCGCGACAGCACACCGGCGCGGGTCAGTCGACGGCACGACCTCCACGGCCCACGCCCCTTCGAACGGAGCGGCGTGACCGACGACATCGTTGCCTCGGTGGTCCGGCAGTGGCAGGCCGTCCACCCCGAGCTCGACACCGGGCCGATGGAGATCATCGGCCGGATCAACCGCTGCGCCGCCCTGCTCCAGCAGGCGGAGGACGCACCGCTGCGCTCCGCCGGCCTGACCCGCGCCGAATTCGACCTCCTCGGCGCCGTACGCCGGACCGACCGGGAGCTGACCCCCGGCGAACTGGCCCGCGAGACCTTCTCCTCGGGCGCCGCCGTCACCAAGCGGCTGCGGGCACTCCAGGAGCGCGGCCTGGTCGACCGCCGGGGCGACGACCGCGACCGCAGGGTCGCCCACGTCCGCCTGACCGACGAGGGCCGCGACCTGGTGGACCGCCTGCTGCCCCGGCAACTCGCCTACGAACGCACCGTGCTCGCCGGCCTCGACGACGACGGCCGCGGGGAACTCGGCGCCCGGCTCGGCGAACTGCTCGTCCAACTGGAGGGACGGCTCGGCGGAGTCCGCCGCTGAGCCCGCCCCCGACCGCGTGACCCGCCCCCGCCCCGGCGCGGGTCGCGTGCCGCACCCCGGCCCCGCGTCACGCGCCGCAGTCGGTGATCCGGGCCGCGCGGCGGAGCGGCCGGACCGCGTACGCGGACCGGAGCCGGGGTCCACACGTACGCGTCAGAGCGGCCAACCGGTCCGTCACCCTTCCGGCGACCACGAATCTGTGCCTTTCGATCCCATTCGAGCATGTGTGTCGTTGTCTGGTTCCGTACGGTAAAACCCCGACCTCTGTGGCGATTTACCCGTTTCTGCACGGGCAATCAGTGCAGAAAGCGCCGCGTGGAAGCGCCATGAGAAGTGCATTCCAGCCATCCTCACTCACCGCACACGCGCGGAAGCGCTCAGTGTGAAAACTGGCGAGTGTATTCCTCTCCGCGCGCTTCCGCAGGGGGTTGGGTGAATATGCCGAAGCACTGTTCTGATCTGGCTAAGCTCACGCGCAGTGAAGTCGAGTTGAGATGAATTCGAGCACTTGTTCCTGAGTCTCCGCTCGTGTGCGCATACATCCCGGAATCAACCGCCAGAGGGTTTTAGATGGTCCGTGTTGAATCACCGCCGACCGACAGAGAAGTACCCGTCGTCCGCGTAGTCCTGCTCCCCGTGGTGCTGATCCTCGGCGCGACCGCCGCCGGGTCGGCCCTGGTCGCCCCGGCCGCGCGGATACCGGTCGCCGTGTGCGGTGCGATCACCGCGCTCCTGGTCGCCGTACTCACCGTGGCGCTGCACCGCCGCCGCCACGCCATGCGCGTGCAGCGGGCGGAGTACGAGCAGCGCATCGCCTACCTGGACCACCGGATCCTGTCGCACGACGCCGAGACGGTGCGGCTGACCAAGGAAGTCATGCCGGCCGCCATCAAGCGGCTGAGCGTGGGCAATTCGCCCGAAGAGGTGATGCGCGACATCGTCGACGCGGACGTGGCCAACCGCCATCTGCCCAAGGCGCTGCGCGAGCAGATCCGCCAGGTCCTCGAAGTCATCGACAACGAGGAGGCGCGCCGCGACTCCGCCCAGCGCGCCTTCGTCAGCGTCGCCCGGCGCGTCCAGGCGATCGTCCACCGCCAGGCCAGTGAACTGCGGGAGATGGAGGACCACTACGGGCGCAGCCCCGAGGTCTTCGACGACCTGCTGCGCATCGACCACGGCACCGCGCTGATCGGCCGCCTCGCCGACTCCATCGCGGTGCTCGGCGGCGCCCGCCCCAGCCGCCAGTGGCCCAAGCCCGTACCGCTGTACAGCGTCCTGCGCGGGGCCATGTCCCGCATCCTGGAGTACCAGCGCGTCGATCTGCACTCGATCGCCAAGGTCGCCATCGTCGGCACCTCGGTCGAACCGCTCATCCACGCCTGCGCCGAACTCCTCGACAACGCCACCCGCTACTCGCCACCGCAGACCCGGGTGCACGTCACCGCGGTCGAGGTGCAGACCGGCATCGCCATCGAGATCGAGGACGGCGGCGTCAGCCTCAGCGAGGAGGCCCGCGCCCGCGCCGAGAACATGCTCGCCCAGGCCCAGGCCGGCATCAACATGAACGACCTCGGGGAATCCCCGCGCCTCGGCATGGCCGTGGTCGGTCGGCTCTCCCGGATGTACCAGCTCCAGGTGTCGCTGCGTCAGTCGGCGTACGGCGGCGTCCGCGCCGTCCTCATCGTCCCGCGCGACATGATCACCACCGGCCCCGCCCCGGGCATCGCCCACGGCATCGGCGCCACCTCCCGGCCCACCAGCTCGCTGGACATGTCGCAGCTCCAGCACGTGGTGCCGCCGCCCGGAAAGCGCAAGCCCAAGCCCGCCACCGGCCCCGTGCCGTCCGTGGCCGCCCCGGTCCCCACCGGAGCCGCCGCTGCCGCCCCGCGCCCGGCCGTCCCCGCGGCGGCCATGGAGGACGACGTTCCCGTGGTCACCGAGTGGACCGAGAACGGGCTGCCGCAGCGCCGCAGCCGGGGCCGCGCCCCGCTCGGCTCGCACAACCTCCCGCAGCAGCCCCCGCCGGCCCCCGTCCACGCCAACGGCACCCAGCCCGGCCGGGACCAGGGCGCGGGCGACCAGGGCGGCGGCGAGAAGCCTCCGGGCCTCTGGCTGGAGGCGTTCACCAAGGCCGTCAACGGCGTACCGCAGGAACGCAAGCACGGCGAAGACTCCGATGACGCGTGGGACAAGGGAGACCTGAAGTGATCCAGCAGCGGGGAAACATGGACTGGATGCTCAAGGAGCTGGCCGACGACGTCCCCAGCATCCACCAGATCGTGGTGCTCTCGTCGGACGGTCTGCGCATCGCCATGCACGGCGGCGACCCCGACGTCGCCGACCGGCTCGCGGCGGCCTGCGCCGGACTGCAGAGCCTGGCCGCCGCCGTGGCCACCGAGATCCCGTACAGCGACGGCCTGATGAAGCTCGTCGTCATCGAGGTGACCGGCGGGTTCTTCTACCTCATGGCGGCCGGAACCGGCGCCTACCTCGCCGTCCTGGCCGGCGAAACCGTCGACGCCGGACTCGTCGGAGCCCGCATGCGGGACATGGTCGTGCGGATCGGAGCCCACCTGACCAGTCCGCCCCGCCACGGCGGGCAGTCCGGATGAGCGGAGCCCGACGGGAGCGCCGCAAGGCCGATCCGGACCTTCATGATCCGGAACGGCTGTACGTGATCACGGGCGACCTCGACACCGGCGGCCGCGACGCGCTCGACCTGGTCACCATGGTCGTCGCGCAGGCGCAACCCTCGCCGACGTTCCAGCCCGAACAGGCGGCCATCCTGCGGCTCTGCCAGTCCCCCCTGTCCGTCGCCGAGATCTCGGCCTACCTCGGCCTGCCGTTCAGCGTGGTCACCTCGCTCCTGAGCGATCTCCTCGCGACCGAACTCATCGAGTCGCGCGCCCCGATCGTGCGCGCCACGCTCCCCGACAGGTCCCTTCTCGAAGCGGTGATGCATGGACTTCAGAAGCTCTGACACGATCACCGGACCCCGCAGCGAGGACGTCCTGCCCACCACGGCCACCGCCGCGGTGAAGGTCGTGATCGTCGGAGGGTTCGGGGTCGGCAAGACGACCATGGTCGGCTCGGTGAGCGAGATCCGGCCGCTGACGACCGAAGAGACCATGACCCAGGCCGGCGTCGGCGTGGACGACAACGCCGGGGTGGAGACGAAGACCGCCACCACCGTCGCCATGGACTTCGGCCGGATCAGCCTCAGCGAGGAACTGGTCCTCTACCTGTTCGGCACCCCCGGCCAGGAACGCTTCTGGTTCCTGTGGAACGGCCTCTTCGAAGGCGCTCTCGGCGCGGTCGTCCTCATCGACACCAGGCGGCTGGAGGTCAGCTTCGACGTCATCGGACGGCTCGAGGAGCGCGGCGTTCCCTTCGTGGTGGCCGTGAACACCTTCCCCAACGCACCGCACCACCCGGTCGAGGCCCTGCGCAGGGCCCTCGACCTGCCGGACGAGGTACCGATGATCGACTGCGACGCGCGGCTGCGCACCTCCAGCCGCGATGTGCTGATGACCCTGATGCGCTACCTGCACAGCCTGGCCGTCCCCCTCGCCTGACGCCGTACCCGCCGGAGCCCCGCGACCGGCCTCCGGCCCGGGGCGTACGCCATCCCGCGGCGTACGCCCCCCGGCCGCGCGCCGGCCCCGGAACCGCTCGCGCACCAGCCCCGGAATCCTGATCCCTGGAGACCCTGTGACAACCCCCTTCCACCACGAACCCGGCGCCGTCCCCCCGCCCCAGTGCCCGGCCCACAACCTCGACGTCGGCCCCGGCGGACTGCGCCGCCTCTACGGCCCCGAGGCCGAGAACGACCCCGCGGGCCTCTACGACAAGCTCCGCGCCGAACACGGCACCGTCGCCCCGGTCCTGCTCCACGGCGACGTCCCCGCCTGGCTGGTGCTCGGCCACAGCGAGAACCTCCACCTCACCCGTACGCCGTCCCAGTTCTCCCGGGACTCGCGGCGCTGGCGCGCCCTCCAGGACGGCAGCGTCGCCCCGGACCACCCGCTCGCCCCGATCTTCACCTGGCAGCCCGTCTGCGTCTTCGCCGACGGCTCCCAGCACGAACGGCAGCGCGGCGCCGTCACCGACAGCATGGCCCGCATCGACACCCGGGGCGTCCGCCGCCACATCAACCGCTTCAGCAACCGGCTTGTCAACGACTTCTGCGAGAAGGGCACCGCCGACCTGGTCGGCCAGTTCGCCGAGCACCTGCCGATGATGGTCATGTGCGCGATCTTCGGCATGCCGGAGGAGTACGACGAGCGCCTCGTGCAGGCGGCCCGGGACATGACGCGCGGTACCGAGACCGCCGTGACCAGCAACGCCCACGTCGTGTCCGTCCTGACCCGCCTCGTGGAGCGCCGCCGCGCCGCCCCCGAACCGGACTTCGCGAGCTGGCTGGTGGAACATCCCGCGGAGATGACCGACATCGAGGTCGTCGAGCATCTGCGGCTCACTTTGATCGCCGCCTACGAGTCCACCGCCAACCTCATCGCCAACGTGCTGCGGATGGTCCTCACCGACCCGCGCTTCCGCGCCCGGCTCAGCGGCGGCCACATGACCGTCCCCGAGGCGGTGGAGCAGACCCTGTGGGACGAGCCGCCGTTCACCGCCGTCTTCGGCCGCTGGGCGGTCGGCGACACCGAGCTCGGCGGTCAGCGGATCAAGGCCGGCGACGCCCTGCTCGTCGGAATCGCCCCCGCCAACACCGACCCCGCCGTCCGCCCCGACCTCGGCGCCGACATGGGCGGCAACCGCGCCCACCTCGCCTTCAGCGGCGGCCCCCACGAGTGCCCGGGCCAGGACATCGGCCGCGCCATCGCCGACGTCGGCGTCGACGCGCTCCTGATGCGTCTGCCCGACCTGGAACTCGGCGTTGCGGAGAGCGAATTGCGCTGGGTCGGCAACATCATGTCCCGCCACCTGGTGGAGCTGCCGGTGAAGTTCGCCCCCTGCCCGCAGCAGAAGCTGGACGCCGACCCGCTCTCGCTGATGTCCCGCACCTCCCGCCCGGTCGACGCCTGGGAGATCTCCTCCCCGGCCAGGTCCGTCCCCGAGCCCCGGCACGAGGCGGCCGGGGCGCAGCCCGCCCACGCCCCCGGCGCCGTACCCCCTCCCGCGCCGCCGGCGCCCGCACCGGTACCCGTGCCCGTCGAGCCCGCCCCGGCGGCGGCGATCCCGCGACAGCGCAGGCCCGCCGCCCCCGTCCGGCTCTGGCGGGCGGTCACCCGCTGGTGGAACGGCCACTGACCCACGGCCACCGACCCACCCCCGACGGCCCGGCCGGCCGTCCCGCCGCCGAGGCGGCCCCGGATCACGCCCACGGCCCCGGGGCCGCCGCGCCGCGCGCCGCCCGACGGGCGCGGCCTACGCGCGCGCGTACGCCGGCGGGCGCGGCCCACGCGCGCGCGTGGAGCCTGCCCGTACCATCGAGCAGCGTGAAGCTGACAATTCTTGGCGGTGGCGGGTTCCGGGTGCCCCTCGTGTACAGGGCCCTCCTCGGCGACCACGCCGAAGGCCGCGTCTCCCGGGTCACCCTGTACGACACCGACGCCGACCGGCTGACCGCCGTCGCCCGCGTCCTGGCCGAGCAGGGCCGGGGCGTCGCGGACGCGCCCGCCGTCGTCGCCACCACCGAGCTGGACGAGGCGCTGCGCGGCGCCGACTTCGTCTTCTCCGCCATCCGGGTCGGCGGCCTGGCCGGCCGTGCCGCCGACGAACGCGTCGCCCTGGACGAGGGCGTCCTCGGCCAGGAGACGGTCGGCGCCGGAGGCATCGCGTACGGGCTGCGCACCGTTCCCGTCGCCCTCGACCTCGCCCGGAGCATCGCCCGGCTGGCGCCCGACGCCTGGACGATCAATTTCACCAACCCGGCCGGACTCGTCACCGAGGCCATGTCCCGGTACCTGGGCGACCGGGTCATCGGCATCTGCGACTCACCGGTCGGCCTGGGGCGCCGCATCGCCCGCGTCCTGGGGGTCGACCCGGACCGCGCCCGCATCGACTACGCGGGCCTCAACCACCTGGGCTGGGTGCGGGGGCTGTACGTGGACGGGCGGGACGAGCTGCCCCGGCTGCTCGCCGACCCCGAGCTCCTCACCTCCTTCGAGGAGGGCCGCCTCTTCGGCGCGGAGCTGCTCCGGTCACTGGGCGCGATCCCCAACGAGTACCTGCACTACTACTACTTCAACCGGGAAGCCGTCCGCGCCTACCAGGAGGCCGAGCAGACCCGGGGCGCCTTCCTCCAGGACCAGCAGCAGGGCTTCTACGCCCGGATGCGCGAACCCGGCACACCCGCGTGGGAGACCTGGGACCGCACCCGCGCCGAGCGCGAGGCCACGTACATGGCGGAGAACCGGGAGGTCGCCGGGGCGGGGGAGCGGGAGGAGGACGACCTGGAGTCCGGGGGCTACGAGCAGGTCGCGCTGGCCCTGATGCGGGCCGTCGCCCGCGACGAACGCGCCTCCCTCATCCTCAACGTCCGCAACCGCGGCGCCCTTTCGGCCCTGGACGCGGACGCCGTCGTCGAGGTGCCCTGCCTCGTCGACGCCAACGGGGCCCGTCCGATGGCCGTTTCGCCGCTCCCGTACCACGCGCTCGGTCTGGTCGCCGCGGTGAAGGCCGTGGAGCGCGCGGTGCTGGAGGCGGTGGAGAGCGGGTCGCGCGCGGCGGCCGTCCAGGCGTTCGCCCTGCACCCGCTGGTCGACTCCGTGACAGTGGCCCGGCGGCTGCTCGACCGGTACACCGAGGTCCACCCGGGGCTCGCCCGCCTCGACCGGCCCTGACCCCGCGGCGGGGCCGTCCGCTCAGGGAGCCGGTACGGCGTTCGCCGCTCCGGCCCAGCTCGGGGCCACCCCGGTCACCTGGCAGACCATCAGGAAGAGCGGGATGGGCGGGGTGTACGGCGTGAGGCTCTCCGGGGAGTGGATCAGCCGGGGCCGGCCGCCGGGCACGTCGGCGTCGCGCGCGTAGGTCACCTGCTCCGGCCAGTCAAGGTCCAGGTCGGAGCCGGCCGGGACGATCCACCACCAGCGGTCCGCGTCGGCGAAGACGCAGCCGGTGCGCGGCAGATGGGACATCAGGCGGAAACCGTGCCGGGCCGGCACCCCGACCGCGTCGCAGCCCAGCGAGATCGACATCGAGGCCGGCAGGGCGAGGCGCACCCGGCCGCCGCGCGTCTGCTCGGGCGTCCGCTCCCGGTGCGCCGGCCGCAGCCTGGCCAGCGCGTTCCTCAACACGGTCGCTCCCCACCGGCGTGCCGATCGGCGTCGAACGGCAGCTCGGCCCAGACGACGCGCCCCGAGGCGTACCCCGCGTCGTACGAACCCCAGGCGCTGCTCATCGTGTCCACGAGCAGCAGCCCCCGGCCGTGCTCGTCGTCGGACGAGCGACGCAGCCGCGGGCCGCCGGGCTGCCGGCCCTGGTCCTGGACGGCTATCCGCAGTCGTCCGCCGGGGCGGCTCAGCTCGCACACCACCCGGGTGCTCGCGGTGTGCACGACCGCGTTGGTCACCAGCTCGGAGACGATCAGGACGGCCGCCTCACCGGTGTCGCGGCCGGTCCGCCAGGCGTCCAGCCGACCCCGCGTCAGCTCGCGCGCCGCGGCCACCGACTCGGGGTGCGCGGGCAGCGCGAAGCAGTGGCGGAACTTCTCCGTCCCGGGGCTGAGATCCACGAGCCGGGGGATGAGCGCACTGCCAGGTGCCACGACCGATTCCTCACAGTGGGGGCCGCGTCACGCTTCGCCCCCCGGGTGATCGGGAGCGGGCATGACTGAGCGAACTGGTTCGGAAGCCAACTCTGCTCCTGACGATGACACTTGGCAAGAGGCACTCTGAAAATTGCAGAGTGCCCGTGTCGTCGGGGGCGCACGCGTGGCACACTGCTGGCACACCAGCGCATGGGGAGGTCTGAAGTGAGCGAACCGCGGTCCGCCCCGACCGTGGGCCAGGTCGTTCTCGGCAAGCGCCTGCAGGATCTGCGCGAGCGTGTCGGCCTGACCCGGGACCAGGCGGCGAAGGTGCTCCGGGTCGCCCCGGCGACGATACGCAGGATGGAGACGGCCGAGGTCGGGCTGAAGATCCCCTACGTCCAGCTGCTGCTGAAGGCGTACGGCATCGCCGACCAGGAGGCCGAAGCCTTCGTCGAGCTGGCCGAGGAGGCGAACAAGCCGGGCTGGTGGCAGCGGTTCCACGACGTCCTGCCCGACTGGTTCAGCATGTACGTCAGCCTGGAGGGCGCGGCGAGCCTGCTGCGCATGTACGAGCCCCACTTCGTCCCCGGGCTGCTCCAGACCGAGGAGTACGCCCGCTCCGTGATGCGGACCGGAGCGGTCGGCCAGACCCGCCCCGAGGACATCGAGCGCCATGTGGCGCTGCGGATGGAACGCCAGTCCCTGCTCACCAAGGACGACGCGCCCAAGCTGTGGGTGATCATGGACGAGACCGTGCTCAAGCGGCCCGTCGGCAGCCCGCAGGTGATGCGCGAGCAGGCCGACAAGCTGCTGGAGGCGACCGAGCTCTCCCATGTCACCCTGCAGATAGCGGAGTTCGCCACCGGACACCACCCGGGCACCTACGGGCCGTTCGTCCTCTTCCGGTTCGCCGTCCCCGAACTCCCAGACATGGTCTACAGCGAGTACCTGACCGGAGCCGTCTACTTCGACGCGCGTCCCGAGGTGGCCTCCTACCTCGAAGTCATGGACCGCATGGCGGCTCAGGCCGCGACTGCACAACGCACGAAGGAAATCCTCCGGGACTTCCGCAAGGAGCTGTGATGAACCACATATACAACGGCATGCCGGCCGGTGACCTCGGCTCCGAAGGCTGGTACAAGCCGTGGAGCGGCGGCAACGGCGGCAACTGCATCGAGGCGATGAAGCTCGCCGACGGGCGGGTCGCCGTACGCCAGTCCGCTGACCCGGACGGCCCGGCTCTCATCTACTCCAACGGCGAGATCGCCGCGTTCATCCAGGGAGCCAAGGCCGGCCAGGCCGACTTCCTGCTCACCTGAGACCAGCACCGCCCCACGCGCGTCGTACCCTCGCACCTGTTCCCCCCACCGTCGACCCACCGGACCCTGACCACGGAGCACGCCATGACCGGACCCGCGCACCACTCCATCGAGATCGACACCTCCAAGCCGCACCCGGCGCGGATGTACGACTGGTTCCTCGGCGGCAAGGACAACTATCCGGTCGACGAACAGATGGCGCGTCAACTCCTCTCCCTGGACGCGCGGGGACGCGACATGGCGCGGGTCAACCGGGCGTTCATGCACCGGGCCACACGCTGGCTCGCCGAGAGCGGTGTACGCCAGTTCCTGGACATCGGCACCGGCATACCCACCGAACCGAACCTCCACCAGATCGCCCAGCAGGCCGCGCCCGACGCCCGCGTCGTCTACTGCGACAACGACCCGATCGTGCTCGCCCACGCGGCGGCCCTGCTCCGCTCCACGCCGGAGGGCGTCACCGAGTACATCCAGGCCGACGCCCGCAAGCCCGAGACCATCCTCGCGGAGGCCGGCAAGGTCCTGGACTTCGAGCAGCCGATCGCCCTGTCGCTGCTGGCCCTGCTGCACTTCATCGACGACGAGGACGGCGCGGGCGACCTGGTCGACAAGCTCGTGGACCAGCTCCCCTCCGGCAGCTACCTGGTGCTCTCGCACACCACCGGCGACTTCAACCCGGAGGGCGCGGCCCAGGCGCGGGCCATGTACAAGGAGCGCGGGATGACGCTGCGGCCCCGCAGCCGCGCCGAGCTGACCGCCTTCTTCGACGGCCTCGAACTGGTCGAGCCGGGCGTCACCCTCTCCGCCGATTGGCGCCCGGAGCTGGGCGAGGTCATCGACGTCCCCGGCGACGAGCCGATCCCCGGTTACGCCGGCGTGGCCCGCAAGCCCTGACGCACGGGGGCGGGGCGAGGGCGCGTCCGCCGGAACGGGACCCGGGCCGCAATCCGCCGGACGTGCCCGAGGGCGAGGCCGCGGGCCCCGCCCTCGCTCCGCCCCGCCTCACGCAGGCGTCACAATGGACCTATGTCACGACGCACCTCCCGGCCCCGGGCGACCGCCGCCCCGCGGATCACCCCCGCCTCCCCGTGCCCCTGCGGCCTGCCCGCCGCGTACGGGGAGTGCTGCGGCCGGTACCACTCCGGCAGCGCCGCCGCGCCGACCTGCGAGGCCCTGATGCGTTCCCGGTACGCGGCCTTCGCCGTCCAGGACGCGCCGTACCTGCTCCGCACCTGGCACCCCGAGACCCGGCCGCCCGGCGTCGACTTCGATCCCGCGATGCGCTGGGTGCGCCTGGAGATCCTGGACACCACCGAGGGCAGCGCCTTCCACTCCACCGGAACGGTCACCTTCCGCGCCCACTACACCGACGACGGGCGCCCCGACTCCCTCCACGAGAAGAGCCGCTTCGTCCGGCACGAGGGGGCCTGGGTCTACGCGACGCCGGTCTTCGTCGACTGAGCCGGGCCGTACGGGGGCGGGGGCACGGATCCGGCCGTGCGCCGCCCGGAGGCGGGCCCGGCCTCACACGGACCCGAGGTGAGCCACGCTCCCGGACCCCTCAAAACCGTTACCCGGCCGCCCGCGCCCGACCGTACGATCCGCGCATGGACGAGGACGCGAAGCCGTACGCCGCGCGGGAACGGTTCTGGCGGGGCCGCGACATCGCCTTCACCCCGCTGGAGCCCGATGACGCCGAGCTGATCCACCACTGGCGCGCCGATCCGGTGGCCGCCCACGAGATCGGCGTCTGGCCCGGCGCGCTCCACCAGCTCCGCGAACGCCTGGAGGCGTACGTCGAGGACCGCGACCGCGACGACTACCTGGTGCTCCTGGCCGACGGCACACCGGCCGGTCACATCGCCCTGATGGAGGAGGACCTCGTCGACGGCACCGCCGAGGCGTACCTCCTGCTCGCCCCCGAGCACCGCCGCCGGGGCATCGGGGCCGACGCACTCGCCGCCCTCACCGACCTGGCCTTCGGAGAACTGCCCCTGCACCGGGTCGAGGCGGTCACCCACACCGGCAACACGGCGGCCCTCGCGACCCTGCGCGGAGCCGGTTTCGTCCAGGAGGGCGTACGCCGGTCCTCCTGCCTGCACCGGGGCCGACGCTACGACTGCGCGATCCTGGGCCTGCTCCGCACGGAGTGGGAGGCGCTGGACCGCCCCCGGTCCTGGGACCACTGACGGCGCGGGCGCGTCCCTCCGCGCCTCAGGCGGGCGCGCCCACCCGTGAGGAGCCGCCCGACACGGCGGCGGGGGAGAGTTCCTGGGCCAGGTCCTCCGCCAGCAGCCGCTTGGCGATCACATCGACGGTGGCCCGGAGCTGACGGTCGTCGGGCCGGGCCCCGTCCTCGGCCAGGCGGTCGTTGAGCCAGCGGCCCCAGGCGTCGGAGATCACCGCCGCCTCGCGCCGGCCCGCCGCCGTGTGCGAGAAGATCCGGCCGTCGCCCGTGAGGTAGCCCTCCTCGATCATCCGGTCGAAGACGGGCACGAGCACCTCCGGCGGGATGCGGTGCCGGGCCGCGATCAGCCGGAGGCCCGCATGGCCGACCATCCGGGTGAAGAGGTCCACCTGCATCACCGCCCAGGCCCCCGCGATGTCGAGCCGGGTGTCGGACTCGGCGGTGATCCGGCGGGCGGTCTCCGGTCCGGCGTCCCGCAGGATCGTGGCCACGGAGTACTCCAGGACCTTCGCCGAGTCCCCGCTGCCCGGCTGGGCGAACCCCTCGCCCATGTCCGTCGAGCCGAGCCGGGCCGAGTCCCGCAGCTTCACCTCCCTGAGGAACAGCGCGATGACGAAGCCGAGCAGCGCCACGGGCACCGTCCACAGGAACACCATGTGCAGGGTGTCCGCGTACGCCTGCGCCAGCGGCTCCGACTGGGCCGGCGGCAGTGCGTGCAGCGCCTGCGGGCTCTGCGAGGCGCCGGCCAGCGCCGCCGGATCGCCGCCCGCCGCGACTGCCCGCGCCACGCCGTCGGTCAGGTTCGGCTTCAGCGCGTTGGCGTAGATGGTGCCGAACACCGCCGTGCCGAAGGCGCTGCCCAGCGTACGGAAGAACGTCACGCCCGAGGTGGCCGTGCCCAGGTCCTCGTAGTCGACGGTGTTCTGCACGGCGATCGTCAGCACCTGCATCGCCAGCCCGATGCCGATCCCCAGCACCACCATGTACAGGGACTCCAGCCAGACGCCGGTGTCCGGGCCCATCCGCGACAGGAGGAACAGCCCGGCCGCCATGACCAGCGTCCCCACGATCGGGAACACCCGGTAGCGGCCCGTCTTGCTGACCACGTTGCCGCTGAAGATCGAGGCGGCCAGCAGACCCGCGACCAGCGGCAGCGTCCGCACCCCCGAGAGCGTCGCCGAGTCCCCGTCCACGTACTGCAGATAGGTCGGCAGGAAGATCATCGAGCCCAGCATCGCGAAGCCCACGATGAAACTGAGGATCGAGCAGACGGTGAAGACCGGGTTCCGGAAGAGCCGCATCGGCAGCATCGGTTCCCGCGCCCGCGTCTCCGCGACGCAGAACAGGGCGAGCGCGGCCAGGCCCCCGACGAACAGGCCGATGATCACGGCCGAGCCCCAGGCGTACTCGTTGCCGCCCCAGCTCGTCGCGAGGATCAGCGCGCTCGCCCCGACGGTGACCAGCGCGATCCCGGTGTAGTCGATGACCGGGCGGCCCGCCGCCTTCACCGAGGGAATGTTCCGGGCGGCGGCGATGACCACGACGATGGCGATCGGCACATTGACGTAGAACGCCCAGCGCCACGTCAGATGGTCGGTGAACAGCCCGCCCAGCAGCGGACCGATCACGGTCGAGATGCCGAAGACCGCGCCGATCGCCCCCTGGTACTTGCCGCGTTCGCGCAGCGGGATCACGTCCGCGATCAGCGCCATCGACGTGACCATGAGGCCGCCCGCGCCGATGCCCTGCATACCGCGCCAGATGATCAGCAGGAGCATGTCCGAGGCGAGGCCGCACAGGAACGACCCGGTGATGAAGATGACCGCCGAGATCTGGAAGATCAACTTCCGACCGAACAGGTCGCCGAACTTGCCGACGAGGACGGTGGCCACCGTCTCGGCCAGCAGATAGGCGGTCACCACCCACGACATGTGCGAGGCGCCGCCCAGGTCGGAGACGATCGTCGGCAGAGCCGTGCCCACGATCGTCTGGTCGAGCGCCGCGAGCAGCATGCCGAGGACGATGGTGGCGAAGACGATGTTGCGCCGCCGACGGTCGAGGACGGGCGGCGGCGCGGCGGAGTCCTGCGCTGCGGGGGCTTGTTCGCCGGCGGTGGTCACCCTTGCACCCTCACACCGCCCCCGGGCCCCCGCATGCCGGGACCGGCCGGACGGGGGCAGACGCCGTGGACCCGGTCACGATCCGCCGGACGCGCCCCGGCGGAGCAGCGAGGCGATCGACCGCGTGAGCCGGGCCACGAACGCCTCCCGGACGTCCTCGGTCACCCGGTCGAGCGAGAGGTACGGATTGAGGTCCTCCAGTTCGACGAGGAGCAGCGCCCCGTCCGCCGTCCGGCAGGCGTCGACCCGCTGGATGCCGTGGGCGAGGGAGTTCCAGGCGATGAAGCTCCGGGCGAACTCCAGGTCCGCCTCGCTCGCCGCGTACGGCTCCAGCACCCAGCGCCGCTCCGGATCGGGGGCGTACAGCGCGTACTGGAAATCGTGGTCGACGAAGTAGAAGGACACCTCGTGGCGGAAGGCGATCCGGGGCTGGACGAGCAGCGATCCCTCGGCCGCCCGCTCCAGCCCGGCCCGGGCCTCCGCCCCCGTGACGAACCGCAGCCCGACCGAGTCCGCCCCCAGCTTCGGCTTGAGCGCGTATGCGGGAACGTCGGGCAGCCGGGCCAGATCGTCCGCCCGGTCCACGGTGGGGATGACCGGGAGGCCCGCCCGGTCCATCGCGACCAGGTACTCCTTGCCCGCCATGTCGCCGCGCCCGGCCAGCGGGTTGTAGACCGGCGTCCCCAGCTCCAGCGCCCGCGCGCGGAAGGCGTCGTACGCCGCGCGGTAGTGCAGCACGGGCCCGCTGTTGCGTATGAGGGCGAGGTCGAACCGCTCCAGCAGCGCGGCGGCGTCGCGGGGGTGGCAGAGCGCTACGTCGAACGTCTCGCGCAGCCGGGAGGAGAGGTGGATGTCCTCGTCGCAGTAGCGCCGCCCCCGTGCCTCGTACGCGAGATCGGTGACGAGCAGCACCGAGGGCCGGCGCGGGGAGGGCTCCGGGACCCGGCCGCAGTCCGTACCGGTGGCGGGCGTGGGCGGCATGGGGACCTCCGGGGTCGCTCGGGGAGGGACGGGGCGCCCACTATCCCGGACACCGCCGGCCGCCCCCGGAGGTGGGGTGCGTCCAGGGGGGCTTCCTGCCGCCGCACCCCGCCGCCTCACGCCCTCGATGGAACGGGCGGCCCCGGTGGCACGTTGGTCCGACAGGACTCCGGGAGGAGAAGCGTGTCGAGCTTCGGCTACCCGCCCGTGCGGGCGATCGGACGCGGGGCGGCCTGGTACCGGGGGGACTGCCATGTCCATTCGATCCACTCGGACGGGGAGCTCACCCCCGAGGAACTGGCCGTCCGGGCCCGCGCGTCCGGACTCGACTTCATCGCGACGACGGAGCACAACGCGCCCGCCGCCCCGGGCGCCTGGGGGCATCTGGCCGCCGACGACTTCTTGATCGTTCTCGGTGAGGAGGTGACCACGCGCACCGGGCACTGGCTCGCCCTGGGCCTTGGTCCCGGCGATGTCGTCGGCTGGGACCACCGGCCGGGGGACGGGCGGGTGGACGCCTGCCTGGAGCAGGTGCACCGGGCCGGTGGCCTCTGTGTCGTCGCGCATCCGCACGCGCCCTACCCCTCGGGCGACTTCGCCTTCCCGCTCGCCGGCTTCGACGCGGTGGAGGTGTGGAACGGGCTGTGGGCCTCGGACCGGCCCTGGAACGCCGACAACGAGGCGGCTCTGACCGCGTGGGGGCGGAGTCTCGCGGCGGGGCTCCGCGCGGGCTCCTGGCGACCGGCGGTGGGCAACAGCGACGCCCATCTGGACGGGCAGATCGGCAGTCCTCAGACCGTGGTCCTCGCCGAGGAGCTGAGCACCGGGGCGGTCCTGGCCGGCATCCGGACGGGCCGCTGCTGGATCGCCGAGTCGGCGGACGTGGACGTGTCGTTCACCGCCCGTGCCGACGGTCGCGTCGCCAAAGTGGGGGAGCGGCTCGCGACACGCGGTGAACGGGTGCGTGTTCACGTGGTGGTACGGGGCGTGCCGGCGGGGACCGTCCGTATCCTCACCGACCGGGGTGAGGCCCACCACGCTTCCCTCCCGGGCCGCGGAGCGGGAACGGTGCGGTGGACCACGACCGCGGGGGACTCGGCGTACGTCCGCGTCGAGGTCCGCCGTCCCCACGACGGGCACATGGCCGCCCTGACCAATCCGATCTCCCTCGACTGACCGCTCGTCCCCGCCGCTCCTCCGCGCCCCGGCTTCGGCCGCCGCCCTCGCCCGGGATCGCTTCGCCGTCCGCGCGGCGGGGGCGCGTGCGGGCGGGGCCGGGCGAGGGCGGTCCGCCGGTGCGGTGGCCGCCGCGCGCTCAGCGGATGTGACGGCCCGAGATCGCGCGGGCGATGACCAGGCGCTGGATCTCGCTGGTGCCTTCGAAGATGGTGTAGATCTTGGCGTCGCGGTACATCCGTTCCACCGGGTGCTCCCGGCTGTAGCCCGCGCCGCCGAGGATCTGGACCGCCTTCTCCGTGGCCACGACGGCGAGTTCACCGGCCCGCAGTTTGGACATGGAGCCCTGGCCCGCGTCGAACGTGCGGTCGTTACGGGCCATCCAGGCGGCCTGCCAGATCAGCAGGCGTACCGCCTCGATCTCGGTACGGAGGTCGGCCAGGGCGAACGCGATCGACTGGTTCTCGATGATCGGCCTGCCGAACGCCTCACGTTCTCCGGCGTACTCCAGGGCGTACTCGTACGCGGCCCGCGCGATGCCGAGGGCCTGGGCGGCGACGGTCGGGCGGCTGACCTCGAACGTCGCCATCGCCGCCTGGCCCTTGGCGGGCCCGCCCTCGCGTGCCCGGGCGAGGCGGGCGTCCAGCTTCTCCTTGCCGCCGAGCAGGCAGTGGCCCGGCACGGTGACCTCGTCGAGGAAGAGGTCGGCCGTGTGCGAGGCGCGCAGGCCGAGCTTCTTCACCGTACGGCCCGCCGTCAGGCCCTTCGTGCCGGGCGGGACGATGAACGCGGCCTGGCCGCGCGAGCCCAGCGCCGGGTCGACCGACGCGACGACCACGTGGACCTCGGCGATGCCGCCGTTGGTGATCCACGCCTTCTGGCCCGAGATCACCCACTCGTCCCGCGCCTCGACGTACCGGGCCCGGGTCGTCATCGCGGAGACGTCGGACCCGGCTCCCGGTTCGGAGACGCAGAAGGCGGCGACCTTCGGGTCGTCCTCGTCGCCGTAGCACTGCGGAACCCACTCGGCGAGCTGGTCCGGGGTGCCGGAGGCGAAGATCCCGGCGACCGCGAGCGAGGTGCCGAACAGGGCCATGCCGATGCCGGCGTCGCCCCAGAACAGCTCCTCGTTGGCGATCTGGAGGGAGAGCCCGGTGGGGTCCCCGTACAGGTCGGCGAGGGACTCGAAACCGTACAGACCGATCCGGGCGGCCTCCTGGATCACGGGCCAGGGGGTCTCCTCGCGGGCGTCCCACTCGGCGGCGGCCGGACGGACCACCTGGGCCGCGAAGCCGTGCACCCAGGCGCGCAGGTCCCGCTGCTCCTCGGTCAGGGCCAGGGAGAAGAAGCTCATGACCTCACGCCTTCGGGATGTCGAAGTAGCGGGTCAGACCGGACGCGAGGCCGACGTCGCCGGCCACCTTCAGCTTGCGCATCATGAACATGGTGACCGGATTGCCGTTGCCGGAGACCAGTTTGAGGAACTCCGCGTCGCCCATCACCAGGGTGGTGCGGGGTTCGGCGTCGGACCGGCCGGGGGTGACCTCGCAGGCGCCGTCCGCTATCGCGGTCTCGTAGACGGCGTCGCTCTCACCGGTGACCTTCCAGCGGATCAGCGCGGTGAGGCCGCCGGCCGCCTCCGGCCGGAACTGCTGCTTCATCCGGCCGAAGACCTCGCCGAGGATCCGGGTGCGCAGTTCCCCGCGCATGACCTCGGCGATCTGCTGGGCGGACAGGCCCTTGACGATCCGGGCGAACTCCTCGGGGGAGACCGCCGCGAAGTCGAGCCGGGCCAGGTCGTCGGTGAGCTTGCCGCTGCTGGTTCCGTCCACGCCGAATCCTTACTCCGAAGTAAACTTACTTTGGAGTAAGGTACGGGCAGTCGTCATCGCCCCGCAAGGGCCGCCGGGCCGGGCCCCGCCGCTCTCCCGGCGGGTGCGCCGGGCGTGCCTCGGCGGTGGTCAGAAGGGTGAGTCCGGCAGGACGGCGAGGTGGGGGTGGTGCGCGGCCAGCACCTTGTTGGCACGGGCGAGTTCGGACAGCGCCTGCTCGCGGTCGGCCTGGTCCTCCACTCCCATCCGGGGGCCGCGGAACCTGCGGACCTCGCGGGCCGCGCAGTCGGCGTCGAACTCCGCCTGGAGGATGTGCGGCGGGATGCACGAGCCGATCAGTGCGGCGACCCGGTCCGGGATCGGCACGGGGACGAGGAGGTGCGAGGCGGTCATCGGGTCCCTCTCGGGGGTCGGCCAGGAGGCGGTGCGGGGCCCGCCGCATGATGGGCGGCAGGTCCCCTCCTGTCTACGGGACGAGGTTCCGGGTTTCTCGCCGGATACGTCTCCGTGTCGCAACCGTTTGGGACTGACCGTCTCTTTCGCGTTACGCGCCGGTAAGTTGACCGATCGCGCCGGACGTGATCCGGATCAGGGGGACGTGCCGGTGGCGCGGGAGCGCAGGCGCAGCGCCCGCAGCACCGCCTCGGTGGCGAAACGGCTCTCGGGGTCGACGAGTTGATCGCCGAAGATGGTCTCCAGGCTGCGCATGCGGTAGCGCACCGTCTGCGGATGGACGTCCAGCAGCGCGCCCATCTGCGCGGCGGTGCCCCGGGTGTCGAGCCAGATCCGCAGCGTCTCGACCAGCCGTTCCCGGCGGGTGGTGCTGATCCCCGCGACGGCGGCCAACTCCCGCTGGGCCAGCTGGTCCAGGAGAGCGGGGTCGGAGAGCAGCCACAGGGTGGTGAGGTGGTCCTCGCAGCGGATCAGCGGGGCGTCGTCGATCACGCCCGAGTCGACGAGCTCCAGGACCCGGCGGGCCCAGCGGATCGACTCGCAGGCCAGGGCCGCGGGGACGGTCAGCCCGATCGCCGCGCGGGTGCCGGGAAGGGCCTGCTCCAGCATGGATCTTCGGGCGTCGGTCATCGGACCGGGGATGAGCAGGTGCGGCTGCGGGGCGCTGAGGTCGACGAGCAGATCGCGGTCGGCGCGGAGCCGGTCCAGTTCCGCCGGGGCGCGTACGGCGATCAGGGTCACCTCCTTCGGCAGCGGCCACGCCACCTGCTCGCAGAGCTCCGCGATGGCGCTGCCGGGGGAGGGGCGCCCGGCGAGGATGAGGTGGAGCAGCCGGCGGCGCAGTGCCTCGCTGTGCTCGCCGGACTGGGACTGCACCTCCAGGAAGCCCTCCCGGGAAAGCGATTCCAGTTCGTCGACGTAGGCGAAGAGCGCGTCGGCGAAGCTCAGCATCAGGGTGGGGGAGAGGTGGTAGCTCTGGCCGACCTTCTTCGCCCGCCGCAACGCCACCCGCGCGCCCAGCCGGTACGCCCCCTGGAGGGTGTCCATGCTCCGGCCCTCGTACGCCTCGAACCGTCCGAAGCGCCGGCACATGTCGTCGCGGAGCGCGGTGGAGGAGGTCGGTTCGGCCACCAGGTCGACGAACGAGGAGAGGCTCTGCTCCACGCCCACCCGGATGGCCTGGCCGTTCGGCCCGTCGAGCAGCCGGGCGTATTCCGGATACGCCCGGGTGACCTCGACGCCGATTTCCTTGATGAGGCTCGGCAGTTCGGGCCGCATGATCGCCGCGAATTCCTGAGGGAGGGGCCCCAGGGGGTCGTCGGTATCCAGCGGCTGTATGAGTTGTGCCATGACAAGTCCCCTTGCTCTCGGCGCCCGGTGGTGGGGTGAGACGGTGGGGGGAAAGCGCTCCCACGAACCGACAGGTGCGTACCAAGTCCGCGACGAAGATAGACCAAGTGGCAGGCAGTGCACACCACTTGGGCAAGATCGACGTGCAGGGGCCACACATCTGGACCGCGCTGTGCGACTTCCGTGCAGGTCGGACGGTACTGCGCGCTTTCGGACAATGAATTTCGGCCGTCTGCTCCGGTGGTGACAACAAACCCGTTTCGCTCTCCCGGAGGTGTTTCCTCTGGGCCGGTTGGAGCGCCTGCCGATTCCCGGGGCGGGCGGCTCACCACGGAGAACCCGGGGTAACCGTCGTGTCGGGGCGGGCATTTCCGGCCGCTTGGCTGATTCGCAGAGCATGGGCCGCTGAGCGGAGGCGGGAGTTCCGCGACGGCCGGCCCGGGCGGGCCGGCTGCGCGCCGGGCGCGGGTCCCCGGCCTACGGTGTGCAATTCCCGGGCCGGGGGTGCGCATTCCGTGACAAGGGTCCGGTGTCCCGATGCTCATTTCCGGATCAAAAAGAAGGTGCTGGAAAGAATCTTAGACGGACGGATTGTGTCGCCCTGTTTCCCGCGAGTAACATCACGCCTCGATCAATTCGGTCACAAAATCTGCCCGAAATTTGATGCTCAGATCCTCCGCCCCCGGGCCCACCCGAGGCCCTGTCACCGTCGACGGTCGTCACGGTGCGGGCATGCGTTGCAGAACCGCCCACCTTTCGTGTACGAGGCCGCGCCCCAGCGGCCGACAGAGGGGACGACATGAGATCCGTTTCCAATCGAACCCGCGTAGGTCTGCTCGCGGCGCTCACGGCGTTCGGCGCGGTGCTCTCCACCAGCTCGGCCACCGCCGCCACCCAGCTCAACGGCGACTGGGCGCCCTTCGACCGCTGCCCGGTCGACGCGCCCGCCATGCTGGCCGCGGACGGCATCAACACCATCGCCACCTGCGTATCCTCCGGCTCGGCCTCCGGGTCGATCACCCTGGGCAAGTCGCACGTTCCCACCGGCAACACCGATCTGCAGCTCGGCGTCATCCAGCGCCCCGACGGCACCACCTCGCTGGTGGCTCCGCCCGAGGGGGCGCTGACCGCGGACCCGGCGGAGATCCCGGGCGGGCTCCTCGGGCTGATGTGTCCCAGCGGTATTCCGGTGGTCTCGGGAATCTGCCGGCAGTTGACGGACAACAATCTGAACCGCGTCACGGCCACCATCGAACCGGCCGGAGCCCCCCGCGACTTCAATATGGCGGCGGCTTTCTCCACCGGTGAGCCCATTCTCACCATCCCGGTCCGCATCCACCTCAAGAATCCGTTCCTGGGTGACAAGTGCTACATCGGGACCACCGCCGAACCGGTGCTCCTGAAGCCGCAGAACGCGACGGCTCCGACCCTCTCGCTCCAGCGCTTCTCCGCCGACGGGACGCCGAACGACGACGAGGGCGAGATGGGGCGCTACACCTTCGACGGCGCGGACCAGAGCGACACCGCGTTCGCCGTCCCGGGAGCCAGCGGCTGCGGTGCCGGCCTCCTGAACTGGGCCGTGAACCTCAAGACCGGACTCCCGTCGGCCTCCGGCAAGAACAGCGTGAAGCTGAACTCCACCACCACCTACTTCGGCAGCCCCTACGACCCCGCCGGCCTCGCGCCGAACGAGGGCCGGAAGCTGTCCGAGTTCTGGCACTCCGCGAAGCGGTAGGCCGCCCTCCGACACGAGGAGGTGACGCGGGATCCACCCCGCGAGTCCCGGTCCGCGCGTCGTAAGCCGCCGTCCGCGGACCCCGAGCGTGCCGCACCGTCCGGCACCGCCAGGTACAGCGCAGCCGTCTCTCCACTCACGTTCAGTCCATTCCCCAACGGGACGAGAAAAGGGAGTACCCCCATGTTCAAGCGAACCGGTGTTCTGACCGCGATCGGCGCCGCCGCGGCATCCGTGGTGCTGGCGGCCCCGTCGGCCGTCGCCGCGCCGACCAGCTGGACGATCACCCCGACCGGCAACTTCAGCGGCAGCGCCGGGGTGACGGTCCTGACCGACAACAACGGCAACAAGATCCAGTGCGCGTCCTCGGCCGCCTCGGGCAACGCGCCGACCTCCCCGGTTGCCGGCAGCCCGGCCAAGCTCGCGAACATCTCGGCGATCTCGTTCAACTCGCCGTGCACCGGGCCGTTCAGCTCCACCTGGACCGTGACCACCACGACCGCGCCGCCGTGGGAGATCTGGGGCCTGGACTACGCGGCGGGCGCCGGCACCAACTCCACGGGCCAGGTGACCGGTGAGATCCGTGCGATCAAGGCGAAGGTGACCGGGACCAGCGTCCTCGGCCCCTGCACCTTCAACGTCACCGGCAAGGTGGCCGCCAAGTACAACAACCCCTCCACCGGCGGCAGCAACGGCACCCTGAACACGGCGGGCGGCGGGCTCACCCTCGCCATCTCCGGCAAGACCGGCGGCGGCTGCGGCATCGTCGGCACCACCGCCAGCTTCCAGGGTCTGTACACCATCGTCAGCGCGGCGACGGGCAAGTCCCCGGTCATCAGCGGCTGATCCAGCGCCGATGACGGGCCGCACCACCTGAACGTCGTGCCCGGCCGTGCGCACCCGACGGCCGGGCACGACCACGCCAGGACCCGCCGCAGTCCCCGACCCCGGCGGCATGTTCCGAGGAACACCCCGGGGACCGACCGCACGACGAGTGCCGTGCGGCCCCACCCGCCCCGCTTTCCACGCACGTGTCGACAAGGTCCGCCGCGCCGGATTGTCACCGGATGCCAAAGTCCGCGCACCGGTGATCCGGACCCGGACCGGGCTCTTCCCAGGCGTCGGCGGCGTGCGTACCGTACCGGTCAGTAGGGGCCGTACGGAGCCCGGCCGGCCAGGTCGCGGCACGCCCCCGCCCGACGTCCGTCGGCGGCCCCGGGCCCGCCCGCTCAGCCGCCGCCCAGAACCGGACCCGCTCCACAGCCGCCCACCTCTGGGCCCACGCGCGCCGGAAGGACACATCCGTATGACCGTCGATGCACGCACCGCGGCGAGACGACCGATCCACTGGGCCGTGGGAGGTGCGCTCGTCGTCGCCACCGCGCTCGTCCCCAGTGCCGAATCGGCCGCCGCGGAACAGAAGTCGGAGGTCGCCCTCCGCTACGCCTGCCCGCTCCCCTCCGGGACCGAGGAGGTGGACGTCGTCGTCTCGGCGGTGCTCCCCACCACGGCCCGCACCGGCGAGGAGATCCGCCCCGAGAAGGTCTCCGTCGAGGTCGGCCTGCCCGCCACCTCGCTCACCCGGTTCCGCGACCTGGACGCCGCCACCCTGGCGGCCACCGCACGGCTCACCGTCCGCAACGCGGTCGGCGACACGGCGGCCGACGCCTCCTGGCAGGAGCTGACCGCCGAGCCCGTACCGCTTCCGGAGCCCGGCGAAGGGGAGGGCGGTCTGACCCTGGCCGCGACCGGAGAGGTCCCGACGGTCGCCTTCGGCTCCCCCGGGCGGGCGACGCTGACCCCGGCCGAGCTGGCCCTCTCCCTCTCCTCGCGGACCGCGGACGGAGAGCCGACCACGCCCCCCGGCCTCGACGTCTCCTGCGAACCCGTCCCCGGGCAGGAATCCGAACTGGCCGCCGTGGACATCCGCGGCGACGAGGACCCCGCCTCACCCGCGCCCACGCCCGGCGGGAGCGACCCCGCACCGGAGCCGACCCCCGGCCGCCCGGCCGAGGGGCTGCCGCCCTCCGCCCGGGACAGGATCGACGACCTCACCGAGAAGCGGCTCGACGCCCTGGAGGACGACCCGGGCAGCTGCCCGATCGAGATCCCGCCCGAGTGGGTGATGACCACCGCCGAGACGTACGCCGCGGGCTACGCCAACGCCGCCAAGCTGAACGGGGCGGCCGCGCTGGGCCCCGCCTTCATGAAGGTGGTGCTGAACAAGCGGTACATCAACGACTCCTGCGCCTCGACCGTCGACGTCAGCTCCGAGGTGAACTTCGACTACCAGGGCAAGCGCCAGCTCCCGCCGACGAAGGCCACGTTCCTCAGCTACGGATTCATGCCCACGACCGCGACCATGACGCTGGAACAGGTGGGCCCCCCGGCGGCCATCCACACCCACACGGTCACCAACACGCCGACCTACCCGGAGGAGACCACGGTCACCGCCCAACTGGTCATGCGGCTCTCCGACGTCGAGGTGAACGGGGTGCCCCTGGACGTGGGCCCCGACTGCCGCACGGAGCGGCCCTTCGAACAGGTCCTGCGCGGATACGGCCAGAGCTATCCGCCGGCCGGGTACCTGGTGGCGTACGGCGGCACCCTGACCGGGTACGCCCACATCCCGCCGTTCACGGACTGCGGCGCGGACGAGGACCTCGACCCGATCTTCACCGCCGCCATCTCCAGCACCGGCAAGAAGGCCGACAACTACGCCAAGATGACCCAGGCGCCCCTCTGCGTGGCCACCAACCCGGAAGGCCCCGACTGCCCGCCGCGGAAGCCGAAGCCCGAGAAGTGAGCGCGGCCGGCCGCAGGGCCACCGCCGGCTGAGAGACGAGTGAGCCCTTCCGGTTCCCCGGGGACCGGAAGGGCTCTTTTTTTCCCGTCGGAGCGAAACCCCGCCGACGTGATTCCTCATCATCCGACAGGTTTGGGCGCCGGATTGCTCACCCGGCGATAAATCCGGGCCCCGTGCGAATTCTCGCCGAGGAAAATCTGTACCCAGTATTGCGAAGTCAGGTTACCGGCCCGTAGCGTCCCAGACGTGCCGATCGAAAGCGCCTGCGCACCTGCTGGCGGGCACACTCCGGCCCGGTTCGCTCCGCTCCGGTCCGGGGGCACCCCGGTCGAGAAGCCCGGGGCCTTGCGCAGATTCCGACAAGGACGGGAACCGGCCTTGTCACTGAATGACAAGTGATCAGAACAGACCTCCGCGTCCGTCGATCTTCGCTGTTCAACGGCTTGCCGTGGCGGTTTCGGCGGACATAGCGTGCGCCTCCTGGTGCATGTGTGACGAGCCGCCATCGCTTTCAGCAGAGCCGGAGCGCCAACGATGAACACGTTCACCGTCATTTCGAGGGAGGGCCGATGGGAATCGAAGTAGTCGTCGAAGGTCTGACGAAGTCCTTCGGCAAGCAGAACATCTGGCAGAACGTCAGCCTCACCCTGCCCGCCGGTGAAGTCAGCGTCATGCTCGGGCCTTCCGGAACCGGTAAGACCGTTTTTCTGAAGTCCATCATCGGGCTGCTCAAGCCCGAGCAGGGACGCGTTCTCATCAACGGCGTCGACATGGTGAACAGCCCCGAGCGCGAAATCATGGAGACCCGGAAGCTCTTCGGCCTCATGTTCCAGGACGGCGCTCTCTTCGGCTCGATGTCACTGTTCGACAACATCGCCTTCCCGCTGCGCGAGCACACGCGCAAGAAGGAATCCGAGATTCGCCGCATCGTCATGGAGCGCATCGACATCGTCGGGCTCCTCGGCGCCGAGGGAAAGCTGCCGGGCGAGATATCCGGCGGTATGCGCAAGCGCGCCGGCCTCGCCCGCGCCCTGGTCCTCGACCCGCAGATCATCCTCTGCGACGAGCCCGACTCCGGCCTCGACCCGGTCCGCACCGCCTACCTCTCGCAGCTCCTCATCGACCTGAACGCCCAGATCGACGCGACGATGCTCATCGTCACCCACAACCTCGACATCGCGGCGACCGTCCCCGACAACATGGGCATGCTGTTCTGCCGCAACCTCGTCACCTTCGGCCCGCGCGAGGTACTGCTCACCAGCGACACCCCGGTCGTCTCCCAGTTCCTCGCCGGACGCCGCGAAGGTCCCATCGGCATGTCCGAGGAGAAGGACGCCGCCACCCTCGCCGCCGAGCAGCAGTTCGACACCGCTCCGCTCCTGACCGGGCCCCGCACGGTCGTCCCCCAGCTGGAGCCCTCGCCCGGGATGCCCGTACGCCAGGGCGCGCTGCGCCGCCGGGAGCGGGTCATGTCGATGATGGGCCAGCTGCCGGAGGCCGCCCGTACGGCCATCCTGAACAGCTACGCCCCGGCCGCGGGAGGTGCGCGCGCGTGACCGCCCCGATGCCGGTGCGGCCGCCCGAGCCGCCCGAGAAGCCCCCGCCCCCCGCCGAGCCGGACAAGGCCGCCCGCCCCGCGCCGGCCGCGCGCCGCCCCTCCCGGCTGCTCGCCCCGCTCCGCGAGACCGGGAAGCTGTTCGCGCTCGCCGTCGCCGTGGCCCGCGCCGTCTTCCGCAGGCCCTTCCAGGTGCGGGAGTTCATCGAGCAGTTCTGGTTCGTCGCCAGTGTCACCATCCTGCCCGCCGCACTCGTCTCCATTCCGTTCGGCGCGGTCATCGCCCTCCAGGTCGGCTCCCTCACCCAGCAGCTCGGCGCCCAGTCCTTCACCGGCGGCGCCAGCGTCCTCGCGGTGATCCAGCAGGCCAGCCCGCTCATCGTGGCGCTGCTGATCTCCGGCGCCGCCGGCTCGGCCATCTGCGCCGACCTCGGCTCGCGCAAGATCCGCGAGGAACTCGACGCGATGGAGGTCATGGGCGTCTCGCCCATCCAGCGCCTCGTCGTCCCCCGGGTGCTCGCCACCATGCTCGTCGCCGTCCTGCTCAACGGCCTGATCTCCGTGGTCGGCACGCTCGGCGGCTACTTCTTCAACGTGATCATGCAGGACGGCACCCCGGGCGCCTACCTCGCCAGCTTCTCCGCCCTCGCCCAGCTGCCGGACCTCTACATCAGCGAGTTCAAGGCCCTGATCTTCGGCTTCATCGCGGGCATCGTCGCCGCCTACCGCGGGCTCAACCCGCGCGGCGGCCCCAAGGGCGTCGGCGACGCGGTCAACCAGTCCGTCGTCATCACCTTCATGCTGCTGTTCTTCGTGAACATGGTCCTCACGACGATCTACCTCCAGATCGTCCCCGCGAAGGGGAGCTGACCGATGGCGCTGCTCAGCAGGCTCGACCGTTCGGGCGACCAACTCGCCTTCTACATCAAGGCCCTTCTCTGGATCCCGCGCACCCTGCGCCGCTATCTGCGGGAAGTGCAGCGGCTGTTGGCCGAAGTCTCCTTCGGCAGCGGCGGACTCGGTGTCATCGGCGGCACCATCGGCGTGATGGTCGCCATGACCCTCTTCACCGGCACGGTCGTCGGACTCCAGGGGTACGCGGCGCTCAACCAGATCGGCACCTCGGCCTTCACCGGATTCGTCTCCGCCTACTTCAACACCCGTGAGATCGCGCCCCTGGTGGCCGGACTCGCCCTCTCCGCCACCGTCGGCGCCGGCTTCACCGCGCAGCTCGGCGCGATGCGGATCAACGAGGAGGTGGACGCCCTGGAGGCGATGGGCGTGCGCTCCATGCCCTACCTCGTCACCACCCGGATCATCGCCGGGGTCGTCGCGATCATCCCGCTGTACGCGATCGGACTGCTCTCCTCGTACGCCGCCTCCCGCTTCATCACCGTCTTCTTCAACGGCCAGTCGGCGGGCACCTACGACCACTACTTCAACCTCTTCCTCTCCCCGCAGGACGTCCTGCTGTCGGTGCTCAAGGTGCTGATCTTCAGCGTCCTGGTGATCCTCGCCCACTGCTACTACGGCTTCCACGCCAGTGGCGGACCCGCCGGGGTGGGCGTCGCGGTCGGCCGCTCGGTGCGCAACGCGATCGTCCTCATCAGCATCACCGACTTCTTCCTCTCCCTCGCCATCTGGGGCGCCACGACGACCGTGAAGGTGGCCGGCTGATGCGCACATCCAGCACACGCACGGTCCGCCGCCGGCTGACCGGAGTCACCTTCCTCCTGGTGCCCGCCGTCCTGGTCTGGGTCTCGGTCGCCGTCTACGAGAAGGAATTCACCGACGAAGCCACCGTCACCGTCCGCACCGGCGCGGTCGGCAACGAGATGCACGACAACGCCGACGTGAAGCTGCGCGGCGTCGTCGTCGGCCAGGTCCGCTCCATCGCCTCCGACGGCGACGGCGCCCGCCTCACCCTCGCCATCGACCCCGACAAGCTGGACAGCATCCCCGCCGACGTCACCGCCCAGATGCTGCCGACCACCCTCTTCGGCGCGCGGTTCGTCGCCCTCGTCCCGCCGCGCGTCCCGGCCGGCACCACGCTGCGGGCCGGGGCCGTCATCCCGCAGGACCGTTCCAGCAACGCCATCGAGCTGGAACAGGTCCTCGACAACGTCCTGCCGCTGCTGACCGCCGTGAAGCCCGAGAAGCTCTCCGCCACCCTCAACGCCGTCTCCCAGGCGCTGGAGGGACGCGGGGCACGCCTCGGCGAGACGCTGACCACGCTGGACGGCCACCTGAAGAAGTTCAACCCCCAACTGCCCACGCTCAACGCCGACATCAAGGAACTCGTCAAGGTGAGCACGCTGTACGCGGACGCCGCGCCGGACGTACTCGACGCGCTGACCGACGCCACGGTCACCAGCTCCACCCTCGCCGACCAGGAGGCGCGCCTCGCAGGCCTCTACGGCTCCACCACCGCCGCCTCGCGGGACATGACCACCTTCCTGCGCGCCAACAAGGACAACCTCATCCGGCTCTCCGCCGCAGGCCGCCCCTCGCTCGAACTCCTGGCCGAGTACGCCGAGTCGTTCCCCTGCACCCTGCGCACCATGTCCGGGTTCGTCCCCGCCATGGACAAGGCGCTGGGCAAGGGGACGAACGAACCGGGACTCCACGTGTCGGTGAAGCCCGTCCCCTCCAAGGGCAAGTACGTCCCCGGGCGGGACCGGCCGGTCTACAACGCCTCGGGCGGCCCGAAGTGCTACTCGGTGCCGTACGTCGGGAAGAACGCCCCGACCGCCGACGCCCGCCGGATCGCCGATGTCACCGCGCCCCCGCCCGGCCGCAGCGGCGGCGCGGACACCGGGCTCGGACTGCCCAACTCTCCCGAGGAGTCCCGGCTCGTCAACGAACTGGTCGCACCCTCACTGAAGACGGCGCCGGGGGACCTGCCCGACTGGAGCAGCGTGCTCATCGGCCCGGCCTTCCGCGGTGCGGAGGTGAAGCTCAAGTGAAACGCAGCTCGCTCGCGGGACCGGTCGCCAAGTCCCTCGTCTTCATCGTCGTCACGGTGCTGGCCACCACCGTCCTCGGCCTCTCCATCGCCAACAAGGGCGTGGGCGACACCACCACGTACAAGGCGCGGTTCACCGACGCCACCGGGCTCATGCCCGGTGACAGCGTCCGGATCGCCGGGGTGAAGGTCGGTCAGGTGCAATCCGTGCGGGTCGCCGACCGGCGGCTGGCCGAGGTCGCCTTCGCCGTACGCAAGGGGCGGGACCTCCCCGCCTCGGTGACGGCCTCCATCAAGTACCTCAACATGGTCGGCCAGCGGTACGTCGACCTCGACCAGGGCGCCGGACCGGTCGGCCGGACGTTCCGGCCCGGCGAGACCATCCCGCTTTCCCGCACCACGCCCGCGCTCGACCTCACCCAGCTCTTCAACGGCTTCCAGCCGCTCTTCGAGGGGCTGTCCCCGCCCGACGTCAACCAGCTCGCCGGCTCCATCGTCCAGGTCCTCCAGGGCGAGGGCGGCACCGTCGACAGCATCCTGCGGCACGTCGGCTCGCTCACCACGACCGTCGCCGCGAAGGACAAGGTGATCGGAGAGGTGATCGACAACCTCAACACGGTCCTCAAGACGGTCAACGACCGGGAGGCCGGGTTCGACGACCTCGTCGTCACCCTCCAGAAGCTCGTCACCGGCTTCTCCGGCGACCGCAAGCCGCTGGGCGAGGCCGTCACCGCGATGGGCGCGCTCACCACCGTCACGGCCGACCTCTTCCAGGACGGCAGGAAGCCCCTCAAGGACGACATCCGCCAGCTCGGGCGCCTCAGCGGCCAGTTGGAGAAGGGCACGCCGCAGATCGAGAACTTCCTCCAGAAGACTCCGGCCAAGATGGCGGCCATCAGCCGGCTCACGTCCTACGGATCGTGGCTCAACCTCTACCTCTGCGAGGCGAAGGTCAGCGGCGTCACCCACGACGACGGAAGCAAGCCGCCCACCGGCATCGCGATCACCCAACCGAGGTGCCTGGCATGAGAATCACTCCCGTCCGGGAACGCAACCCGGTCGCCGTCGCCGTCGTCGGACTCCTCGTCCTGGCCCTGGTCGGCCTCGCCGCCTGGCGCGCCGACTCCCTGCCCTTCGTCGAGAGCGGCACCTCCTACAGCGCCGACTTCACCGAGTCCGCCGGCCTGGAGGACGGCGACGAGGTCCGCATCGCCGGCGTCAAGGTCGGCGAGGTCACCGGCGTCTCGCTCGACGGCCCCAAGGTCCGGGTCGACTTCCGGGTGAAGGAGGCGTGGATCGGCGACTCCTCCACCGTGGGCATCGCCATCAAGACCCTCCTCGGTGAGAAGTACCTCGCCGTCGACCCCCTCGGCAACGCCCCGCAGGACCCCGGCGCCCGCATCACCGCGAGCCGCACCACCTCCCCGTACGACGTCACCCAGGCGTTCAACGGGCTCGGGGAGACCATCGGCGAGATCGACACCGCGCAGCTCGCCAAGAGCTTCGACACGATCTCCGCCACCTTCAAGGACTCCCCGCCCCACGTCCGCAGCGCCGCCGACGGGCTCTCCGCGCTCTCCCGTACGGTCTCCCAGCGCGACGCCCAGCTCGCCACCCTGCTCAGCAGCAGCAAGAAGCTGACCAAGACCCTCGACGGCAAGAAGAGCAGCTTCGAGACGCTCCTGGAGGACGGGAACCTGCTCCTCGGCGAGATCCAGGCCCGCCGCGACTCCATCCACCGGCTGCTCACCGGCACCCGCGACCTCGGCACCCAGCTCGCCGGGCTCGTCCGGGACAACGACAAGCAGCTCGGGCCCACGCTCGACTCCCTCAGCCGGGTCACCGCCGTCCTGGTGAAGAACCGCAAGAGCCTGGACAAGGTCCTCGCCACGGCCGGCTCCTACAGCCGGCTCGTCGGCAACACCCTGGGCAGCGGGCGCTGGTTCGACAACTACGTCTGCGGCGTCGTGCCCAAGAACTACCTGCCCGCCGGAACACCCCCGGCGACCGGATGCATGCCACCCCGGCAGCAAGGGGGCCGCTGACATGAGACGCACCCGCATCACCGGCATCGCCGTCGGACTCGCGCTCGTCGCGGTCGCCGCGGCCACCGGAGTGAGCGCCCTGGAGGAGGACGGGAAACTCACCGTCACCGCGTACTTCGAGCGCGCCACCGGCGTCTACGCCGGGTCCGACCTGCGCATCCTCGGCGTCAAGGTCGGCACCGTCCAGTCCGTCGAACCGCGCGGCGAGGAGGTCAAGGTCGTGCTGCGCCTCGACCGGGACGTCGACGTCCCCCGGGACGCCCATGCCGTGGTCGTCGCGCCCAGCCTCGTCGCCGACCGCTACGTCCAGCTCGCCCCGGCCTACGACGGCGGGCCCCGGCTCGCGGACGACGCGGTCCTGCCCGCCGTCCGCAACGCCACCCCCGTCGAGGTCGACGAGCTGTACGCCTCCATCACCGAACTCTCCACCGCGCTCGGCCCGAACGGGGCCAACGCCGACGGGGCGCTGGCCCGGCTGCTGGACACCGGGGCGAAGAACCTCGACGGCAACGGCAAGGCCATCGGGGACTCCATCGAACAGTTCGGCAAGGCCACCAAGACCCTCGACAAGAGCAGCGGCGACCTCTTCGACACCCTGAAGTACCTCCAGGGCTTCACCACCATGCTCAAGGAGAACGACGGCAACGTCCGCAGCGCCGAGCAGCAGCTGAACACGGTCACCAGCTTCCTGGCGGACGACAAGAAGAACCTCAGCGCCGCCCTCAAGGAGCTCGGCGCCGCCCTCGGCCAGGTCAAGGCGTTCATCGCCAAGAACCGCGGCTCGCTCAAGAAGAACGTCGAGGCCCTGGTCCCCGTCACCCAGGCGCTCGCCGACCAGCGCGCCTCGCTCGCGGAGGCGATGGACACCCTGCCGCTCGCGGCGGGCAACGTGCTCAACGCGTACGACCCGGCCTACCGCACCCTCAACGGCCGGACGAACCTCAACGAACTGTCCATGGGCGGGCCGCTGGTGGAGCCCGGGGCCGCCGAGGCCGCGGGCCGGCTCACCGGCCTGGCCCCCGTCGACGAGAACCGCCGCAAGGTCCTGCCCGTCCTGCCGCTGCCCGAGGTCGGCACGGTCTACGGAACGCCCGAGAACCAGCCGGGCAAGAAGAAGGGGGCGGAAGGATGAACGACGACGTCCGCCGCAGACCGGTCGCACGGGCGGCCGTCGCCGGCGTGGCCCTGCTCGCCACCGGCGCGCTGATCGCCCTGGTGGTGGTCCGCCCCGACGCCCCGTCCTTCACCGGCATCGAGCAGATCCCGCTGCCCGGCGGCGCGGACCTGGGCGACCGGCCGTACGAGGTCACTGCCGAATTCGGCGACGTCCTCAGCCTGGCCCCGCAGTCATCGGTCAAGGTCAACGACGTCTCCGTGGGCCGCGTCACGAAGATCGCGCTCGCCCCCGACGGCTGGCGGGCCCGGGTCACCATGCAGGTCAACGGGAGGGTCGAACTCCCCGCCAACGCCTACGCCCGGCTCGAACAGTCCAGCCTCCTCGGCGAGAAGTACATCCAGCTCGCCCCGCCACCCGAGGGCACCGCGCGGGGAACGCTCGCGAGCGCGGGCCGCATCCCGTTCTCCCGCACCAACCGGAACCCGGAGGTCGAAGAGGTCTTCGGCGCCCTGTCCATGCTCCTCAACGGGGGCGGCGTCAACCAGCTCAAGACCATCACCACCGAGCTGAACAAGGCGCTCGCCGGGCAGGAACCGCAGATCCGCTCCGTACTGAAGCGGGTCGACACCCTCGTCACGAACCTGGACGCGAACAAGGGCGACATCACCAAGGCGCTCGACGGCGTCAACCGGCTCGCCGCCACCCTCGCCACCCGCAAACAGGACGTGGGAACGGTCCTCACCGGCCTCAGCCCCGGACTGAAGGTCCTGGAGAAGCAGCGCGGCTCCCTGCTGACCATGCTGCGCTCCCTCGACACCCTCTCCACGGTGGCGGTCGACACGATCAACCGGAGCAAAGCCGACATGATCGCCGACCTCAAGGCGCTCGCCCCGACCCTCAAGGCGCTGGCCGACTCCGGCCAGGACCTCCCCGACTCCCTCCAGGTGCTGCTGACGTACCCGTTCACCGACGAGGTGCTGCGCGGCGTCAAGGGCGACTACCTGAACGTCTACCTGGACGTGACGGCCGTGCCCGGTACTCAGATCATCCCGGCGCTCACCCCGGACCCCCCGGGGATCCCGCAGCCCCCGGCCGGGGGCGAGGGGCCCGCCGCGGCGGCCCGGGGCGCCCTCCCGCTGCCGCTGCCCGCCGTCTCCGGCACCCCGCGGACCACCTCCACACCGGGGGCCACCGGCTCCGCGAAGCCGAAGCCCGACGCGTCCGGCACGTCGAAGTCCGCCGCGCCCGACGCCTCCGGGCCGGCCGCGTCCGGATCCCCGAAGCCCGACAAGGAGGCGACCCCGTGATCACTCTCGCCATCCGGCTGAAGAACCTCGCCTTCCTCGTCATCGCCGTCCTGGTCCTCGGCTACCTGGGCGTCCGCTACGCCGACCTCGGCCACTACGTCGGCCTGCGCAGCTACTACACCGTCAAGGTCCAACTCCCGCAGACCGGCGGCCTGTACACCCACTCCAACGTCACCTACCGGGGCGTCTCGGTGGGCCGCGTCGGACCGATCGAACTGACCGAGGAGGGCGTCGAGGCCGAACTGCGGATCGAGAAGGACGCCCCGCCGATCCCCGACAGCCTCACCGCCGTCGTCGCCAACCTCTCGGCGGTCGGCGAGCAGTACGTCGATCTGCGGCCCACCCGCGCGAAGGGGCCCTACCTGGGCAACGGCTCGGTGATCGACGAGGCCGACACCACCATCCCCGCGCCCCCCACCGACGTCCTCACCGGCATCGACGACCTGGCGAGCTCGGTGAACCTGGAAAGCCTGCGGACCGTCGTCGAGGAGTTCGGCGCCGCCTTCGAGGGGCGCGGCGACGACCTCCAGGTCCTGCTGGACAGCAGCGGCGACTTCGTCGAGGCCGCGGACCGGTCGCTGCCCGTCACCACCCGGCTGATGGCCGACGGCGAGAAGGTCCTGCGCACCCAGGCCGAACAGGGGCGGGCGCTCAAGGGCTTCGCCAAGGGGGCCAAGGAGCTGGCCGCCGAACTCAAGGGGTCCGACGCCGACCTGCGCCGCCTCATCGCGGCCACCCCGGACGCCGCCCTCCAGATCAGCGGACTGCTGCGCGACGTGGACCCGGCGTTCGGCGTCGTCGTCGCCAATCTCCTCACCACCTCCGAGGTGGCGGTCACCCGCCAACGCGGCCTGGAGGAACTGCTCGTGAAGCTGCCCGCCGTCGCCGCCGCCGGAGCGAGCGCGGTCGACGAGGACGGCGCCCGGTTCGGCATGGCCGTCACCTTCTTCGAACCGCTGCCCTGCACCGCCGGCTACGGCGGCACGGTCTACCGCAACGGCCTGGACACCTCGGCCGGCCCCGCCGTCAACAGCGCCGCCCGCTGCACCTCCTCGCCCGGCACCGGCGTCAACGTCCGGGGCAGCGCCAACGCCCCCAAGGGCGGTCCGGTGCCGAAGCCGGCCGTACCGGGCTCGATGAAGCTGCCCGGAACCGCGGACGGCACGCCCGCGACCGGCGAGCGCCGGGCCGCGGGCATGGCGGGGCTGCTGGGTCTGGGAGGCGCCTCGTGACGGCCCGTACCCGGCGGCTGGGCGGCTGGGCCGTCCTGCTCGTCGCCGCGCTCGTCTGCGGACTGGGAGCCTGGTCGTACGGGCAGGCGCGCGGCGACGAATCCCTCGCCTACGCGAAGGCCCGGGACGCCGCCCTGGCGGACGGCCGACGGCATCTGACCACGCTGAACAGCCTGGACGGCACGGACGCGAAGCGGGTGGACACCGGGCTGCGGGCCTGGCTGGACTCCTCCACCGGTCCGCTCCACGACGAGCTGGAGCGGACCCGCGGGGCCGACGCGAAGTCCCTGGCGACGGCGGGCGACACGGCCAGGGGCAAGGTCACGTCGGCCGCGCTCACCGCACTGGACGAGCGCACGGGGACGGCGGAGCTGATCGCCACCGTGGACGTCGAGGTCACCCCGCGCTCCGGCGCGGCCGGCACCCAGCGCAAGCGGTTCGGAGCGACCCTCGCCCGTACGGCCGACGGCTGGAAGGTCAAGGCGCTCGCGGCGATAGGAACGGACGGCGGCCGATGAGAGAGCACGCGGGAACGACCACGGTCGACGGCGAGGCGGTGGCCGAAGCCGAGGCGCGGGAGGCGGCGGCACCGGAACGCGAGCGGGCGCAGGACGGCCGGACGGAGGCCGAGCCGGACGGCGCGGCGGACGGCCGGGGAGAGGAGGACGCGGACGGCCCGGAGGACACGGCGCGCCGACGGTGGCCGCGCGTCCTCGGCGCCCTGCTGGCGGTTGCCCTGATCGTCGTCGGCGGAGTCCTGTACGCGCAGGGCCGCCAGCTCCGGGACACCCCTGCCACGGCGAACCTCGCGCTCACCGACGCGGCGGCGACCACCCGCGTCACCGGCGACGTGAGCAGCGCGCTCACGAAGGTCTTCTCGTACGCCCCCGGCTCCACCGCCACCACGCAGACGGCGGCCAAACAGGTGCTGGCGGGCAAGGCGCTCCAGCAGTACGCGGCGCTGTTCGGCCAGGTGGAGCGGCAGGCAGCCGACCAGAAGCTGACCCTCACCAGCGAGGTCGTCCGGGCCGGTGTGACCCGGCTGACCGGCGACAGCGCCCACCTCCTGGTCTTCCTCGACCAGGTCTACGAGCGGCAGGGCCGCGCCCCCACCACCGCCGCCGCGCAGCTCACGGTGACCGCCGAACTGCGCGACGGACGCTGGTGGATCGTCGAGATCGGCTCCATATGACGGCGGACGGCGGGCGCAGGCGCACCGGTCCGGTTCGGCAGGCAGGGGAGAGGCACCACATGGCACGGCAGCGGACGGCGACAGCCACCACCGAGCGCGACGAGAGCACCGGCGACGGCGGGAGCGCCGCCACCTCCGAGACCTCCGGACGCACCGAACGGCCCGGCGCGGCGAGAGCGAAAAACCCGCTGCTGCTCGCGGCACTGGTCCTGGCCCTCTGCGCGGCCGGCGCGGCGGGCTGGGGCGGCTGGCAGCGCTACCAGGCAGCGAACGACGACTCCGCCTCCTTCGCGCAGGCGCGCGACGACGCGCTGGCGGCGGGGGAGCAGGCGGTGCAGAACATGAACACCCTGGACCACAAGACGCTGGAGCAGGGGCTCGACAGCTGGGAGCAGTCCACCACGGGCGATCTGCACCGCCAACTCGTGGACGGGCGTGACGCCTTCGCCCGGCAGATCACCGAGGCCAAGACGGTCAGCACGGCGAAGGTCCTCTCCGGCGCGGTGACCGAACTCGACGAACGGGCGGGCCGCGCCGGGGTGATGGTCGCGCTGCGCGTCACCGTCACCGCGCCCGAGGGCGAACCGGCGGTGAAGGAGAGCCGGTTGATCGGGAGCCTCACCCGGACCTCGGAAGGGTGGAAGCTCAGCGCGCTGGGCCAGGCACCCGTCGGCGCCACGGCCGGCTGACCCCGGCACCGCACCCGCCCCACCCCGCACGCCCCGGAGAGGACCCACCCCATGTCGACGACCCGCCACCTCGTCAACCGCCGCCGCCGGCTGGCCACGACGCCCCCGCGCACGGCGGAGGCCGAGACGGAGCCGGGCGGCGTGCGGACCGCCGCCCCGGACGGCGAGACCGCCACCGGCCGTGCACCGCGCGAGGCCGTGAGCACCGGCGCCGACCGCGACCCGGAGGCCGGCCGCGAATCGGAAGCCGGCCGGGACTCGGACGCGGCCGGTACCGGCGCCTCCGCCGGCCCCGGCGACGACACCGCGACGGACACTCCCCGCACGAAGACGTCCCGGCCCTCCCGCCTGCGGGTCACCCTGCCCGCCGTGCTCTGCGCGCTGACCGTGCTCCTGGGGGCCTTCGCCGTCTGGGCGTTCACCTCCGCCGACCGCCTCCGCGACGAGCCCGCCCGGCAGAACAGCGCGCTCACCGACATCGGCCGGACCAGCGAGGTGAAGGGCCGGATCAGCGAGGCGGTCGGCGCGGTGTTCTCGTACGACTACGCCTCGCCCGAGCGGGCCGACCGCGCCGCGCGCACCTATCTGACCGGCCGGGCCGTGCGGCAGCACAAGGACATGCTCGCCGATGTCCGGGAGCAGGCGCCCCGGCAGAAGCTGGTCCTCACCACCACCGTGACCGAGAGCGGGGTCGAGTTCCTCGACGGCGACCGCGCCCGGCTGCTGGTCTTCGCCGACCAGAGCAACACCCGTACCGGCAAGGCCGAGGAGACGACGTACGCGGCGGCCATGTTCGCGGTGGACGCCGTCCACCGCGGCGACACCTGGCTGATCGCCGGCATCGACACCTTCACCCGCTGAGCGAGGGGAACCGACATGAGCTTCAACCGCACGATGCGGCACCGGCTCGGCACCACGGCCTCCGCCGTGGCCGCGATGACCGCGCTCACCGCGTCCCAGGCCCCCGGGATCCCGCTGCCCGAGCCACGTCAGGAGAAGGCGGCGTCCTCGGACGACGTCGTGTGGACCGAGGTGCCGGGCGACGACGCGTACCACACCGAACTTCCGCCGCTGCGGTCCCCGGAGCCGCCCCGGCCGCTGAAGCCCGGCGCGAAGCCCGATCCCGTCGTGGCCCGCGCCTGGTCCGAGGCGGGCATCCCGTCCACCGTGCTGGCCGCCTACCGCAAGGCCGAGAGCGCCGTGGGCCGTACCGACCGGGGATGCGGGCTGCCCTGGCAACTGCTCGCGGCGATCGGCAAGGTCGAGTCCGGCCAGGCGTCCGGCGGCCGGGTCGACAAGCGCGGCACCACGCTCTCCCCGATCCTCGGTCCCGCCCTCGACGGGAACGGCTTCGCCCTGATCCGGGACACCGACGGCGGGGCGTACGACGGGGACGGCACCTACGACCGGGCCGTCGGGCCGATGCAGTTCATCCCCTCCACCTGGGCGAACTGGGGCGCGGACGGCAACGGCGACGGCCGCAGGGATCCGCACAACATCTACGACGCGGCGCTCGCCGCCGGCCGCTACCTCTGCGCCGGGACCCGCGACCTGACCCGCCGCGCCGATCTGGACCGGGCGATCCTCAGCTACAACCGGTCCGACACCTATCTGCGAACGGTCCTGTCCTGGCTGGAGTTCTACCGCGGCGGCAGCCACCCGGTCGCCGACGGCGAGGGCGTCCTCCCGGGCAGCCCCGGACCTGGTGGCAAGACCCGGCCGAAGGCCCCGGTCGGCGGCCCCGTCTCCCCGCAGAAGCCCGGCAAGGGCGGCGGAGGCGTCGTCGTCGGCCCGCAGCCCACCAAGCCGCCGAGCCCGACCCCCACGCCCCGCCCCACGGGCCCGGGCTCGCCCAGCCCCAGCCCCGACCCGACGGACCCGGGCCCCGGTCCCACCGATCCCGGGCCGAGCCCCAGCCCGAACCCCACCGACCCGGGCCCGAGCCCGAGCCCGAGTCCCAGCCCCGACCCGACCGGCCCCACCACCCCGCCCGACCCCGGCGAGACCGGACCGGGCTGCCCCGGCGAAACCCCCTCCCCGTCCCCGGCCGACCCCGACCCGACCGCATCGGCCACCGGCGCGAAGGAAGAGCCCGACGACCCGTGCGCGCCGGGTGGGGAAACCGCGGCCTGAGCCGCGCCCGACGCGTCCCTTCGGCCAACCGGGCCGAATTTCGATCCCTTCCCGGAACGTTCGGGAAATCATCGGAAAAGAAGTGAGTGACTTTCTGCTTTCCCTGGGTAGCCGGGCTCGTGAGGGCCCGGGGAGGCCCTCGCCATTTCAGGGAGGGAATGCGATGAAGAAGGTCATCCTGGCTGCGGTTTCGGTGTCGCTCGGGGCGGCGGCACTGGTGGGGTGCGGCGGTGAGGGATCGGATGAGGCGTTCGAGGGAAAGAGCGCCGACACCATCGCTGCGGACGCGGTCAAGGCGACGCGTGACGCGAAGTCCCTGCGGATCGCCGGAAAGGCGAAGCAGCCGGACGGCAACGAGATCGGCCTCGACTTCCACGTCGACGACCAGGATCACTGTACGGGCACCATGACCGGGCAGGGCGCCAAGGCCGATGTCGTCCAGGTCGGGCAGAAGGCGTATGTGCGGGGCGACGAGAAGTTCTGGCAGAACACGCTGAAGGGGAAGCCGGGCACCGAGAAGGTGGTCGAGCAGGTGCAGGGCAAGTGGGTGGCCTCCGACCCGGCGCAGTCCGGCACCGAGGGGATGTGCGACAAGCAGGCCGCCCTCGCCATGCTGGACAGCGACAAGTCCGAGCGCAAGGGGATGAAGAAGGGCGACACCACCGAGGTCGACGGAAAGCCGGCGCTCGTCCTGGAGAAGAACCAGAAGAGCGGCGAGAAGATCACCCTGTACGTGGCCACGGAAGGCGAGCCCTACATTCTCAAGGCGGTGTCCGAGGGCGGCGAGGCGCCGAGCGAGACGGTGCTGAGCGATTACAACAAGAAGGTCGACGCCCAGGAACCCGCCGCCGGGGACGTGGTCGACCTGAAGAAGGTCGGCGCCTGACGCACTCCGCTTTCCGGAGCGACGGACGTCACCGGATTGCGACCTGTGTTCGCGCGCGGAATTCCGCACTCCGATTCTCGTGGAATCATCGAGAAAATCGAGAAAGGGGCTCTTCCACCGGCCGGTGGAAGAGCCCCTTTCGCCGCTCAGGGCCCCTGACGGGAAAGACGTGAGGAGCCCGCCTCACTCCTGCCCGGGATGGTTGCCCGGCCCGTGCGCCCGCCCGGTCAGAGGCGTGGGCGAGAGGGCCGCCCGCTCCTCGCCCGGCTCCAGCAGGGTGTCCGCCGGTCCGACGATCAGCGGGTCCGGGCTGCCTATGGCCTTCTCGTCCTTGCTGTCGTAGTCGAACCGCCACAGGAGACTGCGCATCGCCTCCAGCCGGCCGCGCTTCTTGTCGTTGTTCTTCACCACGGTCCACGGCGCGTACTCGGTGTCCGTGGCCCGGAACATCTCGACCTTCGCGGCCGTGTACTCGTCCCACAGGTCCAGCGACGCCAGGTCGGTCGGCGACAGCTTCCACTGGCGGACCGGATCGACCTGCCGGATCGCGAACCGGGTGCGCTGCTCGCTGCGGGAGACCGAGAACCAGAACTTCACCAGCAGCACGCCGTCCTCGACCAGCATCCGCTCGAACTGCGGCGCCTGCCGCAGGAAGTGCTCGTACTGCTCCGTGGTGCAGAAGTCCATCACCCGCTCCACCCCGGCCCGGTTGTACCAGGAGCGGTCGAAGAAGACGATCTCGCCGGCGGTCGGGAGCTGGGCCACATAGCGCTGGAAGTACCACTGGCCGCTCTCGCGCTCGGTGGGCTTCTCCAGGGCGACCACGCGCGCGCCACGCGGGTTCAGCCGCTCGGTGAACCGCTGGATGGTCCCGCCCTTGCCCGCCGCGTCACGGCCCTCGCAGAGGACCACCAGCCGCTGCCCGCTCTCCCGGACCCAGCGCTGGAGCTTGAGCAGTTCGATCTGGAGGACCCGCTTGCCCCGCTCGTACTCCTTGCGCCGCACCCGCCGGTCGTACGGGTAGTTCTCCCGCCACGTCTCGATGGGACGGCCGCGGTCGTCCAGCAGGACGGGCTGCTCGGGGCGGCTGCCGTCTACGGTCAGCCCCTTCAGCAGCTCCGCCGGATCGGTTCCCGGTCCTTCGGTCATCGCCCTGGTCTCCCCGCTCGCTCGTCGTCCACCGGTGCGGGAGAGGGCCCACCCCGCCGCGGGTGGGCCCTCTCCCGCACCGGAACGTGCCCCCGCCGCCGCCGTCCATGCCGCGCCCGTGCTCTCAGCCGCCCGCCAGCACCTCGGCGAGATCGTAGGAGACGACCTCCTCCAACTGCGCGTACACACAGCTCGCGGGGGACCGGTCCGGCCGCCACCGGCGGAACTGGGTGGTGTGCCGGAACCGGTCGCCCTCCATGTGGTCGTACGCCACCTCGCACACCCGCTCCGGGCGCAGCGGCACCCACGACTGGTCCTTCTTGCCCGACCAGCGGTTCTGCGTCCCCGGCAGCCGGGACTGCTCGTGCGCCTCCGCCTGCGCCCAGGCGCCCCACGGATGGTCGGCGAACGCGCAGCGCAGCGGGGCCAGTTCCGCCGCCAGCTCGGCGCGCCGCCTCATCGGGAAGGCCGCGCAGACCCCGACGTGCTGGAGCACGCCCTCGGAGTCGTACAGGCCGAGCAGCAGCGAGCCGACGACGGGCCCGCTCTTGTGCTCGCGGTAGCCCGCGACCACCACGTCGGCGGTCCGCTCGTGCTTGATCTTGTACATCGCCCGGGTGTCGGGCCGGTAGGGCAGGTCCAGCGGCTTGGCCACGATCCCGTCGAGCCCGGCCCCCTCGTACCGGTCGAACCACCCCCGGGCGACATCGAGGTCCGTGGTGGACGGGGCGAGGAACACGGGGGCCGATGCCCCGGCGAGCGCGGCCTTCAGCACCTTCCGCCGGTCCGCCTGCCGGGTGGAGAGCAACGAGGTCTCGTCCACCGCCAGGACGTCGAACGCGATCAGGCTCGCCGGAGTGCGCTCGGCCAGCATCCGTACCCGGGAGTCCGCCGGATGGATGCGCTCGCCGAGCCGCTCGAAGTCCAGCCGGCCCTCGTGGGCGACGACGATCTCCCCGTCGATCACGCAGCGCGGCGGAAGGTTCTCCCGCACGACGTCGACCAGGTCGGGGAAGTAGCGGGTCAGCGACTTGCCCGTACGGCTGCCGAGCTCGACCTCGTCGCCGTCCCGGTAGACGATCGTCCGGAAGCCGTCCCACTTCGCCTCGTACGCCATGCCCGGCGGGATCCTCGCCACCGACTTGGCGAGCATCGGCTTCAGGGGCGGCATCACCGGCAGGTCCATGGCCCGATTGTTCACCCAGCACCGACCGGTGTCTCCCGATGTGCGGCATATGTGCGACCGGCCTACGGTGGCCGTCATGGGAGCAGCGGTGGAGCTGGACGCGGACGGGCGGGCCGTGAGGCTGTCCAACCCGGACAAGGTGTACTTCCCGGAGAAGGGCTACACCAAGAGGGACGTGGCCGAGTACTTCCTGGCCGTGGGGCCCGGCATCACCCGGGCCCTCAACCACCGGCCCACCACCCTCCAGCGCTTCGTGGACGGCGTCGAGGGCGACTTCTTCTACCAGAAGCGCGCCCCGAAGAACCTCCCCGAGTGGATCCCGACCGCGCGGATCGCCTTCCCCAGCGGACGGTCGGCCGACGAGATCTGCCCGACCGAACTCGCCGCCGTCCTCTGGGCCGCCAACCTCGGCACGCTCACCTTCCACCCCTGGCCGGTGCGGGCCGGGGACACCGACCACCCGGACGAACTGCGCATCGACCTCGACCCGCAGCCCGGCACCGGCTACGCGGACGCGGTCACCGCCGCCCACGAGCTGCGCTCCGTCCTGGAGGACCACGGCCTACGCGGCTGGCCCAAGACCTCCGGCGGGCGCGGAATGCACGTCTTCGTCCCCATCGAACCCGCCTGGACCTTCACCGAGGTGCGACGCGCCGCCATCGCCGCCGGGCGCGAGCTGGAGCGCCGGATGCCCGACCGGGTGACCACGGCCTGGTGGAAGGAGGAGCGCGGGGAGCGGATCTTCGTCGATTTCAACCAGACGGCCCGTGACCGCACCATCGCCTCCGCCTACTCGGTACGGCCCTTCCCGCACGCCCCGGTCTCCGCGCCGCTGCGCTGGGAGGAGATCGACGACGCCGTACCGCGCGACTTCGACATCCGCACGCTGCCCGCGCGCTATGCCGAAGTGGGCGACGTCCACGCCGGCATGGACCAGGAGGCGTTCCGGCTCGACGGGCTGCTGGAGCTGGCCGACCGGGACGAGAAGGAGCGCGGCCTCGGCGACATGCCGTATCCGCCGGAGTACCCGAAGATGCCCGGCGAGCCCAAGCGCGTCCAGCCCAGCCGTGCCCGCCACGACGACGGGGAAGACGACGGCCGGGGCACGAACGGCGGCGGGACGGAGTGAGCGGGAGCAGCGAACGGCACGGGGCCCACGGCCGCCCGCCGACGCTCCGCGAGCGCTGGGAGGCGTACAAGAACGGTCCGTTCCTCCCCGCGACCGTCCTCGTCCTCATCGTCGCCGCGGCGGCCGGACTCTTCGCCGGCTCCTACACGTACGCCATGGCCAACCCCACCCCGCACCGCATCCCGGCGGCCCTGGTCACCGAGCCCGAGGTGCGCGGCGGGCGGGAGTTCGTCCTCGGGATGGAGAAGGCGCTCGACGCCTCCCTCGACCTGCGCGACTATCCCGACGCCGCCGGAGCCCGCCGAGCGCTGGACGAGCAGAAGGTCTTCGCGATCGTGCGCGCCTCCGGGGGAGGGGTGGCGCTCCACGTGGCAGGCGCGTCCGGTGCGTCGGTGGCCGAACTCCTCGGCAAGGCCGGCGTCGAGGTGGGCGACGCCACCGGCACCGAGGTCACGGTCAGGGACGTCAAACCGCTCCAGCGGGGCGATCCGCGCGGCCTCGCGCTGTTCTACATCTCGCTGGCCGCCGTCATCATGGGCTTCCTCGGCGCGATCCAGCTCAGCGTGCACGCCCACGGCCTCAACCCGGCCGAGCGCATCGCCTTCACCGTCGCCTACGCCCTGCTCGGCGGCTTCGCCATCGCGGCGGCCGTGGACTGGTGGCTCGGGGCGGTGGACCTGCCGTTCGTCCAGTCCTGGCTGATCCTGGCGTTCACGATGTTCACCTCCGGCATGGTCTTCACCATGTTCAACACCCTGATGGGCCGCTGGGCGATGATCCCCACCTGGGGCGTCATGGTGCTCCTCGGCAACCCGTCCTCCGGCGGCGCGGTCTCCTGGCCGCTGCTGCCATCGGCGCTCGGCCACATCGGCCGCTGGCTGCCGCCGGGCGCGTCCGTCAACGCCCAGCACACCGCCGTCTACTACCAGGGCCACCAGTTCGTCTTCCCGTACCTGGTCCTCGCCGCGTGGGCGCTGGTCTCCTGCACGGTGTTCTGGGTGTGGCGGCACCGGCACCCGGGAGGCCGCGCCCGCACGCCGGAGCATGCGGCCGCGGCCACCTGAGACCTTCTCCGCGCGGGTTACAGCTCCTTGATGCGGATGTCGCGGTAGGAGATGACGTCGGTGACGCCGTGGACCTGGAGCCCGATGTACCCGGAGGCGAACCGCCGGCCGTCGGTGCCCGGGTCGTCGCCCCGCGGCGGCTCGAAGAGCTGACCGCGCGTGTTGTCGAACCGGTTGATCAGGACACCGTTGCGGTAGATCTCGTACGTCTGGTCGACCACCTTGATCTCGTAGTCGTTCCAGGTGCCCTTGGGCGTGACCCCGGCGCCGCCGAGCCCCACCCGGTCGAAGCCGTAGACCGAACCGGTTTTGTACATGTCGCCGTCGGGCCGGTCGTTGATCTGGATCTCATGGCCGTACTTGATGGCGACCCACTCGGGGCGGGACTCCTCCGGGTGGTCGTGGACCTTCGGGAAGCGGACGAAGACCCCGCCGTTGGCGTTGCCGGAGCCGGGGGCGTCGTCCCGCCACTGGAGCTTGAGCGAGTAGTCGCCGTAGGCCCGGTTCGGCAGCCACAGCATGCCCATGCCGTCCACCGAGGTCGAGCTGGTGATCGAGCCCTCCTCCTCGTTCAGCTCGAACCTGCCGCCGCCGACCTGCTCCCACTTGGCGAGGGAGGCCGCCGTGCCGTCGAAGAGCTTGGTGTAGCCCTCGGACTGGCCCGGCTTGCCGATGCCCGACTGCTTGGCGGCCTGGTTGATCGCCCTGCGCTCGCGCTGGTCGATGACGCCGTCGGTCTTGAGCTTGTCGAGGACCGCCGTGACGTGCTTGAGGAACAGGGCGTTGGAGGACCAGTCCTTCTCGTCCTCGATCAGCTCGTTGATCGTGCAGCGGTTGCGGGTGATGCGGTTGGGGACGCCCGTGTCGATCGTGCCGACGAAGACGGTGTGCCGCTCGTCGAACTCCGCGCAGTTCGGCGCGGGGACCCCGCCGCCCCGGGCGATGGTGAACGACGCCTTCTTCGCCGCGGAGGTGTTGCCCGCCTTGTCGGTCGCCCGGTGGGCGATGATGTGGTGGCCCACCCGGTCCACGATCACCGGGGCGGTGTACGCGAGGTACGGTCCGCCGTCGAGGCTGTACTCCACCTTGTCCACGCCCGAGTCGTCGTCGGTCGCGGTCACGGTCGCCCTGGCGCTGGTGATGAACGCGCCGTCGCTGTTCCGGTCGCCCTCCACCTTCGCCGAGGTCTCCGGAGCCGTCCGGTCCTGTGACGGCGGCTCGACCACGGTGAACGCGACGGACTTCTCGGCCGCGACGTTGCCCGACCGGTCGGTGGCCCGGTAGCGGACCGTGTGCTCGCCGGTCTCGTGGACCATCACCGGCGCGGTGTACGCCTTCCACGCGCCGTCGGCGCCGAGCGCGTACTCGATGGTGTTGACGCCGGACCCGGTGTCGGACGCGGTGACGGTGACCGTGGCCATGCCCAGGTACGCGCCCGCGTCGTCCTTCTCGCCCGTGACGGTCGCCGAGGTCTCCGGCGGGGTCTCGTCGTCGGTCGGCGGTGCCGCCACCGCGAAGTCGACGGACTTCTCCGCGGCCGCGTTGCCGGCCTTGTCGGTGGCCCGGTAGCGAACGGTGTGGTCGCCGACCTCGTCCACCACGACGGGCGCGGTGTAGGGCTGCCACGCGCCGTCGGCCCCGAGCGCGTACTCGACGGTGTCGACGCCGGAGCCCGCGTCGCTGGCCTCGACGGTGACGGTGGCCTGGCCGATGTATGCGCCGTCGCCGTTCTTGTCGCCGTCGACCTTCGCCGAGGTGGCGGGGGCCTCGGTGTCCTCGCCGCCACCGCCCTCGGTGACCGTCAGGACGCCCTTCATCTCACCGTGGCCGGGGATCGTGCAGTGGTAGAAGTACTTCCCCGGCGTGAGGGTGACCTCGACGCTGTGCTTGCCGCCCTCGGCGTCGCTCGGATTGGCGAGGATGTTCAGCTGGACGTCGCTGTTGTACTCCGGGTCCGATGTGCTGAACGTCAGCGTGTGCGGCATGCTCGTGGTGTTGCCGGTGGCCGCGCTGTTCTCGAAGACGATGGTCGCCTTGCCGGCCACCGCCGTCTCCGGCGCGGTCAGGTAGTGGTCGATCGGGTCGCCCGCGGTCCAGGTGAGCACCTGGTCCGCCGCCTCGGCCGCGGGGGCGTCGCCGCCCTTGCCGTACGCGGCCGTCGAGGTCAGCCCGAGGACCATCAGCAGGGAGGCCAGCAGGGCCGTCCAGAGGCGCGGCGGCCGGCGCCGCCTCCGCCGTCCCGGGAGGGAGGGGTGTCTCACTTCGCCGCCGCCTTTCCGACGAGGTCCGCGACGGCCGGGGTCGCGCCGCCGCCCTTGTACGTCACGCGCCACAGCGCGGACTTGGAGTCCGAGGTGAAGAAGCCGCGCCCGTAGTCGAGGACGTACAGCGAACCGTCCGGAGCGAACTTCCAGTCCATCAGGTTGCGGATGCCGTCCGCCCCGACCGGGATGATCTTCTTCAACGACTCGGCGTGCGTGGGCAGTCCGCCCTTGCCGACCGTCTTCGGGTCGGTGAGCACGGCGTGCCGGGGCTGGGTGTCGTCGTAGAAGTCGCCGACGAACCACTTGCCGTCCCAGTACGCCGGCCACTTCGCGGTGGACTCGCTGCTCGCGTCGTAGCGGTAGACCGGGCCGTTCATCGTGGCCTGCCCGCCGCCCTTGAGCCAGGGCAGGAGCTGCTTGCCCTCCTCCGTCTTGTAGCTCGGTACGCCGTTGGCGTCGCGCGGGTAGTCGACCCCGCCGCCCTGAGGGGAGTACCAGATGGTGTTCGGCGTCACCGGCGGCAGCTTGACCAGGCCGTCGTTGTTCGGCGACTCGTTCTTCGGGGCCTTGCAGTCGTACCAGCCGAGAGGCTTCGTCGGGTCCGGCAGATTGCGGTCCCGGTAGGGCTGGTTGTTGCCCATGCAGTACGGCCAGCCGTGGTTGCCCGCCTTGGTGATCGCGGCGAACGTGTCGTACTTCGCCGGGCCCCACGTGGTGGAGGGCGAGCCCGCGTCGGGGCCGACCCAGCCCGCGTACAGGGTGTCCGTCGCCGGGTCGATCGAGATGCGGGCCGGGTTGCGCACGCCCATCACGTAGATCTCGCCGCGCGTCTTGCCGCCGCCCTCGTCCGGCTCCTTGCCGGTGAAGAGGTTGCCCGACGGCAGCGTGTACGTGCCGTCGCCCTCCGGGTGGATGCGCAGGATCTTCCCGTTGAGGTTGTTGGTGTTGCCGGCGGTGCGCCGGGCGTCGGCGAACGAGACGCCCTTGTAGTTCGGCTGCGGGTTGTTGCCGGAGTAACCGTCGCTGAAACCGGAGGAGTTGTTGTCACCGGTCGCGATGTACAGGTTGTCCTGGGAGTCCCACGCCATCCCGCCGCCCGCGTGGCAGCAGCTGTTGATCTGCACCGGCCAGCCGAGCAGCACCTTCTCCGAGGCCAGGTCCAGCTTGTCGGTCGACGGGTCGAAGGTGAAGCGCGAGACCTGGCGGGTCGCCATGCGCTTGTCGCGGTCGATCTTCGCGTGCGGCGTGTAGTGCAGGTACACCCACCCGTTCGACGCGAAGCCGGGGTCCAGCTCGATGCCGAGCAACCCCTCCTCGACCTTGACCAGTTCGTCGCCGCCGCCCTTGTTGCCGAAGACGTCGAGCGCCCCGGCCAGGGTGACCTTCTTCGTCTTCGGGTCGTAGACGTGGATCTCGCCCTTGCCCTTGCCGATGTTCGGGTCGTTCCAGTCGGTGACGACCGGGACCGAACTGGCCGTGCCGCCGCGCCCGATGTAGAAGATCCGCCCGTCCGGCGCGGTCACCAGGCCGTGCGGTTCGCCGATCTGGTCGTTCTGGCCCGGCTGGTTGGGCCGGGTGACGCGCTCGGCCGCGTAGTTGGAGGTGATCGTCGCCTTGCAGTCGGCCTGCGAGGTCCGGTTGGTCCAGGCGAGCGCGCCGCGCAGGTGGTCGCGGAAGTCGGTCTCCGCGAAGCTGTCCGCCGTGCCGCCCATCGCCGTGTAGAAGGACCGGCCGCCGTCGTAGTCGCGGCACCAGGAGACCGGGTGGTCCCAGCCGTTGGCGTTCGCGCCCGGCTTGTACGTCGACTCCCGGACGCGTGCCACGGTGTGGACGTCGCCGGACGGGTTCTTCGCCCAGTTCAGCCAGGCGTCGGGGCGCTTCCACTCCAGCGGCAGGTTCTTGGTCGCCGGGTGGATCCGGTCCCCGACCTCCACCGTCGCCCGCTGGACCGGGGCCGGGCCGTTCGCCGCCGGACGGGCGCCGACCAGACCGGTGAACCAGTCCGAGTACGGCTCGGTCCGCGCCGCGTCGTGGATGCCGAGGAAGCCGCCGCCCGCCTCCATGTACGCCTCGAGACCCGCCTCCTGCGCCGGGTCGAGGACGTCGCCCCCGCCGGTCAGGAAGACGACGGCGTGGAAGGAGCCGAGCCGCTTGCCGTTGGTGAAGACCTTCGGATCATTGGTGGCCACCGTGGTGAACCGCTGTCCCTCCGGTCCGGAGAGCCCGATCTTCTCGATCGCCGCGATCCCGGCGTCGGCGTACGGCGCCTCGTCGCCCGCCGACGCGTGGAACACCAGCACCTTGACCTGGTTCTTCGCACCCGGCGGCGACGGCAGGGACAACGTTGTCGCCATCTTCTCCACCAGGGCCCGGTCCGGCGACGTGTCGGCGCTGGCCGGGCCGCCCGCGCCCAGCATGGACACGGTCAGTGCGCCGGCCGCCACGGCCGCCGCGAGGCCGCGTCGTGATCTGGACCGGTGATGCGATGCGCGCTGCATGGGGTCACCCACCCCTCTCTGGTCACTGCACCTCTCGGTGACTGTGGCTTGCTCGCTCTTCGTCGGTGCCTCTCGATTCACCGCGACAGCGCATGAAGCTAGACCTCTTTTCGCGGCGCGCCAAGAGATGAGGCGGCATTCGAACGAACTTTGTCCTGAGTGTGGATAAACGGGGGTGCCCCGGCTACGGTGTGGCCCGTTCCGGCGATCCCGCGAGTGGCCGCCCCCGTAGCGGCCGTTCCGCCAGTTTCCTTATCGCAGTGGGGAGTTCGACATGGACCGAAGGACCTTCAGCCGCCGGATGCTGGTCGGCGGAGCCGCCGCTGCCGCCACGGGGGTGACATCGTTGTCGCTCGGGGCCGTGGAAGCGAGCTCCGCCGAGAAGCCGCCCCGTACGGCTCCGGCCGGCGGAGTGGTGCGCCGACTGAAGATGTACGCCGAGAAGCTGCCGGACGGTCAGCTCGGCTACGGCTTCGAGAAGGGCAAGGCGTCGATCCCCGGCCCCCTCATCGAGCTGAACGAGGGCGACACGGTCCACATCGACTTCGAGAACCTCACCGACGTCGACGCCAGTCTCCACGTCCACGGCGTGGACTACGACATCGCCAACGACGGCACCCGGATGAACAAGAGCCACGTCGAGCCCGGCGGAACCCGGACGTACACCTGGCGCACCCACGCCCCGGGCCGCCGCAAGGACGGCACCTGGGAGCCCGGCAGCGCGGGCTACTGGCACTACCACGACCACGTCGTCGGCACGGACCACGGCACCGGCGGCATCCGCAAGGGGCTCTACGGACCCGTCGTGGTCCGCCGCAAGGGGGACATCCTGCCGGACCAGACGTGCACGGTCGTCTTCAACGACATGATGATCAACAACAAGACGGCCCACAACAGCGTCAACTTCGAGGCCACGGTGGGGGACCGGCTCGAATTCGTGATGATCACGCACGGCGAGTACTACCACACCTTCCACATCCACGGTCACCGCTGGGCCGACAACCGGACCGGCCTCCTCACCGGCCCCGACGACCCCAGCCGGGTGATCGACAACAAGATCTGCGGTCCCGCGGACTCCTTCGGCCTCCAGATCATCGCGGGCGAACGCGTGGGGGCGGGCGCGTGGATGTACCACTGCCACGTCCAGAGCCACTCGGACATGGGCATGGCGGGCCTGCTGCTGATCAAGAAGCCGGACGGCACGATCCCGGGGTACGAGCCGCATCACAGCACGGCCGGGGCGGAGGAGAAGAAGACGGAGAACGGGGTGGGCGAGAAGGCCGCCGGAGCCGGCGGGCACCAGCACTGACGCCGATCCGGCCCGAGGGGGCGGCGGGCGCCGGAAGCGAACGCCGTCGGCCACATCCGGTCGGAGTCACGCCCAGTCGGGGTCGCCCCGTGGCGCGGGGGCCGGACCGGGCGCGGGGTTCGCGCTGGGCGTGGGGTCCGGCCCAGGCGTGAGGTTCGCACTGTGCTCGGGGTCCGGCCCGGGTGTGGAGTCCGGATCGGGCGCGGGGTTCGCGTCGGGCGCCGGGTCAGGGCCCTTCGGCGCCCCCGCCATCCGCTGCTGCTCCTCCTCGACGATGCGCCGCGCCAGCGCCGCGTCCGAGACGTCGACCGCGTCCGGCGTGGTCTCCGCGAGATCGCTGCGCCGCGCGTACGCGTCGAACAGCCGGTTCTTCCGGGCCAGCAGCTCCACCAGCCGCTGGTCCACGCTGTCCTCGGCGAGCAGCCGGTGCACCTGGACCGTGCGCACCTGGCCCATCCGGTGCGCACGGGCCACCGCCTGGTGCTCCAGCGTGGGCTTGACCTGCGGCTCGCACAGGATCACCACGGAGGCCGCCTGCAGATTCAGACCGGTGCCGCCCGCCTGGATCTGGCTCAGCAGCACCGCGTGCCCCTCCACCGAGGAGAACGCGTCGACCAGCTCCTGCCGCCCGGCCGGCGGGATGCTCCCCGAGAGGGGCCCGACGACGTCCGGGCCCAGGGCCTCGCCGACCGCCGCGAGAACCTCGCGGAAGTAGGAGAACACGACCACCTTCAGACCGTTCTCCCGCGCCTCGCCGACCAGTTCGCGCAGCCGCTCCAGCTTCGCGGAGGTCGCGGGCACGGCGTACGCGGCCCGGCGCATCCGCATGAACCGGCCGGAGGCGACCGCCTCGCGGTACGCCTCCCGGTCCTCGGGCCCGAACTCCTCCCACTCGTCCACCTGGACCAGCGCCGGGAGTTCGGCGAGGACGTCCGCCTGGTTGCGGCGCAGATAGGCGGGCGCCACGGCCCGGCGGAAGGCCCGCGACCCGGCCGCGCCGTGCGTCGTGCTCACCGCCGGGGCCAGCTCGGGCCTCAGCCGGCGCACCAGGCTGCGGAACTCCTCCACCCGGTTCTCCATCGGGGTGCCGGTGAGGAACAGGACGTGCTCCACCTGCTCCGCCCACCCCGCCACCGCAGGGGACCTGCGCGTCTCGGCGTTCTTCACGAAGTGCGCCTCGTCCACCACCAGCATGGCCGGCCGTACCCGTGCCGCCGCGCCCCCGGGCAGCAGGTGCAGTGCGTCGAAGGTGGTCACCGCCACCCCGCCGGCCTCCCGCCAGTCCGCGAACGCCTCGGTCCGCTCCGTACCGTGCACGGGGACGGCGCGCAGGGTGGAGCGGGCCCGGATCTCGCGGGTCCAGTTGATCAGCACGCTCGCCGGGCAGACCACGAGGAAGTGGGTCTCGCCGCCGGCGGCGAGGTGGGCCAGTGCGGCGATGGCCTGCACGGTCTTGCCGAGGCCCATCTCGTCCCCGATGATCACCCGCTTCTGCGCCAGCGCGAAGCGCGCTCCGAACGCCTGGTAGCCGCGCAGCGACACCCGCAGGAACGTGTCGTCCAGCCGCAGCGCCCGCACCCGGTCCGCGATCCCGGCGGGCAGGAACCCTTCGGCCGCGTCCCGGTCCGGGCCGCTGCCGGACAGCTCCGCGAGCAGGCTGTAGTACTCGGCGGACCGCAGCTCGAAGTCCACCCACGCCTCGGCGGGGGAGGCGTCGGAGCGCAGCAGGTCGGCCGACGCCTGCGCGAACAGGACCGGCAGCTCCCGCTCGTCGGCGTCCGCCACCGCCGCCCGCACCGCGCCGAGCGCTTCGCGCACCCGCGCCCGCGTCCCGGCCCCGGCGAGCAGCATGCGCAGCCGGCTCCCGGCGGGCGCGGCGGACTCCACGGGCTCTTCCAGCAGTCCGGTCAGCCGCCGGGCCGCGTCCACCGCCCGGCGCGCGCCCGGGCCCGCCTCGACGAGCCGGTGCAGGGCGGTGACCAGGGCGGTGCTCGTGTCGTCCGGGGCGTCCACGTCGATCCGCACCGAGACGGTGTCGCGCACGGCGTGGGCGATCTGCCGGGCGGCGGCCAGCGCCTGGTCGGCGGTGTGCGCCCCGACCCCGGGAAGCTGCCGCAGCGCGTACCGGTCGGTGCCGTGGACCTGGCCGACCGTGCCGAACCCGGCCTGCTCCAGGGCCCCGAGCCGCAGCCGGCCCTCCGTGACGTCCTTGAGCCGGGAGACGGGGATGTGGGCCAGCTCCCGGCCCACCAGGGAGTCGAGGAGCGGGTCGAGCACGGTCCGTACGGCGTCCACCGCGCCCGCCCGGTCCGCCGGCACGGCACGGGCGCCCGCCAGCAGCCGCTCGGCCCGCGCCAGCAGCTCCCGCGCCGCCGCGCCCACGGCCACCGGGTCACCGGCCGCCGCAGGCGCGCCCGTAGTGCCCGCCGTCCCGCTCCGCCTCATGCGCGTCCCTCTGCTCCCCGGACGGCCCCCGGCCCCGGCACCCCGTTCTCCCCGCCATCGTCCCACGCACCGCCGACACCCCCGGGCCCGCGCCGTACGTCCGCGGGGAGGCCGGCCCCCGACACCGGCCGTACTCCGGCGCCCGCGACGCACGCCGCGCCGCGCCGGTGCAACGCCTGGCCCCGGCTCCCGTCCGCTGTCTAGCCTGGCCGCATGACCGACGCGATGACCGCCGGACGCGGCCCCGGCCGCCCTGCCGCAGGGGCCGGAGCGGGCGCCGCGCGGCCGCTGCGGTGGATCGCGCCCCGGTCGGCCCCGTGCGGACTGCGGCTCCCGGAACCCGGTGCGAGACTCGGAGCGAGGGGGACCGTTCCGGCGCCGCGCCTTGTGCGGACCCGCCCGGACCGACCGAGGAGCACACCATGATCAGCCCCATCTTCCTCGACGGCGCGCCCAACTGGGTCGACCTCGGCACCCCCGACCTCGACGGCGCCACCGGCTTCTACCGGGAGCTGTTCGGGTGGGGCCTGATCCCCGGCGGCCCCGAGGTCGGCGGTTACGGGATGCTCACCCTGGACGGCCGGTACGTCGGCGGGGTGATGACGGTGCCCGAGGAGCAGGCGCCGAGCGCCTGGTCCGTCTCGTTCCAGTCGCCGGACGTCGCCGCCACCGCGGCCGCGGTCCAACGGGCCGGAGGAAGCGCCGTCTTCGAGCCGATGGACGTCCTGGACTTCGGCTCCATGGGCGGCTTCACGGACCCGGCCGGCGCGTACTTCGGGGTGTGGCAGCCCAAGGACCACCCCGGCTTCGGCGTGATCCAGGAGCCCGACTCGTTCCTCTGGGCCGAGCTCTACACCCCCGACGTCCCTGCGGCGGCCGCCTTCTACACCAGCGTGTTCGGCTGGGGCACCGACGAGCTGAAGGTCGAGGGCACCGACTACACCTACACCACGGCCCACCCGGCCGGGGCGGACGCGGACGCGTCGTTCGGCGGTCTGGTCAGGATGGGCGACGTCCCCACCGAGGCCGCGCGCGGACCGCACTGGCTGCCGTACTTCGCCGTGTCCGACGTGGCCGCCACCGTGGCCGAGGCCCGGCGGCTCGGCGGCACGGAGACCCTGGCCGCGATGGAGGTGCCCGGCGTCGGCACGATGGCCAACGTCGCCGACCCGTACGGGGCCGTCTTCGCGGTCATGCGGCCCGAGCCGAGGCAGTAGCCGACCGGCCGGTTGATGGATCGTTGATCGGCTGTTTATCGCCACCGGGCACCGTGTGCTCCATGCTGATCAACACCGTGACCGACGACGCACTCGCCTGGCAGGAGACCGCGTTGTGCGCGCAGGCCGGGCCCGAGTTCTTCTTCCCCGCCCCTGGCAGTTCGACCCGCGAGGCCAAGCAGCTCTGCAACGCCTGCGAAGGCAGGCAGGCGTGCCTGGAGTACGCCCTCGCCAACGACGAGCGGTTCGGCGTCTGGGGCGGACTGTCCGAAAAGGAACGCGAGCGGCTGCGCCGGGACGGACGCGACCGACGCTGAACGCTCCCGGTCGCGTCCCCGGCCCGTGAACCCCTGCGGTCAGGCGCGGCCGCGCGCCGCCATCCGGGCCTTTCGGGCGGCGAGCTTCTCGTCGAACTTCGCGGCCTCGCTGTCCAGCCCGCCCATGTACAGACCCAGCTCCTCCTGGGCCTTGGCGCCCTCCGGGCCGAGCCCGTCGATCTGCATGACCTTCAGGAAGCGCAGCACGGGCTGGATCACGTCGTCGTGGTGGATGCGCATGTTGTAGATCTCGCCGATCGCCATCTGCGCGGCGGCCCGCTCGAAGCCGGGCATGCCGTGGCCGGGCATCCGGAAGTTGACGACGACGTCGCGTACGGCCTGCATGGTCAGGTCCGGGGCCAGCTCGAAGGCGGCGCCCAGGAGATTCCGGTAGAAGACCATGTGCAGGTTCTCGTCGGTCGCGATGCGGGCCAGCATCCGGTCGCAGACCGGGTCGCCGGACTGGTGGCCGGTGTTGCGGTGCGAGACGCGGGTGGCGAGCTCCTGGAAGGCGACGTACGCGACGGAGTGCAGCATCGAGTGGCGGTTGTCCGACTCGAAGCCCTCCGCCATGTGCGCCATGCGGAACTGCTCCAGCTTGTCCGGGTCCACGGCGCGCGAGGTGAGCAGGTAGTCGCGCATCACGATGCCGTGGCGGCCCTCCTCGGCGGTCCAGCGGTGCACCCAGGTGCCCCACGCGCCGTCGCGGCCGAAGAGGGAGGCGATCTCGTGGTGGTAGCTGGGGAGGTTGTCCTCGGTGAGGAGGTTCACCACGAGGGCGATCTTGCCGATGTCGGTGACCTTGGACTGGTCGGCCGCCCACGCCTCGCCGTCCTCGAAGATCCCGGGGAAGTTCCGGCCGTCGGAGAAGGGGACGTACTCGTGCGGCATCCAGTCCTTGGCGACCTTGAGATGGCGGTTGAGTTCCTTCTCCACCACCTCTTCCAGCGCGTACAGCAGTTGGGCGTCGGTCCACGCCTTCGAACTGCCGAGGTGGGGAGAGGCGATCGTCACTTGGAGCTCCTGGGGACGGGAGAATTACCTACGGCTTCGTAGGTTACGTGACCGTAGGTTAAGGCGACCGTAAGGCCAAATCCAAGCCCGTCCCCGCCAGTGAGCGGTTGCGCAGCGTCATGACCGCAGGTGAGGGTGGGTGTGTGCTCCGCTCGCGCCTCCGGGAGGCCGCCCCCTCACCCGCTCGCGGATGCCGCTCCCACCCCCGGATCCCGGCGCAGGTACCGGCCTGTGACGGACGTCGGATGCGCCAGCAGGCCGGCGGGCGTTCCGGCGAAGACCAGCTCGCCGCCACGCCTGCCGCCGTCCGGTCCGAGGTCGATGACCCAGTCCGCCCGCTTCACCACCTCCAGGTTGTGCTCGACGCAGATCACCGTGTTCCCCGCGTCGACCAGCCGGTCCAGCAGATCGACCAGCGTGCCGGTGTCGGCCAGGTGCAGCCCGGTCGTCGGCTCGTCCAGGACGTACACGCCGGAGGTGCGGTGCAGCTGGGTGGCGAGCTTGATGCGCTGGCGCTCCCCGCCGGAGAGCGTGCTGAGCGGCTGCCCGAGCGTCAGATACGTGAGGCCGACCTCGTCGAGCGTCCGCAGCTTCCGCAGCAGCGCGCGGTCGTCGAAGACCTTCTCGGCCTCGGCCGCCGTCATCTCCAGCACGTCCACGATCGACCGGCCGGCGACCCGGTGCTGCAGCACCTCGTCGTGGAACCTGCGGCCCTCGCACTCCGGGCAGGTCGTGGTGACCGGGTCCATGAAGGCCAGATCCGTCGAGATCACCCCGCGCCCCGCGCAACCCCCGCACGCTCCGGAGGAGTTGAAGCTGAACAACCCCGCGTCCACGCCGTTCTCCCGGGCGAACGCCCTGCGGATGGCGTCGAGCGCCCCGACGTACGAGGCGGCGATGGCGCTCTGGTCGATGACGACCGCCTCCGGGTACGCCGCCGTGAACACCCGCGACACCAGCGTCGACTTGCCCGACCCCGCGACCCCCGTCACCGCGGTCAGCACCCCGGTGGGGAACGACACGTCCAGCCCCTTGAGGTTGTGCAGATCCGCTCCGCGCACCGGGAGCCGGCCGGTAGGGGTGCGGACGGCTCCCTTGAGCGGGGTGCGGCGGCGCAGTGACCGGCCGGTGAGCGTGTCGGCCTCGCGCAGTCGCTCGTACGGCCCTTCGAAGACGACGTGCCCGCCGTCCGAACCGGCCCGCGGCCCCATGTCGACGACGTGGTCGGCGACCGCCATCACATCGGGGTCGTGCTCGACGACCAGCACCGTGTTGCCCTTGTCGCGCAGCCGGACCAGCAGATCGCCCAGCCGCCCCACATCGCGCGGATGCAGACCGACGCTCGGCTCGTCGAAGACGAACGTCAGCCCGGTGAGCGAACTGCCCATATGGCGGACCATCTTCAGGCGCTGGCCCTCGCCCCCGGAGAGCGTCGTGGTCTCCCGCCCCAGGTTCAGATAGCCGAGCCCGATCCCGGCCAGCCGCTCCAGCCGTTCCCGGGCGGCCGCGGCGACGGGGCCGCCCACCGGGTCGTCGATCCGCTCCAGCACGCCGATGAGCTCGGAGATCTCCAGCCGGGCGTAGTCGGCGGGGGAGAGGCCGTCGACCCGGGTGGCGAGCGCCGCCGCGTTCAGCCGCGCCCCGTCGCAGGCGCCGCACACCCGCTCCACGGTGAACCGGGCGGCCGCCTCGCGCCGCTTCTCGGACAGCGCGGCCGTGTCGCGCTTGAGGTACAGCCGCTCGAAGCGGGTGACGACCCCCTCGAACCGCATGTCCGCCGAGGCGGTCCGCATGTCGACGCGCACGGTGAACCCCGAACCGTGCAGCAGCAGTCGCCGATCCTCCTCGCCGAACTCGGCCAGCGGCAGATCGTTGTCGAACCGCCCCGACCCGCCGTACAGACTCCACTCCCAACTGCCCACCGACAGGCCGGGCAGCAGCAGCGCCCCCTCGTTCAGCGACTTCGACCAGTCGATCGCCCGGTCGAGGTCCAGGTGGACCGTGCGCCCCACCCCGTCGCACTCCGGACACATCCCGGCGGGGTCGTTGAACGAGTACGCGGTCGCCCCGCCCGCGCTCGGCGTCCCGCACCGCGAGAACAGCACCCGGATCACCGACCAGATGTCCGTCGCCGTGCCCACCGTGGAGCGCACGTTGCCGCCCAGCGGCTTCTGGTCGATCACGATGGCCACCGACAGGTCCTCGACGGACTCCACGTGCGGGCGCTCGTACTTCGGCAGCCGGTTGCGCAGGAACGACGTGAACGTCTCGTTCAGCTGCCGCTGCGACTCCACGGCGATCGTGTCGAAGACCACGGAGGACTTGCCGGAGCCGGAGACCCCGGTGAAGACCGTGATCCGGCCCTTGGGGACGCGGAGGGAGACGTCGCGCAGATTGTTCTCGCGCGCGCCGGTGATGACGATGTCGCGCTGGGCGGAGCCGGGGGCGGCCGGCTCCGTGTCGCGCTCGGGGATGAGGTCCATGGCCACGACGCTAGAAGGGATACCGGACAGCTTCTGTCGCCTTTTCCGCGACGATCGTGGACCACGGGCCGGGCCCGGCCGGCCGCCGGGGCCCACGTGCCGGCCCCGGGCGACATTCGTACAAGACCGTCGAGCGGCGGCTCGGCCATCCTCACCCGCATGGATATCGACGGCAGTACGCATGTGCGCGGGATGCGCGTGGTCCACCACGGCCGGCGGGGGGCGCCGCCGCTCGTCCTCATCCACGGATCGGGCGCCGCGGGCAGTTCCTGGGGCCCGGTGGCGCCGGCGCTGGCCCGCCGGCACCACGTCGTCCGGATCGACCTGCCGGGGCACGGCCAGTCCCCGCCCGCCGCCTCGTACGACGTGCCCGGACAGGCGGCGGTCGTGGCCGCGGCGCTCGACGACCTGGCGCTGGGGCCCGTGACGGCGGTGGGGCACTCCAGCGGCGGATACATCGCCACCGCACTCGCCGAGCGGCGCCCGGACCTGGTGGGAGCCCTCGCGCTGATCAGCAGCGGCCCGAGCCCCGACGCGCTCCTCCCGCAGCCCGCCCTCCTCCGGGCGCTCATCGCCCCGCCGCTCGGACCGCTGCTGTGGCGCGTCCGGTCCGACGCGATGCTCCGCCGAGGGGTGAACGCGGTCTGCCGCCGGCCGGTGAGCGTCCCGGACGACTTGGTCGACGACGTACGGGGCATCGGCTATCGCACCTTCAGGACGGTGCTGCGCCGCAACACCGAGTACATCGCCGAACGGAGCCTTCCCGCCCGCCTCGGCGCACTCGGCCTCCCGGCGCTCGTGGTCTTCGGCGCCGCGGACCCCCGCTGGGACCCGGACGCGGTACGCCTCTACGACACGGCGTCGAGCACGCGGGTCGAGCGACTGGACGGTGTCGGGCACTTCCCCATGCTCGAAGCACCCGAGGAGACAGGTGAGTTGCTGCTGCGCTTCCTGGCGGCGGCGGACCGCTGACCCACGCGCACCGCCCTCGGGGCGCGTCCGGCGGATCCTGGGCAGGCCCCCGACCCGCCGGACACGCCCTACCCTGGCGCTGTGAGCCTCACCGCATCATCCCCGGACTGGTCGGCAGTCGAGGTCGCGAGGCCGCGGCGCCCGGGCCGGCTGCCGGGGGCAGCCATGGCGGGATTCCGCCAACTCGGCCCGGTCCAGGGCGACATCGCGATGGTCGCGCACCCGTCGATCACCCTGTTGGTGGACCTGAGCGAGGGGAGCGGTATCGTCCGGGACTCCGACGGCGGTCGCGCGCACGGCAGTTCGGTCGCGGGGCTCGCACCGGGAGAACTGCGGCTCGGCGGCCGGTACGCCGGGGCGGTCGAGTGCCTGCAGATCCGGCTGCCACCGCCCCTGGCGGTCGCCGTGCTCGGCGCGACGGCCGATCTCGACGGGGCCGTCGTCCCCCTGGAGGACGTCTGGGGCCGCGACGCCGAGCGGACCGAGGACCGGCTGCGGGCGGCCGCCACCTGGGACGAGCGGTTCGCGATCGCGGCGGACGCCCTCGGCCGCCGGCTGGACGCCCGGCGCTCACCGGACCCGGAGGTGGTCGCGGCCTGGGAGCTCATCCTCGCCGGCCGGGGCCGGGTGGGCGTCGACAGTCTGGCGGACGAGGTCGGCTGGAGCCGCAAGCGCCTCTGGTCCCGCTTCCGCTCCCAGCTCGGCCTCGCCCCGAAGCACGCCGCCCGGCTGGTCCGGTTCGACCACGCGGCCCGCCTCCTCGCGGCCGGGCATCCCGCCGCCCGGGTGGCGGCGTCCACCGGCTACGCCGATCAACCCCACCTCCACCGCGAGGTCAGGGCGTTCACCGGGATGACGCCCACGGCCCTGGCCGCGGCCCCCTGGCTCGCCATCGACGACGTCGCCTGGCCGGCCCCGCCGGCGGACCCGCCCGGGAGGGACGGGCGGGGCCGCCGTCCGGCACGGCCCCGTCAGCCCCGGCCGTAGGGCGCGTCCGGCCGATCCTGCCCGGGTCCGCGGCCGCGCCGCCGTCGTACGAGACCCCCTCAGCGGCCGGCCCGCACCGCCTCCGGCGTCGTGTCCCGCAGTTCGCCGTCGAGCCGCAGCCACCGGGTGATCCCGATCGACTCCAGGAAGGGCACGTCGTGGCTCGCCACGATCAGCGCCCCCTCGTACGCGGCCAGCGCCTCGGACAGCCGCCGTACGCTCACCAGGTCGAGGCTGTTCGTCGGCTCGTCGAGCAGCAGCAGACGCGGCGCCGGATCGGCCAGCAGCAGCATCGCCAGCGTCGCCCGGAACCGCTCCCCGCCCGACAGGGTCGACGCCGGGCGGTCCGCGGCCGCCCCCTTGAACAGGAAGCGGGCCAGCCGGGCCCGTACCGCGTTCTCCGTACGCTCCGGCGCCGCGCGGGCCACGTTCCGCGCCACCGACGCGTCGTCGTCCAGCACGTCCAGACGCTGCGGCAGGTACCCCGTCGCGACCAGCGGACCCGCCTCGCCAGACAGGGGCGACAACTCGCCCGCCACGGTCCGCAGCAGCGCCGTCTTGCCCGCTCCGTTGCGCCCGGTCAACGCGATCCGCTCCGGCCCCCGCACCGTCAACTCGCCCCGCAGCGGCGGGCCATACGGCGGCACGGGGTCGCGCAGCAGCAGCACCTCGGTCCCCGGGTGGACGCGGGTGCCCGGCAGCTTGATCCGGATCTCCTCGTCCTGCCGTACCGCAGCCTCCGCCTCGCCCAGACGCTCCTCTGCCGCCGCCAGCCGTTCGGTGTGCAGGACGCGGTGCTTGCCGGCGGACACCTGGGCGGCGCGCCTGCGCTGCCCCATCACCACCTTGGGCTCCCGCTTGGTGTCCCACATCTTCTGCCCGTAGCGCCTACGACGGGCCAACGTCACGTGCGCGGAGGCCAGTTCGCGCTTCTGGCGCTGTACGTCCGACTCGGCCGCCCGCACCGTGCGCCGGGCCGCCTCCTGCTCGACGGCCAGAGCCTCCTCGTACGCCGGCAGGTTCCCGCCGTACCAGGTCACCTCGCCCTCGCGCAGATCCGCGATCCGGTCCACCCGCTCCAGCAGCTCGCGGTCGTGGCTGACGACGAGGAGCGTTCCCGTCCAGGCGTCGACCACGTCGTACAGCCGCCTGCGGGCGTACGCGTCAAGGTTGTTCGTCGGCTCGTCCAGCAGCAGCACGCCGGGGTCGCGCAGCAGCAGAGCGGCCAGCCGCAGCAGGACGCACTCGCCGCCGGACATCTCCCCGACGGCGCGGTCGAGCCCGATGTGCCCGAGACCGAGCCCGTCGAGGGCGGCGAGCGAGCGCTCCTCGACGTCCCAGTCGTCGCCGATCACCGCGAAATGCTCCGCCCGGACGTCGCCCGACTCGACGGCGTCCAGCGCCGCGCGCCTCTCCGCGATCCCGAGCACCTGGTCGACCCGCAGCGCGGTGTCCGGGACCACGGTCTGCGGGAGATGGCCGAGCCCGCCGCGGACGCTGACCGTTCCGGCGTGCGGGGTGAGTTCACCGGCGATCAGCCGGATCAGGGTGGACTTGCCGCAGCCGTTGAGACCGATGAGTCCGGTGCGGCCCGGACCCACCGAGAAGTCGAGGCCGGAGAAGACCTCGCCGCCGTCGGGCCGGCGGAAGGAGAGCGAGACACAGCTGACGCGGGCGTCGGTGGACATACGGAACTCCCGTGAACGTCGAGGAGGAAGAGGACGGCCGGACACTGAGATCGCACACGGGCGCTCCGGCCGCGACAGGGCGCGGCGGGCGCTGCACGGTGTGCACAGGACCTCAGATCAGCAACGTCCCACTCCGATCGACGACACCAGGGACGTCCACGAAAGTAGGGCCGGCGAGCGGGCCGGGCAACCGGATTTACGGCCGGGCGGCGGTCCTCGCCCCTGCGGCCGGGTCAGTGGTCCTCGCCGAGGAGGTCGGTCAACCCCTGGTCCAGGTCCAGGTACAGGTGCTCCTCACCCGCCGGGACCAGCTCCTGCGCCCGCTGGATGAAGCGGCGCAGCTCCTCGGTGCGCACATGGACCATGGCGATGCCCTCGGGGGCGTGGAACTCCAGGACCGTACGGTCGTAGCCGAACGGCCGCACCCGTACGTCCCCCTGGCCCGCCGGGTCGTCCATCCCGGCGGTCAGCAGCTCGCGGGCGAACTCCCAGGACACCTCGGTGCCCTCCAGGGTCGCCGGGCCCGGGAACACCATGCGGACGGCGAAGGGGTACGCACGGTCGTAGCTGAGCAGGGCGGGCAGGGTCTCCATCCGCGGTGCGGACGCGACCATACGAGCCTGCACGGACTGCTCGATAACGCTGGACAAACCTGCTCCCTCTCACGGCTGGGCGAACGGTTCCCGGCACTGGAGTAGACGACGGAACCCCTCGTTTCGTGCACCGGCGCGCGGCGTGAGCTGCGTCACCGGTTCCGGCCGGCCCGCCGCGCCTCCGCGCACCCCCCTCCTGCCCGCTCGACGGCGACGCACCCTGGACGGGCCGGAACCCGTCGGCTAGCTTCCTGCGCCATGAAGGCCATGGGGAAGACGAGACGGCTGACGGCACTCGTGACCGGCGGGGCGGCCCTGGCCGCCGCACTGGTCGCACCGGGCGCGTACGCGGCGGAGGGACGGCACGGCGAGACCGCCTCCCGGGAGGCGGCCGTCCGCGCGCCGCTGCCCGGCTGGAAGCTCACCGACACCGGCACGGACTCCCGCTTCCGCGGCCTCGCCGCGGTCAGCCGCACCACCGCCTGGGTGGCCGGGTCGAAGGGCACGGTCCTGCGCACCGGCGACGGCGGGCGCACCTGGCGCGACGTCTCACCGCGGGGCGCCGCCGGACTCGAACTGCGGGACATCGAGGCGTTCGACGGAAGGCGGGCCGTCGCCCTGGCCATCGGCGAGGGCGAGGCGTCCCGGGTCCTGCGCACCGCGGACGGCGGAGCGACCTGGACCGAGTCCTTCCGCAACACCGATCCGCGCGCCTTCTTCAATTGCCTGACCTTCTTCGACAGCCGGCACGGCCTCGCGGCGGGCGACCCGGTGGACGGGAAGTTCCGCCTCCTCACCACGGCGGACGGCGGCCGCTCCTGGCGGGTCCTGCCGAACGCGGGGATGCCCGCCGCCCTGCCGGGCGAGGCGGGGTTCGCCGCCAGCGGCCAGTGCCTGGTCAGCTCCGGCGCCAGGGACGTCTGGCTGACCACCGGGGGAGCCGATACCGCCCGTGTCCTGCACTCCGGGGACCGCGGGCTGACCTGGACGGCGAGCCCGTCGACCCTCCCGGCGGGCGACCCGGCGCGCGGCGTCTTCGCCGCGGCCTTCCGCGACCGGGGCCACGGCATCGCGGTCGGCGGCGACTACCGCCCCGACCAGACCTCACCCCGGGCCGCCGCCGTCACCGGGGACGGCGGGCGCTCCTGGCGGCAGGCGGCGACCCCGCCGCCCGCCTACCGTTCCGGCGTCGCCTGGCTGCCGTACAGCCGCACCGCCGCCCTGGCCGTCGGCCCGACCGGCACCGACCTGACCCTGGACGCCGGGCGCACCTGGCGCACGGTCGACTACGGCTCGTACGACACCGTGGACTGCACCCCGGACCTGGGCTGCTGGGCGGCGGGGGAGAAGGGACGGGTGGCCCGGCTGGGGTTCCCGGGCGTGTCCGGGGGCTGAGGGCCACGGACCTGCCGGGCCACGGACCTGCCGGGCCATCGATCCACCGGGCCGCCGACCCACCGGACCACCTGGCCACTGACCCACCGGGCCATCGACCCGCCGCGCCACGGCCCCGCCGGATCGGCGGCCCGGTGGGCCCTACGAGGCGTCCAGCACCTCGCGCAGCCGCTGGGCGAACTCGTCGGGCTTGCCCGGGTAGCCGAACTCCCCGTCGGCGAAACCGGCGTGATGGCTCGGGAAGACGGTCGCCGCCTGTCCCAGCAACCCGGCCGCGGCGGCGGACGTCCGCCCGGTCTGCACCGTCCGCGACTCCTCGCCCATGGCGATCACCACCCGGGTGCCGGACGCCTCGATCGCCGCGACGTCCGGCAGGTGGTCGCTGACCGCCCAGGACCGGTCGGACAGCAGCGGGTCGTCCCGCGAGCCGTCGTCCTCGGTGGGCATGCCGAACGCGGCGGGGTCGGGAAGCGGCTGCGCGAAGTAGGCGTCGGTGAACTCGCCCTCCCACGAGGTCATCGCCACGAACGCGGCCATCCCCGCGCCCCACCCGCGCGCCTCGTACGCGTCCCGGACCCCGGCCCGTGCGCGGACGGCCGCCGGGCCGTCCGGGGTGAGCGTGATGAGCGGCGGCTCGTGCGCGACGAGGGTCGTCACGTCCTCCGGGTGGCGGGCCACCAGGGCGAGGGCCGTGACCGCGCCCCCGCTGCTGGCGAACATCTCGACCGGGCCGACGCCGAGCGCCTCGATGACGGCGTGCACGTCGTCGGCCAGGCTCTCGGGCGCGTACTCCGCCCGGCCGTCCTTGCGGGTGGAGCGGCCGAGCCCCCGGGGGTCGTAGGTGACCACGGTCCGGTCGGGGAAGCGTGCCGCCAGTGCGGCGAACCCGGTGGCGTCCATGGGCTGTCCGACCATGACCAGGGGAGGACGGCCGTCGGCGGCGGGCAGGGGGCCGCGGACGTCGTACACGAGGTCGGCGGCGGCTGTGGTGAGGGTGTAGGTATCCATACCCGTGCAGACCGGCGTCGCCGCGAGAACTCATCGGTGCGCGGTCCGAACATCCCCGACCCGCCGGGCCGGGTCCGCCCCGTGCCCCCGCCTCCGGGCGGCCGGGTCCGCGCCGACGGCGCCGCGTCGGCTACGGCAGCCGCTGCCGGTACGGGGCGAGCCCGGGCGCGGTCCTGGTCGCGATGAACTCGGTGATCCGGTACGCGCACACCCCGTGCACGGCGAACGGGTCGGCCGCGGCGATCGCCTCGATCGCCGCCCGGTCCTCGCCGACCGCCAGGATCACCCCGCCGTCCCGCGGGTTCTTGCGGCCGGAGGCGATGAAGACGCCCGCGGCGTACTGCTCGTCGAGCCACGTCACGTGCTCCGCCATCAGCGCGTCGGCGCGCTCGACCGGCGCGGTGTAGGTCAATTCGAGTACGAACATGATCGTCAGGCTACGCGCCCGCCGCGAGGCGCTCGCGTGCCGCCCCGTCGGACGCCCTCGGGCCCGCACCCGGTCGTGGCGCGGGTCCGGAGCCGCATAGGCTGCCGGTATGACGAGCTTCTCCGCCCCCGCCCACGAGACCCCCGCCGACGAAGCGGAGGGCCGGGCCGTCCAGGAGCGGCTGCGCGGCCGGGTGATCCTGGACGAGACGGGGCCGGAGCCCGGAACCGGCCTGGTCACCGGGGTGGACGTGGCCTACGACGACGAGCGGGACGTCGTCGTCGCGGCCGCCGTGGTGCTGGACGCCGCGACGCTGGAGACGGTCGAGGAGGCCACCGCCGTCGGCAAGGTCGCCTTCCCGTACGTGCCGGGCCTGCTGGCCTTCCGGGAGATCCCGACGGTGCTGGAGGCCCTCGCGGAGCTCAGCGTCGACCCCGGACTCGTCGTCTGCGACGGCTACGGTCTGGCACACCCGCGCCGTTTCGGGCTCGCCAGCCATCTGGGCGTGATCACCGGGCTGCCGGTGATCGGCGTCGGCAAGAACCCGTTCACGTTCACCTACGAGGCGCCCGGCCCCCGGCGCGGCGACTCCTCCCCGCTGCTGGACGGCGAGGAGGTGGTCGGCCGGGCACTGCGCACCCGGGAGAACACCAGCCCGGTGTTCGTCTCGGTGGGGCACCGCGTCCGCCTCGACAACGCCTGCGCCCACACGCTCCGCCTCGCCGGGCGCTACCGCCAGCCGGAGAGCACCCGCCGCGCGGACGCCCTCTGCCGGCGGACCCTGCGCGAGGCGACGGGCTGACGGGTCCGCCGCGTGGGGCCGCCCCGCCCGGGCACGCGACGGGCCGCTCGCGCGCCCGGGTGCGCGCCCCGCTGCCCGCGATCGCCCGATGTCGCGGGCGTGGAACAGTCCTGCAACTGAGTACGTGTACGGATGGCATAGATCCGTACAGCTGGGCAGGCTGAACACATGAACGCCACTCGCACAGCCGTCCGCCCCGTGCCCTTCGACCCGGCCCAGCGCCGCATGGCCCTCGGCATGCTCCTCGGAAGCGCCGCCGGGCTCGCCTGGCTGGGCGCGATGCTCTACACGCTGGTCGGCTGGCTCTTCTGACGCCGCCGGGCCGCGCCGAGACCCGGCCGCACGAGCCCCGGTCCCCCGACCGGAACGAGCTCGCGCGGGGCTACCGCACCGCCGCCACCCGGAACCGCAGCCCCGCCGCCGTCAGCCGGTCCAGGAGCGCGTCGCCCATCGCCACCGCCGTCGTCACCTGCCCGGAGGTCTCCGGCAGTTCGTCCAGCGCCAGGCAGACCGCCGACTCGGCCAGCATCTTCGCTGTCTCGCCGTATCCCGGGTCGCCGCCGGACACCTCGGTGAAGACGCGCCGCCCGCCGCCCTCCCCGACGAAGCGCACGGTGAACCAGCTCTGCCCGCGCCGCGCCTCGTCCGGCCCCTGACCCGCCTCGTACCGCCCCATGAGCCACTCCCGTACGCCCTCCACCTGCGCGGCGGCCACCAGCGAGCCGATCGCCACCGGGGCTCCCAGGGCCATCGGCAGCGTCCTGACCGAGGCGAAGTGGCGGTAGGCGAAATCGGGGCCGTACCGCTCCAGCGCCCGCGCCGAACGGCCCACGATCGCCGGGTCCACCGTCGGCAGCGGCAGCGCCCAGGTGCCGACCGCCCCGTTGAAGTGCGGTGAACCCGAAGGGGTGCGGACCCGGCGGCCCACCAGGCGCGGCTCGTGCAGCCGGCGCTCCCTGGCGGCCGCCAGCATCTGCGGCCCCCGGCCGATCGCCGTGAGCGCCGAGGCGAACGTCCCGCCGGAGAACACGGCGTTCGTGCGGACGAAGCCGTCCACGCTCAGCGGTACGCCCTCGGGAAGCTGTTTGACGGTGAACCAGGCGCCGAGGTCGTGCGGGACGGAGTCGAAGCCGCAGGCGTGCACGAGGCGCGCCCCCGTCTCCCGCGCCCGCGCGTCGTTCTCCAGGTACATCCGGTCGATGAACTCCGCCTCGCCCGTGAGGTCCGCGTAGTCCGTCCCGGCCTCCGCGCAGGCGGTGACGAGCTGCTCGCCGTAGCGGATGTACGGCCCCACCGTGGACGCCACGACCCGGGTGGAGGCGGCCAGTTCGGCCAGCGCCCCGGCGTCGTCCGCGTCCGCCGCCACCAGCGGCAGCTCCGCGCAGGCGGGGGTGATCGCGGTGAGCCGCTCGCGCAGCGCCTCCAGCTTGGTCCGGCTGCGGCCCGCCAGTGCCCAGCGCAGACCGGCGGGGGCGTGGGCGGCCAGGTACTCGGCGGTCAGCGTCCCCACGAAGCCGGTGGCGCCGAAGAGGACCACGTCCAAGGGGCGTGTCGCGTCGTTCTGCCTGTTCACGAGTACCTCCGCTGGGAGCCGTTGCCGACGTGGCAGGCAGAGGGTAGCGGAGAGCGCCGTGGCGACGCCCGGCCGGGCGGGCCCGGATGGGAATGACCGGCGGGAGGGAACGGGGACCGACTAAGCGCTTGCTCGCCCCAAGGGGTTGTGCGGAGCCGGGCGCGTTCTTAGCATCACTGATGTTACATCGCTTGTGTCACACCTCTGGGGGCTCACAGATGGCGAAAGGCCCAACACCCGCGCACGGTCCGCTGACCGGCGTCCGGGTCGTCGAGCTGGCGGGCATCGGTCCCGGGCCGTTCGCCGCGATGCTGCTGGCGGACCTCGGCGCCGACGTCGTGCGCGTCGACCGGCCCGGCGGCTCGACGCTCGGCATCGATCCGGCGTACGACATCACCAACCGCAACAAGCGCTCCGTCCTGCTGGACCTCAAGAGCGGCGAAGGGCCGGACCGCGTCCTCGACCTCGCCGAACGCGCCGACATCCTCATCGAGGGCTACCGCCCCGGCGTCGCCGAACGCCTCGGCGTCGGCCCCGACGCCTGCCTCGCCCGCAATCCGCGCCTCGTCTACGGCCGGATGACCGGCTGGGGCCAGGACGGCCCGCTGGCCGAGCGCGCCGGGCACGACATCGCCTACCTCGCGCTCACCGGCACCCTGTCCATGATCGGGAAGCCGGACGAGCCGCCCACCGTCCCCGCCAACCTGGTCGGCGACTACGCGGGCGGCTCCCTCTACCTCGTCGTCGGCGTCCTCGCCGCCCTCCAGCACGCCCGCGCCCACGGCGAGGGGCAGGTCGTCGACGCCGCCATCGTGGACGGCGCCGCCCACCTCGCCTCGATGATCCACGGCATGCTGGCGGCCGGGAGTTGGCAGGACCGGCGCGGCGCCAACCTGCTCGACGGCGGCTGCCCGTTCTACGGCACCTACGCCACCTCCGACGGCGGCCACATGGCGGTCGGCCCGCTGGAGGGGCGGTTCTACGCGGAGTTCGTCCGGCTCCTCGGGATCGCGGACGCCTTCCCCGACCGCTGGGACCTCGCCCGCTGGGACGAACTGCGCGCCGCCGTCACCGCGCGCTTCCTCACCCGTACGCGCGCCGAGTGGACCGAGGTCTTCGACGGCACCGACGCCTGCGTGGCCCCCGTCCTGACGCTCACCGAGGCCCCGCACCACCCGCACCTCGCCGCCCGCTCCACCTTCGTCGAGCACGGCGGACAGACCCAGCCGGCCCCCGCTCCCCGCTTCTCGGCCACCCCCGGCTCCGTCCGGCGCGGACCCGCGCGACCGGGCGCCGACACGGACGACGTCGCCGCCGACTGGGGCCTCCCCGCGCTCCGGCCCACCACACACGACTAGGAGACCCCGTGCAACGGCAGATCTTCACCGAGGAACACGACGCGTTCCGCGAGACCGTCCGGGCCTTCCTGGCCAAGGAGGTCCTCCCGCACTACGAGCAGTGGGAGCAGGACGGCATCGTCTCCCGCGACGCCTGGCTCGCCGCCGGGCGCGCCGGGCTGCTCGGCCTCGCCGTCCCGGAGGAGTACGGGGGCGGCGGCAGCGACGACTTCCGCTACAGCGCCGTCCTGGCCGAGGAGTTCACCCGGGCCGGGGCCGCCGGACTCGCCGTCGGCCTGCACAACGACATCATCGGCCCCTACCTCACCGGCCTTGCCACCGAGGAGCAGAAGCGCCGCTGGCTCCCCGGCTTCTGCTCCGGCGAGACCATCACCGCCATCGCCATGACCGAGCCGGGCGCCGGCTCCGACCTCCAGGGCATCCGCACCACCGCCGAGGACAAGGGCGACCACTGGCTGCTCAACGGCTCCAAGACCTTCATCTCCAACGGCATCCTCGCCGACCTGGTGATCGTCGTCGCCAAGACCACCCCGGACGGCGGCGCCAAGGGGCTCTCCCTGATCGTCGTCGAGCGCGGCGCGGAGGGCTTCGAGCGCGGCCGCAACCTCGACAAGATCGGCCAGAAGTCCCAGGACACCGCCGAACTGTTCTTCAACGACGTCCGCGTCCCCAAGGAGAACCTGCTCGGCCGACTCGACGGCGCCTTCATCCACCTCATGACCAATCTGGCCCAGGAGCGCATGGGCATCGCGGTCGCCGGGATCGCCGCCGCCGAGCACCTGCTGGAGATCACCACCCGGTACGTCAAGGAGCGCGAGGCGTTCGGCCGCCCGCTCTCCAAGCTCCAGCACATCCGCTTCGAGATCGCCGAGATGGCCACCGAGTGCGCCGTCACCCGGACCTTCCTCGACCGCTGCATCGTCGACCACTCCGACGGCGTCCTGGACGCCGTGCACGCCTCCATGGCCAAGTGGTGGGCCACCGAACTGCAGAAGCGCGTGGCCGACCGCTGCCTCCAACTCCACGGCGGATACGGCTACATGAGCGAGTACAAGGTCGCCAAGGCATTCACCGACGGCCGGATCCAGACCATCTACGGCGGCACGACCGAGATCATGAAGGAGATCATCGGCCGCTCGCTGCTCGCCTGACGGCTTCCCGCCCCTCCGCGCCGACCACCACCCTCGAAAGGCACCCGACGTGAGTACCGAAGCATTCGTCTACGACGCGATCCGCACCCCGCGCGGCCGCGGCAAGGCCAACGGGGCCCTGCACGGCACCAAGCCGATCGACCTCGTCGTCGGCCTCATCCACGAGATCCGGGGCCGCTTCCCCGGCCTCGACCCGGCCGCCATCGACGACATCGTCCTCGGCGTCGTCAGCCCGCTCGGCGACCAGGGCTCCGACATCGCCCGGATCGCCGCCATCGCGGCCGGCCTGCCCGACTCCGTCGCCGGCGTCCAGGAGAACCGCTTCTGTGCCTCGGGGCTGGAAGCGGTCAACCTGGCCGCGGCCAAGGTCCGTTCGGGCTGGGAGGACCTGGTCCTGGCCGGGGGCGTGGAATCGATGTCCCGGGTGCCGATGGGCTCCGACGGCGGCGCCTGGGCGATGGACCCGATGACCAGCTTCGAGACCGGCTTCGCCCCGCAGGGCATCGGCGCCGACCTCATCGCCACCGTCGAGGGCTTCAGCCGCCGCGACGTCGACGAGTACGCCGCGCTCTCCCAGGAACGTGCCGCCGCGGCCTGGAAGGACGGACGCTTCGCCCGTTCCGTCGTCCCGGTCAGGGACCGCAACGGCCTGCTCGTCCTCGACCACGACGAGCACATGCGCCCCGGCACCACCGCCGACTCCCTCGCCGGCCTCAAGCCGTCCTTCGCGGGCATCGGCGAGATGGGGGGCTTCGACGCGGTGGCGCTCCAGAAGTACCACTGGGTCGAGAAGATCGACCACGTCCACCACGCGGGCAACTCCTCCGGCATCGTGGACGGCGCCGCCCTCGTCGCCATCGGCTCCAAGGAGGTCGGCGAGCGCTACGGGCTCACCCCGCGCGCCCGCATCGTCTCCGCGGCCGTCTCCGGCTCCGAACCCACCATCATGCTCACCGGGCCCGCCCCGGCCACCCGCAAGGCGCTCGCCAAGGCCGGGCTGGCCATCGACGACATCGACCTCGTCGAGATCAACGAGGCGTTCGCCGGCGTCGTCCTGCGCTTCGTCAAGGACATGGGCCTCTCCCTGGACAAGGTCAACGTCAACGGCGGCGCGATCGCGCTCGGCCACCCGCTCGGCGCGACCGGCGCGATGATCCTCGGCACCGTCATCGACGAACTGGAGCGCCGCGACCAGCGGTACGGCCTGGTCACCCTCTGCGTCGGCGGCGGCATGGGCGTCGCGACCGTCGTCGAACGCATCTGATCCGCCCCGGCCCACCTCTGCTAACGGAGAAGACACCCACATGACCGAGAGCACGACCATCCGCTGGGAACAGGACGAGACCGGCGTCGTCACCCTCGTCCTCGACGACCCGAACCAGTCCGCCAACACGATGAACCAGGCGTTCAAGGACTCCATCGCCGCCGTCGCGGACCGCGCCGAGGCCGAGAAGGACTCCATCCGCGGGATCATCTACACCTCCGCCAAGAAGACCTTCTTCGCCGGCGGCGACCTCAAGGAAATGATCAAGGTCGGCCCGGAGAACGCCCAGGCCGCCTTCGAGATCGGCACCGCGATCAAGAACTCGCTGCGCCGCATCGAGACCCTCGGCAAGCCCGTCGTCGCCGCCATCAACGGCGCGGCCCTCGGCGGCGGTTACGAGATCGCGCTCGCCTCCCACCACCGCGTCGCCCTCGACGCCCCGGGCTCCCGCATCGGCCTGCCCGAGGTCACCCTCGGCCTGCTCCCGGCGGGCGGCGGCGTCACCCGGACCGTACGCCTCATGGGCATCACCGACGCCCTGCTCAAGGTGCTCCTCCAGGGCACCCAGTACACCCCGCGCCGGGCGCTGGAGAACGGCCTCGTCCACGAGGTCGCCGCCACCCGCGAGGAGATGCTCGAAAAGGCCCGCTCCTTCATCGACGCCCACCCCGAGTCCCAGCAGCCCTGGGACGTCAAGGGGTACAAGATCCCCGGCGGGACCCCGTCGAACCCCAAGTTCGCCGCCAGCCTCCCCGCGTTCCCGGCCAACCTGAAGAAGCAGATCGCGGGCGCGCCCATGCCCGCGCCGCGCAACATCCTCGCGGCGGCCGTCGAGGGCTCCCAGGTCGACTTCGAGACCGCCCTGACCATCGAGGCCCGGTACTTCACCGAGCTGGTCACCGGCCAGGTCGCCAAGAACATGATCCAGGCGTTCTTCTTCGACCTCCAGGCCGTCAACTCCGGCGCCAACCGCCCCAAGGACGTCCCTGAGCGCCCGGTCCGCAAGGTCGCCGTCCTCGGCGCCGGCATGATGGGCGCGGGCATCGCCTACTCCTGCGCCAGGGCCGGGATCGACGTCGTCCTCAAGGACGTCACCACCGAGGCCGCCGCCAAGGGCAAGGCGTACAGCGAGAAGCTGCTCGCCAAGGCGCTGTCCCGGGGCCGTACGACCGAGGCCAAGCGCGATGAACTGCTGGCCCGGATCACCCCGACCGGCGACGCGGCCGACCTCGCCGGCTGCGACGCGGTCATCGAGGCCGTCTTCGAGGGCACCGCCCTCAAGCACAAGGTGTTCCAGGAGATCCAGGACGTCATCGAGCCGGACGCCCTGCTCTGCTCCAACACCTCCACCCTCCCGATCACCGTGCTGGCCGAGGGCGTCTCGCGCCCCGCCGACTTCATCGGGCTGCACTTCTTCTCGCCCGTCGACAAGATGCCGCTCGTCGAGATCATCAAGGGCGAGCGCACCGGCGACGAGGCCCTGGCCCGCGCCTTCGACCTCGTACGGCGCATCAAGAAGACGCCGATCGTCGTCAACGACTCACGCGGCTTCTTCACCTCGCGCGTCATCGGCCAGTTCATCAACGAGGGCGTCGCCATGGTCGGGGAGGGCGTCGAACCCGCCTCGATCGAGCAGGCCGCCGCCCAGTCCGGCTACCCGGCCAAGGTGCTCTCCCTGATGGACGAGCTGACGCTGACCCTGCCGCGCAAGATCCGCGAGGAGACCAAACGCGCGGTGGAGGAGGCCGGCGGCACCTGGCCCGGCCACCCCTCCGACGCCGTCATCGACCGGATGATCGACGAGTTCGAGCGCCCGGGCCGCAGCGGGGGAGCGGGCTTCTACGACTACGACGAGGAGGGCAAGCGCACCGGTCTCTGGCCGGGCCTGCGCGAGCACTTCACCAGCAAGGCCGACGGGGACGTCCCCTTCGAGGACATGAAGGAGCGGATGCTCTTCTCCGAGGCCCTGGACAGCGTCCGCTGCCTGGAGGAGAACGTTCTCATCTCCGTCGCCGACGCCAACATCGGCTCCATCATGGGCATCGGCTTCCCGCCGTGGACCGGCGGCGTGCTCCAGTACATCAACGGGTACGAGGGCGGACTGCCCGGCTTCGTCGCCCGCGCCCGGGAACTCGCCGAGCGCTACGGCGACCGCTTCCTGCCGCCCGCGCTGCTGGTGGAGAAGGCGGAGAAGGGCGAGACCTTCCACGACTGAGCCGCCGGCGGGCCGCGTCCACCGTCACTCGGCGGTGAACGCGGCCCGCAGCTCCTCCTTCAGCGACCGCTGGAACGCCGTCACCAGCGCCTGCACGACGATCGGCTGCATATGGGCCGACAGCGACTTCATCGCCGCCACGTGCTCCGGATCGGCCTCCCGCTCCCGGTAGGGGTTCCACACCTCGTCCCGGAACAGCCGGGTCATCTCCTGCGCGGCCGAGCGGGTGTGCTCCAGCAGCACGGTGCGCGCCGCCAGGATCGTCTCGTGCGCGATCGGCACGTCCAGCAGCTCCACCCCGAGCCGCAGCAGCCCCACGTCCACCCGGAACTCCCCGTCGGGCTCCTGCGGGCGCACCAGCACCCCCATCGCCGCGAGCCGCTCCACGTCCTCCTCGGCCAGCGTCCGCCCGGCCCGCCGCTCCAGCTCCTGCCGGGAGAAGCCCTCCGTCTGGTCCGGTGCCCAGGACGCCACCAGTGCCCGGTGGATCGCCAGATCGTTGGCGCTCAGGTCGGACGGCAGCTGTTCCAGATACCGTTCGATCGCCGCCAGCGTCATGCCCTGGTGCTGGAGCTCCTCGATCAGCGCGAGCCGCGAGAGGTGGTCGGATCCGTAGTGACCGACCCGGCGCGGACCGATGACCGGGGGCGGCAGCAGACCACGGGTGCTGTAGAAACGCACCGTCCGCACGGTGACACCGGCGCGCGCCGCCAACTCGTCGACCGTGAGGGTCGGCCCGTCGGTCCCCGTCGCCATCTCTGCTCCCGCCGGTCGAATCCTCGGATCGGACAGTTCCGCTGTCTCACCACTACTGTGAAAGTCTCCGGCACCGAGGCCCCGTCCGTCCACCCCGGGCCCGTTGTCAGTGGCCGCCCGTACGGTGAGGGCATGGCGGAGATCACGTACGTACGAGGGGACGCCACGGCCCCGCTGGGCAAGGGCGTCAAGCTGATCGTCCACGTCTGCAACGACCTGGGCGGCTGGGGCAGGGGTTTCGTGCTGGCGCTGTCCCGCCGCCGGCCGGAGCCCGAGGCCGCGTACCGCCGCTGGCACCGGGAACGCGCGGGCAACGACTTCGCCCTCGGCGCCGTCCAGTTCGTCCGGGTGGATCCGTACCTCTGGGTGGGCAACATGATCGGCCAGCGCGGCATACGCACCGGCAGCAAGGGGGTTCCGGTCCGGTACGAGGCCATCGACACGGCGCTCGGCGCGGTGGCGCTCAAGGCGGCGGAGCTGGGCGCCTCCGTCCACATGCCCCGGATCGGCTGCGGGCTCGCGGGCGGCTCCTGGGCCAGGATCGAGCCGCTGATCGAGCGCCGGCTGACGGCCGCCGGCCTGCCGGTGACGGTGTACGACCACGGCTGACCGCCCCACCCGCCCACCGTGTTCGACGCCCCGCCTGCCACCGCCGTCCCCGGGCGAGCGACCATGGAGGGGCAGGGGACGGGCTGCGCACGGCAGGCCCGGCTGGACCTCGGGAGCACGGATGAGCGGCGCGGAACGCGCGACGGAGCACGCCTTCGACCACCGGCGGCACCGGACGGGCGGCGCGGACGACCCCGTGCCGCCCCCGCCCGGCGGTGTCCTCTGGAGCCTCTCCGGGGACGTCCGCGCCCTGCTGATGCTGCCCGCGGCCCTCACGCTCCAGGTCGCCCACCCGGCAGTCGGCGCGGGCGTGGACGAGCACTCCGTCTTCCGTACGGACCCGTGGGGACGCGGCGAACGCTCGCTGCGCTCGCTCCAGCTCTGGGTGTACGGCGGAGCGGAGGCGGCCGAGGAAGGACGCAGGCTGCGCGTGCTGCACCGCACCATCCGGGGCACCGACACCCGCGGCCGCCCCTACCACGCGCTGACGCCCGCCAACTACGCCTGGGTGCACGCCACCGGCTTCCCCGTCTACCGGCACGCGGCCCGCTATCTGATCCGGCCCATGACCCCCGCCCAGGAGCGCGCCCTCTACCGGGAGTGGCTCCAGGTCGGCCGGATCCTCGGCATCCACGACCGGGACATGCCGCAGACCGTCGAGGAGTTCTGGCCGTACTGGAGGAAGATGCTCGCCGAGGAGGTCGAGGCGACCCCCGTCGTCCGTGAACTCGTCGCCACCGACCAGCCCGTACCGCCGCCGGACCGGGGCCCGTGGCCGCTGCGGATCCTCCTGCGGGCGCTGTGGCCGGTCGTCCTGCCGCCGCTGGCCCGCTTCCGGAGGTTCGTCACCATCGGCCTCATGCCCCCCGACGCCCGCGCGGCGATCGGCCTGCCCTGGACCGCCGCCCAGGAGAGGCGGCTGCGCCGGACGTGCGCGGTGCTGCGGGCCGTGGTCCCCGCCCTGCCCGAGCGGCTGCGCTACCTGCCGAGGGCACGGGCCGCGCGGGCAGCCGAGGCGCGCCGGAACGGCTGAACGCTGAAGAGGTACGCAGCGGATCGCCGGGTGTAGCCACGCGCATCGCGAAGTCTCCGGATGGCAAGGGGGCGTCCGGCGGACCCGGTCGAGATCCGCCGGACGCCCCCGGCCGGCCTGACGCACACCGGCGCCGAGCGCCGTCAGCGGTGGTCGTGCCCCAGGCGTCCCTCGGCCGCGTCATGGCGGTGGCCGCGGTCGCCGTGGTCGTGCACGGTGTTCGTCGCCGCGATCTTCTTCCACGACGCCGGACGCTGGACCCGCCCGTCCGACAGGGCCTTCCCGGCGAGGCCCGCCCCGGCCACCGCCGGGCCGGCCGGACGCGAGGGACGGTACAGCCAGGTGTCGAAGAGGGCGGCGAGCGGCTTGCCCGAGACGCGCTCGGCGTACCGGAGGAAGTCGCCCACGTTCGCGTTGGAGTGGGCGCGCTCGGTCGGCCAGCCCTTCAGCAGCTCGAAGAACACCTCGTCGCCGACCTCGTTGCGCAGCGCCTGGAGCGCCAGCGCGCCCCGGTCGTAGACGGCGATGTCGAACTGCTTGTCCGGGCCGGGGTCGCCCGGCTTCACCTTCCAGAACGGGTCGTCGGCCGGGTGCTGGGCGTAGACGTAGTCCGCCAGTTCCTGCGCGGTGCCCTCGCCCTCCTTCTCCGACCAGAGCCACTGGCTGTAGCGGGCGAAGCCCTCGTTGATCCAGATCTCCTTCCAGCCGTCGACCGACACGCTGTTGCCGTACCACTGGTGGGCCAGCTCGTGCACGACGACGGAGACGTTGGCGCCGTTCGCGAACTGCTTCGGGCTGTAGAAGGGCCGCGTCTGGGTCTCCAGCGCGAAGCCGCTCGTCACGTTCGGCACGTACCCGCCGAGCGCGTTGAACGGGTACGGGCCGAACACCCCGGTCAGCCACTCGGCGACCTCGGTGGTCCGCTCGATGCTGGCGCGGGCCGCCCCGGCGTGGGGACCGAGGTCCTTGCTGTAGGCGTTGAGGACCGGCAGGCCGTCCGCCGTCCGGTCGGTCGTGACGTCGAACCTGCCAATCGCCAGCGTCGAGAGGTAGGTGGCCTGCGGCTTGTCCGAGCGCCAGTTGAAACGGGTCCAGCCGAGCTTCGAACTCTGCGACTGGAGGACGCCGTTGCTGATCGCCTGGGTGCCGTCCGGCACGGAGACCGAGATGTCGTACGTGGCCTTGTCGAGCGGGTGGTCGTTGCTCGGGTACCACCACACGGCCGAGTCCGGCTCCTGCGCGGCGACCCCGCCGTCCGGGGTCCGGGCCCAGGCGGTCCAGCCGCCGATCTTCAACTCGGAGGGCTTTCCGGCGTAGCGGACGACCACGGAGACCGCCCTGCCCTTCGCCAGCGGCTGGGCGGGGGTGACCTCCAGCTCGTGGTCGCCGCTGGTGGCGAACCCGGCCTTTTTGCCGTTCACCCGCACCTCGGAGACGTCGAGCCCGAAGTCGAGGTTGAAGCGGGACAACTCCTGCGTGGTGGTGGCGAGGATCGTCGCCGTACCCTCCAGGAGGTCGGTCTTCGGCTGGTACTTCAGCCGCAGGTCGTAGTGGGAGACGTCGTAGCCGCCGTTCCCACTGGCCGGGTAGTAGGGGTCGCCGATGCCCGGGGCGCCCACGGTGCCCGGTGCGGCCGCTGCCGGGATCGCCAGCAAAAGGGTGGCCGCAAGTGCGCTGGGGACGATGAATCTGCGGTGCACGCAAGCTCCAAACAGTTCGGACGGATGCTCGTTCGACCGGTCGGCACGAGGCTATGCGGCCACCGGAGCGGTACAGGCCGTTCCGGGTACTTCTGTCACACGATCGCCATTCCCCCGTCACGCGCCGCGATGTGCGCGAACCCGCGAAAGGCAGTGATCGCCCCCTGTCGCACAGGAGTTGACCGGGGTAACGTCCGCACATCGCCGACAGACCGACGGGGCGTCACGGTGTCCGCCCCCGCATGCCCCGGGAGGCAGCCGCCGATGACCCCACGCGTCGCCCGCGCACTCCGCATGCTCAGCCCGCACCCGTGGCTCGCGCCGGTCGCGGGGCACGCGCCCGTTCCCCGGGGCGCCCGCGCGGTGCGCCGGACGGCCGTGGCGGCGGCGCTCGCCTCGCTCGCCGTCCCGTTCGCCATCGCCCCCGCCGAGGCCGCGCACCGCCCGCCCCGCACCGGGTTCGAGACGAGCGAGGGCAAGCGCTGGACCGGCGAGGCGGAGGAACGGGAGTTCCTGGCCGCGGTGGACCGGGAGAGCGACCGGGTCTCCGTCGACCGCGTGGGCACCACCGAGCAGGGGCGCCCCCTGCGGCTCGTACGGGTGGGACGGGAGCGGCCCGGGGCCACCACCGTGCTGCTGATCTGCAGTCAGCACGGGGACGAGCCGGCCGGGCGCGAGGCGTGTCTGACCACGGTCCGCGACCTCGCGTTCGCCGAGGACCGGGCGACCCGCGCCTTCCTCTCCCGTACGACCCTGCTCGTACTGCCCACGGCCAACCCGGACGGACGCGCCGCCGACACCCGGGGCAACGCGGCCGGGACCGACGTCAACCGCGACCACATCGCCCTGGAGACCGCCGAGGCGCGAGCCGTGGCGGCCGTGGTGCGCGACGAACGGCCGCAGGTGATCTACGACTTGCACGAGTACGGCGCGACCCCGCCGTACTACGCCAAGGACCTGTTCGCACTCTGGCCGCGCAACCTCAACGTCCACGACCGCGTCCACGACGCCTCGCGCGTCCTCTCCGAGCGCTACGTCCGCCCCGCCGCGACGGCGGGCGGCTACACCAGCGGCCACTACGGCATCTGGACCGACCCCGCCACCGGCGAGCCGGTGAAGCAGGTCGCCGGCGACGGCCAGGAACGGATCCTGCGCAACACCTCGGGTCTCAAGCACGCCGTCGGCCTCCTCATCGAGTCCCGGGTCGACGCGCTCAGCGACGCGGAGAAGGCGGACCCGGCCCTCAACCACCGCCGCCGGGTGGACTCCCAGCTCACCGCGCTCGACGGCCTCCGCGCCTTCACCGACGAGCAGCGCGCCCGCCTCCGTACGGCCACCGCCCTCTCGCGGCTGGCCGGTCTCGCCGACCGGGGACCCGTGTACCTCGGCGGCGCGGACAACGACCCGGCCGAGCCCTCCGAGATCCTCGCCGACCCGCCGTGCGGCTACCGGCTGGACGGCGCCCAGTACGCGGAGGTGAAGGACCGACTGGCCCTCCACGAGGTCACGGTCCGTCCGGAGCGAGATGGCGTGTTTGTGCCCCTCCGGCAGTCCGCTCGGAACCTGATTCCCCTGCTCCTCGATCAGCGAGCGACATATCAACTCGCAAACGGTCAAGCCAGAACGGCTTGTTGATCCTTCGAGATCCTGGGCAGGTGTGGTACTGCCTACGGAGAGCGTTTTTCGGACTCGTTGAAAGGTGCCATTTGTGTCCCAGGACGACCAGACAGCGGAGGGGCGGGAAGGGTTGGCGGTGACGGCCGACCTTCCCCCCGAGCCGGTCAGTGCCAGGAGGCCCACCACCGATCGCGTGGTGTTCGGCGTCACGGCGATCCTCACGCTGGCCTTCGTCGTGTGGGGGGCGACCGCCACCGACTCCCTGGAGAGCGTGTCCAGCACGCTCCTGGAAGGGCTGATCCACAACGGCGGCTGGGCGTTCATGCTGGCCGCCTCGGGCTTCGTCGTCTTCGCTCTGTGGCTGGCCATCAGCCGGTACGGCAAGATTTGCCTGGGCCAGGAAGGCGAGGAGCCGGAGTTCCGGACCACCTCCTGGGTCGCCATGATGTTCAGCGCCGGCATGGGCATCGGTCTGATGTTCTACGGTGTGAGCGAGCCGCTCGCCCACTTCCGTACGCCGCCGCCCGGCACCGACCCAGCGGACGCGGCCGAGGCCCAGCAGACGGCGATGGCCACGACCCTCTTCCACTGGACCCTGCACCCGTGGGCCATCTACGCCGTGGTCGGGCTGGCCATCGCGTACAGCGCCTACCGCCGGCGCCGGCGGCAGACGATCAGCGCGGTCTTCGAGCCGCTGATCGGCAAGCGGCACGCCTACGGCGGCTTCGGCCGCGTCATCGACATCCTGGCCATCTTCGCCACCCTGTTCGGCTCCGCCGCCTCGCTCGGCCTCGGCGCCCTCCAGATCGGCAGCGGCTTCCAGGAGCTGAACTGGATGGAGAAGACCGGCACCGGTCTGCTGGTCGCCATCATCGCCGTGCTGACCGTCTGCTTCGTCCTCTCGGCCGTCTCCGGCGTCGAGAAGGGCATCCAGTGGCTGTCCAACATCAACATGGTGCTGGCCCTCCTCCTGGTGGTCTTCGTCTTCGTCGCCGGTCCCACGATCATTGTGCTCGACCTGCTGCCCACCTCCATCGGCGCCTACATCAGCGACCTCGGACAGCTCGCCGGGCGCACCGAGGCCACCGGCGGCGGCGACGTCGCCGACTGGCTCGGCAGCTGGACGGTCTTCTACTGGGCCTGGTGGATCTCCTGGACGCCCTTCGTCGGCATGTTCATCGCCCGGATCAGCCGCGGCCGGACGATCCGCCAGTTCGTCGGCGGCGTCATCCTGGTCCCCAGCACCGTCAGCCTGATCTGGTTCGCCGTCTTCGGCGGCTCGGCCATGAAGCTGGACGAGGCGGGCAAGCTCCAGGGCGCGGACACCCCCGAGGCGCAGCTGTTCGGCGTCCTCCAGGAGTTCCCGATCGCCACCGTCACGTGCATCCTCGTGATGATCCTGGTCGGCATCTTCTTCGTCTCCGGAGCCGACGCCGCGTCGATCGTCATGGGCACGCTCTCGCAGAAGGGCGTCCTGGAACCCGGCAAGTGGGTCGTCATCTTCTGGGGTGTCGTGACCGGGGCCGTCGCCGCGATCATGCTGCTCATCGGCGAGGGCAAGGACAACGCGCTCCAAGGACTCCAGAACCTCACCATCCTGGTGGCGGCGCCCTTCGTCGTCGTGATGATCGGCATGTGCGTCGCCCTCATGCGGGACCTGCGCAGGGACCCGCAGATCGTGCGCCAGGAGTTCGGCGTGGAGGCGGTCGAGTCCGCGGTGATCGAGGGGCACGCCAAGTACGACGGCGACTTCGAGATCCGGATCGGCCCCGGCACCACGCCGGTCACGGACGAGCGCCACAAGCACGAGTCCGGCGACCCGGGCTCCGGGACCGCCTCGACCTCGACCCTCTCCAAGGAGAAGGAGCGGCCCACCGACTGACCCCGCCCGCCGCCCGGCGGCACAGCCCTCCGGAGCCCGCGACCGCACACCGGTCGCGGGCTCCGAGCGCGTACGCGGTACGGGACGGGGGCGGGGCGGAGCGCGGTGGGGCCGTACGTACGGGGCACACCACGCGGATTCGGTCGGCCGGCCCGGGCCACGGCTCAAGCCGCCCCGGCCCCTCAAGTCGCCTCCGCCCCCGCCCGCCGGTGGTCGAACCGGCTCCCACCCGCCGTCACCCCACCAGCGCCGCCGCCTCCCGGGCGCAGCCCCACGCCACGGTCACACCCGCGCCGCCGTGACCGTAGTTGTGCACCAGCCGGCCGCCGCCCGGCAGCGTCTCCGCCTCGATCCGCACACCCGCCTCCCGCGCCGGCCGCAGCCCCACCCGGTGGCCGAGCACCCGGGCCCCGGCGATCTCCGGGCGGATCCGCGCGCACCGCGCCACGATCTCCCGGGCGGTGCCCGGGTCGGGCTCCGTGCGCGGATCGTCCGCCTCGGCCGTACCGCCCAGCACCAGCCGCCCCGGCTGCGGGAAGAAGTACGTCGTCGCGGCCGACGCCGGATCCGCCTCGGTGTACCACTCCTCGATCCCGGGGTTCTCCACCGCGACCAACTGCCCCCGCACCGGCCGCACCCCGGCGTCGGGCACCAGCTCGCGCGCCCCGAGCCCCGTGCAGTTCACCACCGTGGCGCCCGCCTCCGCCGCCTCCCCGAACCCCGACACGGCCCGGCGCTCCACCGTCCCGTCCGCTGCCGCGAGCCGCCGCTCCAGCCACGCCAGGTGGACCGGCATGTCCAGCAGCGGCAACGTCACCCGCAGCCCCTCGGGCACCTCCGCGGCGTCCCCCAGCCCGGCCGCCCAGCCGCCCAGCGCCGCGAGCCGCTCCCCGCCGTGCAGCCCCGCCACCCGCCGTACGCCGGTCTCCTCCGGAGCGGCGGCCAGCTCCTCGTACACCGCCAGCGTCGCCAGCGACCAGCCGTCCACCCGCTCGGCCGGCTCGATCCGGTACGGCCACCACAGCGCGCCCGCCACCGCCGACGTCGTGGCCCCGGCCGGATCGCGGGACCAGACCCGCACCCGCAGCCCGCGCTCCGCCAGCGTCACGGCGGTGGTGAGCCCGACGACCCCGCCGCCCACCACGATCACATCCGCCCCCATGGGCCACTCCCGTCCCTCGGTACGTCCGTCGCTGCCCGGACGCTAACCGAAACCGGAATCCCCGGACCAGGGAAGCCGGGGCCCCGGGTCGAAAGATCCGGGATCCCGCCACCGGGGGCGGGAGGACCGATCGGCGGGGAGCGGGGCGAGTTCCGTAACGGTTCGAGAAGTCGAGACGGGCTCGTTGACACCGGTCACCTCCCGCAGGATTCTGAGAGCGCTCTCAGGCTCCACGCGATATGCCCTCCCGCTCCACCCCCACACATCCGCCCGACGAGGAGGACGAGCATGTCCGCACCATGGAGAGGTCTCGGCGCGCTGACCGCAGCCCTGGCTCTCGCCCTCGGCCCCACCACCGCCGTCGCCAAGGCGCCCGCCGAGGCCGCGGTCCCCGCCACCATCCCGCTGACCATCAAGAACGACTCCGGACGAGCCGACCAGATCTACGTCTACAACCTCGGAACGGAGCTCTCCACCGGCCGCCAGGGCTGGGCGGACGCGAACGGCGGCTTCCACCCCTGGCCGGCCGGGGGCAATCCGCCCTCCCCGGCCCCGGACGCGTCGATCGCCGGACCGCGCAACGGGCAGTCGGTGACGATCCGGATGCCGAAGTTCTCCGGGCGCGTCTACTTCTCGTACGGTCAGAAGCTCGTCTTCAAGGTCACCACCGGCGGCCTCGTCCAGCCCGCGGTGCAGAACCCGAGCGACCCGAACCGGAACATCCTGTTCAACTGGACCGAGTACACGCTCAACGACGCGGGCCTGTGGATCAACAGCACCCAGGTCGACATGTTCTCCGCCCCGTACTCCGTGGGCGTCAGAGCCCCGGGCGGCAGTGTCAGGAGCACCGGAAAGCTCAAGGCCGGCGGCTACAAGGCGGTGTTCGACAACCTCAGGAACCAGTCCGGCGGCTGGTCCGGCCTCATCCAGACCCGGTCCGACGGAACGGTGCTCCGCGCCCTGTCCCCGGGGCACGGCGTCGGCAGCGGCGCTCTGCCGTCCGGGATCATGAACGACTACATCAACCGGGTCTGGAGCCGCTACAGCGGTTCCGTGCTGACGGTGACGCCGTTCGCGCACGAGCCGAACACCAAGTACTACGGCCGGGTCTCCGGCAACGTCATGAACTTCACCAACGGCGCGGGCGCGGTCGTGACCTCGTTCCAGAAGCCGGACTCGGACAGCGTCTTCGGCTGCTACAAGCACCTCGACGCCCCCAACGACCAGGTGCGCGGGCCGATCTCCCGCACCCTGTGCGCCGGCTTCAACCGCTCCACCCTGCTGACCAGCGCCAACCAGCCCGACAACAACGCGGCGAACTTCTACAAGGACGCCGTGACCAACCACTACTCCCGGCACATCCACGCGCAGATGATGGACGGCAAGGCGTACGGCTTCGCCTTCGACGACGTGGGCGCCCACGAGTCGCTCGTCCACGACGGCAGCCCGCAGGAGGCGCTGATCACGCTCGACCGTTTCAGCTGACCGTCCGCACGGCGTCCTCCCTGCCCGGTGCGGCCATCGGGCGGGGAGGACGGGCGGCGGGGAATTGCTGGACAGCCCTTAGAATCGGCACCCTGATGACTGCCACTCTCGTCGCCAAGGACCTCGCCGCCGGACACGGCGACCGCACGCTCTTCGCCGGGCTCGACCTCGTCGTCGCCCCGGGAGATGTGATCGGTCTCGTCGGAGTCAACGGCGCGGGCAAGTCCTCCCTGCTGCGCCTGCTCGCCGGACTCGACCGCCCGGAGGAGGGCGAGCTGCGGCTCTCCCCGCCCACCGCCACCGTCGGCCACCTCCCGCAGGAGCCCGAGCGGCGCGACGGCGAGACCGTCGCCGAGTTCCTGGCCCGCCGCACCGGGGTCGCCGACGCCCAGCGCACCATGGACGAGGCGACCGAGGCCCTCGTCGCGGGCGCCCCGGGAGCGGACGACGCGTACTCCGAGGCCCTGGAGCGCTGGCTCGCCCTCGGCGGGGCCGACCTGGACGAGCGGGCCGAGCAGGTCGCCGCCGAGCTGGGACTGACCGTGGGCCTGGACCGGCCCATGACCGCGCTCTCCGGCGGCCAGGCGGCCCGCGCCGGACTCGCCTCACTGCTGCTCTCCCGGTACGACGTCTTCCTCCTCGACGAGCCCACCAACGACCTCGACCTCGACGGACTGGAACGCCTGGAGCGCTTCGTCTCCGGCCTCCGCGCGGGCACGGTCGTCATCAGCCACGACCGCGAGTTCCTCATGCGCACGGTCACCAAGGTGCTGGAACTGGACCTCGCGCAGCAGCAGATCACCCTGTACGGCGGTGGCTACGCGGCCTACCTGGAGGAGCGGGAGACCGCCCGCCGGCACGCCCGCGAGGAGTACGAGGAGTACGCCGACAAGAAGGCGTCCCTCGAAGCGCGCGGCCACATGCAGCGCTCCTGGATGGACAAGGGCGTCAAGAACGCCCGCCGCAAGGCCACCGACGGCGACAAGCTCGGTCGCAACGCGCGCAGCGAGGCCAGCGAGAAGCAGGCCGCGAAGGCCCGCCAGACCCAGCGCATGATCGAACGCCTCGACGTGGTGGAGGAGCCGCGCAAGGAATGGGAGCTGCGGATGGAGATCGCCTCCGCCCCGCGCTCCGGTTCCGTCGTCGCGACCCTGCGCGAAGCGACGGTGAAACGCGGCGACTTCACCTTCGGCCCCGCCTCGCTCCAGATCGACTGGGCGGACCGGGTCGCCATCACCGGCGCCAACGGCGCGGGCAAGTCCACACTGCTGGCCGCCCTGTTGGAGCGGCTTTCGCTGGACTCCGGTCACGCCGCGCTCGGTTCGGGCGTCGTCGTCGGCGAGGTGGACCAGGCCCGCAGGCTGTTCCTCGGCACGCAGACGCTGCTGGAGGCGTTCTGCGCGGCCGTGCCGGACACCCAGCCCGCCGAAGTCCGCACCCTCCTGGCCAAGTTCGGCCTGCGCGCGGACCACGTGACGCGCCCCGCGACCAGTCTCTCCCCGGGGGAGCGCACCCGCGCCGCCCTCGCCCTGCTCCAGGGCCGGGGCGTCAACCTCCTGGTGCTGGACGAGCCGACCAACCATCTGGACCTGCCCGCTATCGAGCAGTTGGAGGCGGCCCTGGAGACGTACACGGGCACGCTGCTGCTGGTCACCCACGACCGGCGGATGCTGGAGGCGGTCCGCACGACCCGCCGCGTCGAGGTGGCGGACGGCCGGATCAGCGAAATCTGAGCGGAACCGGGGAGCCGGTGACAGGCTGGCCGGTATGACCCGTCGCGCGGTGAGTTTCGGAGCAACGGCGCAAGCCTACGAACGGTTTCGGCCCGGATACCCTTCGGCCGTCCTCGACCGGGTGCTGGCCCACGCGGAGCGCCCGGTGACCACCGCCCTGGAGATCGGCGCGGGAACGGGCAAGGCGACGCGCCTGTTCGCCCGACGGGTGTAGGAGGTCACCGCCACCGACCCCGACCCGGCCATGCTCGCGGAGCTGCGCAACCACGTACCGTCGGGCGTCCGCACGGAGCGGGCCGCCTTCGAGGAGCTGCGGCCGGGCGAGAGGTACGGCCTCGTCTACGCGGCGGCCTCGCTGCACTGGACCGAGCCGGACGGCAGATGGTCGCGCATGGCCGAACTGCTGGAGCCGGGCGGCGTCTTCGCCTCGTTCGGCGGGCCCCTGCGCCCGGCCGACCCGGTCGTCGAGGAGGCCGTACGCACGGTACGGGCGCCGTTCCTCGACAGTGACGAGATCCCGTCCCCCGACGGAACGCCCCTGGACCAGGCCCTGCAGTGGCCGGGGACCGAACTCCGGCAGGCACCGTGGTTCACCGACGTACGGCAGTCGGTGGTCGAGCGGCGCTACGCGCTGAGCGCGAGCGACTACCTCGGCCACCTCTCCACCATCTCGGCCTACATCGCGCTGGCCCCCGCCCGGCGGGAGGAACTGTTCGGGCGGATCGCACGGGTGCTGCCCGAGGTGGTCGAGATGGACGCCGACATCACACTCCATCTCGCGCGCCGGCGCTCGGAAGGCGGGGACGCCTCCGGCCGGACCGCGTGACGTCGACGCCCCCTCAGCACCCCGGCCGCCCTGCCCGCTCCCGTCCGCGGTGGCCCTTGCGAAGCGCGAGGACCACCGCGGACGTACGGGCACCGCGCCCATGACCGGGTCGTGACGGACCCGGTGCGACCCGGTCGCACCGACGGTGACCGGGCGGGGAGTCCGCCGGCCCGGTTACGGACGCGGTCCGGCTCAGTGCCCCCGGCCGCCGCCCGGCTTCGGGTCGGCGAGGCCGGCCCGCCGCAGCGCGTCCGCCATGGCGCTGTTGGCCGGAGCGGGCGCGCCCTGCCCGCCCTGCCGGGAACCGCCGCCGCCGTGCCGGTCCCGGCCGCCCCCGCCCTGACGGCCCTGGCCGCCGCCGGACCCCTGGCCCTGGCGCTGCTTCGGCGGACGGCCGCCCCGCTCACCGCGCCCCTGGCCGCCGCCGGAGCCGCCGCCCGCCCCGGGCTCGTCGTCGAGCCGCAGCGACAGCGAGATCCGCTTGCGCTGCACATCGACGTCCATGACCTTGACCTTCACGATGTCGCCGGGCTTCACGACATCGCGCGGGTCCTTCACGAACGTCTTCGACAGCGCCGACACGTGCACCAGGCCGTCCTGGTGGACGCCGACGTCGACGAACGCGCCGAACGCGGCCACGTTCGTCACGACGCCCTCCAGCACCATGCCCGGCTCCAGGTCGCCGATCTTCTCGACGCCCTCCTTGAAGGTCGCCGTACGGAACGCCGGACGCGGGTCGCGCCCCGGCTTCTCCAGCTCCTTGAGGATGTCCGTCACGGTCGGCAGCCCGAACATGTCGTCCACGAAGTCCGCCGCGCGCAGCGCCCGCAGCGCCTCCGCGTTGCCGATCAGCGAGGCGACCTCGCCGCCCGCGCTCTTCCCCATCCGCCGCACCACGGGGTACGCCTCGGGGTGCACGCTGGAGCCGTCCAGCGGGTCGTCGCCGCCCCGGATCCGGAGGAAGCCCGCGCACTGCTCGTACGCCTTCGGGCCGAGCCGCGCGACGTCCTTGAGCGCCTTGCGCGAACGGAAGGGGCCGTTGGCGTCCCGGTGCGCGACGATGTTCTCCGCCAGCCCCGAGCTGATGCCCGACACCCGTGAAAGCAGCGGCGCGGAGGCGGTGTTGACGTCCACGCCGACCCCGTTCACACAGTCCTCGACCACCGCGTCCAGCGAACGCGACAGCTTTACCTCGGACAGGTCGTGCTGGTACTGGCCGACGCCGATCGACTTCGGGTCGATCTTCACCAGCTCGGCCAGCGGGTCCTGGAGGCGGCGGGCGATGGAGACCGCGCCGCGCAACGACACGTCCATGTCGGGCAGTTCCTGCGAGGCGAACGCGGAGGCAGAGTACACCGAGGCGCCCGCCTCCGAGACCATCACCTTCGTGAGCTTCAACTCCGGGTGCTTGTCGATCAGTTCACCGGCGAGCTTGTCCGTCTCGCGGGACGCGGTGCCGTTGCCGATCGCGATCAGGTCGACCGCGTGCTCCTTCGCGAGACGCGCGAGCTTCGCCAGCGCCTGGTCCCACTTGTTGGCCGGCACGTGCGGGTGGATCACATCGGTGGCCACCACCTTGCCGGTGGCGTCGACGACCGCGACCTTCACCCCCGTACGGAACCCGGGGTCCAGGCCGAGCGTCGCCCGCGTCCCGGCCGGGGCGGCGAGCAGCAGGTCGCGCAGGTTCGAGGCGAAGACCCGCACCGCCTCGTCCTCGGCGGCCGTGCGCAGCCGCAGCCGCAGGTCGATGCCGAGGTGCACCTGGACGCGGGTCCGCCAGGCCCACCGCACGGTGTCCGCCAGCCACTTGTCGCCGGGGCGGCCCCGGTCGGCCACGCCGAAGCGGCGGGCGATCATGTTCTCGTACGCGGACGGGCCCGGCTGCTCGGCGGCCTCCGGCTCCTCCGGTTCGAGGACCAGGTCGAGCACGTTCTCCTTCTCGCCCCGCAGCATCGCCAGGACCCGGTGCGAGGGCAGTGCGGTGAACGGCTCGGCGAAGTCGAAGTAGTCGGCGAACTTCGCGCCCGCCTCCTCCTGGCCGTCGCGCACCTTCGCCGCGAGCCGGCCGCGCGTCCACATGCGCTCGCGCAACTCGCCGGTCAGGTCGGCGTCCTCGGAGAACCGCTCGGTGAGGATGGCGCGGGCGCCCTCCAGGGCGGCGGGCGCGTCCGCGACGCCCTTGTCGCCGTCCACGAACGCGGCCGCGGCCGCGAGCGGGTCGACCGACGGGTCGCCGAGCAGGCCGTCCGCCAGCGGTGCGAGCCCCGCCTCCCGGGCGATCTGCGCCTTCGTCCGCCGCTTGGGCTTGAACGGCAGGTAGATGTCCTCCAGGCGCGCCTTCGTCTCGGCGGCCCGGATGCTCGCCTCCAACGCCTCGTCGAGCTTGCCCTGTTCGCGTACGGATTCGAGGATCGCGGTACGCCGCTCCTCCAGCTCCCGCAGATAGCGCAGCCGTTCCTCCAGCGTGCGCAGCTGCGCATCGTCGAGGGATTCGGTCGCCTCCTTGCGGTAGCGCGCGATGAACGGCACGGTCGATCCGCCGTCGAGCAACTCGACGGCCGCCCTGACCTGTCGTTCACGTACGCCGAGCTCCTCGGCGATCCTGCCTTCGATGGACGTCGTCACGGTTTTCCCGACTCGCCTTCCCGTACTGGCTGTGCTGGCCGTGCTCGGTCCCGCTGAGCACGTTCTTGCTGTGCCGGGGCATCCCCCGGGGCCTGCATTGTGCCGCGTGGGCGGGGGCCGTGTCGCGTGACCTCGGGCAACACGCCCGGGGCCGGGCCGCGTGGGCCGGGCCCCGGGCGCCGCTGATCCGGTCGCGGCCGATCCGGCGGTTCAGCCCCGGCCGGTCGCGGAGGCCGGGAAGGCGCCGGCGGCCGTGGCGGTGCGGAGGAAGCCGCGCGCCAGCTCCGTGAGCCGCTCCACGCCGTCCGCGCCCAGGTGCGCGTACGGGGCGACGTCCATGCGGTCCGTCGCCTCCTCGATCTCCGCGCGCAACGCCGTGCCGGCCTCGGTCAGCACCGGCTGCTCGCCCGCCTCCAGCAGGCCGCGCTCCCGCAGCCGCTCGCAGGCCGCCTCCCAGTCGGCGCGGCGCCAGCCGCGGGAGGAGAGGATCCAGCGGATCGCCATGCCCTTGCCGGTGGCCGTGTGGCTGACCAGCGACTCCAGCGGGTCCAGGTCCGCGGCGAGCAGAGCGGCGAGGTGCGCGTCGCCCCGGTGCTCGCGCAGCAGCGTCGCCGCGTGCCAGAACGCCAGGTGCGGCTCCTCGGGCACCGGGAGGTCCGCGTGGGCGGCGTACAGCGGGCGGGCGTGCGGGGTGCACGCCTCGGTGGCGCGCAGCGCGAGCCGGGCCGCCTCCGCCATCGCGTCGGAGGCGACGGCCTCCTCGCCGAGCAGCCGGCGCAGCGTCGTGTCCGCCGCGCGCAGCCGGGCGGCCAGGACCGTGTCCGGGGAGGCGGTCTTCCAGACGGCGGGCACATGGCGGGCCACCAGCTCCGGGTTGAAGTTGTGGAAGGTGGCCGTGACGGCGCCCGCCCCGACCGGGCCGAAGGCGGCGGCGCGGGTGGCGAAGTAGGCGGCGGAGGGGTCCTCGATGCCGATCCTCCCCATCTCCGCGCCCAGGTCGGGGGAGAAGAAGATGCAGGAGTGCAGCGGGTTGACGGCGTTGTGGCAGCGCCGCTCCGCGCGGGCCGGGAGAGTAGTCATGGCAGCACGTTACCGACTGGTCGGTACGAAGCGGGAACCCGGGGCGACGGCCGGCCCCCGCTCCGGCGAAGAAAGAGGCCGGGCGTGCGGGACCGGGACGATGGCAGAAAAGGTGGGGAGTTCGTCATTGCGGCCATCGCCGCCCGCCGCCCAGGATGGCGGACGTGAAGCAGCGAACCGTGCTCACCGTCCTCTTCGACGGCGTCCAGAGCCTCGATGTGACCGGCCCGATGGAGGTCTTCGCCGGCGCCTCGCGGGCGAAGGGTGTCTCGTACGGTCTGCGGACCGCCTCGCTCGACGGCGGCCCGGTCCGTACCACCAGCGGTCTCACCCTGGTGCCCGACGGCAGCCTCGCCGACGCGCCCGTACCGCACACCCTGCTGGTCCCCGGCGGCCGCGGCACCCGCGGCGCCCACCCGGAGCTGACCGCCTGGCTGCGCGAGCACGCGCCCCGCGCGGAGCGGCTCGTCTCCGTGTGCACCGGGGCGCTGCTGCTGGCCGAGGCGGGACTGCTGGACGGACACCGGGTCACCACCCACTGGAACTCCTGCGAACGGCTCGCCCGCGACTTCCCGGCGGTCCACGTCGATCCCGATCCGATCTTCGTACGGGACGGGCGGCTGGCGACATCCGCGGGCGTCACCGCCGGCATCGACCTCGCCCTCGCGCTCGTCGAGGAGGACCACGGGCGGGAGCTGGCGCTCACCATCGCCCGCCACCTCGTGGTGTTCCTGCGCCGCCCCGGGAACCAGGCCCAGTTCAGCGCCCAGCTCAGCGCGCAGACCGCCCAGCGCGCACCTCTGCGCGAGGTGCAGCTCTGGATCGACCGGAACCCCGCCGCCGACCTCGGGGTCGACGCCCTCGCCGCCCGCGCCCGGCTCTCTCCCCGGCATTTCGCGCGCGCGTTCCGGGCCGAGACCGGCACGACACCCGGGCGGTACGTCGAGCGCGTCCGGCTGGAGCACGCGCGCCGCCTCCTGGAGGACTCGTCCGTCGGCGTCGAGCAGGTCGCCCGCGCCAGCGGCTACGGGACCCCGGAGGCCATGCGCCGCGCCTTCGTGAAGACGCTCGCCACCGCGCCGGCCGAATACCGCCGCCGTTTCCGGGCCGCCGCGCCCCCGCCCCGTACCTGAACCGACCGACGGAACCGCACCCACCGACCGCCCCGCCACCCGCTCGCCCGACCCACCGACCGAGAGGCCGCTTCCGTGCAGATCGCCATCGTGCTCTTCGACCGCTTCACCGCCCTGGACGCCGTGGGCCCCTACGAGATCCTCAGCCGGACGCCGGGCGCCGAGACCGTCTTCGTCGCCGAACGGACCGGCCCCGTACACGACGACACCGGGAGCCTCGCGCTGGTCGCGGAGAAGACGCTCGCCGAGGTCCCCTCGCCCGACGTGGTGATCGTGCCGGGCGGCCCCGGCCAGAGCGACCAGATGGACAATGACGCCCTGCTCGGCTGGCTGCGGTCAGCCGACGCCGCCACCGCCTGGACGACCTCGGTTTGCACCGGATCGCTGCTGCTGGCCGCCGCCGGGCTGCTCACCGGCCGCCGGGCGGCCTCGCACTGGCTGGCGCTGGAGACGCTGGAGGAGTTCGGCGCCGAGCCCACCGGGGAACGCGTCGTCCTCGACGGCAAGTACGTCACCGCCGCCGGGGTCTCCTCCGGCATCGACATGGGGCTGACGCTGCTCGGCCGGATCGCCGGCGACGACGTGGCGCGCTCGGTGCAACTGCTCACGGAGTACGACCCGCAGCCGCCCTACGACAGCGGCTCGCCCGAGAAGGCCCCGGCGGCCCTCGTCGAGGAGTGGCGGGCCCGGAGCCGGCACAGCACCCGGTAGGGAGCGGGCCCGCCCCGGCCCGAGGGGACGACCGGGGCGGGCGCCGCGCTGCCGTGTACGGGAACGCCCCCGGCGGACCTCACCCCGCCGGGTAGGTGAAGCGGGGCGCGCGCCGCTCCAGGAAGGCGGTGACGCCCTCCGCCGTGTCGCCGCTGCTCCGCGCCTCGCCGGCCCAGTGCGCGTCCCGGTCCGTCCGGCCCGCGGCGAACTCCTTCGCGGCGGCCTGGGTGAGCCGGGAGCGGGACGCCAGCGTCCGTACGTACTCCTCGACCCGCTTGTCCAGGCCGCCCGCCGGCAGCACCTCGTCGGCCAGCCCCGTGCGCAGCGCCCGTTCCGTACCGACGAGCTCGCCGGAGAACAGCAGGTGCTTGGCGGTGGCCGGGCCGACCAGGGAGACCAGCCGCCGGGTGGAGGAGGCGGGGTAGACGATGCCGAGCTTGGCTGGGGTGACCCCGAAGGAGGCCCCCTCCTCCGCGAACCGCAGATCGCAGGCCGCCGCGAGCTGGCTGCCGCCGCCCACGCAGAAGCCGCGCACCGCCGCCAGCGTCGGCCGGGGGAACGCGGCGAGCGCCTCCTCGGCGGCGACCGCCAGCTCCTGGGCGGTGTCCGCGCCCTCCCGCAGCGTGGAGATGTCGGCCCCGGCGCAGAAGGTGTCGCCCGCCCCGGTCAGCACCAGCACCCGCACCGCGGGGTCGGCGGCCAGCCCCTCCAGCAGCTCCGGCAGGCTCCGCCACATGGCGGGGGTCATCGCGTTGCGCTTGGCCGGGTTCGCGATCACGACGGTGGCGACGCCGTGCTCGACGGCCGGGACGAGCCGGGGTTCCGTACGGTCCATGCGCCGGATGCTATCCCCCCGGTTCGAACCTATGATCAAGAAGGGGTCGCGATCCGGGCACGCACCGTGAGGAGCTGTCGATGAACGAACCCACCGCCGAGGGCCGGAGGCTGAACCGCAGTTTCGGCTGGCTCACCCTGCTCGGCGCCCTGCTGGTGATCGCGGGCGTGATCGGTCTCGTCTACACCGGTGTCGCCACCCTCACCTCGATGCTCCTGTTCGGCTGGCTGCTGCTCGTCGGCGGGCTGGTCGGGCTGCTGCACGCGATCGAGTCGCGCGGCACGAACTACTTCTGGCTCGGCGTCGTGGTCGCGGCCCTCAACATCGCCGCCGGCGTCGTCGTCATCAAGCACCCCGAGGGCACGGCCGAGGCGCTGACCATGTTCGCCGCCCTGCTCTTCCTGACGGGCGGTGTCTTCCGGCTCGTCGGCAGCGTCGTGGTGCGCGGCCCGCAGATGGGGTGGACGCTCCTGCAAGGCGCCTTCGGGCTGCTGCTGGGGCTGCTGGTGCTCTTCGACTGGCCGCACAGCAGCCTGTACGTCCTGGGCTGCTTCTTCTCGCTGGCGCTGCTGTTCGACGGGCTGGGCCTGATCGCCCTGGGCATCGGCGGCCGGCGCATCGTCAGCATGGTCGCGGGGCGGCGCGACGGAGGTCAACCGCACACCGGCCGGACGAGCACGTCACCAGAAGGCAAGCAGAAATAGTCCAGAACCGTGCGGGAGTTCGCATGTTTGGTCAAGAGGCATCGATACCTGGCTACTTCCGGCCAGTGGCACGGTAGGGACCAGGCCATTCCCAACACTCTTTACTCGACGGTCAGTGCAGTGCGAGTGAGAGCTGGTGCCGGACGATGGAGAGCCCCGGGAGTGCCCCCGCCGACCCCGTGTCGTACGAGGGGGTGTGGCGCTTCACCGCCCCCGCCGTGGACGCCTCCGTCCCCGGCGCCCGGCACGCCGTACGCGACCTGCTCGGACGGCAGGGGGCTCCGATCGAGGAAGACGTCCTCCACGGGCTGCTGCTGATCGTCTCGGAGCTGGTCACCAACGCCGTCAAACACGCGGCGCTGCTCTCGCCCGAGCTGGCCGTCGAGGTGGCCATCGCCGCCGACCGGGTCCGGGTCTCGGTCGAGGACGGCCACCCCTACCGGCCCACCGCCCTGGAGACGGACTCCGCGCAGACCGGCGGCCGAGGGCTGCTGCTGGTCAAGGTGGTCACCACGGAGGCGGGCGGCGCCTGCGACGTCGAGCACACCGCGAGCGGCGGCAAGATCATCTGGGCTGAGCTGCCGTTGAAGCCGAGGCTCTGACCGCCTCGCACCCCGACCGGGCGACGGCACACCGCCGCCCGGACGAACGGTCGACGCTCACCAGCCCGCCGAAGGGCCCGTCAGCTCGCGGACGGCCGGCCGCGCCGCGTCCAGCACCGTCATGAACCACGCGGAGAACGGTGCCCGCGCGTGCCGCTCCGCCAACTCGGCCGCCGTGACGAAGGCCGTCTCCTCGACCTCTTCCGGGTCCGGCTTCAGCGCCTCCTGCGCCATGCCCACGAACAGGTGGTTGAACTCCTGCTCCACCAGGCCCGACGCCGGGTCCGGGTGGTTGTAGCGGACCGTGCCCGCCGCGGCCAGCAGCGAGGGCGAGATGCCCAGCTCCTCGTACGTACGCCGGGCGGCGGCCGCGAACGGGGCCTCACCCGGGTAGGGGTGGCCGCAGCACGTGTTGGACCAGACACCGGGGGAGTGGTACTTGCCGAGCGCCCGGCGCTGCAGGAGCAGCCGCCCCTGCTCGTCGAAGAGGAAGACGGAGAACGCGCGGTGCAGCTGCCCCGGAGCCTGATGGGCCGCCAGCTTCTCCGCGGTGCCGATGGTGGTGCCGTTCTCGTCGACCAGTTCGAGCATGATCGCGTCTGCGGTTCCGTCCGACGAGCTGTGCGTCGCGGTGGCTGGTGTGGTCGGCATACCCATCCTTCGCTTTGGTGCCCGGCCTGGTGCGCCGCGCCCCTGGAGTCCGGTCAAGTCTGCCGTACAAAAGCCGCTTGTCCGTACTTCGGGTCCGGGTATGTCCGTCCCGCCGGGCCGGCCGGGGCGCGGCGGGACGGAGGGCCCGTCAGACCCCGAAGGCCGCCGGATAGCGGATCAGGCCCGACGGAACAGGAACCGAATCGTCCAGGACGAGGGCCGTCATCGCCTCGTCCGGCACCTCGAAACCGGGCCGGATGCCGTGGCGCGAAGCAGGTGCGAAGCCGAAGCGCGGATAGTACTCGGGGTGCCCCAGCACCAGCACGAGCGCTTCACCGCGCAGCCGTGCGGCGTCCAGCACCGCCCGGATCACGGCCTGCCCCGCGCCCTGCCGCTGATAGCGGGGGAGCGTGGCGACCGGGGCCAGGGCGAGCGCGGGGGCGTCACCTACATGGCAGCGGGTCAGCAGCGCGTACGCCGCCACGGAGCCGTCCGGGGCCTCGGCGACGTAGGAGAGTTCCGGCAGCCAGGCCTCGGGGTCGGCCCGCAGGGCGTCCACGAGATCCGCCTCGTCCGGGGTCGGGAACGCCGCCGCGTTGACCGCGTGCACGGCCGCCCGGTCGGCGGCCGTCTCCGGTCGGGTGGTCCAGCGGGGGGCGGGGGACGGAGAGCCCGTTCGCGGGGCCTCGTCGGTGTGATCGGTCGAGCGGGTGTGGTCGGTCATGAGGGGAACCTTCGGGAAGAGGGCTCCGGGCCGATCCGTGCGAAGGGGATCTAGCCGGAGGCCCGGGATACGAGGGAAGCACGGAGGGTGCGCCGGGAAGGCGTCGTCGCGACCGTCATCAACCTCAGCTCCTTTGAAAAGTCCGGTGAGACGTGAATGTCTCAGCGGCGCCAGCCTAGGGCCTGTCTGACCATACCCGTCTGCCTCACGACGCCATGCACGCACTCTCGCCGCACTGGCCGTAGACCCAAGTACGTCCAGTACGAGGGCCTGCCGGCACGCCGAGAGCACGCACCTGACGCCGCGCGGCCGCCCTACGGGCGACGACGGGAATGGTCAGACAGGCCCTAGCACCGCCCGCGCGGCCGTCACCGGGCGCTCGACGGCCGCCCGGGTGTCCGCGCCGCCTCAGTGGCAGAGCCGCGCCTCGTGCTCCGCGTGGCCGCTCGGCTCCAGCTGGAAGGTGCAGTGCTCCACGTCGAAGTGGTCGCCCAGGCAGCCCTGCAGCTCGTGCAGCACCTTCTCGTGGCCGATCGAGTCCAGCAGCTCCTGGCGGACCACCACGTGCGCCGAGAGCACCGGCATCCCCGAGGTGATCGTCCAGGCGTGCAGGTCGTGCACGTCCAGGACCCCGGGCAGCGCCGTGATGTGCTCCCGCACCTCCGCCATGTCCACGTCCTTCGGCGCGGCCTCCAGGAGCACGTTCAGGGTCTCCCGCAGCAGCTTCATCGTCCGGGGGACGATCATGAGGCCGATCACCAGGGAGGCGATCGGGTCGGCGGCCTGCCAGCCGGTCGCCATGATGATCCCGGCCGAGACGATCACGGCGAGCGAGCCCAGGGTGTCGGCCATCACCTCCAGGTAGGCGCCGCGCACGTTCAGGCTCTCCTTCTGCCCGCGCATCAGCAGCGAGAGGGAGACGACGTTGGCCACCAGGCCCACCGCGGCGAACGCGATGGCGAGCCCGCCCTTCGTCTCGGCCGGGGTGATGAACCGCTCCACCGCCTCGTAGACCAGGTAGGCGCCGACGCCGAGCAGCAGCAGGCAGTTGGCGAGCGCGGCCAGGATCTCGGCGCGGGCGAAGCCGAAGGTGCGGTTCGGGGCGGCCGGGCGGTTGGCGAAGTGGATGGCCAGCAGCGCCATCCCGAGCCCCAGGGCGTCGGTGGCCATGTGGGCGGCGTCCGCGATCAGGGCCAGCGAGTCGGAGAGCACTCCGCCGACGATCTCCATGACCATCACGCTCAGGGTGATCGCCAGAGCGACCCGGAGCCTGCCCCGGTACGCGGCGGCCGCCGTGCCCGTCGGGGGCGGCCCGCCGTGCGCGTGCCCGTGATCGTGGCCAGCCCCCATGCGAGACGCCTCCAGGTCCGTAGGACGTGCCAGGGCGAAACCGCCCGGCCAGGCCCAGTGAACTACGGGTGGGGGGTATCGGGCAACACGGGACTGAACACCGTTGTCATCTGCTCTGACCTGCGGAAACGTTCCGCAGGTCAGAGCGCCGACACGGTCGAGGGCCCCTCGGCGCGGCCCCGGTCAGGGGCGCTCCGCCGCACGGGCCTCCGGGTGGCGCAGGCACCAGCCCTCCCAGGCCGACTCCACCATCTCCCGCACCCCCCGCCGCGCCGTCCAGCCCACCTCGTCGGCGATCCGCGCCGCCGACGCCACCGCCTCCGGGGCGTCACCGGCCCGCCGGGGCTCGACGACCGGCTTCGGGCCGAACCCCGTCACCTCGCCGATCACCTCCGCCAGCTCCCGCACCGAGACGCCCTCGCCGCGGCCGACGTTCAGCGTCAGGTCGCCGGCGCCCGCCCCGTCCAGCCGCCGGGCCACGGCCAGGTGCGCCTCCGCCAGATCCGCGACGTGGATGTAGTCACGGACACAGGTGCCGTCCGGCGTCGGGTAGTCGTCCCCGAAGATCCGCGGGGCCTCGCCGCGCGTGATCCGGTCGAACATCATCGGCACGATGTTGAAGACCCCGGTGTCGGCCAGCTCCGGCGCCGCCGCGCCCGCCACGTTGAAGTACCGCAGGCAGGCGGTCGAGATGCCGTGGGCCCGGCCGGCGGCCCGGACCAGCCACTCGCCGGCGAGCTTGGTCTCGCCGTACGGGTTGATCGGGAGGCAGGGCGTCTCCTCGGTGATGAGGCCGGTCTCCGGTACGCCGTAGACGGCCGCCGACGACGAGAAGAGGAAGCGCGAGACCCCCGCCGCGACCACGGCCTCCAGCAGGACGGTCAGCCCGGCGACGTTCTCGCGGTAGTACAGCAGCGGCTTCTCCACGGACTCGCCGACCTGCTTCTTCGCCGCGAGATGCACCACACCGCTCACCGCGTGCCCGGCCAGCGTCCGGTCCAGCAGGGCCCGGTCGGAGGCGGAGCCCTCCACCACCGTGACGGTCTCCGGCAACCGGTCCACCAGGCCGCTGGAGCGGTCGTCGAGCACCACGACCCGCTCGCCCGCCGCGACCATGGACCGTGCCACGTGCGCCCCGATGTAACCCGCCCCGCCTGTGATCAGCCATGTCATGACCGCCAGCCTAAGGGTCGCGCCCCGGCTGTCCGCATCACGGGTTTGTGGGCCGGGCCCCCGATCGATGATGATGATCGCCGAGGCCGGGCGAGCCCGCCGGTTCACCCGAACGGGCCGTGAACTCGGCCTTCCGTTCATCCGATAGCCTCAGCCGACACGCCGCAGGCCCGCCACGTGGCCGCGCCCCCGTGTGTCGTCCACGTCAGTGCCAAGGAGTGAGTTCGTCTGTCGACCGCCATTCTCACCGGTACGCCGGTACCCGGGTCGTCGCTCGCGGACGACCTGCGGTCCCTGGGCTTCGACGTGCAGACAGCCGCCGACGCCGGTGACGCCGCAGCCCGCCTCGCCGCCGTCCCGGCCGGCCACCGGGTCGCCCTCGTCGATCCGCGCTTCGTCGGCCACGTCCACGCGCTGCGGCTCGGCCTGACCGACCCGCGCTTCCCGGCCGCCGCGGTCCCCGGCGCGCTCACCGCCCAGCCGGAGGCGCGCGGAGCCCTGATGCGCGCGCTGCGACGCGCCACCGCCGCCGTGGGCGCGGGCGCCCCCGTCGCCGGACCGGACGCCGACGCCGACGCCGCGCCCGAGGACCGCACCGTCCCCGGCCGCATAGCCGTCGCGCTGGAGGCCGAGGGCACCGTCGTCAAGCGCCCCGAGCTGGGCTCGCTCACCGCCGCCGTCCCCACCGACGCCGGAGCGCGTGCGGCCGCCGAGAGCGCCCGCGACCAGGTGGACGACGAGGCGGTACGGCTGCGCAGCGCGGTCAAGGCCCACGACGGCTTCTTCACCACGTACGGCATCAGCCCCTACTCCCGCTACATCGCCCGCTGGTGCGCCCGCCGGGGCCTCACCCCGAACCAGGTCACCACCGCCTCGCTGATCACCGCGCTCATCGCGGCGGGCGCGGCGGCCACCGGGACGCGCGGCGGCTACGTCGCCGCCGGGATCCTGCTGCTCGTCTCGTTCGTGCTGGACTGCACCGACGGGCAGCTCGCCCGCTACTCGCTCCAGTACTCCACGATGGGCGCCTGGCTGGACGCCACCTTCGACCGGGCCAAGGAGTACGCGTACTACGCCGGCCTCGTCATCGGCGCCGTACGCGGCGGCGACGACGTCTGGACGCTGGCGCTCGGCGCGATGGTCCTCCAGGCCTGCCGCCACGTCGTGGACTTCTCGTTCAACGAGGCCAACCACGACGCGGTCGCCAACACCAGCCCCACCGCAGCCCTCTCCGACAAGCTCGACAGCGTCGGCTGGACGGTATGGGCGCGCCGGATGATCGTGCTGCCGATCGGCGAGCGCTGGGCCATGATCGCGATGCTCACCGCCCTCACCACCCCGCGCGTCGTCTTCTACGCGCTGCTCGTCGGCTGCTCCCTCGCCGCCTGCTACACCACCGCGGGCCGGCTGCTGCGCTCGCTGACCCGCAAGGCCCGTCGCACCGACCGGGCCGCGCGGGCGCTCGCGGACCTCGCCGACTCCGGCCCCCTCGCGCAGGGCGTCGCGGCCGTCGCCCCCGGCCTCCGCGGCGGGTTCACGGCCCCGGTCGTCGCCCTGCTCGGCACGCTCGTGATGATCGGCGCGGCCCTCTTCCTCCCGTACGGCAGTTGGCTCACCGTCGCCGCCGCGGCGGTGTACGCGCTGCTCTCCGGCCTGGCCGTCGCCCGCCCGCTCAAGGGCGCGCTCGACTGGCTGGTGCCTCCGTTCTTCCGCGCGGGGGAGTACGTCACGATCCTGGTCCTGGCGGCCCGCAGCGACGTCCCGCACGCCGTTCCGGCGGCCTTCGGGCTCGTCTCGGCCGTCGCCTACCATCACTACGACACGGTGTACCGCATCCGCGGAGGCACCGGCGCGCCGCCCCAGTGGCTGGTGCGGACGATCGGTGGACACGAGGGCCGCACCGCGCTGGTGGCCGTCCTCGCCGCCGTACTCACCCACACCTCTGGTTTCACCACGGCCCTCACCGCGCTCGCGGCCGCCGTGGCTCTGGTGGTGCTCGTGGAGTCCATCCGCTTCTGGGTGTCCTCCTCGGCTCCCGCCGTACACGACGAAGGAGAACTCGCATGATCGGCCTCGTGCTGGCAGCCGGTGCAGGACGACGTCTGCGCCCCTACACGGACACGCTCCCCAAGGCGCTCGTCCCCGTCGACGGCGAGAAGACGGTCCTCGACCTCACGCTGGCCAACTTCGCCGAGGTCGGACTCACCGAGGTCGCGATCGTCGTCGGCTACCGCAAGGAGGCCGTGTACGCCCGCAAGGCCGAGCTGGAGGCGACGTACGGCCTCACGCTCACGCTGATCGACAACGACAAGGCCGAGGAGTGGAACAACGCCTACTCCCTGTGGTGCGCCCGTGACGTCCTCAAGCGCGGCGTGATCCTCGCCAACGGCGACACCGTGCACCCGGTCTCCGTCGAGAAGACCCTCCTCGACGCCCGGGGCGAGGGCCGGAGGATCATCCTCGCCCTGGACACCGAGAAGGTGCTCGCCGACGAGGAGATGAAGGTCATCACCGAGGAGGGCGAGGGCGTCCGGCGCATCACCAAGCTGATGGACCCCGCCACCGCCACCGGCGAGTACATCGGCGTCACCCTCATCGAGGCCGAGGCCGCCGAGGAGCTGGCGGACGCGCTGAAGGCCACCTTCGAGCGCGACCCCGACCTCTACTACGAGGACGGCTACCAGGAGCTCGTCAACCGCGGCTTCACCGTCGACGTGGCCCCCATCGGCACCGTGACCTGGGTCGAGATCGACAACCACGACGACCTGAAGAAGGGCCGGGAGATCGCGTGCCGGTACTGACCCGTCTCATTCCGTCCCCGGTCGTCGTCGACATCCGACGCGGTGCCATGGACGATCTGGCGGGTCTCCTGGCCGATCAGCGCATCTCCTCCTCGGGCAAGCTCGCCATCGCGATCAGCGACGGTTCCGGCCGCGCCCTCAAGGAGAGGCTCGCCCCGGTCCTGCCGGGCGCCGACTGGTACCCGGTGCCCGACGGCACGATCGACTCGGCGGTCAAGCTCGCCGACGGCATCAAGGGCAACCGGTACGACGCCGTGGTCGGCCTCGGCGGCGGCAAGATCATCGACGTGGCGAAGTACGCCGCGGCGCGGGTCGGGCTGCCCCTGGTCGCCGTCGCGACGAACCTCTCGCACGACGGCCTGTGCTCGCCGGTCGCCACGCTGGACAACGACAACGGCCGCGGCTCCTACGGGGTCCCCACCCCGATCGCCGTGGTCATCGACCTCGACGTGATCCGCGAGGCGCCCGCCCGGTACGTCCGCTCCGGCATCGGCGACGCGATCTCGAACATCTCCTGTGTCGCCGACTGGGAGCTGGCCCACGAGGTCGACGGCGAGGAGATCGACGGCCTGGCCGCCGCGATGGCCCGCCAGGCCGGGGAAGCCGTGCTGCGCCACCCCGGGGGCGTCGGCGACGACGCCTTCCTGAAGGTGCTGGCCGAGGGGCTCGTGCTCACCGGCATCTCGATGTCGGTCGCGGGCGACTCGCGTCCGGCCTCCGGCGCCTGCCACGAGATCAACCACGCCTTCGACCTGCTGTACCCCCAGCGCGCGGCCAGCCACGGCGAACAGGTCGGCCTCGGCGCCTGCTTCGCCATGCATCTGCGCGGTGCCCGCCAGGAGTCCCTCCTGATGGCATCGGTGCTGCGCCGCCACGGCCTCCCGGTCCTGCCCCAGGAGATCGGGTTCAGCGTCGACGAGTTCGTCGAGGCCGTGGCCTACGCACCGCAGACCCGTCCGGGACGGTTCACGATCCTGGAACACCTCAGCCTGTCCACCGACCAGATCAGGGACGCGTACGCCGACTATGCGACGACCATCAGTAGCTGAACTCCGTCCGGTCGTCCACCCGCCGGGGGTGAAGGACCGGCGCAGCGGCGAGCACTGGGCCGGGCGCATGTACATGCGCGAGGTCTCGCTGCGCGTGGACCGCTACCTCGTCAACACCCGTGTCACGCCGAACCAGGTCACGTACGTGATGACGCTGGCCGGCGCCCTGGCCGCCCCCGCGCTGCTGGTGCCGGGCATCCCCGGCGCCGTGCTGGGCGTGGTCATGGTCCAGCTGTACCTGCTGTTCGACTGCGTGGACGGCGAGCTGGCCCGCTGGAAGAAGCAGTACTCGCTCAGCGGGGTCTACCTGGACCGGGTCGCCGCCTACCTGTGCGACGCGGCGGTGCTGGTCGGCCTCGGCCTGCGCGCCGCCGACATCTGGGGCGAGGGCCGGATCGACTGGCTCTGGGCCTTCCTCGGGACCCTCGCCGCCCTCGGCGCGATCCTGATCAAGGCGGAGACGGACCTGGTCGGCGTCGCCCGCCACCAGGGCGGGATGCCTCCGGTGCAGGAGGCGGCCTCCGAGCCGCGCTCGTCCGGCATGGCGCTGGCCCGCAGGGCGGCGGCGGCGCTCAAGTTCCACCGGCTGATCCTCGGCATCGAGGCGTCTCTGGTGATCCTCGTGGTGGCCGTCGTGGACGCGATCGGGGGCGACCTGTTCTACACCCGCCTCACGGTGGCCGTGATGGCCGGCATCGCGCTGCTGCAGACCCTGCTGCACCTCGTCTCCGTCCTGGCGTCCAGCAGGCTGAAGTGACCCTGCCCGTGAGACTGGGCGCGGTGATCATCACCATGGGCGACCGCCCGGACGAACTCCGCGCCCTCCTCGATTCGGTCGCAGCCCAGCACGGCGACCGGATCGAGGTCGTGGTGGTCGGCAACGGCGCCCCGGTCCCGGACGTGCCCGCCGGGGTGCGTACGGTGGAACTGCCCGAGAACCTGGGCATCCCCGGCGGCCGCAACGTCGGCATCGAGGCGTTCGGGCCCGCCGGCGCGGACGTGGACGCCCTGCTCTTCCTGGACGACGACGGGCTCCTGCCGAACCGGGACACCGCCGAACTGTGCCGCCGGGCCTTCGCGGCCGACCCGGAGCTGGGGATCATCACCTTCCGCATCACCGACCCCGACACGGGCGCCACCCAGCGGCGGCACGTGCCCCGGCTGCGGGCCGCCGACCCGATGCGCTCCTCGCGCGTCACGACGTTCCTCGGCGGTGCCAACGCGGTGCGGACCCGGGTCATCGCCGAGGTCGGCCCGCTGCCGGCGGAGTTCTTCTACGCCCACGAGGAGACGGACCTCGCCTGGCGGGCGCTGGACGCGGGCTGGATGATCGACTACCGCGCGGACATGGTGCTGAACCACCCCACCACCGCCCCGTCCCGGCACGCGGTCTACCACCGCATGGTGGCCCGCAACCGGGTCTGGCTCGCCCGCCGGAACCTCCCCGCCCCGCTGATCCCCCTCTACCTCGGGGTCTGGCTGCTGCTGACCCTGCTCCGCCGCCCGTCGCCGCCCGCGCTCAGGGCGTGGTTCGGCGGATTCCGGGAAGGCTGGTCGACGCCCTGCGGACCTCGCCGTCCGATGAGGTGGCGTACGGTGTGGCAGCTGACGCGGCTGGGCCGACCTCCGGTCATCTGAGAGGCTTTCCTCTGAGAGCATGAGGCGTATTTTCTTTCCGGAACCTGTCCGCCTGAGCCGCGCCCGCACCTGGCTGCGCGTGAAGACGAGAGTTTCAACTTGTGAGTGACACGACCCACGACGGTGGGGTAGCCCTCGGGACCCCGCCGTCCGCCGACGAGGGCCTCGGCGCGGCCCAGCTGGCCGCCAAGTACGGCCTGACCGTGAGCGGCGCCCGGCCCGGGCTGCTCGCGTACATGCGACAGCTCTGGGGGCGGCGCCACTTCATCCTGGCCTTCTCCCGGGCGAAACTGACCGCGCAGTACAGCCAGGCGAAGCTCGGCCAGCTGTGGCAAGTGGTCACCCCCTTGCTGAACGCTGCGGTCTATTACCTGATCTTCGGCCTGATCCTGGGGACCAGGGAGGGAATCTCCCACGACGTCTTCGTACCGTTCCTGGTCACCGGCGTCTTCGTCTTCACCTTCACCCAGAGCTCCGTGATGGCGGGCGTCCGGTCGATCTCCGGCAACCTCGGACTCGTGCGGGCCCTCCACTTCCCCCGGGCCTCGCTCCCGATCTCCTTCTCGCTCCAACAGCTCCAGCAGCTGATGTTCTCGATGATCGTGCTGGTCGCGGTCGCCGTGATCTTCGGCAGCTATCCCTCGCTGTCGTGGCTCCTGGTGATCCCGGCCCTGATCCTGCAGTTCGGTTTCAACACCGGTCTGGCCCTCGTCATGGCCCGGCTCGGCGCCAAGACCCCCGACCTCGCGCAGCTGATGCCGTTCATCATGCGGACCTGGATGTACGCGTCGGGCGTGATGTTCTCCATCCCGGTGATGCTGAAGGATAAGCCGGCCTGGATCGCCGACGTCCTGCAGTACAACCCCGCGGCGATCTACATGGACCTGGTCCGCTTCGCCCTGATCGACGGATACGGCTCCGAGAACCTGCCCGACCACGTGTGGGCGGCCGGGCTGGGCTGGGCGGTGCTGCTGGGCATCGTGGGATTCGTGTACTTCTGGAAGGCAGAGGAACGGTACGGCCGTGGCTGAGGACAACGCACAGGGGCGCATCCCCACGGTGATCGCCGACGACGTGCACATCGTGTACCGGGTCAACGGCACGGGCGGCGGCCGGGGCAGCGCCACCGCCGCGCTGAGCCGCATGCTGCGGCGCGGCAAGGGCGAGGAGCGCGGTGTACGGAAGGTGCACGCCGTGCGCGGGGTCTCCTTCACTGCCTACCGGGGCGAGGCGATCGGCCTCATCGGCACCAACGGTTCCGGCAAGTCGACGCTGCTCCGCGCCATCGCCGGTCTGCTGCCGGCCGAATCCGGCCATGTGTACACGGACGGCCAGCCCTCGCTGCTCGGGGTGAACGCGGCCCTGATGAGCGACCTCACCGGCGAGCGCAACGTGGTGCTCGGCGGTCTGGCGATGGGGATGAGCCGGGACGAGATCCGCGCGCGGTACCAGGAGATCGTCGACTTCTCGGGAATCAACGAGAAGGGCGACTTCATCACGCTGCCGATGCGGACGTACTCCTCCGGCATGGCGGCGCGGCTGCGCTTCTCGATCGCCGCCGCCAAGAACCACGACGTCCTCATGATCGACGAGGCGCTGGCCACCGGTGACCGCAAGTTCCGCGTCCGCTCCGAGGAGCGCATCCGCGAGCTGCGCAAGGAGGCGGGCACCGTCTTCCTGGTCAGCCACAACAACAAGACGATCAGGGACACCTGCGACCGCGCGCTGTGGCTGGAGAAGGGGGAACTCCTGATGGACGGTCCCACCGAGGAGGTCCTCAAGGCCTACGAGCGCGAGACGGGCAAGTAGCCCGGGCGTTCGGGGTGTCCGGCGGGCCGTGACCGGGTCCGCGCCGGACACCCCCTCCGCGGCCCCCGCCGGACCGTTCCCGCGGGGGCCGCACGGTGTCCGCCACCGGCGCGGGCGCCCGCGGTACGTCACCGGGGGCCGATCTCCTCCCGGCGGATGAGGCCATCTCGGCCGTGCCCGGGGAAAGTTGACAGGTACGGCCGGGAAGCGGGGGCGGTGCTTCCACCCCGCCGATCCCCTGTGAGCTGGGCAACGTAGGCTGTAGCGGTGCTGATTCATGGCGAGTGGGGTGGATCGCCCCGGCACCGCCCGTTTTGCCGCAATGCACTCGGAAGCATGAGCGGCGTGTCCGAAAAGGGTTGTTTTGGGTCAGCAGTGTAGAACGGGAGATGTGACGGCATTGACGGAAGATCTCCAGCTCCGACGTGGTTCCGCCGTCCCCGCGCCGGGCGGTACGCAGTGACCTCCACCCCCGACGCGCGCACCGGCGCCGCCACCCTCGACAAGGCCGCGGACGAGAACTTCCCCGTGGCCCCCTTCTTCCTGCCCCGCGCCTGGCGCGACGACCTGATGGCGGTCTACGGATTCGCCCGGCTCGTCGACGACATCGGCGACGGCGACCTGGCCCCCGGCGGAGCCGACGCCCGCCGGCTCGGCCTGGAGCCGGAGCAGACCGACGACCGCCTCGCCATGCTCGACGCACTGGAGACCGACCTCCACCGGACCTTCGCCGCCACCGGCGAACCGCGCCACCCGCTGCTGCGCGGTCTGCGCCCCACGGTCCGGCGCCGCGCGCTCACCCCCGAGCCCTTCCTCGGCCTCATCGAGGCCAACCGCCAGGACCAGAAGATCCGCCGCTACGCCACCTACGCCGAGCTGGCCGCCTACTGCGAGCTCTCGGCCAACCCCGTCGGCCGCCTGGTCCTCGCCCTCACCGGCACCACGAGCCCGGACCGCGTCCGCCGCTCCGACGCCGTCTGCACCGCGCTCCAGATCGTCGAGCACGTCCAGGATGTCGCCGAGGACCTGGCACGCGACCGGATCTACCTCCCGGCCGAGGACATGGAACGCTTCCGGGTCACCGAATCCGACCTGGCCGCGCCCTCCGCCGGAGCCTCCGTCCGCGCGCTGATCGCGTACGAGGCGCAGCGCGCGAGCGAGCTGCTGGACGAGGGCCCCCCGCTGGTGGGCAGCGTCGACGGCAGGCTGAGGCTGCTCCTCGCCGGGTTCGTCGGAGGCGGCCGTGCCGCGCTGGCCGCGATCTCGGCCGCCCGGTTCGACGTCCTGGCCGGACCGCCCGGGCCCACCAAGCCCCGCCTGCTGCGCGAAGCGGCAACCGTCCTGAACAGAGCGCGTGGAGAGAGGTGAGCCGGACCGTGGAGGGACAGACGACGCCCATGTCGCCGCCGGTGCAGGCCGCATACAGCTACTGCGAGGCCGTCACCGGACAGCAGGCCCGCAACTTCGCCTACGGCATCCGGCTGCTGCCGAACGAGAAGCGGCAGGCCATGTCCGCGCTGTACGCCCTCTCCCGCCGGGTCGACGACATCGGCGACGGGGAGCTGGACCCGGAGACCAAGCTGGCCCGGCTGGAAGGCACCCGCGAACTGCTGGAGCGCGTCCGCAAGGACGCCGTCGACGAGGACGACACCGACCCGGTGGCCGTCGCCCTGGCCGACGCCGCCCGCCGCTTCCCGCTCCCGCTCGGCGGCCTCGACGAGCTGATCGACGGCGTCCTGATGGACGTGCGGGGCGCGACCTACGAGACGTGGGACGACCTCAAGGCCTACTGCCGGTGCGTCGCCGGAGCCATCGGACGCCTCAGCCTCGGCGTCTTCGGCACCGCGCCCGGCGCCCGCGGGGCCGAGCGCGCCGCGGAGTACGCCGACACCCTCGGCCTCGCGCTCCAGCTCACCAACATCCTCCGGGACGTCCGCGAGGACGCCGCCAACGGGCGCACCTACCTGCCCGCCGACGACCTGGCCGCCTTCGGCTGCTCGGCCGGCTTCCACCGCACCACCCCGTCCCCCGGCTCCGACTTCGCCGGCCTCGTCCACTTCGAGGTCCGCCGGGCCCGCGCCCTGTTCGCCGAGGGCTACCGGCTGCTGCCAATGCTCGACCGCCGCAGCGGCGCCTGCGTCGCGGCGATGGCCGGGATCTACCGCCGCCTCCTCGACCGGATCGAACGCGATCCCGAGGCCGTCCTGCGCGGCCGGGTCTCGCTGCCCGGCCACGAGAAGGCGTACGTCGCGGTGCGCGGCCTGTCCGGACTGGACGCCCGCCACGTCTCCCGCCTCACCGCCCGGGGGCGAGCCTGATGCTTCCGCACGGCCCCGGCCCCCGGGCAACCCTCCGGTGGCCCTACGCGTCACCGACTGCGACGATCTTCATGGCGGGCACCCGGCGCCCGGCCACCACCCGGCGAGAGGGGCAGGCATGAGCGACGAGAGCGCGCGCCCGACCGCCGTCGTCGTCGGCGGCGGCCTCGCCGGCACCACCGCGGCCCTCCGCCTCGCCGACGCCGGACTCGACGTCACCCTCCTGGAGGGCCGTCCCCGCCTCGGCGGCCTCGCCTTCTCCTTCCAGCGCGGCGACCTGACCGTCGACAACGGCCAGCACGTCTACCTGCGCTGCTGCACCGGCTACCGCTGGTTCCTCGACCGGATCGACGGCGCGCACCTGGCCCCGCTCCAGGACCGCCTCGACGTGCCCGTGCTGGACGTCGGCCGGGCCGCCGGACCCCGCCTCGGACGGCTGCGCCGCACCTCCCTGCCCGTCCCGCTGCACCTGGCCGGGGGGCTCGCCGCCTATCCGCACCTCTCGCTCGCCGAGAAGGCCGCCGTGGGCCGGGCCGCCCTCGCCCTCGCCCGGCTGGACCCCGCCGACCCCGAGCTGGACCGGATCGACTTCGCCACCTGGCTGCGGCGCAACGGCCAGTCCGAGCGGGCCGTCGAAGCCCTCTGGGACCTCGTCGGCGTCGCCACCCTGAACGCCACCGCCCCGAACGCCTCCATGGCGCTCGCGGCGAAGGTCTTCAAGACCGGTCTGCTCTCCGAGCCCGGCGCCGCCGACATCGGCTGGGCCGCCGTACCGCTCGGCGACCTCCACGACACCCTCACTCGCAAGGCGCTGGACACCGCGGGCGTCCGCACCGAGCTGCGCGCCAAGGCGGGTTCCGTCACCCGCGGCGAGGACGGCCGCTGGACCGTGGAGAGCGCGGGGGAGCGGATCACCGCCGACACCGTCGTGCTCGCCGTGCCGCAGACCGAGACCCACGACCTGCTCCCCGCGGGCGCGCTCGACGAGCCCGAACTGCTGCTCGACATCGACAGCGCGCCCATCCTCAACGTGCACGTCGTCTACGACCGCAAGGTGCTGCGCAGGCCCTTCTTCGCCGCGATCGGCTCCCCGGTCCAGTGGGTCTTCGACCGCACCCACTCCTCGGGCCTCACCGGCCCCGGCCAGTACGTGGCCGTCTCGCAGTCGGCCGCCCAGGACGAGATCGACCTGCCCGTCGCCGACCTGCGCGCCCGCTACCTGCCCGAGCTGGAGCGGCTGCTGCCCGCCGCGCGCGGCGCGGGCGTCCGGGACTTCTTCGTCACCCGGGAGCGCACCGCCACCTTCGCGCCCGCCCCGGGCGTCGGACGGCTGCGCCCCGGCCCCCGCACCCGGCTGCCCGGCCTCCAGCTTGCGGGGGCCTGGACCGACACCGGCTGGCCCGCGACGATGGAGGGCGCCGTGCGCAGCGGCGCCGCCGCCGCCGACGCGGCCCTCCACGACCTCGGCCGCCCCCCAGGACATCCGCTGCAGGAGGCGGCATGAGCAGTACCACCGGAACAAGAGGAGAGTCTGTGACCCCGGCGAATCCGGCTGTCGACACCGTGGCGGACACCACGGACGTCACCGCGCTTCTGGAGCGCGGACGAGCCCTGTCAGCGCCGGTCCTGCGGGCTGCCGTGGACCGGCTCGCGCCGCCCATGGACACCGTCGCCGCCTACCACTTCGGCTGGATCGACGCCGACGGGCGGCCTTCGGACGGCGACGGCGGCAAGGCCGTGCGCCCCGCGCTCGCGCTGCTGTCCGCCGAGGCGGCGGGCGCCCCCGCCGAAGCCGGCATCCCCGGCGCGGTGGCCGTCGAACTCGTGCACAACTTCTCACTGCTGCACGACGACCTGATGGACGGCGACGAGCAGCGCCGTCACCGCGACACCGTCTGGAAGGTGCACGGCCCCGCCCAGGCGATCCTGGTCGGCGACGCGCTCTTCGCCCTCGCCTACGACCTGCTGCTGGAGCTCGGCACCGTCGAGGCGGGCCGCGCCGCCCGCCGGCTGACGACCGCCAGCCGCAAGCTCATCGACGGCCAGGCCCAGGACATCTCCTACGAGCACCGCGAGCGGGTCACCGTCGAGGAGTGCCTGGAGATGGAGGGCAACAAGACCGGCGCCCTGCTGGCCTGCGCGGTCTCCATCGGTGCGGTCCTCGGCGGCGCCGACGACCGCACCGCCGACACCCTGGAGGCGTACGGCTACCACCTCGGTCTCGCCTTCCAGGCCGTCGACGACCTGCTGGGCATCTGGGGCGACCCGGAGTCCACCGGCAAGCAGACCTGGAGCGACCTGCGCCAGCGCAAGAAGTCCCTGCCCGTCGTCGCGGCGCTCGCCGCCGGAGGCGAGGCGTCCGAGCGGCTGGGCGAACTGCTCGCCGCCGACGCCAAGAGCAACGACTTCGACAGCTTCTCCGAGGAGGAGTTCGCCGCCCGGGCGGCGCTCATCGAGGAGGCGGGCGGCCGCGAGTGGACCGCCCAGGAAGCCCGTCGTCAGCACGCGGTCGCCATCGAGGCGCTGCACGCCGTCGACATGCCGCACCGGGTGCGCGAGCAGCTGACCGAGCTCGCCGACTTCGTGGTGGTACGCAAGAGATGACCGCGCTTCGCATATGACTCGCAGTCGCCGGCCGGCGCCCCTCACCGGGCGCCGGCCGACGGTGACCCCAGCACAGCAGAGAACCGACTGCACGTAAGGGGAAGCTCATGACAGCGACGACCGACGGATCGACCGGGGCCGCGAACCCCGCCAGGGCCACGGCCCACGGTCCGACCGACACGACGACCAGCGTGGACGACGTCACCGCCGCCGCGCGACGGGCCGCGGAACGCTCGATCGAGCACCTCCTGGGCCGGCAGGACGAGCAGGGCTGGTGGAAGGGTGACCTCGCCACCAACGTCACGATGGACGCCGAGGACCTGCTCCTGCGCCAGTTCCTCGGAATCCAGGACGCGGACACGACCCGGGCGGCGGCCCTCTTCATCCGCGGCGAACAACTCGGCGACGGCACCTGGAACACCTTCTACGGCGGGCCCTCCGACCTCTCCGCGACCATCGAGGCGTACGTCGCCCTGCGGCTGGCCGGGGACCGCCCCGACGAACCGCACATGGCCCGCGCCGCCGGCTGGATCCGGGAGCAGGGCGGCATCGCCGCGGCCCGCGTCTTCACCCGCATCTGGCTCGCCCTGTTCGGCTGGTGGAAGTGGGACGACCTGCCCGAACTCCCGCCCGAGCTGATGTTCCTCCCCACCTGGGTGCCGCTGAACATCTACGACTTCGGCTGCTGGGCCCGGCAGACCATCGTGCCGCTCACCATCGTCTCCGCGAAGCGCCCGGTGCGCCCCGCGCCCTTCGCCCTGGACGAACTGCACACCGACCCGGACCACCCCAGCCCGCCCAGGAAGCTCGCCCCGCCCACCAGTTGGGACGGGCTCTTCCAGCGCCTCGACAAGGGACTGCACCTCTACCACAAGGTCGCCCCGCGCCCCCTGCGCCGTATCGCCATGAACGTGGCCGCCCGGTGGATCATCGAGCGCCAGGAGAACGACGGCTGCTGGGGCGGGATCCAGCCGCCCGCCGTGTACTCCATCATCGCCCTGCACCTGCTCGGCTACGACCTCGACCACCCGGTGATGAAGGCAGGTCTGGACTCCCTGGACCGGTTCGCCGTCCGGCGCGAGGACGGCGCCCGTATGGTCGAGGCGTGCCAGTCGCCCGTCTGGGACACCTGCCTGGCCACCATCGCGCTGGCCGACGCCGGACTCAGACCCGATCACCCCGCGCTGGTGAAGGCCGCCGACTGGATGCTGGCCGAGGAGATCACCCGGCCCGGCGACTGGTCGGTGCGCAAGCCCGAACTCGCCCCCGGAGGCTGGGCGTTCGAGTTCCACAACGACAACTACCCGGACATCGACGACACCGCCGAAGTCGTCCTGGCGCTGCGCCGGGTGCGCCACCCCGACCCCGCCCGGGTGGAGGCCGCCATCGCCCGCGGGGTCCGCTGGAACCTCGGGATGCAGTCCCGCAACGGGGCCTGGGGCGCGTTCGACGCCGACAACACCAGCGGCCTCCCCAACCGCCTCCCGTTCTGCGACTTCGGCGAGGTCATCGACCCGCCCTCGGCCGACGTCACCGGCCACGTCGTGGAGATGCTCGCCGTCGAGGGGCTCGCGCGTCACCCCCGTACCCGCGAGGGCATCGAGTGGCTGCTCGCCGAACAGGAGGCGTGCGGCGCCTGGTTCGGCCGCTGGGGCGTCAACTACGTCTACGGCACCGGGGCCGTGGTGCCCGCCCTGATCGCCGCCGGACTGCCCGCGGGGCATCCCGCCGTCCGCAGGGCCGTGTCCTGGCTGGAGTCCGTCCAGAACGACGACGGCGGCTGGGGCGAGGACCTGCGCTCCTACCAGGAGGAGAAGTGGATCGGGCACGGCGAGTCCACCGCTTCGCAGACCGCCTGGGCGCTCCTCGCCCTCCTCGCCGCGGGCCGCCGGGACACCCCGTCCGTGGCCCGGGGCGTCCGGTGGCTGACCGAGGCGCAGCGGGCCGACGGCTCCTGGGACGAGCCCTACTTCACCGGCACCGGCTTCCCCTGGGACTTCTCCATCAACTACCACCTCTACCGCCAGGTCTTCCCCCTCACCGCACTCGGGCGCTTCGTGCACGGAGACCCGTTCGCCGACCGCGCGGACGCCGTCGAGGGGGCCTGATGGGCCGTCCGCGAGGCCCCGCGAGCGCCGGGACACCACTGCTGATCGCCTGTGCCCTCGGTATCGAACAGGTGGCGCTGCGCAGCGGGCGGGGCGCCGCCGGCCCGGTCCGCGTGCTGCGGACGGGGATGGGCCCCCGGGCGGCCGAGGCGGCCGTGGCACGGGCCCTGGCCCGCCCCGGCGGGGCGCCCGACGCCGCCGTGATCGCCTCCGGCTTCTGCGCGGGCCTCGCCCCGGGCATGCACCCGGGCGACCTCGTCGTCGCCGAGGAGACCCGGGACCCCGACGGCACCACCCCCTGCACGGGCACCGGCGTCCTGGTCGCCGCCCTGTCCCGCGCCCTCCCCGGCCGCAGGGTCCACACCGGCCCGCTCACCGGCTCCGACCACGTCGTCCGGGGCCCCGAGCGGGCCGAGCTGCGGGCGGGCGGGGCGATCGCCGTCGACATGGAGTCCGCCGCGACACTGCGGACCGCCCTGTGCCACGGACCGCGCCCGGTTGCGGCCGTCCGGGTGGTCGTGGACGCTCCAGAGCATGAGCTCGTCCGCATCGGCACCGTACGCGGTGGAATATCGGCGTTCATCGTTCTTCGTGCCGTCCTACCGGCTTTCCACGAATGGCACCGATCCTCAACGCTCCCCAGGAGGTGAGCCAGATGGCCATGCCGCTCCGTCAGTCCATCAAGGTCGCGACGTATCTCTTCGAACAGAAGCTCCGCAAGCGTGAGAAGTTCCCGCTGATCGTCGAGCTGGAGCCGTTGTTCGCCTGCAACCTCGCGTGCGAGGGCTGCGGGAAGATCCAGCACCCGGCCGGTGTCCTGAAGCAGCGCATGCCGGTCGCCCAGGCGGTGGGCGCGGTGCTCGAATCCGGGGCCCCCATGGTCTCCATCGCCGGCGGCGAGCCGCTGATGCACCCGCAGATCGACGAGATCGTGCGCCAGCTCGTCGCACGGAAGAAATACGTCTTCCTCTGCACCAACGCGATGCTGATGCGCAAGAAGCTCGACAAGTTCACGCCGTCCCCGTACTTCGCCTTCGCGGTGCACATCGACGGACTGCGGGAGCGGCACGACGAGTCCGTCGCCAAGGAAGGCGTGTTCGACGAGGCCGTCGCCGCGATGAAGGAGGCCAAGCGGCGCGGCTTCCGCGTCACCACGAACTCCACCTTCTTCAACACCGACACCCCGCAGACCATCATTGAGGTCCTGAACTACCTCAACGACGACCTGCACGTCGACGAGATGATGATCTCGCCCGCCTACGCCTACGAGAAGGCCCCCGACCAGGAGCACTTCCTCGGCGTCGAGCAGACCCGCGAACTGTTCAAGAAGGCGTTCGCGGGCGGCAACCGGGCCCGGTGGCGGCTCAACCACTCGCCGCTCTTCCTCGACTTCCTGGAGGGCAAGGCGGACTTCCCGTGCACCGCCTGGGCGATCCCCAACTACTCCCTCTTCGGCTGGCAGCGCCCCTGCTACCTGATGAGCGACGGCTACGTCCCCACGTACCGCCAGCTCATCGAGGAGACCGACTGGGAGAAGTACGGCCGGGGCAAGGACCCGCGCTGCGCCAACTGCATGGCGCACTGCGGCTACGAACCCACGGCGGTGCTGGCCACCATGGGATCGCTCAAGGAGTCCCTGCGCGCGGCGCGGGAGACCGTCAGCAGCAACCGGTGACCCGGTGACCGAAGCGGCGGGTCCGGCCGTCCCGGCTTCCCCGGGGCGGCCGGACCCGTACGGCTCCACGGGACAGAAGCCGTACGGCGGCGCAGACGAAGGAGACGAGCGGGCGATGACGGACGGCGGAAACCGGGGTTTCGACTTGGCGCGGCTCCTCGCCGAGCGCGGGGCCGAGCGGTACGACCTGCACACGCGCCACCTCAACCACCAGCTGCCGCGCATGCTGCACACCCTCGGCTTCGACAAGGTCTACGAGCGTGCCGAGGGCGCGTACTTCTGGGACGCGGACGGCGACGACTACCTCGACATGCTCGCCGGGTTCGGCGTCATGGGCCTGGGCCGCCACCACCCCGTCGTCCGCCGGGCCCTGCACGACGTGCTCGACGCCCGGCTCGCCGACCTCACCCGCTTCGACTGCCAGCCGCTGCCCGGCCTGCTCGCCGAGAGGCTGCTCGCCCACAGTCCGCACCTGGACCGGGTCTTCTTCGGGAACAGCGGCACGGAGGCGGTCGAGACGGCCCTGAAGTTCGCGCGGTACGCCACCGGGAAGCCCCGCGTCCTCTACTGCGACCACGCCTTCCACGGTCTGACCACCGGCTCCCTGTCCGTGAACGGGGAACGCGGCTTCCGCGACGGCTTCGCCCCGCTGCTGCCCGACACGGCCGTACCCCTCGGTGACCTGGACGCGCTGCGCCGGGAGCTGAAGCGGGGGGACGTGGCGGCGCTGGTCGTCGAGCCGATCCAGGGCAAGGGCGTGCACGCGGCTCCACCCGGCTATCTGCGCGCGGCCCAGGAGCTGCTGCACCGGTACAAGGCGCTGCTGATCGCCGACGAGGTGCAGACCGGCCTGGGCCGGACCGGGGACTTCTACGCCTACCAGCACGAGGAGGGCGTGGAGCCCGACCTGGTGTGCGTGGCCAAGGCGCTCTCCGGCGGCTATGTGCCGGTCGGCGCGACCCTCGGCAAGGACTGGATCTTCCGGAAGGTCTACTCCTCGATGGACCGGGTCCTCGTCCACTCGGCGAGCTTCGGCTCCAACGCCCAGGCGATGGCGGCCGGGCTCGCCGTCCTCGCGGTCATGGAGGACGAGGAGATCACCGCGAACGCCCGCCGCACCGGGGACCTGCTGCGCGAGCGCCTCGCCGCCCTGGTGGACCGCTACGAGCTGCTGCACGAGGTCCGCGGCCGAGGGCTGATGATCGGCATCGAGTTCGGCCGGCCCTCGTCACTGAAGCTGCGCAGCCGCTGGACCATGCTCCAAGCGGCCCGCAAGGGGCTCTTCGCCCAGATGGTCGTGGTGCCGCTGCTCCAGAATCACCGCATCCTCACCCAGGTCTCCGGCGACCACCTGGAAGTGATCAAGCTGATCCCGCCCCTGATCATCGGGGACGCGGAGGTGGACCGCTTCGTGACGGCGTTCACCTCCGTCATGGACGACGCGCACAGCGGGGGCGGACTGATGTGGGACTTCGGCCGGACCCTCGTCAGACAGGCGATGGCCCACCGCTGAGCCGGGGGGATAGAGCCCCAGGGTTTACCTCTGAGGCAAGTTATTTGCCTCTGGGGAAAGATCCTGGCCCAATGGTTCCATGAACCCTCCGGACGAAGGGGCGCCGGACGAGCTCCCCGGCGTCGCCCCCCGCCTGCGCGACCTGCGCCGCGCCCGCGGTCTCACCCTGGAGACCGCGGCCGGCCGGGCCGGGCTCTCCCCGGCCCATCTCTCCCGGCTGGAGACCGGCCGCAGGCAGCCCTCGCTGCCCATGCTGCTCGGGCTCGCCCGCATCTACGGTACGACGGTCTCCGAACTTCTCGGCGAGCAGCCACCCGAACGTGACGCGATCGTGCGCGGCGGCGCCTTCGAGGGGACGGAGGCCGACGGCTGGATGTACCGGCAGGCCGGCGGCTCCGGCCGCGCGATGCAGGCTTTGCGGGTACGCGTCCCGTACGGGGCCCAGGGCGACCTGGTCCGGGTCCACCCGGGGGAGGAGTGGCTGTACGTCCTGGAGGGCCGACTGCGGGTCGGGCTCGGCGACACCGTCCACGACCTCGGTCCCGGTGACAGCGCCCATTTCGACTCGCTCACCCCGCACCGGATCGCGGCGGTCGACCGTTGCGGCGCGGAGCTGCTCTTCGTCCACTCGCTGCTGCAGAGCCCCGCCGCCGAGCTCTGCCTCGGCAGCGGACTCCACGCGCGCTGACCGGCGCCATACGCCGGGTCCGCCCTTCACTCCACCGGCCGTGAGGCCGACAGAGAGGACCGTCATGTCCGATTCCGAACACTACGACCCGCTGGGCCCCGGACGCCGGGTCGGTGAGGACCCGCAGGAGAAGCGGATGCCGCGCGGCCTCGTCATCCGGCTCTTCGCCTATCTGGTGGCGGGCCATGTCGTGGCCGCCTTCCTCTACGTGCTGTTCGTGGTGGCCGGGAGCAAGTGAGGGCGGGCCGCCGCCGGAGCGGTCAGCCCCGGTCGAGCAGGCGCTCGCGCAGCCGGTCCCGGGTCTCCGGGGAGACGCCCAGGCCCTCGGACAGGTAGCGGTCCGTCGTGCCCCAGTTCTCCTCGATGGCCGCGAAGGCCGCGGCGAGATAGGCGGGCCGCGCTCCGAAGAGCGGGTCCAGCAGCTCCAGGACCTCGGGCGACATGCCGGCCTCGGTGGTGTCGGAGCGCTTGACGGCATAGCGGCGGTGGAGGTCGTTGGACTTGAGGTAGTCCTCCTCGATCGCCTCCTTCTCGACGTCGACCGCCAGTAGGGCGACCGCGATCGAGAGGCCGGCCCGGTCCTTGCCCGCCGCACAGTGCATCAGCGCCGGCACGCTGTCCTCGGCCAGGGCGTGCAGGACCCGGCTGTGCTCGGCGGTGCGCTCCTCGATCGTCGCGCGGTACATCCGGAGCATGCGGTCCACCCCCTGGCCGTCCGCCAGGACCGAGCGGAGCTGCTCGATGTTCCCGTCGCCCACCAGCCGCCAGAACTCCGCGCCGTCGGCCGGGTCCGAGAGCGGAATGCTGATGTTGCGGACACCGGCCAGCTCCACGTCGTACCCGTCGAGCCGGTGGTCGGCCGAGTGGCGGAAGTCGAAGATCGTGTGCAGTCCCAGCCCGCCGAGGAAGGCCGCGTCCTCGGCGGTGGCGTGCGCCAGGTGGCCGCTGCGGTAGAGGCGGCCGAAGGCGGTGCGCCGCCCGTCCGTGGTGGGCAGCCCGCCCACGTCGCGGAAGTTGCGGACTCCGGCCAGCACGGTCTCTGTCGGCGGGACCTGCGGCACCTGCTGCGTCACGGGGGCTCCTGGGATCTCTGGCGCCGGCGCGGCTCGCCGGCGAGGGCGCTCCCGTGACGATACGACATCGATTCCCCCGGAAATCATCACGGTCGAGCACCCCGGTGAGGAGGGCCGCGAACGCCGGAACTGATCCCGCGTCAGTGGTTCCGCGCACCCCATGTCCGTATTGGTGCATTTCGCAGAACATGCCCCGCTAATGGGGGAGATGGGAATGCGGGGGTGAGCGGGATCATATTCGTGACGGTCCGTGGTGAACGCGCCCAGGGGTATTCCCATGGCTCGCGCGGAAATTCAAGATCCGTAATCCACGGAGTGTCACGGGAAATGCCGGGCGATGCCGAATCGATGATTCCGGTGCGCAACCGATGGCTTGTTCCGCTCGTCCCGGCCGGTTTACGGTCACCGTCAATCCGGACGGACCGCCTAATCCTGCCGCCGCCCGGAATTCGCACCCATCCACACAGACGTGGCAGGAGCGGGGGAACCAGGTAAGCCGCCGGACCGGAGTGATCCGGGCCGGCTCGGGGTGAAGTCGCCGCAACGCGACCGGGCATCTCCAGCCCGAACCCGACAGCTCACCTCGCAGGCGCCGGAGAGGAATTCCCCATGCCCGCAAAGGGTAAGCACCGCCGTCCGAAGTCCGGCCCGATCTCCCGCGGCGTCCTCGCCGCCGGGACCGGAGGCGCCGTACTCGCCCTCCCGCTGATCGGCGCCACCGCCGCCAACGCGGCGGACCAGGCCGCCCCGGCCGCGAAGCCCGCCGCCGCCTCGGTGGCCGCCGCGCACACCGCGCCGGCCGCCGCCCCGGCGAAGGCCGCCCCGAAGACGTACTCCGTCGTCTCCGGCGACTACCTGTCGAAGATCGCCGCCGAGCACAAGATCAAGGGCGGCTGGGAGAAGCTCTACCAGGACAACCGCTCCACCGTCGGCGGCGACCCCAGCCTGATCCACCCGGGCATGAAGCTGACCCTCGGCGCCAAGGGCTCCGCCCCGGCCGAAAAGTCCGCCGCCCCCGAGGCCGCCCCGAAGAAGGCGGCCCCGGCCCCGAAGGCCGCGCCGAAGCAGGCGCCCAAGGGCGACACGATCTCCGCCGACGACTCCGAGGGCTCGGAGAAGTCCGCGCAGACCGGTTCCTCCGAGGCCACCGGCTCCGGCTGGTCCGCCCCGCTGGCCAACCCCAACGTCACCACCCAGTACCGCGCTTCGGGCGCCAGCTGGTCCAGCGGCTACCACACCGGCTCGGACTTCCAGGCCGCCTCCGGCACCCCCGTCCTGGCCATCGGCCCGGGCACCGTGGTCTCGGCCGGCAACAGCGGGTCCTACGGCAACGAGGTCGTCATCAAGCACGAGGACGGCATGTACTCCCAGTACGCCCACCAGTCCTCGCTGAACGTCTCCGTCGGCCAGACCGTCACGGGCGGCCAGCAGATCGGCCTCTCCGGCTCCACCGGCAACTCCACCGGACCGCACCTGCATTTCGAGGTCCGCACCGGCCCGAGCTACGGCTCTGACGTCGACCCGATCGCGTACCTGCGTCAGCACGGCGTCTCCGTCTGATCCGGCGCGGGAAGGAGTGAGCGAGGGGCGATGTGCCGTCAGCACATCGCCCCTCGCTTATTCCGTCTTTACCAAAAACTGACCGGGTGGTCTATCTCACCACCCGTCAACCCCATATTACGGTCGCGTAGGTCACATCGAACGGTGCAGGATACGTGGTTGTGGCAGACGATTCGAGAAACAACCAGCAGCACACCATCGGGTCGTACGCGGCGATCGGCGACAGTTTCACCGAGGGCGTCGGCGACCCCGGACCGGACGGGGCCTTCGTCGGCTGGGCGGACCGTTTCGCGGTACTCCTCGCGGACCGGCTCCCCGCCCCCGAAACGTCGGCCGGCCCCGACGACTCCCCGCACGGGAACTTCCGCTACGCCAATCTCGCCGTACGCGGACGCCTCCTCGACCAGATCGTGGCGGAGCAGGTGCCCCGGGCCAAGGAGCTGGCCCCCGACCTGGTCAGCTTCTGCGCCGGCGGCAACGACATCATCCGGCCGGGCACCGACCCCGACGACCTCGCCGAGCGCTACGAGCGGGCGGTCGCCGAACTGAGCGACGCCGTCGGCACGGTCATGGTCACCACCGGCTTCGACACCCGGGGCGTCCCGGTCCTGCGCCACATGCGCGGCAAGATCGCCACGTACAACGTCCACCTGCGGGCCATCGCCGACCGCTACCGGTGCCCGGTGCTCGACCTGTGGTCGCTGCGCTCCGTCCAGGACCGGCGCGCCTGGGACGCCGACCGGCTGCACCTGTCGCCCGAGGGCCACACCCGCGTCGCCCTGCGCGCCGCCCAGGTCCTCGGCCACCAGGTGCCCGCCGACCCCGACCAGCCCTGGCCGCCGCAGGCCCAGCGCACCCCCTACGACACGCGGCGCGACAACATCCAGTGGGCCCGCGAGTACCTGGTGCCGTGGATCGGCCGCCGACTGCGCGGCGAGTCCTCCGGCGACCACGTCGAGGCGAAGCGCCCGGACCTGCTGCCCCTGTAGAGGTCCTTCACGCGGCGGGCGGCCTCAGGATTCCAGCAGCGGCAGCGCGCGACGGGACGGGTCCGGCATGACGAGCCCGTCCCGCGGCGCTCCGCCCGAGGCGCCGAAGCCGGCCGGTATCCGCTCCAGGACACCGCCGGCGAACACGTCGTACAGCGGCAGCGACTCCAGATGCACATAGCCGATGTGGCAGTCGCACACGGCGAGCGGACAGGCCCGCGGGCCGAGCGCCCGGCGGTAGCTGCCGTCGTACAGATTGCCCAGCTCCGCCTTGACGAAATGGCACCGCCGCACCGTGCCCTCACCGTCCACCGAGATCACCGACTCGCCCGTCCGGCACGGCAGCCCCGCCGAACGGTGCGGATCACGGCTGTAGGGGAACAGCGGGTCCAGCTCCGTCCACCGCGCCGCCTCCTCGTCGGTGTACGTACGGCCCTCGGCGGCGTTCACCCAGAGGTAGACCTCCGCGGGCAGCGCCGCCCGCAGCCGCCGCGCCTCACCGAGGTGCTCGTCGAACCCCACGACGCCCACGCTGTACCGGATCCCCAGCGCGGACAGCTCCCGGCACCTGCCCAGGAACCGCTCGTACGGCGTCTGCCCCGGGTGATACGTGCACCAGAGGGCGATCCGCTCCGGATCGGCCTCCGCCAGCCACGCGGTACGGCCGCTCAGGTTCGTCTGGATCGCGACCCGCCCGATGTGCGGCAGGTGCGACAGTTCGGTCAGCGCCCGCCGGTACCAGGAGCGCACCAGCCCCTCGCCCCACGGGGTGAACAGCACGGACAGCCGGTCGTCGGTCTGCTCCGCCGCCCAGCCGGTGAACCGCTCCAGCGCCGCCCGGTCCGACGTCAGCTGCGCCCGGCTGTCGCGCCGCTTGGCGAACGGGCAGTACGGACAGTCGTAGTCGCACGAGGCGAGCGGGCCCCGGTAGAGGATCGTCAGGTCCACGGCCCGGTCACTTCCGCTCGTACGCGGCCATCGCGGCCCGTACACCGGGGGAGAACAGCGCGGGTCCCAGCGCGTCGGAGTGCGCGAGCCCGGACGGGGACAGCCGGAGCAGACCGTCCGGCGCCGAGGCGTCCAGCCAGCCGCGCGCCGCGAAACCCGCCAGCTCGGCCGGGAAGTCCGTGCCCGGCTCCGTACCGAACCGGGCCCGGTAGTCGGCCACCGGCAGCCCCGACGCCTGGAGCAGCGACTGCAGCAGATGCCGGCGGCGCGCCTCGTCCGCGTCGACGTACCGGCCGACCTCGGCCCGGGAGAAGTCCTCGGTGGCGGTGAAACGGTCGATGATCGACCGGATCTCCCGCATGTCCACCGCGTAGTCGAAGGAGTAGTGCAGGGCCGAGGTGTACGAACGGGCACCGCAGCCGAGTCCGATCATGCCGTCGGTCTGGCAGGCGTAGTCCTCGGGCCCCTCCTGCTCCCGGGGGGCGTCGGCGCGCCGGAACATTCGCATCGACACCTGCTCGTAGCCGTGCGCCAGGAGGTGATCGCGTCCCACCGCGTACAGCCGCAGCCGCTGCCGGTCCCAGGCGGCGTCCTCCTCGGCCCGTCCCGGCGCGTCGGCCGGGGCCCCGATGCGGTGCAGCCCGGTGAGCGGGCGCACATAGAGCGGATACAGGTACAGCTCCTCCGGGCGCCAGGCCAGCGCGGCGTCCAGAGAGGTGAGCCAGGTGCGCTCGGTCTGCCCGTCGATGCCGTAGATGAGGTCGATGTTCAGCACCGGTATCCGGGCCTCGCGGATCCGGCCCAGCGCCGCCTCCACGTCGGCGCGGCGCTGCGGACGGACAGCGGCCCGCGCCTCCTCGTCCACGAAGCTCTGGACGCCGATGCTGACCCTCGTCGTGCCCCGGTCGGCGAGGACCGCCAGCCGGTCGGCGGTGGCGGTGGACGGCGAGGTCTCCACGGACAGGGGTATCGAGCGCAGGTCGGCGCCCATCCGCCGCTCGGCCGTGTCGCAGAGCCGTTCCAGCTCCCCGGCGGTGAGGAACGTGGGCGTCCCGCCGCCGAACGCCGCCGCAGCGAACCGCACCGGCTCCTCGTCGCCCAGCGCCTCGCGCACCGACCGGGCCTGGCGGTCCAGCGCGTCGAGATAGCGCGTCGTCAGTTCCTCGGGCGCGCCGATCCGGGTGAAGAGGTTGCAGAAGCCGCAGCGGACCTCGCAGAACGGTATGTGGAGGTAGAGCGAGAGGGCGTCCTTCGGTTCCGCCGCCCAGAGCGACCGCAACCGGGGCCGTTCCTCCAGCGGCCGGTAGGCCGTCTTGTGTGGATAGGCGTAGACGTAGCTCTCGTACGGCCGGACGGCGGGGAGAGGGGGCGCGGTCGCCCCGGCGCTGGTGGCGGCGGTCGTGGTCGTCGTCATCGGGTGGCCCCCGGTTCGTGCGGTGCGGTACGTGAGACGGGTACGGCGGGTACGGCGGTATCGGCCGGTCCGGTCGTCTCGGCCGGTTTCGCGGAGCCGGTCGGCTCGGTGGTCACCGTCTGTTCGGTCGGTCCGGTCAGTTTGGTCGAGTCGGTCGATCCGGTCGGTTCGAGGAAGAAGTGGGCGTACGGGACGGTCCAGACGGACGGGTGGCCGAGCCGGTGGCCGGTGTAACCGTCGTCCCCGTAGGCGGTGCCGTGGTCCGAGCAGACGACGGCGAAGCAGCGGCGCCGGCTGCTCGCCGCCGCGAAGAGGCGGCCGATGTGCCGGTCCACGTACTCCAGGGCGGCCGCGTGCGTGGCACGGGAGTCGCCCGCCTCCCGTGTCGCACCGGGCAGATGGAACCAGTTGGGCTGGTGCAGGGCGGAGACGTTGACGAAGAGGAACAGCCGCTGCTCGCGCGGGAGCGCCGCGACGACCTCCTCGGCCCTGGCGACCTGCTCCTCGAACGAGGTGGGCGAGGCGACTCCGAAGCCGGGCTCCCAGTGGCTCTCCTGGAACATCCCGGGCAGCACCGAGCCGAGCGGCCCCTGCCGGTTGAAGAAACCCACGCCGCCGACGCACACCGTGCGGTAGCCCTCGGCCGCCAGCCCCGACACCAGATCGGGTGTGTCGAAGACGAACGTGCCGTCCGCCGTCGTCTCACTGCCCGCGAACCGCGCCGCGAACAGCCGCGGATGGGGCCCCGGGGACGCGGGCGTCGGCAGGAAGCCCGCGAACATCGCCTGGTGCGAGGCGTAGGTGAAACTGCCCGGAGCGTGCCGCTCCTCCCACACGCCGCCGGGCAGATGCCGGGCCAGGTGGGGGATGCGCCCGGCGGCCGCCAGTTCGACGGCCACGTCGTGGCGCAGCGTGTCCAGGGTGACCAGCAGCAGATCGTGGCTGCCCACGACCTCGCCCATGTCGAGGTGGCCCGAGCCGTCGGCCGGGCGGGCGGGGTCGGGGTCAGGAAGCGGTGACTGCACGGTGGTTCCTTGCTCGGTCCAGTACGGCGGCGACCTGCGCCGCATAGGTGTTCAGGCCCTCGGCGCCGCTGCCCGGCAGACCGGTCAGTCCGGGCAGCAGATCGCCGAAGGCGTTGACCTCGCCGACGGCGAAGCGCCGCCAGCCGACGGCGGGCAGCAGATCGACGCCCACACAGGGCGTCGCCGGGAAGCAGGCCGCCGCCCGCTCGCACATCGCCAGGGCCTCGCGCCAGCAGCCCCCGGCCGCGGCCACGGCGGCCCGGACCTCGTCGAGGTCGCCGCGCACGCCGCCGAGATGCAGATTGGTCATCGGGCTCGTGCTGGTGCGCACCACGGCGTGCGTCGCCCGGCCGCCGACCACCACGATCCTCAGATCGGCGACGCGCCCCCGCTGCGACGCCTTCGGCAGCCAGCGTTCGACGTGCAGCCCGTCGGGCGCCAGCGCGTCCACGACCGCGCCGACCTCCGCCTCCGAGGTGTAGCGCCGCACCCGCAACGAGTTGAACAACCGGCCCGACCCGTCCCGCTCCACCGACGTGCTCGCCTGGATCCGGCCGGGCCCCGCCGTCTCCACGGCGAGCACCCCCGACGCGGAGGAGCCGTGCGCCAGCTTCACGAACGCGCGCGGCATCCGGTGGTCGCGCAGCAGCTCGCGTACGTCGGACCAGTCGCGGACCGGGGGCGCCGCCGGGCCCGACGTCGGCGAGGCGGGCACGGGGACCCCGGCACGGTCGAGGACACCGTGGCACAGCCGCTTGTCGAAGAGCACGCCGATGTCGGCGGGGGAGCCCAGCACCTCGGCCCCCGCCCCCCCTGCCGCACCCGCCACCGCCTCCACCGCCGCGGTGAAGCGCGCGTACCACCGGGCCGAACCCTCCACCCGGGTCGGGTCGTCGACCCCGCGCAGCGCCCGTTCCACCTCGGCGTCCTCGCCGGGCGAATCGAGCCGAACGCTCTCGCCGGGACGGAACTCCGCCTCGCCGCGCAGCACCCGGATCCAGGGCACCACCCGGGCCGGCGGCAGACCGGCGGCCCGCACGGCCTCCTCGAAGAAGGCGACCCGGCGGTTGTCCGGATTGCCGACCACCGCGAAACGCGGCGCCGGACCGCCCCCGGCGCTACTCGCTGACCGCGACATAGCGTTCCGGTTCGTCGTCCGGGTCCCCGTAGTCCTCCTCGGCCTCGCCCGCCTCGACGACGGCGGGCGCGCACGCCGCCCGGATCCGCTCCACCATCGGCTCGGTGAGGTAGTGGTGACGCAGGTCGAGCAGCGAGAGGTGGTTCAGCGGCTGACCGTTGAGCAGCGCCTCCCCGCCCGTATCGCTCAACGTGCCCATCGACAGCGCCAGCGACTCCAGTTGGGCGATCACGGGCGCCGAGCCCACGGCGGCGGCGATCTCGTCCTGGATCTCGCTGTTCTGCAGCCCCAGGTGGCGCAGCCGGGGGAACAGCCCGCCCGCCAGGACCGGCCGCACGTCCTCGACGGTCGCGTCGCCTCCGTACCACGAGCTGCCGAACCACAGATCCAGCCGCTCCAGCGCGGGCAGCTCACTCGCGGCGACCGCGCGCACCAGCTCACCGGGCAGCCCGCCGGACTCGAAGCGCAGCGACTTCAGCGCCCGGTGGCGCAGCGGACGCAGCGCGAGCCCCTCCTGCCCGCAGCCGCGCACGCCGAACTCCTCCAGCAGCGGCAGCGCTTCGAGCACCGGAGTGACGTCGCACATCCGCAGCCAGGAGATCTCGCACTCCTCGCCCTCCACATCGGCGAGGAACAGTCCGCGCAGCGCCGGGAAGCGGTCCGCGTGGGCGACGATCAGCTCCAGCACCGGGGCGAACGGCGTGTACTCGTCGTTCCACCAGGGGCCGATGACGAGCGCCCGGACCCGGGTCGTGTCCACCGTCTCCAGGAACTGCTCCCACAGGTCGGCGAAACCGGTCTCCTCGTCGTATTCGCACACCAGCCGCCAGGCCACGGAGTCGGCGGCGGGGAGCGGTCCGGACGACGGATCCGGGTTGTGCACCGGCAGCCCGTGGAAGTGCTCGAGGTGTTCGATGTCGATATGCGTCATGGCGGCGTGCTCCCTATTCCGAGACGGCGGTGTAGCGGCCCTCGGCGCCCCGGTCGCCCCAGGGCTCGCACCGCTCGGAGAGGTCGACGCGCACCCCGTGCGGCTCCAGTGAGGAGCGGACCCGCTCCTCCATCGCCTCGGTGAGGAAGTGGTGGTGGAGGTCGAGCAGTTCCAGATGGGTCAGGGGCTGGCCCTCCAGCAGGGCGGCCGCCCCCTCGTCGCCCAGCGTTCCGTTCGAGAGGTCGAGCACCCGCAGCCGGGCGACGACCGGGGCCGACGCGATGGCCGCGGCGATCTCGTTCTGGATCTCGCTGTTGCGCACACCCAGGTGGACCAGCCGGGGGAAACGGGTGCCGGAGAGCAGCGGAGCGAGGTCGGCGACGTCGGTGTTCCCCTCGTACGCGGACACCCCGAGCCAGAGGTCGAGGCGCTCCAGGGCGGGTAGTTCGCTGTCCAGCACCCCGCGCACGACCTCGACGGGCAGCCCGCCCGCCTGAAGGGTCAGAGCCCGCAGCCGCTCGTGCTTCGTCGGCGGGAACACCAGGTCCGTGCCACCGCGCACGCCGAACTCCGTCAGCGCGGGGAAGGCGTGCAGCAGCGCCGTCACGTCGGACTGCTCGATCCAGGTGATCTCGGCCTCTTCCGCCTCCAGATCACCGACGAACACCGCCTCCAGAGCGGTCAGCCGGTCGGCGGCGGCGATGACGAGGCCGATCGGCACCGAGGACTTCTCCTCGTACGCCTCGCCCCACTGACCGATGATCAGGGCCCGGACCCCGGCCGGATCCACCGTCTCCAGGAAGCGGGCGAACGCCTCCTCCCAGGTCAGGTCGTCGTCCCCGTACGGATCGACCGAGATGCGCCAGGCAGCGGCGTCCGCGGCGGGCCGGGAGCCCCCGTCGCCCGTGTGCTGGAAGTCGACGGCCGGAAGGCCGCCGAACTCGTGCAGATGCTGCGCACCGTACATGGCCCTGAGCTCCTGATCCTGGAACGGCTGATGTCCGCAAGGTCTATCAAGCCGCACTGACAGCGCCGCGACCGGGACCCGTTCGGCCCCGCTCCCGGGGGCGTTGTCAGACCCTGCCCGTAGCGTTTTTTCCGTGGCCGGCACAGCGGGTGCCGCGACCGAGGGGAGACGTCCGTGTACCGGCAGGGCGATGTACTGATCATGGAACTGGACGAGTCGGCGGTGCCCGCCCCCTACCTGGAGGCCCCGGGCGAACAGCGCGACGCACGGGGACGGTTGGTGCTCGCGCTGGGCGAGGTCACCGGGCACGCGCACGCCGTGCAGGGGCCCGGACGGCTGATCCGGGAAGCCGGGCCGTTCGGCCCGATGCTGCTCCATCTCCCGGAGGGCGGGCGGGTGGTGCACGAGGAGCACGCGGTGATCCCGCTCCCCAAGGGCTGGTTCCGCGTCGTGCGCCAGCGCGAGTACGCGCCGGGCGCGGTCCGCATCGTGGCGGACTGACCGAGACCGGGGGCGGCCCTCCGGGGCCCGGCCCGCGCCGGGCTTCGGGCGGCGGCCGCACCGGGCACCACCCACCACAGACACAGATCAGAACGAGCACAGCAGGGGACGGGGACAAGCGGATGAGCAGTGACGTGAACGCGTGGCGGAACGTGGCGGCGGCGACGGGCCGGGCCGACCGGGCGGCGGCCGAGGCGGGGGTGCGGCGCGCCTACCGGACCGCCGGGCTGACCGAGCCGGACCGGATCATCTGGGCGGCGTCGCCCCGGGCCGCCGTCGAGACGGTGGAGAAGCTGACGGACGCCGGACGGTCCGTACGGGAGGAGGTCCGCACCCGGCCCTGGGCCGCGGAACGCCGCCGGATGTACGACGAGCTGGGCCCCTCGGGCTGGGCGGCGCTCTGGTCCGCCACCGGGGCCCAGCTGTGGGAGACGACGGCCGCGCTCGCCGAGCGGATACGGACCGGCGTCGCCGCCGACCTGGCCTCCGGGACCGGGGAGGAGGGAGCCGTGCGGCTGGTGCTCCTGGACGCGGTGCTCGGCCAGCACGACGCCGCCTGGCTCGCCGCGTTCGACGGGCGCGGCGACCGGCTGGCGGGCCTCGCGGAGGTGGCCCGCAACGCCGGCTGGTGGTGGCCCTACGAGCACGCCGTGGTCATCACCGAACGGCCCGACGTCCTCCACCGCGACGAGGCGGGCCGGCTCGACCACGGGGAGGGCCCCGCCCTCGCCTACGGGGACGGCTTCTCCCTGTACGCCTGGCGCGGCATGCCCGTGCCCGCCGCGTTCCTGGCCGAGCTGCCCTCCCTGACCCCCGAGCGCGTCCGGGCCGAGGAGAACGCCGAGCTGCGCCGGGTGATGCTGGAGTACTACGGCTACGACCGCTACCTCACCGAGTCCGGCGCCCAGCCCGTCCACCGCGACGAGACCGGCGTCCTGTGGCGGATCGCGCTCGACGGAGACGAGGACGTGGTCATGGTCGAGGTGGTCAACTCCACCCCCGAGCCGGACGGCACGTACCGCACCTACTGGCTGCGCGTGCCGCCCGCCACCCGCACCGCGAAGGACGGGGTCGCCTGGACGTTCGGGCTGGAAGGGGCGGCGTACGCACCGCTGCGACAGACCTGAGGGGCGCGGAGCCGGCGGGCCGGCGGCGCGGAGCCGGGGGAGGGCCCACCCGGTGCGGGCGTCGTCGTCCCGGCCGCCGGGCCGCCCGTTCAGCCGCTCTCGCGCGACGGTGCGACCGCCCGCCCCGGGACCGGGGAGCCGGTCAGCGCCGCGAGCCCGAGTCCCAGCTCCCGGGCGAGCGCCTCGTCGGTCCACCGCAGCATCGTGGCCCGGGATACCGGACCCGCGTACGAGGTCGTCTGCACCGCCATCCCGTCCAGCAGGGCCGTCAGCCGCCAGGCCGCCGACCGGGGGTCCTCGCACCGGAACTCCCCGGCCGCGGCGCCCTCCGCCATGACCTGGGCCAGCTCCGCCTTCCACCGCTGGTCGAGGTCGCCCGCGACCTCACGCAGCGCCGGGTCGCGGAGGGAGGCGGCCCAGCCCTCGATCCACAGCCGCCAGCCCTTGGCCTGCCCCGTCGGCGCGTACCATCGAACGGCCGCCCGGAGCCGTCGCACGGCGGTGGTGCGCCGGGCCAGCAGCTTCCGGAGGTGCGCGAGATCGGCCTCGGCCGCGTACGCGAACGCCGCCGCAACCAGCTTCTCCTTGGTCGAGAAGTGGTAGAGGACCAGTGCGTTGCTCACTCCCAGCACGGAGGCCACGTCGGCGATCCGCACGGACGAGACCCCGCGGAGTTCGATCTGCCCGACCGCCGCGCGCAGTATCTCCTCACGGCGCTCCGCCACGTTCAACCGGACTCTTGCCACCGGGACACCCTAACGAATCGGTCAGGCCGGCGACCCCCGCCGCAAGGCCGTCCGGACGGGCGGTGCGGCCCGCTCCGGAATCCTGCGACCGGCCCGTACGTTGCAGACTGCATGACGCGAAGCGAACAGGCACAGGAAGGGCTGCTCCGCCTGATGGGCGAGCACGACGGGGGAGTCCTCGTCACGCTGAAGCAGGACGGGCGGCCGCAACTGTCGAACGTCAACCACGCCTTCTCCCCCGACGAGCGGGTCATCCGCGTCTCCATCACCGAGGACCGGGCGAAGACCCGGAACCTCCGGCGCGATCCCCGGGCGAGCTACCACGTCACCAGCGACGACCGCTGGGCCTGGACCGTCGTGGACGGGACCGCCGAGCTGACCCCGCCCGCCGCGGCCCCGGACGACGACACCGTGGAAGCCCTGATCGCCCTCTACCGGGACCTCCGGGGCGAGCACCCCGACTGGGACGACTACCGACGGGCCATGGTCGAGGACCGCCGGGTACTGCTCACCCTGCACATCGAGCACGTCTACGGGCAGCCGCGTGGCTGACACCGCCGACCGGAGCGGCTGCCCCGTTCAGCATCTTCTGGTCGCCCTGTCGTACAGCACGACCATAATGAGACGACACCGACTCCCTCAGGAGATGTTGTGACCGGCGCTGACCACTTGCTTCCGCTCCGCACCAAACTGCGCTCCCTGCGCACCGCGCCCTTCGGGGCCGACCCGGCCGGAGCGCGGATGGAGCGCATCCGCCGCTCGCCCCATTTCGTCGACGGTTCCTTCCAGAACCCGGTGGGGGCCCGGACCCGGCCCTCCGGCTCGACCGTCGAGTTCGCCAAGATCTACTTCCAGAAGGAGCAGCGGGCCCGCCGGACGCCGGACGGCACCGTGCCCGTGCACCCCACGACCCTCGCCGATCTGGCCGCACCACCCGTCTCGGGCCTACGGCTGACCTGGATGGGCCATTCCAGCGTGCTGGCGGAGATCGACGGCAGCCGCGTCCTGTTCGACCCGGTATGGGGTCAGCGCTGCTCCCCGTTCCCGTTCGCCGGACCCAAGCGCCTGCACCCGACGCCGGTGCCGCTGGCCGCGCTCGGCCCCGTCGACGTGGTGGTGATCTCCCACGACCACTACGACCACCTCGACCTGCCGACGATCCGCGCCCTGGCCGGAACCGACACGGTCTTCGCGGTGCCGCTCGGGGTCGGCGCCCACCTGGAGCGCTGGGGCGTCCCCGCCGGCCGGCTGCGCGAACTCGACTGGAACGAGACCGCGACCGTCGGCGGCATCCGGCTCACCGCCACCCCCGCACGCCATTTCTGCGGGCGCGGGCTGCGCAACCAGCAGCACACCCTCTGGGCGTCCTGGGCGGTCGTCGGCCCGGAGCACCGGATCTACCACAGCGGTGACACCGGCTACTTCCCCGGCTTCCGGGACATCGGCGCCGAACACGGCCCCTTCGACGCCACCATGATCCAGATCGGTGCGTACTCGGAGTACTGGCCCGACATCCACATGACCCCCGCCGAGGGCATGCGCGCCCATCTGGACCTCCAGGGCGGCAGCCCGCACGGGGTGCTGCTGCCGATCCACTGGGGCACCTTCAACCTGGCCCCGCACGCCTGGGCGGAGCCCGCCGAGTGGACGAAGGACGCGGGCGACGAGGCGGACCAGCCGCTGGCGTTCCCCCGGCCGGGCGAACCGTTCGAGCCGGCCGGGATCCTGCCCGTGGAGCCGTGGTGGCGACCGCTGTCACCCGCGCTCGCCCGGCCGTGGCGCCCTGCCGAGGGCCAGGCGGCCGCCGGTCCCGCACCGGCGGCCCGGGGCGACCTCGACCTCGCCGGCGAGCGCTGACCCCGGACACTCGACACGCACCTCACGGCAGAGCCGCCGCCGGGCCGTCCGGCGGCGGCTCCACCCGTTCCGGGCGGTCGGTCCCGGTGGTCAGGCGAGCCGGACCGCGTACACCTCGATGGCGTCGCGCTGGTAGGCGGCCAGGCCCGGTGCGATGGCCTCGTACGCCGCGCGCCACTCCTCGTTCTCCACGCAGGACCGCCCGACGGCCCGGTACTCGTCGGCCGAGGCGACATGCAGGTCGTTCAGCGCCCGGTACTGCGCGTCGATCTCCGCCTGCACGGGCTCGGCGTCGGCCGGGGTACCGCCGGCCATGTGCTCGGCCAGCCGGATCATCAGCGCCGTGCGCTCGCGCTGTCCCGCCTCGACCTCGGCCGGGGGCATGGCGGCGGTCCGCCGCCGCGTCTCCTCGGCGAGGCCGGGGAAGTCGCGCAGGTTCTCCTCGTACCGGGAGGGCTGGATGCCCTCGAACAGGTTCTCCGGTCGGTTGATGGCGGTCATGGTCGTACCGTCCCTTCTGGACTGTTCCAGTTCGGCGATCGTGCGGGAGACGGTCGCGGCCAAGGCGTCGAGCCGGTCCCGCTCGGAGACCAGCCGCAGGCGGTGGCTCCGCAGGGCCTCCACCGTGTCGACCTGATCGGCCACGACCCGGCCGATCTCCGGCAGCCCGACGCCCAGGGCGCGCAGGACGAGGATCTGCTGCAGCAGCAGGAGTTGGTGCTCCTCGTAGTAGCGGTGGCCGTTCGAGCCGATCCGGGCCGGCGGCAGCAGGCCGATCTCGTCGTAGTGCCGCAGGGTCCGAGCGGTCACCCCCGACATGCGGGCCACCTCGGAGATCGGCCAGTCCTCCGCCACGTCCTCACTCCCTCACCATCGCTTCACCGGGCCGGTTTCTCCGGCCCTGGTCATGACCGTAGGAGCTGCCGCAGCGGCAACTTCAAGCCTCCGGCCGCACCGGTCGGCGGCGTTGCCCGCCGGGCCGGGACCGGCGGCTCAGCACCCGCCCTCCTCGACGGAGACGGAAAGGCTGACCGTGACACTCGTCAGACCCGGTTCGGGCTCCGGCGGCGACACGCTCAGGCAGAACGCCGCATCGACGTCCTTCGCCGAGACCTCGAACCGCTCGACGGAGTCACCGGCCTTGTCTGCGGGCGTGGCGGACGTGGCGGTCCTCTTGTCGACGTGGAGCACGCCGCCCGCCGAGGGGCCTTCGCCGCTGTCTTTCAGCGCGTCGCGGATCAGGCTCTCGTATCCACCGGTCCACGAACCCAGGGTGCGGGGATGCTCCTCCAGATCCCGGGCGGCCACGCGCACGGCGTCGCTCAGCTCGCCCTCGCTCCACGAGGAACTCGCGTGGAGGTAGTAGATGCCGCCGACCGCGAACAGCAGGGAGCCGATGATGAGTGCCACACCGATCGGGTTGTTCGGATTGTAGACATAGCGATTCGTCCCCCACTTCTCACGGATGATGATCGGCTCGTCGTCACGGTCCCGGCTCATGGGGCGAGCCTAGGGTGTCGCCGCTCCCGGCCGTCGGGGCGGTGCGCGCTGCCGGAGGGCCGTCCTGCCGCGGCCCACAACGCAACGATCACCGCGCCACGCGCGTCTACTCCGGCATGATGGATCTTCCTGAAGACCCCGCCGACATCGACGACGAGGACGCGCGGGTACGGCCTGGCCCGTTCCGGCGCCATGCGCTGTGGGTCGTGGCCGTCACCGCCGCCGGAGTGGCGCTCGGGTGGGTGGGCGCCCTGTTCCGCATCGGACCGGAGGAGTTCGGCCTGCCGCCCGCCGCCCCCGGCGCCCTCTGGCCGTACCTGCTCGCCTGGACCGTGATCGGCGTTGCTTCGGCCGCGCTCCTGCGGTGCGTCGCCGCCAGGGTGCCGGTGTACGAACCGGAGTCGGCGGTCATCGGCGTCGTCATGATCGGTACGCGGCTGTCGCTGGGCTGGCGGCCCGAACCCCTGGAGGTCGCCGGTCTCGCCGCGGCCGGGCTGCTCCTGGTGGCCGTCTGGTGCGCTGTCGCCTGGCGTGGGGCGTCGGTCGTCCGACGCTCCGGGGAGGCCCCGCGACCGCCTCGGGACACGCCGACCGCCGCCTGAGGGCCGCTTCCGTCGCGGGCGGGGCACACTGGGGCGGCTCTCCCGCATTCCGCGTTCCCGCGCCCACCCGCATTCCCGTACGAAGGAGCATGCCGTGGCACTCAGCCGTGAAGAGCGCGAACGGTTCCTCGCCGACCCCCATGTCGCCGCCCTGTCCGTGGCGTCGGGGGAGGGCGACCGGGCCCCGCTGAGCGTGCCGATCTGGTACGCGTACGAACCGGGCGGCGACGTCCGCGTCCTCACCGGCCGCACCTCCCGCAAGGCCGAACTGATCGCTGCGGCGGGCCGGTTCACGCTGCTGGTCGACCGGCTGGAGCCGACCATCCGGTACGTCTCCGTCGAGGGGCCCGTCGTCGACACCCGGCCCGCCACGCGCGCCGACCTGGAGCGCATGTCGGCGCGCTACCTCCCCGCCGAGAAGGTCGCCGGGTACGTGGACTTCGCCTGGGAGAACCACGGCGAACAGATCGTGATCACGCTGCGTCCCGAGCGCTGGGTCAGCTCGGACCTCGGCCAGGTCTGAGCCGTCGCCGTACGGGCGGCGGCGTGATGGCCCTGCCGCGGCTCCGTACGGCGGACGGTTTGGAGGCGGCGAGACGGGAGCGGATCTCGCGGCCGCACACCCGGCGGGCCTCGGGGGCGCCCTGCCCGGCCGACCGGGCTGGGCGGCGGCGTCGGGCAGCACCCCGCGTCCGCCGAAAACCCGTCGCCCGGCTTCGGGGCGGCTTGGTAGGAAGGCGCTGTGGAGACGGATGCGCAGAACCCCCTGGACCATGGGAACGCCCTGAGGCGCCTGATCGCCGAGCGTGCCTGCGAGCGGCTGGTCGTCGAGTTCGTCCGCAGGCTGGATCTGGGGGATCCCGCCGACGTGGCGGAGCTGTTCACCCCGGACGGTGTGTGGGAGTGGGCCGAGGGAGAGCGGCGAATCGAGGGCCGCGACGCTCTGCGTGCCTACTTCGCGGGCCGTCCCGCCGATCGGCTCTCGCGCCGTCTGTGCACCAACATCCTGGTGACCCTCACGTCCGCCTCGACGGCGACCGCCGGCACGTACTTCACGACGTACCGCGTGGACGGCCACACCGGCGGCATGCTGCCGCCGCGCCTCCCCGTCCAGGTCGGGCGCTACGAGGACACCTTCCGGGAGAGCGACGGCAGGTGGCTTCTCGCCGAACGGCGGCTCTTCCTCGACTTCGGCGGGCCCACCGCACGGCTGAGCCCGGCGGACAGCCCCTCGGCGCCCGGCACCCGCACATGACGCCGGTGTCCGGCAGGAGGACCTGCCGGACACCGGGAGCCGTGCGGAAGGGACTACCGGGGGTCAGACCGCCGGGGCCGGGAAGGTCGGGTACTCCACGCCGGAGACGTGCTGGACGACGCGGATGACCTGGCACGAGTAGCCGAACTCGTTGTCGTACCAGAGGTAGAGGATCGCGTTGTCGCCGTCGACCTTGGTGGCGCCCGCGTCGACGATCGAGGCGTGGCGCGAGCCGATGAAGTCGCTGGAGACCGCGTCCGGCGCGCTGATGAAGTCGATCTGGCGCTTGAGCGGCGAGGCCAGCGACACGTTGCGCAGGTAGTCGAGAACCTCCTCGCGCGTGGTCTCGCGCTCCAGCCGCAGGCTGAGGATCGCGATCGAGACGTCCGGCACCGGCACGCGGATCGAGCTGCCGGTGATCGGGGCCTTGAGGTCGGGCAGCGCCTTCGCGACGGCGGAGGCGGCGCCGGTCTCGGTGATGACCATGTTGAGCGCCGCCGAACGGCCGCGGCGGTCGGAGCCGTGGTAATTGTCCAGCAGGTTCTGGTCGTTGGTGTACGAGTGCACGGTCTCGACGTGCCCGCGCAGCACACCGTACTCGTCCGCCATCGCCTTGAGCGGCGGGACGATCGCGTTGGTCGTGCAGGACGCGCAGGACAGGATCTGGTCGTCCGGCTTGATCGTGTCGTGGTTGACGCCGTGCACGATGTTGGGGACGTCGCTCTTGCCCGGCGCGGTGAGCACGACCTTGGAGACGCCCGGCCGGAGGTGCTTCGACAGCCCCTCGCGGTCGCGCCACCGGCCGGTGTTGTCGATCAGGATGGCGTCGTCGATGCCGTACGCCGTGTAGTCGACCGTCGTCGGGTCGTCCGAGTAGATGACCTGGATCTCGTTGCCGTTGGCGATGATCTTGCCGTTCGCCTCGTCGACGGTGATCGTGCCCTGGAACTGGCCGTGGATCGAGTCGCGCCGCAGCAGCGAGGCGCGCTTGACGATGTCCTGGCCCTTGCCCTTGCGGACGACGATCGCCCGCAGGCGCAGCCCGTTGCCCGAGCCGGCCTTCTCGATGAGCAGGCGGGCGATGAGCCGGCCGATGCGGCCGAAGCCGTAGAGCACCACGTCGCGCGACGCGCGGCGCTCGATCTTGTTCTCGCCCGTCGCCCCGGCGACGGCCTCCGCGGTGAACTCCTCGACGGAGAGCCCGCGGCCGTCGGCCCGGTAGGTGGCGGCCAGCATGCCGATGTCGATCTGGGACGGGCCGAGGTCGAGCGTCGTGAGCGCCCGCAGGAACGGCATCGTCTCGGTGACCGAGAGCTCCTCACCGGCTATCTGCCGGGCGAAGCGGTGGGTCTTGAGGATGCTGACCACCGACTTGTTCACCAGGGAGCGGCTGTGCAGCAGGACGTTCACGTCCTGCTCACGGTGCAGCTTCCCGATGATCGGGATCATCGACTCCGCGATCTCCTCGCGGTGCATCCAGTTGGTGAACGAGTCGTCGTTGACAGTCACAGGTTTCTCTTTCGAGCTAGGCGGCGCTCATATGGTAACCGGATGGTTTCCGAGGCTGTCAGGGGGTGCCCTACCTGCGGGTAGGGCCACGTTTCCGGCCGTCCGGAGGGGCGTGGAGTGCTCGCGGTGTCCAGCATGTGGGCGGCCCGGATCGGTGCGGCGTGACGCGGAGTCGGTGCGATGCAATCGGGCGCGCGTGCGACGGCTCATACCAGAGTGGGACGGATGGCGGGCAAGTTCGACAACTGCCCGTCGCGCATACGACATTGACGACTACCGTGTGTGCCCGGTGATCAGCGGTGGGCTCATGACGTTCGGGCCTGCCCGACCGATGACCCGCGCCTGACCGACCACCGTAGGGGCCACCGCATGGACGCCGGCACGACCGCCGCTCCCCGGTGCCCCCTGTACCGAGGACGCTGATGTCTCAACTTCGCGCACCCGACGCGCGACCGGACCGCCGCGACGGCGGGCGGCACGGCCGCCCCGGACCGCGCACCCACTCGGCCCCGAGCGGGCCGCGTGCCGCGGGCCCGCCCCCCGACGTCCGCATCCGGCCCCAGCTGATGCGCACCGCGCTGCTGCCGACCGTCGCCGCGGTGCTCGGCGGGGCCGCGGCGGTGATCTTCACCGCCCGCGCCGGCGCCGTCGCCCCCTCGCCCAGCCTGTGGGCCGCGCTCGGCGGATCGGGGGCCCTGGCCGTCGCCGCGATCGCCGCCGCCTACCTGGGCGCCAGCCGGGTGGCGGGCCAGGTGCTGGAGCGGACGCTCGCCCTCCGGCGGGCCGGCGCCCAGGGGCAGGCGGAGCTGCGGCGGGTGATGGAGCAGCTGCGCGACGGCGGGACCGTGCCCCCGGCCTCACCCCGGCGGACCCAGGCCGCCGGCGGCGACGCCTTCGACCTGCTCGGACAGGAGATGGCGCGGGGCCAGGAGGCCGCCGTCGCCGCCGTCGTCCAGGCGTCCCAGATGTTCAGCAGGGCCGGCAACGAACAGAAGGTCGAGGTCTTCGTCAACCTCGCGCGTCGGCTGCAGTCCCTCGTGCACCGCGAGATCCAGATCCTCGACGAGCTCGAACACGAGGTCGAGGACCCCGACCTCCTCAAGGGCCTCTTCCAGGTCGACCATCTCGCCACCCGGATCCGCCGCCACGCCGAGAACCTCGCGGTGCTCGGCGGCGCCGTGTCCCGCCGGCAGTGGAGCAACCCCGTCACCATGACGGAGGTGCTCCGCTCCGCCATCGCCGAGGTCGAGCAGTACCCCCGGGTCAAGCTGGTCCCGCCGATGGAGGGCACGCTGCGCGGCCACGCCGTCGCCGACGTCATCCACCTGCTGGCCGAACTGGTCGAGAACGCCACGGTGTTCTCCGCCCCGCACACCCAGGTCCTCCTGCGCGTCCAGCACGTCACCGCCGGGCTCGCCCTGGAGGTGGAGGACCGGGGCCTCGGCATGCCGGAGCACGAGCAGAAGCGGATGAACGCCCTGCTGTCCGACCCCGACCAGGTCAACGTCGCCCATCTGCTCCAGGACGGCCGGATCGGCCTGTTCGTCGTCTCCGCGCTGGCCCGCCGCCACGGCATCGCGGTCCGCCTCCAGAGCAACATCTACGGCGGTACGCAGGCGGTCCTGGTGCTCCCGCAGGCGCTGCTCGGAGACGACCCGGACGCCCCGCTGTCGGCCGACGCCGCCCCCGTACCGCCCCCCGGGGCCGTGCACCGCCCGCCCGTCGAGGCCGCACCCGTCGCCTCCCCGCAGGCCGGCGGACCGGCCCCCGCCGTGCCGCAGCAGAGCGGGCCCGCGGCCTCCGTGCCCCCGGCCCGGGCGGCCGCGGACGCCGATCGTCAGCCGCCCGCCCCCGCGCGGGACGACAGGCCGCAACCGCCCGCCGGGCAGGCGCCGCCCCTCCCGCTGCGCGCCGAGCGGGTCGACCGGAACGCGCCGTCCGCGTCCCCGCCCGGGGGGGACGGCGGTCCCGCACCGGAGGAGGCGGGCGAGCACGACGAACACCGAGCGGCGCCCCCCGCCCGTCCCGCGCTGCCCAAGCGGTCGAACCAGGAGCACCTCGTACCGCAGCTGCGGGAAGCGCCCACCCCGCGCGTCGAGGACGAGCACGCCCTGCACGACCCGGGTCTCATGGCCGCCTTCCGGCGCGGCATCGACCTCGCCGAGGCCCAGACCGCCCAGGAGGAGAGCACCGAGGGCGGCTTCGGACACACCGGCGGGCACACCGCGCTCGACGCCCCGCTGGAATCCCTCTCGCCCCTGCCCGTACGCGGAGCCACCGCCCCGCACGAGCGGCCCAACCCGGCCCGGGGGCCCCGGCAGGACCACGCGCTCTCCGCCGCCGACCTGCCCGTACCGGACAGCTACCCGCCCGACGCGTACCCGCACGACCTCCCCACGTACCTGCCGGGCGGGGCCGTGCCGGAACCCCGGAAAGACACCACCTTCAAGGAGCAGACACCATGACGAGCGACATGCGGTCCGGGCAGGTCTCGGACCTGGACTGGCTGCTGAGCGGACTGGTCCAGCGCGTGCCCTACACGCGCAGCGCGGTCCTGCTCTCCGCCGACGGGCTGGTGAAATCCGTCCACGGCATGGACCCGGACAGCGCCGACCACATGGCGGCCCTGGCCGCCGGCCTGTACTCGCTGGGCCGCAGCGCCGGGGCCCGCTTCGGCGACAACGGGGACGTACGGCAGGTGGTCGTCGAACTCGACTCCACGCTGCTGTTCGTCTCCACCGCCGGATCGGGCACCTGCCTCGCCGTCCTGGCCGGGCGCGAGGCGGACGCGGCCGTGCTCGGCTACGAGATGGCGATGCTGGTCAAGAGCGTCCGCCCCTACCTGACGACCCCGCTGCGGCAGCCCGCCGGGGCGCCGTTCACTCCGGGGATCTGAGAGTGCCGGCACCGCAGGACGGGCCCCTGCTCGACGACGCGGCCGGCCGGCTGATCCGCCCGTACACGATCAGCAACGGCCGGACCCGGCCGTCCACCGCGTTCGACCTGCTCTCCCTGATCATGGCCACGGGCATCGAGCCGGACGTCCCGCTCGGCCCCGAGCACACCATCGCCCTCGGCCTCTGCGAAGGGCCGATGTCCGTCGCGGAGATCGCCGCACACCTCCGACTGCCCGCGGTCGTCGCCAAGGTCATCCTCGCCGACCTGGCCGCCTGCGGCGCGGTCACCGCACACGCCCCCGCCTTTCACGACATGCCCACCGACCGATCTCTGCTGGAGGCAGTGCTCGATGGTTTACGACGACAGCTCTGACCGCGCCGGAGCCCCCGAATTCTTTCCCGTGGCCCTGAAAGTGCTGGTCGCCGGAGGGTTCGGCGTCGGCAAGACGACGTTCGTGGGCGCGGTCAGCGAGATCGCGCCGCTGTCCACCGAGGAGTTGCTGACCCAGAGCAGCGTGGGGACCGACAACCTGGAGGGCGTCGAGTCCAAGACGGCCACCACCGTCGCCATGGACTTCGGCCGCATCACCCTCTCCGAACAGCACGTCCTCTACCTGTTCGGCACGCCCGGTCAGGAGCGCTTCTGGTTCATGTGGGACGAGCTCTCCCAGGGCGCGCTCGGCGCGGTGGTGCTCGCCGACACCCGTCGCCTCGCCGAGTGCTTCGCCGCCGTGGACTTCTTCGAGCGGCGCGGCATCGGATTCATCGTCGCCGTCAACGAGTTCGACGGCGCCTACCGCTACGAGCCCGACGAGGTCAGGGCCGCGCTCGACCTGGGCCCCGAGGTGCCCGTCGTCCTGTGCGACGCCCGGATCGCCAGCTCCGGCACGGGCACCCTCGTCACCCTGGTCCAGCACCTCATCAACGCCACCTCGGCCCCCGCCCCACTCCAGACGTTCGGAGCCCCTTCGTGACATCCTTCGCCACCGGCAGGATGCTCCTGACACCCACCGACCGGCACGGCCCGGCCCGCGCCGCGCGCCTGCGCGCGCTGGACCTGGGCGAGCGCCCCGACTCCTCGTACGACGACTTCGACGCCTTCGCCGACAAGGTGGCCGAAGCCACCGCCAGCCCCTTCTCGATGGTCAACTTCATCGACGAGAACCGGCAGTTCTTCGCGGGGCTGCACACCCCGGCGGGCACCTGCCGGGGACGGGAGCTCGGTTCGGCCGCCGCGCGCGGCAACCGGGGCAGCCGCCACATGGCCCGCGACCACGGTTACTGCCCGCACGTCCTCGTCCGGCGCAAGGCCCTCGTGCTGGACGACGTCTGCGACTACCCGCGGTTCGCGGGAAATCCGGTGGTGGACGACATAGGCATCCGCTCCTACCTCGGAGCGCCGCTGATCGACCGCACGGGCACCGCCCTCGGCACCGTCTGCGCCGTCGACACCGTGCCGCGCCCCTGGGGGAGGGCGGGGCTCGACACCATCAAGTCGCTCGCCCGTGAACTCGTCTGCCAGATCGGCGACCGGGAAGGCCACCACCCCCTCTGACCTGCAGGGGTACGGGGCTCAACTCCTGGACACGGACGTACTGTGCCGGCTCCGCGCCCATCGCGCGCTCCCGGCCCCGGAACGTCCGCCCGGCCCCGCTCAGAGACGCAGGAAACCGGTGATCCGCTCTCGCAGGCCCGCCGGGTCCAGTCCGTGTGCCCGGAGGTGCTCGCCCATCGTGCCGTACCGGCGCAACTCGGCGCGGCCCACACCGAGCCCGAGCACCCGGTGCGGCAGGTCCACCAGCGCCTCGCCCGCGGCCGCGGCCGAGGTGCCCGCCAGATACGGCTCGACGATCACCACGTCGGCGGCGTTCGTCACGCCGGCCGCCCGGCGCACCCCTGCCGCGTCGAACGGCCGCACGGTCGTCGCGTACAGCACGGTCAGGTCCAGCCCCTCGGTGGCGGCGAGGACGCCGTCGAGCATCGGGCCGACCGCGACCACGGTCCCCAGCCGCCCCTCGCGCACCGGCATGAACCCGCCTGCGCCGCTCACCGGGCGCGCCTCGCGGTTCGCCTGGAGCGAGAGGCGTACGTACACGCGGCCTTCCCCGGCGACCGCGTCCCGCAACAGTGCCTCGGCCTCGTCCGGGTGGCCCGGCACGTGCACGTTCCAGCCGTCGAGCGTGTCCAGAAGGGCGACGTCGCCGGGCGCCATGTGCGTGAAGCCCCCGGCCGGCCAGTCGTACGAGCCACCGGCGCTGACCAGGACCCCGCCGACCCCCTGATGCCCGAAGTCCAGCTTGACCTGCTCGAAGGGGCGCTCGACCAGGAAGCTGGCGAAGGTGTGCACGACCGGCCGCATCCCCGCCAGGGCCATGCCCGCTCCGGCCCCCACCAGAAGCTGCTCCCGGATGCCCACGTTGATCACACGGTCGGGGTGGGCGCGCGCGGCCGGGGCGAAGCCGTCGGCGCTGATGTCGGCGAGCACGACGGCCAGCCGGGGCTCCTCGTCCAGGAGCCGCGAAGCGGTGCTGATGAATCGGTCGCGCATGGAGTCCATGGGGTTCCCTCCCGGGGCTTGCGGTCTGCGGTCTGCGGCTGACGGATCGGCGGCGGGCGGAACGGTCAGCCCTTGGGTTCGACGCGGGCGACGACGGCCAGCGGCCTGCCCGGGTGGGGTGCGGTGAAGGCCGCGTACAGGGCCTCGTGGTCGCGGCCGTCCACGGTCTCCGCGGCCCAGCCGGCGGATGTGAAACGCGAGGCGATGCCGCCCGGCCAGCCGTGGGTGGCGGACGCGTTGTCGATCACCAGCGTGTGCAGCTGTTCGAGCCCGGCCGGGCCCGCGTGGGCGATGGCCTCGTGGTTGCTGCCCTCGTCCAGCTCCGCGTCGCCGATCAGGACCCATACCCGGGGATCGGTGAGCCCCTGGGCGCGCAGCCCCAGCACGGTCCCGACCGCGATCGGCAGCCCGTGGCCGAGGGAGCCGCTGCCGATCTCGCCCCCCGGCACGAGCAGCCGGTCCGGGTGGTGGCCGAGCGGGGAGTCGTACGAGCCGAAGCCGGGCAGCAGGCTCTCGTCGAAGAAGCCGTGCGCGGCGAGGACGGCGTAGTAGGCCATCGGTCCGTGGCCCTTGGAGAGCAGGAACCGGTCCCGCCCGGGATCGTCGACCGCGTCGGGTGTGACCCGGAGCACGCGGTCGTAGAGGACCCAGAGGGCGTCGAGCGTGGAGTGGGCGGCGGGGGCGTGCTTCTCGTCCCCGGTCATGAGCGCGATGAGCCGGGGCAGGCCCGCGAAGTCGGGGGTGGCCGCGGAAGCGGCGTGGCGGCCGTGGGCCGGTACGGCGGTCGTGTTCGTCATGACACCGAGCGTTCAACATCAACCTTGGTCGAGGTCAAGTGGTGAATGGTGTTGGTGACCACCCGGTGGAGTGCGGTATTGTTCTCATGCGCGTTCGGCCAAGGGGAAACCCCAGGTCAGGCGGGCATCGGGACGTGGCGCAGCTTGGTAGCGCACTTGACTGGGGGTCAAGGGGTCGCAGGTTCAAATCCTGTCGTCCCGACTGGAGACAGTCGTAGATCAGGGCCGGTTTCGGAGCAATCCGAAACCGGCCCTCGATCGTTTCTGGGGACCAGCCGGGGGGGCCGACGTCCCTGACCGGGTCAGCGGGTCATGACGACGGGGCCCGGCAGTGAGCGCGGTGCGCCGGAGGCCGGGGCGGCTGTAGGAGACGGTTCAGGCCAGCTCGTCCCGGAGTTGCCGCTTGAGGATCTTTCCGCTGGCGTTGCGCGGCAGTTCGTCGACGAACACCACGCGCTTGGGCGCTTTGAAGGCGGTGAGCTTCTCGCGGGCGTGGGCGATGAGTTCACCCTCGTCCACGCCCGCCTCGGCGCGCCGGACGACGACGGCGGTGACGGCCTCGATCCAGCGGTCGTCGGGAAGGCCGATGACGGCGGTCTCGGCGACGGCGGGGTGGGTGTAGAGGGCGTCCTCGACCTGGCGGGAGGCGACGAGGACGCCACCGGAGTTGATGACGTCCTTGACCCGGTCGACGACGGTGAGGAAGCCCTCGGCGTCGCGGACGGCGAGGTCGCCCGAGCGGAACCAGCCGTCGCGGAACGCCTCCGCGGTCTCCTCGGGCTTCTCCCAGTAGCCCGTGCACAGCTGGGGCGATCGGTAGACGACCTCGCCGGGGGTTCCGTCGGGGACGTCCTCGCCCTTCTCGTCGACGACGCGGGCCTCCACGAAGAGGACCGGCCGGCCGCAGGAGTCCAGGCGGCCCTCGTGCTCGTCGGGGCCCAGGACGGTGGCCAGCGGACCGATCTCGCTCTGCCCGAAGCAGTTGAAGAAGGCCAGGTGTGGCAGGCGTTCACGCAGCCGCTCCAGGACGGGGACGGGCATGATCGAGGCCCCGTAGAACGCCTTCCGCAGTCCGCCGAGGTCGCGGGTGGCGAACTGGGGGTGGTTGGCGAGGGCGATCCAGACGGTGGGCGGGGCGAACAGGGAGTCGCCCAGGCCCGTTTCGACGAGGTCGAAGATACGGACGGCGTCCGGGGCGTCCAGGATGGTGTTCTCCGCGCCCACCGCCAGATAGGGCAGCAGGAACACGTGCATCTGCGCCGAGTGGTAGAGCGGCAAGGAGTGCACGGGCCGGTCGGCGGCGGTGAGGCCGAGCGCGGTGATCGCGCTGACGTACTCGTGGACCAGGGCCCCGTGCGTCATCATCGCGCCCTTGGGCAGGGCGGTGGTGCCGGAGGTGTACAGCAGCTGCACCAGATCGTCGGAGGCGGGCGGGCGCCGGGGGGTGAAGGGCTGTTCCGTCCCCAGGGCGTCGAGCAGCGAACCGGGAGCGTCCCGCAGGGCGCGCACGGCGCGGCCTGCGGGGAGCCGGCCGGCGAGGTCCGGGTCGGTCAGTACGAGGGAGGAGCCGGACTGGTCGAGGAGGTAGAGCAGGTCGTCACCGGTGAGGTTCTGGTTGACCGGGACGTGGACGAGGCCGGCCCGGGCACAGGCGAGGAAGCCGATCAGATAGGCGTCGGAGTTGTGCGCGTAGGCGGCCACCCGGTCGCCGGGGGCCAGCGCGTGCTCCTCGGTGAGGACGGCGGCGGCCGTGGAGACGGCGGCGTCCAGCGAGCGGTAGGTCCAGGTCCGGTCGGCGTACCGTACGGCGGTCCGGTCGGGGGTGCGCCGGGCGCTGCGGGTGAGGACGCCGTCCAATGTGCTGCTGCGTACACCTGTCATGGCGTGATCCTGTGCGGGCCGGGCCCGGGGGTCAAGAGGCCGGATACCGACCAGACGGTTGACAGTTGCCGGGGCTCCCTGGCTGAGTGGCGCGTGGCTGGCCGGACGGTCCGGTCAACCGCCCGTGCCACCCGCACCGTTGGGAGGAACACCTTGAGATTGCGAAACCGTCTGAGACTGCTCGGGGTTGCCGGTCTCGCCCTGTTCACCGTGTCGGCGTCGCTGCCGCCGGCCACCGCCTCCGGGGCGGGGCGGGAACGGCACCCGTCCGGCGGCGGGCTCTCCGCCGTCGTCCGGTACACGGAGTACGGCATTCCGCACATCGTGGCCAAGGACTACGCGCAGCTCGGCTTCGGTACCGGCTGGGCGCAGGCCGCCGACCAGGTGTGCACGCTGGCGGACGGCTTCCTCACGGTGCGTGGGGAGCGGTCGAGGTTCTTCGGGCCGGACGCGGCCACGGACTACTCGCTGTCCTCGGCGGCGACGAATCTCTCCAGCGACCTGTACTTCCGGGGCGTGCGGGACAGCGGCACGGTGGAGAAGCTGCTGAAGGTCCCCGCGCCCGCCGGCCCGAGCCGGGACGTGAAGGAGACGATGCGCGGGTTCGCCGCCGGCTACAACGCGTGGATCGCGCAGAACCGGATCACCGATCCGGCCTGCCGGGACGCGTCCTGGGTGCGCCCGGTGACGGCGCTGGACGTGGCGGCGCGCGGGTACGCGCTGGCGGTGCTCGGCGGCCAGGGGCGCGGGACCGACGGCATCACCGCCGCGCAGCCGCCGACCGCGGCTCCCCCGCCGGCCGGGGTCACCCCCGAGGAGGCGGCGTCGGCGGCGAAGCGGCTGCTGTCGGCGCAGAACGCGGACATGGGGTCCAACGCGGTGGCGTTCGACGGCTCCACCACGGTGAACGGGCGCGGGCTGCTCCTGGGCAACCCGCACTACCCGTGGCAGGGCGGACGCCGCTTCTGGCAGTCGCAGCAGACGATCCCCGGGGAGCTGAACGTCTCGGGGGCGTCGCTGCTCGGCGCGACGACGATCTCGATCGGGCACAACGCGGATGTGGCGTGGAGCCATACGGTCGCCACCGGCGTCACGCTGAATCTCCATCAGCTCACCCTCGACCCGGCCGACCCGACCGTCTATCTGGTGGACGGGAAGCCGGAGCGGATGACGAAGCGGACGGTGAGCGTACCGGTGAAGGGCGCGGCCGACGTGACCCGCACCCAGTGGTGGACCCGCTACGGACCTGTGACCACGTCGATGGGGGCGGCGCTCCCGTTGCCGTGGACGGCGACGACGGCGTACGCGCTGAACGACCCGAACGCGACGAATCTGCGGATGGCGGACACGGGCCTCGGCTTCAGCAAGGCCCGGGGTACGAAGGACGTCGAACGGTCGCTGCACCGGAATCAGGGCATGCCGTGGGTGAACACGATCGCGGCGGACCGGGCGGGGCACTCCTTCTTCGCCCAGTCGCAGGTGCTGCCGAGGATCACGGACGACCTGGCGGAGCGCTGTTCGACCCCGCTGGGCCGGGCCACCTACCCCGCCTCCGGCCTCGCGGTGCTCGACGGTTCGCGGAAGGACTGCGCCCTGGGCAGTGACCGGGACGCGGTGCAGCCGGGGATCTTCGGCCCGGGCCGGATGCCGGTGCTGAAGAACCGGCCGTACGTGGAGAACTCCAACGACAGCGCGTGGCTGACCAACGCGGACCGGCCGCTCACCGGGTACGAGCGGGTCTTCGGCACGATCGCGACCCCCCGGTCGATGCGGACGCGCGGCGCGATCGAGGACGTCGCGTCGATGGCGGACAAGGGCCGCCTCAAGGTCTCCGACCTCCAGCGCCAGCAGTTCGCCAACCGGGCGCCGGCCGGCGAGCTGGCCGCGTCGGAGGTGGCGAAGTGGTGCGCCGCGCTGCCGGGCGGTACGGCGGTGGGCACCGGCGGTACGCCCGTCGACGTGTCCGATGCCTGCACGGTGCTGCGGCGCTGGGACCGGAGCGTGGACAGCGACAGCCGGGGCGCGCTGCTCTTCGACCGCTTCTGGCGCAAGGCGTCGGCGGTGCCGGCGGCCGAGCTGTGGAAGACGCCGTTCGACCCGGCCGATCCGGTGCGCACCCCGCGCGACCTCAACACCGCCGCGCCCGGCGTGGGCAGGGCACTGGCGGACGCGGTGGCGGAGCTGCGGGCGGCGGGCATCGCGCTGGACGCGCCGCTGGGCAAGCACCAGTTCGTCGTCCGCGACGGCAAGCGGCTTCCGATCGGGGGCGGGACGGAGTCGCTGGGCATCTGGAACAAGACCGAGCCGGTGTGGAACGCGGCGGGCGGCGGCTACACGGAGGTGTCGTCGGGCTCCAGCTACATCCAGGCGGTCGGCTGGGACGACAGCCGCTGCCCGGTGGCACGGACGCTGCTGACGTACTCCCAGTCGGAGAACCCGAAGTCCCCGCACTCCAGCGACCAGACCCGGCTGTACGCGGGTGAGCGCTGGGTGACGTCCCGGTTCTGCGAGAAGGACATCGCACGTTCGCCGGACCTGAGGGTGGTGCGGGTGCACGAGCGGCGGTAGCACACGTCCGGGAGGGGCGCGCCGCCCGCACGCCCCTCCCGCAACCCGCTCCGGCTACGGCGGCCGCTCGCCCCCGTACGTTTCGCGCAGCCGCAGTGTGCGGAACGTGCCGTCGGGGTCGCGGGGCATGGCGGCGATGGAGCCAGGGAGCGGGACCGTTCGTAACCGGCGAGCCGCTCCTCGCAGTGGGGGGCTCGCGGCGGCGCGAGCGTCCGGCGGCTCGTGGCCATCGGCTGGTTCGACGGCCCTCGCCCCTGGGGTCGAGGGGGCGCGGATCCACATCCTGCCGTTCCGACTGGAGACAGCCGTTGATCGAGGGCCGGTTGCGGAGCGATCCGGGACCGGCCTGTGGTCATGTCTGGGGGCCGGTCCGGGATCCGGCGTCGCGTTCGTCGAATTCCTCGCGGGCGCGCTCGATGGCGGGCAGGTGCCGGGCGGTCCAGGCCAGGAGCACGTCGACGGGGTGCCGAAGCGTCTTGCCGAGGGGCGTGATGCGGTAGCGGACGGCCACGGGGCGGGTGGAGACGACCTCGCGGTCGATCACGCCGTTGCGTTCGAGACGTCGTAGCGTCGCGGTCAGCGACTTCTGGGTGACCTGAGGGATGGCCCGGCGCAGTTCGTTGAAGCGGCACGGCCGTTCGCAGAGCTCGTTGAGGACGGCCAGGGACCACTTGTCGAGTATCTGGTCGAGCAGTTCACGGTGCGGAGCGTCGAGGCGGACCTCGTCGGCGGTATCCATGGTGAAACCTGGTCTCGTTGAAGTGTCTTTCCGATATTAGGTAGCTTCACGATACCTACCAGGGAAGAGAGATCCATGACTGTGCGCCGCTTCACTCCGCAAGGCATGCTCCAGCCGGTTCCGTACCATCACGTCGCCGTGGGCACCGGCACCACGCACGTACACGTCAGCGGCCAGATCGCACGCCGGCCCGACGGAACCCCTGTCGCCCCGGGCGACCTGTCCGGTCAGGTCGCCCAGGCCCTGCGCAACACCGCCGTCGGGCTGGCCGGCGCGGACGCGACCTTCTCGAACGTGCTGCGTCTGACGTTCTACGTGACCCGATGGGCTCCGGAGAAGATCGGCGACTTCATGGCGGGCGTGGAGGCGGTCGCGGACGAGATCGGCCTCCCGAACCCGCTGCCTCCCGCCTCGCTCATCGGCGTGGACTACCTCTTCGAGCCGGATGTGCTCGTCGAGGTCGAGGCGACCGCCCTTCTGGCCTGACATGCGGTGACGTACCGCCTCCGCCCTTGACGATGGCGGCCCGGCCAGCCCGCTCTCGTCGGCACCCTGCCCGGCCGCGCCGGTGGCGGCCCGGCCGGCGGAACCGACCGCGTCGCGGCCGCGAACAGGGCCACGCCGTGACCGGCCGCGTTCCCGGAGCCCCGGCCATGTTGACCTTCGAGTTGGTTGAAGCCTCAGGATGGCGGGGTGCCGAACTCCGAACTCATGGCCATCGGGGCCTTCGCCCAGCGCAGTGGCCTCACCTCCAGCGCGTTGCGCTTCTACGCCGATTCCGGGCTCCTGCCCCCTGCCGACGTGGACCCGGCCACGGGCTACCGCTCCTACGGCGTCCACCAGCTGGAGCGGGCCGTCACCTTGCGCCGACTCCGTGAGATCGCCATGCCGCTGGCCGGGGTCGCAGCGGTCCTCGGGGCCGGGGCCGAGGAAGCGGCCCGTCTGCTCGACGAGCATGTCGCCAGGATCGAGGGGGACGCGGCGGTGGCACGGCAGCGGGCCGCGGCCATCAAGGTTACGCTCGGCGGCGACGCCCCCGGCTCGCTGATCGCCGTGCTGAAGGGCCCCGTACTGGCGGAAGCGGTTGAGCAGGTTCTGACCGCCACGGCCACCCCCAACCCCACAGCGACAGCCACCGCCACCGGGCCCACGCACGAACCGGCGTCGGCGGTGCTCGCCGGTCTGCACATCGAGGCGAGCGATGAGGCAGTCGCCCTGACGGCGACCGACCGGTACCGGCTCTCCACCCGGACCCTGGTGCCGGTCCGTACGGGGGAGCGGACGTGGGCCGGCACGGTCGACGGCGCCGACCTCCGGAACGCGGTCGCCGATGTGCGGCGCAGCGCGCTGGTCCGGGTCGAAGCGGTTCCGCACGGGATCTGGCTGCGCATGTCCGGGCGGGAGGACCGGCACTGCCGGGTGCTGCCCGAGGAGTACCCCGACCACCGGTCGCTCCTCGCTTCCCTGGGCGAGGCCACCACCCGGGCGACGGTCGCGAAGGGCGCGCTGCTGCGAGCCCTGGAAGAACACCCCGGGGACCGTCCCGTCCTGCGTCTCACCGACCGCGGCGTACGGGTCCAGGCGCCGGACGACGAGCTCTCCGGAATCCTGCTCCCCGCCGCCGTGACGGGGGAGGACCTCCGGATCCGGTTCGAGATGACCACGCTCTACGCCGCCGTGAGCACGGCGATCGGCCCCGACGTCATGCTCGATCTGCGGGGACCTCTCCAGCCCGTCACGATCCGCTCGGCCGACCGCGGCGATCTCACGACCCTGACCATGCCCGTCACGTTCGACCACTGACTCCGCAAGCACGACGAGGAACCTCATGTCCACCACGCCCGCAAGCCCCGATCCGACCATGGAAGCCATCGGCGGAGCCGTCACCGAAGGCCGGTCGGGAGACGTCCGTTCGGCCCGTCGCAGACTTCTGGCCCTGTGGTCCGAGATCGGCGTCACCGGCGACCCGTTGCACCGTTGCTCGCTCGCCCACTACCTGGCGGACCTCTACGAAGATCCCGCGCAGGCCCTTGCCTGGGACGTCCGGGCCCTGGACGCGGCCGACGCCGTGACGGAACAGCGTGCCCAGGAGCACCACGCCGGGCTCCACATCGCCGGGTTCTACCCCTCCCTCCACCTCAATCTGGCCGACGACTACCGTCGGCTCGGGTCGTTCGACGCGGCCGCCGAGCACATCGACGCGGCCAGGGAGCACGTGCCCCGCCTTTCGCAGGACGCATACGGCGCTTCCCTGCGCACCGCCGTCGAAGAGGTGGCGGCCGCCGTCTCCCGGAGGGACACCGCCCGGCGGTCCTCCGCGCCGGGCCCGGCCGTATGACGCACCGGGTCGCGCCCTCGCGGCCGAGGGAGGAGGCGTGCCCCACGCGGACCGTGGTACTCGTCCACGGCCTCTACCACCGACCCGAGCATTTCGACCGGGTGACGGAACTCCTGCGGGCGGGAGGCGTCGAGGTCCTCGTCCCCGAACTGCACAGGGGCTCCCTGGCCGCCGACACCGCCGTGGTCCAGGCCGTCGTCGACGCGCTGCCGGAGCCACCGCTCCTGCTCGGGCACTCCTACGGCGGGTCGGTGATCACCGGAGTACGCGGAGCGGGACGGCTGGTCTACCTCGCCGCCTTCGTCCCGGACGTCGGAGAGAGCGCGGCGGCGCTCAGCGCGACATCGCCCTCACGGCTCCAGGAGGCCGTCAGGGCCGAACCCGACGGGTCGACCACCCTCTGCCCCGACCTGGCCGCCGACCTCCTCTACCAGGACAGTCCCGCACCCCTCGCCGCCTGGGCGGTCGGTCTGCTCCGCGCGCAGGCGCCCGGCTGCGGTCGCGGCGTGCCCCTCCACCACGGCTGGAAGGACACGGCCGCCACCTATGTCGTCTGCGGCCGGGACCGCGTCCTCGCCCCGGCGCTGCAACGGCGGATGGCCACGCGCTGTACGGACGTACGGGAGTGGCCGGTGGACCACTCGCCGTTCGTGGGGGAACCCGGTCTTCTCGCGGAGCTCCTGCGGGAGTTGCTCGCCGGCGGCGTTCCGCGCGGATGAGTGCGCTCCGTACGGTGAGCAGCGGGTGGAGTCCCCGACGGGCGCGTCCCGCGTACCGCCGCTGTTAACCGATCCGTCACGGCCTCTTCCATTCTGTTGGATTCTCTTGGAGCATCCTGTTCGCTTCTGTTCCCCGCACGTGCCACCGTCCCCCCACTCCAAGAGGCTCTGCACGCATGGCTGATATGAATCGGCGCCGCTTCTTCCAGATAGCCGGTGCGACCGCGGGATTCGCCGCGCTGACGGGCAGTATCGAGCGCGCCGCCGCCATCCCCGCCCACCGCGCGTCCGGAACGATCGAAGACGTCGAGCACATCGTCGTCCTGATGCAGGAGAACCGCTCCTTCGACCATTACTTCGGGGCGCTCAAGGGCGTCCGGGGGTTCGGCGACCCGCGCCCGGTGACACTGCCGAGCGGCAGGTCCGTCTGGCACCAGACCGATGCGTCGGGCAAGGAGACGCTGCCGTTCCACCCGACCGCCGACGACCTGGGGATGCAGTTCCTCCAGGGCCTCAACCACGACTGGGCCGGTGGTCACCAGGCGTACAACGACGGGCGCTACGACCGCTGGATTCCGGCCAAGACGCCGACGACGATGGCCCATCTGACCCGGGACGACATCCCCTTCCACTACGCGCTCGCCGACCGTTTCACCGTGTGCGACGCGTACCACTGCTCGTTCATCGGGGCCACCGACCCCAACCGCTACTACCTCTGGTCGGGACACACCGGCAACGACGGAACCGGCGGCGGGCCCGTCCTCGGCAACGAGGAGCGCGGCTACGGCTGGACGACGTATCCCGAGAGGCTGGAGGAAGCCGGAATCTCCTGGAAGATCTACCAGGACATCGGCGACGGTCTGGACGGGCCCGGCGGCTGGGGCTGGATCGACGACGCCTACCGGGGCAACTACGGCGACAACTCGCTGCTCTACTTCGACCGTTACCGCGACGCCCGGCCCGGCGACCCGCTGTACGAGAAGGCGCGCACCGGTACGAACGTGGCCGGGGGCGACGACTACTTCGACGGCATCGCCGCCGACGTGCGGAACGGGACGCTGCCGCGGATCTCCTGGGTCGCCGCGCCCGAGGCGTTCACCGAGCACTCCAACTTCCCCTCGAACTACGGCGCCTGGTACATCGCCCGGCTGCTGGACGCGCTGACGTCCGACCCCGAGGTGTGGAGCCGTACCGCCCTCTTCATCACCTACGACGAGAACGACGGCTTCTTCGACCACGTCGTACCGCCCTACCCGCCGACCTCCGCCGACCGGGGCCTGTCCACCGCCGACACCTCCACCGAGGTGTACGGGGGCGGCCCCTCGTACGGTCCCGGCGTCTACGGGCTCGGGCCGCGCGTCCCGATGCTGGTCGTCTCGCCGTGGAGCACCGGCGGCTACGTCTGTTCGGAGACCTTCGACCACACCTCGGTGCTGCGCTTCATGGAGCAGCGCTTCGGGGTGCGCGAGCCGAACATCTCGCCGTGGCGGCGCGCCGTCTGCGGCGACCTGACCTCCGCCTTCGACTTCGCCCGTACCGAGCCGGCCCCCGGCGACCTGCCGGACACCTCCGCGTACGAGCCGCCGGACCGCGAACGGCACCCCGTCTACCGGCCCACCCCTCCCGCCGTCGGCGCGATGCCGCTGCAGGAGCCGGGAAGCCGCCCCGCGCGGCCGCTCCCGTACGCCCCCTACGTGGACGCCGCCGTGGACACCGGCACCGGGAAGATCGCGCTCACCTTCAGTCCGGGGACCGAGGCCGGCGCGCAGTTCTACGTCACCTCCGGGAACCGCGCCGACGCCCCGTGGACGTACACCGCGGGAGCCGGCCGGACGGTCACGGACGCCTGGAACTCCGCCTACTCCGGTGGTTCCCACGATCTGACGGTCCACGGCCCCAACGGCTTCCTGCGTACGTTCAGGAGCCCGGGGTCCACCGCCGGACCCGAGGTCACGGCCCGCCACAACGGGGGAAGCGGCAACCTCGACCTGACCATCGGGAACGCCGGCGACGCCGAGGTCCGCCTCACCCTCGCCAACGCCGACGCGTACGGGGGAGCGGAACAGGCCGTCACCGTCCGGCCCGGTGCCACCGTGTCCCGCACCATCGACCTGCGGGCGGGGAAGCGCTGGTACGACGTGACCGTCACCGCCGAGGGGGACTCCGGCTTCCTGCGTCGCTTCGCCGGGCACGTCGAGACGGGTGAGGCCGGGGTCAGCGATCCCGGAACCGTCACCCGCTGAGGAAGCGGGCGGGGCCACGGGAGACGGCGGGGCGCGGACCGGGACCGGTCCGAGCCCCGCCGCCGTGTGCGGTGCGAGCGGATCAGGCCGCTCCGCCGGCTCCCGAGCCCGCGCCGGACGCGGCCTTGATCCCACCGGTGATCTCGTCCAGGACGGTCAGTCCGGGCGCGTCCTCGTTGATGTCGAACCCGGACCGGACGACCACGAGCATGCCCTTGGACGTGGGGGAGGGGAACACCAGCGATTCGACGTACCCGTCGTCGCCCTTCTCCGTCACCACCTTCCAGCGCACGACGTACCCCTTGCCGCCCGCGACCGTGACGGCCTCGGACCTCAGCTCGTCGTGCGAGGTGATCCGCCCGTAGCTCTTGCCGCCGTACGACTCCGTGGCGTTCGCGGCGATGTCCTTCTTCGCCGCTTCCTCCGGAGTCTTCGCCGACAGCTTCATGGCCGCCGCCGGAGCCGAGAACACCCCACCGCGTACACAGGTCTCGGCGGTGTCGCCGGGGCACGGGTGCTCACCCGTCGTCAGCCCGGCGCCGACCATCCCGGACGTTCCCTTCCACCCCTCGGGTACCGGAAGGCTGATCCCGGCGGCGACGTCCGTGGCGAATCCCGGCTCGGTCGGCGGCTCGGCACCACGCTCGCGGTCGTCGCCTTCACCGTCGCCGCTGCCGCCCTTTCCGCCGTCCTTCCCGCCGCCGTCCGGCGCACCGGGGAGTTCGGGGCCGCCGGACGGCGAGGAGACCGCGGCGCCCGGCTTGCCGCCGTCGTCCTCACCCAGCAGGTACACGCCGCCTCCGATGGCGGCGAGCACCACCGCGCCGGTCACCACGGCGGCGCCGACGCGCAGCCCGCGACGGCGCGCCGCATCCGGTGACGGGCGTACATGGCCGGTCCACTGCGCACCGTCCCACCAGCGCTCCTGGGCGGGGCCTTTGCCTGAGTGCCCGGGGTCTGGGTGCCAGCCGGGCGGGGTCATCTGGGTCACGGGGGCACCCTATGCGGACCGGCTGAGAATCACATGAAACGACCGGTGGAAGGCGGATGCTCCGGGACGGACCAGGGCCGGGTCAGGGTCGGGTCGGTGCCGTTCCCGGCCAGGGCGGGGCTGGATCAGGACCGGGGCGGGGCCGTTTCCTGGCCAGGGCGGGGCTTGGTCAGGACCGGGTCAGGGCTCGATCAGGCCGGCCCGGATCGCGTAACGGGTCAGCTCCAACCGGTCGCGCAGTCCGAGCTTCTGGAGCAGATTGGCGCGATGCCGCTCCACGGTCTTGACGCTGATGACCAGCAGATCGGCGATCTCCTTCGAGGAGTGGCCCTCGGCGACCAGCTTGAGGATCTCCTCCTCGCGCTCCGTGATGGCCCGCGCCGGCAGGCCCTCGCCGTCCTTGGCCCGGTCGAGGAAGTTGCGGATGAGCGCGGTCACCGCGCCCGGGTAGAGGAACGGCTCGTCGCGCATGGCCGCCCGGCAGGCCTCGACCAGGTCCCGGTCCGCCACCGACTTGAGCACGTAGCCGGCCGCACCCGCCTTCAACGCCTCGAAGAAGTACTGCTCGTTGTCGTACATGGTCAGCATCAGGATGCGCAGGCCCGGCATGACCCGGGACAGTTCGCGCGCCGCCTGGAGGCCCGTCAGCCGGGGCATCGCGATGTCCAGGATGACCAGGTCGGGCTGTTCCGCCCGGGCCATCTCGATGGCCTCGGCGCCGTCGCCCGCCTCGGCGACGACGGTCAGGTCCGGTTCGCCGTCGAGGATCAGCCGGACGCCCCGCCGTACGAGCGCGTGGTCGTCCGCCAGCAGGATGCGGGTCGGGGCGGCGGGCCCGGAGGAGGCGGCGGTGGACGTTGAGGTGGGCATGGTCACTGGTTTCCGTTCGGTACGGGTACGTCGAGCCGGACTTCGGTACCGCCCAGCGGGCCCGGGCCGAGGAAGACCTCCGCGCCGATCAGCAGAGCGCGTTCGCGCATGCCGCGCAGGCCGGCCCCCTCCGGGGCGTCGCCGAGGCCGCGGCCGTCGTCGCGGATGCGGAGTTCCACGCCGCCGGGGGTTCGCCGCAAGGAGAGGTCGAGCCGGGTGGCGCGGGCGTGCCGGACGGTGTTCGTGAGGGCCTCCTGCGCGATCCGGTAGACGACGAGTTCGGCGTCCGTGCCCAGCTCGGGCAGGTCCTTGCCCATCTGCCGGCGGATCGTCAGCCCGTCCGGCGTCGGCGTCTCGGTGATCAGGGCCGTCAACGCGCTCACCAGGCCCAACTCCTCCAGCACGCCGGGCCGCAGCCGGCGGGCGATCCGGCGGATCTCGTCGAGCGAGCCGCGGGTGATCTCCTGGACCTGCCGCAACTCCTCGCGCAACGGCTCCGGGGCCTGGTCGGCGACGCGCTTCAACTCCAGCAGGACCGCGGTCAGCGTCTGCCCGACCTCGTCGTGCAACTCCTGGGCCACACGGCGTCGCTCGGCCTCCTGCGCCGAGAGCGCACGGGCGCTGCTCGTGGCCCGCTCGGCCTCCAGCCGGTCCAGCATCGTGTTGAACGTCTCGATCAGCGCGGCGATCTCCCCGTGTCCCGCCACTTCGGGGCGCGGGCTCGGGCGCAGCAGATCGGTCGTCGTCATCGCGCGGGTGACGCGCTGGAGGGGGAAGAGGCCGAGCCGGAGCAGTGCCGCGTTGGCGGCGAGCATGAACGCGATGCCGCCGGTCAGGATCATGGCCTCGGTGAGCAGGACCGGGGTGGAGATGGTGATCGGTCCGAGCAGCAGCAGGGCACCGGCCGCGACCAGCACGGCCGCGTTGAGCAGGAAGATCCGCCAGAACAGGGACAAGGTCGAACGGCTCCTTCGGGGGATCGGGGGAGCAGGGCGCGCTGACAGCCTCCACTATCGCCGCTCCGTCGGATGACATCGCCCGCAGCCCGCAGCCCGCAGCCCGCAGCCCGCAGCCCGCAGCCCGGACTGCGGGGCGGTGTGGGCGCAGTGCGCTGTCGACGCGGCCCGCTCTGCATGGTGCGCACCCCCGGATATGGGTGCTGCCCCCGATGGTCTCCGGTGGGCCGCCCCGACGACCATGAGGTCCAGGGCCCAGGGGGCCCTGCCCCGCACCGCGAAGCGGGGCCGGGGCTCGCGGAGGCCGAGAGGGTATCCGTACCGGGAGGGAGACACCATGCCCACGTACGACGAGCGGCTGCGTGAGCTGGAGGAACAGCTGCGTCACGACGACCCCGGCTTCGCCGAGGCGATGTCCGGCGGCACCCCGCGTCCCCCGCGCGAGTACCGTCGCCGCAGCGCCTGGCTGTGGCTCGTCGCCGGCCTCGCCGTCCTGGGCATCGGTATCGCCGCGGGCCACGGGCTCCTGATCGCCACGGGCCTCGTGGTGACCGGTGCGGCGGCCCACCTCTTCGACCCCCAGCGCGGGCGTCAGCACGGGCGGAACATCCCGAGCACCCGCTGAAGGAGCCGCCTTCCCCGGCCCCCGAGCCGCACGGCTTCCTCGTTCTCCCGACCCGCGTCCCCCTTTCGGGTGGCGCCCGCATGCATCACCCCCGGCCTCCCTGCCGTATGCCTCCACCCTCTGCGGAGCCTGCTTCGACGCCTGCCCCGTGAAGATCGACATCCCGCCGTTGCTGGTGGAGTCGCGCCACCAGCACACCGAGCAGGCCGGAGCCACCTTGGAGAAGCCGGCCGCGAAGGCGGCCGGCGCCGTGATGCGCCGGCCCTCCCTGTACACCGCGGCACAGAAGGAGTCCGTCCTCGGCCGGATCGTCGCGGGGCGCGACGGGACGATCTCGCGGCCGCCGCCGCTCAGCGGCTGGAGGAGTACGAGGGCGAGGTGCGGCTGGACGACGACGGGGTCACGGCCGACCGGCTGGACCGCCTGGACGCGGTGGTCACGGCATCGGCCGCCGGGTGCGCCGAGACGGCACGATCTTCCTCATCCGGTCGGCGCCGGGCCGACCACGTCAGGGGAGCAGCAGCCAGTCCGCGCCCACGGCGGCCAGCAGCCCGGCGGCCAGCAGCCAACTGGCCAGCCGGGTACGGCCGTTCCTGCTCAGCTCGATCATTGCGCCGCACAGGATGAGCGCGAGCCCGTAGACGCCGACCACCAGCACCGAAGAACGGCTCGCGATGCGCAGCGCGAGCACGACGGCCATCACCACCATGCCCACGGCGGAGAGCAGGATCCGCAGTCGGCGGGCCTGACGTGGGGTCAGCCTCTTGTCGCCCGGGTCATCCGCCTCGTCCGGCTCGTCCGCGCCTGCCGGGGCCGCCGTCTCGTCAGCGTGACCCGGGGCCGCCGTCTCGTCCGCGTGATCCGGGGCCGGCGTCTCGTTCTTGCCTGCCGGCGCCGCCGAGCCGTCCGTGCGTTCCAGTGCCGCGGGGGTGGCCGCGCCCTTCGGTACCACCGCCTCGGCGGAGTCGTCCTCGGCCGCCGACCCGTCCGGACCGTGCCCGCCTTCCGGGAGGGCCGCATCGGCCGACACGCCCCGGTCCTTCGCGGCACCGGCTCCGGCGAGGCCGCCTCCGGCCCGCGCCGCGACCGGCTCGGCGGCCCGCGCCTCCGCCTCTCCCCGCGCCTCATCCGCCTCCGCCGGATCCGGGACCGCTTCCCCGGCCGCTTCGTCGGCCGTGTCCGGCTTCGCCCCGCCGCCCGGCGTCGTTCCGCTCGCCGGGGCGTCCTCGGCTATGAGGGTGTCGGTGCTGCGGTCCTCGTCGGTCCGCTCGTCGTCCGGTCCGCCCTCGCGCCGGTCGCGGGGCTGGTCCCGGTGCTGTTCCTGGTCCTGGTCAGAAGTGCTCATGAAGCCGGATCGTAGTAGCTGTGGGCGACCCCGATTTCCGGACCCGCGCCCGGCGATCCGACCGGACCCGACCGGCCACGACGATCACCCGCGCAGCCGGGGCGCTTCAGCCGCCGCGTCGACCGTCGGACCCGACTCCACCCGGTCCGCCAACTCCTGCGCCCAGGCGGACAGTCCGGCGATCGAGATCCCGTACGGCGCGGCTTCGGCGAACGGGGCGAGCGCCCCCGCACCGCGGCGCAGCAACCGTGGCCCGCCCGTGATGTTGCCGCGCGCGGCATGGGTCAGCCCCACCGCGAGCTGGGCCAGGCCGCGCCAGAGCTCGCGTTCGCCCTCCGGCCCGGACTTCCAGGCGTCCTCGAAGACCTCGTGGGCGTGGAACGGCATCCCCTCGTCCAGCAGCCGCTGCGCCTCCGCCAGCGTCTCCCGGGGCGTGCGCACGATCCCCTCCGGCTGCCGTGCGACGCCGGGCGTCCCGTACGGCAAGGGGCGTCCCAGCCCGTCTCGGGGGCGCGCGTTGTGCGCCCGGCCCTCGGCATCACGGTCCCTGCGCGTCTCGTTCACTACTCGATTGTGCCCCGTACCTGCAGGGAATCGAGCGAACTCTGTCGGTGAGCACCCGCGCACGACTAGGCTCGGAGGCCGAGAACACAGCCTCTGTGGGAAGGGTGGGCATGAAGCCGTCCCGGCCGTTGTACGAACGTGAACCGGAACTCGCCGTCGCTGCCGAGGCGCTGGACGCCCTGTGCGGCGCGCAGGCCGCCGGAGGGTTCCTGGTCTTCAGCGGAGAGGGAGGGATCGGCAAGACCGCGCTGCTCGACGAGATCCAGGCGATGGCCGCCGACCGCTGCACCGTCTGGTCCGGCCGGGGAGGCGAGACCGTCACCTCCGTACCGTTCCACGTCGTACGCCAGTTGCTGCAGCCCGCCCTCGACCAGTTCCCGCCGGACGAGACCCGGGCCCTGTTCGGCGACTGGTTCGAGATCATCGCCCCGGCCCTCGGGCTGGCCGAGCCGAGCGGACCGCAGCCCGACCCGCAAGGTGTGCGCGACGGCCTGGACTACGTCGTCGGCCGGCTCAGCCACCGCCCGTTGCTGCTCATCGTGGACGACGCGCACTGGGCGGACGGTGAATCCCTCGCCTGGCTGGCCTCGTTCACCGCCCGCCTCGGTGAACTGCCGGTCCTGGTGGTGCAGGCGCACCGTCCGCAGGAGATGGCCGAACGCAACGCCGGCTACGTCGCGGACCGGGCGGCCGAGCGTGACTCCCACGGCCAGGAGAAGGTGACCCGCGTCGCGCTGCGCGCCCTGACACCGGACGCCACCGCCGTACTGGTCCGGTCGGCGCTCGGCGAGCACGCCGACGACCCGTTCTGCCGTGAGGTGTGGGCGGTCACCGGCGGCAACCCGTACGAGGCGGTCGAACTGGTCGCCAAGGTCCAGGACCACGAACTGCCGCCCGTGGAGGAGTCCGCGGGTGAACTCCGCGCGCTCGGCGCCTCCGCCCGGGGCAGCGGGCTCGTCGCCCGACTGGAGCGGCTCGGTACGAACGCCAACCGGTTCGCCTGGGCGGCGGCCGTGCTCGGCACCGACATCTCCCAGGAACTGGCCGCCACCCTCGCCGGCATGAGCCCGGCGGAGGCCGCCGACTGCACGGCCCGGCTGCGCGACGCCCGTATCGTCAGCGGATTCGACCCGCTGGAGTTCGTCCACCCGCTGATCGCGTCCGCGGTCTACCGCTCGATCCCGTCGGCCACCCGTACCGCCATGCACGGGCGAGCCGCCTGGGCGATCACCCGGGCCGGGCTCGGGCCTGCCGCGGCCTCCAGACATCTGCTGGAGGTCCACCCGGACGACGATCAGGAGCTGGTCGCCCAACTGCGGGAAGCCGCCCGGCAGCACCTCGCCGTCGGTGCGCCCGAAGCGGCCCGGCGCTGCCTGGAACGGGCGCTGGAGGAACCGCCGCGCCCCAAGGACCGGGCGGCCCTGCTGTACGAGCTGGGCTGCGCGACCCTGCTCAGCTCACCGCCCACCACGGTCCAGCACCTGCGCGCCGCGCTGGACATGCCGGGGCTCGACGACGGACTGCGGGTCGACGCCACGTTCCGGCTCGCCGCCGCGCTCGCCCACAACAACCAGCTCAAGGAAGCGGCGCTCGCGCTGGCCGCCGAGGCCGCGCGGACCGATCCGGGCCCCGGACTGATGCGGCTCCAGGCCGCGCACTTCATGTGGGAGGGCATGCAGGCCGTCGAGGACGACGGGCCGACCCGTTCCCGCCGGCTCACCCGCAACGCCGACCACCTCAAGGGCCGTGACAACGCCGAGCGGGCACTGCTCACCCTGCGCGCCTTCGACGGCATGCTGCGCGGCGAGAACGCCCAGCTGATCGTGGACCTCTGCGAACGCGCCCTGGTCGACGGCAGCCCGGCGCGCGGGCTCGGCTGGACCGACACCGAGTGGGGCTTCGAGCTCCCCACCATGGTCGGCATCACGTACAGCTTCGTGGACCAGCTGGACCGCGCCGAGAGCCTCTTCGGCGAAGCCGTCCGGGCCTTCGAGATCTCCGGCTGGAGCGGGGCCCACCTGGCGTTCGCCCACACCCTGCTCGGCATGGTCCACCGCCGTCGCGGCCGCCTCGCGGAGGCCGAGGGCTTCCTGCGCGAGGGGCTGCGCCTCGCCGACCGCGTCGGCTCCGGGCTGCCCGTGCACTGGGATGCGACGTGTCTGCTCATCGACACCCTGCTGGCCCGCGGCCGGACCGAGGAAGCACGCAGCATCGCCGACCGCTACCACTTCGGACCGCCCTACCCCAGCGCCATGGTGCTGCCGGACGGACCGTGCATCCGGGGCCGTCTGCTGCTGGCCGAGGGGCGTACGAAGGAGGCGATCGCCGAACTCGAAGCGGCGGGCGCCGCCCTGGAGGCCCGGGAACGCTTCAACGGCATCTGGGCTCCCTGGGCCGCCGACCTCGCTCGGGCCCTGGTCGACGAGGACCCGGCCCGCGCCGCTCACCTCGCCGCCCGCAACCGTGTGCACGCCGAGCGGCTCGGCACACCCACCGCCATGGGCGAGGCCCTGCGCTGTGTCGCTCTGTTCGCCCCGCCGGAGCGTTCCGCGGAACTGCTCGCCGAAGCGGTCGGCCACCTGGAGAAATCGACCTCCGGCTACGAACACGCCCTCGCCCGGTTCGAGTACGGCGCTGCGATCGGGTCGCACCGGGAGCTGGCCCGCGCGCAGAAGCAGGCGATGACCTGCGGTGCCGAGGGCCTGGCCGCCCGCGCCCAGCAGGCACGTGCGTCGATCCGGTCCTCCGAGTGAGGTAATGTTTGTCCTGCGCGGCCACCCGGGAGACCGGGAGGGAACGCGGCGGGACGTGGCGCAGCTTGGTAGCGCACTTGACTGGGGGTCAAGGGGTCGCAGGTTCAAATCCTGTCGTCCCGACTGGAGACAGTCGTTGATCGAGGGCCGGTTTCGGAGCAATCCGAAACCGGCCCTCGATCAGTTTTGGGAGCCGACGGGAAATTCGGCGGTGGAGAGCGCCAGAGGGATACAGCGGAAAGCGGCCGTCGACAGGCGCACGCAGTCCGCAGGGTGGAGATTCGGCTGGATTCCGTGTGCGCCGGAAGAAGTGAGTCTCCTCGGGTGGACTGATTCGCATCGGTGCTGGGGGCGGACGGTGGACAACATTCATCTGCGGATACGCCGGTTCGGCCAACCGGCGATGGGTGGCTCCACGCCCTCGCTTACGGCAGGGCGGGTTTCAGGCTCGTCTCGCGTTATCTGGCCGATTCTCCCCAGGCGCTCCCCAGCGGCGCGGATAATCTCCGGCTTCTCCCCGGGGAAAGCCGACGCCACCAGTACCGACGAGACGAAAGCCCTCCCTGCCACAGGCGCGCCGAGTGACCGCCGAGGGGCTGTTGCAGGTCACCGCAGGTTGAGACCGATGCGGAGAGTGGTGAACAGTTGGGTCTGGTCCGTGGTGCCGAGCACTCTGTGCGCCTCGGGCCCCTCGGCCGCGATGCGTACCTGTACGCCGCTGTGCTCCTGTCCCTCCTCGCCCGCGTGCGTGGCGTAGCTGACCTTCATCGGGGCGCCCTCGTCCGTGATCAGCGTCGCGGAGAGTCCTGAGGGCCTGGCCGCCATGGGCACGATCTGACTGCTGTGCCCGTGGTCGGCGGTGGTGATGACGAGGGTGTCAGGGTGCCGTGCGGCGTACTCCCTGGCGGCTTTGACGGCTCGGTCGAAGGCGACGGTCTCACCGATCTGGCCGCAGGGGTCGGCATCGTGATTCTGCTTGTCGATGGCGGCGCCTTCGACCTGAAGGAAGAACCCCTTCCCCGCGCCCTTCTGGCGTGCTCGGGCATCCAGCAGCGCGATGGCCCTGCGCGTCAGCACCTCCAGACTCGGGATGCCGTCGGAGGGTTCGCGGTCGGTCACGCAGCGCTGTGGTGCGGTGCCGCCGGCCGCGGCCGGCGTTCCGGTCCAGGCGACCGGCAGCTCCTCCGGTGCGAAAAGGCCCAGAACCGGGCGTCCGGGGCGGACGGCGTCCAGGCCCCTGGCGTCCGTCACCACGCGATAGCCGTGCTGACGTGCACGCTGCAGCACCGTGGAGCCACGCTCCGGACCCTGGGTGATGGTCTGGTCGAAGCGTTGCCTGCCACCGCCGAGGAGGACGTCGACGCGGTGGGCGACCGTCTGCTCGGCGATGGAGCCCGGGCCGCCCGCCGCCCGCGTGTCCGTCGGGCACCGATCCATGTCGGCTGGGCCCTGGCAACTGCGGTCGGTGACGTGCGAGGTGAGGGCGGCGGGGGTGGCGTCCGTCAGCTCGGCGCTGGTGACGCTGCCGGTGGCTAGTCCGCCCTGCCGGGCGAGCTCCAGGATCGTGGGCACGGCGCGGTCGGTTTCGGCCGTCTTGGAGATCCGGTCGTTCACCGTCTTGTGGCCGGTGGCCCAGGCTGTGGCGCCGGCGGCGGAGTCGGTGACGTAGTTGGGACGTCCGTCGCGGTCCACCGAGTAGGTGGTGTACGACCCGGTCATGGGGAAACCGTCCATGTGGAGCCGCCCGCCCGCGCCGACGGTGTAGTTGCGCGCGAGGGTGATCTCGGAGTCGCCCATGCCGTCACCGACCAGCAGGATCACGTTGCGTGCCCGCGAGGTGTCCCGTTCGTCTCCGCTCGACGCTGCGGCGGGCCCCATCACGGTGCCGGCGATGAGCAGTGCGGCGCCCGCCAAGGCTTGCCGCGTGTAAGGGGCGCTCCCCAGTACCCTGCATTTCATAGTCACGAACCTCCAGTGGTGTTAAATTCATATCTGGCATTTTCTGGCCAGTGTCAGGGAAATTAATAACGCAGGTAATGGCGCATACGGCATGCCGGATGCCTCTGTCAAGTGACTCAAGCCAGCCGTGTTCGGAAGACTTGAAACGGGTGCCCCTGCCGCTCTCCATGTCGTGTCTGAACTGCCTGGGCGCCGTGGAGTGCCTTCCCTGCGAATGATCCTCGGTGGCCAAATTGTTTTGACTGAAACTGTTTTTCGGTCAATCGATTAGCGGTAAAGCGATGCCCAAGAAGTTTTAGATCTACTATTGCTCGTGGCCCGGCGCCGATTACGGGTGTGTAAAGCGAGCAAGGGGGAAATATGGGGCAGACCTCATCAGGGTGGCTCGTGCCGCATCGACCGTGCGGTGCGCCCCCGGCGGATGAGCCAGGCGCCCGGGTCCGGATCCTGTTGGCGGAGGACAGGGATGTCTATCGGGAGGGGTTGTTCGTCCTCCTCTCGGAGATCGCCAATGCCGAGGTGGTCGGCACGGCGGTGGACCGAAAGGAGTTGGTTCACCAGTCGACCCGGTTGTCGCCGGATGTCGTCGTCGCCGGAACCTCCCTGGTGCTCCCCGACGGCCTCCCTGCGCTGAGCCGGCTGCCCGAGGCTGTCTCGGGGAACACCGTCATGGCGGCCGAACGGGACACCGACGAACTGCTGTCGGCGGCGCTCGCGGCCGGGGTGCACGGCTACGTTCCGCTCAGCTCTCCGCGCGAGGACTTCGACGCGGCGATCCAGGCCGTCGCTGCCGGTGGAGGCTTCCTGCCGACCCATGTCACCCGACGTCTCGTCAGGAACTTCCATCTGGTGCCCCGCCGCACGGACAGACCGGCGGAACTGGAACTGCTCAGCGAACGGGAGCAGCAGGTACTCCTCCTCGTCGGAGACGGACGGAGCAACCGGGAGATCGCGCGCACACTCCGGGTCAGCGAGGCCACGGTCAAGAGCCATGTCTCACGCGTCCTCGCGAAGCTCGAACTCCGCGACCGGGTCCACGCCGCCCAACTGGTGTGGCGGCTCGGCCTCGGCTCCCCGTCTCTCCTTCCGCAGACCTGAGACCTCCCGGAGCGGGTTCGATGTCGCGACTGCCCACGTCACCGGCTTTCCTTGAAATTCATCAGCAGTTCCCCGTACACCTTCCGGTAGGTGATGCTGAACCGGTCCGCGGGTGTGTGCACCTGAGAGTGAACGTCCAGAGGCGCCTCGACGGGCCACTGGTTCTCCACGATGGGGTGGTCCTCCTCGAAGACCTGCCGTTCGAAGCCGAGTACGTCGGCCAGGACGGCTCCCTGTGCGGTCGACTCGGCGTCCGTGCCCGCCAGCCAGAACTGCCGTACCGCCTTGCCGTCCGCCGAGATGGGAGTGGCCACCTGCGCGACCAGCCGGCGCCCACCGGACGGCGAGGAGACGCAGATCGAGGCGAACACCGGCATGGTGATGTGGTAGTCCAGCCGATGGCTCAACTCCTCCGCGAGGTCCTCGGGCACCCCTTCGGAGCCCAGCGAGGAGGACCAGCCGAGCCGCCAGCCGTCTCTGCTGATGCGATAGGGCTCCACCACCTTGTCCACATGGCCCATCGAGTCCGCGTGGACGAAGGGGAAGTGGGCCTTGTCCCGGAAGTTCTCGGTCAGCAGCCGCATACCGCAGTTCAGCGTGTACGGCTCGCCCGCGCCGAGTCGCCAGCTGTCGTCGACGTACTCGGGCAACCGCGGCAGAGGCAGGAACGGATCGCCCAGACAACTCCACACCAGGCCGTAGGCGACCTCGGCGGGATGGGTGCGCAGCGCCGTGTGCGGCCTGCCCCGGCCCGGCGGGAGCGACGGAATGCGCGTGCACCGCCCGCTGCCCGTTTCGAACAACCAGCCGTGGTAGGGGCATTCCAGTGCTCCGTCGCGCAGCTGCCCGAGTCGTAGGGCCATGCCCCGGTGCGGGCAGAAGCCCTGCGCGACGGTGACGGAGCCCTCGTCCCCGTAGACCACGAGTTCCTCGCCGAGGATGCTGCCGCTCGCGACGCCGTTCTTCAGGTCGGCGACCCGGGCGACCGGGAACCACATGTGCCGCAGCATCTCGTACTCGACCGGATCCATCGTCACACCCCAGTTTCTGATGACTCGACACGTCGGCATGCACCAGGCGTCAGCCGGCACACATCTGAGAAGTGGAGACTTCGCCCACCATGAGAATCATTGAGACGCACCGCGATCTGCTGAGCCGGCTCCTGCCCGGGGACACCGTGGGCGGACTCGCCGTCCACGAGGGGCAGTTCCACCATGTGGTGATCGGATCGCACCGGGTGGTCTGCTTCGCCCGCACCCGGGCGGCCGCCGATCGGCTGCCCGGCAGGGCGGACGTCCTGCGCGCTCTTGCCGGGATCGACCTCGGGTTCCGCACGCCGCAGCCGCTGTCCGAGGGAGGCGCCCAGGGCACGGACGAGCCGCCGTACCTGGTGCTGAGCCGCATTCCCGGAGCACCGTTGGAGGACGATGTGCTCACCAGCCCCGAGGTGGCGGAGGCCGTCGCCCGACAGTACGCGACCCTGCTGTCCGGGCTCGCGGCGGCGGGCGACGAGGAGAAGGTGCGCGCCGCGCTGCCGGAGGCTCCCGCGAACGAGTGGCAGGAGTTCGCCACGGGGGTGCGTACCGAACTGTTCCCGCTGATGTCCGACGGCGGCCGGGAGCGTGCCGAGCGCGAGCTCGCCGCGCTCGACGCCCTGCCCCATCTCACCTCCGCGGTGGTCCACGGTGACCTCGGCGGCGAGAACGTCCTGTGGGAGACGGTGGACGGAGTGCCGCGCATGAGCGGCGTCGTCGACTGGGACGAGGTCGGCATCGGCGACCCGGCTGAGGACCTGGCCGCCATCGGGGCGAGCTACGGCGAGGAACTGCTGGGCCGAGTGCTCGCGCTCGGCGGCTGGGCCGACAACGGAACGGCCGAGCGGATCTCGGCGATCCGAGGCACCTTCGCACTCCAGCAGGCTCTCTACGCGCAGCGCGACGGCGACGAGGAGGAACTCGCCGACGGCCTCAGCGGCTACCGGTAGGGGCCGCTGGGCCGCGCACCTACCCGGCCGGGGGGTCAGGCGCATGCCTGGCCCTCACGCGCCGCGACCTGCCGTTCCCACCAGCGCCACCCGCTCTCGGGCAGCGTGGACAGCGGATCGTGGAAGGGGTAGCGGCGGGTCAGCGCGTCCGGGTCGTCGAGCTCGATCGCGGTGCGGTAGTTCTTCGTCCAGTACGAGATGCCGCGCTCCCGGTCGTACTCGACGGCCTGGTGCACCCACCTCTTGCCGACGTACGGCACGTCGCAGACGATGCGCGGAGTGGCGTAGCCGGGCAGATAGCCCATGATCGCGTGCTGGAGGTCCTGGGCCTCGGCGAGTGATGTCCGCCAGTGCTCCGCCCCGGGCACCATGTCGCACATGTAGAAGTAGTACGGGAGGATGCCCGCCTCGTCCTGCAGGGAGAAGCACAGGTCGAGCAGGGCCGCCGTGCTGTCGTTGACCCCGCGCATCAGCACGCCCTGGTTGCGCACGTCGCGGACTCCGGCGTCGAGCAGGGCCCGGGCCCCCTCCGCCACCAGCGGTGTCACCGACTGGACGTGATTGGCGTGGGTGTGGACGGCCAGATGGACGCCGCGCCGGGCGGCGACACCGGCGACGTTCTCCAGGCCTGACACGACCTGCGGCTGGAGCCAGTGCTGGGGCAGGCCCACCAGCGCCTTGCTGGCCAGCCTGATGTCCCGGACGGAGTCGATCTCCAGCAGGCGCAGCAGGAAGGACTCCAGCCGTGGCCACGGCACGTTGGCCACGTCGCCGCCGGAGACCACCACGTCCCGGACGCCCGGTGTGCGGCGCAGGTGGTCGAGGATCGCCTCCTGCCGGTCGGCGGGGCGCAGCGTCAGCCGCTGTTTGTCCACACTGGGGGTGGAGCCGCCGACGAGATCCATCCGCGTGCAATGCCCGCAGTACTGCGGGCAGGTGGCGACCAGTTCGGCGAGCACCTTCGTCGGGTAGCGGCGAGTCAGTCCCTCGACCACCCACATCTCCGCCTCGTGCAGGGAGTCCCGGGACGACAACGGGTGACTCGGCCACCGGAGGTCGCGGTCGGAACGGACCGGGACCATGTACCGGCGTACGGGGTCGGCGTAGAAGGCGTCGTGGTAACCGTCGGAGTCGGCGGGGGTCTCCGGCGCGATGGTGTTGAGCATCTGCGGGGTGATCAGCATGGCCATGGTGGCCATGTGCTCCTGGTCCTCCGTGAGGTCGTCGTAGAACTTGTCGTCGAGTCCGTCGCCGACCACGGCCCGTAACTGGCGGGCGTTCTTGACGCAGTGCGCCCGTTGCCACTGGACGTCGTGCCACTGGGCCGCGGTGACGTCATGCCAGCCGGGCAGTCTGCGCCAGTCAGGTTCCACGAGTTCCCGGCGGCGGTAGTCGTACGGCTGGGGGCAGGATGCCGGCTCGGGCGGGGGAGGGGCGGTCGGCCTGGTCACTGGGGCTCTCCTCGGAAGGGTCCGGAGACTTCGACTAGCTGCGCCAGTTCTTGCGGGGTCGGGTGGTCGAACACGTCCTGAAACGTCAGATCGGTCTCCAGTTCCCGATGGACGAGCGAGATGAGGCGGGTCACGGTCAGGGAGTCACCGCCCCGTGCGAAGAGGGATTCGCCGGCGCCGCACGGAGCGCCCAGTGCCCGGCCGCAGAGCTCCACGAGTCGCGCGGTGAGCGACGGCCCGGACGCGGACCCGGCCGACGCCCCTTCGGAGGGCGTGGTGGCGTCGGTGAAGAGAGCCTGGAGCGCCGCCCGGTCGACCTTGCCCGTGCGCAGCAGGGGCAGCGCGGTCACCACGGCGATACGGTGCGGCAGCAGGGAGCGCGGTAGCCGCCGCGCACAGTGCTCCGCCACCTCCCGCTCGGTGGCGGGTCCGCTCTTCGACGGGACGAACGCCCCGTACAGGCGCAGGTGTTCCGGGTCGTCCCCCACGGGGAAGACGGCGGCGGCCACGACTCCCGGACAGGTCGTCATCGCCCGCTCCACCTCGGCGGGTTCGACACGAACCCCACGCACCTTGAGCCGGCGGTCGGCGCGGCCCGCGTGGACGAGCGAACCGTCGGGCAGGGTTCGCACCAGGTCACCGGTGCGGTAGAACCGTCCGCCGGCGCCGGGGGCGGGTCCGAAGGCCGCCGCGGTGAGGGCGGGACGGTCGGCGTATCCCCAGGCGAGGCCGGGCCCGCCGGTCCACAGCTCATCCGGCCTGTCATCTGAGGGGACCAGGACCTGGCGGATGTGGGGCAACGGACGGCCGATGGGCACGGGATCGCCGTCCCGCAGCGCCCGGCCCGCCGGGCCTCCCAACTCCGCCGCGTGGGTCACCATCACGGTCTCGGTCTGTCCGTAGGTGTTGAGCAGGCGAACCCGGTCCGGGACGCGTTCGCTCCACAGCCGTACGGTCCGGGCGTGGGCCGCCTCCCCGCCGATGACGACCAGCCGGAGCGCGGGCGGCAACTCCTCGCCGCCCAGGGCCAGATAGTGCGCGAGCTCGTTCCACATCGCCGTCGGCAGGTCGACGACCGTGACGCGGTGCTCGCGGACCGCCGCGAGCAGGGCCGGTACGGAGCGAGTCTCGACCCGTCCGTCGACCACCAGGGCGGCACCGCCGAGGAGAGCCGGATAGATTTCCTCGCCGCTGGTGTCCCAGATCAGCGAAGTCCAGTGCAGGACCCGGTCGGTGGATGTGACGCCGAACAGCGGGACGAGAGACCTGGCGGCGCGGGTCACGGCACGGTGCGGCACCAGGACCGCCTTGGGAGTGCCGGTGGTGCCGGAGGTGAGCATGACGTACGCGAGGTCGTCCGGCAACGGCGGCTCGGCATCGGCCCGCGTGGCCGGCGGGGCCCCGGCCGCGAGGTCGCCGGGGATCACGGGGATGCCGAGGCCGGGCAACTCGCCGAGCGACTCGGCCCGGCCGAGGACGGCCCGCGCACCGGTGAGCGCGACCACCTCGCGCAGGCGGTCCTCCGGATCGGACGGGTCGAGCGGCACATAGGCGGCGCCTGCCCGCAGCACCGCCAGCGGGCAGCAGACCCCTTGCCAGGTACGGTCGGCGAGCACGGCGATCCGCTGCCCCCTGCCGATGCCGTGCCGGCGCAGCAGGCCGGCCAACCTCGCGGTGAGGTCGTCGAGTTCGTCGTGGGTGAGGGTCCGGTCCGGGGTGAGGAGCGCGGGGGCGCCGGGCATGCGGCGGGCCACCTCGGCGAGCAGTGCGGGCACGGTGTCGGTGCTCCGGTCGGCGGCCGTGCCGGTCGTGGGCATGGTGGTCATGCGCGGGCGCTGAGCGGACGCAGGTCGGTCCAGACCGTCTCGATGTGGTCCAGGCACGCCTGGCGGCCACCGACAGTGCCCTCGGCCCGCCAGCCGGCCGGGAGCGGCCGGCCCACCGGCCACACGGAGTACTGCTCCTCGTCGTTCAGGACGACCTGGTACGCGGTGTCCGCAGGGGTGTCGTTCATCGTGTGGGCTCCTCGGGAGAAGGATCGGAGGATCGAACAGGATCGGCGGCTCCGCCGGGAGAGTCGCCGGGGAGGCCCAGGGCCTCGCGCAGCAGGGCGAGGTACTCGTCCGCCATCCCACGGGCCGTGCCGGCCTCGTACAGATCGGTGCTGTACTCCAGGAAGCCGCGCAGCCGGTCACCCTCGCGGCCGAGTTCGAGTTCGAGGTCGAACTTGCTGCTGCCGACCGGGATCTCCCAGGGCGTGCAGCGCAGCCCGTCGAGGGCCAGGGCGTCCTCCTCGAAGTCCTGGAAACTGAACATCACCTGGAAGACGGGGGTGCGTGACAGGTCGCGGGGCGGCCGCAGTTCGTCCACCACGTGCTCGAAGGGGACGTGGCCGTCCTGGTATGCGGCCAGCGCCCGGCCGCGCACCTGGTGCAGCAGTTCCGCCAGGTCCCGGTCGTCCGAGAGGTCCAGACGGAGCACCACGGTGTTGGTGAACAGGCCGATCAGCGCCTCTTCCTCGGGGGCGGACCGGCCGGACACGGGAGTACCGACGCAGAGGTCCCGGCCGCCGCCACGGCGGTGCAGCAGCATCGCGAACACCGCCAGCATCACCATGTAGAGGGTCACCCGGTGACGGGCCGCGGCCGCGCGAGCCGCCGAGGTGACGTCGGCGGGGACGACGACCTCGACGCGGTCGCCGCGCGCCGTACGGACCTCGGGCCGGGCACGGTCGGTGGGCAGCCGCAGCGGCGCGGCACCCTCCAGTCGTGCGCGCCAGCGCGCCAGCGCCGGCCGCCCGGCGGGGCAGTCGGCCTGCCGCGCCCGGGCGAGGACGGTGTCGCGGTAATGCACCGGCAACGGCGGCAGCGCCTGTCCGACATCCTGCCCGTGCGCCGCCGCCCGGTACAGCGCGGAGAGGTCCTCGCCGAGGACCGCGAGGGACAGCCCGTCGCAGCAGATGTGGTGCAGTGAGCAGACCAGCAGGTGGTCCCGCTGGCCCAGCCGGACGAGCAGAGTGCGCAGGGGATCCTCACCCGCCAGGTCGAAAGGGCGCAGCGCGAAGGCTGCCGCCTCCCGCCCGGCCCGTGCCGGGTCCTGCGAGAGATCCAGTCGCCGCAACGGTCGCGGGTGGTGGCGCCGGACGGCCTGCCGGGGTTCGCCCGCCACCTGGTCGACGCGCGTACGAAGCGGCTCATGCCGCTCGACCAGCGCGTTCAGGGCGTCCTCCAGCGCCGAGGTGTCCAGCGGTCCGCGCAGCCGGTACGCGTACGGCTGGACGTACTCGCTGGAGGGTCCGGTGAGCTGGTCGAGGAACCAGAGGCTGTACTGGGCGGGGGAGAGCGGGGCCACCTGCTCGGTACGGAGCGCGATCCGCGTCCTCACGTCGTGACCACCCATTCCAGGACGGCCATCGCGCCGGCGGCCTTCAGCCCTGCCTGCGTCCAGGCCAGCGAGGACTTGCCGTCCAGCACCTCGCCGGAGACCTCTTCGCCCCGGTGGGCGGGCAGATCGTGCAGGAACACCGCGTCCGGCCAGCGGTTCATCAGCGCGGCGTCGACGTGGAAGGGCCGGAAGACGTCCCGCCAGGACGGGTCGGGCTTGGTACTGCCCGTCGTCTGCCAGCGCGAGGTGTACACGGCGTGGACCTCGCCGACCACGTCGCCCGGGGCGTGCGCCTGGGTGACGGAGCCGCCGCGCCGATCCGCGATGGCCGCGGTCTCGGCCAGCACGGCGTCCGGAAGCCCGTAACCGGCCGGAGAGGCGAAGACGGCGTGGCAGCCGGGCTGCCGGGACAGTACCCGGGCGAGCGCGACGGCGGTGTTGTTGCCCTCGCCGACGTACAGCACACGGACGCCGTCGAGCCCGCCGAAGTGGTGAATCAGTGTGGCCAGGTCGGCCAGGCCCTGGGTGGGGTGCTCCTCCGCCGACATCGCGTTGACCACGGGGAGTTCGCCCTCACCCGAGAGCTCCCGCAGTTCACGCATCGGGCCCGCGGTGCGCACGACGAGCAGGTCGAGCATCCCGGCGAGCATCCTGCCGGTGTCGGCGGCGGACTCCCCTGTGTTGGTCTGCAGATCCGTGGGTCCGAAGGCGATCGGCGCCCCGCCGAGCCGGATGGCGCCCGAGGTGAACGCCGTGCGGGTGCGGGTGGAGGTCTTGGTGAAGAGGAGCCCGGCGACGAGCCCGGCCAGCGGGCGGGTGTGGGCGTCGCGGTCGGCGTGGAGTTCGATGGTCCGGCGGACGATGCGCTGGACGCTCGCGTCGTCCAGGTCGGCCAAGGAGTACAGGCCGCGGGGTTCGGTCACCGGTCTGCTCCGAGGAGGTCGAGGCGGGTGCCGTGGCCGTCGGCGGCGGCCCGGGCGTACACCCGGGCCAGCAGACCGACGTCGAGGACGGCCATCCCGAAGGGGTTGCTGACGACGACCCCGGTGCCGGGGCGCTCGGCCGGCACGGCCGCGGTGAGGACGTCACCGAGGGTGCCGCGGATGGTGCTGGTCCCGGGTTTCGGGGTGCCGGGGGCGAGCACCCGGCCCTCGCCCAGCAGCCGGCCCAGGACGCGGCGCGGATTGTCACGGACCAGCTCGACGTCGTCGACGTACAGCGCCTGCGCCCGGTCGAACACCTCGGGCAGCAGATCGTCCAGGGAGACGTGGGCGACGAACGTGCCCGGCCGCAGGTGGTCCGGGGAGAGATAGCCGGTGTCGGTGATGGTCAGGGTGATGACGACCGTGCTCGCCGCGGCGGCCTCGGCGGCCCGGCCGTGCGGGACCACGGTGAACGGCAGCTCGCTGCCCTCCACCCAGGAGGCGAACGCGGACGCGCGCTCCGGCAGCAGGTCGTGCACGTGCAGCGTGCGGACGTCGGGGAAGTACCGGGCCAGCAGCTCGGCGTGGGTCCGCGCCTGGGCGCCGCAGCCGATGAGGGTCACTTCCTGGAACCGCTCCGGACCGAGGTGGCGCAGGCTGGACATGGTGTACGCGCCGGTGCGCAGCGCCGACAGGTAGGCGGCCTCGGCCACGACCGCCGGGCGCGCGGTCTCGGGGTCGAACAGGAAGCTGACCCCACCCGCGCGCTCCCTGCCCTGGGCAGGGTTGGAAGTGGCGGCGTTGATCAATTTCATCCCGTAGGCCGTCGGGACGGTCGGGTCGGCGGCGCCGACCGAGCCGAGCATCGCGATGGAACGGCAGTACGCCCCTTGGGAGTTGGCCCAGGGAAGATAGCCCTCGGCGGGGAGCGCGGTGTGCCCCGCCGCATGAGCGCGCAGCACGTCCTCCACCGCCGCCACGGGGTCGATGCCCGCGGCGCAGGTGCGCACGGCGGCTCGGTCGAGAAACAGCAGGTGCTCCGTCCTGGTGGCAGGTTCGGGCACGGCTTGGATGGTCATGTCGGTGCGAGTCCTCTCGCTCTCGGGTGCGGGTGCGGTCGTCGGCGGGTCAGACGTCGGTCCGCGGATGACCGGCGATCAGATGCAGCAGCGCTTCGTCCGCGCCGCCGGCCAAGGCGTAGGCACGGGCGTCGCGGTAGCCTCGCTCGACCGGCCCGCCTTCCAGGTAGCCCGCTCCGCCGTGCAGTTGGAGCAGGAGATCGGCGCACTCGCGCTCCAGCCGGCTGGCGCGGAGCTTGGCGATGCTCGCCTGCCGCAGAGCGGCGGCGTCTTCCTGGAGTCGCTCGAAGGCCGCGTCCGTGTACTGCTCGATCAGCGCCAGCTCGGCGTCGAGTTCGGCCAGCCGGAAGGCGATCGCCTGGTGCTGGAGCAACGGCCTGCCGAGCACCGCCCGGCCCCGCGCGTACGTGGTGGCCCTGTCGAGCATGGTCGCGGCACGTGCCGTGCAGACCGCGGCCAGGAAGGTGCGCTCGCGGGTGAAGACGCGAGTCAGCGCCTCGTATCCGGAGCCGGGCTTGCCCAGGAGGTTCTCCTCCGGCACACGTACGTCGGTGAAGGACAGCCGACCGTGGTCGCACGCGCGGTTGCCGAGTTTGCCGGTGTGCCGTTCCTGGCGCACGCCCGGGAGCCCGGTGGGGACCAGCACCAGGGTCAGCGAGTCGAGTCCGTCCGGCGGGTTCCCGCCCTCGTCCGCCCCGGACGGAAGGAGATGGCAGAGCACGACGGCGAAGTCGGCCACGGAACCGTTGGTGAGGAACGCCTTGTCGCCGGTCAGCCGCAGTCCGTCGGCGTCCCGTACGGCCGTCGTCCGCACGGCGGCCAGGTCCGAGCCGCCGCCGGGCTCGGTGGCGGCCAGGGCCGCGACCAGCTCACCGCGTACCGCGGGCCGGAGGTAGGCGTCCCGGACGCCCGTCCCGCCCTCCTCGGCGAGCAGGGGCAGCACGATGTCGGTCTGCACCGACAGGCTCATGGCCGGGGAGCCTGCCGGGAGTCTGCCGAGTTCCCGCGCCCATACGTGGGAGTAGCCCAGATCGAGCCCGAGGCCGCCGTCGTCGACGGGCAGCGTCAGCCCGAGCAGGCCCTCCTCGCCCAGTGAGCGGTAGAGCTCGTGCGTGGGCATCTCTCCCGCCTTCTCCCAGTCCTCCAGCTCCGGCAGGAAGAGCCGCTCCAGTACGGCGCGCACCGAGGCCCGGAAGAGCTCATGGTGTCGGTCCAGCCTCATGACGCACCCCCCGTCACCGCACGGGTGACGTTCTCCAGAGCGATCAGGTACTGCTCGGCCCAGGCGTCCACGGTCCGACGGCGGAAGAGTGAGGGCCGGTACGTGACGGTGAGCGTCGGCTGTCCGGCCGCGCCGCCACTGGTCAGGCTGAACGCCAGGTCCAGCTTGCTCTGCCGTTCGGCCGGATCGTGCTCGACCCACGTGAAGCCGAGATCCGGGTCGGGCAAGGGGGCCTCGGCGAAGTCCTGGACGGCCAGCGACACCCTGGCGAGCGGCATGCGCGTGCCGTCGCGGGGCACCCCGAGCCTGCTGACGAGCTGGTCGAAGGGGTACGTCTGGCAGTCCAGCACCTCCGCGGCCTCGTCCCTGGCGCGGGCTACCAGCGTGGGCACGTCGCGGGCCCCGGCCAGGCGGATCCTGGCGAGCGCCGTGTTCACGAAGAGACCCACGGTCCCCTCGTCCTCGGGGCGTACCCGCCCGGCCATCGGTACGGCGATCACCAGGTCCTCCGAACCGCTGATCCGATGCAGCAGGACGGCGAGCGCGGCCAGCGCGAGGGTCAGCCGGGTGTGACCACCCTCGGCACCCGCTCGGGCGAGCGCCGTGCCCAGCCCCGCCGGCAGGGGCAGCGAGACGTCGTCTCCGTCGTCGTGTTCGTCGACGGGAGCCGGAGCGATGGGCAGCGGCAGCTCCTCCGGCCGGTCGGCGAAGCGGCGGGTGACCCGGTCGGCCTGCGCCGGCCATCGGGCCGACTCGGTGCGGCGTTCCCAGCGGACGTGGTCGCGGAAGCGGTGGGGAGAGGGGCCGGGGCCCGGCTCGCCCGCCGCGACCCGGCGGTATGCGTCGAGGAAGTCCTGCCACAGGAGCGCCAGGCTCCAGCCGTCGCACACGATGTGATGCACGATCAGTTCGAGCCGGTAGCGCGAGGGGGCCGTGCGCAGCAGGGCGATCCGGGACAGCGGCCCGGTGCGCAGGGAGAGCGGGGTGCGGCGCAGGAGCGCGACGCGCTCATCGACGATCCGGGCGCGCACCGCCTCGGGGAAACGGACGGTGTCCAGGAAGGTGAACTCGGTCAGCGGCTCGCTCTCGACCACCTGGCAAGGCTCCTCACCCCCTGGGGCGGAGGGCTCGAACCGGGTTCGCAGCGCCTCGTGCCGTTCGGCCACCCGGTGCCACGCGGTGCGCGCCACCACGGGATCGAGTTCGCCGGTCACCTCGAAGGAGACCGTGACGAGATGGTCCAGCCGCTCCGGATCGACCTCGTGCAGCAGCCAGACGCGTCGCTGCGCGGCGGAGAGCGGGAACCGGTCGGTGCCGGTGGCATCGGCGGGAGCGGAGGACGGGGCGGGGGACGCGGGGGAGGCAGGTTCGGACACCAGTTCCGCCAGGTGGCGGGCCAGGCCCCGCGCCGTCGGATGGTTGAGTACCGCGGTCGCGGGGATCCGTTGACCCAGCGCATGGCTCAGCCGTCCCGCGACCCGCACCGCGAGCAGCGAATTCCCGCCGAGGGAGAAGAAGTTGGCCTCGGGGTCGATCCGATGGAGGTCCAGCACGTCCCGCAGGGCCGTGCTGGTGGTGTCCAGCAGGGCGACAGCGGCGTCCGGGGTGTCCATGACCGCCGGTGACCTGCTCCCCGGAATCGCCGTCATCGCAGTTCTCCTCTCATCGCGTTCTCCAGGTCCCGGCCCAGCTCCGTGAGGAGCCGGTCCCGCTGCTCCCTGAGGTAGAAGTGGCCGCCCGGATAGACCCTTCGGGCGCTGACCGCGTGGGTCAGCGCAGCCCAGCCCGCGTAGGTGCGGTCGGAGACGGTGGGGTCGTCCTCGCCCGTGAGCACGACGAAGGGCGTGGCCAGCGGGGGCTGTCCCGGGGGTTCGGCGGACGACCGGTAGGTGTCGTGCAGCCGGAGGTCGGCGCCGAGCGGCCGCAGCACCAGATCGCGCCACTCCGGGTCGTCGAGCAGCTCGGCCGTGCCGCCGTCGTCGAGGCGTCGTACGTAGTCGAGCAGCTCCCGCGGGGAGCGGGGCGGTCCGGCCGCGGTCGGCATCTCCTGCGGCGCCCGGTGCGCGGAGACGGCCAGAAGCAGGGGGGCCGGCCGCTTGCGCCGCGCCAGCTCGCGCAGCAGTTCGTAGCCGGTCAGCGCACCCATGCTGTGGCCGAACACCGCCAACGGGCGGTGCGCCAGGGGCGTGAGGGAGTCGGCGATCGCGGACACCAACGCCGCCCAGCCGGAGACGGGATCCTCCGCGAAGCGGTCCTCGCGGCCGGGAAGGCACACGGCCACGGGTTCGAAGCCGCCCAGCGGGTGGCGGTCCCATCCCGCATAGCTCAGGGCGCCACCGCCGGCGTGGGGCAGGCACAGCAGCACGGGCCCGGTCCCCTCTCGCCAGTGCCCCGCGCACGGACGCAGCCACCGGGTGTCGGTCAGCTCACTCATACTGCTTCTCCTCCGCTCACCCGGAGATCCGCGACATCGGCCAGCGCGGCACGCCACAGCGGGGCGAGCTCTTCGAGGACCGCCGCGGGAAGGTCCCAGCCGATGAGCCGCAGCGAAGGGCCCGCGGAACCGGCTGCGACCGTGAACTGGACGGATCCCGAGCGCGCCGGGTCGGCGGCGGTGGGACTGTCGTGGTCGGTCATCCGCCCTCCCGTGCCCGGTACCGCGGTGCCGAGGCCGGCGGTGGTCGCCTCCGCGAGCTCCACCGCGACCAGGAACGAGCTGGTGAGCACCTCCCGCCGGCCGGGCCAGCGGTGCGCGAGCCCGGGGCAGTGCATCAGCAGTGCCGCCGACCAGTGGGCCTCGGGCCGTGCGTGCTCGGCCCACGCGGCGGTGGCCGCGCCGAGCGCCCGTCCCGCCTCGCCGTCACCGTCGCCGTCCGCGGTGATCAACAGCGGGACCACGTCGGAGAGGTTGGCCACGGTCTCTGCGGGGGAGCCCTGCCGCGGCAGGCTCAGCGGTACGGCCGTCAGGCCCAGCCACCGGCGCACGGCGAGCGCTGCCGCCGCGAGCAGCCGCGGCTCCAGCGCGCCCCCGGCGCCGTCGAGGAAAGACGCCGGCAGCTCGCCGGCCGCCACCTCGGTCACCGTGTGTTCGGCGGTGAGGCGGGGGGCCAGCCGTCGCTGGGCCTGCCGTTCCGCCTCCAGGTAGGCGTTGAGATGCCGTACGGGGCGCATGCCGCGGGCTCGCTCGCGCAGCTCAGCCAACTGCTCGGTGAGCGGCGCCGACGCGGTGGGCCGCGCCCCCAGGCCCAGTTCGGCGGCGAGTTCACGGGAGATACGGCGCAGGGCGTTGCCGTCCACCAGCAGATGCCGCACCGCCAGCAGCAGCCGCGTTCCGCCCGGCAGCCTCACCAGGGCGGCGGCCACGGGCAGTTGGCGGCGCAGCCCGGTGTGGCCGAAGAGGAGCGGACGCACCCGGTCGACCAGGGACGGGCTGTTCCCCTCCAGGACCGGCAGGTCGAAGCGGACGACGTGCAGGGCCCGCAGCCGCAGCCGCGCCTGGCTCGTGTCGAGCCTCGTCCGCAGCAGCGGGTGGCGTCGGACGACCTCGGTGAGTGCTTCGCGCACAGCATCGGGATCGATGTCCAGGGGCAGCCCGAGGGTGAGGACCGCGTGGTCGCCGACGTCCTCGGTGTCCCCTGTGAGCAGAGCGAGTGAGGTGGCCGGGGGCAGGTCGAGGTGCTGTCCCGTGTCGTCCGCCAGCTCGTGCCGGGGGTCCGGCAGCAGCGCAATGTCATCCGCGCCGTCGTCCGGTGCGTCGGTCCCGTCGGCTGCGGCGAGCTGCCCGTCGGTGGTGGCCCGCTCGGCGAGGGCCCGCACCGTGCGGGCCTGCAGGAGGTCCGCGGCGCGGATGGCCACCCCCTTCTCACGCAGCAGCGCGACCACCCGGAAGGCGAGCAGCGAGGACCCTCCGCGGACGAAGAAGTCGTCGTCGGCACCGACCCGGGGCACCCCCAGCACCTCCGCCCAGATGGCGGCGATCGCCGATTCCACCGGCCCGCGCGGCTCCTCGCCGCCTGTCGCCGCGCCGGCATGCCGCTCGGCGGCCAGGGCGAGCAGCCGGTCCTTGTCGACCTTGCCGTTGGCGGTCAGCGGCAGGGCCGGCAGGGGCGCGATCACGTGCGGCAGCATGTACTCCGGGAGGCGCTCCGCCAGCTCGGCACGGACCTGTTCCCCGGTCAGGCCGGGGGCGACGTAGCCGCACACGATCTGCTTGGCCGGCTCGGTGCGCAGGACGACGGCAGCCGCGGTGACACCCGGGACGGCGGCCAACGCCGCCTGGACCTCCTCCAGTTCGATGCGGTAGCCGGACACCTTCACCTGCGTGTCGGTACGTCCCTGGAACTCCAGCGCCCACTGCCCGTCGAACTCGACGAGCCGGGCCAGGTCCCCCGTCCGGTACAGCCTCTCGGTGCTGTCCTCGGCCACCGTCCGTTCGTGGAAGCTCCGCTCGGTCGCTTCGAGGGAGCAGTACCGCTGGGCCAGCCCCGTGCCCGCCAGGTACAGCTCACCCGTGATGTTCGGCGGGCACAGCGCCCCCGTCTCGTCGAGGACGTACGCACGGTAGTTGGGCAGCGGCCGGCCGATGGGGACCTGGCCTTCCGTCACACCCGGGTCGACGAGGAACTCGGTGGCGTTGACGGTCGCCTCGGTGGGCCCGTAGATGGTGTTGAGGCGGGCCGGAGAGTCCACGACGCGGTGCCAGCGGTGGGTCTGGTGGAAGAAGTACGTCTCCCCGCCGACGACGATCCAGCGCAGCGCGGGGAGCGCCGCCCGGCCGCGCCGCGCGGCCACGTCGAGCAACTGCACCCAGTGCGGGGTCACGATGTCCAGGTGGGTGATCCGCTCGGCGGCCAGCCAGTCCAGGAACTCCCCTCCGTCGCGCTGCACTTCGTCGGGCACGACCACCAGGCACGCGCCCGTCAGCCATGCGGGGAACAGTTGCTGCACGGAGGGGTCGAAGGTCAGCGGCGCGGTCTGGCACAGCCGGTCGTGGGGGAGCACGTCGTGACGGTCGATATACCACGCGCAGAAGTTCAGCAGGGCCTCCTCGCCGGTCATCACGCCCTTCGGGGTGCCGGTGCTGCCCGAGGTGTAGACGACGTACGCGGTCCGGTCCCACGGCTCGGCCGAGGGCCGACGGCCGCGCGGGGCGGGTTCACCGGTGGTCCAGCCGGCGGGGGCGGCACGGCTCGCCCCCGCCACCACCCGTGCCGTGAGACTGCTGCCGACCCCCGCCTCCGAGAGCAGGGCCGCCGCGGGGGCGTCCGCCACCAGGGCCGCGGCCGCCGAGTCCGCCAGCATGAACTCCAGCCGACGCGCCGGGCCGTCCGCCGCGAGTGGCAGGTAGGCGCAGTTCAGCTTGAGCGCGGCCAGCAGGGCGGCGTACTCGCCCAGCCTGCGGGCCGTGGCGACGGCCACCGTACTGCCCTCCGTCACGCCCTGTTCCGCCAGCCGCGCGGCGATCCGGTCGGCCTCGGCGTGGAGTTCCCCGTAGGTGTAGGTGCCGTCGTCGGCCTGCACGGCGGGCTCGTCGGCGCGCCGCGCGGCCGCCTCTTCGAGCCGATACGCCAGGGCGGGGCCCTCGGGCCACGATCGGGCCTGGTCGTTGAGAGCCCTCCAGGCCGCCCGCTCCTCGGGGGTCAGCAGTGTGTCCAGAGCGAGGGCGGGGTCGGTCGCTGCGTGGGACGTGGTGGTCACGGGGCAGTGGTCCTTCCTGCGGGGCTGGGGCTCATCACGACGTGGGGCGTCCGGCGCATCCGGACGTATCGGGACCGCGCGGGCGGCGCCTACTCCGTTGCGGCCAGGCGGTCCTGGGCCCTGCGGATCTCACGGGCGAGCACAGCCGCCCAGGCGGCGGAGACCTCGGCGGGGTCGTACTCGAGACGGCAGTGGAAGCCCTCGACGCCCCCCTCGTGGCAGACGAGAGCGAGCGGTTCGGACCCGGTCTCGCGCCACCAGGAGGCGGCGGGAACGCGGCGCAGGGGCACCGGCTCGGCCGGTGCGTCGGGGTAGTTCTGGAACACGAAGGCGGCGGCGGGATCGCGTACCGCCGGTGCCAGTCCGGCCAGCAGTTCGTCGGGGTCGGCGCAGTCCTGGGCCAGGACGGCGGCCAGGTGGCCGTGCAGACGTCGGAGGCGTTCACGGGTGGTGCCCGAGAGGTCGACCGGCACCGGCAGACTGCGGGCGAGACAGGCCACGGCACGTTCGATGTGCGGGATGTCGGCGTTGCGGCCGGAGGAGACGATGCCGAGCGGGAAGGCACGCTGGCGGCACACCCGGCCCAGAGCCTCGGCGTAGGCGAGGAGATATCCGGTACTGGGCGCACACCCGGCGGCCGTGGCCACGGCCCGCAGCGCCGCGTCGGTCTCCCTCGTGACGGCCCAGTCGACGTGCGCGCGGTCCGTGTTCCCGCCGACGCGGCCCGGCGGCAGGGGCAGGGGGCTGACGGCGCGCAGTTCCGTGAGCCACTCCGGCGAGGGCGCCGGGGAGGGCGACTCCGCCAGCCGGTGGGCCAGTTCGCGCAGGGGGAGCGCCGGCGCGGGCAGCGGGCGGAAGCGGCCTTGGCGGAGGCCCGAGTACAGCATCTCGAACTCGTGCTGGAGCAGCTCCCAGGACCAGCCGTCCGAGATGACGTGGTGAAGCGTCCACACGAGGGTGAACCGGCCCCGTTCCAGCTCGAAGGCGGCGACCTTCAGCAGCGGCGGCGCGGACAGGTCGAACCCCTCCCGCAGCACGGCGTCGGCGTGGGAACGCGCGCGTTCGCGCCGTGCGGCCGCGCCGCTGCCGTCCGCCCGGTGCACGGTGAGCGGAACCGTCACCCGCTCCTCGGTCCTGGCGCGGAAGCCGTCGGTGCGACTCTCCACCCCCGTGCGCAGCACCTCGTGCCGCTCGGCCAGCAGATCGAGCGCGGTGCGCAGCGCGTCGGCGTCCAGTTCCTCCTCGTACTCGTGGCTCTCCTGGACCAGTCCCAACTGCGGTACGCGGTCGCTGAGGAGCGTCGCCACGGCGAGCCGCCGCTGCGCGGGCAGCAGCGTCGACGCGCCGACGCCGGGAACGCTCCGGGGGGTCGCGGGCCGCTCGGCCGGAGTGCGGTCCAGATGGCTGGCGAGTCGTCGCACCGTGGGGTGCGCGAACATGTCCACCGACTGGAGGGGCAGCCCGGCCCCGGCGCACTCGTGACGCACCCGGAGGGTGGCGATGGAGTCCCCGCCGCTGCGGAAGAAGTCGTCGTCCGGACCGAGCTGCGGCAGGCCCAGCACCTGGCGCCAGATCGTCAGGAGCCGCCGCCCGGTGGCGGTCAGGGCCGGGGTCCGCGTACCGCCGTCGCCCGGGTCGGCGAAGTCCCGCACCATGCGCGCGCCCGCCCTCCGGTCGGCCTTGCCGTTGGCGGTGCGCGGCAGGGCGTCGACGACGAGCACCCGCGTGGGGACCATGGCTGCGGGCAGCTCCTCGGCGAGCGAGGCACGCAGGTCGGCACCGGCGACCGGCGTCCGGGTGATGACGGCGGCGGCCAGTTCATGGCGCCCCTGTGCGTCGTCCAGCACCACGGCGATCGCCTCGGCGACCCGCGGGTCTGCGTGCAACGCCCGTTCCACCTCGGCCAGTTCGATGCGCACGCCGCGCACCTTCACCTGGTCGTCGCGACGCCCGGAGAACACCAGGTCCCCTTCCGCGGTGTACCGGACGAGGTCTCCGGTGCGGTACCAGCGACCTCCCTCGCGGGCGACGAACCGTTCGCGGGTCAGTGCCGGATCGTCGAGGTAGCCCCGGGCGACGCCGATGCCACCGAGGAGCAGTTCGCCGTCGGCCTCCGGCGGGCACGGGTGCCCGTCCGCGTCGAGGACCAGGGCCCGCAGCCCCGGCAGGGGACGGCCGATGGGAGGGGCACCGCCGGTGACCGGGCCTGTCACCTCGTACGCGGTGGCGTCGACGGTCACCTCGGTGGGCCCGTAGATGTTGAACAGCCGATGTCCCTGCTGCCAGGGCCGCCACTCGTTGACCCGTGCGGCCGGCAGGACCTCGCCCGCCAGCAGTACGGCCCTGAGGGCGGGCAGGACCGTCTCGCCTGCGGCGATGCGCCCGGCGCAGTGTTCCACGACCGGGGCCCACAGGGAGGGCACGGAATCCCAGTGGGTCACGCCCTGTTCGGCGAGCCAGCCGTACAGCCGCGCGCCGTCGACCCGCACGGTCTCGGGCACGGGCAGCAGGGTCGCTCCGGCCGACCAGGCGGAGAAGATCTGCTGGACGGAGGCGTCGAAGTGCAGGGAGGCGTTCTGGGTGACCCGGCTTCCCGGCCCGAGGTCCGTGGTGCCGGCCACCCACCGTGCCAGGTTGACGGCGCTGCGATGCTCGACGAGCACACCCTTGGGCGCGCCGGTGGAACCCGAGGTGAAGACCGTGTACGCCACGTCGTCCGGCCGCGGTCCGCCCGGGCGCCCGGTCCCGGGCAGCGCGCCGTCGGCCTCGGGCAGCGCTTCGAACTCCGTGAGCGTCCCGCCGCCGAGCCTGCCGCGCTGGAACGGCAGCGCACGGTCGACGAGGAGCCCGGCGATCTCGGAGAGGCCGAGCCCGGCCCACCCCTCCGCGTCGGTGACCACCGCTGCGAGCTCCGCCCGCCGGGCGACCTCACGCAGCCGCCGCACCGGTGCCGCCGGGTCCAGCGGCACATAGGACCCGCCCGCGGCCAGCACCCCGAGCAGCACCGGGTAGACGGGCAGCGACCGGTGTGCCACCACCCCGATGCGCAGCTCCCGTTCCCGGTCGCTCCGCAGCCCCGCCGCCCAACGGGCCACCCTGGCCGCGAAGTCGGCCAACTCGCGGTAGGTCAGGGCCCGGTCACCCACGCGTACGGCCTCGGCGTGCGGTGTGCGTGTCACCTGCTCCCACACGATGGTGACCAGGGTCGTGTCCGTGTTCCAGGAGGGGGCCGGACCGTCCAGTCCGCCCGGGAATGCCCGCCGGTCCGCCTCAGTGCGCAGATCCCAGCTGGAGAAGTCCAGATCCGTCATCGCTCGCTTCCCCGTCGGCTCGGCAGTGGCTGGTCGTCAGGCGCGCCGCTCCCGGCGTCTTCGCTCCTGGTCACGTGGGAGGCGCGCAGACCGCGTCCCAGGAGGGCGTACACGGCGAGGCACAGCAGCACGGCTTCGAAGAACACGATGGTGCCCCGGGTCCCCCACCGGTCGAGGAGGAGACCGGTCAGGGCGTAGCCGAGGGGGAGGCTGCTCTTCGACAGGAAGGTCATGAAGCCCTGCACCCTGCCGAGCTGGTCGCTGTGGACCTGGCTCATCAGATACTTCATCTGGATCACGTTCAGTACGGCGACCTGGAGCGCGACCAGTCCCCACACCAGCCCGATCCCCCATCCGGGCAGGTCGACCAGCAGCAGGGGGAAGAGCAGCGCGGTCAGCCAGTGCTTGCCGACGACAGCGGTCCGCAGCCCGAGACCCGCCTCGATGCGCGGAGCGAGGGCCGCGCCGAGCAGGCTGCCCACACCGGCGGCCGTGAAGACGGCGCCCACCTCGAAGCCGGAGGCGCCGCTCCCCTTGGCCAGCACGATGAGCAGCAGCCCGATACCCGCGAAGAGGAAGTCGCCCACGGTCGTCAGCAGCGTCAGGGCACGCACCAGCGGCAGCCGTGCGGTGATCCGCATGCCGGCGGTCAGTTCGCGGCGCCAGCGCAGTGGCTCAGGGGCGCCCTCGGGTCCGAGCCGCGACCGGATCGCCAGGATGGCCGCGGCGACGGCCACGAAGGACAGCGCGTCCAGGAGGAACGGTGCGGCGGGGCTCATGGTCTCGAACATCAGGCCCGCCAGCGGCGGCGCGAGCAGAGCCGAGGTACCGAAGATCGTCTCGCTCTGGCTCGCGGCCTCGCCCAGCTTGTGCGGGCCGGTGATTCCCGGCAGTGCCGCCGTGTCCGCGATGCGGTACGCCGTCGCCGCGAGGCTGTTGACGAACGCGACCACGTACAGCTGGGGCAGGCTCAGCCCGTCCAACAGGAAGGCGATGGCCACGGTGGCGATCGAGGCCGCGCTGAGCAGGGAGGCCGCGAGCATCACCGCCCGCCGCGAGACGCGGTCCACCAGCATGCCCAGCGGCAGGCTCAGGAGCAGCGGAGGGATCGACTCCACGCTGCCGACGAGGCCGGCGTGCAGCGGCGAGTCGGTGATCAGCAGCACGATCAGCGGCAGGGCGACGGCGGTGAGCTCGTCGCCGATGGCGCTGAGCATGGTGCCGCCCCACCAGAACCGGAAGTCACGGTTGCGCCGCAGCGACGCGGGCTTCTCCTCGGCGGCTTCGCCGGCTGACGCGGACTTCTGCTCGGCTGTTCCGCCGCACGGCGTCGAGGTCATCCCGTCCCCCTTCGCCGGCCGCGCGCGTGCGTACCGAGCTCCTCGCTGATCGCGGCCAGACCGCGTTCCAGCTCCGGGCGCGGGCAGGAGAATCCGATGCGCATCCGGTCGGCCTGCCCGAAGACCCGGCCGGGGACCACCAGTACGCCGTGCCGGGCCAGCAGCCGCTCGCACAGGTCGGTGACGTCCGTGTGGGCGGTGAACCGGGGGAAGGCCGTGACCCCGCCGCGTGGAACGGGGCAGTCGATGGCCCCTTCGCTCGCCGCCGCCCACTCCAGTACCCGTCGCCGGTTGTGGCGCGCCTCGGTCAGCCGGGGAGTGATCAGGGCGTCGGCGTGCTCCACGGCGACGGCTGCGACTCGTTCCACCAGCGGAGAGAGGCTGAGCGTCAGATAGTCCCGGATCCGCACCAGCTCGGAAACCAGGCCCTGCGGGACCACACACCAGCCGACCCGCAGCCCCGGCAGGCCGTAGGCCTTCGACAGCGTGCCGAAGCTCAGCACGCGGTCCAGGTCCTGGGACGGTTCGGCCAGCGGCGGATGGTCGTGGACGAGATCGGTGAAGGCGCCGTCCCACAGCAGAACGGCCTGGCTGTTCGCGACCAGATCGAGCAGCTCCGTACGGCCTCGGGGGTCCACGCAGGCACCGCTCGGGTTGTGCGGGAAGTTCACCACCACCAGGCGCGTGCGGTCGCTGAGCACCGCCCGCAGATCGTCCAGGTCCGGGGCGAAGCCGTTCTCCGGCCGCAGCGGCCACGGACGCAGGCTCGCGCCGGCCGCGGTGGCGAGCCCCGACAGCGAGTGGTAGGCGGGCGTGGCGACGACGACCTCGTCCCCGGGGCGCACCAGTGCGGCAAAGGCGAGGTACAGCGCCTCACTGGAGCCGTGGGTCGTCATCACCACATGGCCGGGGCCGGGGCGTACCCGGGCCGCCACGGCGGCGCGCAGCCGCTCGTCACCCAGCGACGGACCGTCACGGAACATCAGCTCGTCAAGCTCCCGCGTACCGAGCAGCGCGGGGTCGAGGGCGCGGAGTTCCCCGAAGGTGTAGTTGTGCACGCCGCTGCTGCTGATGTCGGTCTTCGCCTGGAAGTAGCGTTCACGCAGCCAGTCCTCCAGGGGCGCCGCCGGCAGCGCCTGCGGGCCCGCGCCGAGTGGGCCGGTCATCGCTGCCCCAGGACCCGCGAGTCGCCGGCCCACGCCTTGCGCGACCGGTGCAGATCACGGGTGATGTTGATGCGCTTGAGCCAGCGGTCCCGGCCGTCGTAGCGGGGCTGGAAGGCGCGCCTGCCGTGTACGGCCCTGCGGTTGTCGATGAAGGCCACGTCGCCCTGGTCGAGTACGAGTTCGTACAGCGACGCGTCGATCAGCTTGCGCAGTGTCCCGAGAGCCGCCGCGGCTTCCTCGTCCCCCTCGGCGGGTGCGCTGAAGTCGCCGTCGACGCGCAGGTGGGGTGCGGCACGGTGGCCGGTGAGGATCGCCACCGGTTCGGGCCGGTCGGTGGCCTGGGCGATGCCTTCGAACTCCACTCGCCCCTGCTGCGCCGTGGAGTTGTTCACCTGCAGATGGGAGTCGTCGGGCCGGATCAGGAAGCGCTCCTGGAAGAGCACATCGAGGGTCCGCTCGTCCAGGTCGTCCAGTGGGACACCGGCAAGGGTGGTCGCCACCCCGTCGGGGTTGCGCAACGAGAGCAGACCCACGTAGTCGGCCCGGTACGGCGAGAAGGCGTCCTCGGTGTGCCAGCCGAGCTCCTGCCGGCTGCTGGAGCTGACCAGGGTGTGCTCCCCGCCCTTGATCGGCAGGACGTCGGTGACGACCCGCCCGTCCTGCTGGGTGGCCCAGCCGAAGACGTCGCCGAGCAGACCCGCGTAGAGCATGAGCAGGAAGGAGAGCGGGCGCGAGCCGGGGGTGCGGGCGGTGCGCCAGTGGACGGGCGTGGAACCCAGCGACGCGTCGTCGACGGGGTTGCCCCGTACGACGAGGGCGTGCGGCCACGCGTCGAGACGCGCCCGGGCCATGAACGTCCGCAGCCGCCTGGGCATTTCGTGGGCGATGACAGGGGCGTCGAGAAGGAACTCGGGGCCGTCGGTCTCGTCGTACCGCTGTGCGCACCGGGCCGCGAGCGCGGCGGCGGCTGCGGCTTCCGCAGGCGTCAGCCGTAACTCACTCCACGGCCGGACCGGCGTGGCGACCGAATCCGGCGGCGCGGCGCCGTGGTGCGTCGTGGGGCTCTCAGTCATCGCGATGCGTCCTCCTCGGACGGGGCGCTGGGGGCTGGGGTGATGTCGTCGACCGGCTCGAAGCCGGGGCAGGCCGCTCCCGTTCGGTGGCGCAGCCGGTGCGCCTCGGAGGGCAGGCCCATCCGGTCCAGCCAAGCCGGGTGATAGACGGTCGGGCCGTAGTGGTCGCCGAGATCCGGGCAGAGGCACAGCGCGTGACGCACCTCGGGATGCCGGTAGAGGTACTCCAGACAGCCGGCCAGTACCGCACCGCTGGAACCGCCGACCGCTGTGCCGGTGTCCGCCCGCAGGGTGTGGCAGCAGGCCACAGCCTGCCGTTCGTCGACCAGCAGCACGTCGTCGGTGCTTGCCCGGGTGAGGAACGCGGACCTCCTGCCGGCGCCGATTCCGGTCAGGGTGCGGGGGCGGGGCACCCCGCCGAACACCGTCGAGCCCCTGACGTCCACCGCGACGATCCGCAGCCCGGGGCGGGTGCGCCGGAAATGGCGGGACAGGCCGGCGAGGGTGCCCCCGGTGGAGACCCCGGCGAACAGGGCCTGTGCGCGGTGCGTCGCCTGCGCGTCGAACTCGGGCGCGGTCCAGGTCTCGTGGATGCGCCAGTTGGCGTCGTTCTCGTACTGGTTGGGCCACACGGCGTGCGGCAGGTCCCGCTCCAGCTCGCGCACCCGGGCCAGCCGGTCCTGCAGGTGGGTCGTGGCGTCGTCGGGGGTCCTGACCCAGTCCAGTTCCCCGCCGTTGGCCTCGATGGCCTGCTGGATGACGGGGGACTGCCGGTGGTCGACGACGGCGATGAAACGCAGCCCCAGGTCCCGGCAGATGGCGGAGAGCGCCAGCCCGAGATTGCCCGAGGTCGATTCGACGACGGTGGCATCGGGGGCGGTCAGGTCACCGGCCACCGACCGGATCAGACTGAGTGCGGTGCGGCCCTTGACCGATCGCCAGGGCGAGTGGCCCTCCAGCTTCAGGGTGATGGTCCGGGGGATGCCGGCGATCTCGGTCCGGACCGTGCGGACCGGGGTGACCGGATAGGCGGCCATGGCCCGGCTGACGTGCTCCAGCACGGGGTTGCCGGACATGGGCGGGGGGCAGGTGGTGTCGCCGGGTGTGGCCGCCGCTGTCGATGGCGGCGAAGTGGGTGGCATCTCCTCGTCCTCGTCTCGCTCCTGCGCGTGCGCATGGGGGGTTTGCGTTCCGGGGTCGTGCGGCGACCGGCCGCCGGGGTGGCGTCGGTTCAGCCCTGCGGGTCCAGCGGGACGTCGACGTCGGCGAGAAGCCCGAGCAGCATGGCTTCCCACCGGTTCCTGATACGGGTCATCCGGCCGTGGCCGAACCGCGCGAGCTGGTGCTCGAAGACACCGACCAGTCCGTCGGGGGTGTCGAACACCTCCAGCAGCAGGCCGAACTTGGCCGTCCCGTTGAACACCGGCTCCAGCGGAGTGACGCGGATGCCGTCGAGGCGTGGCGGAGTGCGGGCATCCAGGTAGGAGAAGGCGATGTCGCTGCCCGGACCTCGGCCGGCGCCGCGCTGCCCGCCCAGGTCGTCCACGATCGTGTCGAACGACACGTCGGAATGCTCCAGCACTCCGCGCCAGGCATCGTCCAGGGCGGCGACGGCCTGTCGTGCCGTCAGCCCCGGCCTTCTGCGCAGTCGCAGCGGGACGTGATTGATGAAGAGGCCCACCACGTCCGCGACCCGCTGATCGGTTCGGCCCGCCACCTCCACGCCGATCACCTGTTCCGCGGAGCCCTCGGCGGTCACGGCGAGGGCGAAGGCCGTGAGCGTGAGGACGAACGGAGTGACACCCAACTCCGCTGCGATCAAGCGCAGTTGGTTGGAAAGCTCGCTCCCGAGCCGCACCGCCAGGCTGCTGCCCGAACGGTCGGTGTCCGTGGCGTCCGCCGGTCCGGCGCCGGGGGCGATTCCCGCCAGCTCTCGCCGCCAGAAGGCCAGATGGGGCCGGTTGCCGCCCGCGGCGACACGTTCACTCTCCCACCAGGTGCAGTCGGTGAAGGTGAGCTGCGGCGGCGGAAGCGAGAGGCCGCCGCCCGCGACACGATCGCGGTACAGGATCTCCAGGTCCCGCCACAGGATGTCGAAGGACCAGCCGTCGACGACCAGGTGGTGCGCGGTGAGGAGAAACACCCACTCCTCGGCATCGGTCCTCGCCAGGGTCGCCTCCACCAGAGGGCCGTCCAGCGCGAAGACCCTGCGCCCCGCCTGCTCCAGGAGCCGCTGCACGCCCGCCTCGCCGTCCTCCCGCGTGTCGGCCCTCGAAAGCCGTACGGCCGTCGGGTCGTCCACCGCCAACCAGGGGTCCTCACCGCCCACGATCCTGACGCGCAGGGCCTCGTGCCGTGCCATCAGGTCGTGCAGGGCGCCCTCGAAGGCGGCCTCGTCGAGCGGGCCGTGCAGCCGGAACGCCTCCGGGACGGTGTACGCGGCGGTACCGGGCCACAGCTGTTCGTCGATCCAGACCCGGCGCTGCGCCGCGGACAGCGGAGCGCGGTCGGTACCGCGCTGCCGCAGGCCGGCGTCGTCCCGCGGCGCCCGGCCGCCGTCCGGCTCGGGAAGGGCGGCGGCCAGGTCGCGCAGCACCGGGTGGCGCAGGAACAGGGTCAGGGGCGCTCTGACCCCCAGCTCCGCGCGGACCCGGGCGGACAGGGTGGCCACGAGCAGCGAGTGGCCGCCCAGGCTGAAGAAGTTGTCCTGCGGGCCGACCTCGTCGGTGCTGAGCAGGCTGCGCCAGATCTCCGCGAGCGCCAGTTCCCGGCGGCCGTTCAGTGCCGGTACCGCCGCGTCGTCGGAGCCGGAATCTCCGGTGGCTCGCGCCTCCCAGGGGTCGGGCAGCGCCGCGCGGTCCAGTTTGCCGTTGACCGTCAGCGGCAGGGCGTCCAGCGTGACGACGGCCGTCGGCACCATGTAGTGCGGCAACCGCTCGGCCAGCTTCGCGCGCAGGGCCTGGTCCGTGCCGTGCGGCTCTTCGGCCCGTACCGCGTAGGCGACGAGGTGAGCGGCCTCGGGGCTGTCCGGCCTGCGGACCACGGCCACGGCGGCGGACACCCCCGGCTGCTCGCACAGCACGCTCTCGATCTCGCCCGGTTCGATCCGGTGGCCGCGCAGCTGGACCTGGAAGTCGCCGCGCCCCTGGAAGTCCAGGAGGCCCTCCCCGGTGAACCGGCCCAAGTCGCCGGTGCGGTACATCCGGCTGCCGGGCGGCCCGTAGGGGTCGGGCAGGAAGCGGTCGGCGGTCAGCGCCGGCCGGCCCAGGTAGCCACGGGCCACCGGGGCCCCGGAGACGTACAGTTCGCCCACCGTCCCGCGCGGCACGAGGCGCAGCGCGTCGTCGAGCACGTACACCCGGGTGTTCGGGAAGGGACGGCCGATCGGCAGCCGCTCGGTGTCGGTGCGGCCCCGGACCTCGCAATCGGTCATCTCGACCGTGGTCTCCGTGGGCCCGTACATGTTGCGCAGTTCCGCGCCGAGCAGGTCCAGGCAGCGTCGTGCGGTCTGCACGGGCAGGGTCTCACCACTGGTCATGACCTGGCGCAGGGTGGGGCAGCGGCCGGGCCCGTCGAGCGTCTCCAGCAGGACGTGCAGCATGCTCGGCACGAAGTGGACGACCGTCACCCGCTCCCGTTCGATCGCCTCGACCAGGTAGTCCGGGTCGGCATGCCGGCCGGCCTCCGCGACAACAAGGGTGGCGCCCGTGCTCAGCGCCCAGAACACCTCACGCACGGACACGTCGAAGGAGAGCGGCGACTTCAGCAGCAGCCGGTCGTCGGAGGTGAGCCGGAACTTCTCCTGGAGAGTCGTCAGATAGTTGACCACGCTGTGGTGTTCGACCATCACGCCCTTGGGGCGGCCGGTGGAGCCCGAGGTGTAGATGACGTACGCCAGGTCCTGGGGGCGCGGCACCGGTTCGGGGACCGTGGCCGGGAAGCGGCTCAGTGCCTCGTGGTCATCGACGACGAGGACGGTCACGCCCGGGAGTTTTGGCAGCGAGGCGGTCTGCCGCCGTTGGGTGAGCAGGACGCGGGCGCCGCTGTCGCGGACCAGCCCGGCGATCCGCTCGGGCGGGTTGTCCGGTTCGATCGGCACATAGCCGCCGCCCGCCTTGAGCACTCCGTACACGGCGGGGAGCACGTCGGCGCCACGGGCCAGGCAGAGGGCGACCGGCGTGTTGGCGCCGACGCCGTACTCGCGCAGGGCGTGGGCGACGCGGGAGGAGCGTTCGTCGAAGCCCGCGTAGCTGAGCGTGGCGACCGTTCCGGTGGCCTCCCGCCAGGTCAGGGCGGTGCGCTGCGGGGCCAGGGCCACCTGGCGGGCCAACAGCCCGGTCAGCGTGAGGTCGTCGGGCAGCGGCCGCACGGGGCCCGCGCCCAGGGTGAGCAGCGCGTCCAGCGCGGATCCGGACAGCAGCGGCAGCCGGGCCACCTCGGTGCCGGGGGCGTCCGCCGCGGCGGTCAGCAACGTCTCCAACTGCTCCGCCCAGCGCAGCACGGTCGTGTGGTCGTAGACGTCCGTGCTGAATTCGATACCCAGGGACATGCCGTCATCGGTCGGCGGCCGGAAGGTGAACAGCACGTCGCACTGCGCGGTGCCGTCGTCCGTCTCCAGGGCGCGCACGGACAGGCCCGGCAGGTCCGGGCTGTCGGGGAAGTCGTCGTACAGAGCGATGACCTGGAAGACGGGGGTGCGGCGCGCGTCGCGGCGCACGCCCAGCTTCTCGACGACCCGGGCGAAGGGCACGGCGGAGTGGTCCATGGCGTCGAGCAGGCTTCGCTCGGCGCGCTCCACCACCGTGGCGAAGGCAGTGGTGGGGCCGACCGGCCACCGTAACGCCACCGAGTTGAGGCACAGGCCCACGAGGTCGTCCAGCTCGGCGTCGAAGCGCCCGGCGACCGCACTGCCGATCACCACGTCCTCGTGGCCGCCCGCGCGGTGCACAAGGGTGCTCAGACCGGCGAGCAGGACCACGAACGGTGTTGTGCGGTGCGCGGCGGCGAGCCGACGAACGGCGTCGGCCCCGCGCGGTCCGAACGCCGGCCGGAGGGTCGCGCCGCGCCCGGTGCGTTGTGCGGGCCGGGGCCGGTCCAGGGGCAGGGTCACCTCCTCGGGGATGCCGTGCAACTCGGTGGTGAAGTACTCCAGATCCCGGTCGGTGACGCCGTCGCGCTCGTTGCGGCGCTCGATGTCCACGTAGCGCCGGTAGCTGACGACCGGACGCCCGGGTACGGCTTCCCCGCCCGTCCGGGCCCGGTAGTGCGCGGCGATGTCCTCCAGCAGCACCTCGGTGGACCAGCCGTCCGCCACGATGTGGTGGACCACGATCACCAGCAGGTGCTCCTCGGCGCCGAGCGGCACCAGTACCGGCCGGAACAGAGGTCCGGCCACCAGGTCGAGACCGGCCGTCTCTTCGGCGACCACCCGCCGTACCACCTCGTCCGGGTCGCCGCCCGGCTCCGGCGGCGCGTGGCTCAGCCGCAACGCCTCGGCCGGCACCTCGGCCCGCACGGGGGTGCCGTCCCGGTCGGGGAAGCACGATCGCAGGGAGTCGTGCCGCCGCACCACCGCGTCGACGGCCCAGCCGAGCGCCTCGGTGTCCAGGGCGCCCGCGAGATGGAGGGCGAGAGTGATGGCGTACTCGGCGGGGGTCTCGGAGATCTGCGCCAGCAGCCACATACGGTGCTGGGCGGCGGACAGCTCGCCTTCCGCGGTGCCCCGCGCACCACTGTCCGGGGCGTCGTCGAGCGTGACGCGCAGTGCGTCGGCCAGCTGGGCCGGTGTCTGGTGTTCGAAGACCGCGCGGACGCCGATCGCCGTGTCCAGGGCCGAGCGCAGCTTGGCCACGAGCCGGGTCGCGTGCAGGGAGTTGCCGCCCTTGTCGAAGAAGTTCTCGTGCGGGGCGACAGGTGTTCCGCCCAGGACGTCCGCTGTGGCGTCGAGGACGGCGCGTAGGACGGGGTCGGTTTGTTCGGGTGCCGGCGGTACCGCGGCGAGGTCCTGCCGCGCGGCGATGTCGGCCAGTGCGTTCCGGTCGATCTTGCCGTTGGGGGACAGGGGGAGCGTGTCCAGTGCGACCAGCCGGGAGGGGACGAGCGCGGCGGGCAGCCGCTGTGCGAGGAACCCGCGCAGCTCTTCGGCGTCGGCTTCCGCGCCGGTGAAGAATCCGGTCAGGGTCGCCCCAGCGCCGGCGCCCGCAGGGACGGCGGCGGCCAGGGAGACGTGCGGATGGGCCGTCATCGCCGCCTCGATCTCACCGGGTTCGATCCGTCGGCCGTGCAGCTTCACCTGGTGGTCGATACGCCCCAGCAGCCGCAGCTCTCCGCTGCCCTCGACCCGGCCGAGGTCACCGGTGCGGTACAGCCGGCTCCCGGGAGGTCCGTACGGGTCGGGCAGGAAGCGCTGCGCGGTCAGGGCCGCCCGCCCGTGGTAGCCCCGGGTCACGCTGGCCCCGCCCAGATAGACCTCGCCCACCTCGTTCGGGGCCAGTCGCCTCATCTCGTCGTCCAGGACGTACGCGGTGGCGCCGGCCATGGGACGGCCGACCAGCACCGGTGCGTCCGGCAGGTCCCGGGGCGCCGTCCACCACGTGGAGTCGACGGAGACCTCGGTCGCTCCGTACAGGTTCACCACGTCGCACGGGAGGCGGTCGTGCACGTCGACCACCAGCGTGGGATCGAGTGCCTCTCCGCTGACGAAGATCCGGCGCAGCCCGGCGCACTGCCGGGGATCGAGCCCGTCCACGAAGGTCCGCAGCAGTGAGGGCACCATGTGGAAGGACGTCACGCCGTGCTCGGCTATCAGCCCGCTCAGGTAGGCGGCGTCCGTGTGGCTGCCCGAGCGGGGGAGCACGGTGGCGCCGCCGGTCAGCAGCGGCAGGAAGATCTCGTACACGGAGACGTCGAAGGAGAGCGACGTGACCTGCAGCATTCGGTCGCGCGGCCCCATCGGGAAGTGCTCCAGCATGCCCAGCAGATAGCTGACGATGCCACGGTGCTCGACCATCACACCCTTGGGCAGCCCGGTGGAGCCCGAGGTGTAGACGATGTAGGCCAGACGCTCGGGCCGTGGCTCCTGCTCGACCGGCGTGACCGGCCGGCGCGCGGACGTCCCGGCCCCGCTCTCCGCGCCCACCGGCACGACCGCCACCTGTCCCGTCCCGTCGCGCAGGTCCTCGGGCAGCCGGTCCCGCAGGTCCTGGCGCAGTAGGACGGCCCGCGCCCCGGAGTCGTCCAGCATGTGGCGGATCCGCGCCGTCGGGTACGCCGGGTCGATGGGCACGAAGGCTCCGCCGGCCTTCAGCACGCCGAGCAGTGCGACGACCAGCTCCGGATCACGTTCCAGCATCACCCCGACGGGTGTCTCGGCACGCACACCGAGGGCCCGCAGCCGGTGGGCGAGCCGCGTGCTCCGCTCGTCCAGTTCGGCGTAGGTCAGCAGCCCGTCGTCGTGAACAACGGCGGTGGCTCCGGGCGTTGCGGCGGCTTGCGCGCCGACGAGTTCGTGCAACGTCGCGTCACGGCCGATCGGACCGTTCGACGCTGCGGCATTCGACGCTGTCAGGGCAAGCAGGTGATGTGCGTCATCTCTGGCTTCCATACAGGGAGACTCCCGGCATCGGGCTCGCTTACGGCGGCCGTTCCATGGTGCGCGTGCCGGGGAAGCTCGATCAATTGTCCCTTCGTCGCTGTGACGGGTGATTCCTTTGGCGGTTCATGGACCGCGACCACGGTGGTAGGCCGAACTCCACCGAAGGGATAACACTCTTCCGTCGTCGGGATGCCCGAACGAACGACAAGCGTCTGAGCGCATGTGGTCGGGGTCCGCCGTTCTGGGCAGTGACACCGTGTCCGGCCCTCGAACGTCCGCTGTGGGCCGCTGGAGCCGACGGGTGGGCGCGGTCGGCAAGGACCCTCCTCGCGGTGTTTCGAGGGCCGCGTCCATGAGGGCCGGTCCGCGGCCGGACACCCACCATGCGCCATCTCGCCCAACTCCTCGGGATGTCACGGCCCATGGCGTGGGGGCGGGGCACGCCCGAGGGGTTGGCGGGGGCGGGCCCCGTGGGTGGCGGGCCGGGGGCCCGGGCCATTTGGGGGGAGGGCGACCCGGCTCACGGTGCCGGCCGGGAGCAGCACGTGCTTACCGAAGATCCATACGCCGGTGTCGACCACCAGGTAGGAGGACGTCACGTCGTCGGAGTGCTTGTCGACCTTGCCGATGCTGCCGTCCGTCGCCTCGACCTTGTAGCCGATCAGGTCGGTGCCGACGGTGTGACCGGCGGCCGGCTGGTATCCCCACAGGTTGTCCGTCATGGAAAGCTCCTTCGTTCGCGAGGAATTCGTTCGCATGGAAGTCAATGAAAAATCTTCGCGGGAAACACCGGTTCGGATATCAGTGACGGCGATGTGTGTCGCCTTCGATGTCTCTGCCGTCCTTCGTTGTTTCCTCATTCACCGCTGACGGTCTCGTGCCCCGGCACCTCCGGCGCATGTCCACGAAATGAGGTGTTTTCCGATCGCGTCAGGGGGAAGTCGGTGGGGCCCCGCCATGCGTGGTGCGCCGGGATTACCGACGAGGTCGCGAGATGTACGGGTGGAGGTGACCGGCTCGTCGGCGTGCCGGGCACCCATCTGCCGGTCTTCCTTCGAGGGCCCCGGGGAGCCAGGAAAGCTCCGGGGAGCCAAGAAAGCCAGGGGCCCGGGGGAGCCCGCGGGAGCCGGCCGGTCGCAGCCCGGTTGTCGGAGCATCGTGTCGTCGGCCGGGCGGTCGGGCGGTCGGGCGGCCGGGCCGGCCGGCACATGCGCATCGAGCCGCGCCGGGCCGATCCTCTGATGAGAAGGTTCCGTGCCCATCGGATCGGCGACTGTCGCTCCTCCCGAAGGTACGCGTGAATCCTGGATGGAATGCGCCCGCGTGCGCGGGGGGCGAAAGAGGGGGCATTCGCTGTTCTCTTACTTGCTTTCGAAGGTGCACGCGCGCGAGTGCATTTCTCTCCTTTGGTCAGGCATTTCTGGCCAATTGGCCTGATCGGCAGCACGTGTGACGGGGGCTCGACGTCCTGGTGCGAGATGGTCAACGCGGCGAGCCAAGGAGCTAGTTGACTTCTCGTGGGCGCGGAACGTACTGCGTTCCGGATCTCTCCGTAGAGGGCTTCCCGGGTGCGTGTCGAGCGGCCAAATCGGTGATTGCACCGCAGCCTCGCATGTGAATACCTTCGGGAAACGCCACTTCTTTGTATGCCGGTATCCGAACTTCGGTACCGGTGTTCACATCCGAATAGCGGATGTGACGGGAATTTTCCGAGTGGCGATCCCACAGCCTGCGGTCCCGCGCCATGCCGGGTCGCATCTCCCCCAGGAGTGGTCCGCTGATGACCATCACCGAACAGCCCGTCCGCGGCTGGTCACCCGAAGCCGTTGTCTTCGACTGCGACGGCACCCTCATGGACACCGAACAGCACTGGCAGGACGCCCGGATCCGGGCCTTTCACGACTTCGGTCTCCGGCCGGCGCCAGGATTCGCCGAACGCGCCAAGGGCGTCCACTACCTCGCCTGCGGCCGGATGATGGCCGACGAGGCCGGGAAACCGGACCTGGCACCGGAGATCACGGAATCCTTGCTCTCCCACTTCATGGACCGCGTTGCCGACGACCCGGTGACCATGCCCGGGGCGGCCGAGTTCGTCCACCGCCTGTCGGGACGGCTCCCCCTGGCCGTGGCGAGCAACTGCCCCTTGACGGTGGTGGAACAGAGCCTGGACCGGGCCGGGCTGCTGTCCTGCTTCCGCCACATCGTCGTCCCCGGCGCCCCCCGGCCGTCCGGTGTGACGCCGGAGGGCGGAGCTTTCGCGGAAGGCGTCATCAGGCCCAAGCCCTGGCCGGACGTCTACACCACCGCGACACTGCTCTGCGGCGCCCGGCCCGAGCGGACGCTGGCGGTGGAGGACTCGCTGACGGGCATCGAATCCGCCCGCCGGGCCCGGCTGCGCGTGATCGGGGTCGGCCCACAGCCCCCGGACGGCGAGAGCGCGGTCGACTTGTGGGTGCCCACGCTGCGCGCCCCCCAGTTGCTGGAGCTGGACTGGGTACGCGGCGGATAGCGACGTGCGCCTCCCTCCACGGCTGAGACGCGGTTCGCGGATGCCGTGGAGGGTGCTCCGCGCGGTGCGGCGTTCAGTAGCCGTAGCGGTGCCAGTCGGCCAGGACCTGCTCCTGGAGCCGCTGGGGGTAGGAGCCCCGGAAGGAGGCCGTGGTGCCTCGGAAGTCCTCCGGCAGCAGGCAGTCGGTGACGGACTTTCCGCCCGTGGCGGTCCGGACCTCTTCCGGGGTGAGGTAGGGGACCATCGGGATGCCGGGCGCGTCGGGGAAGACGTACTGGCCCGTGGCGGGGTGGTTGCGGGTGGCCAGAGCCCAGACGACCTGGTTGACGTCGGTGATGTCGATGTCGTCGTCCACCAGGATGACCTTCGGCACCATCCAGCCCACGTGCGAGGGGAACAGGACCTCGGCGACGGCGTCGACCAGTTGCCGCCTCGTCCAGCCGAGCGCGGCGCGGCGCGCACGGTCGATGGACAGGACGATCCAGCAGGTGGCCGCCTCGTAGGAGCACCAGGCGAGGTCCACGGGCAGGCCGGCCGTACGCAGCAGGTCCAGGGCCGAAGCGGAGATCATCGTGCCCCAGACGGTGTGGTTCTCCTCGGGAGGCAGCCCCGCCACGCAGACGGGCAGCACGGGGGCGTCGCGCCAGGTCACGGCTTCGACATGGAAGACGGGCTGGTGCTTGCCCTCCGGGAAGGCGTAGCCGTGGTACTCGCCCATGGGGCCCTCGGGGGCGCTCTCGTCGCTGCTGAGGTAGCCCTCCAGCACGATCTCGGCGCTCGCCGGGACGTGCAGACCGTTGGTCAGGGTGCGCACCACCTCGACGGGACGGCCGGTGAGCGCGCCGACGTAACCGTCTTCGTTCACCTGCTCGGGCAGCGGCATCGCGGCCGCGGCGAGAGCCGCCGGCGGGGCGCCCAGGACCATGGCCCACGGGGTGTGCTCGCCACGCTCACTCCACATCTGCCGGATCATGCCGATGTGCTGCTGCGGCATCGCGGGCCCGACGAGCGTCCTGCGGTCGTGCAGCATGGTCCGGGCCACCGACCAACTGGTCCACGCGCCGTCAGGGCTCTGGACGACGTGGAATCCGTACGTGCCGAGGTAGCGTCCGCCGTCTTCCTGGTGGAGCAGCGGGACCGGGAGCCGCTCCAGGTCGACGGCGTCGCCGACGGCGACGTTCTGCTGGGAGGGCCCGGACGGTACGACGACCGGCGGTACGGGCTCGGCGTGCATGGCGCGGACCAGGTGTTCCAGGATCTCGCGGGGGGTCGATGTGCGGGCCAGTCCGAAGTGGGCCGCGATACGGCCGTGCCGTTCCCCCGGCAGGCTGCTGAGCCCGGCCGGGGCCCCGAGGATCCGGAAGCCCGGTTCGGCCCCGGTGAGGGAGGTGAACAGGGGTGCCTGCGCATGGGTTTCGTACGCCCTGCGGGTGATGGCGCCGACTTCGAGGTGGGGGTCGACGGTCTGCTCGATCGCGACCGCGTCGCCCGCGGCGAGCAGTTCGTCGAGGAAAGCCCGGAAGTCCAGAGAGGGGTCGGGGTGGGACATGGCGTCACTTCCTTGAGTCGGGATGACGGGGAGTACGGGAGTGGGGGAGACGGGGCCGCAGGGCGAGGAAGGGCCGGGAGTCGGCGAAGGCTCCCGCCAGGAGTCAGCGAAGGCTCCGGGCCGCGCGCATGCCGCTCCAACGGCGCGCTGACGGAACCTCGATGTCGAACTGGTCGAGGATGCGGGCCACGATGTGGTCGACGATGTCGTCCGTGGTGCGCGGGTGGTTGTAGAAGGCGGGCATCGGCGGGACGATGCGCACGCCCATGCGGGCGAGCGCGAGCATGTTCTCGAGATGGATGTGGCTGAGCGGGGTCTCCCGCGGAACCAGCACCAGCGGCCTGTTCTCCTTGAGGACGACGTCCGCCGCACGGCTCACCAGACCCTCGGCGTATCCGGTCCGGATGCCGGCCAGGGTCTTCATGCTGCAGGGCACCACCACCATGCCGTCCGTCCTGAACGAGCCGGACGAGATGGCCGCTCCCTGGTTCTCGGAGTTGTGCACGACGTCGGCGAGCTCCGCCACGTCGCGTGCGGTCCGGCCGGTCTCCAGCTCGATCGTGGCCCGGGCCCATCGGCTGAGCACCAGATGCGTCTCGACGGCCGGGTCGGCTGCGAGGCGCTCCAGAAGGCGCACCCCGAGGATCGCTCCCGTGGCTCCGGTCATTCCCACGATCAGTCGCATGCTCTTCGCTCCTCCGGCCGGCCGCGCGCAGCCTCTCGTCTGAATGCGCAGTTTCGGTCAGTAGCGACCGGGGTGCGGATCGCCGCGGTCCGGCCTCCGCCCCGCCGGCCACGTCTAGGGGTCCTGCGCTGCTGCAACGCTAGATGGGAGGATCGACGTGACTGCGGACAAACGCGGACGCTCTCTGTGCAGAAACGGACCCATCCATGGATGTCGTCGAGTTCCCCTTCCCGGCCACGCCCGGTGGGCCGCCCGGCCTGGAGGTCACCGACCTCTCCGGCTGGGCCCGGCGGGTCCGCAGGCTCGGCGCCGACACCGGGACACCGGTGCGGCCGGGCTTCCACCTGCTGTTCGCCCTGCACGAAGGGCGACTCCCGTGCACCGTGGACCTGACCGAGTGCGTCATCGGCGGCGGGCAGTGGCTGTGGGTGCGACCGGGGCAGGTCTTCCGGCTCCGCCGCCTTCAGGACTCGGCCGCGCCGCGATCCCGACAGGGAGCCGACCCGGAACCGCGGGGGACGGTGATCCTGTTCCAGCCGAGCTTCCTGGGCGCCGCCACCGTCATGGCGGCACAACTGGACCGGCGGACCTGGCGGCTGCCGCTCGCGCCCGCCCCGGAAGCCGAAGCGCCGGTGCGGCAGACCCTCGCCATGCTGGAAAGCCAGTACCACCGGCTGAGCGACCTACCGCTGGAGGTGCACGTCGAGGTGGTACGCCACCTGCTCTCGATCCTGGTGCTGCGGCTTTCCAGCCTGCCGGGCGGGCACCGGCGGCGGGCGGCGGGCGACGACACCTTCCGACGCTTCCAACTGGCGGTGGAACAGGACTTCGCCCGCTTCCACCAGGTGGCGGACTACGCCACCGCTCTCGGCTACAGCGTGCGCACCCTCACCCGGGCGACGAACACGGCCGTCGGGCGCAGCGCCAAAGGGTTCATCGACGACCGGCTGGTCACCGAGGCGAAACGGCTCCTGCTGCACACCGATCTGGCGGCGCATACGGTCGGAGAGCGCCTCGGGTTCCCCTCCGCGACCGTGTTCACCCGGTTCTTCCGCACGCGTTCCGGAGAGACCCCGGCGGGCTTTCGGGCACGGGCCCGCGTGGACGGGGAGGGCAGCGGCCACGGATGACGGTGCGGCAGAACCAGACCCGCGTTCGGACGGCGACCCGCGTGCGGGCACGAAGGCTCTGCCGCCGAGCGGGTCCGAGAAGGGAACGGACACCGCCCGGGGCGGATCGGGCGGATGGGGCCTTCCCTGGCACTGTCCTCGACGGCTCACGGCCTACCGCGCACGAGCCCGGCGGTGTCGGGCGCCGACGCCCGGACGGCGCGGCGGTGCGAAGCCGGTGATCCGTGTGAGAAATTGTCGTTCGGTCCTCGTGGCCGGCTGGTCGGCGGCTGTTCGGACGGGAGCGGCCCCTCGTATGGCTCGCCCGTGCTCGTTCCCTTTCCGAGCCCGCCGGTGGCCGTGAAGGGGTGCGCCCGTCACGCCGGCGCCCGCGGGGCGATGTTTCCGAGGCGAGGAGCCGGTGTGGGCGACGGTACGGGTACGGCGGCGGGGGCCGTCCAGCAGGAGCTGGTCGCCGTCCTGGACCGCTTGGGCGTGGGCGTGTTCGCGCTCGACGGCGACGAGCGGATCGTCTGGGCCAACACCGCGTCCCTGGCCCTCCTGTCACGCTCCGCCGCCGAGGTCGTCGGCCGCCGCCTCGGGGCGCTGCTCCATCCGGACGCCGGGCAGATCCCGTCGCCCCGGGCCGCCGGAGCCGGCCCGGAGGCGACGGACGTGGCTGCCGAGGGCCGGACATGGCTCGCGCGGGGCGACGGCTCGCGCCTCCCGGTCCGGTGGTTCCCCCTGCCCGTCGAGTCCGGGGCCGGAAACGGGGCCCGGCTGGTCGCCTTCGACACCGACGCGTACGCGCCCGGGACCGGCGATCCCGGCCGTGACACCGACAGTCACGGGCCGCGCCCCCGCCCCGCCGGATCGCCCCCGGCCACGCGCGCCCTCTCGGAACGGGACCGGCTGGCTCTGCTGGCGGACACCACGGCCCAGCTGGTCTACAACATCGACGTGGACGCTTCCCTGCGCAGGGTGGTGGAGCTGCTGCTGCCCCGGCTCGCCGACTGGGCGGTCATCGATCTGATCACGGAGACGGACGAGGTCGACAGGTCGCTCGTCGTCCACGCCCACCCCGACGGCCTGACCGTGCGCGAGGACCTGCAGGGGCCCATGCCGCCGGTGCCCGCGTCCTCGCCCATGCCCCTCTCCATGGCCCTGCGCGGGGTGGCGTCCACCCTCGCCGGGCCGAGGACCTACGACGCGCCGCCCGACAGCGCGGTCGCGGTGGAGCAGCGGAAGCTGTTCACCGCCACCGGCATCGAGACGGCGGCCATCGCCCCCGTCAAGGGGCCGAGCGAGGTACTCGGCGCGATTACGCTGGGGCGGACCGCGGACCACGAGCCGTTCACCCCGGCCGACCTGGACCTGCTGGAGGACATCGGCCGGCGCATGGGCATCGCCCTGGAGAACGCCCGCCACTACCAGCGCCAGCGCCGGATCGCCGCGACCATGCAGCGCTACCTGCTGCCCCAGCTTCCCCGGCTGACCGGTGTGGAGATGACGGCGCGCTACCTTCCCGCGCCGGACGCCTCCCACGTCGGCGGCGACTGGTACGACGCCTTCCCCCTCCCCGACGGCGACACCGCGCTGGTCGTCGGCGACGTCGTCGGCCACGACCTGGAAGCCGCCGCCGGGATGGCGCAGCTCCGCAACATGCTGCGCGCCTACACCTGGGCCGAGGACGGCCCGCCGCACCGCACCGTCGAACGGCTGGACCAGGCCATGGGGCACATCACCGATGTGTCGATGGCCACTCTGATCCTGGCCCGTCTGACCGCCGATCCGGCCGGGGGCCGAGCCCTGAGCTGGACCAACGCGGGTCATCCGCCGCCCCTGCTCCTCGACCCCACGGGAGCGACGCGCTTCCTCGGCGAGGGCAGAGCGATCCTTCTCGGGGCCGCCGCCGACCACGCACGGTCCGACGCCCACATCCGCCTTCCTCCCGGCTCGACGCTGCTCTTCTACACCGACGGCCTCATCGAGTCCCGCCGCCAACCCCTGGACGTCGGACTGCGGCGGCTCCGTGAACACGCCGCAGCCCTCAACCACCGGCAACTGGACGATTTCGTCGACCAGTTGCTCGAACACTCACGGCCCGCCGACAACGACGACGACGTGGCCCTGCTCGCCCTCCGCATTCCGCCCACGGCCTGAACCGGACGCCGACCACCCGGCCCGCCCGGCGATTCTCGCGGAACGGCTGAAACCGGCCCCCGCGTCCGCAGCCTGTCCGGGCCGGTGAGCGGGTACCGGATGCCAGGGCGCCCCGGCTCCGGGGAGTGTGCGACGGGAACGGAGTGCGGATGTCGGTCGATCTCATGGGATTCCTCGGGGTGGCGCTGGTCGCCTACGTGGTCCCGGGCCCCGATTTCCTGGTGGTGTTCCGGTCGGCGATCGAGCACCCCGCGAAGGGGCGGGCGGCCGGGCTGGGGGCCCAGGCGGGGCTGTGCGTGCACATGCTCGCCGCAGCCGTCGGTCTCGCGGTGATCGCCGCCCGCTCCCCGGCGGTCTACGAGGCGGTCAAACTCCTGGGCGCCGCCTACCTGGTCCACCTCGGGATCCGGGCGGTGCTCGCCGCCCGGCGCTCCGCGCGGGAACGGTCCGCCGACCGGGAACGGTCCGCCCACCGGGAACGGTCCGCCGACCGGGAACGGCGTGCGGACCGGGAACGGCGTGCGGACCGGGAACGGCCCGCCGCAGAGGAGCCGAGGGGCGACATCGAGCCCGCGAAGGGGCCGGCGCCCACCGGTGCCCAGTGGCGTTCCGGGTTTGCCCAGGGGTTCCTCACCAATGTGCTCAACCCCAAGGCGGCGCTGTTCTTCCTCAGCATCCTGCCGCAGTTTGTCGACGGCGCGGGCTCGACCACCCGGCAGATCTTCTTCCTCGGCATCCTGGACGTCCTGATCGGCATCGTCTACTGGTTCGTCGTGGTCGCCGTCGCCGCTCGACTGCGTACCCTGCTGGCGCGGCCGAAGGTCCAGCACCGCTGGGAGCTGACCACGGGCTGGCTGTTCATCGCCATCGGCGTCGGCGTCGCGGCCGCGGCCTGACGCCCGGTCATGGGACGGCCCGGCAACGGGCGCCGACAGGCGTCGGCGGCAGCACGGGCGGACCGGCCGCACGGTGCCCGGGCGGGGCGGCGTCCGGCCGAAGACGGTGGGGCGTCGAGAGCGGTGCGTCCTTCTCCGCCATGACGGCCTGTCGCTGCCCTCGGTGGCCGCATATCCATGGATATGGTCACATCATGGCTGGAATGACACCCCTGGGCGCCGTGGCTCGCGGCATGCTCGCCGGCGCGGTCGGCACACTGGCGATGGACGCGCTGCTGTACCTGCGGTAACGGCGCGGGGGAGGGGAGGAGAGGTTCGCCCCCTGGGAGTCGGCGGCCTCCGTCCAAGACTGGAAGGACGCGCCGGCTCCCGCACAGGTCGGTCGGCGCGTCGTGGAGGGACTCTTCCAGCGCGAGTTGGACCCCCGGTGGGCCCGGACCGCCAACAACGCCTCCCACTGGGCGACCGGGGTGCTCGCCGGGGCCCAGTACGGGCTGGTCGCCGGATCGGTGGCCAGGCCGCGCATCGGCTACGGGGTTCCCCTCGGCGCCGGTCTGTGGGGGACCGGGTACGCGGTCCTGCCCGCGGCCGGCCTCTACCGGCCGATCACCTCGTACGACCGGGCCACCCTGGCCAAGGATCTGGGCGCCCATCTGCTCTACGGCCTGACGACCGCCGCCGCCTTCGCCGCCCTCGGGCCCGCGCGTTGTCGTGCCCGTAAGGCCGGGTAGCCGCCACGTCCTGGAGGCGGCGAGGCGCCGGGCCGGGGGTCCTCAGGCGAGGATCTTGGCCTTCGCCCGTTCGTATTCCTCGGGGCTGAGCGCGCCCTTGTCCTTGAGTTCGGCGAGCTTCGTCAGGTCGTCCACGTGCGAACCGCCGGATCCGCCCTGAGGGCCCGCCGCCTGACGCACATAGCTGCGGAACGCCGCCTCCGAGTCCCGGGCCGCCTTCTCGTCGCGTTCCCGCATGCTGCGCCCACGGGCGATGAGGTACACGAGAACGCCGAGGTACGGCAGCACGATCACGAAGATCAGCCAGCCGGCCTTGGCCCAGCCGTTCAGCGAGTGGTCCCGGAAGAGGTCGGTGACCACCTTGAACAGCAGGAAGAACCACATGACCCAGAGGAACAGGTACAGCATGGTCAGGAAGAGGTTCAGGAGCGGGTAATCGTCCATGGGGCTACTCCGATCGCACGGATGGTCCCTCCTTCATACAGGGGGTCGCTTTTACCCGCATCTGTACGCATAGGGGTGGCGATCGGGAGGGTGGTCCGTCAGGTACGGCCCTCGGCCGGGGCGATCCGCAGCACGTGTGCGGGCGGATGGGTGACGCCGAGATCCGGTCGCCAGGCGGCCAGGATCTGCGCCGACGGATCGAACAGCGGGGACGGCAGCTCGCCGGGAGCGGTCCAGTGCCAGGCGCTGATCAGGTGCGGCTCGGTCACCTCGGGCGCCCCGGAGGCGAGCCGGACGACGGCCGCCATGCTGATGCGGTTGATCCCGCCGATCACGTCGTGGACCATCGCGATGACGTCCACGGACGCTTCGTCGACCACCAGCCCCGTCTCCTCGCGCAGCTCACGGACGGCGGCCGCCGCGACCGACTCGTGCGTCGCGTCGACCTTGCCGCCCGGCAGCTCCCACGTACCGCTGTGATGCCGGCCCAGCAGAACGCGCCCCCGGCCGTCCTGGACGATCACCCCGACCCCGAGGGCCGCCTGCGCCGCGGGCGGACGGGTATTGCGGGAGGGCTGGACGGCGGGCTCGGCCGGCATGGTGGTGGTTCTCCGCTCTGCGGTACGGGTCGGGACGGCGCGGGTACGTGGACGCGCACGGGCCACCGTAGCGAAACGGCCGGCCGGGAGCGCTCAGACCACCAGCCGCAGCGACCTCTCCGCGATGCCAAGCCGTACGCTCTGGCCCCAGGTCAGCTCCAGGGCGTCCGCCTCCATGCCGTCCCCGAAGACCACCAGCCGGTCCGACTCCACGGTCAGCCGCAATCCCTGGCCCCGCCCCAGCTCCCCGGCCACCCGCGAGGTCCCGGTCGCCGGAGAGGGCCACGCCTCGCGCACGAACCACAGGAGCCGGGCGTCGCACGGCGCGGGCAGTGCGAGGGAGCTGCCGCGCTCCCGCCACAGCGAGCGGAGCCAGCCCGTGGCGCCGGTGCCGGTGCCGACGAGCACCCCGGAGGACGCCTGGGCCTCGCCGGGGCCGTCGCCGCCGTCCTCGTCCAGGCGGTAGCGGGCCGTCTGGTGGCCGGGCGGGCCGAGGTAGATCTCGTTCAGGGCGAGGAGGCGCTGCGTGTCGTCGGCGACGGCCTCGACCATGGTCAGCTCGTCCGTCCGCGCGGCGGTGGCGGTCGCGGCGCGCAGCAGGGCCGCAGCCTCGGTGCGGCGGTGGCGCACCAGGACGCCGGGGTTGCGCCCCGGATCGGTGTCGATGCCCACCACTGCCTGTCCGGACAGGTACTTCGCGGTGTTGGCGACCAGCCCGTCCTGGCCGACCACGACCACCACGTCCTCCGGTGCGAACAGGAAGCGGTCCAGGTCCGCCCGCTCCACCCGGGTGGAGCGCCAGGTGAGCGGCACCGCCGCCGCCACCTCGCGCAGCGCCTGCCGGGTGTCCTCGTGGCGGCGCGCGACCTCGTCGATCGAGCGGCCCCGGCTGGACAGGAAGAACGCCGCCTGCCCGTGCGTGCCGTGCCGGGCGAGCAGTTCCTCGTACTCCGTCCGCCGGTGGACGAGCACCGCCCGGGGTGCCAGGCTCACGCCCCCGTCCCGCCGTCCGCGCGGCCCAGCTTGGCGAGCAGCCCGGTGAGGACGTCGGGGGAGAGCGTGAGGCTCTCGATGCGCGGCACGTTCTCCGCGAGCCGGGTCGCCGCCAGGGCGTGCAGCGTCGACGGATCGACCTCGGCGTGCACCCGCAGCCAGGCCGCCTGGGCCTCGGCCCGCGCCGCGCCCGTTTCGCGTGCCGCCTCGGCCTCCGCGCGGGCCAGGCGCACCGTGCGGGCGGCGTCCGCCTCCGACCGCACGCCGTCCGCCGCCGCCTTCTCCTCGGCCTCGCGGCGGGCGTTGGTACCCCGCTGGTCGACCAACTGCTCCTCGCGGCGGGCCAGTTCGATCTGGCTGGCCAGCTCGTTCTCGGCGATGGCGCGCTCCCGCTCCACCGCCACGGCCCGCCGCTCGTAGGTCGCCCGGTCCGCCTCCTGCTGGATCTGCTCGCGGGCCGGGGTGCGCAGGGCGCGTTCGACCTCGGCCTCGGGGCGGATCGCGACGACGCGCACGGCCACCACGTCGATGCCGGTGGCCGGGAGCCGGGGCTCGGCGGCGAGCCCGGTGGCGACCCGTTCGCGTACGGAGGCGACCCCGTCCACCAGCGCCGACGCGAGCGGGGTGCGGGCCAGGACGTCCAGGGTGTGCTGCTGCGCGGTCTCCGTGAGGAGGGTGGCGATCTGCTCCAGCGGTGCGCCCCGCCAGCTTCCGGTGTCCGGGTCCACGGAGAAGTCGAGTCGGTTCGCGGCCTCGGCCGGGTCGCTGATCCGGTAGGTGACGGTGGCCTGCACGGTGACGTCCTGGAAGTCGGCCGTACGGGCGTGGAACGCCATCGCGAGCTCACGGTCGTCCACCGGCACCTCGGAGAGCGCCGCCGTCAGCGACCGGTACCAGAAGCTGAGCCCCTGCCCGTCGTGGGCGAGCGTGCCGCGCTTGTGGTGGCGGATGTGGGCGGTGGGCGCGGACCGCAGATGGCGCCAGCCGAAGCGGCGGGTGATGTCGGCCATGTTCAGGACCCCCTCTATGTCGTCATGCCGACGATAAGGGGGAGCGGCATTAATAGTCAAGGTGACTATAAAGAGTTCCGGCGGACCACGTGGCGGGCCGGGATCTCGCCGCCGCCGTGCACGGCGAGATCGGCGCCGTTGACGTACGAGGAGTGGCCGTCGGCCAGCCAGAGGCAGGCGCGTGCCACGTCGTCCGGTTCCGCCAGCCTGCCCAGGGGGACGATGCCCGCGACCGCCGCCCCGTCGTCGTCCCCGTACAGCGCGGCGGCGTTCTCCGTGCGGACGGGGCCCACGGTGATGTGGTTGACCCGGACCCGGGGCGCCCATTCGAGGGCCAGGGCCCGGGTCAGCCCGAGCAGGCCGGCTTTGGCGGCGGAGTAGGCGGCGGTGCCCGGCTGGGGGGAGTGGGCGGAGACGCTGCCGATGTTGATCACGCTCCCGCCGTCCGGCTGCTCCCGCATCACCCGGTACGCAGCCTGGGCCGTGAAGAAGGGGGCGAGGAGGTTCAGGGCGACCACCTTCTCGACGAAGCGCGGCGAGACGGTCGCCGCGTCCGCGTCCGGGGAGCCGCCGGCGTTGTTCACCAGCACGTCGAGCCGTCCGAACCGCTCCGCGGTCGCGGCGACGAGCGCCGCCGCCGCTGCCGGATCCCGCAGGTCCGCCGCCCGGAACGCCGCCGATCGGCCGCCCGCCGACGGCGGTGCGGCCGGACTCCCGCGCCCGCAGACCATGACGTCCGCCCCGGCCGCGAGGAAGGCCCGCGCCGTCGCCGCCCCCAGGCCCCGGGTGCCGCCGGTCACGAGCACCGCCCGTCCGGTGAAGTCCATCGCGTGGGACAGGTCCATGGTCCGCCCTTCGCCCGGGGGGGTGCGGGGTTGCCGCACGGTCGAGCGCAAGCTACCAAGCGCTTGTTAGGTACGGAAGGGCGAGCGCGGAAACACGGCCGGCCGGCGGCCTCCGAAGAGGCCGCCGGCCGGCCGGGCGGTGCGCCGCCCCCGTCCCCACGGTGCGGCGCGGGTGGACCGTCCTCCTCCGCGAGGGCGGGCGGTCCACGTCTGTCAGGACTCCGGCCCGCCCGCCGGGAGTCCGAGGCCCGGGAGGATCGCCCGCTCCACGAAGCCGGTCAGGTACGCGGCGTCCGCGTAGCGGCCCTCGAGCAGGGGGCGGGCGCGCATCACGCCGAGGAGCTGGGCCGCGACGAACGCCGCCCCCGGGTGGTCCGCCGCGATCTCCCCGCGTTCCTGGCCCCGCCGTACCATCGCGTCGATCGCCGCGACCTCCGGCACGATCAGCGCCTCGCGCAGCGCGCACAGCAGCTCCGGGCTCTGGAGCGCCGCGTGGCTGAGGGCGTGCATCAACGGGGTGTCGCGCACCGACGCCTCGCCGATCGCCCGGGCGGCCTCCAGGAGATCCCCGGCCAGGGTCCCGGTGTCGATGTGCGGGAGCCGCATGCGCCGGGTGCCGCGCAGCGCGGCCACGACCAGCTCCGGCTTGGAGCCCCACTGCCGGTACAGCGTCGACTTCCCGCACCGCGTGCGCGAGGCGACGCCCTCCATCGTCAGCGACTCGTAGCCGCTCTCCCGCAACAGGTCCAGCACCGCCGCGTAGAGCTCCTGCGCCCGCTCCGGTGTGATCTTCGACCGGGGGGACGCGAGGGCGGAATCCTGTACGGGATCGGGCGACGGCATGGGCTGTACCTCCTGCGGCGGTGCGGTGAGGTTCTCGATACGCCAGTGTACCGATACGCGCGTGTACCGAAACGACTCCGTATCGGTACACTGGCGTATCGATACGGCGTGGATCGAAACGACCGGGCCGTCCTGACACCGCTTCGCATCCAAGGGGGCACCGGGTGGAACCCGCCCGCACCGAGCCCGCGGACCAGGAGCCGGACATACGTGCCCGACCGCCCCTCGTCCGCGAGTTCCTTCTCGTGGCCGGACTCTTCCTGGCCTACAAGTTCGGCCGCCGGGCCGCCAACGGCCATGTCGAGGAGGCGTTCCGCAACGCCGGGAACGCCTGGGACCTCGAACGCGCCCTGCACCTGCCCGGTGAGGGGACGGTCCAGGGGCTGCTGCTGCACAGCGAGACCCTGACCCACGCGGCGAACACCTACTACGCCGCCGTGCACTTCCCGGCCACGGCCCTCTTCCTGATCTGGCTCTACTGGCGTCGCCCCGGCCACTACGTGCGGTCGCGCCGCGTCCTCGCCGCACTCACCGCCGCCGCGCTGGCGCTCCACCTCCTCTTCCCGCTGGCCCCGCCCCGGATGCTGCCGGCCGCCGGGCTCGTCGACACCGGCCAGGTCTACGGACCGACGGTGTACGGGCAGACGCCCGCGACCGACACCATGGCGAACCAGTTCGCCGCGATGCCCTCGCTGCACGTCGGCTGGGCCGTGATGGTCGCCGTCGGGCTGATCGCCGCGACCCGCTCCCGGTGGCGTTGGCTGTGGCTGCTGCACCCCGCGATCACCCTGCTCGTCGTCGTGGGCACGGCGAACCACTACTGGCTCGACGCCGTCGTGGTCGTCGCCCTCCTCGCCGTCGCCCTGGCCGCGTTCCGGCCGCCGCGAGGAGCCCGGACCGGTTCGGCACAGCTGTCCCGGCCGGGTGCGTGGGAGAACGCCGCGCCCTTCCCCGTACCGGCCTACGCGACCGCCGCCGACGCGCGTCCCGGGCCGCCCGCCCGCCCACGAGCCGGAGCCGTCCGATGAACGCCACCCTCCTCGCCGTCGCGCTCTCCCTCGTCTCGGCCGCCGCCTACGCCGCAGCCGCCGTCGCCCAGTCCCGGCTGGCCGGCCGCACCGACCCCGGCACCGGGGTCCTGCGGATGCTGGGGCGGGGCGCCTGGTGGTCGGCCGTCGGCCTCAACGCGGCCGGCGCGCTGCTGCACGTGGCGGCGCTCAACTACGGCCCGCTGACCCTCGTCCAGCCGCTCGGCGCGCTCACCCTCGTCGTCGCCGTCCCGCTCGGGGCGCGTGCCGCGGGCCGCCGGGTCGGACGCGTCGAGTGGCGGGGCACCGCCCTGACCCTCCTCGGCCTCGGCGCGCTCCTCCTGACATCGGGCGGCTCCGCCCCGCACGACACCCTGACCCTGCCCGAGGCGCTCGGCGTCGGAGCGGCGACCATGACGGTCGTCGCCGGGCTCAGCCGGCCCGGGGCCCGCCCGGGACTGCGGCACGCGGCGGCCTCCGGGATCACCTCGGGGGTCGCGTCCGCCCTCACCCAGACGCTCACCGTCGCCGTCACCGACCACTCCGGCGGCCCGCTGTTCAGCTGGCGGCTGCTGACGGTCGCGCTGCTCGTCTCCGCCTTCGCGATGGGCGGCCTGCTGCTGTCCCAGACCGCCTACCGGGGCGGCCTCGGCGCTCCGCTCGCCGTGGTCACCCTCGCCAACCCGGTCGCCGCCGCCGCGATCGGCCTGGCGCTGCTCGGCGAACGCCTCCAGGGCGGACCGGTCAGCCTGGTGCTCGCGGCCCTCGGCACGGTGGCGGCCGTGCGCGGGGTGGTCCTCCTCAGCCGGGCCCAGGCGCGGAACACGGAGCCGGACGACGCACGCGGGGGCCCCGCCCCGGCGGAGCCGGCCGCGGACCCCGTCCCGCCCCGGGCCGTCATCGGAAGCCCGCGGCTCGCGGACACCGCGTCACCGTCGTTCGCCCCCGAGCCCCTGCCGGCACACGCGAGCGGCTGAGGGGTACGAGCGCCCGGACGCACCCCGCGGCGCCCATGACCCGGCCCGGACGGCCCGCTCAGCCGTCCAGGTCGGCGATGGCGCGCGTCAGCCAGCCGATCCAGAACGTCTCCAGGTCGATACCGCCCCGCAGGACCAGATACCGCAGCCGGCCCTCGTCGGTGGCCGGAGCGGGGGTGAAGTCGCGCCGCTCGATCTCCCGGTACTCCGCGAGCTGGCCCTCGTGCAGCGCCAGGTGGCGGCGCAGCTCGGCGCCCATCCCGTCCGCCCCGACGACCGCCGCCGCCCGCATCCGCAGCAGCAGCGGGTCGCGGACCGGCTTGGGGTCCTCCGCCAGCGCCACCCAGGCCGCCAGCTCCTCGCGCCCGGCGGGCAGCACCTCGTACTCCTTCTTCTGCCCCCGGGCCGGCGCCGCCGGGGGCAGCGCCCTGATCCGCCCGGCCTGCTCCAGCTTCCCCAGCTCGCGGTAGATCTGCTGGTGGGTCGAGGACCAGAAGTAGCCGATCGACCGGTCGAACCTGCGCGTCAGCTCCAGACCCGATGACGGCTTCTCCAACAGGGCGGTGAGGATCGCGTGCGGCAGTGACATGGGGTGCATCCTAAGGACGTGCGGGGACCCGGCGGCCGGGCCCCCGAGGTCGGCCCCGCGAGAGGTCAGAGCGCGGCGGCCAGCTCCGTGCCCTGGCGGATGGCCCGCTTCGCGTCCAGCTCGGCCGCCACGTCGGCGCCGCCGATCAGATGCACCGGCACCGACCCGGCGCGCAGCTCCTCGTACAGCTCGCGGCGCGGTTCCTGCCCCGCGCACAGCACCACCGTGTCCACCGGCAGCACCCGGCGCTCGCCGTCGACGGTCAGGTGCAGGCCGTCGACGTCGATGAGGTCGTACGAGGCGCCGGCGATCATCTCGACGCCCCGGTGGCGCAGCTCGGTGCGGTGGATCCAGCCGGTCGTCTTCCCCAGACCCGCGCCCACCTTGGTGGTCTTGCGCTGGACCAGGTGGACCGCGCGCGGCGGCTTCGGGCGCTCGGGAGCGCGCAGCCCGCCCCGGTCCGCGTACGCCGTGTCCACGCCCCACTGCCGGAAGAACGTGTCCGCGTCCAGGCTCGCCGCCTCGCCGCCGTCCGTGAGGAACTCCGCCACGTCGAAGCCGATCCCGCCCGCGCCCACGATCGCGACCCGGTCGCCGACCGGCGCCCCGTCGCGCAGCACGTCCAGGTAGCTCACGACGTTCGGGCGGTCCGTGCCGGGGATCGCCGGAGTGCGCGGCTCGACGCCGGTGGCCAGCACGATCTCGTCGAAACCCGCCAGCGTCCCGGCGTCCGCCCGGGTGGAGAGCCGGAGCTCGACGGCCAGCTCCGCCAGCCGTGTACGGAAGTAGCGCAGCGTCTCGTCGAACTCCTTCTTGCCCGGCACCCGGCGCGCCACGTTCAGCTGGCCGCCTATCGCGTCCGCCGCGTCGAACAGGGTCACCGCGTGCCCGCGCTCGGCCGCCGTCACCGCGCAGGCGAGGCCCGCCGGACCGGCCCCGACCACGGCGACGCGTTTACGGGTCCGGGTCGGGCTCAGCACCAGCTCGGTCTCGTGGCAGGCGCGCGGATTGACCAGGCAGGAGGTGATCCGCAGGCTGAAGATGTGGTCGAGGCACGCCTGGTTGCAGCCGATGCAGGTGTTGATCGCGTCCGCCCGGTCCGCCGCCGCCTTCGCGACGAACTCAGGGTCGGCCAGGAAGGGGCGGGCCATCGAGACCATGTCGGCCCGGCCGGAGGCGAGGACCTCCTCCGCGACCTCGGGGGTGTTGATGCGGTTGCTCGTCACCAGCGGCACGGAGACCGCGCCGCGCACCTTCTCGGTCACCCAGGTGAACGCGGCGCGCGGTACCGAGGTGGCGATGGTGGGGATGCGCGCCTCGTGCCAGCCGATCCCGGTGTTGATGATGGTCGCGCCCGCCGCCTCGATCTCCTTCGCGAGCGTCACGACCTCCTCCAGCGTCGAGCCGCCCGGCACCAGGTCCAGCATGGAGAGCCGGTAGATCAGGATGAAGTCGGGGCCGACCCGCTCGCGGACCCGGCGCACGATCTCGACGGGGAACCGGATGCGGTTCTCGTAACCGCCGCCCCAGCGGTCGGTGCGGTGGTTGGTCGCCGAGACGATGAACTCGTTGATCAGATAGCCCTCGGAGCCCATGATCTCGACGCCGTCGTACCCGGCGTGGCGCGCCAGCTCCGCCGCCCGGACGAACTCCTCGACGGTCTCCTCGACCTGCTCGTCGGTGAGCGCGTTCGGGGTGAACCCGCTGATCGGGGCCTTGAGCGCGCTCGGCGCCACCAGGTCGGGGTGGTGGGCGTACCGGCCGAAGTGGAGGATCTGCATCGCGATCCGGCCACCGGCCGCGTGCACCGCCGAGGTGATCTCCCGGTGCTGCTCCGCCTCCGCCTCGGTCGTCATCTTGGCCCCGCCGGGGAACGAGCAGGCCCGCTCACTGGGGGCGATGCCGCCCGTGACGATGAGGCCGACCCCGCCCCGGGCGCGCTCGGCGTAGAACGCGGCCATCCGCTCGAAGCCGCGCTCGGCCTCCTCCAGGCCGATGTGCATCGAGCCCATGAGCACCCGGTTGGGGAGCGTGGTGAAGCCCAGGTCCAGCGGGCTCAGCAGATTCGGATACGGGCTCAGGGGGGCGCTCATCGGGTCTCCTCCGCACAGGGTCGTCGCGTCAGTTGTAGACCACCCCCGAGCGCTTGTGCAACAAGTTGCACAATGATCTGCGTCGCACCGGCGCCCGGGGGGGGCCCGGCTCCCTTCCCGTACGGAGTAATCGGCCGCGCCCGCTCCACGGCCTGCGGCGAGAGTGGGACCCGTACCGCACGCACACCCCTCGATCCGGGAGTCCCCATGGTCTGCGTCAACCGGCGTGATCTCGGTCTGCTCGCCCTGCGCGTCGGCACCGGCGCGGTCCTCGCCGCCCACGGCAGCCAGAAGCTGGCCGGCTGGTTCGGCGGCGGAGGCATCCAGGGCACCACCGCCGCGATGGAGGCGATGGGGTTCCATCCGCCCAAGCACAGCGCGGTGGCCGCGGGGCTCGGCGAGGCGGGGGGCGGCGCCCTGCTGGCGCTGGGCCTCGCCACACCGGCGGCGGGCGCGGCGGCCGCCGGAGCGATGGCCGGCGCGGTGGCCGTGCACGCCCCGGCGGGCTTCTTCGCCCAGGGCGGCGGCTACGAGTACCCGGCTTTCCTCGGCTTCACCGCGGCCGCCATCGGGCTGACCGGCCCCGGCCGGTACTCCGTGGACCACGTCACCTGCCACGTCTTCGACCGGCCCTGGGTGGTCGCCCTGTCCTTCGCGGGCGCCGCCGTCGCCGCCGCCGCGGTGGTGGGCAAGCGCGCGAAGGGACAGGCCGAGCAGGCGGTCGAGGAATTCTGACCGCCGCCCGGCCCGCCCCTCCGCGGCGTCCTCGGCCTCAAGAGGCGTCCGGCCGTCCCGCGACCCGCGCGGGACGGCCGGACGCCGTGTCTACCGGGTGCCGGACGCCGCGGACTCATGACCTGACGGGGCCTCGGCGCTCTCCCGGCTCAGCGCCCCGGGCCACCACGCCTTCGGCCCGATGTCCCGCACCAGCGCCGGGACCAGCAGCGACCGCACGACCAGAGTGTCCAGCAGGACGCCGAAGGCCACGATGAACGCGATCTGGAGCAGGAACGCCAGCGGGATCACGCCCAGTGCGGCGAAGGTGGCCGCCAGTACCACGCCCGCCGACGTGATGACCCCGCCGGTCGTGGTGAGCCCCCGCAGGATGCCCTCCCGGGTGCCGTGCCGCAGCGACTCCTCGCGGACCCGGGACATCAGGAAGATGTTGTAGTCGACGCCCAGGGCGACCAGGAACACGAACCCGTACAGCGGAACCGACGAGTCCGTGCCGGTGAAGCCGAACACATGGGTGAAGACCAGCGCGGAGATGCCGAGGGTGGCGAGGAAGTTCAGCGCCACGGTCGCCACGAGCAGCACCGGCATCAGCAGCGACCGAAGCAGGAAGACCAGGATCACCAGGATGATCGCCAGCACCACCGGCACGATCAGCATGCGGTCGTCCTCCGCCGTCCGCTGGGTGTCGTACTGCTGGGCGGTGTAGCCGCCGACCAGGGCATCCGACCCGGGGACCGCGTGGACGGCGGTGCGCAGCGCGGCCACCGCCTCCTTCGCGCCGTCGCTGTCGGCCGCGTCCTTGAGCGTCGCGTCGATCCGGACCCGGCCGTCCACGACGAGGGGTTCGCCGCCGGGCCGGCCGCCCGCGCTCACCGGGGCGACCGAGGCCACTCCCTCGGTGCCTTCGGCGGCCTCGGTGACCTGGGGGAGCCGGTCGGCCGCGGCGATGATCACCGCCGGGTTGCCGGAACCGCCGGGGAAGTGCTCGCTCAGCGTCTCCTGGGCGGCCACGGACGGCGCGTCGTTGACGAAGATCTCGTCCAGCGGCACGCCCTTCGAGGTGAGGGTGGGGGCGAACGCGGCACAGGCGATCAGGGCGGCCAGGGTGATCGCCCACACCTTGCGGGGAGCCCGGTCGACGAGCGCCGCGACCCGGTGCCAGACGCCCCGGCCGCCGGACACCTGGTCCTCCGCGGGCTTGGGCTTCGCCGGCCAGTACGCCTTCCGGCCCAGCAGCACCAGGGCGGCGGGCAGGAAGGTGAGGGCGCTCAGCACCGAGCAGACGATGCCGATCGCGCCCACCGGGCCGAGCGCCCGGTTGTTGGTCAGGTCGCTGAGCAGAAGGGCCAGCAGACCCGCCGCCACCGTCGCCGCGCTCGCGGTGATCGGTCCGAAGGACTCGCGCAGCGCGATGCGCATCGCGGTGAACCGGTCGCCGTGGACGGCCAGTTCCTCCCGGAACCGGGCGGTCAGCAGGAGCGCGTAGTCCGTCGCCGCGCCGATCACGAGGATCGACAGGATGCCCTGCACCTGGCCGTCCACGCGTACGACGTCGTGGTCGGCGAGGACGTAGACGACCGCGCAGGCCAGACCGAGGGCGAAGACCGCGCCGAGGATGATGACGAAGGGCAGCAGCACACTGCGGTAGACCAGCAGCAGGATGACCAGCACGGTGATCAGCGCGACCCCGAGCAGCAGTCCGTCGATGCCGGCGAACGCGTCGGACAGGTCGGCCTGGCTGGCCGCCGGTCCCGCGAGCTGGACCGTCGTGCCGGACACGGCGGCGCCCGCCTTCTCGATCCGCTCCAGCACCGCGGGCAGTTCGTCCCCGAGGTCGGGGCTCAGCTGGACGATGCCCTGCAGCGCCCGGCCGTCCTCGGAGGGGAGGGCGGGCGAGGGCTTCCCTGCGACGCCCTCGCTCCCGGCGAGCGAGGCGAGGGCCCCGGTGGCCGCCTCCCGCTGCTCGTCGCCCACCGGCGTGTCCCGCTTCTGCGAGGTCCAGACCACGATGGCGGGGACGGTCTCGTTCTGCTGGAACGCCTTCTGCGCGTCGATGACCTGTGTGGACTCGGCGTTCTGGGGAAGGAAAGCGGCCTGGTCGTTGGTGGCGACCTCGCCGAGCTTCCCGGCGTACGGGCCGAGCCCGCCGCCGACGCCGAGCCAGGCGATCAGCAGCACGACGGGGATCAGCCAGCGGAGTGGCCGTGCGGGGGTGGACATGGGTCTCCCGGGGGTGGATATATCTCAGCGGTTAACAATCTCAATCGTTGAAATACATTACGGGACGGGTCGTCGGCCGAACCGCACGGGGGTGGGTGCACGTGGAACCGTCCCCTTCATGGACGCACCACGCGGGGCGGAACGTCAGCGACGCGCCGGGGGCAGCTCCGCGAGTTCCTCGTTCATCGCGGCGAGGAAGCGCAGGACGGTGGTCAGCTCCCCCTCGCTGAAGCGGGCCCTGGCCCGCGTCGTGGCCTCGGCCAGCGGCATGAAGAAGTCGCGGGCGGCGGTGCGCGCGCTCGGCTCGTAGTGCACGTGCACCACCCGGCGGTCGGCGCTCTCCCGCGCCCGCCGGATGTGACCCGCCCGCTCCAGCCGGTCCAGGCAGGCCGTCACCGCGCCCGACGTGAGCCCCAGATGCTCACGCAGCGCACCCGGGGTGAGGGGTGAGGGCGCGTCCAGGATGGCGGCGAGCGCGCTCACGTCCGTGGGGTGCAGATGCTGGTGCGCCGCGAAACCGTGGGTCATCCGGTTGATCTCGCCGTTCATCCGGCGCAGCTCCACCGCGAACGCCTGGAGGTCGGCGAGCCCCGCCTCGGGGGGTGAGGCGGGGCTCCGGGGCGTTCGGTCGTCGGCGCTGGTCACGCCCTCAGCGTATAGAACAACCGCTCGCGGGCCATGCCCGGACCGGCGCGCGATCCGGGCGCGGACCGGTGGCCGTCCCTGTCCCGGCCCGCGGCCGCGAGTGGCGCCACGGCCGTCACCGGGACGGCTCCGAACCGGTCGGCGGCGGTGCCGACCAGCTCGGAGCCGTCCCGGCGAACCGGCGGCGGTGGCGCCTGGGTCAGGACGACGGCGGCATGAGCACCGTGTCGACCAGGTTCACCGTGGCGTTGGCCGTCGGTACGTTGCCGCAGACGATCTTCGAGGAGTCGTTCACCGTGAACTCGGTGCCCGAGCCCTTCGTCGTCAGTTCGCTGCCCTCCAGCGTCTTGAACGTGCCGTTCTCCATCTGCTGGGTCGTGACCTTCTCGCCCACCACGTGGTACGTCAGCACCTTGGTGAGCTCGGCCTTGTTGTTGAGCAGCGCGTCCAGGTCCGCCTTCGGGATCTTCTCGAACGCGGCGTTGGTCGGCGCGAACACCGTGATGTCCTTCGCGTTGTTCAGCGTGTCGACCAGACCCGCCTTCTTCACCGCGCTGACGAGGGTGGAGAGTTCGGGATTGTTCGAGGCCGCGGTGGCCACCGGGTCCTTCGCCATGCCCTCCAGGCTGCCCGCGCCCTCCTTCGGCACGGAGGAACAGGCGGGGCCGTACGGTTCGGCGGGCGCTTCCGCCTGGGCCTGCGGAGCGAAGAACGCCAGGGAGGCGGGGAAGGCGAGTGCGGCGGCGGCCGCGGCGGTGCGCTGCAGACGGGTGATCGTCATGATGTCTCCTCCGGATGTCCCTCCGGGCGAGCGGGGGATGGTCTTCTCTGTCCCCTCCACGCTGACGTGCGTTCGCCCGGCGCGCCTGCCGCGTCGTTTCTGCGTCGAAAGGGGCCGCCGTGCGGAGCGTGCGTGACGCCGGTGGCGGCGGGCGCCGCGGGGGAGAGGAGTTCCGGTCCGGACCTGACATCGAATGCCCGCACCGGGGCAATGGGATGACATGAATACCCGTTCAGTAGCAGCGCAGGGAAGCGGTCGCGCCAGAAGAGCCGCGAACAGCAAGGCGGTCGAGGTCGGCGCCCGCGCCGGGTTCGGCGCCCGGGGCGCGATCTACGTCCTGGTGGGCGTCCTCGCCCTGCAGATCGCGTTGTCCGGCGGTGGGAAGCAGGCCGACCGGGGCGGCGCCATCGCCGAGATATCCGAGAAGCCCTTCGGCAAGGTCCTGCTGTGGGTGCTCGGCATCGCCCTGGTGGGGATGGCCCTGTGGAGGCTGTCCGAGGCGCTCTTCGGCTCCGCCGGGCCGGACGGGCACAAGCCCACGAAGCGGGCCATGGCGGCCGGCCGGTCCATCTTCTACGGATTCGTCGCCTACTCCGTCCTGTCCTTCGCCGCCGGCGACTCGGGCAGCGGCGGCGGCTCGTCCGACAAGCAGTCCCAGGACGTCACCGCGATGGCCCTCGGCTGGCCCGGCGGTCAGTGGATCGTCGGGATCGGCGGCATCGGTGTGGCCGGTGCGGGCGTCTGGATCGCGGTCCGCGCGATCATGCGCAAGTACCAGAAGCACCTGAAGATGTCCGAGATGTCAAAGAAGGTCCGTCAGGCGGTCGACTTCACCGGGGTCTTCGGCGGTACGGCGCGCGGCATCGTCTTCGCCACGGCGGGCGGATTCGCCGTGGCGGCCGCGGTCAAGCACCAGCCCGACCAGTCGAAGGGCATGGACGACACGCTGCGGTCCTTCACCGACACCCCGGCCGGCCCGTGGCTGCTGGTGGTGATCGCCCTCGGGCTCGTCGCGTTCGGCGTGTTCTCCTGGGCCAACGCCCGCTACCGCAAGGTCTGAGACCGCACCGACGCGCCCGCCACTCGGCGTACACAGACGTTTCTGAACGGGTCCGGCCGCCGGAGCACATATGCTCCGGCGGCCGGTTCGTCGTGTCGTGCGGGGCCGGTCTGCCTCGCGCGCGGTCCGCTACGCGCGGCGGGTCAGCCGCCGAGCCCTCGTGCGTCCGGGGGACTCACCCGCCGATCCGCCGGGCGTCCGGGTGGTTCACCCGCCGATCCTGCCGCCCGCCACCGCGCTCCTGCGGGCCGCCGCGGCCTCCTGCTCGGCCTGCTCCGGGTGGCGGCGGCGCCAGTACGGATTGTCGTGCGGCAGCCCGCCGGTCACCCGTCCGTACATCCCGAACGTGAGGATCAGAAGCCCCATCACGAAGCTGAAGATGACGTTCGGCATACCGAAGTCCAGGATGTTCGCGGGCCGGTCCAGGATGAAGATGTGCACGAAGCCGCTGAGGACGAAGAGCGTGCCGATCGTCATGTTGAGGGTGGAGGCGACGTTGCCGCCCACGAAGGCTCCGGCGATCAGCAGCCCGCCGACGACCACCGAGATCAGGCTGAGCAGCCCGTTGGTGGACAGCCCGGCGATGCTGTCGCCGCTGGTGTCGAAGAAGCTCAGCTGCTGGGTGAAGCCGAGGATGCCGAAGGTCAGCAGAATGGCGCCGCACAGCCCCGCGCCGATCCGGTACACCTTCGCCAGCCGGTGATCGACGGGGAGTTCGTCGCTCAGTTTCATGACCGTCTCCTTCCATCCCGCACGCGCGGGGTCCGTACGGGGGTCGCATCCGTACGGGAGTTTCTCCCGTACGGACCGGGAGAGCGCCGCCCGCATGGCTCGGGCGGACGCGGCCCCGGGCGCGAAGGCAGCAGGCCACGCGCTCTCCCTCAGCGAACCGCTCCACCGGTCACCGGGCAACATGCGTCGTTTTTGCGTCGTATGGTGGATTTATGGATCCGACAGGCGAGCTGCTTCCGGAGGCCCCGCCGGAAGGCGGCCTGACCACCGGCGCGGTGGCCCGCCTCCTGGGCGTCGCGCCCACCACGCTGCGCTCCTGGGACCGTCGCTACGGCCTCGGCCCGGCGACGCGGGAGGGCGGCCGGCACCGCCGCTGGACCGCCGCCGACATCACCGTCCTGCGCGCCATGTGCCGGCTCACGAGCGAGGGCCTCCCGCCCGGCGAGGCCGCCCGGACCGTCCTCGCGGGCACGGTCTCGTCCGGCCCGGTCCCGGCTCCGGCCGCACGGCGGGCCCCCGGCCGGGCCCCGTCGGACGCGGCCCGCCGTGACTGCCGCGGCCTGGCGCGCGCGGCGGCCCGACTGGACGGGCGGGCCATGGACGAACTGCTCGCGGCGGCCCTCGACCGGTACGGCCTGCCCGCCGCGTGGGACGAGGTGATCATGCCCGTACTGCACGCGGTGGGGCGCAGGTGGGAGTCGGCGGGGGAGCGGTACATCGAAGTCGAGCACCTGCTGTCGTGGCACGTCTCCGGAGCGCTGCGCAGGGTGTCGGCGCAGCCGCCCCCGCACGTGCCGGGCGCGGGGCTCTCCCTGCTCGCCTGCGTGCCCGGCGAGACCCATTCGCTGGCTCTGGAGGCGCTCGCCGCCACGCTGACCCGCCAGGGTCTGCCCGTCGGCATGTTCGGCGCGACGCTGCCCGTCGCGGCGCTGGTGGAGGCGGTCCGCCGCACCGGGCCGGACGCGGTGGTGCTCTGGGCGCAGTCCGCCGAGACGGCGAGCCCTACGCCGGTGGCCCGGGTGGAGGCCGTCGAATGGGGCGTGCGGGGCGCGCGCCGCCGGCCCGCCGTCCTGGTCGCCGGGCCGGGCTGGGCCGGGCGACGGCCGCCGGGGGCCCGGCACCTCTCCGGGCTCGCCCACGCCGTGGACGTACTGGCCACGGGGGCCGCCGTCCGATAGGCGTACCCGTTCGGTGGCCGGGTGGCAGGCGAACCTGTGCGGGGGCCGGGCGACCGCCGGAAGCACGTCGCGGCGCGGCCACGGGGAAGGGCGTCGTGGGCTCCGTGAGGCGGATTCCGCCCCTGCCCTCCTCAGCGCAGGAAGTCCGCGAGCCCCGTCAGGAGCCGGTCCACGTCCTCCGTGTCGTTGTACGCGGACAGTCCCACGCGCAGCCCGCCGGTCTCGGCGAGCCCCAGGTGCCGGGACGCCTCCAGGGCGTAGAAGGAGCCGGCGGGCGCGTGCACCCCGGTGCGGGCGAGGAAGCGGTAGGCGTCGGCGGGATCGCGCCCTTCGAAGGTGAGCAGCAGAGTGGGGGTGCGCTCGGCGGCCCGGGAGCGCACGGTCACCCCTTCGAGGCCGCCCACCGCCCGCTCGACCCGCTCCCGCAGCGCGCTCTCGTGGGCGTCGATCGCCGCGTACGCCGACCGCAGCCGCGCGGGGCGTGTGCCCGCCGCGTCGGCGTCCGGGCCCAGGGAGGCGATGAAGTCCACCGCCGCACTGGTCCCCGCCATCATCTCGTAGGGCAGCGTGCCCAGTTCGAAGCGCTCCGGTACGGCGTCGGTGGACGGGGCCAGCTTGTCCGGGTGGAGCGTGCCGAGCAGTTCGGGGCGGGCGGCGAGCACGCCGTGGTGGGGGCCGAAGAACTTGTACGGGGAGCACACGAAGAAGTCCGCGCCGAGCCGCTCCACGTCCACCGCGTGGTGGGCCGTGAGATGGACCCCGTCCACGTAGAGCAGCGCCCCGGCCCGGTGGACGAGTTCGGCGATGGCCGGGATGTCCGGCCGCGTCCCGATCAGGTTCGACGCGCCGGTCACCGCGACCACCCGGGTCCGGTCGGTGAGGTGGGCGGCGACGGCCTCCGGCGACAGCTCTCCGGTCACCGGGTCGAAGTCGGCCATGCGCACGTTCGCCCCTGCCGTTTCGGCCGCCCGCAACCACGGGCGGATGTTGGCGTCGTGGTCCAGCCGGCTGACCACCACCTCGTCGCCCGGACTCCATCCCCGGGCCAGGGTGCGCGAGAAGTCGAAGGTGAGCTGGGTGGCGCTGCGGCCGAAGACGATCCCGCCCGGGTCGGCGCCCAGCAGGTCCGCCATCGCCTGCCGGAACCCGAGGACGATCTCCTCCGCGTTGACCTCGCCGGGCAGCCCCGTGCCCCGGATCGACAGGGGTGCGCTCATCGCCGCACTGATCGCGGCGACGACGGAGGCGGGGGTCTGGGTGCCGCCCGGACCGTCGAAGTGGGCGGTACCGGATCGCAGGGAAGGGAACTGCGCGCGCACCGCGCGGACGTCGTACGACAAGGAGGCTCCTCGGTTCGGCCGGACTTCGCTGCCGGACCGCGTACCGGGCCGGGTGCCGGACGGCGCGCCGGGCCGCGCTCCGGACTCGCCGCGATCATCGCAGGGCGGGAGGCCCGGCGGAAGGCGCGGGGGTAGCGGCCGCGGCCGGGGAAGCGGGGCCGTCCGAACGGCCCGCGAGCGGGGGCGCGGGCCGGGGGCGGCTCGACGGGGAACCGCGGGGGGCCGTCGGGCCGGTGGAGGGCTCCGGCGAAGGGTTCTGGCGAAGCTCCGGTGGAGCGCTTTTCGCGCGCCCTGTTCGCGCGGGCGCACTGCCCCTGGGAAATGCGTGCGCCTCCGCGCTCATAGGTAGTCCCAGGCGTGCGTGAATACGCCGTTTTGTGTTGTGTGGATAATCCTACTAAGGAATGTCCCGCCCAGTGAATGCGCCTCGGCCGTGCGATATGCCGACGCGTCGCCGAGTGGAGAAAGCGTCCGGATATTTTGATGAGCAAGTGGTGGTTAAAGCCTGGCGATCGGGAAATAGATGATCTGGGCCGATGGGGTCAGGGGGGCATCGGTTCACGTCACGGCCGGAATGATCCGAAGCCGGGCGTCGGGAATCGGTCAGTGTGGTGCCCCTGACCGCCGTGCCGGACATCGTCTCTCACCAACAGGTATGACCTGCGGTGACGCGATGCGGCGGCCTCTCTCCCCCAGGCAGGAACTCTCGTGGAGGGTCACCGATGAACGAGCGTGAACCATCCGCCGATGGCGAAAACCATTCGGCCGCCTTTTCGGTTGGCCGAAAAGGCGGAGGTGGAGAACAATCGGTTCGCCTCCTCCGTTTCCTGGCCTATCCCGTTCTTCTGCTGGCGGTCCTGCTCGTGGCGGGAGCCGCATTACGCCTGCGATGGGATCCGGCCTGGGTCAGTCCGCTTTTCCTGGTTGGGGTCATCTCCTATCTCGCTCTTCTGGAACGGCTGATTCCTTACGACCGGACCTGGCACCCGGATACGGACGAATGGCGCTGGTACGGCTTCTGGTTCCTGATCACCATGGCCGGAAGCGGACTGGCACAGCTCCTCGTAGCGGTGGGCGTCGGCCTGATCTCGCCCGCCGAGCCGACCCATCACCTCGGCATCGAGATCCCGGGCGCCCTGCTGGCCGGATCCCTCGTCAGCTATCTCGTGCACCGGCTGGGCCACCGCAACGCCCTCCTGTGGCGGTTCCACGGGATCCACCACGTCCCGGAGAAGGTGAACGTCGCCAACAACGGGGTCAACCACGTCCTCGACATCGTCCTGGCCCAGGGTCTCGTCCAGCTGACCCTCGCCCTCGTCGGGTTCTCCCGCCCCGCGGTGCTGGTGGTCGGGCTCTTCGTCGCCGCCCAGGGCTACTTCGTCCACGCCAACATCGACGTCCGCATCGGGCCGCTGAACCACTTCCTGGCCAGTCCCGAGCAGCACCGGCTGCACCACAGCACCGATCTGTCCGAAGCCGGCCACTACGGCTCCGACCTGTCCTGCTGGGACCACCTCTTCGGCAGCTTCACCTGGTACCCCGGCCGCGAGCCCACCGCCGTCGGCCTCCACGACCCCACGACCTTCCCCGGCACCGGCGAGATCCTCGCCGCCCTCCTGCACCCCTGGCGACGCCGACCCGCACCGGGCACCACCCGCCCGGAATGACCGCCGCCCCCCGACGCTCCACGACGATCTAGGAGTTCGCATGGCCGACGTGAACAACCGGGCCTCACGGAACAAGGTGGCGATCATCGGGATGGGCTGCCGCCTGCCCGGCGGCGCCTCGGACCACCGCGCCTACTGGCGGAACCTGGTGGCGGGCAAGGACTGCATCACGCCCACCCCGCCCGACCGCTACGACGTCCGCACGCTCGGCAGCCGGTTCCGCGACAAGCCCGGCCGCCTCGTCGGCGGACGCGGCGGATACATCGACGGCTTCGACGAGTTCGACCCCGCGTTCTTCGGCATCAGCCCCCGCGAGGCCGACCACATGGACCCGCAGCAGCGCAAGCTGCTCGAAGTGGCCTGGGAGGCGCTGGAGGACGGCGGCCAGCGCCCCGCCGACCTCGCCGGCGGCAACGTCGCGGTCTACGTCGGCGCCTTCACCCTGGACTACAAGATCCTGCAGTTCGCCGACCTGGGCTTCACCTCGCTGGCCGCCCACACCGCGACCGGGACCATGATGACGATGGTCTCCAACCGGATCTCGTACTGCTTCGACTTCCGCGGCCCCAGCCTCTCCGTCGACACCGCCTGCAGCTCCTCCCTGGTCGCCGTCCACCTCGCCTGCCAGGCGCTGAACAGCGGTGAGAGCGACCTCGCGCTGGCCGGCGGGACGCTGCTGCACATGGCCCCGCAGTACACCGTGGCCGAGACGAAGGGCGGCTTCCTGTCGCCCGGCGGCCGCTCCCGTACGTTCGACGCCGCCGCCGACGGCTACGTACGGGCCGAAGGGGTCGGCCTGGTCGCGCTGAAGCGGCTGGAGGACGCCGTACGGGACGGGGACCGGATCCACGCGGTGATCCTCGGCAGCGGGGTCAACCAGGACGGCCACACCAACGGCATCACCGTGCCCAGCCCCGACGCGCAGGTCGACCTCATCCGCCGGGTCTGCGCGGAGGCGGGCATCGCCCCCGGCGACCTCCAGTACATGGAGGCGCACGGAACCTCGACCCCCGTGGGGGACCCGATCGAGGCCAACGCCCTGGCCCGCGCCCTGGCCATCGGGCGGGCCCCGGGCGCCCGCGCCTACGTCGGCTCGGTCAAGACGAACATCGGGCACACCGAATCCGCCGCCGGGGTCGCCGGGCTGATCAAGACCGTCCTGAGCCTCAAGCACCGGACCATCCCGCCCCACATCAACCTGGAGAACCTCAACCCCGCCATCGACCCGGCCACCCTGCCGTACGAGATCCCCACCCGGGCCGTGCCCTGGCCCGACCACGAGGGGCCCGCCCGCGCCGGGGTCAACTCCTTCGGCTTCGGCGGCACCAACGCCCATGTCGTCCTGGAGGAGGCCCCGCCGGCGGTCTCACCGGCTCCGGCCTCCCCGGCGGCCGGCGGGGCCGCGCGCGCCTGGAGCGTTCTGCCGCTCAGCGCCCGCAACCCCGACGCCCTGACGGAGATGGCGGCCGGCATCCGGGCCGAACTGGCGGACGGCGACGACGGCCCGGCCGTCTCCCTCGACGACCTCGGCCACACCCTGGCCCACCGCCGCCAGCACCTGCCCGAGCGGCTGGCCGTCGCCTACTCCACCCGCGCCTCCCTCGACGAGGCGCTGGCCGCCCACGAGCGGGGCGAGCCCCACCCCCGGGTCGTCCACGGCCGGGCCCGCGAGGCCGCCGACCGGAAGCTCGCCTGGGTCTTCACCGGGATGGGCCCCCAGTGGTGGGGCATGGGCCGCCAACTGCTGGAGGAGGAACCGGTCTTCCGCGACGCGGTCGTCGCCTGCGACCGGGCGATGCGCGAGTTCGCCGACTGGTCCCTCGTCGAGGAGATGACCGCCGACGAGTCCGTCTCCCGGATGAGCGAGACCTGGCTCGCCCAGCCCGCGAACTTCGCCGTCCAAATCGGCCTGGCCGCCCTGTGGCGCTCCCACGGGGTGCGCCCCGACGCCGTGGTCGGCCACAGCACCGGGGAGATCGCCGCCTTCCACGAGGCCGGCGTCTACACCCTGCGGGACGCGGCCAGGATCGCCGTGCACCGCAGCCGGCTCCAGCAGACCCTGGCCGGGACGGGCGGCATGCTCGCCGTCAGCCTGTCCGAGGAGGAGGCGGAGCGCCGGGTGCGCCCCTACGCCGACCGGGTCTCCGTCGCCGCCGTCAACAGCCCCACCGCGATCACGCTGGCCGGGGACGAGGCGGCACTCGCCCTGCTGGCCGAGGAGTTGCGGGCCGAGCAGCAGTTCGCCAAGTTCCTCACCGTCGAAGTGCCTTACCACAGCGTCGTCATGGAGCGCGTCAAGGACGAACTTCTGCGCGAGATGGCCCCGTTGGAGCCGCGCCCGGCACGGATCCCGCTCTATCTCACCGGGGTCGAGGGCACCGCGCGGGGCGAGGAACTCGACGCGGCCTACTGGTGGAAGAACGTCCGCGACCGGGTGCGCTTCCGGTCGGCGGTCGACCGCCTCGCCGCCGACGGCCACCGGCTCTTCCTGGAGATCGGCCCGCACCCGGTCCTCGGCCACGCCATCCGCGAATCCCTCGACGCCGCCGCCACGCCCGGGCTCACCCTGCCCTCCATCCGCCGCCGCGAGAACGAGAGCGAACGCTTCGCCGCCTCGCTCGGCTCACTCCACACCCTGGGCGTCCCCGTCGACTGGGATCTGCTGCACCCCGCCGGCCGGCCGGTCACCCTGCCCCGTCACCCCTTCCGGCGCGACCGCCACTGGACGGAGCCCGGCCCCGTCGCCCAGGTCCGCCTCGGCCGCCGCGACCACCCGCTCCTCGGTCGCCGCACCGACGCCACCGCACCCACCTGGCTGGCCCGCCTGGGCACCGAGGACCTGCCGTACCTCGCGGACCACCGCATCCAGGACACCGTGGTCTTCCCCGCCGCCGGCTATCTGGAGATGGCCGCCCAGGCCGTCCTGCGGCTCACCGGCGGCACCACCGCCGTCCTCGCCGACATCGACCTGCGCAAGGCGCTCTTCCTGCCCGACGGCGAGGACCGCACGGTCGAGGTGTCGCTCTCCCCGGAGAACGCCGCGTTCACCATCGCCTCCCCGACCGGCGAGGACGGCGAACGAGTGGTGCACGCGGCCGGAATCGTCCGCTCCGGACAGCGCCGCCGCACCACCGGTCCGCTGGACGCCCCGGCGATCCGGGCCAGGTCCCTCCGCCACCTCGCGGGGCCCGACTGCTACACCGCGCTCGCCGCCCTCGGCTACCACTACGGCCCCGCCTTCCAGGCCGTCGACGAGGTCTGGATCGGCGACGGCGAAGTCCTCGCCCGCATCAGCCCGCCCCGGGCGATCGACGGTGGCGCGGCCGGCCACCACCTCCACCCCGTCCTCCTCGACGCCTGCTTCCAGACCCTCCTCACCCCGCTGATCCTCGACGGCCCCGCCCCCGGCGCCGGCATCAGGCTGCCGCTCTCCCTGGACGAGGTCGCCCTCGACCCCATCGGGGACCAGTCGTTCTGGGCGCACGCCACCCTGCGCACCGCCGACGCGGACACCACCCTCGGCGACATCGCGCTCTACGCCGACGACGGCTCCCCGCTCGGCCACGTCCAGGGCTTCCGCGCCGCCGACGTGGTGCGGGCGGCCACCGCGGTCGCCCGCACCACGATCGACTCCTGGCTGGCCGAACCCGTCTGGACCGACTGCCCGTCACTCGCCACGGAGGACGCCGCCCCGCCACTCACCGCGGAGGACGCCGCCGCCGTACGGGACGCGGGCCCGGGCCACGCGGAAGGGGCGGGCTCCAGGCCCCCGGCCGCCACCGCACCCGCCCACGACTGGCTGCTCCTCGCCGACGCCGGAGGCACGGCCGACGCCTTCGCCGCCCTGGCCCGCGCCCGCGGCGAACGCTGCCGCCTGGTCCGTACGGGAGCGGCCTACACCGCCTCCGGCGACGGCGGCACGTACACCGTCGACCCCGCGTCCGACGCCGACCTGCGCCGCCTGTTCGCGGACCTCGACCGGGACGCCGGGCCCTTCCACGGAACCGTCCTGCACCTGTGGAACCTCGACGCGCCCGCCCTCGCCGACTGCGACCGGCCCGCCCTGCGCGACCACACCGGCGCGGGCGCCTACTCCCTGATCGCCCTCGCCCGGCTGCTCGCCGCCCGGGGCGCGGAAGGCCGCCTCCACATCGTCACCCGAGGCGCCCAGTCCGCCCTGCCCGGCGAAGGGCCCGAACCTCTCGGAGCGCCCGCCTGGGGCATCGGCCGGGTCCTGCGCCACCAGGAGCTGACCGGCCACCCCGGCAAGCTCATCGACCTCGACCCCGGGCGCCGGCCCGGCCCCGACGAAGACCGCGCCGAGGCCGCGGCCCTGCTCGCCGAGGCGCTGAGCGACGACGAGGCCGAGATCGCGCTGCGCGACGGGGTCCGCCGCACCAGCCGCCTCCGCCCCGCCGAGAACCTGACCCGCCCCCTGCCCCCGCGCCTGCGGCCCGACGGGACCTACCTGGTCACCGGCGCGTTCGGCGCACTCGGCCGGCTGCTGTGCCGCACCCTCGTACGCCGGGGCGCCCGCCGGATCGTCCTGATCGGCCGCACCCCCGTGCCGGCCCGCGAGAAGTGGGCGGGCGCCGACCCCGCCACCGCCGAGGGCCGCGCCGTGGCCCTGCTCCGCGAGCTGGAGGCGCTCGGCGCACAGCCCGTCCCGGCCACGTTCGACATCACCGACGAGGACGCCCTGGCCGCCTGGCTCGACGCCCACCGGCGCAGCGGTGCGCCGCCCGTACGCGGGGTGTTCCACCTCGCGGGCCAGGTCCGCGACACCCTCGTCGCCGATCTCGACCGGGCCGCGTTCGACTCCGTCCACGACCCCAAGACCGTCGGCGCCCTCCTCCTGCACCGGCACCTGAGGGACGAACCCCTCGACCACTTCGTCCTCTTCGCCTCGATCGCCTCCCTGCTGACCACCGCGGGCCAGACCAACTACGCCGCGGGCAACGCCTTCCTCGACGCCCTCGCCCACCACCGCCGCGCCCGGGGGCTGCCCGCGCTCAGCCTCGACTGGGGGCCCTGGGCCACCGGCATGATCGAGGAACTCGGCCTGGTCGACCACTACCTGCACAGCCGGGGGATGAGCTCGCTCTCCCCGGAGGCGGGCATGGCCGTCCTGGAGCGCGTCATCGGCCAGGACCACGCCCAACTGGTCGTCGCCACCGTCGTGGACTGGCCCGTCTTCCTCGCCTGGTACCCGTCCCCGCCGCCCCTGGTCGCCGAACTCGCGGCAGCCGCCGCCCCGCCCGCAGACGCCGCGTCCGGCAACGGCTTCCTCGACACGTTCCGCGCCGCCGGCGAAGAAGCCCGCCGTACCCTCGTCGCCGAACGGTTCGCCGCGCTCTCGGCCGCCGTACTGCGGACCGGCGCCGACCGCATCGACCCCGCCACCGGCCTCGGCGACCTCGGGCTCGACTCCCTCCTCGCCATGGAGCTGCGGGCCCGCGTCCACGCCGAACTCGGCGTCGCGCTCCCCGTGGTGGCCCTGCTCAGCGGCACCCCCGCGGGAGAACTCGCCGCCCAGCTCCACGACGGCCTCGCCGCCCTGGCCTCGGCGGACGGCAGCGTCGCGGCCGACGCGGTCGAACTCCACACCGACGAGCGCGAGTACCCGCTCACGCAGAACCAGAAGGCGCTCTGGTTCCTCAAGCACCTCAACCCCGACGGGTACGCGTACAACATCGGCGGGGCCGTCGAGGTGAACGTCGCCCTCGAACCCGACTTGATGTTCGAGGCCGTCCGCCGGCTCATCGCCCGCCACCCCGCGCTGCGCACGACCTTCCACCTGGTGGACGGGCAGGCCGTCCAGCGGGTCTCCGAGGACGCCCCGAACGACCTCGCCCTCTTCGACGTCCAGGGCGAGGACTGGGAGACCATCCACGCGACGATCGTCCAGGAGTACCGCAAGCCCTACGACCTCGCCCACGACCCCCTGGTCCGCTTCCGCCTCTTCAAGCGGGGCCCGGACCGCTGGATCATCATGAAGGCCGTCCACCACATCGTCTCCGACGCCATCTCCACGTTCACCTTCATCGAGGAACTGCTGAGCGTCTACGAGGCGTTGCGGCGCAACCGGGAGCCCGGGCTCCCGCCCGTCGAGGCCCGCTACCTCGACTTCCTCAACCAGCAGAACGCCTTCCTCGCCGGACCCGAGGCCGCGGCCATGCTCGACTACTGGCGCTCGCACCTGCCGGCCGAGGTCCCGCTGCTCGACCTCCCGGTCGACAAACCGCGCCCGGCGGTCCAGACCCACAACGGGGCCTCCGAGTTCTTCGTCCTGGACGACGCGCTGAGCGCCCGCGTCCACACCCTGGCCCGCGCCCACGGCGTCACCCCGTTCATGGTGCTGCTGAGCGCCTACTACCTCCTGCTGCACCGCTACTCCGGACAGGACCACCTCGTCGTCGGCAGCCCGGTGACCGGCCGCACCCGCCAGGACCTCTCCTCCGTCTACGGGTACTTCGTCAACCCGCTGCCGCTGCACGCCGACCTGTCCGACGACCCGACCGTCGCGGAACTGCTCCAGCAGGTCCGCCGGACCGTGCTCGGCGGCCTGGACAACCAGGAGTACCCCTTCGTCCTCCTCGTCGAGGAGCTGGGCCTCCAGCACGACCCGAGCCGCTCCGCCGTCTTCCAGGCGATGTTCATCCTCCTCACCCACAAGGTGGCCACCGAGCAGTACGGCTACCGGCTGGAGTACATCGAACTGCCGGAGGAGGAGGGGCAGTTCGACATAACCCTGTCCGCCTACGAGGACGAGGCCGAAGGCCGCTTCCACTGCGTGTTCAAGTACAACACCGACCTCTTCCTCCCCGAGACCATGCGCCGCATGGCCGACCACTACACCCGCCTCCTCGACCGGATGACCCGCGCCCCGGGCGAGCAGCCCGCCTCCCGCCTGGAGATGCTCGGCGAGCAGGAACGCGAGCGACTCGTGGGGGAGTGGAGCCGCCCGGCCCTGCCGGCGTCCCCGGCCCCGGAGTCCGCCGGTCACCGGGAGGGCCACCCGTTCGTCCCGGTGCACACCCTCATCGCCCGGACGGCCGCCGAGCACCCCTCGGCCACCGCCGTCGTCATGCCGTCGCCGCACGGCGAGGCGTACCGGCTGACCTACGAGGAGCTGGACCGGCGGGCCGACGACACCGCGGCCCGGCTGCGGGCCCACGGCATCGGCGAGGGCTCGGTGGTCGTCCTGTGCCTGGAGAAGTCCCCCGAGCTGATCGTCGCCCTGCTCGGCGTCCTCAAGACCGGCGCGGCCTACCTCCCGCTCCGCCCCGGCCAGCCCGCCGACCGCCTCGCGCACCTCGTGTCGGCCACCGGCGCGGCACTCGTCCTCGTCGCGGACGACGCCGGGCCCGAGCAGACGGCGGCCCTGTCCGCCCCGACGCTCACCCCCACCGCCCTCGCGGCCACCACGCCCCGTCCGGACGGCGCGCCCCCGGCGACCGCCCCGGAGGCCCCCGCCTACATCATCACCACCTCGGGCTCCACCGGCCGCCCCAAGGCCGTCCGCGTCAGCCACCGCAACCTCGCCTCCGCGTACGAGGCATGGCGGCAGGCGTACCGGCTGGAGAGCGACGTGCGGACGCACCTTCAGATGGCCGAACCGTCCTTCGACGTGTTCACCGGCGACCTGGTGCGCGCCCTCTGCTCGGGCGGCACGCTCGTCCTGGCCGACCGCGACCTCCTCTTCGACACCACCCGGCTCTACCGCACGATGCGTCAGGAACGCGTCGACTGCGCGGAGTTCGTCCCCGCCGTCGTACGCGGTCTGATGGACCACTGCGAACGGGACGGACTGCGACTGGACTTCCTGCGGCTGCTGGTGGTCGGCTCGGACGCCTGGAGCGTGGGGGAGTACCGCCGGCTGGCAGAGCTGTGCGGACCCGCCACCCGGCTCGTCAACTCCTACGGCCTCACCGAGGCCACCATCGACAGCGCCTTCTTCGAAGGGCCCGCCGACGACCTCGAACCCGGCGCGATGGTCCCGATCGGCCGCCCCCTGCCCAACAGCACCCTCCACGTCCTGGACGCCCACGGAGAACCCGTCCCGCCCGGGGTGCCCGGCGAACTCTGGATCGGCGGCGACGGCGTCGCCCTCGGCTACGCCGGAGACCCCGGGCAGACCGACGAACGCTTCGTGACCCGTACGCTCTCCACCGCGGCGGACGCCCGCCCGGAGCGGCTCTACCGCACCGGCGACATCGCCCGCTGGGACGCCCACGGCCGGGTCCACCTGCTCGGCCGCACCGACGGCCAGGTCAAACTGCGCGGCCACCGCATCGAGATCGGCGAGATCGAGGCCCACCTCGCCCAGTGGCCCCCGCTCGCCCGCGCCGTCGTCACCGTGCGCACCGACACCGGAGGCGAACCGGCCCTCTGCGCCTACTGCGTACCGGAGACCGGCGCCGCCCTGGACGTCCGGGCCCTGCGCCGCCACCTCGCCCGCTCCCTGCCCTCGTACATGATCCCCTCCCACTTCACCGAGCTGCCCGCCCTGCCGCTGACCGCCAACGGCAAGGTCGACACCGCCGCCCTGCCCGCACCCCGCGCCGAGGCCGGCGACCGGCCCCACGAAGAACCCGTCACGCTCTACGAGACCAGCCTCGCCCGCCACTGGAAGACGCTCCTGGGCCGCGAACAGATCGGCCTGGAGGACGACTTCTTCGAACTCGGCGGCAGCTCGATCAAGCTCATCGAACTCCTCCACCACCTGCGCACCGAGTTCGGCGTCGGCGTCCCCGTCAGCAGGCTCTACCAGGTCACCACCCTGCACGGAATGGCCGCCACCGTCGAGGACGTCCTCCTCGGGGCGAGCGCCGAGGAACTGCCCAGCCTCACCTTCAACGCCGGCCAGGACCCCGCGCTCTTCTGCTTCCCGCCCGCCGGCGGCCACGGGCTCGTCTACCGCGGGCTGGCCGCCCACCTCCCCGACCTCTCCGTCATCGGCTTCAACTACCTCCCCGGCGACGACAAGACCGCCCGGTACGCCGACCTCATCGAAGCGGCCCGGCCTGAGGGCCCGTACCTGCTCCTCGGCTACTCCCTCGGCGGCAACCTCGCCTTCGAGACCGCCAAGGAGCTGGAGCGGCGCGGCCGCACGGTCGCCCACGTCGTCATCATCGACTCCCGCCGCATCCTCACCGCCTACGAACCCGACGCCTCCGGCATCGCCGCCTTCGAGGCCGAACTCGCCGAGCACGTACGCAAACACACCGGGTCCGAAGCCGTCACCCGCGAGACCCTCGCCCACGCCTCCGAGTACCTCGCGTTCTGCGGACGCACCCCCAACACCGGGACCGTCGCCGCCGAGGTCACCGTCATCACCGACGAGGAGAAGGCCGCCCTCTACGCCGCGGGGGAGCACGGCACCTGGCACGGCAGCTCCACCGGCGCCACCGCCGTCCTGCGCGGCTCCGGCGTCCACGCCGACATGCTGGACGCCAAGCACCTCGCCCGCAACGCCGAGCTGGTGCGCGCCACCCTGAGGGGGGAGGCGTCCCATGCCGGATGACGACTCCACCGACTGGACCACCCGGGAGCGCGCCCCGGGCACCCCGCCCCGCGTCATCGTCGTCGGCGCGGGCGTGGCCGGCCTCTCCACCGGCTGCTACGCGCAGATGAGCGGTGCCAGGACCCGGATCTTCGAGAAGCACGTGCTGCCCGGCGGCTGCTGCACCGCCTGGTCGCGCGACGGCTACCTCTTCGACTACTGCATCGAATGGCTCATCGGCACCGCCCCCGGCAACGACGCCCACCAGGTCTGGGCCGAACTCGGCGCGCTGGACGGCAAGTCGACGACCAACTTCGAGCTGTTCAACAAGGTCGAGGACGCCTCCGGCAGGTCGGTGGTCTTCTACAACGACCCCGACCGCCTGGAGGCCCACCTCCTGGACATCTCACCGGCCGACGCCCCGCTCATCCGGGCCTTCACCCGCGACCTGCGGCGGTTCATCGACATCGAGCTGTACCCGTTCCTGACCGCGCCCGCGCTGCGGACCGCACGGGAGCGGGCACAGACCCTGCGCACGGTGCTGCCGGCGTTCCGGCTGTTCTGGCGGACCGCCGCCACCCCGATGCACGCCTTCGCCGACAAGTTCCAGGACCCGCTGCTGCGCGCGGCGTTCCGCAACATCTTCTTCCAGGACCCGGAGGGCTTCCCGCTGCTCCCGTACCTCTTCAACATGGCGGCCGCCCACCACGGCAACGCGGGCTTCCCGCAGGGCGGTTCGCTCGGGCTCTCCCGGTCGATCGAGGAGCGCTACCGGGGGCTCGGCGGCACGATCACCTACCGGGCCCGCACCGAGCGGATCCTCATCGAGGACGACCGGGCGATCGGCATCGAACTCCGCAACGGGAAGAAGTACTTCGCCGAACACGTGGTCTCCGCCTGCGACGGCCACACCACCGTCTACGGGCTGCTCGGCGGCCGCTACACCGGACCCCGCATCGACAAGCTCTACACGGACCTCCTGCACCGCCCCGGCACCCTGTTCCCCGCCGTCGTCTCGGCCTTCGTCGGCCTGCGCGGCGACCTGGACCCCGGCGAGGCGCACAGCACCACCCACCTCCTGCACCCGGACGACGCCGCCCACCTCCCCGGCGCCCTGCAGGACAGCCTCGTCGTCCAGGCCCGCTCCCGCTACTCCGACGGCTTCGCGCCGCCGGGCCACTCCGTCCTGCACTGCACCTACTTCAGCGACTACGCCCACTGGAAGAACCTGCGGGCCAGGGACCGCAAGCAGTACCGCCGCCGCAAACGGGAAGTCGCCGACTTCGTGCGGGACTTCCTGGAGCGGCGAAGCCCCGGCATCGCCGAGCGCATCGACATCGTCGAGGTCGCCACCCCCGCCACCACCCACCGCTACACGGGCAACCTCAACGGCTCCATCCTCGCCTGGAAGGCGTTCTCCGACGCCGACGACGTCGCCGCCCGCCTGGTCGGCAGGGACCGCATGCGCCTGCCCGGCCTCAGCGGCTTCTCCATGGCGGGGCAGTGGGTCGGCATGGGCGGCCTGATCCGCGCCGCCTCCACCGGCCGCTTCGCCGTCCAGTACCTCTGCCGTGAACTCGGCCTGGAATTCCGGGCCTGGGAGAGCGGCGGGACCGAGCCCTGGCATCCGGGGAAACTGGGACGCCTGCCCCAGCTCGACCGGTGGTCCGCCCGGGAGAGGAAGGGCTCATGAGCGGTCGCGGCACCCCTTCCCGGCCGGACGGCGCCCGCCCCCGGGAGACGATGATCATCATCGGCGCCGGGCTCGGCGGGCTCTCCACCGGCTGCTACGCCCAGATGAACGGCTACCGCACCCGCGTCCTGGAGATGCACGAACTCCCCGGCGGCTGCTGTACCGCCTGGGAACGCGGCGGCTTCACCCTGGACGCCTGCGTGAGCTGGCTCCTCGGCAGCGGCCCCGGCAACGAGATGCACCAGATCTGGCTGGAGCTCGGCGCTCTGCAGGGCAAGGAGATCCGCCACTTCGACGTCTTCAACATCGTGCGGGGCACGGACGGCCGGGCGGTCCACTTCTACTCCGATCCGGACCGGCTCGAAGCGCACCTCATCGACATCTCGCCCGCCGACGCCCCCCTCGTACGGAAGTTCTGCCGTCAGCTGCGCAGCTTCCGCAAGGCGCTGGCGGTCTACCCCTTCCTCAAGCCCGTCGGGCTGATGGGGCGCGTGGAGCGCTGGCGGATGCTCGCCTCCTTCCTCCCGTACGTCAACGCGGTCCGCACCACGATCACCGTCCTGATGAGCGACTTCTCGCAGAAGTTCACGGACCCGCTGCTGCGGGAGGCGTTCAACTTCATCCTGTACGAGAAGCACCCGGCCTTCCCCGTGCTCCCCTTCCACTTCCAGCTCGCCTCGCACGCCAACCTCTCCGCCGGCGTCCCCGAGGGCGGCTCGCTCGGCCTCGCCGAGTCCATCGAGGCCCGCTACCGCCGGCTCGGCGGCGAGGTCTCGTACAACACGAAGGTGGAGTCGGTGATCGTCGAGAACGACCGGGCGGTCGGCGTCCGGCTCAGCGACGGCGGGGAGCTGCGCGCCGACATCGTCGTGTCGGCCTGCGACGGCTACACCACCACCATGAAGTTCCTGGACGGCCGGTACCTGGGCGAGGACTACCGCAAGCTCTACACCGAGACCATCCACGAGCCCGGGATGGTCTTCCCCGGCTACTTCACCCTCTTCCTCGGCCTCTCCCGGCCCTTCCCCGAGGGCGACCCCTGCACGACCCACCTCATCGACGAGGCGATGGCGGCCGAGCTGACCGGCATCCGGCACTCCAGCGTCAACGTCCAGTTCCGCAGTCGGCACTACCCCGAGCTGTCCCCGGACGGCACCACCGTCGTCTACGCCACCTACTTCTGCGACATCGCCCCCTGGCGCGCCCTGGACGAGGGCCCCGAACAGGTCACCCGCACCCGGGGCGGACAGAAGCTGCACACCCTGCCGGTACGCCACGGACGCGGCTACTACGCGGCGAAACGGCGGGCCCGCGAAGCCCTCATCGGCTTCCTGGAGGAGCGCCACCCCGGGCTGCGGGACGCGATCGTCGTCCGCGACGTCTCCAGCCCCCTGACCCAGGTCCGCTACACCGGCAACTACGACGGGACCGTGCTGGGCTGGCAGCCCTTCGTCGAGAGCGGGGAGAGGCTGGAGGAGCTGGTCAAGAAGCACGGGCCCGGCCTGCCCGGCCTGGAGAACTTCTACCAGTCCGGCGTCTGGGCCACCACCGGCGGCCTCATCCGGGCCGCCGCGGCCGGCCGCCACGTCATGCAGTTCGTCTGCCGCGACGACGGCAAGCCCTTCACCGCCTCCCTCGACCTCACCGCACCGCCACCGACCCACCGGGTCATCCCGGTGCCCGTCCGTCCCGCAACACCCCCGGAGAGGAAGTCATGAAGATCGCGAAATGGGTGGTCCGCGAACACGTCGAGGGCGTTCCCGACGTGGACCGCGTCTACGAGAAGGTCGTCGAGAACGTCGACGTCACCCTGGCCCCGGACGAGATGCTGCTGCGCACCCTGTACGTCTCCGTCGACCCCTACCTCCAGGGCATCGCCCTCGACACCCCCCTCGGCGGACACATGGGCGCCGACTCGATCATGGAGGTGGTGCGGGCCGGCCCGCGCGCCGCCCACCGCGTCGGCGATCTCGTGCAGGGCTTCGGCGGCTGGCGCACCCACGTCGTCTCGACCGGCGCGCCCGCACTCTGGCAGACCGGCACGTTCCCCATGGTCTTCCCGGCCTACCGCAGGCTCGACCCCGGCTGGTACGACGACGCGCTGCCCCTGCCGACCGCCCTCAGCGTCATGGGCGGCCCCGGCATGACCGCGTGGGGGACCCTCTCCAAGTACATGACGGTCAGCCCGGGCGAGACTCTCGTCGTCAGCGGGGCCTCGGGGGCGGTGGGAGCCCTGGTCGGCCAGCTCGCCGCACTCGCCGGGGCCCGGGTCGTCGGCACCACCTCCTCCCCGGACAAGGCGGACTACCTCACCGGGCTGGGCTTCGACGCGGTGGTCGTCTACCGCCACGGTGACGACACCGACACCGTGCGCGAGGCGCTGGTGCGGGCCGCCCCGGACGGCGTCGACCGGTACTTCGACAACCTCGGCGGCCCCGTCACCGACGCCGTCTTCCCCCTGCTCAACGTCGGCAGCCAGGTGGCGGTGTGCTGGCAGTGGGCGACCCAGGTCGGCAACGAGACCACCGGCCCCCGGCTCCTGCCGTATCTGATGTTCCCGCGCGCCACCGTCCGCGGCATCTTCTCCCTGGAGTGGTTCACCGAGGAGAACTGGCAGAGCCTCCACACCGAACTCGGCGGCCGCGTCCGGCGCGGCGAGATCACCTTCGACCACACCGTCCACCGCGGATTCGACAGCATCCCCGCCGCGTACGGCAGCCTCTACGACGACCGGGCGGCCAACCGGGGCAAGGTGCTCGTCGAACTCTGAGCGCCGCATGCCCTCCGCACACTCCGACGTCACCGCCGAGGAGGCACGTTGACCACCGTCGACCCCACGGCCCCCGCCCAGGAGCCGCTGCACCGCCTGCGCTTCGAGGAACCCGGCCCGCCCCGGCCCGCCGAACTCCCGGGCGGCGCCCCCGCCTGGCTGGTCAGCCGGTACGCCGACGTACGCCAGGTGCTCTCCGACCCGCGCTTCGGCCGGGCGCGGCTGTACGCGGTGGGCGCCCCGGCCCTCTCGGACGTACCGGACCTCGTCAACGACCCCGACCTCATGTTCAACCAGGACGGCCCCGACCATCTGCGGCTGCGCCGCACCCTGCGGCGGGCGTTCACCCCGAGGGCCGTCGCCCGATGGCGGCCCTGGATAGCCGCGACGGTCGAGGAACTCCTCGACCGGCTGGAGGCGAGGCGGCAACCCGTCGACTTCGTCGCCGAGTTCGCCCTCCCGTTGCCGGCGGCGGTGATCAGCCGGCTCATGGGCCTGGACGATTCGGCGTGGGACCGGATACGGCACTGGAGCGAGCACGCCTTCTCCGACGGCACCCACGAGAGCGAACACGTGGCGGCCGCGATCGAGGAGTTCAGCGCGTTCGGGGCCGGACTCCTCGCCGAGCGGCGCCGGACGCCGGGCGACGACCTGGTGAGCGGCATCGTCACGGCAGCCGACGCCGAAGGCGGCGTACCCGAGGCGCAGTTGGTCAGCCTGGTGTGCGGGCTGGTCGTCGGCGGCCACGACAGCACCATGACCATGCTCGGCAACGCGCTGCTCTACCTCCTGGGCGAGCGCCGCGACGCCTGGCCCCGCATCGGGGCCGACGAGGAGGCCGCGGGGCGCGTCGTGGACCGGCTCGTCCACCTCGTCCCCCTCGGCGACGACCGGGGCAGCATCCGGCACGCCGCCGCGGACGTCGAGGTCGGCGGGGTGACGATCCCGGCCGGATCGACCGTGATCGCCGACTGCGGCATGGCCAACCGCGACCCGGAGGTCTTCCCGCCCGCCACCCTCCACGACCTGTTCGCCCCGCTGGAGGCCCCCACGCTCTCGTTCGGCGCGGGCCCCCACTACTGCCTGGGCGCCTGGCTGGCCCGCGCCGAGCTGCAACTCGCCCTGCACCGGCTGGCCGCCCGCCTCCCGCGACTGCGCCTGGCCGAACCCGTGGGCGCCGTCGTCTGGCGGACCGGGACGACCTCCCGCAGCCCGCGCACCCTCGGAGTCACTTGGTAGAGCCGCCGCCCGGGGCCCGGCAGGCGGGTGGCCGGGCCCCGGGGTCCCGCCGGGCTCACCAGTCGTGCACGGTCCCGTCGTGCAGCCGGTTGACCGGCAGATACGCGGGCGCGTACGGGTGGGCCGCGGCCAGCTCCTCGTCCAGCTCCACCCCGATGCCGGGCGCCTCGCCCGGGTGGAGGTGGCCGTCGGTGAAGGTGTAGGCGTGCCGGAAGACCTCGTCGGTGAGGGGGGTGTGGCCGGAGAACTCCTGGATGCCGAAGTTGTGCACCGCCAGGTCCAGGTGGACGGCGGCGGCCATGCCGACCGGGGAGATGTCCTCGGGGCCGTGGATGGCGCTCTTGATCTGGTACTGCGCGGCGAAGTCGAAGAGCTTGCGCAGCGGGGTCACCCCGCCGAAGTGGGTCACCGCCGACCGCACGTAGTCGATCAACTGCTCGGTGATCAGCGCCTGGTAGTCGTACACCGTGTTGAACACCTCGCCCACGGCCAGCGGCGTGGTCGTGGACCGGCGCACCAGGCGCAGGGCCTCCTGGTTCTCTGCCGGGGTGCAGTCCTCCAGCCAGAACGGCCGGAAGGGCTCCAGGTCCTTGCCGAGCCGGGCCGCCTGGACGGGGGTGAGCCGGTGGTGGGAGTCGTGGAGCAGCGGCAGCTCGGGGCCGAACTCCGCGCGCACCGCCTCGAAGACGGCCGGAACGTGCCGCAGGTACGCCGCCGTGTCCCAGTCCTCCACCAGGGGACGGGCCTGCTGGTGGAGGACCGGCGCCCCGCTCTCGTCGGTGTCCGACACCCCGTACACCGCCTTGAGCCCGGGGATGCCGGACTGGATCCGGACGGCTGGGTAGCCCTCGGCGAGCCGGGCCCGCACGGAGTCGAGCAGTTCGGGTATGTCCCGGCCGTTGGCGTGCCCGTACGTTCCGATCCGCTCCCGGCTCGCGCCGCCCAGCAACTGGTACAGCGGCAGTCCCGCGGCCTTCGCCTTGATGTCCCACAGCGCCACGTCCACGGCGGCGATGGCGGCCATCGTCACCGGGCCGCGCCGCCAGTACGCGCCCCGGTACAGCGACTGCCAGGTGTCCTCGACGCGGTGCGGGTCGAGCCCGGTCAGGAGGGGGACGACATGGTCCGCGAGGTAGCTGACGACCGCCAGTTCCCGCCCGTTCAGCGTCGCGTCGCCGAGGCCGGTGAGCCCTTCGTCGGTCGTCAGTTTCAGGGTGACGAAGTTGCGGCCGGGACTGGTGACGACGACCTTCGCGTCGACGATCTTCATGCGTGGATGCTCTTTCCGCAGGTGGGAGTCGTGGGCCGGGAGAGCGGTGGCTCAGCCCTTGGAGGCGCCGGAGGTCAGGCCGGCGACCAGGTACTTCTGGCCGAGTACGGCGGCCAGGACCACGGGCACGGTGATGAGGGTGGCGGCGGCCATCAGGCCGCCCCAGTCCGTGCTCGCGTAGGAGATGAAGTTGAACAGGGTGACCGGCACGGTCTGGGTCCGGTCGTCGGAGAAGACCAGCGCGAACATGAAGTTGTTCCAGCTGAAGACGAAGGCCAGCAGCGACGCCGTCGCCGTGCCGGGGGCGGCGAGCGGCAGCGTGATGCGCCAGAACGCGCCGAAGGCGCTCAGCCCGTCCGTGCGCGCGGCCTCCTCCAGCTCGACCGGCAGCCCCGCGAAGAAGCTGATCATGATCCACATGATCAGGGGGACCGAGACGAACATGTGGCTGAGGACCAGCACCGTGTAGGAGCCGACGAGGCCCATCCGCGCGAACAGGTAGTACCAGGGCACGAGCAGCGAGATCGCCGGGACGATGCGCGCCACGAGGATCACGGAGCCGGTGCGGTGCATGGAGAACCGGCCCACCGCCCATGCGGCCGGGACGGCGATCACTGCGGACAGGACCGTCGAGACCACGCCGATGAGCAGGGAGTTGCCCATCGACCGCACGATCTGCCCGGCCTCCACGACGGCCCGGAAATTGTCCAGCGTGGGGGTGAACCACAGCCCGACCGTGGGATCGGTGACCTGGACGTTGGTCTTGAAGGCGGCCGCGAACATCCATACCAGCGGCAGCGCGAAGACCAGCGTCACGAGGACGATGGCGGTGCCGCGCAGCCACGCACCGTACGGCCGGCGGCGGCGGGAGCGCGCCGGGGAGAGGGTGGCACTCATGCGTTCTTCCTTCCGCCCCGGCGGCGCAGCAGCACCACGACACCGACGATGAACAGCGTGAACAGGACCAGGACGGCGGCGGCGAGACCGTACTCCTGGTAGTCGAAGGTGAGCCCGTAGGCGTACACGTTGAGGGTCTCCACCTCGAAGTCCGAGCCGCCGCCCGCGCCCTTGGTGGCGTAGAGGATGTCGAACGTCTTCAGTGCGTCGACGGCGCGCAGGACGAGGGCGGTGGCCAGCGTCGGGCCGAGCATGGGCAGGACGACGTACCGGAAGCGCTGCCAGGCGCTCGCCCCGTCCATCAGGGCGGCCTCTTCCGGTTCCTCGGGCAGCGTGGTCAGCCCGGCGAGGAGCAGCAGCGTCATCATCGGCGTCCACTGCCACACGTCGATGAGCATCAGCGTCGGCAGCGACTGCCCGACCGAGCCGAGGAACTCCTGCCGGGGCAGGCCGACCGCCTCCATCAGGTGGTTGGCGATGCCGTTGGTCGGGTCCAGGATCAGCAGCCACAGGATGCCGATCGCGACCGGTGTGGCGAGCAGCGGGACGATGAGCACGGTACGGACCCAGCGCATCCCCCGGAACGGCTTGCGCATCAGCATCGCGAGGGCGAGACCGAGCACCGTCTCCAGCACCACGGCGCCGACCGTGAAGACCAGGGTGCGGCGGGCGGCCGGCCAGAACCGGCGGGTGTCGCCCAGCGCGTCGCCGAAGTTGCGCAGTCCGATGTGGGCGCTGTCGGCGTTCACCGCCCCGAAGGCGTCGGTGAGGCTGAGGTTCAGCGTGAAGACCAGCGGAAAGACGATCATCAGGCCGACGAAGAGGAGGGCCGGAGCCAGCATGGCCCACTTGAGCCGCCGGTTGGCCTGCTCGAAGGTCCGCTGCCGCCTCCTCTCCGCGCCGGACGGCGCCGGGCCCGGGCCGCGGGCGGGGGAGGGCCGGGTGGTCGCGGCGGCCCCCGTGGCCTCGGTGGCGGGCATCAGGACTCCTTGTGGCGGTTGTCGCGGACGAGGAAGTCGGCGAACTCGGCGTCCGCGTCGCGGACGACCGGGCGCACGGACTCGCCGAGGATGCCGGCGACCAGCGGACGGCCGACGATGTCCCGGGCCCGGCCGACCTGGAGCACGCGGGGCCGGTCGTAGCCCACGCCGCGCTCCGCGTTGAGCCGCATCGCCTCGGCCAGCTCCGGTGGGAAGGCGGCGAGCGTTTTCGGGTCGGACCACACCGAGGAACGTGCGCCGGGTATGCCCTCCTTCTGGAGCGCGGCCGACATCTCGGGCCCGGCCGCCCAGCGGATGAACTCCCAGGCGTCGTCGCGCAGCCGGGAGAAGGTGTTGATCCCCAGACTCCAGGAGGGGATGTTGTGCGGCCTGGCCCCGGCCGCACCGGCGGGGAAGGGCGCGAAGCCGACGGTGTCGCGCACGCGGGACACCGTCGGATCGAGGAAGTTGCTGTAGATCGCGTCGGCGTCGACGAAGAAGGCGGCCTTGCCCTGGGCGAAGATCGGCATCGCCTGTTCGAGGCTCATGTTGGTCGCCCCCGGCGGGCCGGATCCGGCCAGCAGACGGCCGTAGTACTCATAGGCGGCGACCGCCTCGGCGCTGCCGATCCCGGACTTCCCGTCCACGACGAAGTCCCCGCCGTGCGAGTAGAGGAAGCTCGACCACTGGGACACCGCACCGCTGCGCTGGCCGCGGCCGACGTACCCGAAGAAGCCCTTGTCCCGCCGGGTCAGCTCACGGGCGCTCTCCATCAGGGCGTCGAGCGTCCGGGGCGGGCCGCCCAGCTCCTCCACCAGGTCCTTGCGGTAGTAGAGGGCGGGGCGCTCGGTCACCACCGGGACGCTCAGCACCTTCCCGGCCGTGACCGACGCCTGACGCGGCGCGTCCTGGAAGTCGTCCCAGCCGAAACCGTCGCCCGCGACCAGGTCGCTGAGATCGGCCAGCCAGCCGTTGTGCCCGAAGAGCAACTGCTCCTGGAGCGCGCGGACCATCATGACGTCCACGTCGCTGCCCGACGCGTTCAGCTTGACGTTGTAGCTGCTGGCGAGCTGATCGGCGGTGAGCAGCGTCATCGAGACCCGCCGCCCGATCCGCTCCTCGAACTCGGCGGTGCGACGCCGGACGGCCTGGGACCAGACGTGGTTGATCGCCATGATCCGCAACGGCGTGTCGGCCGACGGCCTACCGCCCCCGGTCGAACAGGCGCTCAGCGCCCCCGCCCCGGCCGCCGCCGCGACCCCCGCGGCGAGCCTGCCGAAGGCGCGCCGGCTCAGGAGCTGGCTGCTCGTGGACATCCTCGTCCTCGTTTCTCTGCGGTACGTGTCGCGGGCCGGGCCAGTCCGGAGCCCGGACCGGTCGGCCTGGTCCAACTGGTAGGACCAGTTGGGTCACGAGGGACCTTAACAGCAGGGAAACCGCCCCGACCAGACCCGGAGGGAAATATTCCACGCACCGGACGGATCGGTTCAGGCCGCCGGATGGATCGGTTCGGGGCGCCGCATGGATCGGTGCAGGGGAAGGGCGGCCGGACGTCACGGCGGTGGCCGGGACCCGGCCACCGCCGTGACGACGCCTCAGCCGGGCTTCACGGGGCCGTGCTCCCGCTTCGCCGCGCCGGGCTCCTCCTCCGTCGGCGACTCCGCCGGATCACCGGTGCTGAGCGTGTTGAAGGCGGCCCGCAGCCGGGCGCTCGTCAACAGCGTCAGCAGCATGAAGGCCAGCGGCGCGGCGAGCACCAGCGAGGCCGTCTGCGCCCCCGGGCCCGCGATCAGGAATCCGGTGGCCCCCGGCCCGATCCAGGCGATGCTCACCGCGAGCATGGTCGTGGCGGTGGAGATGCGGCCCTGGAGGTGGGCCGGGGAGTCCAGCAGGACGGACAGCGAGACGAGCGCCCCGATCAGCGGCAACGCGAAGACCAGGGTGAAGACGGCGACGACCGTCAGCACCTGGTGGCCGGTGGCGGTGAGCGGGATGAGCACCAGCCAGGAACCGCAGACCGCACCGATGATGGTCGCCGGGCGCAGCCGCTTGAGCACCCATCCGGCGCTGACGCCGCCCGCGATGCCCCCGCAGCCGGCGGCGGTGAGCACGACGCCCGCGGCCACCGGCTCGCTGCCGAAGTCGGAGGACTGCACGGCGGCGAGCAGTTCGACCGCGCGGCCCAGCAGGTTGAGATAGGCGACGAAGCCGATGAGGGCGAGCAGCGAACGGCGGCGGAAGACCCACCGGATGCCGCGGGTCAGCTCGTCGCCCATGTGCCGCAGCCCGCGGCGGGGCCGGTCCGGGCCGGTGGGCGCCGGCGGATGCACGTACCGGATCCGGGAGAGCAGACCGAAGGAGGCCAGGTAGGACAGGCCGTCGATCAGGAAGACGAGCGGGGCGCCGAACCCGAGGAGGGCGCCGCCCAGCGGCGGCCCCCCGGCGATGGCCACATTGGTCCGCACGATGTTGGTGGTGACCGCCTCACGCCGCCGCTCGCGCGGCACGATCTGGCGGATCACCCCTCCTTCCGCCGGGGAGAACATCGTCGACAGGACGGCGGTGAGGATCCCGGTGACCATGGCCAGCGCGGTGGTGAACCGCCCGGTGGCCAGGGCCAGCGCGAGGGTCAGGGCCAGTGCGGCGCGGGCCGCGTCGCAGAACATCATCAACCGGCGGCGGTCGACCGTGTCCGCGAGCAGTCCGCCCGGCAGCTTGGCGACCAGCTCCGCGACGCCGATCGCGGTCGCCACCAGCCCCGCGTCCACCGGGGAGCGCGTCGTGATCAGGATCGCCATCGGGAGGGCGAGCGCGGCCATCTCGCCGGCCGTGCAGGACAACGCCTGGCTCGTCCACAGCAGCGTGAAGTTCCTGTTGATCAAGGGACACCCTCCCGGTCGGGACGTCGAGAGGCCGAGGCGTCAGGACGTGTGCGGAGCGTGGTCAGGAGGTCTGCGGCTTCACGGCGACGTAGAGCCCCTTGGTGTGGCCGGCCTCGTCCACGTGGTCGGACAGGCTGCCGGAGATGTGCAGCCCGCGGCCGGCGGCGAGCCGCAGCCCGGCGGCGTCGAGAAGCTCGGCGAACCGCTCCTGGCTGTGGTGCGCCTGATGGTGCTCGGCCGTGGTGCGGATCCACTTGTCCGTGCCCGCCTCGGCGCGGAAGGCGTCCACGGTCAGCCGGTACCGGCCGCCGGACTCCAGGTGCTTTCCGCTCAGCACGACGAGCAGCCCCTCGTCGCGGACGAGGTGCGGCTCCCTCATCAGGTCGTAGCCGAGGGCGGTGTTGGCGTCGAAGACCAGAACGCCGCCGGGCGCCATGGCGGCCGACAGACGGGTGAACGCCGCCGCCAGATCGGCGGGATCGACCAGGTAGTTGACGATGTCGCTCATGCAGAGCACGACGTCGTACGGGCCCTGCCCCGGCGCCGGGTCGCGGATGTCGTGGACGTGGAAGTCGATTCCGGTGTCCGCGTGCCGGTCGCGGGCGATGTCGATCATCGAGGCGCTGATGTCGAATCCGGTGACCTGATAGCCGCGGTCGGCGAAGAGGACGCTGCTCCGTCCCGTACCGCAGCCGGCGTCGAGCAGACGCGTTCCGGCCGGACCCGCCTCCTTGATCAGGCGTTCCAGAAGGCCGGCGAAGGCGTCGTAGTCGTCGTGCCGGGTGATGGAGTCGTAGAACGGCGCGATCGTGTCGTAGGCGACGGCGGCGTGGTCGGCGGGGGCGGGGGTGATGGTCACGGGGCAGTTCCTTCCGTATACGGGGGAGAGGGCGGTGCGGTGGCCGTGCCGCGTCAACGGCAGGCTTCCTCCACGGCCTGCGCGGCTCGGGACTCGCTCTTGGCCTGGATGAGCTCGTCCGACATCCGATGGGCACGGCCGGTCGTCACGTCGTCGTCGGCCGCCGTGCGCAACTGGCCGCCGCCACGGGTCCGGTCGAGCACGCCGGCGACGCCCGCCCGTCGGCAGGCGGCCGCCAGCACGGCCTGCTCGCCGCCGTTCGGCGAGAGCAGCAGGGGCCGCCGGTGCAGCAGCGAGCCGAGAACCGGTGCGCTGGTGCCGCTGCTGACGACCAGGGCGGACCGCTCCAGCAGGGGCGACATCCACGGCAGCCGTACGGCGGTGACGTCGGCCGCGTCCGGGAGGCCGGGCGGCGCGGCGCTGCGGCCCAGCTCGACGACGGCCTGGAACTCCCCTCCGGTGAAGGCCCGTTGGATCCAGGGCCACAGGCTCTCGCCGCCGAAGACCCGGCCCAGGTGGACGTACACGACGGGCTTGCCGACCCGGTCCAGCCGGCTTCGTACCGAGTGGAGCTCCTCTTCGTCGGCCGGCGGTTCCCACCAGCAGGGGCCCACGTGGCGCACGCGTGCGGGCAGTTCCGCCCCCGGCGGCTCCAGAGAAGGGTGGCCGCGCAGGAGGAAGGACGTGCCCAGCAGCGCGTCCTGCCTTGCCGCGCCGACTTGGCGCAGACCCAGTTCCGCGCGCAGCGCGCGGTGGACGTCGAGCGTGCTGTCGAGGCGCCAGGCCCGGTCCTGGGGATCGGCCTCACCGCCGTCCCCGCGGTGCGGCCACAGATGGCAGGCCAGACCGAGCACGACGACGGGCAGCTCCAGCACCTCGGCGGCCACGAGTGCTCCCGGGGACAGCACCGACGCCACGAGGACGTCGGGCCGGGTCCGCCGCACCGTCCGCCGTACGTGCTCGTACTGCCCGTACGCGGAGCGGAACCAGCCGCTCACGGCGTAGGACCCGTCCGGCGGCAGCACGGTCAGGCCCGCCTCCTCGGCGGCACGCGCGGCCGGCCCGGAGGAGACGATGGCCACCGAGTGGCCGCGCCGGTGCGTCTCCAGCGCGACGGCCGTGGCCGGATACAGGTACCCGGGATCGGAGAGCGGGCAGAACAGCGCCCTCACGACACACCCGCCATCAGCGCCGCCGCCCTCCGGCGGTGGCTCCGCAGGAGCTCCAGCAACCCGACCGTGAGCCGGTCGGCGAACGACGCCGAGCCGGTCGTGGACTCCCGGGCGGCGAACTCCCCGCAGCTGACCCAGGCGTGCTCCGCATACTCGGTGTAGCCGTTCTGGAGGGTGCCCACCTCGTACCCGGGCTTGCCGATGGTCTCCCAGCAGCTGTAGAGCGTCCCGTCGGCGTTGATCACGGCTCCCGTCGTCCCGTCGCGCTCGGTGCAGAAGCCGCAGGCGCCCACACCGGGCCAGCCGACCTCGAAACCGCGGCCGAGGGCGGCGGCATAGCCGGACAGCACGGCGGAGACCTCCGCGGCCGTGTGGTCGATGCCGGCGTCGTACAGCCCCGCGTAGTTGAGGACGGGCGCAACGTCGAACACGCACCGCGAGGCGTCGAGACGGTCCGCCAACTGGTCGGCGAGGTCCGCGAGACGGGGCAGGACGGCGGCCGTGGTGTTGATACGGAGCGTGAAGCGCAGGTCCGTCGTCTCCTGGGCCGCCGCCAGGTTCGCGATGATGCGCTCGAAGGTGCCGCGGCCGGCCCGCGTCGTCCGCAGGCCGTCGTGCAGATCGCGCGGTCCGTCCAGCGTGACCTGCACGGAACGCAGGCCGAGCGCGCTGAGGGACTTGGCGGCGGTCGGCGTGAGCAGCACGCCGTTGCTGACCATCGAGGCGGTGACGGGGGCCAGTCGCCCCAGCCGGGAAAGGAGCGCCCGGCAGGCCGCCGGATTGAGCAGCGGTTCGCCCCCGAAGAGCAGGACGAACAGCCGGTCGGTCCCGGCGCTCCGCATGCGGGGTCCGGTGAAGGCGGCGATCTTCTCGATCGTCGCGTCGTCGAGCACGGCGCGCGGGATCCGCGGCGGATCGAACCGTCCCGGCTCGGCCGGCGCGGTGTTCTGGAAGCAGTAGGGGCAGCCGAGGTTGCAGTCGGTCGCCGTCACGACCGTCAGGCTGTACCGGCGGGGCGGCCGCTCCTCGGCGATGCCGGACCGGGCGACCGCCGCGCGGCCCTCGGCGGTGAGCAGTCCGTCCTCCGCGTGCGAGAACGGCAGCAGCAGCGTGCCACTCGTGCCCTGGCACCACACACCGGACCGTCCCTCAAGGATTCGCAACGCCATGTCCACATCTCCAGGTGCCGTCAGGGACGAGGCCGACCGGCGGGGCGAGCCGCCGGACCGGCCCCGGGCGTGCCCGGCGGATCCTGACCGGGGCCGCGACGCCTGCCACGGCCGGTGGTCCTGATCCGCCGGGCACGCCCGGGTCGAGAAGCGTCAGGTCCGTCAGACCTGGACTTCCTTGTCGTACACGCCGCAGATGATCTCGGACGCGTCCTGGAACTGCTCCGGGGCCGTGGCGGCCTCGTCCGCGCTGTGCGCCTCGACCTCGGGGGACTTTTCGGAAGGGGTGTACTCCGCCATCGTGATCTCCATTCAGGGGTCGGACCGCAGTGGCGCCCCGGACGGGGCGGCCCGGCCGACTGTGGCCGTGTGGGGCGGGCTGTTGCCCGCCGAGAAGAAAGCTAGGAGCCCCGGCTTCGCTCGCGGTACGACGGCCGTATGGAACGGGTATGACCCCTGCTCGGGGCTGCTTCGCGTCCTGGCGCCGGTGGCCGCCGTCGCGCGACCGGAGGGCGCGGACGCTCACGCCGACCGGCGGCGGTCATCGGCGGCGAAGCGTCCACGAACCGGCGTCGGACACGGCCCGGATCCGGTCGGGACCGCATACCCCGCCCACCCGAACGGGGCGGTGCGGAGCGGTGGTTGAGTACCCGTACTCATGAGGGGGCCGCCCTCCGGCCCGAGAGTGGGGGCCCGCCCGAACACGAGGAGCAGGCGATGACCGCCACCCACCCCGTCCCCGCCCCGACGCAGGACGCGAGCCTGTCACCCGGGCGCCGTCTGCCGGCCGTCCTCGCCTTCGCGGTGGCGGGGGCACTCGTCGTGTCGTGGTTCGGCGCGGCCGATCCGACGACCTGGCTGCTGGAGACGGTGTGGGTGATGGCGGGGCTGCCCGCGGCGATCCTGCTGCGCCGCCGCTTCCCGCTGAGCGGCCTGCTGTGCGGGCTGCTGGCGGCGCACGCCCTGGTCCTCATCGTGGGCGGCCACTACACCTACGCGGAGGTGCCCGCAGGGGACTGGGTGCGCGACTGGCTGGGATGGGAGCGCAACCCCTACGACCGCTTCGGCCACCTCGTGCAGGGCTTCGTCCCGGCCGTCCTGGTGCGCGAACTCCTCGTCCGCACCTCCCCGTTGCGCGGCAGCCGCTGGCTCGCACCGCTCACCGTCTGCGTCTGCCTCGCCTTCAGCGCCGTCTTCGAGATGCTGGAGTGGCTGGCGGCCGTCACCGGCGGCGAGGCGGCGGACGCGTTCCTGGGGACGCAGGGGGACGTCTGGGACACCCAGTGGGACATGTTCTGCGCCCTGATCGGCGCCATCAGCGCCCTGCTGCTCCTGAGCCGGGCCCACGACCGGGCCCTCGCCCGCCTCCGCCGGGACAGGCCGTCCGCCTGCTGAATCCGCCGTGGCGGCCCGGCGGCGGCAGGCACGCGCCCGCCGGGCGGCCACGGCCGCTGACGGGTGCCGCTGCCGTCGCGGTCAGGTCCGGCGGTCCGCGGGCCGGTCCAGCAGCGCCTCGATGTGGTTGCGCGCCATCGTGTCCACCTGGACGTCGAGATCGGCCCCGTACGTCCGCAGCCCCAGCGTCAGGTGCTCCCGCATCCGCGCGCACGCGAGATCCACGTCCCGCGCCTCGATCGCCTCGAAGATCTCCGGGTGGTGCGGAACCCCGGGCTCGCCGATCGACGGGTCGGAGTTGGAGCGGAGCATCATCTCGAACATCATCCCGCTGATCGAGGAGAGCATGATCCTCAGCACCGGGTTCTTGCTGGCCACCGCGATGGCGTCGTGGAACGCCATGTCCGCCTGGGCCTTGACCACGACGTCGGTCGCCGACTCCAGGGCGTCCCGGGCGGCCCGCATCGCCGCGACGTCCTCGTCGGTGGCGCGCTCGGTCGCCAGCCGGACCATCTCGACCTCCAGCGGAATGCGCGCCTCGATCAGCTGCCGGACCGTCGGCCGTCCCGCCCGGTACAGCGCGTCGTAACCCCGCGCCTGCCCCGACGACTGCTCGCGGACGAAGGAACCGCGCCCCGGGGCCACGTCGATCAGGTGCTGCGCCTCCAGCCGTCGCAGCACCTCGCGCACGACGTTCCTGCTGGCGCCGAACTGCGTGGCCAGCTCCCGCTCGGAGGGGAGCTTCGACCCGACGGCGATCGCCCCGGAGCGGATGTCGTGCTCCAGGTCACGGGCGATGCGCTCGGTCAGGAGGCCGCGCCGGCCGGGGGCCGCGACCGGGCCCGTCCGCGGCGAATCCGGCGGGGAGGAGGGGGCGGACGGCTGCATGGTCGCAGCGTACAGGCCGGTCGGGGCCGGGGAAGGCGGCAGGCGGGCCCGACCTCCGAACCGGATGAGAGGGTTGGCTTCTCCCGTGAGGTCCGTCCGGACCGCCGCCTTCTCCGCCACCCCGCCCGCCCGAGAACCCCAGGGACCACCGTCGTGCTCGTCGCCCGCTCCATCGCCCTGTTCGCCGTCGCCGCCCTCTTCGAGATCGGAGGGGCCTGGCTGGTCTGGCAGGGCATCCGTGAACACAAGGGATGGATCTGGATCGGCGCCGGCGTCATCGCCCTCGGTCTCTACGGCGTCGTAGCGACCTTCCAGTCCGATGACAACTTCGGGCGCATCCTCGCGGCGTACGGCGGCGTCTTCGTCGCCGGCTCGATCGCCTGGGGCATGGTCGCCGACGGCTACCGCCCCGACCGCTTCGACGTCATCGGCGCCCTCGTCTGCCTCGCGGGCATGGCCCTGATCATGTACGCCCCGCGCGGCAGTTGACCGCCGACATCCGCTCGCGCCACAGCCCGGGCGGACCATGCGGCCCGGCTCCCGGTGCGAACGCCGCGCCCGGCGCCGGGAGTACCGCGAAAGCCGACGGTTGATCACGTTTGTGTACCGGGCCGGAACTGTGGCTTCCATCACAGCCAGCGCGATCGCGCCCTGGTGAGATCGCCGGGTGCTCGGATTCTTCCTCCGCCTCCTGCCCTTCTGGGTCCGGGAGCCTCTGCTCATCGTGATCGGGTCGGTCATCGGCCTGCGCCTCCTGCACATCGCCGTCCTCGAGAAGGAGTGGGCGCCCGCCGGGATCGGCGCGGTGTTCCTGCTGCTGGCCGCGGTGAGCATCCACCGGGTGGTCCAGGCGGTCCGCGCGCGTCGAGGCGCCTCAGCGGGGGCCGCCGAGGCGGGGCTTCCCGGACAGCCGCAGCCTGTCGCGGCGCGAAGCGCCGCACCGCCGGTTCCACCCGCCGCGCCCGCCCCGCCGAAGGAAATCCACGCCGGTGTCCAGGTGTTCGCCGCCTTCGCCGTGTTCGGGGTGCTCGCCGCCTCGGTGTGGCTGGGGCCGCGTCTGCTGCCCCCCGAGGGCGAGGGCGACGGCACGCCGCGCGCCGCCGCCTGTCCGAGCGAAGAGGACGCGAAGGGCGAGAAGACGCCGGACGCCTACAAGAAGGCGGACGTGGTCACCGGCGCGGACCTGTGCGAGGCGCTCAACACGCCGGACCTCGCCGGACTCCTGGGTACGCCCGACGAGATCGCGACCACGGCGAGCGGCGACAACGGCACCGCGGCCCTGACCGGCGGCAAGGTGGCCCGGCCGGTGGCCGAGGTCCGGTTCGACACCTACACCGTGAACGTCTCGGTCACCTACAACAAGCTGTCGATGGACCAGTACGTGAAGCTGATGGAGTTCGGGAACGAGACGGACGTCAAGAAGTCCACCGTCCTCGACCGGACCGCGGTCTTCTTCTCGCAGCCCACCATGGCGATCGAGATCGACCTCGGCGGCGGCGGAACCGGCGGGCCCGTCACCGACGGACCCCTGGCCAGAAACCTGGCCGTGGCCCTCGACGGGAAGGACCGGGGCGGCTACTGCGAGGTCACCGTGTGGAGCGACGCCGGGACCCTTCCGGACGACAACGCACTCCTCGACATCGCGGAGACCGTGCTCCCGGCGATCCCCGAACGCGCGGCATGACCGGTCCGGGGCGTACGACCGAGCCCGAGCGGACCGTACGTCCCGATCGCCGGCCCGGCCCGGACGGACCGGTCAGTCGACCGAGAGGCGCGTGAGACCCGCGCGCCCCTCCGGAGTGCCGGACACCCGTAGCGCCACGAAACGCGGCGAGCCCGAGACGCGCAGGCTCCTCACCCGGCCGCCACCGCCCGGGGCGCCCGCCCGCCGGTAGCGGATCCCGTCGTCGCTGACCTCCACGGACAGGGCCGGGACCCGACCCGACGACCACTCCGCCTCCACCCGGCGGACCGCCCGCCGCGCCCCGAGGTCCACGACCATGCGGCCGTCGCGCCCCGGCCGCCACACCGTGTCCGGGTCGCCGTCCACCGCCGCCGAGGGATCCGACATCCCCGCGGGCAGCGGCGCGTTCGGGAAGACGGCCCGCCCGAGGGCATGGTCCGTCGTCGGGTACGGCCGTGCACCGCGCACCGTGACCTCCGTCGCCCGGCCCGGCCTCACCGCCACCGTGGAGCCGCGCCCCTGCGCCACGATCCGCACCCGGCAGGCCGGACCCGTGAGCCGTACCGTGGCGGCGTCCAGGACCGTCACCCGCAGCCCGTTCGGGAGCGACCGCCCCGAGAGCGGGGCCAGGGTGAACCGGGGCGGCAGCAGCAGCGCCGACGCCGCCTCCAGCCGCGCCTCGTACCGCAGCCCGCTCCGGGTCACCACCTGCTCGCCCTCGTAGACCTCCCGCTCGCGGCCCTCCCGCACCAGGGCGACCGGGGTGCCCACCGCCTGCTCCGACAGGTTGAACAGACTCAGGTGTCCGTCCGTGAGCGCGGCCCGCACCCGGTCGTCGGCGGCCGTGGGCGCGGGACGCCGGGCCAGGGCCTCCAACTCGGCCGCGGACACCCCGCAGTGGCCCTCCACCAGGAGAGGCACCGGGTCGCCCTCGGACAGGACGATGGTGTCCCCGTACACCGCCAGCGGGCCGCCCTCGGCACGCACCACCAGCCCCGCGCGGCCGTCCACATCCAGCCAGCCGCCGGTACTGCGCAGCGCCGGGAGCGGCCCGCTCGCCAGGTCCGTCCACCGTTGGCCGTCGTCCGAACCCTGCACCAGGTAGGCGCGGCCCGCCGCACTCTCCCAGCGCAGGGTGACCCGGTCCAGGGCGCGGGGCTCGCCCAGGTCCACCGCCAGCCAGCTGTCGCGGCGCGGCCGGTCGGCGGTCGAGACCGCCCAGCGGGTGGTGCCGTCCCCGTCCACGGCCGACTCGGGCCCCCTGCCCGGCGTGTACGAGGAAGCGGTGGCCCGCCCGCCGCGCGCGAGATCGGGCCCGTCCGTGCCGTCCTGAGCCTCCACGGCGAACAGCGAGTACCCGTACGCCGGATCGGGCGTCACCCCCAGAACGCGCAGATGGCGCACCGTCGTCCGGGCGAACGGCACCACGTCGACCCGACCGGTCGAGCCGCCGGAGGAGTCCCGTGACGGGACCGTCGCCGACCCCTCCGCGAAACGGTAGGTACGGCTGCCGCCCAGACCGCCCACACCCGGCATCGTCAGGTTGTGCACCTCCAGCCGGCCGCCTGCGGCGCCCGGACCGGCGGCGGCGTGGACGACCGTCCCGGTGGGCAGCGTGGTGAAGCCCGCGAACCCGTCCTTCAGCCGCAGCAGCGTCGCGCTTCCGTCGAACCCGTCGCGCAGCCGGGTGTGCACGCGGACCGAACGGCCGGTGACCTCCACGCCGGTCGACGGAAGGAACATCGGTGTGCTGCCGCTGATCCGGAACAGCCAGTCGTCGTGGCCCGGCTGCCAGGCGAACTTCACGAACTTCGGCTTGGACACCGCACCGGCCCAGGCGGCGGGGGACTGGTGCGCCACCAGGCCGGGCCCCTCCCCGAAGTCGGTCACCCCGGAGGCGTACGCGAACAACTCCCGCTCCGGCAGAGGCCGCACCGGGCCGCCTGCCCCGGGCCACACGTGCAGCAGATAGCTGATGGCCAGCTCCGCGCGGGCCTCCGGCTCGTACTTCGGCTCACCGGAGAACTTCGCCAGCCGGTACTCCGGCGGGTACGCCTGGTACGCCTCCAGCCGTGCCGCCAGCTCCTGTTCGGCGCGGGCCGCCGCCCGGTCGCCCATCACCCGGGCGAGGAACGCCAGCGGGATCACGTCCCGGCCGTACAGATGCTCGCGGTCGTCGACCATCGGCATCAACGGCTCACCCGCGTCGGACATCACGCCCAGCAGCGTCCGCCACAGCGGTCCGGCGTTCGGCTGCCGCGTGAGCACCTCGGGCAGCGGCTGCCCGGCGGCCAGGAAGTGGGCCGCGTTCCGCCCCGAGGTACGCCACAGCTCCGCCTGGTAGTGGGGCCCGAAGGAGCCGTGGTTCTCCACGATGAACGTGTCGTGGACGTTGCGCGCCGTGTTCCGGTCCACCGGAACACCGTCCACCCGGGCCGGGTTGGCCAGATCGGCCTCCGGCAGACCGGCCTCGTTGCGCGACCAGGTCCCGTACGCGGTGGCCCACTCGGCGCGGCGGCGGTCGTCCGGCGCCCAGGCCAGAGCGGGGGCCAGGGCCTGGGCGTAGATGCCCATCTCCTCCAGCTTGGTGTCCCCGACATGGCCGCCGGTCAGGCCGTTCGGCGTCCAGGAGCCGGAGGCCGGGTCGTCGCCGGTGCCGAGCGCGTGGGTGTACGCCGCCTGTTCCCGGACGATCCGGTCCACCGAGGACCGGGTCCCCGCGTCCAGGTCGTCCCAGAGCAGGCGGGCGGCCAGCACGAAGTAGGACTGGAACGTGGTGTCGAAGAACAGCGTGCGGCCCCACTGCGTGCCGCCGGCCAGCCGGTTGGAGGCGGCGAAGTGCCGCAACGTCGCCAGGGTCCGCCGCTTCAGCGTCTCCCGGTCCACCCCCGCCAGACCGGCGTCGTAGCTCCCGCGCGTCAACAGGACGGCGTGGCCGAGCACCACCGCGAAGCCGAAGGACGTGGCGGTGTAGGTCCCCCGGGCCTCGTCCCACTGGGTCTCGGACCACCGGGTGTGCCGCAGCAGGACCCGGTAGTAGGTGGCGGCGACCTCGTCCTGCGCGCCGCTCCCGCCCGCCGTCACCCGCGGGGCCGCGCTCGCCGGGGCGGCGTCGATGCCCAGGGGCAGGGCGGCCGCGGCTCCGGACGCGCCGAGGAGACGCAGGAGGCGGCGGCGGCCGAGGGGGAGGGAGATCGGGACCACGGTGGTTCTCCTCTGACGGGCTCTCGCGGCGGTCGCCCCGCGTGCACGAAGGACCGGCGTACGGGCGAGCGCGCCGGACAACGTTGTCACGCAGGGTTCGGGGACACCTTTGGCCGCACCGGTATGTTCCGTCAAGGGGAAGCACACGATTGATCGAGGAAGGGCGGCGGCAGTGAGGACGATCGGGCTCATCGGCGGTATGAGCTGGGAGTCGACGGCGGAGTACTACCGGCTGATCAACGAGCACACCCGCGACCGGCTGGGCGGCCTGCACTCCGCGCGCTGCGTGCTGTACTCGGTCGACTTCGCCGAGATCGAACGGCTCCAGACCGAGGGCCGTTGGGCGGAGGCGGGGGAGGTCCTGGCCGACGCGGCCCGCGCGGTGCAGGCGGCTGGGGCCGACATGGTGCTGATCTGCACCAACACCATGCACAAGGTCGCCGACGCGGTGGCGGCGGCGGTCTCCGTGCCCCTGCTGCACCTGGCCGACGCCACGGCGGACGCGGTCCACGCGGCGAGGGTTCGCCGGGTGGGGCTGCTGGGCACGGCGTTCACCATGGAGCAGGACTTCTACCGGGGCCGGCTGGAGGGCCGCGGGCTGGACGTACGCGTGCCGGACGCGGCGGGGCGGGCCCTGGTGCACGAGGTCATCTACGGCGAACTGTGCCTGGGCGAGGTGCGGGAGGAGTCACGCGCCGCCTACCGGGAGATCATCCGGAGCCTGGTGGCGGACGGGGCCGAGGGGGTGATCCTCGGCTGCACGGAGATCGAACTGCTCATCGGCGCCGAGGACAGCCCGGTCCCGGTCTTCCCCACCGCGAGGCTGCACGCCCTGGCCGCGGTGGACGCGGCCCTGCGCGCTCCCGCCGGGCCGGACGCGCCCGAGGGGTGAGCGGGGACGGACCGACGCGCGGCCTCCTCGCCGCGTCCGGGGCGCAGCGCTGCGGCCGTTGGGTGGGACGGTGCCGAAACGGGCCTGACACAGGCCCTGTTCGTGGCCACCCGGGGCGTGTCCGGGTCCGAACGGGCCCACGGAAGGGGAGTTGGCGGCCTGGTCCGAACCTGCCGGTATGAGGTGGTGCTTTCGGGACAGACGTTGGCCCAGAGTGCCCGGGACCGGCGGTCCGGGAGCTGCGGGGGCATCGTGCCGCGCCGTTCCCGCCGCGCCGGGCCCGGCCCGTACGACATCCCTCCCGGAAGAAGGTCACCGTGGCGATCGACGAGACGCAGCATCGGCTGGACGACAGGCGGACGGTTCCGGATCACCACGGACGTGGGCCCGCGACCGACCTCCAGGACGGTCGCGAGCCCACGACCGACCTCTACGGCGACGCGGGCCCGGAGCCCCGGCGCGGCCCCGATCCCGACCCGGCGCGGCGCCCCACCGCTCTGGAGCAGGCGGGGGGAGTGCGGGGCATCGTCTATTCCTCCCTGCCGGTCATCGCCTTCGTCATCGGCAACAGCCTCGGCGGTCTCCGCGCGGCGATCATCGCCGCCGTCGCCCTCGCCGTGGCGATCGCCGCCGAACGGCTGCTCCGCAAGGAATCGGTCATGCCCGCCGTCGGCGGGGTGTTCGGAGTGGCGATAGCCGCCGGGATCTCCTGGTGGACCGGGTCGGCCAAGGACTACTTCCTCATCGGGATCTGGTCCAACCTGGCCCTCGCCGTGGTCTTCGCCCTGTCCGTGCTCGCGCGCCGGCCGCTGGCGGGCGTGGTCTGGTACTCCATGACCGGCAAGGGCATGGCCTGGCGCGAGGACCGGCGGGCACGGCGCTGCTTCGGCATAGCGACGATCGTGCTCACCGCCATCTTCGCCGCGCGCTTCGCCGTCCAGCAGTACCTCTACGCAGCCGACGAGGTCGGCTCCCTGGGCACCGCGAAGATCCTCATGGGCTACCCGCTGCTGGCCGTGGGCGTGCTCGCCGTGGCCTGGGCCGCGCGGGCCTCGCGACGAGGCCCCGAGGCCGGCGAGCGGACGCCGCGGCAGTCGTAGCCGGTTCCCGGGCGGTGCGCGCGGGCGGGCGGCGACGGGCGTGTCGGGGCATGGGCGGCGACGGTCGGCAGGTGTATCTCCCGCCGCAGCGGTTAGTTGTCCGCTATGCCGCGACATGACCTGATCATTGTGGGCGCCGGTACGGGCAACGCCCTCATCGACGACCGCTTCGACGACCTCGACATCGCCCTGGTCTCCGCCGGCCCGTTCGGCGGCACCTGTCTCAACGCGGGGTGCATCCCCAGCAAGATGCTCGCCGCCACGGCCGACGTGGCGGACTCCGTACGGGCGGCCGGGCGACACGACGTCGACGCCGAACTGCGGGGCGTCCGCTGGCGGGACGTCCGCAGCCGCGTCTTCGACCGGCTCGACGCCTTCGCGGAAGAGGGCGAGAAGGGGCGCCGCGAGTCCGGCAACACCACCGTGTACCGGGGCGAGGCGCGTTTCACGGGCCCGCGCAGGCTCACGGTGGAGACCGACGACGGGCCGGTGCCGATCGAGGCGGACCGGTTCGTGATCGCCGTCGGCGGCCGACCCGTCGTCCCCCCGGTGGTCGCGGACTCCGGGCTGCCGTACGAGACCTCCGACACGGTCATGCGCCTGGACGAGGTGCCAGGGCGGCTCGTCGTCCTCGGCGGCGGGTACATCGCCGCCGAACTGGCCCACGTTTTCCACTCCCTCGGCAGCCGGGTCACCGTCATCGAACAGGCAGACCTGCTGCTGGCCCAGCAGCAGGACGAACTGGTCTCCCGCACGTTCACCGACGCCGTGCGCGACCAGTGGGACCTACGGCTCGGCCGTGAGCTGACGGAGGTCTCCGGAGAGCCCGGCGACCTCCGTCTCACGTTGGACGACGGCGCCGAACTGACCGCGGAAACCCTGCTGGTGGCGGTGGGACGGCAGCCGAACAGCGACCGGCTGGACGTGGCCGCGGCGGGCGTCGGGGTCGACGACGACGGCCGCGTCACCGTCGACGGGCAACTGCGTACCACCGCCGACGGGGTGTGGGCGCTCGGCGACATCTCCACGCGCGTCCCGCTCAAACATGTCGCGAACCGGGAGGCGGAGATCGTCGCCCACAACCTGCTCCACCCCGACGAGCCCCGGACCATGGGCTACGACGCGGTGCCTTCGGCCGTCTTCACCCGCCCGCAGATCGCCCAGGTCGGCCTCACCGAACAGGAGGCCCGCGACCAGGGCATGGACTACGCGGTGGCGGTCCACCGGTACGCGGACGTGGCCTACGGCTGGGCCCTGGAGGAGACCGAGGGCTTCTGCAAGGTGCTCGCCGACCGGCGCACCGGCCGCCTCCTGGGCGGCCACGTCCTCGGCCCGCAGGCGGCCACCCTGGTGCAGCCCCTGGTCATCGGCCTGACCACCGGCATGACCGCGCGGGACCTGGCCGAGCAGCCCCTCTGGATCCATCCGGCTCTCACCGAGGTCGTCGAGAACGCGCTGAGGGGACTGGACCCGGGGGCCGCGGACCAGGAGTGAACGCCCGGATCCGGGCGGACCCGCCGACGACGGGGCCGCCCGCAGGGGGCCGCACCGGCCCGTGACCGGCGGACCGGTCGGGCGCCTCCGCACCCCTCGTGAGGGCGCGTCAGCCGTTGTCGCCGCCCTGTCCGGCGCTGCCCATCGGTCCGATCTCGACGGACGGCTCCGAACCGTCGGAGACGGCCAGCGACCCCTCGCCCGGCCAGGCCAGTTCCACCGACTTCTTCTCGTCGGGAGGAGTCACCACGAGTCCCTTGATGCGGGCACCGGTTCCGCCGGAGTCGTTCGCGCGGTAGAAGATGCCGAAGTACGTCGGCTCCCCGCTCTTCAGGGTGGTCCAGACGGGCTTCTGGTCGCGCCGCGTGGCGGGCACCGCGCCCTCGGTCGTGTTGAGGTTGACGCCCGCGTAGCCGCCGATCGCGCACGTGCGACCGCTCTTGTTGAGGAGGGTGACGGTGACGGAGTGATCGCGGTCCTCGCCGATGGTGCTGTCGCTCGCCGTGATCTTGAGATCGTCCGTGTGGCACCGCTCGGCCTTCGCCGCGGCGCTCGGGCTCTGCCCGCCGGCGCCGCCCTCCTCGGCCGCGGAGGGGGACGCCGCGTCCGCCGGGCCGCTTTCGTCCCGCTGACCGGCGCCGTCGGAAGCCGATCCGTCGGCAGTGGAACCGGCGGAGGGCGAGGAGGTGGCGGACGCGTCCTTTCCTCCGCCGTCCCCGCCACAGGCGGTGAGCGACATTCCGGCGGCGAGTGCCAGAGCGGTCATGGTCATCCTGGTGGTTCGCATCGCTGCGCTCCTCGCGTCGTCGGGGCTCCGGCCCTCGCCGGGCACGGAGCGGAACGTCCTGTCCGTGGGCCGTCCACGGCACTGCTGCCGCGTGCCCGAGACCCGGGACCCGAAACCGCTTACCGGACGTGCGACCTGGAACGCGCCACCGGTGCGCCGACACGGCACCCGCGGCTGCGACGACCGCTAGGGGCGCAGGTCGAAGACGAGGCGGCCCGGTACCGTGCCGCCCAGGAGCTGGTCGATCGCGCCGTTGATGTCGGCCAGGTCGCGCGTCTCGCGCACCACCCGGGTGCGCCCCAGACTGTGCAGCCGGAAGACCTCGGCCAGGTCCTCCCTGGTGCCGACGATCGAGCCGATGATCTTCGTCCCGTTGAGCACGGTGTCGAAGACGGGAATCTCCAGCTTGCCTTCGGCGGGCAGGGCCACGAGGACCAGCGTGCCGCCGCGCCGCAGCGAGGCGTACGCGGCCTCGAACGACGCGTTGCTCACCGCGAGCGAGACGGCGGCGTCGACGCCGCCGAGCCGTTGGGCCTCCTCGGCCACGTCCTGCACACGAGCGTCGATCACGTGGTCGGCGCCCAGCTCCGCCGCGAGGGCCAGCTTCTCGTCGGTGACGTCCACGGCGACGGTTTCGGCTCCGAAGATCCGGGCGTACTGGAGAGCCAGATGCCCCAGCCCGCCGATGCCGGAGACGAGCACCCGGGTGCCGGGGCGCGCCCCGGAGAGCTTGACCGCCTTGTACGTGGTGACGCCCGCGCAGGTCAGGGGCGCCGCGTCGAGCGGGTCGATGCCGTCGGGCACGGGTACCACGTACGTTCCGTGCGCGAGGGCGTACTCGGCGTGGCTGCCGTCGACCGAGTAGCCGCTGTTCTGCTGCTGGAGACACAGCGTCTCCCAGCCCGAGACGCAGTGGTCGCAGCGCCCGCAGGCCTCTCCCAGCCACGGGACGGCCACGCGGCTCCCCACCGTGAGGTGGGTGACCTGGTCGCCGACCTGCTCCACGATGCCGATCCCCTCATGACCCGGGACGAAGGGCGGCGACGGCTTGACCGGCCAGTCGCCGTGCGCCGCGTGGACATCGGTGTGGCACAGCCCGGACGCCTCCATCCTGACGAGGACCTGATGCCCGGCGGGAGACGGCACCGGCCGGTCCTCCAGCACCAGGGGCTCGGTGAAGCTGCGGACGACTGCGGCTCTCATGAGGGTGCTCCTCCGCTCGCGACGCGTGCACCCGCCCGACACATGCGCCGGAGGTGCGCAAACCTCAGAAAAGCGTATTTCGGATGGCCGGTTCCCGCCTTTCCACTCCGGCCCGGCCGGTGAGCCGGGTGCGGAGGCGCGCGGCCCGGGAATCGGGTCCCTCTCCCGCGCGTTCCATCAACAGCAGCGCACGAAGCCCGAGTTCACCGAGGAGAGCATCCCATGACCCTGCCGGAGTTCGACGCCGTCGTCCTGGACGTGCTCGGCACCCTCGTGGATGAACCCGCGGGCCTACGTGCCGGTCTGCGGGCGTTCGGGCCGCACCTGGACGAGCCCGCGATCGAGGAGCTCGTCGAGCTGTGGCAGCGGCACATCGAGCTCGAGCAGCGGCGCGTCCTCGACGGAGCCCGGCCCTACGCCGTCAGCGACGCCCTGGACCGGGAGGCGGCCCGCGCCGTCGCCGAGGCCGCCGGAGTGGACGACCCGGTCGCCGAGGCGGCGCTGGCCCTCTCCGCGCGCAAGCTGCCGCCGTGGCCCGACACGGGAGCGGGGCTGGCCCGGCTTGCCGAGCGGTACCCGCTGATCGGTCTGTCCAACGCGAGCCGGACGGCGCTGCTGGGCATCAACGCCCACGCCGGACTGCGCTGGCACCAGGCCCTGTCGGCGGAGGACGCCCGGACCTACAAGCCCGACCCCGAGGTGTACCGGCTGGCCGTCACCGTCTCCGGGGTCCCTCCGGAACGGCTGCTGATGGTCGCCGCCCACGCCTGGGACCTGCGCGGAGCCCAGGACCTCGGTCTGCGCACCGCCTACGTCGCCCGCCCCGTCGGCGATCCGCCCGGCCCCTTCGACCGCTTCGACCTGTACGCCGACGACCTGGCCGACCTCGTAGGCCGACTCGGTCACGCACCGCCCGGCCGACCGCTCGACCCGGCGGCCGACGAGCGGTGACGCGGCCCGTGCGGTAGCGCCGCCATCATGCGCCCCACCGGTCGGCGAGCGGTCGGCATGAGTCCCGGACATGTCCCCGCCCGCCGACCGGGTCGGCTGACGGTCGAGGGGTACGCGAAGCAGCGGCGTCCCCGGCCGGGACGCGCACGGCACGGGGCAGCGGCGGACGGTTCGGTGAGGGCGGAGCCGTGCGGCCGCCTGCCGCTCGGTCCGGCGGGGGCCTCAGAGGACTTCGCCGGGGCCGGACTCGGGGACCGGAACGCCGTCCAGTACCCAATCGGGTCCGCGTCCCAGCAGCAGAGCCTTCATCGTGTCCGTCATGTCGGTGCTCCCTCGGTGTGGCCCGGCCGCCCTGGCGGCGGTGGACGCGGTGGGGTGGCGGCCCGGCCGCACGGCCATCTCAGGCTCGACGAGTCCGTGGAGGACGCGCGGGACCGGGTGCGCGGAAAAACCTGAGGAACGCCGCCCGGACACGCGACTCGTTGTAGAGTATCGAAACAGCCCTTGACCTGCAATAACGCAGGCAGGGAGCCGTCTTCGAGGAGTCCACCGTGCTGCGCACTCTGTTCAAGTCCAAGATTCACCGTGCCACCGTCACCCAGGCCGACCTGCACTACGTCGGGTCCGTGACGGTCGACGCCGCTCTCATGGAGGCCGCCGACCTGCTGCCCGGCGAGCTGGTCCATATCGTTGACATCGACAACGGCGCCCGCCTGGAGACGTACGTGATCGAGGGCGAGCGCGGGTCCGGTGTCATCGGGATCAACGGCGCGGCCGCACACCTCGTGCACCCCGGCGACCTGGTCATCCTGATCAGCTATGCGCAGGTCGACGACGCGGAGGCCCGTGCGTTCGTGCCGCGCGTCGTGCACGTGGACGCGGACAACCGGATCGTGGCGCTCGGTACGGACGCCTCGGCCCCCGTGCCCGGCTCCCGTACGGAGCGGAGCCCGCAGGCCGTCGTCGCGGGCGGCTGAGGCGCCGTCCGCACGCGGTACGAGAACGAGGAGAGAGCAGGAGCCATGGCGGAGAAGGCGGACGTGGAGATCAGGGACGACCGGGAGCGCGGCGAACTCGTGGCGTACGAGGGCGGCGAACCGGTCGGGAGCATCGCGTACTTCGTCATAGTCCCGGACCCGGGCGCGCTGGTGGCCGTGCACACCGTCGTGCCGTCGGAGCACGGGGGCAGGGGCATCGCGGGGGCGCTCGTGCGCGAGTTCTACGCCCTCGCGGGCCGCGAGGGGGTCCCCGTCGTACCGCTGTGCCCGTACGCGGCGAAGTGGGCGCAGCGCCACCCCGGCGAGGCGCCCGAGGCGTCGGCCGAACTGGTCCAGGAGGCGAAGCGTCAGCTCGGGGACCATCCCGAACTTCTCTGACGGCGGCCCGATCGTGAACCCGGACGGCTCTCGGGGCGTGTCCGGGTTTCCGCTCGACCGGGCAGGGCGCGTGCGCGTCCGTCCGGGCGGCGGTCGCCGCGCGCAGGTGTGGACTCGGCGGGCGCGGGCAGCCGCATCGGGAGACGGTGGAGGAAAGCTCCGTCTGTTCCTTTCGTCCCGTTGTGGAGGATCGCGATGACCCACCCGTACCCCGACCCCGTGCCGCCCTCGCCGACGCCTCCGCCCGTGCCGGGCCCGCCCACTCCGGTGCCCAGCCCGCCGCCCGTGCCGCCGGGGCCCGCTCCGGTGCCGCCCGGCCCCGCACCCGACCCGATCCCGCAGCCGCCGGCGCCGGGCCCGGACCCCGTACCGGATCCGGAGCCCGAGCCGCAGCCCGCGGGGAGCTGACCGGCGGGCCCGGCCGGCCGTGCCGCACGGTCGGCCGGGCCCGTTCGGCCGCCGACGGGCTGAGGCCCCTCAGCCGTCCCGTACCCCCGGCGCGTCCGGGCGCGGCGACGCGTCGGCCCCCACCAGCGCGTCCGCGTGGGCGAGTCCGCTCTCCGCGGCGATGGCGTCCAGCGACTGCGCGTCCCGCACCGTCGTGAACGTCACCGCCCCGTCCTGCCCCGCCCGGAATCCGTGCACGGCGGGACGGGGCAGGCTGTTGTACGCCCACGGCGTGGAAAAGTAGTACGCCCCCGTGTCGTACAGGACCACCACATCGTCCTCGGCCAGCTCCGGCAGCTCCCTGCCGAACGCCACCACGTCCCCGGCGAAACAGCACGGCCCCGCGATGTCCTGGACCAGTGTCGGACCGTTCTTGGGAGCGCCGTCCGGGCTGAACGCCCCGATCCGCAGCGGCCAGGCGTCGGGCATGAACACCGTGCGGGTGGCGGTCTGCGCGCCCGCGTGGGTGAGGGCGATCCGCCGGCCCCCGGCGTCCTTCACGTACTCCACGCGGGCCCCGATGAACCCGTTCTTCGCCAGCAGGGACCGGCCGAACTCCGTGATCAGCGCGTAGCGTCCGGAGAGGAGGCCCGGGACGGCGGCGGTCAGGGCCGCCACGTAGTCCGCGTACGTGGGGCGTACGGTCCCGTCCGTGAAGTTGACCGGGAGGCCGCCGCCGATGTCCAGGCCGGTGACCTGGCGGACGCCCAGCGCCGCGTTGATCTCCTCGGCCAGTTCGTACGTCCGGGACACCCCGGCCGCGATCAGCTCCAACGGGCAGCCCTGGGAGCCCACATGGGCGTGCAGGCGGGTCAGCCACGGCCGCTCCCGGAACGCCCGCACGACCGCCTCGCGCGCGCCCGGATCACACAGCGCCACCCCGAACTTCGAGGTGTCCGTCGCCGTGCTCATCGCCCCGATCGCGCCACCGCCCACCTGGGGGTTGATCCGCAGCCCGACCACGGACGCGGAGTCCGGAGCGCGCAGGGCGTCGATGCGGCGCAGTTCGTCCAGGCTGTCGGCGTTGACGGAGACCCCGAGCGCGAGCGCCGACCGGAGCTCCTCGCGGGTCTTGGCGGGGGAGTCGAGGACGATACGGGAGGCGGCGAACCCCGCGTCCAGAGCGAGGCGCAGCTCGCCGGGGCTCGCCACCTCGCATCCCATGCCGCAGTCGGCGAGCAGCCGCAGCACCGGGACGAGCGAGCATGCCTTGGCGGCGAAGGTGTGCAGCACCCCGGGCGCGCCGGAGAAGGCGTCGTGCAGGGCCGCGACGGAGCCGCGCACCCCTTCCGTGTCGACGAACCCGGCGACCTCACCGCCCTCGCCCAGCAGCCCCTGCTCGACGGCCGCCCGGACGACGGCGTCGAATCGGGGGTCGTGGCGTGTGCTGAGGGCCGTCGCGGGGGCCGCCGTACCGTGCTCGTCGTGTCCGGAAGTCGTCTGTGTCATACGGCCAGCGTGCCGGACGGCGGCCCCGGAGGAGGTGCTCGACGGCGGACGGGCCCGGCCCCGCCCCGGCGAGCGGCGATCAGCCCGCACGCGGCCCGGGCGGCGGCGGGGGAGAGTCGAGGAAGTCGGCACGGGGCGCGAAGAAGGACGAACCGGTGACCGCGGTCGAGAAGTCGAGGATGCGGTCGTGCGACCCCGCGCCCTTGCCGAGGAACATGTTGCGCAGCATCTGCTCGGTCACGCCGGGATCGGCGGCGTACCCGATGTAGTAGGTGCCGAACTCGCCCTGCTCGAAGCTGCCGAACGGCATGTTCGCCCGCACGATGTCCCGTTCGGCGCCGTTCTCGACGATCGTGTTGAGCGCGAGATGGGAGTCGGCCGCCTTCTCGTCGTCGGGGAACTCCACGTCGTCCAGTTTGGTGCGGCCGATGACGCGTTCCTGCTCCTCCACCGTGAGCGCGTTCCAGGACGTCAGGTCGTGGAGGTACTTCTGCACGACGACATAGCTGCCGCCCTCGAAGTCCGGATCGTCCGCCCCGACGATCGCAGCCTCACGCGCCGCGCCGCCCACCGGGTTCGCCGTGCCGTCCACGAAACCGAGCAGGTCCCGGTGGTCGAGATAGCGGAAGCCGTGGGTCTCGTCCACGATCCGCACGGCTCCGCCGAGCTTGTCGAGCAACTGCGCCGCCCACGCGAAGCACAGGTCCGCCCGGTCGGCCCGGATGTGCAGCAGGATGTCACCCGGGGTGGAAGGGGCGTGGTGCCGCGGCCCCCGCAGCTCCGGGAACGGGCGCAGGTGAGGGGGGCGCTTCCCGCTGAACAGGCGGTCCCAGGCGCTGGAGCCGAAGCCCGCCACGCAGGCGAGCCCGGCGTCCGGGTACCGGAAGCCGAGCGACCGGGCGACGGCGGCGAGGTCCGGCAGCACGTCCCGCACCGCCTTCTCACCGCCCGGCTCGACCGTGCCGACCAGGAACAGCGCCGCGCTGGTCACCGGCGCCACGACGGGTTGGACGGAGACGGGATCGGGAACGGGGTCGGGCATGGGCGTACTCCGTTACGACAGGGGTCGGGCGACGGCGGACACGGCTCGCCAGCCACTCAGCCACGGACGGGGCCTCGTCGCACGCGGAGTGGACCGGCCGGGCGAACGCGGGGGCGCGGCGCCCCGGCCCGGGGAGAGGACACGGGCGCAGGACCGGCCGGGCATGGGCGGGGCGCCCGGGCAGGGCGTGCGGGTGGCGTGACGAACGGGACGCCGCGTGGCCCCTTCGTCCCGGCTCAGCCCGCCTCGACCTCACGGCGGTCACCGCCCCAGAGCGTGTGGAACGAGCCCTCCCGGTCCGTACGCCGGTAGGTGTGCGCACCGAAGAAGTCCCGCTGGCCCTGGGTGAGCGCCGCGGGTAGCCGGTCGGCGCGCAGCCCGTCGTAGTACGAGAGCGCCGCGGCGAACCCGGGCGTCGGCACCCCCTGCCGTACGGCCTCGGCCACCACGGCGCGCCAGTCGTCCTGCGCCGCTCCGATCTCCTGCCCGAACTCCTTGTCGGACAGCAGGCTCACCAGGTCCGGCCGGGAGTCGTAGGCGGCGCGGATGCGGTCCAGGAACGCCGCCCGGATGATGCAGCCGGCCCGCCAGATCGCCGCGACGGCGCCGAGATCGATGTTCCAGCCGTACTCCTCGCTGCCCGCCCGGATCTGGTGGAAGCCCTGCGTGTACGAGACGATCTTGGAGGCGTACAGGGCCTGCTCCACCCGGTCCGCGAACACCGCGGCGGCCCGCTCGTCCAGCGGCTCCGGGACGGGCCCCGGGAGGTCGCGGGCCGCGTCCCGCAGATCGGCGTGGCCCGACAGCGACCGGGCGAACACCGCCTCCGCGATCCCCGACACCGGGACCCCGAGGTCGAGCGCGATCTGCACGGTCCAGCGGCCGGTGCCCTTCTGCTCCGCCCGGTCCTGGACGATGTCCACGAACGGCTTCCCGGTCGCCGCGTCCGTGTGGGCGAGGACCTCCGCCGTGATCTCGATGAGGTACGAGTCCAGCCGGCCCGTGTTCCAGGAGCGGAAGACATCGGCGATCCGCGCGGGGGAGTACCCGGCGACCGAGCGCAGCAGGTCGTACGCCTCGGCGATGAGCTGCATGTCCGCGTACTCGATGCCGTTGTGGACCATCTTCACGAAGTGGCCCGCGCCGTCCGGCCCGATGTGGGTGGTGCACGGCGTGCCGTCCTTCGCCCGCGCGGCGATCTTCTCCAGCATCGGGCCGAGCGACGCGTAGGACTCGGCCGAGCCGCCGGGCATGATGCTGGGGCCGTTCAGCGCCCCTTCCTCGCCGCCGGAGATCCCCGCCCCGACGAAGTGGATCCCGCGCTCGCGCAGCTCCCGCTCCCGGCGGCGGGTGTCCTCGAAGTGGGCGTTGCCGCCGTCGATGATGACGTCGCCCTCCTCCAGCAGCGGCGCGAACTCCTGGATCACCGCGTCGGTGGGGTCCCCCGCCTTCACCATGACTACCAGGCGCCGGGGCCGTTCCAGCGCGGCGACGAACTCCTCGGGCGTGCGCGCGGCCACGAAGTCGCCCTCGGTGCCGAACTCCTCCACCAGGGAGTCCGTCCGGGAGGTGGTGCGGTTGTGGAGGGCCACGGTGTAGCCGTTGCGGGCGAAGTTCCGGGCCAGGTTGCGGCCCATGACCGCGAGTCCGGTGACGCCGATCTGAGCTGTGCCGCTCATCTGAGTGCTCCTGGAGGTGCGGGAGAGAGCCATGAGGCGTGAGAGGGGGAAGCGGTGGTGGTGCGGGGGCCGCTCAGGGCGACGGCGAGGAGGCCGCGCCGCCGCCGGCGGAACCCGCCCCTGCGTCGCCCGGCGGCGCCGGCCACGGCTCCAGGAGCGCGTCGTCGTCCCCCGGCTCGGGGATCACATGCATCGCGGCCTCCTCGGCCGACGCCGCGGCGCCGTCGATGCCCACGTCGCTCGCGGTGAGCGTGGCCGGAACGGTCCCTTCCGCCTGCTGGGTCAGCCGCCCGGCGCGGGCGACGCCGACCTCGTCGTCCCAGGGCTCGCCGTCACCGTCCACGAGATCGCCCACGCCGTCGCCGAGCGTGCCGTCCGGCTCGGGAACCTCCCGCGTCAGGCGGGTCTCGAGGGATTCGCCGCTGTTCCGCTCCGACGCCGTGGTGCCCAGCCCCTCGACCACCCACGGGCGGTCCGGGGGCGCGTAGCCCTCGTCCAGGGGGTCGCCGGTGCCCGACGGATCCATGAGCGTGTCCTCGGCGCCGAGCTGCTCGGCGGGATCGGAAGCCTCGGGCTCCTGGGGCTGGTAGACCTCGTCCCCCCAGTCGGTGTCGCTCATGGCGCGTCCTTTCCTCCGGGGTACCGAGAACCGCTGTCCCCTGACGCAATTCCACTCCGGTACCGCTCCGGTCGCAAAGGGAAGATCGGATCCCGGGTGCCGACCCAGAGGACGCCGGACCGGTCCGGCCGCAGGTCGTGACCCGTTCGTCCGGTATCCGAAGCCGCCCCGGACATCGACTGTTCGAACCTTCGAACGCACCGGCATAGGGTGGCCTCCCATGGGGAACGGACAGCAGTCGCCCTGGGGCGACCACCACCAGCATCAACAGGGGTACCGACCGCCGCCGTACGGGGGACAGGCGCCCGCTCCCGGGGGCCCCGCGCCCTGGGAGGCCCCCACCGAGCCCTCCGGGCAGCCGGCCGCGCCGCCCCGGGGCGCGCACACCGTCGTCCCCGGGCCGCCTCCGCCCGGCGGCGGCCGCCGGAGCGCGGTCATCGCCGTCGTCGCCGCGACCGCCGTCGTCCTCGCCGCCGGGATCACCGGATTCCTGCTGCTCGGCGGGGAGGACGGAGAGCCGGAGGCGGGACCCACCGGGGCAGGTAGTGCCTCGCCTTCCCCCGGGAAGCCCCGGGCCGGAGCGGAGGACGGCGCGGAACCCCTCGTACCGGGCTGGAGGACGGTGACCAACGTCAAGCGCGGCATCGCGTTCGACGTGCCGGCGACCTGGGCGCTCAAGCCGTCGGGTTGGGTGAGCTACGTCGCGGAGAACGGCGACCCCGAGGAGACACCGCTCGTCGGCTTCGCCGCCCCGGCCGTCCTCAAGGAGAAGTGGTGCCGGTCCGACGACGACGGCAACGGCATCCAGGAGGACACCCCGCTCGCCGCAGCGGGCTCCCGGAGCGAGCCCGAAGCGCGCGACACCGCCGAGGCGGCGCGGGAGAACGCCCGTCTGTGGGTCTACGGAAGCTACGCGCAGCCGTCGAAGGACAAGGTCACGACCGGGGCCGCCAAGCCGTTCACCACGAAGTCGGGACTCAGCGGAAGCGTGGCGACGGCGACCTCCACGGGCGTCGACGGCGCGGGCCGCTGCGCCTACGACGGGAAGGCGACCGCGTTCGCCTTTCAGAACCCGGCGGGCGAGACGTTCTCCTGGACGTTCGTCGGCGTGCGCGGGGTCGACGACGAGGTGCCCGAGCAGACGGTACGCAAGATCCTCGGCACGGTCCGGCTCGTCGACGCCAAGCCCTGACGGCCCGCGCGGGCTCTCCACAACGGCGCGAAGGAGAGGTGCCGTGCCCCTCGGGAATCCGGACGACGGCCCCGGACCCGCCGCACCGCCGGCTCGTTACGCGAAGCCGCCCGAGCGGGCCAGCCAGCGGCCGGCGTGCCGCGTCACCTCGATGGGACGGCCGAAGCACGCGGTCATACGTTCCTGGGTGAGGACGTCCTGGACGGCTCCCCGCGCGAGCACGCGCCCCTCCCGCAGGAGCAGGGCGTGGGTGATCGCCGGGGACAGCTCCTCCAGATGGTGGGTGACGGTCACCGTCGCCAACTCCGGCCGGGAGTCGGCCAGATGGCGCATGGTGTCGATGAGGTCCTCGCGCGAGGGCAGGTCGAGCGCGTTGAACGGCTCGTCGAGCAGCAGCAGGCCCGGGTCCGCCATGAGGGCTCGGGCGATGAGGACACGGGCGCGCTGGCCGCCCGAGCAGACGCCGTACGGGCGGTCGGCGAGCTCCTTGATCTGGAGTTCCGCGAGCAACGCGTGGGCGCGTTCGCGGACTTCGGCGTCGTACGCCTTCCACAGCGGCTGGACCGTTCCGCTGTGCCCGGTGAGGACGGTGGTGTGCCCCGTCAGCTCCGCCGGGACGCGCTGGGAGGTGGAGACATGGCCGATGCGGGCCCGCAGCTCCCGTACGTCGACCCGGCCGAGCCGGTGACCGAGGACGTCGACCGTGCCGGTGGTGGGAAACGTGGTGGCGCCGACGATCCGCAGCATGCTGGTCTTGCCCGCCCCGTTGGGGCCGAGCAGGGCCCAGTGCTCGCCCGCCCGCACCGTCCAGTCGATCCCGTCGAGGATGACCTGGCCCGTGGTGTGGCGGCTCATGCGCACACCGTCGAGAGCGGCGACGACCCGCCCGTGGCCGCAGCCGGTGTTCTCGTCCATGTCGTTGTCCATCTCCTTCGCGCCGACAGCCGTCGTCCCGTTCGGTCGGAGAGTAGCTGTAGACGGCATGCAGTCGCGCGGACGACTGCATGCCGGACACGGCGCCCGGTGCGGCGTCCTGCCCGCCGCGCGGCACCGCCGCTGTCCGCCGTCCGCCGCCACCGGCCTCAGCGTCGTGCCAGGGCCAGCACGCTCAGCCCGAACATCAGGACGCCCAGCGGGAGATGGACCGCGGGCACGTGCGCCATGCCCACCGCGACCTGGACCGACGCCAGCGCCAGGAAGCCGGACGCGTGCAGGACCGGCCGGGGCGAGCCGCCGCCCGGCTTCCAGGCCAGCACCGCGGCGAGGACGTACAGCATCGACGCCCCGTACATCACGCGGGCCCCGACGCTGTGCAGCACCTCTCCGTAGGACGTCGTCATCAGCAGCCCCGAGGAGACCGCCTGGAGGAAGATGGTCAGGGTCTGGAGGGCGATCGCGGTCCGCAGGAACGGGAATCCGTTCCGTGCCTTCCGCCGTGCCGTCGCCTGGGTGGCCATGCCATGCCCCTTTCTGCCGCCCGCGGGCGGTCGGTCGATAAGCTCTCACCACACCGACGACACGGGTGGGCGAAAGGTAAGGCGGGGCTTGGGCCTTGAGAGCGACAGAAGGGTCGGACACCGGTCCGGCGGCCGGTGAGCGCGGTCAACTGTTCAATCTGGCCTACCGGTTGCTCGGCTCGCTGGCAGATTCCGAGGACGCCGTGCAGGAGGCGTACACCCGCTGGTACGCGCTGCCGCCGGCCCGGCGGGACGCGATCGCTTCGCCCGGGGCCTGGATGACGACGGTCACCGGCCGCATCTGCCTGGACGTGCTGCGCTCGGCACGGGTGCGGCGTGAACGCTACGTCGGCGCCTGGCTGCCCGATCCGCTGCCGGACCCGGACGAGCGCGGAGCCGCACAGACCGCCGATCCCGCCGACCGGATGGTCCTGGACGAGTCGGTGACCATGGCCTTCCTCGTCGTTCTGGAGGCCATGACGCCCGCCGAACGCGTCGCGTTCGTGCTCCACGACGTCTTCCGCTACCCGTTCGCGGAGATCGCCGTGGTACTCGGCCGTACCCCCGCCGCCTGCAAGCAGCTCGCGGCCTCGGCCCGGCGGCGGGTGCCCGCGGCCCGGCCGCCGGAGGCTGCGGACGTACGCACCGAGGCGGTACGGCGGATCAAGGCGGCCTGGGAGGACAAGGACATCGTGAGCCTCGTCGACGTCCTCGACCCGGCCGCCGTGATGACCGTGGACGGCGGCGGCCTGGCCGGTGCCGCGCCCCGCCCGATCGAGGGTGGCGCGCGCATCGCCCCGTACATGACCGCCATCGCCGACCGGGCTCCCGGAATGCGACTCGTGGAGCGCTCGGTCAACGGTCTGCCGGGTCTGGTGGCACTGCGCGACGGCGCCGTGGTGACCGTGGCCGCGTTCGACATCGCCGAGGGCCGTGTCAACCGGATCTGGGTGATCCGCAATCCGGAGAAGCTGCGCCCGTGGACGACATCGGTGGGGGCCGGGTCCGCTGACGGCTGAACGGCCCGCCCCGCGGCTACCCCCGCAGATCCAGCCGCATCAGTACCCGCGGATGCCCGGCCAGTACCGAGGTGGTGTCGGCCGCGTGGCTGAACCCGGCGCGCTCGAAGTTCTTCCGGATCCCGGCGTACGCCATCGTCAGATCCACCGTGTCGCCGCCGCTGTCCAGCGGGTACGCCTCGATCGCCGGCGCTCCGCGGTCGCGCGCGAACGCGACCGCGCCGGCGATCAGCGCGTGCGAGACGCCCTTGCCCCGGTGGCCGGGGCGCACGCGGATGCACCACAGCGACCAGACCGGCAGGGCGTCGACGTGCGGAATGCTGCGGCTCCGCGCGAAGGAGGTGACCGAACGCGGCGCCACGGCGGCCCAGCCGATCGGTTCGCCGCCTTCGTAGGCGATCACCCCGGGCGGCGGCTCCGCACGGCACAGCCCGGCGACGTACTCCCCGCGGGCCGGGCCGCGCAGCTCCTTGTTGAGCTTGGCGGGGATGCGGTAGCTCAGACACCAGCAGACGTTGGCGCCGGGCGACTTCGGGCCGACCAGGGTACGGACGTCCTCGTACACCGAGGCCGGGCGCACGGCGATGTTCATGGGGCGAACGATGCCACGGAACACCCCGGTGGAGGCGGCTTCCCGCGCAAACAGCACTCCCGGGCCCTTCCGCCGCCCCGACAGCAGCGGTCGCCACCGGATTCACGGGCTGACGCCGGGGCACGCTGACACCGTGGGGCCGGGGCGAGCCCCTCGCAGCGGAGTGCGTCGGCCTGGTTCCGGGGGTGTCGATATGAGCGGCCAGAAGACGGTCACCTACGTCCTCTATGCCGTGCTCGTGATCCTGGGGGCGTGGTACGGGGCTCACATCGCCGATTAGGTCCTGCCCGGCGGATCGGACCGGGCGGGCGAGGCCGCCATCCGGCGAGCGACCCGCAGGCCCAGATCACGGTCCGGCGTCCGCAAGACGGCGTGTGCGACGTGGTTAGACACGGGAGGACTCCGCAACGGCGCCGACTGTTCCCGACTCCACCGCACGCCACCGCCGTTCGACCTCATCAGTGCTCCGAACCGGACAGGCTGTGAACCTCTCATCGGCGGTCGCGGTGTCCAACAGGTGAGCAGCCGAATGGAGATGGGGGCGCGTCACGAGACCCGTTGCCCTACGGGGCGGCCCCTCAGTACGACGGAACGGTCCCTCAGTACGGAGGCAGGCGCAGCGCTCCGGTGCCCTCCCGTACATCGTGGACGAGGCGGATCTTCCCCACGGGGACGCCCCTCTCGTCCGTGGTGACCAGTGCCGCGTCGTCGCTGTTGACGCACCGGCCCCGCGCGTCCGGCTCGGGGCAGTACAGAACGTAGCCGGTCTGCCGGTCCACGCGGCCCGGCTCCAGCCGCCAGATCCACTGGTAGTCGCTCACGACCACCCGGGGGTGGGTGGCACGCAGCCGCTCCGCCACCGCGCTCTGAACGGTCTCGCCGAACTTCTGGCGCTCCCGGAAGGGCCGGACCACCCGTGCGCTGCCCGTCGTATCGACCCGGCCCTGCTCGATCGCGTAACTCGCCGAGAAATACGTGTGCTTGGTGAGCGAGGCCAGAAGATCGGAGCGGGTCAGCCGCATGAGTGTCGGCCAGGACTCCTTGCCGCGGTCACGGCGTTCGGCCACGGCGGGGGAGACCACGTTCACGTACGACGCCTGCCCCTTCGCCAACGTGCTCTCGGGCCCGCTCGCCGCCACCCACCGCTGCACGCACCGGCCGATCTCGCCGAGCACCTTCGCCACGGTCTCGTTCGTCAACTCGGCGACGACATAGGGCGGTGTGCCGGTCGGGCCCAGCGCGACGACCTCGTAGCCGCAGGAGTCGAACGCCGTCGCGAGCGTACGGAAGTCCTCGGCCTGCTGGCGGCCGCGCCGCACGGCGTCGGCGAGGACGCCGGCGCAGTCCTTGCCGTCACAGAGACCCCCTCGCACCTTGTCCGTGTCGATGCGGAGGCGGACCACGGCATCACGGTCGTCGGTCACCGCGAACGTGACCTCCGAACCTCCCGTGCCCGGAAAGAGCGTCCGAGCCCCGATCGCCTTGAGCTGACCGGGGTGGTGCTTCTCGGCCAGTTCCTCCGCGGCCCGCCGGTCGTCCTCGGTGCCGACCACGCCGCACGCGCCCAGGAGCACGGTCAGCGAACCCGTCAGTACGCCGGTCATGACGGCTCTCCATCGTCTACGCCGTGATCCGGCCATGGTCCGCTCCTCCGCCTACCGCTGTCCTGTCCCGCCCCGCATTCCTGTGACAGTAGGACGGGCGGCCGGGAGTCGGATGAGTACGGCTACTCAACGCGGTACGGGGTGTCGCCGCGGGCGGCTGCGGGGGCGCCGCACTCTCTCCCGGAGCATCGCGTCATTGGCATGGACCTGACTTTTGAACTCCGCTACAGTCCGGGGCAGCACATCTGAGAGCGCTCTCATGCAGCACGCTCGACATGCGCTCCCGGACGCCTCCCGTTCCACCCCCACGTCGTTGGAACAACAGGAAGGGTCACTCCCTTGAGACACGCAACCCTGCTGCGGACCGGTCTGTCCGCTCTCCTGCTCGTCGGAGCCTGGGCCGCCGCCGGCCCGTCGTCCGCCTCCGCCGCCCCCACCGAATCCGCACCGGCGCCCGCCTCCGCCGCCCTGCTCACCGCGATGCAGCGCGACTTCGGCATCAGTGAGAGCGAGGCCGTCACCCGGCTCGCCGACGAGAAGAAGGCCACCGCGCTGGAGCCGAAGGCGCAGCGCGCCGCAGGTTCGGCCTTCGGGGGCGCCTGGTTCGACGCGACGTCCCGCAAGCTGGTCGTCGCCGTCACGGACGCCGACAGGGCCGGCGCCGTCCGGGCCGCCGGCGCCGACGTCCGCGTCGTCGAGCACTCGGCCCGGCAGCTCGACGCGGCGAAGGCCCGTATCGACGCCCTGTCCGCGCCGGACGGGGTGAGCAGCTGGCACGTCGATCCGGCGAGCAGCAGCGTCGTCGTGAACGTGGTCGCGTCCGAGCAGCGTGACAACGATGTCCGCGCGTTCGTGGCGAAGGCCCGTGAGGCCGGGCCGGTGACGGTGAAGGCCACCGCCGAAGCGCCCCGGACCTTCGCCGCCGGAACGGTCGGAGGCGACCCGTACTACACGGGCAACGTCCGCTGCTCGATCGGCTTCTCCGTCCACGGCGGCTTCGTCACCGCCGGACACTGCGGCGGTGCGGGCCAGTCCGTGCGCGGCTGGGACGGATCGGCCATCGGCAACTTCCAGGGCTCGTCCTTCCCGGGCAACGACTACGCCTGGGTGAACGTGGCCAACGGCTGGTGGACCGTCCCGGTCGTCCTCGGCTGGGGCACCGTCTCCGACCAGCTCGTCCGCGGCTCCAACGAGGCGCCCGTCGGTGCGTCGATCTGCCGCTCCGGCTCCACCACACGCTGGCACTGCGGCCGGGTCCTCGCCAAGAACGAGACCGTCAACTACAGCCAGGGCGCCGTCCACCAGATGACCAAGACGAGCGTCTGCGCCGAAGGCGGCGACTCCGGCGGTTCGTTCATCAGCGGCGACCAGGCGCAGGGCGTCACCTCCGGCGGCTGGGGCAACTGCTCCTCCGGCGGGGAGACCTGGCACCAGCCGGTCAACGAGATCCTCAACCGGTACGGGCTGCGGCTGCACACCGCCTGATCCCGGGGAGCCGCGCCGCCCTGCCCGGCGGGGCGGCTCCCGCTGCCGGGCGGCCACCGGGAGCGGACAGGGCCGCCGCCGGGCCGGGTGCGCCGGGAAACCGGGGGCGGGCGGACACGCGAGCGCACCTGTGGCTAGAGGTCCGCGATCCAGGGGTGTTCCGGGTGTACGCGGGCGAGCAGCTCGGCCAGAGTTCCGCGCTGCGCCGAGGTCATGTGGGGGACGGTCGCCTCGAAGTCCGCCCGGTCCTTCCGGCGGGCGTGCTTGGCCTTGAACAGCAGGACCAGTTCGGGCGCCAGATACGGGATGCCGTCCTGGGTGTGATGGATGATGTCGCTGTAGGGGAGCCGTAGCCTCTCATCGCGGCGGCAGATCCAGAGGTCGCCGTCGTGCGGTTCGCGGAACACGTCGAGCAGGTAGTTTCCGGTGGCCGGATCGCGGAGCCACGTCTGGTGAACGGCGGTCAGCACCTCCGGTGCGGGGTCCTCCCAGATCCGGCCGCTGCCCGCCGCGTCGAAGACATGTCCGGGGAAGCGGCCGCGGACCCGGGGAAAGCTCGCGGCCGGAATCGCGATCTCGATGTCCCCGTGGGCGCGCGTCTGCCTGCCGTGGAACAGGTCCAGCGCCCAGCCGGCGGCCACGTACCAGGGCGTGCCGATCCCCGTCAGCCGCTGCGCGACCTCGCTCGGTGTCCAGCAGGAAGACCACCGGTCAGGAAGGCTTTCGATCTCTTCGGGTGACAGCTCGATGCCCCCGCCGGGCAGTTGCTCGCTCACCGCAGGAACCTATCAGCGGAGTCGAAGGGCAGGGGTCCGGAGCGGTAGTCCGCCGACGACCATCCGAAGCCATCAGGTCGACCGGGGCGCGCCCCGGCCCCCGCTCCTCGACCGCGCCCGACTGCCGGCCGGAGAGATGTCCTGTGCCGGCGTCCGGCGTCCGATGCCCGCTGCCGGCGAGGCGTCGTGATCCGCCGCGACCACGGTCCCTGTGGTCGCGGCGGATCGCTTTATTCCTAGGACCTCTGGTCGAATCCTGTGTACTTTAGGAATGAACCTAGGGAGTCTAGGTTCGGCAGGGATGCGGAGGGGGAGCCTCGCATGGTGCGTGCGGGACTGACGACCGAGCGGGTGGTCGCGGCGGCCGCCGATCTGGCCGACTCGATCGGCTTCGACCAGGTGACGGTCTCGGCGGTGGCCCGGGGCTTCGGCGTGAAGGACGCCAGCCTCTACGGCCATGTCGGCGGCCTCCAGGATCTGCGGACCCGGGTCGCGCTGCTGGCCGCCGGAGAGTTCGCGGACCGGCTGAGCGAAGCGGTGGCCGGACGCGCGGGCCGGGACGCGCTCGTCGGATTCACCTATGCGTACCGGGAGTTCGCACTGGAGCATCCCGGGCGGTACCAGGCGACGCAGATGAGGATCGACCCGGAGGTCGCCCAGCAGTCCAGCGCCTTCCGCCGGACGGTCTCGACCATCTACGGCATGATGCGCGCCTACCGCCTGACCGAGCCCGCGCTCACCGACGCCGTACGGATGCTGCGCAGCACCCTGCACGGCTTCAGCGACCTGGAGGCGGACGGGGCGTTCCGTGCCGCCCGCGACGTCGAGGCGTCCTGGGAGCGGACCGTCGAGGCGCTGCACACGGTGCTGGAGCACTGGCCCGCGGAGCCGGCCGCCGAGCAGAACGCCACGGCCGACGAGGAAGACGAAACGAAGGGGGACGGCCATGCGCACAGGCATGCCGACGACTGACGCAACCACTGCGGCGGCCACGGCCGCCACCGCCGTGCGCACCGGACGACTGGAGGCGCCCGGTGCGACGCTCCACTACGAGGTACGCGGCCGGGGCCCGCTGCTGGTGATGATGCCGGGCGGCAGCGCCGACGCCGGGATCTACGACACTCTCGCGGCGGGGTTGGCGGACCGGTGGACGGTGGTCGCGTTCGATCCGCGCGGCTACTCGCGCAGCACCCTCCACGGGCCTGCCGGCGAGCAACTGCCCGGCACACACAGCGAGGACGTCGCGCGCCTCATCGAGCTGCTCTCCCCGGACGGCGCGCCGGCGGCCGTGTTCGGCTCCAGCTCCAGCGCGATCGTCGCCCTGGACCTGCTGTCCCGGCGGCCCGGCCTGGTCGGCCGGGTCGTGGCGCACGAACCGCCCCTGGTGGAGCTGCTGCCGGACCCGGCCGCCGGGCGGGCGGTCTTCGCGGCGGTACGGGAGTCGTTCCTGCGGGACGGGGTGGAGGCCGCGATGGCGACGATGGCTGCCGGTCTCGCCCCGGAGGGCGGCGCGGGCGGCGGGCGGTACGAGGTCGCCACCGGGGCGGACGAGGAGAGCCGAGCCGCCACCGGGCCGGTGGAGGACGGCGGGGCCACCGCCCCACCGGAGGAGAGCGGCGGAGCATCCGAGGCCGAGGCCGAAGCCGAAGCTCAAAACGGCGCCGGCGCCGGAGCCGGAGCCGAAGTCGACGCCGCGGCTGAGGCCGAGGCCGCCACTGTCCGGCGGATGATGGCCAACCTGCCGGTCTTCCTGGAGCACGTGCTCTGTTCGTTCAGCGGACACGCCCCGGATCTCGACGCTCTCCGGACCGCCGCGCCGAAGCTCGTCGTCGGCGTGGGCCGGGACTCGCGGGCCCTGCTGCCGGCCGTCGCAGCCGAACGGCTGGCCCAGCGGGTCGGAAGCGCGACGGCCGAGTTCCCCGGGGGCCATGTCGGCCTCACGGAGGATCCGGTGGCGTTCGGCGCCAGGCTGCGGGAAGTCCTGCTCGGCTGAACGGCGAGGCCGCGGCCCGGGTGAAGTCCGACGGCCGCTTCGTCGAGGTCCCGGGAAGCGAGGCCGAGGTATCCGTCAGCGAGTTCACCGCGCACCGGCGACCTGAGCGGTGACGCCCCGTCGCGTCGGCTGAGCGTCCCGCTCTCTCCGCGTCGGCGCGGGCCCCGGTGGCGCTGAGTGGCGGGCCTCAGCGGCGGTGGTGGGCGGCGGGCCTCAGCGACGGCCGCCGCCTCCGGTCGTGCCGGTGCCGCCCGTGCCGATCCCGTCCGCCGGAGGCGCGGCACAGCCCGTGCAGGGGCCGGTGCCCTGCTGGACGTACCGGTGCTGGTTCGCCAGGTCGACCGCGCGGGCGACCGAGGCGTCCTCGGCCGGGACGCCGACGCCGAACCGCCCGTAGAACGTGAGCAGGCCGGCGTCGGCCCGGTCGACCGCCGCGGCGGTGCGCTCGTAGGCCACCGCCGTCAGACGGCTGACGTCGATGCGGACGAGCCGCCCGCCCTCGGGCGGGCGGCGCCCGACGCCCTCGCCCCAGCGGTGGAAGGCCGTTTTCACCGGGCCGTCCTCCACCAGCCCGCTGAGATACTCCTTGACGAGTTGGACGGCCTCGTTGTCCCCCAGATCGAGCGTGTCCAAGGCCCGGGTGATCGCGAGCGAGGCCGACTCGGCGAACCGGTCCGTCCGTTCCTCCCGCTCCGCGCGCTGCCGCTGGGTCTCATCGAGTCGGCCGAGCGAGGCGTCGAGATCGTCGCCTTCCGGAGCCGGGCCGGGATCGGGGTCCGGTACGGGCTCGTCGGGGACGGCGTCGATGCCCAGCGTTCCGGCCTGGAACCGTCCGGCCTGCCGTGCGATGTCCAACGCCGTCCGGTTCACCGACTCGCCCTCCGCCGACGGAGCGATCCGGTCCACCGCGATGATCACTTCCCGGATCCCTTCCACGCTCCGGGGGTGAAGGGAGACCTGTCGCAGGATCTCCCGGTACGCGGCGGCCGAGCCCTCGGCGTACTCCCGGCGCTCCACCTCCAGGGCGTACCGCCGCTCGACCGGGCGCTTCCACGCGCCCTCGGAGACCGGAGCAACGGCGACGAGGAAGATCAGCGCGACCATGACGGCGATGTTGATTCCGGAGAACGACCGTTGAACGGCGTTCGTGGCGAGGCGCACGGGAAGCCGTGACGAGCCGAACCGCGCCGGACGCAGCCTGCGTTGGGCGCGGACGACGAGCGTCGGCCACCGCAGCAGGGCGTAACTGCCGAGAGCCAGTGCCGTGTACGCCGCCATCCAGTACAGCCAGTGGACCTCGGTCAGCCCCTGTACCTTCTCCACGACCTCCAGCACGACGGTGACCTGAGGCGGCGTGAACGAGAGGACGTTGGCGAGCCAGACCATGAACAGGGTGAGCACCAGCCCGAGTTCGACGGACAGCACCACATCGGCCGCCGCCTGGACGGTACGACGCGGAGCTGTCCGCATCCACCGCCGACCGCGCCAGGAGAGCCACAGCGCGATCGGGAAGAACAGTCCGGCGGCGGGCGCGACGGTCAGCACGTCACCGGAGACCAGTTGCTCGCACGCGAGCGCGACCAGCAACACGGCCGGTGCGTCGGGAAGATGGCGTACCGCCGCGTTCTCCGACGGCAGACACCGTGCCACCGCGAGCAGAACTGCCCAGCCACCGAAGAACAGCAGCATCGCCAGGGGGACCAGGCGGGACGGGAAGGCGCGGAAGAGGAGGAAGAGCAGCGCTAAGGGGCCGACGAAGGCGCCCAGGGTGAGTGCGGCCGAGGCGACGAAGCGGCGGTGGCGGAACCAGCGGATCGCGGCTTCGAGCACGATCTCGCCGCCTGCCTTCCACGTGGCCGCGATGGCGGTCGTGACGAGCAGGCCGGCCAGCATCCCGGCGATGACGCCGATGACCGCCTTGACGACGGCGAGGAGCGCGACGCCCACACCGTCGATCTCGTCCCGGGTGCCGAGCGCCCACGCCGCCCACGCGCCCATGCCGAGGACGAGGTAATGGGACAGCAGGTCGAGTACCTCGTCCCGCGGGACGGCGGCGGCGGTACGGGCAGGGGCCGGGGAGGGACGTGAGGGGGCCGTGGCGGCCGGGGTCGGCCCGGACTGAGAAGCAGCCGGGACCGGGACAGGTGCGGTCGAGCCCGGAGCCGGGGTGGACGGATCCGGCGCGGAAGAGCCGGGCGCGGACGAGCCGGGCGGAGGCGAATCAGGCCCGGCCGAGTCAGGCCCGGCCGAATCGGGCACGGCATCGGGCGTACGCACGGGCGTGGGCGGCGCCGGCTCGGAGGTACCGGCAGCCGGCCCGGGCGCGCACCGCACGGCGTTCTCGTGCAACTGCCGGGAGAGGGCGAGGAAGAGATCCAGGTTCGCCACCCGGTACCGGTACCGCATGAAGTGGGTCGGAAAGTCCCTCCCGCGGGAGGAGATCATGAGCAGCCCCTCGGGCGAGAGCTCCAGCGAGCGGACGTCCTGCCAGGCGGAGAAGTCGTCCCGCCCGCGTCCCCGCCGTACCGTCACACCGGATCGGCTCAACACGAGGTCTCCGACAGGCACTTCTCCGCCGCTGAGCGCCGTTCGGACGGCCGGTTCCGTCTGCGCGCTCAGGACGCCCTGCCGGATCGCCGGATCCCACTCCTCGTCCTCGGCGACCTGTGCGCCCCGGATCACCGTGCGGGTCCGTAGCCCCTTGATCCGCTCTCCGCCGAACGCGGGCCGACGGCCGGGCGGGCCCAGGGTGACGACCGCCCCCTGCGGAGTGGCCAGTTTGAACCGGTCCCAGCCGTCCGTGAACACCGCCGTCGTCCGCCACGGGTAGACCACTTCCCGGCCGCGCGCGGTGACCGCGACGAGCCCGTTCTCGTGGAGGCGGAACTCGACCCCGGTATGGCGCCGATACCAGCAGACCCGTACGACGAACGGCACCAGCAGTCCCAGCGCGCCGGCCACCCCCGGCGCGGGGCCGCCACCCCGGCCGACGACCGCACAGGCGAGGAGCACCAGCAGGTAGAGCAGTCCGGCGCCGGGGGCGAGGACCAGCACCAGGAGCGCGTACGCGGACGGCTTCCTGCGCACCGGGCGGTAGGTACGGCGGTGCGCGCCCAGCTCCGGATGGTCCGGGTGCCCGGATTCCCGCGAGCCCTCCGGACCGCTCCCCGCCGCGTGCTCCGCGTCGTCGTGCTCCGCCCCCATGGGTTCACCCCGTCTCCGCGCCCCCGTTGGTGTCCCGCGCGGAGTGCTCCGCACAACTCCGTTATCACGGGGGCCGGTTGGTCAAGCCGGTCGGCACGTTAGCACTCACCCGGGCGATGCGGTCGCGCCGAGCCCCGTGCCACCGGTCCCGATTCGAGGGCGAGGACGCCGGGCCGGCCCTTCCCCCCGGACAGCCCTTAGGGCAGCGACCCACCTGTCGCGTCGATCCACTGGCCCGTGACCCAGCGGCCGTCGTCCGAGGCCAGGAAGGCCACCACGTCGGCGATGTCCGCGGGAGTGCCCACCCTCCCCAAGGTGGACAGAGCGGCCGCGTCGGCCCACGCCTCCTCGCTCGCGCGCAACCGGTCCGAGGTGGAGTCGGTGTCGATGATGCCCGGCGCCACCGCGTTGACGGTGATGCCCCGGTCGCCCAGTACCTTGGACAGATTCCGCGTGAACACGTCCAACGCCCCTTTGGACATGGCGTAGCCGATCAGGTCCGGCATCATCGCCGCGTGGCTGAGGCCCGTCGAGATGTTGATGACGCGCCCGCCGTCGCGCAGACGGTCGAGTCCCAGCCGGGTGAGGAAGAACGGCGCCTTGGTGTTGACGGTGAACAGGCGGTCGTACTCCTCCTCGTCGATAGTGGCGAAGCCGCGCGACACGCCTATGCCGGCGTTGTTCACCAGGATGTCCAGGCCGTCCGCGTGCTTGTCGAAGGCGGTCCAGAGCGTCTGGGCGGCGCCTGGGGCCGCCAGCTCCGTGCCGAGGGCGAACGCCGTGCCGCCCGCCGACTCAATCGCGGCCACGGTCTCCGCGGCCGCCGCCTCATTGCTGCCGTAGTGCACGCCGACGCGTGCGCCGTCGCGTCCCAGCCGTTCGGCGATCCCGCGCCCGATGCCCCTGCTGCCACCGGTGACCAGCGCCGTCTTCCCCGTGAGCGAGCCCATGGCTCCGCCCCCCTCTTTCATTAGCGATCGATACAGAAAGGACCGTAACACGTTCCCTAGCGGTCGCTATAGAATTGCCGGATGGCGACGAAACAGCGCGGCAGGCCACGGTCCTTCGACCGTGAGGACGCTCTCCGGAAGGCGACCCTGGCGTTCTGGGAGCAGGGCTACGAGGCGACCTCGATCGCGGATCTGACCCGTGTGATGGGCATCGCCGCTCCCAGCCTGTATGCGGCCTTCGGTGACAAGCGCACCCTGTTCGGGGAGGTCGTGGAGGTGTACGCGACCCTCTACGGCGGATTCGGCGGCCGGGCCCTGGCCGAGGAGCCGACCGCGCGGAGCGGTTTCGCGCGGATGCTGCGCGAGGCGGCGCGGGAGTACACGGTGGCGGGTCGGCCGCGTGGCTGCATGGTGCTGTGTGCGGCGGAGAACTGCTCCTCCGGCGAGGTCGTGGCGGTACTCCGCGACCACAGGCTGCGGAACGTCGCGGAGTTCACGCGGCACATCCAGAAGGACGTCGGGGCGGGCGTGCTGCCGCCGGGCACCGACGCGGCGGCGCTCGCGCGCCACACGGCGGCCGTCATCCAGGGGATGTCGCAGCAGGCGCGGGACGGCGCCGGCCGGGAGGAGTTGGAGTCTCTCGCCGAAGTGGCCATGCGTGCGTGGCCGGACGACCTCGGCGCGGCATGAACGAACACGCCTCGAAGGGGAGTTGAGAGACCGGGTCGGGCGAAGTCCGCTCCGCTCCGCCAAGGATCGGATTCCGGCCACCCGCCGGCCGGGCGGCGGCCGAGTATCACGTTTTGCTTGTGATCAGTCACCGTCCGGACCTACGTTGCCCCTTGCGAGATGTACCGAAGCCAGTGGGGGAGCCACGCATGGCCGCGACCGGACGGCACCGCAGATATCAGCCCAGCCGCATCAACCGTGCTTCGCTCACGGTCACGGCGGGCGGCGCGGGCATCGCGCTCCCGCTCATCACCGCGGCCTCGGCCGGGGCCGCTCCGAGCGAGGTCTGGGAGAAGGTCGCCGCCTGCGAGTCCAGCGGTAACTGGTCCGTCAACACGGGCAACGGCTACTACGGAGGGCTCCAGTTCAGCGGCTCCACCTGGGCCGCCTACGGTGGCACGGAGTACGCGCCGCGCGCCGACCTCGCGACCCGGGACCAGCAGATCGCCGTCGCCGAACGGGTTCTCGACGGCCAGGGGCCCGGCGCCTGGCCCACCTGTTCCGTACGGGCGGGGCTCACCCGGGGCGGGGACGCACCCGAGATCTCACCGGGTTCGGGCGCCGAGGCGCAGAGCGCCGGGAGCCGCCCCGTCCAGGCCGCGCCGCGGAGCGCGCCCGCCCGGCCGCAGGCCCGACCCGCCGCCGCGACGCCCACCCACGTACCGGGAAAGCGCGACTCGTACACCGTCGCGAGCGGCGACTCCCTCTCCGGCATCGCCTCCGCCCAGCGGGTCCGCGGCGGCTGGCAGGGCCTCTACGCCGCCAACCGCACCGTCGTCGGCGACGACCCGGATCTGATCTTCCCCGGACAGCGGCTGAGCCTCGACGGGGGCCGCGCCTCGAAGCCGGGGGAGCGCGGGACGGCCCCGGCGCCCACACGGAAGCCCGCCGCCAAGCCGCCGTCCGCCGCGCCCGAGGCGAAGAAGGAAGCCCCGAAGCAGCAGGCCCCGAAGCGGGAAGCTTCCGATCAGGAAGCCCCCAAGCAGCAGACGCAGAAGCGGGAAGCCCCGAAACAGCAGGCCCCGAAACAGCAAGTCCAGAAGAAGCAGGCCCCGAAGAAGGAAGCGCCCAAGCGGGAAGCGCCCAAGAAGGAGCGGACCGCCCCGGAACGCGCCGTGAAGCACTCCGGCTTCAGCGCCCCGGTGGCGGCCGGCACCGGTACCCCCTACCGGCAGGCCGGCGGCTGGTCCAGCGGCTACCACACCGGCGTCGACTTCCCCGTGCCCACCGGGACGTCGGTCAAGTCCGTGGCCCCGGGCCGCGTCGTCTCGGCCGGCTGGGCGGGCGCGTACGGATACGAGGTCGTCATCCGGCACGGTGACGGCAAGTACAGCCAGTACGCCCACCTCTCCGCGCTCCACGTGCGCGCCGGCCAGTCGGTCTCCGCCGGGCAGCGCATCGCCCGCTCCGGTTCCACGGGCAACAGCACGGGCCCGCACCTGCACTTCGAGATCCGTACGGGGCCCGGATACGGCTCGGACGTCGACCCGCTGGCCTACCTCCGGGCGGGCGGCGTCAAGGTCTGAACCGGCCGCTCGGACACGGGAGGCCGCAGGGTGGCCCCGGTGCGCCGCCGCCCCGGCGCACCGGACCCCGCCTGCGGCACCGCCTGCCCGGGCCGCAGCGGCGACGTCCTGTCCGCCCCGGCACGGGGCCCCGCCGCGGGCACCGGCACGCCGGCCCGGGACGGTGACGCCGGTGGCTGCCCACCGTCCGCCTCCTCCGTCCCGCGCACCGCGTCCGGAGCCCCCGCCGGACCTGCGGACCGGGCTCCCGAGTACGCCGCGCCCGCCTCCTCGGCGTGCTCCCGCTCCAGCCGCTCCCGGGTCAGCAGGACCAGCCCGGCGGCGGCCAGGGCGCCGCAGCAGAGCGCGAGGGCCGTGCCCGGCGCCCCGAGCCGGAAGTGCTCGCCGAACAGCGTGATCCCGATCGCGGCGGCCACCACCGGGTTGACCACCGTCACCGTCGCGAGCGGGGCCGTGAGCCCGGCGCCCCGGTAGGCCGCCTGCGACAGGAACAGTCCCGCCGCCGCGAGACCGGCGATGGCCAGCAGCGGCAGCACTCCGGTACGGAACGAACCGGAGGTCCACTCCACGGCCACGGTCTTGGTGAACACCGAGGCCATGCCGAACGCCCCGCCCGCGCCCGTGGCCAGGACGGCGCTGCGCAGGACCGGCCGCCGCAGCGTCCGGGCGAACACCACCAGCACACCGACGGCGCCGAACGTCACCGAGGCCAGCAGCACCTGCTCCGGACCGTCCAGCGTGTGCGGCTCGGCGTCCCCCGTGAGTGCCAGCAGCCCGCCGAGCCCCGCCGTCGCCATCAACGCGCCGCGCCAGGCGGTCGCTCCCGCCCGCCGCCCGACGAACAGAGCCGCCAGCGGAAGGGCGAACACGATCGTCAGCGCGCCGAGCGGCTGGACCAGGCTGAGCGGTCCGTAGGCCAGCGCGACCACGTGCAGGACCGCGCCGGCCCCGTTGAGCGCCACGGCGACCCACCACACGCCGTTGCGCACCAGAGCACGCGAGGAGTTGTCGCCGGTCGCCGCCACGCGCTCCTGGATGATCGCCCCGGCCGCGTAGGCGACCGCGGAGACCAGTGACAGCAGCACGGACAACGCAAGGGAGCTCATGTACACCACGATGTCCCGTCCGGGGCCCCACGTCGTCGTCCTTGAGTCTGCACTTCGGCGTACTGCCCCAGGAGTACGCCTCGCGGGCCGACGTCCTTCTCCCGACGGTAGCTCCATCGCCCCCGGTCGTCAGATGGTGGCGCTCGGCGGATACGGTGAGCCGCGCGGGCGGCACGGTGGGTGCCCGCGCGCCCGGTCGCGGGAGCGGCCCGAGGCTGTCGGTGGACCGAGGGGAGCACATCATGGACCTGGCGCTCCTGGCGTCGGTCGGCGGGTTCTTCGCGCTGCGGGCCACCCCGGTCCCGGGCGGGGGACACCAGCCGCTGGAGCGGCTGTACGCGGGTGCGAACGCCCCGCTGACCGCCCGGGTCGACAAGGTCGCGGCGCGCCTCGCGGCGCCCGAGCGCAGGGTCGCCGCCTCCATCGCCCACCTCGGACTGGCCGCCCGGCTCTGGTCCCTCGCGCTGGGCCCGGCCGCGCTCCTCGGGCGCGTACCCGACCTGGGGCCCGGCCTCCTGCACTGGGACCCGTCGGCCACCTCGCCCGACGACCTGTGGCTCGCGGGGGCGGCGGAGCTGCCCGGCACGGCGGCCGTCATCCGCGAGCAGGTCCAGTACGGGCACCTGGTGCCGCTGGCCGAGGCGTTCCGGCGGGAGGGGAACATCTCCCCGCGGCTCCTGTGGGGCAACGCGGGGTCCGCGCTCGCCGGGGCCGTACGCGAACTCGTCGCGTTCGCGCGCGCCCAGGACCGGCCGGACGTGGCCGCGCGGGCGCGGGCGCTGGCGGCCGAACTGTTCGACGACGAGGCGCTGCGCTCCACCGGGGCGCCGCACGGCCCGGCGTTCCGGCGGCGCAGCTGCTGCCTGTACTGGCGCTGTCCCGGCGGCGGACTGTGCGGGGACTGCGTGTTCGACAGTGCGCCCGGATCGGCCGCGAAGGACCGGTAGCGGCCGGCCGGCCGGCCGGCACGGCCACGGCGACGCAGGGAACGCCGAGGCCCTCCGGCGTCGGGAACACCGGAGGGCCGTAAGAAAGGCGTCAAGAAACGTCAGGACGGCAGGACGGCGTCTATGGCGTCGTCGACCGACGGGAGCACCGGCAGGGCGCTGTCGAGGCCGATCATGTCGATCAGGCGTCGCATGAAGGGTGACGGGGCGGCCAGCCGCATCCGGCCGCCCAGCGCGGTGTGCCCCTGCAGGAGCACGTTCACCATCGTCGAGTCGGCGAAACCCACGCCGGAGAGCTCCACGACCACCGGACCGGCGCAGTCGTCGACCGCCGAGGCGAGTGCCTGCCCCAGGGGGCCGACGCTGTCGATGTCGAGGTCACCCGACACCGCGAGGACCAGAGCGCCCCGTTCCCTGCGGGTGACGATTCTGACGGCTCTGTCTTCGTTGGGCGATGAAAGCACGGAGGGCACCTCGGGCGGGTCGGGAGGGGGACGGGGAGGCATGCTGTCGGACAGGTCGGCCCCTGTTCCGTCCCTGGTCGCGGTGGGGTACGGGTGTAACGATAGAAGTAACAGTTGCCATTTGACAACATTCTCCATCGGGTAACAATCTGGTCCCTGACGGTTGCTCATGCCGCCGTCGCCGGCGGAGTGCCGAGGGATGCGGAAGCAGGAGCTGGATGAGGCTAGGCGCTGTCGGCGACATCATCGCGGAGGGAAGGGGCGGTCGTGCCCCCGGTGGGGGAGAGGCGCACCGAAGCGGCCGCGTGGAAGGCCGCGAGGCCCTCCGAGAGCGCGGCGAGCGCGGCGGGGTCCATCCGCTCCAGCACCGTGTTCAGTTCACGGGCGCGCAGAGCCCGGTACTCTTCGAGAAGGGCCCGTCCGCGCAGGCTCAGCCGCAGTTCCACCTCGCGTCGGCTGGTCGGGCTGGGGGCCCGCTTGACGAGCCCCATCGCCTCCATGCGGTCGCAGAGCCGACTGACGGACGGGGGCCGCGAGCCCAGGGCCTCGCCCAGCGCCCGCAGGTTCGTTCCCTCGTGCTTCTCGATCACGAGGAGGGCCCGGAGCTGCGACGGCGACACGGTTCCCGAAGCGGCGGATTCCTGGCCCCGGCCCCAGAGCACCTCCAGAAGCTCCGAGGCGGCGACGGCGTCGGCGGACGCCTGATTGCGGCTGCTCGGGCGGAATCCTCGGTGGGGCATCCACCCACTCTGTCATTCGCCGGGCCCGCTTGTCAGCCCGGCTTCGGCCCCTACCACGTCGCAGGACGAAGAATGTGCGTGAGACCGTGAACAGAAGAACGGACATCGAGGCCGCTGTGAGGGCCGCCCCGCCGCACGCCTTGCTGGCCGCCCTGCGCACCGCGCTCATCAGCGTCTACGGGGCGCTCGCGGTGGACCTCTACCTGGCCGACTACGGTCTGCGGGTCCTGAAGTCCCTGGACCGGCCCGACGACGAGCCCCTCTCGCTCGACAACAGTCCCGAGGGCCGGGCCTTCGGCAGCCAGGAGGCCCGCGAACAGCAGGTCCGCCACGACGACGCCGTCGACCACCTCCTGCCCGTGACGGTCCGGGGCGAACGCCTGGGCATCCTCACCGTCCGACTGCCCCAGCCCCTCTCCACCCCGGGGGTGGCCCTCGATCTGGCGCACGCGGCCGACCTGCTGGGCCACGAGATCCTGGTCGCCGAGCGGGACACCGACCTGTACCAGCGCGCCCGGCGCACCAGCCGCCTCACCCTCGCCGCCGAGATGCAGTGGCAGCTGCTGCCCGCCCGCGCCTGCACCGCCGCCGAGTTCGCGATCGGGGCCCAGTTGGAGCCCGCGTACGCCATACACGGCGACAACTTCGACTGGGCCGCCGACGCCGACGAGCTGACCGTCGCGGTGACCAACGGCATGGGCGAGGGCATACAGGCGTCGCTCCTCACCAACCTCGCCGTCAACGCCCTGCGCAACGCCCGCCGGGCCGGCATCGGCATCGCGGACCAGGCCGCCCTCGCCGACCAGGCCATCTACGACCAGCACCGGGGCGCCTCCCACGTCTCCACCCTCCTGCTCCGCTTCGAGCTGGCGACCGGGAAGGTCGGTGTCGTCGACGCCGGATCGCCGCAGCTGTGGATGCAGCGCGGCCGCCTGGTCCGGCGGCTCGAACTGGACGCCCAGTTGCCGCTCGGCATGTTCGAGGAGTCGCAGTACGCGGTCCAGGAGTTCCACGTGGAGCCCGGCGACCGCCTGATGCTGTTCAGTGACGGCGTCTACGACGCGGTGTCCCCGCAGGGCGAGGCGTACGGGGAGCGCATGCTGGCGCGCTCCATCCAGTCGACCCGGCTCCTCCCGGCCGCCACCGCCCCGCGCGCCGTGCTCGCCGACCTGGCGGCGTACCGCGGCACCGAGACGCTCGACGACGCGCTCGTGCTCTGCCTGGACTGGTTCGGCAGACAGCGGGACTGAGGGGAAGGGGCCGCACGACCGGGGCCGCGGGACTCAGGTGCTGAGCTGGAACTCCGCCCGGATCCGCTTGCCCACCGGCACCCGCTCGGCCGTGAGCCGGTCGCACAGGGCCACCACGATCTCCATGCCGTGGCCGCCGAGGCGCGAGGGGTCGGGGGCGTACAGGACGGGCATCGCGGTGCTGCTGTCGTACACCGTGACGCTGATCAGCCGCGCGTTGCCCTCCAGCTCCAGCAGGTAGGGGCCGTGGCTGTAGCGGTCCGCGTTGGTGACCAGTTCGCTGACGGCCAGCATCAGGTCGCTGCGCGTGCGCTCGCCGATCGGGGCCGCGCACTCCTCCACGAGGCGCGTGAGGAAGGCGTCGGCGAGTGCGCGGGCCATCGCGATGCAGCCCGGCTCGCCGTCGAAGACCTCGGCGCTGAGCAGTACCTCGGCGGAAGCCAGCCCCTGATCCGGATCTTCCGGTGGGGAGGTGACCTGTTCGTTCATGTGCTCCAGCCAAGGCGCCGCAGTGAGGTCGGAAACCTTTTCCGACATTCGTCTACCCGGGGCGACGAGTCCCACTCCGAGGGAATCGTCGCTGATCCTACTTACGACCCGGCAACCGCACCACGGTCACGAAGAACTCGTCGATCTGGCGCACCGCCGCGATGAACTGGTCGAGGTCCACCGGCTTCGTCACGTACGCGTTGGCGTGGAGCTTGTAGCTGCGCAGGATGTCCTCCTCCGCCGAGGACGTGGTGAGCACGACGACGGGGATGAGGGAGAGCTCGGGGTCGCCCTTGATCTGCTCCAGCACCTGCCGACCGTCGTACTTGGGCAGGTTCAGGTCCAGGAGCACCAGGTCGGGACGGGGCGCGTCGCCGTACTCGCCTCGCCGGTAGAGGAAGTCCAGCGCCTCCTGCCCGTCGCGCACGACGTGCAGGGTGTTGCGGATCTTGTTGTCCTCGAACGCCTCGCGGGTCATCAGCTCGTCCCCCGGGTCGTCCTCCACGAGCAGGACCTCGATGGGCTGTACCGGCGTGTTCACGAAGGGGCTCCCGACTTGCTGGTGGGCGTGGCGGCAGCGAGCAGCTCCGCCGTGGTGTGGGTGGGCGCGGCGGACGCCACGGGCAGGGTGAAGTGGATACGGGTGCCCTCGGCCGGTTCCTGCTCCAGCCAGATCCGGCCGCCGTGGAACTCGATGATCTTCCGGCAGAGCGCGAGGCCGATGCCCGTCCCGTCGTACTCGTCACGGCCGTGCAGCCGCTGGAAGATCACGAACACCTTGTCCGCGAACTCGGGCGCGATGCCGATCCCGTTGTCCGACACGGTCAGGTGCCAGAAGTCGTCCTCGTGCACGCACTCCACGCTGATCCGGGGCGCACGGTCGGGGTGGCGGAACTTCACCGCGTTGCCGATGAGGTTCTGCCAGACCATGGCGAGAGCCGTGGAGTCCCCGACCAGCTCCGGCAGCTCCTCGGGCCGTTCGACGACCGCGCCCGACTCCTCGACCGCCGTCGCCAGATTGCCCAGGGCGCGGTCGAGCGACCGGCCCAGGTCGACCGGCTTCCAGCCGTCGTGGACCCGGCCCACCCGGGAGAAGGTCAGCAGGTCGTTGATGAGCACCTGCATGCGCTTCGCGCCGTCCACCGCGAACGCGATGTACTGCTTCCCCCGGTCGTCCACCTCGGTGCCGTAGCGCTTCTCCAGCAACTGGCAGAACGAGGCGACCTTGCGCAGCGGTTCCTGGAGGTCGTGGGAGGCGACGTACGCGAACTGCTCCAGCTCGGAGTTGGAGCGGCGCAGCTCCTGCGTCTGGCCCGCGAGCAGCTCCTCGCGCTTCTGGGCGTCCGCCAGCTCGTCCGAGAGCCGCCGGCGCATGTTCTCCACCGCCCCGGCCACGGCCTGGACGTCGGACGGGCCCTCGATCTCGATCCGGCGGTCGAAGGTGCCCGAGCTGACCGCGTCGGAGGCGGCCCGCAGCCGGTTCAGCGGCACGCCCACCACCCGGTGGAGCAGCACGCTGAGCGCCACGATCGTCAGCACGAGAACGGCGAGCAGGATGCCCACCACCCAGTCGCGGGTGGTGCGCGCCGCGTCCAGATCGGCCCGCGCCCGGTCACGGGCCTCCGCCAGGTGCTTCTGCTGTGCGGTGTACGCGCGCCGCAGGCCGTCGAACTCCGTCTTGCTGCTCTGGAGCTGCGCGGTGGTGCCCGAGCGGCTGGGGCCGCTCTCCCGGACCGCCGCGATCAGCGGCTCCGCCTTGTTCTGCCGCCACCGGCCCGCGGCCGCCTCGACCGCGTCCAGGTCGGCCCGCAGCCGCTCGTCGTCGCCGACCAGCTTCCGCGCCTGCGCCAGCCGCTCGCCCTCCGCGCTCCTGCCGCTCCGGTAGGGCTCCAGGAAGGACCTGTCGCCGGTCAGGGCGAAACCCCTGACGCCGGTCTCCTGGTCGAGCAGGGCGTTCTGCAGCTGGAAGGAGACCGAGCGGGCCGGCTGGATACGGTCCACCAGCTCGTCGGTGCGTTGCGACATCCGGGAGAGCACCAGACCGCCGACCACCAGACAGGCGCAGACGACCACGACGAATCCGCCGAGGATCAGATGGACCCAGGACTGCACCGAGAGCCGGGCGGCGAGGCCCTGCTCCGGTATGCCCTGCGCGCTGTCAGTGCTCATCGTGTTCCGATCCCCAACCCAAGTGCAGTACGGCCACGTCGTCCGCGAGGCCGCCGTAGGGGGCGGCTCCCTCGGCGGCTCCCGCCACCAGGGCGTCGACGAACGCGTGCGCCGGAAGATGTCCGTTGTCCTGTGCCATCGCGAGGAGCCCCTCCTCGCCGAGGCGGCTGTCCGGCCCGTCGCGCCCCTCGAACAGGCCGTCCGTGAAGAGCACCACGCCCGCGCCCGGGGCCAGCGGGATGTCCACGGTCGGCCAGCGGCCCATGCCGGGCAGCAGCCCGAGCGCCATGCCGCCCTCGGGCTCCACCCAGGTCACGTCGCCGCCCTGGCGCAGCAGCAGGCCGGGGTGGCCCGCGCGCAGGATCTGGGCGTGCCGCTGGTCGGGCGAGAAGACCAGGGAGGTGACGGTGGCGAACACGTGGGCGTCCGAGCGCTCGGCGACGAGGATCTCCTCCAGCAGCGCGATCTGCTCGGTCTGGGACGTACCGCACAGGACGGCGGTACGCCAGGCCACCCGCAGGCAGACGCCGAGCGCGGCCTCGGCCGCGCCGTGCCCGGAGACATCGCCGATCACCGCGTGCACGGTGCCGTCCGAGGTCTGCACGACGTCGTAGAAGTCCCCGCTGAGGAGCCCGTGGACCCGTCCCGGCTCGTACCGGGCACGGGCGTGGAACCGGTTGTCCCGCAGCAGCGGGACGGGCAGCAGACCGCGCTCCAGGCGGGCGTTCTCCTGGGCGATCAGCCGGTTGGCGCGCAAGGCCGCCGCTGCCCGTTCCACTTCCTTGCGCTGGAGGGCGTAGCGGATCGCGCGCGAGAGGATCTCGGGGCCGAGACGCCCCTTGACCAGGTAGTCCTGGGCGCCGCCGGCGACCGCGCGGAGCCCGGTCCCCGAGTCCTCCAGGCCGGTCAGGACGACGATCGCGGCCTCGCTGTCCGACTCCAGGATCTGGCGCACCGCGTCCAGCCCGTGGACGTCGGGGAGGTGCAGATCGAGGAGCACGCAGACCGGCGTGGTGGAGGTGTGCAGGAAAGCGCGGGCCTCGGCCAGCGTCTTGCACCAGGTGAGGGAGGGGTCCAGCTCGCTGTCGGTGAGCATCTCCTCGACGAGCAGCGCGTCACCCGCGTCGTCCTCGACCAGCAGGATCGAGGCGTCGATGTTCCACAGCGGGGACTCGGGCCGGTGCGGTATGCCGACCTGCTCGGGGATGCCGGGGGTGCCCACAGGAACCGGTGATGTGCCCACGGGCGACTCGGTCAACCCTCCACCCTCTCGTGCGACGGCGCGGTGCGTCCGGCCTGATCGTCAGGAAGCATATGCGAGCGAAAGGCCCCGTCGGCGACGGGGCGTGGGGCGGACGGCACGAAACCGCCCGCCCCGAAGGGCGGGCGGCTGGAATCCGTGCCGAACCCGGAAGGTCCGTACGGTCTCACGCCTCGACGCACATTCCCTTGCGCAACTGCTGGACGATCCTGCTGAGCAGCCGCGACACGTGCATCTGGGAGACACCCAGCTCCGCACCGATCTGCGACTGCGTCATCTCCGCCCCGAACCGCATCTGCACGATCCGGCGCTCACGGTCGTCGAGCTGCTCCAGCAGCGGGGCCAGGGCGTGCAGGTTCTCCACGGCCTCCATGCCCGGGTCGGCCTCGCCCAGCACGTCGGCGTACGCACGCTGCTCCTGGCCCGAGTCGCTGTCGGCCGAGGGGGTGTCCAGCGAGCCGGCCGAGTAGCCGTTCGCGGCGACCAGGCCCTCGATGATCTCCTCCTCCGGGAGGTCGAGGTGGGCGGCCAGCTCCTTGACGGTCGGGTCGCGGTCGAGCTTCGCCGAGAGCTGCTCCTTCGCCTTGGCGAGGTCCACCCGCAGCTCCTGGAGGCGCCGCGGCACGTGCACCGACCAGGTGGTGTCGCGGAAGAACCGCTTGATCTCACCGACGATGTAGGGCACGGCGAAGGTGGCGAACTCGACCTCGCGCGACAGGTCGAACCGGTCGATGGCCTTGATCAGGCCGATCGTGCCGACCTGGATGATGTCCTCGGTGTCGTCGCCGCCCCGGTTGCGGAACCGGGAGGCCGCGAACCGCACCAGGGAGAGGTTCATCTCGATCAGGGTGTTCCGCGCGTACTGGTGCTCGTGCGTGCCCTCCTCCAGAACCTGGAGCTTGTCGAAGAAGATCTTCGACAGGGCCCGCGCGTCCTGGGGGGCGACCTTCCCGGCGTCCTCGACCCAGGGCAGCTCACCGGTGACGTCCGCGGCCCGCGCACCGATCCGGTCACCGCTCTGCGGCGTCGTCGTCCCGGCGGCCTGCACTGACATCGCCGTCATGGTGTCACCCTCCCTGCTACCCAATGTGTCGGACCGTCGCCTGCCCCGTCATCGCGGAGTCATTCCTGTCTTCTTCAGGTTTTCTTCGCGCTTTTTCCACGGACCCTCCCGGACGTCCCGCCCGCCGGGTCCGACAGGGCAGAGCCCCCCGTACACCGCTCGAACGGAGCAGTGGGCCGCGCATGGCAGACTTGATCGGGGTGTTTCGGCCTGCGGTGAACCACGACCCGCGGCGAGAAGATGACAGAGGAACGGCAATGACGGTGACAGAGGACGGCCCGGAGCTCGCTCCCGGCGTCGAGGAGTTCGGCCCCGGTATCGACCCGGAGCGGCTGGCCGTCTGCCTGAGCGTGCTCGACGAGCTCGACCGTATCGAGGTGGACCACCCGGACGCCATCCTGGTCCGCCGGGCCACCGCCGGGATCTACCGCACCGTGAAGCAGCGCCGCCGTCAGGAGCGCCGCGCCGCGAAGACCGCCCACGACCGGGCCGTCACCGAGGCCACGGCGACCGGGTCGGCCGAGCGCATCGACGACGAGACCCAGGGCGTGCTGCCCTCGTCCTCCGCCGAGGCCGAGATCGCGGGCATCCTCCAGCGCCCCCGCTCCTGCTACATCTGCAAGACGCGGTACGTCGAGGTCGACGCCTTCTACCACCAGCTCTGCCGGACGTGCGCCAAGGACAACCGCGACCGCCGCGACGCCCGCACCGACCTGACCGGACGACGGGCCCTGCTGACCGGCGGACGCGCGAAGATCGGCATGTACATCGCGCTGCGGCTGCTGCGCGACGGCGCGCACACCACGATCACCACCCGCTTCCCCAACGACGCGATCCGCCGCTTCAAGGCGATGGAGGACAGCGACGAGTGGATCCACCGGCTGAAGATCGTCGGCATCGACCTGCGCGACCCCGCCCAGGTCGTCGCGCTCGCCGACTCGGTCGCCGCCGAGGGGCCGCTGGACATCCTGATCAACAACGCCGCCCAGACCGTGCGCCGCTCCCCGGGCGCCTACAGCGAGCTGGTCAACGCCGAGTCGGCCCCGCTGCCCGCCGGTGAACTGCCCGCCGCCGAGGTCATCGGCACCTTCAACAGCGGCACGGTCGACCGGGTCGCCGCGCTGCCGAGCGCCCGGAAGGAGGGGCTGAGCGCCCAGGAGGTCACCGACCTCGCCCTGGTCACCGGTTCCGCCTCCCCGGCCCGGATCGCCGCGGGCACCGCGATCGACGCGGGCGGCCTCGTCCCCGACCTGCACGACACCAACAGCTGGATCCAGACGGTCGAGGAGGTCGAGCCGATCGAGCTGCTGGAGGTCCAGCTCTGCAACTCCACCGCGCCGTTCATCCTCATCAGCCGGCTGCGTCCCGCGATGGCGGCGACGGCCGCGAAGCACGCGTACGTCGTCAACGTCTCCGCGATGGAGGGCGTCTTCAGCCGCGGCTACAAGGGTGCGGGCCACCCGCACACCAACATGGCCAAGGCCGCGCTCAACATGCTGACCCGCACCAGCGCCCAGGAGATGTTCGAGAAGGACGGCATCCTGATGACGGCCGTGGACACCGGCTGGATCACCGACGAGCGGCCGCACCCGGACAAGATGCGCCTCGCCGAGGAGGGCTTCCACGCCCCCCTCGACCTGGTCGACGGCGCGGCCCGGGTCTACGACCCGATCGTGCGCGGCGAGAGCGGCGAGGCCCTGTACGGCTGCTTCCTCAAGGACTACGCCCCCGCGAACTGGTAGCCCGAACGGCTCAACCTCCCGTCCGCCTCCGCGCGGCGGCCCGGAAACCCGGCCCAGGATGAATCCAGGGCCGGGTTTCCGCTGTATCGGTGGCCGAAAGTGACCCACTGCACACGTTCTATCGAGCGTGGCGGCGCTCATTTGGTTACGCTGAGGCGAACGGACGCCATCCAGGGGCCCACGAAGGCTCCTCGACCGTCCTGGGACACGATCGGTAACCCGATCGCTGTTCCGCCCTCAACCGGCGCCACCGCGACCGACATATCACCATCCCTGCCCCGCTCGGGGGCGGTCGCGCTCCGGCATCGGTGCCGGAGCGTCGGCGACGCCCCGAGTGACGCGACACAGAGGAGTGCGCGGTGACGACACCGGAACTGACCGAGCGCGAGATGCGCCCCGCCGAACGGACCCACGGACGGCCCGGCCGCCCCGAGAAGCTGCGGAACATCGAGGTCTGGGCCCGGTCCGCCCCGATCCGGCTCGCCGGATACGAGGACGACCTCGCCGAGCCGCACATCCTGCCCGGCATCGACTGATCCGCCGGGATCGCCTCAGGCGCCGGACCCGTCGGCCCCGGCCGGCCGGTCAGCGCCTTCCGCGGCCCGTCTCCCCGTCCCTCCGCTCAGGCGGCAGAGGCCGGGAGACGGGCCGCAGGAACTCCCGGACACAGGTCCGGTGCCACCAGCGGCCGGTGGCCCGCAGCTCCCGGAGCCCGGTGAACCGGTAGTGGAACACCCGGGCGCGCACCCGACGGGGCGGTTCGTCCGGGAAGGGATTGTGCCCGAGCAGCCGGAGCGTGTCCCGGTCGCCCGCCAGCAGCCGTTCGGCGAACGCCCCGAACCAGGGCCGGGCGTAAGCGGGGGAGAGCGCGGCGAACCACATCATCCAGTCGAGCCGCAGGTGGTACGGGGCGAAGGGGCGCGGCATCCGGCGCGGATCGCCCGGCTTGCCCTTGAAGCCGTACTCCCGCCACTCGGCGTCCTCCCGATCCGCCGGGTCGGCGCTCCCCTCGACCACGATCTCCAGCCGCATCCGGCTGATCGAGCCGAACGCCCCGTAGGTGTTGACCAGGTGCAGGGGGTCGTAGGACCGGTTCATCGCCTGCCGCCGGGAGAGCAGGTTGAGTGCCGGGCGGTAGCTGAGCACCAGGACCAGCAGGGTGACGGCGACGACCACCACGACGTACCAGAGCGGCGGCTCCGCCCGGACCGGTGGCGGCCCGGTGAGGAAGGACCAGTCGATCGCGGAGAGCGCGAGCGCGATGGTGAGCCAGTTCAGCCAGGCGAAGTTCCCCGACAGAACGAGCCAGAGCTGGGTGAGGACCATCAGGCCGGCCGCCGCGCCCGCCACCGGTTGCGGGGTGAACAGGAGGAAGGGCACCAGCAGCTGGGTGACGTTGTTGGCCGCCGCCTCCACCCGGTGCACCGGCCGGGGCAGGTGGTGGAAGAACCAGCTCAGCGGTCCGGGCATCGGCTGGGTCTCGTGGTGGAAGTCCAGGCACGTCAGCCTCCGCCAGCACGCGTCCCCGCGGATCTTGATGAGCCCCGCGCCGAACTCCACGCGGAACAGCAGCCACCGCAGCAGCCACAGCACCAGGACCGGAGCGCCCGTGTCGCCGGTGCCCAGGAAGACGGCCAGGAAGCCCGTCTCCAGCAGCAGCGACTCCCAGCCGAACCCGTACCAGACCTGGCCCACCTGGACGATCGACAGGTACAGCACCCACGGCAGCGCCCAGAGCAGCATGCCGCCCCACAGCGGCAGCAGGCCGTCCACCCCGGCGAGAAGGGCGAGCGAGAGGGCGCAACCGATCCAGGCGACGGTCGCGAAGAGACGGTTTGAGTAGTGCAGCCGGAACAGCCCCGGTGCTGCCCGCCACGAGGTGCGCCGCAGCAGTTCGGGCACGGGCGTCATGCCGCGCTCGCCGATCAGCGCCCGGAACTGGAGGGCGGCGGAGAGGAAGGCGGCCAGATAGACCACGGCCAGTGCCCGCTGGAAGACCAGCCGGCTCAGCCAGTAGCCGTCCGCGGTGAACCAGTCCATCCCCGCCAGTATCGGCCAGGAGCCGGCCGGTGACCCTTCCGCGCGGCGCCGGGGCGCGTCAGGGCGCTCCCGGCGGCTCGTGACCGGGTCCGCCGGACGCACCCCGCCCGCCGGCGACGAGCCGGCGCAGCGTGCGGCCGAGCCGTCGGGCGTACCAGCGCTGGACGTGCGGTACCAGCGGTCCGGCGAGCCGGGTGTACCAGGCGGCGGGGCGCGAGAACGCCAGCACCGTGAACCACACGGTCCCGTCGTCCGCCAGCTCCACCACGAAGCACTCCTCGCCGCGCTCCGGATGCCCGGCCAGGGTGCCGTAGGCGAACCCGGTGCGGCCCTCCTCCCCGTACGCCGTCCAGACCACCTCGCACGGGGCGGTGAAGCGCAGCGGGCCCAGGCCGAGGGAGACCCGGACGTCTCCGCCGGGCTCCGCGCGCCGCGCCGACGCCTCCACCCCGGCTCCCGAGGCCCGGTGCATCCGCCACTCGGTGATCGCCGCTCCGGCGGCGGCGAGGTCCGCCTCGCCGCGGCCGACCGGGGCGCGGTGGTGGAGGTGGTGGTAGCCCCGGGGGAGCGGGCCGTGCCGGGTCGCGCCGGTCTCCGGGTAGGTGAAGGTGCTCATGCGGTCCTGCCTTCGGTGAGGGTACGGGGGCCGGCGAGGGCTTCCGTACGGGCGGGGGTGCGGGTGCGCAGGCGCCGCCAGGCCAGCAGCGAGCAGAGCGCGAAGCCCAGCGCGTTGCCGAGGCCGTGGGTGGCGGCCATCCAGGTCAAGGAGGGGTGGGGCAGTCCGGTCGCCTCGCCGACCGCCCAGCTCAGCGCCAGCAGCATCGTGGCCACCAGGACGGCGGCGGAGGCGAGCAGCAGGTACCGGGTCGTCCGGTCCCGGCCCGCGGCGCGGCCCAGGCGCCAGGTCAGCAGCCCCACCGTCCACATCCCGGCGGTGAGGACGACCGCTCCCACGAGTTCGGCCCAGTCGCCGATGAAGTAGCCGGCCAGGACGAGCAGGGTGCCCAGGGGCACGCTCAGGGCGGCGAACCGGCCCGCCGGACCGTCGGAGACCCGGCAGACCAGGCCCGCGATCAGCGCGGCGGCGAATCCGGCGAAGTGGAAGTGCGGCACGGTCAGCGCCAGGATCCCGAGGTCGAAGCCGAACAGCTGGTGGCCCGAGCGCTCGGCCACCAGCGCGGTCGCGGCGACGGCCGGGGTGACCAGGGCGGTGAGGAGGGCGATTCCGGCCGGGCCGAGATCCCGCCCTCGGGCCGCCCGCCGTGGCGCGTACAGCGCGAGCAGGACGGTGCCCAGCGCGTAGCAGCACGCGAGAGCCGTGGCCGGCCCGCCGCGCGGCAGCCAGAGGGCGATCGCGCCGGGCACGGCGAACAGGGGCCAGAGCCGGCGTATCCGGTCCAGCTCGCGCAGCTCGGTCAGCCGGAGCCCCGCCGGGACCACGACGAGCATGCCCAGCATGACGATGACGTTGACCAGGACGGACACGGCTGACCCCCACGACTCCGCGAATTGAACGCGTTCAAGTTCTGAGGTGAGAGTAGAGGGTTTCTTGAACGCGTTCAAGGCGGGGTGCCGGGCAGTCGTCGGCTTGCGGGTCCGTGCGCGGTGCGGCACAGATGGTGACGACACCATCCGTTTTCCGGAGACAGGCAGGAGAGCTCTGTGCGCTCACCCAGACGTATCCGGCGGACCGCGCTCGCCGCGCTGTCCGCCGGAGTGCTGCTCGCCGTCGCGGGCTGCGCCGAAGGCGGCGACCGGACGGCGAAGGGCACCACGGGCACGGCGGAGGCCAAGGACGTCCTCCTCCAGCCGCTCGCCTCCCCCGGCCCCGGACCGTTCACCGCGTCCACGGCTCGGGCGCCGGCCTCTCCGGCCCCCTCCGCCACCCCGGACTCCGCCCCGCCCTCCGCCACCCGTACGGTCCACCGGGTCTCGGGCGCCGCTCCGGGGCTCTACAGCGGCAGCCGCTCCGTCGCCGCCTGCGACGTCGAGCGGCAGACGCGTCTGCTCGCCGACGACAAGGGCAAGGGGCGCGCCTTCGCCGAGGCGTCCGACATCGAGGCCGTCCAGATCCCGGGCTACCTGAAGTCGCTCACCCCGGTCGTCCTCAGCGTCGACACCCAGGTCACCAACCACGGCTACGGCGGCGGATCGGCCACCGCCTTCCAGGCCGTGCTCCAGGCGGGCACCGCCGTCCTGGTCGACGGCCGGGGAATGCCCCGCGTCCGGTGCGCCTGCGGCAACCCGCTGAAGCCGGCCGGGACGGCGGACGGGAAGGCCGCCCACCGGGGCGAACGCTGGCCCGGCTACGACCCCGCCCGCGTCGCGGCCGTCGATCCCGGCCCGCGGGCGGCCACCAGCCTGATCATCGCCGACACCGACGACAACACCTGGATCCAGCGGACCGTGGGCGACAGCGGCGGCCGCGACCGCACCCCGGACGACCCGCCGCCGTTCGAGCCCGACGCCGAACTGCTCTTCCCCTCGCCCGGCCGCCCCACCGAATCCGCGCCTGCGGAACCCACCCCGTCCGACCCCTCGGCGCCTCGGGAGCCCACGGACCCCGGCCCCGGAGAGCCGTCCGACGACTCCGGCGACCCGCCGCCCGGCGATCCGTGGGAGTTCGAGGAGGGCGTACCGGACGTCGCGCCCGAGCCGACCCAGGTCTTCCCCGCCGAACCGGACGAGCCCGCCGCCCCCGACGAGGAGCCCATGGAAGCGGGCCTCGGCGACGGCTTCACCGGCTGAGCGGACCGTACGAAACCTGACCCCGGTATGGCGGCCCGCACCACCGGCCGCCGTACCGGGGCACGGCGGCATCGGACCGGAGGCGGACGGCGCCGGACGAGAAGAATCCGACAGATGGTGGAAGAGTGGCCGACATGGATGATCGGGCAGCGGGCGCCCTGTCGCTCCCCGACGACTGGCCCGCCCACCCGGACCTCAGCCTCGCCCTGAACCGTATGGGCAGCTTCGACTGGGACCTCGACACCGGCCTCATGCACATGGACCGGCCCGCCCTCGACGTGTTCGACCTGACCCCGGACGAATACGACGACCGGCCGGCCTCGCTCGCCCCGCGCGTGCCCACGGACGAGGCGCAGCGCCTGGACGGGCTCGTCTCGCACGCCCTCAAGAGCGGCCGGGTGAACTACGGCGCGTACTTCCGGGTCCAGCGGCGCGACGGCACCCTGCGCTGGACCCACACCCAGGGGTTCGTCCGCCGCGACGAGACCGGCCGGCCGCGCCGCATCATCGGAATCGTCCGCGACGCCACCCAGGAACTGGCCGACTCCACCGCCCGGCACGAACTGGACGAGGAGCGCCGCCGGCGCACCAGCCTGGTCGAGGGCACCACCGCCGCGCTCGCCCACGCCCGTACCGTCAAGGACGTCATCGCCGTCCTCAAGAACTCCCAGGGGCTCGCCCACCTCGGGGCCACCAGCCTCGTCATGGGCCTGCTGGAGTCCGGCCGCATCCACCTCGTGGCCGACGGCCCGGAGGCCGCGCACGTCCCCGGCACCCGGTACACCCGGGTGGACGAGCAGTACCCGATGAGCGAGGTGGTCCGCACGCTGGCCCCCCGCTTCATCGAGTCCGCCGAGGAGTTCGCCGCCTCCTACCCGATCCTGTGGCCCGGCATCAGCCGCCTCGGGATCACCTCCGCCGCCTACATGCCGCTGATCGCCCAGGCCCGCCCGATCGGCGCGCTCGGCCTCCTCTACAGCGACAAGGCCGGCTTCACCGCCGACGAACGCAACCTCCTGATGGCGCTCGGCACCTCGATCGCCCAGAGTCTCCAGCGCGCCATGCTCTACGAACAGGAGCACGACCTCGCCGAGGGGCTCCAGCAGGCGATGCTCCCGCGCCGGATCCCCGCCGTGCCCGGCGCACAGGTCGCCGTCCGCTACCGCTCCGCCCGCCTCGGCCGGGACATCGGCGGCGACTGGTACGACCTGATCCCGCTGCCCGGCGGCCGTGTCGGCGCCGTCATCGGGGACGTGCAGGGGCACGACACGCACGCCGCCGCCGTCATGGGACAGCTGCGGATCGTCCTGCGCGCGTACGCCGCCGAGGGGCACAGCCCCGCCACGGTGATGGCCCGCGCCTCCGTCTTCCTCCACGAACTGGACACCGACCGCTTCGCCACCTGCACCTACGCCGAGGCCGACCTCACCACCGGGGTCGTGCAGGTGGTCCGCGCCGGCCATGTCGACCCGGTGGTGCGGGACGTGGACGGCGCCTGCCGCAGGGTGGTGGCCGAGGGCGGGCTGCCCCTGGGCCTCTCGGCGGAGTTCGGGCGGCTGGAGTACCCGGTCGCGACGGTGGAACTCGACCCGGGCCAGACGATGATCCTGTTCACCGACGGACTCGTCGAACTCCCGGGCTCCGACCTCGACGAGGGCATGCAGCGGCTCACCGCACTCGTCGCGGACGGCCCGCGGGACCTGCAGGAGCTGGCCGACCTGCTCTGCGACGCCGTCGACGGCCACGGCGGCCAGGACGACGTCGCGGTCCTGCTGTTGCGCCGCCGCGCCGCCCACGCCCCGCAGTCGGGCGGCCGGCTCCAGCAGCACGTCGCCCAGAACGACCCCGCGGCGCTGAGCTCGGCCCGGCACATGATCCGGGCCGCGGTGCGGGCCTGGGGCGCGAAGGACCGGGCCGACGAGATCGAGCTCGCGGCCGACGAGCTGACCACCAACGCGCTCATGCACACCGACGGCGGTGCGATCGTCACGGTCCGGGTCCTCACCGGAGCCGAGCGGCGGCTGCGCGTGGACGTCGAGGACCGCTCCAGCGCGCTGCCCCGGCGCCGCGACGCGGGCGAGGACGGGGTGTCGGGGCGCGGCCTGATGCTGGTGGACCGGCTGGCCGACGCCTGGGGCGTGGAGTCGCGCGGCAGCGGCAAGTGCGTGTGGTGCGAGTTCCTCATCCCGGCGCGCTGAGCCCGGTCCGGCGAGCGCCGGCGCGCTGAGCTCCGGTCCGCCGGACGTCGGCGCGGACCGCGCACAGGTCTCCTGACAGGCAGCCGGCCCCCGGCTGCGGCAGTCTGGGACCATGCCCGAACTGCCCGAAGTCGAAGCCCTGCGGGTCTTTCTCGACGACCGCCTGGTCGGCAAGGAGATCGCCCGCGTCCTGCCGCTGGCGATCAGCGTCCTCAAGACGTACGACCCGCCGCTGAGCGCCCTGGACGGCACGACCGTCACCTCGGTCGCCCGGCACGGCAAGTTCCTCGACATCGAGGCGGGCGGGCTGCACCTCTGCACGCACCTCGCCCGAGCCGGCTGGCTGCGCTGGAAGGACTCCTTCCCCGCCGCCCCGCCGCGTCCCGGCAAGGGGCCGCTCGCCCTGCGCCTGGTCACCACCGACGGCGACGGCTTCGACCTGACGGAGATGGGCACCAAGAAGCGCCTCTCGGTCCACCTCGTCCACGACCCCATGGAGGTCCCGGGCATCGCCCGGCTCGGCCCGGACCCGCTGGCCGACGCCTTCGACCGGGACGCGTTCGCCGCGCTGCTCGCCGGGGAACGCCGCCAGATCAAGGGCGCGCTGCGGGACCAGTCGCTGATCGCGGGCATCGGCAACGCCTACAGCGACGAGATCCTGCACGTCGCGAAGATGTCCCCGTTCAAACGGACCGCCGACCTCCGCGAGGACGACGTCACCCGCCTGTACACCGCGCTGCGCACCACGCTCGAGGACGCCGTGGACCGCTCCAGCGGAGTCGAGGCGGGCAAACTGAAGGCCGAGAAGAAGACCGGGATGCGGGTCCACGGGCGGGCCGGCGAGGCGTGCCCGGTCTGCGGGGACACCGTCCTGGAGGTCTCCTTCAGCGACTCCGCGCTCCAGTACTGCCCCACCTGCCAGACCGGCGGCAAACCGCTGGCCGACCGGAGGCTCTCCAAGTTCCTGAAGTGAGGGCCGGGCGCACCGCGAACGGGACCGCCGCCGCGTGTTCCCACGACGCCGTTCCCGCCGCGCGCGGGCCCGTCCGGGAACCCCCCGGCGGCAGGGGCGCCGGCAAGTGCTGCGGTACGGGAACAAGCCGCACATCACCCGCGCCAACGGCCCCGGGAGCACCTACACTCCGGCCTCATGCTGCGCGTACTCGCCGTCGACGACGAACCACCCGCCCTGGAGGAACTGCTCTACCTCCTGCGCGCCGACCCCCGGGTCCGCAGCGCGGAGGGCGCGACCGGGGCGACCGAGGCGCTGCGCCGCATCGGCGGCGCGGTGGACGCGGGACCCGACGACCCGTCCGCGATCGACGTCGTCTTCCTCGACATCCACATGGCCGGTCTCACCGGGCTCGACGTCGCCCAGCTCCTCGCCGGGTTCGCCGCACCGCCGCTCATCGTCTTCGTCACCGCGCACGAGGGCTTCGCCCTCCAGGCGTTCGACCTCAAGGCCGTCGACTACGTCCTCAAACCGGTCCGCCGCGAACGCCTCGCCGAGGCCGTCCGCCGGGTCGCCGAGCAGGTGGGGGACCGGTCCGCCCCCGTCCACGACGGCGCGGGCGACCAGATCCCCGTCGAACTCGGCGGCGTCATCCGCTTCGTCCCCATCGACGAGATCGCGTACGCCGAGGCGCAGGGCGACTACGCGCGGCTGCACACCGCCACCGGAAGCCACCTCGTCCGCATCCCGCTCACCACCCTGGAGGAGCGCTGGCGCTCCCGCGGCTTCGTCCGCATCCACCGCCGCCACCTGGTGGCCCTCGGCCGGATCGACGAACTGCGCCTGGACGCGGGCAGCATGAGCGTACGCATCGGGCAGGCCGAGCTCGCCGTCAGCCGCCGCCACACCCGCGCACTGCGCGACCTCCTGATGCGCCAGGGCGGCCGCTGACCTTCCCGACCGCCTCGCGGGAGAGCGCCGGCCGGGTCCTGGACGACCGTACGGCCCCGCCGCTGACCAGGGGAGACCATAAGCGATCCCTTCCCAGTGCGGCCCGCCGACGCCTACACTCCGAGCCCATGTCCGCAGAGCCAACCCCCCGGCGGGAAGTGGTCACGGGTCAGCCGCGCCGGGTGCGCCCGCTGCCCCGCTACCGCACGCAGGCGGAGATCGACGAGCAGACCGCCCTCGGCGGCGCCTACGTACGCTCGCTGATGCGCGGCCAACTGCGCGCCGGACTCACCGTCTTCGCCGTGCTCGCCCTCGTCGCGGGCACCCTGCCGCTGCTCTTCGCCGCGCTGGACAGCTCCGCCCTGGTCTGGGGCGTGCTCGGCTTCGCCGCCTATCCTCCGCTGACCCTCGCCGCCTGGTGGTACGTCCGCCGGGCCGAACGCAACGAACGCGACTTCGCCCGGCTGGTGGAGGGCCGCCCCGCACCGTGAGCGCCCCCGACCACACGGCGTCCTGGGTGGCGGTCGCCCTCGTCGTCCTCGCCACCGTCCTCGTCGGCGGCTTCGGCCTGCGCATCTCCCGTACGACCTCCGACTTCTACGTCGCCTCCCGCACCGTGCGACCCCGCCTCAACGCCGCCGCGATCAGCGGCGAGTACCTCTCGGCCGCCTCCTTCCTCGGCGTCGCCGGGCTCGTCCTCGTCCACGGCCCCGACATGCTCTGGTACCCGGTCGGCTACACCGCCGGATACCTGGTGCTCCTCGTCTTCGTCGCCGCGCCCCTGCGCCGCTCCGGCGCGTACACCCTGCCCGACTTCGCCGAGGGCCGGCTGGAATCGCGGCAGGTCCGACGGCTGGTCAGCGCCCTGGTCGTCGGCGCGGGCTGGCTCTACCTCGTTCCCCAGCTCCAGGGCGCCGGGCTGACCCTGAAGATCCTCACCGGCGCTCCGGGCTGGCTCGGCGACGTGCTCGTCGCCACCGTCGTCACCGCGGCCGTCGCGGCGGGCGGCATGCGCTCCATCACCTTCGTCCAGGTCTTCCAGTACTGGCTGAAACTGACCGCCCTACTGGTCCCCGCCCTCTTCCTGGTCCTCGCCTGGCAGGGCGACGGCCGGCCCCGGGTCGGCCTCGACGAGCAACTCGCCGTCTTCCGCGCCGACCACCCGCTCTACGCCACCTACGGGCTGATCGTGGCGACCTTCCTCGGCACGATGGGCCTGCCCCACGTCGTCGTCCGCTTCTACACCAGCCCCAACGGCCGCGACGCCCGCCGCACCACCGTCGCCGTCCTCGCCCTGGTCGGCCTCTTCTACCTGCTGCCGCCGGTCTACGGCGCGCTCGGCCGCCTCTACACCCCCGAGCTGCGGTACGGGGGAGACGCCGACGCCGCCGTCCTGCTGCTGCCCGCCCGGATGATCGGCGGCGTCGGCGGCGACTTCCTGGGCGCGCTGCTCGCCGGCGGGGCGTTCGCCGCGTTCCTGTCCACCGCCTCCGGGCTCACCATGGCCGTCGCCGGCGTGATCACCCAGGACGTGCTGCCCTCGCGCGGGGTGCGCCACTTCCGCCTCGCCACCGTCCTCGCCATCGCCGTACCCCTGCTGATCTCGCTGCTGGTCAGCCGGGTTCCGGTGGCCGACGCCGTGGGCATGGCCTTCGCGGTCTCCGCCTCATCCTTCTGCCCGCTGCTCGTCCTCGGCATCTGGTGGCGGCGGCTCACCCCGCCGGGCGCGGTGGCCGGGCTCCTGCTCGGCGGCGGGTCGGCCCTGCTCGCCGTCGCCATCACCGTCAGCGGGGCCGTACGCCCGCCCGGCTGGCCGCACGCCCTGCTCGCCTGGCCCGCCGTCTGGTCCGTGCCCGTGGGCTTCCTCGCGATGATCCTCGTCTCGCTCGCCACCCCCGGGCGCATACCGGCGGGCACCAACGCCGCCATGACCCGCTTCCACCTCCCCGAGGCCCTGTCCTCGGCACGGCCGGCCGCCGGGAGGGAGCGGTGACCGGGGCCGGGGCCGCCGTCCTCGTCGTGCTCGCCGTGCTGCTGTTCGGGGCCGGCCTGCTGCTGGGCCGCCGCACCGCCCGGCCGCTGCGCCCCAGCGACGTGGGCACCCCCGTCGAGCACGCCACCTTCGAGACCCTGCACACCGCGTCGCTGGCCGCGCCGCCGCTGCGGGCCGGGCTCACCGAGGAGAGCGCCCGGCGGGCCGCCCGCAGACTGCGCTCCCTGCTCGGCACGGACGCCCTCTGCCTCACCGACCGGGACCGGGTGCTGGTCTGGGACGGGGCCGGCCACCACCACGGCAAGGACGTGATGGAGCACCTGAAGGTGCTCCTGGACACCGGCCGCGGCACCGCCTTCGACAGCGGCTGCGCCGACCTCGACTGCCCGCTGCGCTGGGCCGTCGCCGTACCCCTCACCGTCGAGAACCGGGTCCTGGGCGCGCTCGTCGCCTACGCCCCGCGCGAGTCCGCGGTGCTGGCCCGGGCGGCGGGGGAGGTGGCGCGCTGGGTCTGCGTCCAGCTCGAACTGGCCGAACTGGACCGCTCCCGCACCCAGCTCATCGAAGCGGAGATCAAGGCCCTGCGGGCGCAGATCTCCCCGCACTTCATCTTCAACTCCCTCGCCGCGATCGCCTCGTTCGTCCGCACCGATCCCGAGCAGGCCAGGGAACTGCTGCTGGAGTTCGCCGACTTCACCCGCTACTCGTTCCGTCAGCACGGGGAGTTCACCACGCTGGCGGACGAACTGCACTCCATCGACCAGTATCTGGCGCTCGTCCGGGCCCGCTTCGGGGAAAGGCTCGCCGTGACCCTCCAGGTCGCCCCGGAGGTGCTGCCGGTCGCGCTGCCGTTCCTCTGTCTCCAGCCACTGGTGGAGAACGCCGTCAAACACGGTCTCGAAGGAGCGGTCACCCGCAGCCGGATCACCATCAGCGCCCTGGACGCGGGTTCGGAGGCGGAAGTGGTCATCGAGGACGACGGCACGGGCATGGAGCCCGAGCGGCTGCGGCGGATCCTGCGCGGCGAGGGCGACGCCTCCACCGGCATCGGGCTGCTCAACGTGGACGAGCGGCTGCGCCAGGTCTACGGCGACGACTACGGCCTCGTCATCGAGACGAGGGTCGGGGCGGGCATGAAGATCACGCTGCGGCTGCCCAAGTACCGTGCCGGGGTGCACGGCTCCTGATGCCCGCACCGGGTCCAGGACCCGGGCCCGCTCAGCACAGATGGACGGCCAGATGGCCGAGCGGCAGCCCCAACTGCCAGGCGGGCGTCCAGATCCGGACCTCCCGGTCGGCCGCCGGACCGGCCCCGGCCTCCCAGGAGCCCGGGCCGATCGCGTCGAGGTCGGCCGCGAGCAGCTCGGTCTCCTCCAGCCAGCGCCAGGCCGCCCGCGCCAGCGCCAGATCGGGGTCCCCGGGGTCCGTGCCCCGCTCCGCCTCCGCCAGCCGCTCGCAGATCCAGCCGCGCCAGGCGCCCTCGTACGCCGTGAGCGTCCGCAGCTCGTCCACCCGCGATCCGGGCAGGGCCGCGGGGGCGGGCGCCTCCCCGGGGCGGTCGCACAGGAACATCGTCAGCGCGAGCGCGTCGCGCCCCGCCCGGAACTCCAGGGTCGTCGGCTCCATCAGATCACCGGTCCGCAACAGCTCGTCGGCGACGTACTCGGTGGCCAGCCAGGCCATCGGTACCCGGAGCCCGTTCCCACCGGTCCCATCCGTATCCTCGGGGCGCATCCCGTCTCGCCTCTTTCCGTGCTCGGTGCCGGGCTTCACGCAGCATTGAACCGGGGGCGGACGCCCCGCGTGGGCAGAAGGGGAGGATCGCCCAGGAGATACGAGGCTGCGAATGAGTGCCGACCCCGGCGACGACCCGCACGTGCGCCCGCTGCTCGGCGCGTACGTCCTGGACGCCCTGGACCCGGAGGAGACGTGCCGCGTCGCCCGGCACCTGAGGAGCTGCGACGGCTGCACCCGGGACTACGTGGAGGTGGCCGAGGCGTCCGCCCTGCTGGCGCTGTTGCAAGCGGAGGACCTGCGCGAGTAGCCGGGCAGGGTGCGCGCGAGGACCCGGAGGGCGTAGTACGAGCGGGACTTCACGGTGCCGGCGGGGATGCCGAGCACCTCGGCCGTCTCGCCGACGCTCAGCCCGCGGAAGTAGATCTGCACCAGCACCGCGCGGTGCTCGGGGCTGAGGGTGCGGACCGCCTCGCGGACGTCGAGGGCGCGCACCGCGCTGTCCGCGGTGTCCCGGGCGTCCGGTGTGGTCTCCAGCACGGTGTCGCTGACCTCGACCGGACGGGCCTGCCGGGAGCGCCGCGCGTCGATGGCGAGGCGGCGGCCGACGGTGAAGAGCCACGGCCGCATCGAGTCGTACGGGGCGTCGAACGCCTCGGGGTGCTGCCAGGCGCGTACGAGGGTCTCCTGCACCAGGTCCTCGGCCCGCTGCCGGTCCCCGAAGGTCAGGCCGAGCAGGAAGTGGAACAGGGCGGGGCCGTGTTCGCGCTGCAGTTCGGCCAGGGTCCGCTCATCGGTCGTCGTGGTGGTCTTCATGAACGTCCTCTCCCGCCGAGGCCCCTGGCGGCCTCGTTGCCGACTGGCGTATACGAACGCATTCGGCGGCGCGGGAACAGGCGGTGCGCCGGGCCGTGCGACGAGCGGTCGCTCAGTGCGGCGAATGGTGCGGTGAACGGTCGAGGGGCCGTCGGGGTCGGCCGGTACGACCAGTTCAGCTAGGTATGCGGCAATGCTCCTTGCTTCTGCGATATGACGATCTGTCTAGTCGGATGGTCTTAATCACCCGACCATGGAGTCGAGCAGATGACCCAGCGCATCCGACCGGGCGCGGTGGCCGCCCTCGCCCTCCTGCTCGCCGCGGCCACCGGCTGCGCCGGGCAGCGGCCCGCGGCCCCCGCGCCGAGTGGTCCTCCCGCCGCGGCCCGGGGCGCGGGCGGCCAGGACGCCGAGGGGCCCCGCCCGTTCACCCTGCTCGCCGCGGGCGACGTCCTCCCGCACTCCTCGGTGATCGACCGGGCCGCCGCCGACGCGAACGGCGCGGGCTACGACTTCGCCCCGATGCTGGCGGGCGTCGCCCCGGTCGTCTCCGGAGCGGACCTGGCGTTCTGCCACATGGAGACGGTCTACGGCGAGAAGGGCGGCCCCTACACCGGCTACCCCAGCTTCAAGTCGCCGCCCGAGATCGCCGCGGCGCTGCGCACCACCGGCTTCGACTCCTGCTCCACCGCCTCCAACCACACCCTCGACGACGGGCCCGAGGGCGTCCGGCGCACGCTCGACGCCCTGGACGAGGCGGGCGTCCGGCACGCGGGCTCCGCCCGTACCGCCGCCGAGGCCGCCCGGCCCACGATCCTGCCCGCCGGGCCCGGAAAGGGGGCGGCCAGGGTCGCCCACCTCGCGTACACCTACGGCACGAACGACATCCCGGTCCCCGCCGACCGGCCCTGGACGGTCGACGTGACCGACGAGCGCAGGATCATCGACGAGGCCAGGGCGGCCCGCCGGGCGGGCGCGGACGTCGTCGTCCTCTCCGCCCACTGGGGCACCGAATGGCAGGACGAACCGGACGCCACCCAACTGGATCTGGCCCGGCGGCTCACCGCCTCCACCGACCGGGGCCGCCCCGACATCGATCTGATCATCGGCACGCACGCCCACGTTCCCCAGGCGTACGAGAAGGTCAACGGCACCTGGGTCGTCTACGGCATGGGCGACCAGATCGCCGGGGCGATGATCAACCACGAGGGCGCCCAGGACCCGCGCGGCAATCAGAGCTCCATGGGCCGCTTCACCTTCGCCCCGCCCGCGAAACCCGGTGGACGCTGGGCGGTGAAGAAGGCCGAGTTCGTCCCCCAGTGGTACGACACCGGCACCGGCCGCGCCATCGCGCTCAGCACCGCGATCGACGACGGGGCCGAGCACCTGCGCGCGGTCCGCGACCGCATCCGCACCGTCGTCCTCGCCCGGGGAGCGGAGGCGGACGGGCTCCGCATGGGCCGCTGAGGGCGGGTCCGGCGGCAGCCGCTACGGCACGACCGTGACGGGCCACCGCCCCGCCTTCACCAGGCGCACCGCCACCGAGCCGATGAAGCGGTGCCCGGCCGACTCCGACGCCCCGACCACCACCGCGTCCGCCCGCAGCTCATCGGCCGCCGTCACCAGGCCGTTGTAGGGGTCGCCCCGGAAGGTGTGGAACTCCCACCGCACGTCCCACGCGTCCCGGAACCGCTCCGCGGCCTCGCGGATCTCCGAGACCAGCCCCTCCGCGACCTCGCTCGTGGTGTCGCCCACCGGTACGCCCAGCGCCGCGCCCGCCGTAATGACCGGCTGGACGTACACCAGGGCCAGCATCGCGTTCTGCCGGCGAGCGAGACCGGCGGCGTAGGCCGCCGCGCGCATCGACGAGTCGGAGCCGTCCAGCCCGGCGACGATCACCTTGGGGCCGTCCGTGCCGCGTTCGAACCGATGAGGATGAGGCTGCTGCTCTGTCACGGCCCCGAGGCTATCGGCTCCACCGGAGGGCGTTGCTCCGGGACCCCGACGGGCTCATGGACGGGCTTGTGGCCCACCCGGTGACAGCCCGATGGCAGGCCCTAAATATGATGAACATACTGGTTCCATTGGGTAGAAAACGCTCTTCGGGCGGTGTCGGCGGCCGGGCGGGGCGTCCCGTCGTGCGAGCAGTTGGCCATGAGAAGTGATCACCCCCGGCCCGAACGCCGCACGCTGCTGAGGATCGCGCTCGCGCTCGGGACCGCCACCGCCGTCCGGCTGATCGCCGCCGACCCGGCGTCGACGCCCACCCGCCCCGCGCCGACCGCCGGAACGCTGCCCGCCGCTGCCGCGGGCCCCCCGGCCAGCGTCCGGGGCCGTCCCTCCCCGTACCGGCTCGCCCCCATGACCGGCCACGCCCCGCCCCGGTTCAGACCCGCCCGGCCGCCCGTGCGGATCCGGCCCTTCGAGCACCTTCCGGACCTCGGCCACTCGATGGTCCTCAGCTTCGACGACGGCCCCGACCCCCGGTACACCCCGGACATCCTCGCCACCCTGCGCCGGCACCGGGTCCGCGCGATGTTCTTCGTCTGCGGCGAGATGGCCGAGAGCAACCCGGACCTGCTGCGGGAGATGGCCGACGATGGGCATGTGGTGGGCAACCACTCCTGGTCCCACCCGCTGATCCCGAAGCTCTCCCGCGCCGCGATCCGCGACGAACTCGGGCGCACCAGCGAAGCGGTGGACCGGACGATCGGGGAGCCGCCGCTGTGGTACCGCGCCCCCTACGGCGCGTGGAACCGCAACTCCTTCGAGATCGGGGCCGCGTTGGGCATGGAACCCATGGCGTGGACCGTGGACACGCTGGACTGGGAGACGCCGGGGACGGGCACGATCGTCCGGCGGGTGCTGGACGGGGCCGCGCCCGGCGTGGTCGTCCTCTCGCACGACGCGGGCGGCGACCGCTCGCAGAGCGTCGCGGCGCTGAGCCGCTACCTGCCCCGGCTGCTGGAGCGCGGCTACCGCGTCACGGTGCCGCACCGCGTCTGAGCGCGCGCAGGACGGTGCCCCGGCGTTCGCCGGGGCACCGTCCTGCGGGGGTGCGGGGGCTCCTCGGCCCGCGCGGGGTCAGCGGGTGTCGACGAGCCGGGCGAAGACCACGACGTTGCCGTCGTAGCCGTCCGCCTTCGTGTAACCGCCGCCGCAGGTGATGACCCGCAGCTCCGCGTGGCCGGTGTCGCCGTACACCCGGGCGCCGGGGAAGTCGTTCTTGGAGAAGACCTCGACCCCGTACACCTCGAAGACGCCGACCCGGCCGTCGTAGCGGGTGACCTCCACACGATGGCCCTTCCGGATCGAGCCGAGACCGTAGAAGACGGCGGGGCCCGACTTGTTGTCGACGTGGCCGACGACGACGGCGGTGCCGCGCTGGCCCGGAGCGATGCCGTTCTGGTACCAGCCCGCGAGGTTGGGGTCCTCGGCGGGCGGGGCGTCGATCCAGCCGTTGGCGTCCAGGTTGACGTCGATGATGGGGGCGTCCACGTCGATGGAGGAGATCTTCACCCGGGAGGCCGGGGCGTACGGCAGCGGCTGGACCGGCTCGCCCTCCACCGGCGGTCCGGCGGCGTCCCCGCCCCGGTCGAGCGAAGCGGCCGCGGCGGGCTGCGGCGGTCCCGCGTCACCGAACTCCGTGCCGTTGCGCATCAGGGCGAGCCCGCTGAGCAGCACCAGGGCGATCGCCCCCCATGGCACCCGTCCGGTCCGCTCGCCACCGGTGTAGTCCCGGCCCATGGTTCTCCCTTCGTCGCGACGCTGTGAACGTTAGGGGCGGTGCGCGGGGGCGGCGATCAGAGCGGGGCGAACGGGTGGCGGGGGCGCCCGCCGCCCGGCCGGACCCTGCCCGTCGAAGCCCCGGGCGCCCGCAGGGGTGCTGCCCATCGGAGTAATGAGCAGATAAAAGTTCTGACGGTCTGTGACCTGCGGATCCGTCAGATTCGGAGCCCTCCGCACGGCGTGTCGCGTCACCGGGGTGGCGCAACGCCGAAGTGCGACGCATCGGTCGACTGGTGAGTGTTCGTCATGGGAGGCGTTCACGTCGATCCATCCCCGGGGGAGAAGCCCCTGGGGGCGTTTCCCGCTGGAGGTTCACACGATGCGTGCTTCACGCGCTCTCGCGGTCACCGCGACCGCCTTCGCGGCCGTCGGGCTGGCGGCTCCGATGGCCGCCGCCACCAACGGCCCGAGCAACATCACCGTCAACCCGTACTCGGTCCACCAGGGCGCGACCATGAAGGTCACGGCGCAGGGCTGCGGGCACGGCGGCAAGGTCTGGTCGAACGCGTTCCCGACGACCGAGCTCTCCGCGGGCGGCACGGGATACGCGACGGCGCACATCCGCCACAACACCACGCCGGGGCACTACAACCTCTCGGTGAAGTGCAACGACAACAGCCGGATCGAGACGCACAAGTTCACCGTGCTCGCCGGCAACGGCGCGCAGGGCGGGCTCGGCGGGTCGATGGGCCCCAGCTCCGTCGAGATGCAGGTCGGCGGCGGTCTCGTGGCCGCCGCGGCGGTCGGCGGTGCGGTCTTCCTCGTCCGTCGTCGTCGGACGAGCCATGCGGCGTTCTAGGGCGTCGAACCTCCCGCCCGGCCCGATACGCCCGTCGCCCCGAGTCCTGGACCAGGACCCGGGGCGACTGCCGTGCGCGGCACGGGCGCGGTCAGTGGCGGCGGGCGGCGGTGCGGCGGCGCGCGAAGTAGAGGGCGCCTCCGGCCGCCGCGGCCACCAGGGCCGCTCCGGCGGCGACCTGCGCCGTGTCCGTGGAGCCGGCGCTGCCGCCGAGGCCGCCGCGCACACCGCCCGGAACGAGCGCCGTCGAACTGGCGGTGGGGACCGTGGTCGGCGTCGCGGTCGGGGTGGGGGTGCTCGTGGCGCCGCCGGTGATCGTCAGGTTGACGTTCCGGGAGGTGCCGGTGGAGCCGCACCGGAACGTCACCGCGTAGACGGCGCCCCGGCGTGCGCCGGTGTCGACGGTGGCGGACCCCGTCGTGCTGCCGCTCGGGATCACGGTCGTGTCGAAGACGCCCGAGCTGATGGTCGTCTCGCCCGTGCAGCCGCCGGACCCGAGGGTCACCCGGCCGCCCGGCGCGATGACGGAGGGGGTGATGGTCGGGTTGAACGTGCTGGTGCCTCCGCCCGGCGAGGCCAAGGCGGCGGACGGGGCGACGAGCGTCAGCGCGCCGGCGCCGAGCAGGGCGAGCGGTGCGACACGTATCGCGCGCATGGTGGATCCTCCGGGTTCCCCGAGGGGCAGCTGCGGAACGAATTTCCACATAGCAGGAAAAATGCACCTCGATGCCCGACACGCTAGGAGGGGTCCCCCCACCCCGCGATCGGGGTCCGGCGAACGGGTCAGCGCCGTACCCCGACCGGCCCACACGCGGGTCGCCCCGCCCGTACGCCACCAGGAGGGGCGGGCCCTATCCCGTGACCCCCGGGAACATGTCGAGGAAGGGTTCGGCGGTTGCCGAGATGCCCCGCCCGAAGGGCGCGTCGAAGTCCCAGATGAGGAAGAGCAGGAAGGCGATCAGCGCGCTGAACAGGCCCGCCAGGAGCAGTTCGCGGAACGTCCTGCGGATCTGGAGGGTGAAGATCAGCCCCACCGTCACCAGCGCCCCGATGATCAGCCCGAACCAGACCACCCCCGGCATCGTCGCCCCGGCGTTCTGCGCCCGCGAGCTGCGGGCGTCGTCCGCCGCCGCAACCTGGTCGACCAGCGGCTGGTACGCCTGTCCCTCGTGGTCGTTCTTCGGGACGTAGTCGGTCACGTCCGCCCTCACCCGGTCCAGCAGTTCGGTGCCGCGCTCGGTGAGCGTGTGGCGTTCGGACATCACCTTCCATTCGTCGTGGACCACATGGGCGACATAGGCGTCCACGTCGGCCCGGATGCGGTCGCGCACCTCCGCCGGGTAGACCGAGGCACGCGCCCGCACCTCGTGCAGCGCCTGCGCCTCGACGCGGACCGACTCCTGGGCGGCGCTGCGCCCCTCCCAGACGCCGGCGATGGCGAGGCCCAGGACGATCGCGTAGACCACGCCGATCATCATCGTCATGTACTCGATGACGTCAGGCGTCTCGGACGGATCGTCGTCGTCCCCGACCCGCCGGTTGTTCAGAACGGCGATGGTCAGGACGACCGCGCAGGCGGACGCCATGGCAATGCTCAGGACGAGCCACTCGGACATGCGTCTCTCCAGGTCAACGGGATGATCGCGGGCGCAGCACCGCGACGGCGAACACCGCGGGGGCGGTGATGAGCAGCGTCAGGGAGACCAGCGAAGGCCCGCTCCGCGGCTGCTTGCGGGCGGGTTTGCGGTACGTCGGCAGCGCGACGGCCCGGGGCCTCGGCGGTTCGGTCCGCACCGGCGGCTTCGGCGAGGGCGATGGCTTCGGCGGGGGAGCGGCGGCCGGGGGCGGTGCAGGCGGCCGTGGTGAGGGAGGCGGCGGAGAGGGAGGGAGAGGCGCGGGCGGTGGTGCGGCGGCCACGGGGGGTGGCGCGGGCGCCGGCGGGGGCGGAGGAGCGGGTTTCTCCGGAGGCGGCGGTGGTGCGGGCTTCGGAGGAGGGGGCGGTGGTGGCGAGGGTTTCGGAGGCGGCGGTGGAGGCGGGGGGGGGGGGGGGGGGGGCGGGGGCGCGGGGGCCGCGCCGCGGTGACGGTGGCTCGGTGACCGCGCCGCAGTCCCCGTTCCCCGCCCAGGCCACCGCCGTACTGCCCTCGCCCTGCCCGACGACGGCCACCGCGCAGCTGTCGGCGGTCGCCGGCAGGGGGACGGCCGACAGCCAGAGGAGGGCGGCGACCGTCGAGAGTCGCGCGATACGTGATCCGTGCACGACGGGGAGCATGGTCCGGGGTGGGGGAGGGCACGCCGTCCGCCGACCTGATTCGCCTGATCGTGCGGTTATTGGGCCATTCGGGTTTACCGGGCGCGTACCCGGCGGGGCCGCGTCTTTACGGACTTACCCCGGTCGCGGCCGAAGGCGCCCCCCGGTCCGCCTCACGAACCCGACGGCGTACGGTCGCCGATTCCACCCCGCACCGCAGGGGCGCCCGCCCCGATGGAACCGGCCAATTCTCCGGCCGCGCCCCGAAACCGTCACGCCCCCGTAGAACCGTGCCCAGCGGTCCCAAGTGGCCCCGAATCGCCGGGAGAACGTCGCCAGAAGGCCCGACCCGTCGCTGTCCGTATACGTGCGGCGACGGACCGGGTGTAGATGCCATCGGAGTGTGACCAATAACGGATCGCGAATTTCCGTTTCCACTCGCTCTCTTGGCGGTCCATCAGTAGCCTCTGGTCAACACTGACCATGAACATGGCCGGATCGCCGTGGCGACTTGTTGGAGACATCGATGGAGCGTCCCGCCTGGGCACCGCAGGGCATTGACATTTCGGTGCCGAGCGTGTCTCGCATGTACGACTTCTATCTGGGCGGATCGCACAATTTCGAGGTGGACCGGGAAGCCGCGCGCAAGGCGATGGAGTTTCTTCCCGGCCTTCCCAAGATCATGCAGGCCAATCGCGCCTTCATGCGCCGGGCCGTCCGCCACGCCGTCGACGCGGGCATCGACCAGTTCCTGGACATCGGCTCCGGCATCCCGACCTTCGGCAACGTGCACGAGGTGGCCCAGGCCGCCGACCCCAAGGCCAAGGTCGCCTACGTCGACCACGACCCGGTGGCCGTCGCCCACAGCCAGGCCGTGCTGGAGGGGAACGACGGGACCGTCATCGCCGCCGCCGACCTGCGCCGCCCCCGGGAGATCCTGGACAACCCCCAGGTCACCGAACTGCTCGACCTGGACCGCCCGGTGGCCCTGCTGCTCGTCGCGGTGCTCCACTTCATCGAGGACGCCGACGACCCCCGCGCGGCCGTCGCCGAACTGCGCGAGGCGCTGGCCCCCGGCAGCCTGCTCGTCCTGACCCACGCCTCGTACGAGGGCATACCGCACTTCAAGGACGGGGCGGCCGGCACGGTCGGCGTCTACAAGAACATCCGCAACCCGCTGATCATGCGCTCGCGCGAGGAGATCGGCCGCTTCTTCGAGGGCTACGAGATGGTCGAGCCCGGGCTCGTGCCGATGCCCGAATGGCGGCCCGACGTTTCGCAGGCGCCGGAGCAGGAAGACCCGTACACCTTCTCGGGCTTCGCAGGGGTCGGGCGCAAGGCGTGAGCATTCCCGCCCAGGCGTCCGGAGAGCCGGACGCGGAGCCCGACGGCCCCGAGGGCCGGCTGCGCAGATTCGCCAGGATCTGGAGCCGCGCCATCTTCCCCCTGACGGCCACCTCCCTCACCCGGCCCGAGTTCGAACAGCATCTCCTGCCCCTGGCACGCGAGCTGAACGGCATCCTGCACGCCCACCCCTTCGACGCCTCGCCCGCGCAACGCGTCGGCGCCGCCCTCGTCGAGGCGCACTGCACCGACCCGGACGCCCTCAGCTCCACGCTCGGCGTCGTCGACTCCTACCTCGTCCTGTACTGCGGCGGCAACGGCCCCGGCACGCTCTCCACCGAGGACGGCCGGGCCCGCTGCGCCCGCATCCAGCACACCCTCGCCGCCGGGTTCACCGCGGCCCTGCGCGAACGCACCCTCACCGAGCAGGAGGCCATCGCCCGTTCCGCGCTGACCGCCCGCTCGCACGCCGAACAGGCCCTGCACGCCACCGAGGCGCGGTTCCGCGCGGTCTTCAAGGACGCGGCCATCGGCATCGGCATCGCCGACCTGGACGGCAACATCCTGGAGATCAACGACACGCTCACCCGGATGTTCGGCGGACTGGAGCACCACGTCCGCAGCCACAAGGTGAACGAGTGGGTCCACCCCGAGGACTCCCCCCAGGTGTGGCGGTACTACGACGAGCTGGTACGCGGCGAACGCGAGCACTACCGGACCGAGAAGGCGTACTACCGCAACGACGGCACCGTCCTGTGGACCAACCTCACGGTCTCGCTGCTGCGGGACTCCGAGGGCAACCCCCAGTACCAGCTCGCGCTGATCGAGGACACCACCGAACGGCGGCTGCTGAATCTGCGGCTCCGCTACGAGGCGACGCACGACGCGCTCACCGGGCTGCCCAACCGGACACTGTTCTTCGAGCGTCTGGAGAAGGCCCTCACCGCCAAGCACGGCGTCCGCTTCGGCCTCTGCTACCTGGACCTCGACGGCTTCAAGGCGATCAACGACAGCCTCGGCCACGCCGCGGGCGACCGCCTCCTGGTCGAGGTCGCCGACCGGCTCCAGAGCTGCGCCACCGCCCCCGGCGAGATGGTCGCCCGGCTCGGCGGCGACGAGTTCGTCGCCCTGACCACCGGACCGGGCACCGCGGAGGAAGTCCACGAGCTGGCGGGCCGCATCCTGAACGCCCTCGCCACCCCGATCCGCATCGACGGCCGCGAACTCACCGTCCGCGGTTCGATCGGCATCGTGGAAGGGCCTTCCGGCGAGCGCGGCGCGGCCGAGGTGCTGCGCAGCGCCGACATCACGATGTACCGGGCCAAGGCCGCGGGCGGCAACCGGTTCCAGCTCGCCGACGCCGAGGCCGACGCGCGCGCCATCACCCGGCACGGGCTGACCACCTCGCTCCCGGCCGCCCTCGACCGGGGCGAGTTCTTCATCGAGTACCAGCCGCTCGTCCACCTCGGCGACGGCACGGTGCACGGCGCCGAGGCGCTCGTACGGTGGTGCCACCCGCAGCACGGGGTACTCGGCCCGGACCGGTTCATCCCGCTCGCCGAGCACACCGGGCTCATCGTGCCGCTCGGGCGCTGGGTGCTGGAGGAGTCGGTCCGCCAGGCGAACTTCTGGCAGGAGCGGCACAGCGACGGGGGCCCGCTGCGGATCAACGTCAACCTGTCGCCGACCCAGCTCCACCACCCCCGGCTGGTCGCGGAGACGGTGGACGTGCTGGAGCGGTCCGGTCTGGAGCCGGGCGCGCTCTGCCTGGAGGTGACCGAGTCGGCCCTGATCGGCGCCGACGACGACCTCCTCAAGCCGCTGTGCCAGCTCGCCGAGATGGGCGTCGACATCGCGCTCGACGACTTCGGCACCGGGTACTCGAACCTGGCGAACCTGCGCCGGCTGCCGGTGAGCGTGCTCAAGCTGGACCGCTCCTTCACCCGGGGCATGCAGCAGCACCCGGCGGACCCGGTCGATCTGAAGATCGTCGAGGGCATCGTCTCCCTGGCCCACAGCCTGGAGCTGGCGGTCACCGTGGAGGGCGTGGAGACCGGCGCCCAGGCCGAGCAGCTGCGCGCCCTGGGCTGCGACACCGCCCAGGGCTGGTACTACGCCCGCCCCGGCGCCCCGGACCGCATCCACTCCCTGCTGCTGGCGGACGCGGTCTGAGCCCGCCCACCCGGCCGTCAGCCCTGGGCCGCCGCCCACCCGGCCGTCAGCCCTGGGCCGCCGCCCACCCGGCCGTCAGCCCTGGGCCGCCGCCCACCCGGCCGTCAGCCCTGCTCCAGCAGCATCCGCTGGAGTTCGCGCGCGGCCCGCGGCGGGTCCACGTCGCTGCGGTGCGCCAGCGCGATCGTGCGCCGCAGCCCGTCGCCCGCCAGCCGGGTCCTGCGCAGGTCGTGACCGGCCCGGGCCGCGGCCATGCTCGGCACCACGGCGATGCCGAGCCCCGCCCGTACGAATCCGAGCACCGCGTCCATCTCGCCGCCCTCGACCGTGAACGAGGGCTCGAAGCCCTCCGCGCGGCAGGCGGCGAGCGTCAGCTCCCGCAGGTTGTAGCCGTGGCGGAACATCACCAGCGGAGCCCCCTCCAGATCCGCGACCCGGATCGAGCCGCCCCGCCCCGGCGGCGGCTCCGTCGCCGCCGACACCACCACCAGGTCCTCCCGCAGCAGCTCCACCGTGGTCAGCGCGGGGGAGGCGGCGGGCAGCGGCAGCACCACCAGGGCCAGATCGAGCGCGCCCCGCGCGAGCTGGCGCACCAGGTCGTGCGAGCCGCCCTCCTCCAGCAGCAGCCGCACCCCCGGGTGCCGGTCGTGGAAGGCGCGCAGCACATCCGGCAGCAGCCCGGTGCACAGGCTCGGTGTCGCCCCCAGCCGCACCCGGCCGCTGCGCAGCGAGACCACCTCCTGGACCTCCTGGCGTGCGGTCTCCGCGTCGGCGAGGATGCGCCGGGCCAGCGGCAGCAGCGCCTCGCCGGCGTCGGTGAGGGTGATGTTGCCCCGGGCCCGGCTGAAGAGGTCCGCGCCCAACTCCGTCTCCAGCGCCCGGATCTGTTGGGAGAGGGAGGGCTGCGACACATGCACCGCCTCGGCGGCCCGGGTGAAGTGCCGGGTCTCGGCGACGGCCACGAAATAGGTGAGCTGCTGGAAGTGCACACACCGACGATAACGTGAGGTGATAGCCATCGCCTATGGAGATCAGCCACTCCATGTCTTGGACTGATCGGGGGGCCCGCGCCTACGGTCGTGTGCATGGCATTGGCAACGCGGACGGACCGACGGCCGTCGATGACGCGTACGCTCTGGGACTCGACCGTCGGCAAGAAGACGATCATGGCCGTGACCGGTCTGGTCATGCTCGGATACCTCGTCGCCCACATGGTGGGCAACCTGAAGATCTTCTTCGGACCCGGTGAGTTCGACGGGTACGCCCACTGGCTGCGCACCATGGGCGCCCCAGTCCTGCACCATGAATGGGCGCTCTGGATCGTCCGCGTGGGGCTCGTCGCCGCCGTCGTGCTCCACGGCGTCTCGGCGTACCAGCTCAGCCGCCGCGACATCAAGGCGCGCCCGGCCAAGTACGTCCACAAGAGGCCCCGCGCGAGCTACGCCACCCGCACCATGCGCTGGGGCGGCGTCATCCTCGCGCTCTTCATCGTCTGGCACATCCTCGACCTGACGACCGGCACCGTGCACACGAGCTTCGAGGCCGGACACCCGTACCAGAACGTCATCGACACCTTCTCCACCTGGTACGGCAACGTCATCTACATCGTCGCGGTGCTCGCCATGGGCCTGCACGTCCAGCACGGCTTCTGGAGCGCCGCGCAGACCCTCGGCGTCGGCAACGCGACCCGCGACCGCATCCTGAAGACCCTCGCCAACCTCCTCGCAGCGGTGCTGACGGTGGGCTTCATCTCCGTACCCGTCGCCGTCATGACCGGAGTGGTGAGCTGACATGCCCGACTACACGCAGTACGCCACGGGCGAGCCCGTGATCGACACGAAGGCCCCCGACGGGCCCGTCAACGAACGCTGGGACACCCGCCGCTTCCAAGCGAAACTCGTGAACCCCGCCAATCGGCGCAAACACACCGTCATCGTCGTCGGCACCGGGCTGGCCGGCGGAGCCGCCGGGGCCACCCTCGCCGAACAGGGCTACCACGTCGTCCAGTTCTGCTTCCAGGACTCGCCCCGCCGCGCCCACTCGGTCGCCGCCCAGGGCGGCATCAACGCCGCCAAGAACTACCGCAACGACGGCGACTCCATCCACCGGCTGTTCTACGACACCGTCAAGGGCGGCGACTTCCGCGCCCGGGAGTCCAACGTCCACCGGCTCGCCCAGATCTCCGTCGAGATCATCGACCAGTGCGTCGCCCAGGGCGTGCCCTTCGCCCGCGAGTACGGCGGCCTCCTCGACAACCGCTCCTTCGGCGGCGTCCAGGTCTCCCGTACGTTCTACGCACGCGGCCAGACCGGACAGCAGCTCCTCCTCGGCGCGTACCAGGCGCTCTCCCGGCAGATCGCCACGGGCGGCGTCGAACTCCACGCCCGCACCGAGATGCTGGACCTGATCGTGGTCGACGGAAAGGCGCGCGGCATCGTCGCCCGCGACCTGGTCACCGGGAAGATCGACACCTACTTCGCCGACGCGGTCGTCCTGGCCACCGGCGGCTACGGCAACGTCTTCTACTTGTCGACCAACGCCATGAACTCCAACGCCACCGCGATCTGGCGGGCCCACCGGCGCGGCGCGTACCTCGCCAACCCCTGCTTCACCCAGATCCACCCCACCTGCATCCCGCGCACCGGCGACCACCAGTCCAAGCTGACGCTGATGAGCGAGTCGCTGCGCAACGACGGCCGCATCTGGGTCCCCAAGGCCAAGGGCGACACCCGCCCGGCCGACGAGATCCCCGAGGACGAGCGCGACTACTACCTGGAGCGCGTCTACCCCGCCTTCGGCAACCTGGTGCCCCGCGACATCGCCTCCCGCGCGGCCAAGAACGTCTGCGACGAGGGGCGCGGGGTAGGCCCCGGCGGGCAGGGCGTCTACCTCGACTTCGCCGAGGCCATCCAGCGGATGGGCCGCAAGGCGGTGGAGGCGAAGTACGGCAACCTCTTCGACATGTACCAGCGGATCACCGACGAGGACCCCTACACGGTCCCCATGCGGATCTACCCCGCCGTGCACTACACGATGGGCGGCCTCTGGGTCGACTACGACCTCCAGACCACCGTTCCCGGCCTCTTCGCCATCGGCGAGGCCAACTTCTCCGACCACGGGGCCAACCGGCTCGGCGCCTCCGCCCTGATGCAGGGCCTCGCCGACGGCTACTTCGTCCTGCCCTCCACCATCAACGACTACCTCGCCCGCAACCCCCACACCGAGCACGTCGGCGCCGAACACCCCGCCGTCGCCGAGGCGGTGGCGGAGACCGAGGACCGGATCAACCTGCTGCTCTCCGTCGACGGCGACCGCACCCCCGACTCCTTCCACCGCGAGATCGGTGAACTCATGTGGGAGTACTGCGGGATGGCCCGCACCGAGGACGGCCTGCGCAAGGCGCTCGCCAAGATCCCCGAGATCCGCGAGGAGTTCTGGCGCCGGATCAAGGTCCCCGGCACCGGCGAACAGTTCAACCAGTCGCTGGAGAAGGCGAACCGCATCGTCGACTATCTGGAGCTCGCCGAGCTGATGTGCCTCGACGCCCTCCACCGCGCCGAATCCTGCGGCGGCCACTTCCGCGAGGAGTCCCAGACCCCGGACGGCGAGGCCGAACGCCGCGACGAGGAGTTCTCCTACGCCGCCGCCTGGGAGTTCACCGCCACCGGCGACGCCCCCGTCCTGCACAAGGAAGACCTCGTCTTCGAGTACGTCCACCCCACCCAGCGGAGCTACGCATGAAGCTCACCCTGCGCGTCTGGCGTCAGCGCAACGCCGAAGAGCCCGGCGCCATGGCCACCTACGAAGTCGACGGCATCTCCGCCGACATGTCGTTCCTGGAGATGCTCGACACCCTCAACGAGGAACTCACCCTCGCCGGGGAGGAACCCGTCGCCTTCGACCACGACTGCCGCGAGGGCATCTGCGGCGCGTGCAGCCTCGTCATCAACGGCGACGCCCACGGCCCGGAGCGCACCACCACGTGCCAGCTCCACATGCGGTCGTTCGCAGACGGCGACACGATCGACATCGAGCCCTGGCGGGCCTCCGCCTTCCCGGTCATCAAGGACCTGGTCGTGGACCGCTCCTCGTTCGACCGCATCATCCAGTCCGGCGGCTACATCTCCGCTCCCACCGGCACCGCCCCGGACGCCCACGCCACCCCGGTGCCCAAGCCGGACGCCGACTTCGCCTTCGAGCACGCCGAGTGCATCGGCTGCGGATCCTGCGTCGCCGCCTGCCCCAACGGCTCGGCCATGCTCTTCACCTCGGCCAAGGTCAACCACCTGAACGTCCTTCCGCAGGGCGCACCCGAGCGCGAGACCCGCGTCCTGGACATGGTGGCCCAGATGGACGAGGAGGGGTTCGGCGGCTGCACCCTGACCGGCGAGTGCGCCACGGCCTGCCCCAAGGGCATCCCGCTGCCGTCGATCGCCGCGATGAACAAGGAGTGGCTGCGGGCGACCCGCAAGGTCCGCCGCTGAGGAGGTGACCGACCCGGGTGACGTCCCGGCCGCCCGCGGGCCCGGGGGCATCCCCGGTCGTCCGTCGGCGCGGGTGACGCCCCTGGCCGTCCGCCGGCACGGGGGCGTTCCCCGGCGCGGCCGGTCCCGGGCGGCGTCTCCCCGGCAGCTCAGGTCGGGGGGACGCCGCCCCGTCAGCGGCGCAGCGCCTTCGCGAGGTACGGCGCCGTACGGCTTCCGGCCGACTTGGCCACCTCCTCGGGCGTTCCGGCCGCGACGATCCGGCCGCCCCGGTCCCCGCCCTCCGGCCCCATGTCCACGACGTGGTCGGCGCCCGCCACCACCGCCATGTCGTGCTCCACGACCACCACGGTGTTCCCGGCGTCGACCAGCGCGTGCAACTGCCGCATCAGCACCTCGACATCGGCCGGATGCAGCCCCGTCGTCGGCTCGTCCAGCAGATACAGCGTGTGACCGCGCCGGGTGCGCTGGAGCTCGGCCGCCAACTTGATCCGCTGCGCCTCGCCGCCCGACAGCTCCGTGGCGGGCTGTCCGAGCCGCAGATAGCCGAGCCCCACGTCCAGCAGGGTCCGCAGCGGGCGCTCGGCGGCCGGCGTGCCGGAGAAGAACTCCGCCGCCGACTCCACGGTCAGATCGAGGACCTGGGCGATCGTCAGACCCTCCAGGGTGACCTCCAGGGTCTCCGGGTTGTAGCGCGCGCCGTGGCAGTCCGGGCACGGCGCGTACGTACTGGGCAGGAACAGCAGCTCCACCGAGACGAACCCCTCGCCCTGGCAGGTCTCGCACCGCCCACCGCTCACGTTGAACGAGAACCGCCCCGCGCCGTACCCCCGCCCCCGGGCCTTCTCCGTCCGCGCGAACAGCTTGCGCACCGTGTCGAACAGGCCGGTGTACGTGGCCAGATTGGAGCGGGGCGTCCGCCCGATGGGCTTCTGGTCCACCTGCACGAGCCGGTCCACCGCCTCCAGCCCGGTGGCCGTCGCGCAGTACCGGTCACCCGCCACCGGCTCCTCGCCCGCCTCCCGGTCCGCCAGCGCCCCGGCGAGCACCTGGCCCACCAGCGTGGACTTTCCCGAACCGGAGACTCCGGTCACCGCCGTGAACACCCCGAGCGGGAACGCCGCGTCGACGCCCCGCACGTTGTGCCGCTCCACCCCGGTGAGCCGGATCCATCCGGACGGCGCCCGCTTCTCCCGTACCGGTGCGGCGCCGGGGCCGGCCTCGGGGAACAGGAAGCGGCGCGTCGCCGACTCCGGGACCTCGGCCAGCCCCTCGGGCGGCCCGCTGTGCAGCACCCGCCCGCCGTGCTCCCCGGCCAGCGGGCCCACGTCCACCAGCCAGTCCGCCCGCCGCACCACGTCCATCTGGTGCTCCACCACGAACACCGAGTTCCCCGCCTCCTTGAGCCGCCCCAGCACGCCGAGCAGCGCCTCCGTGTCCGCGGGGTGCAGCCCGGCCGACGGCTCGTCCAGGACGTAGACGACACCGAACAGGCCCGACCTCAGCTGCGTGGCCATCCGCAGCCGTTGCAGCTCGCCCGAGGAGAGCGTCGGAGCCGTGCGGTCCAGACTCAGATAGCCGAGCCCCAGCTCCGTCACCGTCCCGATCCGCGCCAGCAGATCGGCCGTCAGCACCCGGGCCGTCTCCTCGCCGTCCGCCCCCTCCAGCACCTCGGCCAGTACGGACAGCGGCAACCCGGCCAGCTCCGCGATGGTCCGCCCAGCGAACGTCACCGCCATCGCCTCCGGCCTCAGCCGGCTGCCCCCGCAGACCGGGCACGGGGCGCTGGTGAGGAAGCGTTCCGCCTTCGCCCGCAAGGACCGGCTCTTCGTGTCGGCGAAGGTGTGCAGCACATAGTGCCGGGCGCTCATGTACGTGCCCTGGTAGGGGCGTTGGATCCGTCCCGCGTCCCGCACCGGATGCACCGTGACCACCGGCTGCTCGTCGGTGAACAGGATCCACTCCCGGTCCTTCGCGTCCAGCTCGCGCCACGGCCGGTCGACGTCGTACCCGAGCGCGTCCAGGACGTCCCGCAGGTTCTTGCCCTGCCAGGCGCCCGGCCAGGCGGCGATCGCCCCCTCCCGGATCGACAGGGAGGGGTCGGGCACCAGCAGCCCCTCGTCCGTGCGGTGGATCCGCCCCAGTCCGTGGCACTCCGGACACGCCCCGACCGCCGTGTTGGGCGAGAACGAGTCGGAATCCAGGCGCTCGGCCCCCGGCGGATAGTCGCCCGCGCGGGAGAAGAGCATCCGCAGCGAGTTGGAGAGGGTGGTCACCGTCCCCACCGACGACCGGGACCCCGGCGCCGAGCGCCGCTGCTCCAGCGAGACGGCGGGCGGCAGCCCGGTGATCTCCCCGACGGCCGGCGCGCCCACCTGGTGGATGAGCCGCCTCGCGTACGGGGCGACGGACTCGAAGTACCGCCGCTGCGCCTCCGCGTAGATGGTCCCGAAGGCCAGGGAGGACTTCCCGGACCCCGACACGCCGGTGAAGACGGTCAGCGTGTCGCGTGGGATGTCGACCCGCACGTCCTTCAGGTTGTGCTCGCGGGCGCCGCGCACCCGGACGTACGGATCGTGGGGGGAGTGCATGGGGCTCGGCTCCGTACAGGTGGGGGGATCGCGCCGGGAGGGACAAACAGTTCGATTCTAGGCGTCGGCGCGCCACGCGGCCCTGGGGGAGCGCGGCCCGGGCCGCTACCGGGCGCCGCCGCTGTGGAGCGCCGCGGGGCACCCGGTACGGTCCGGCAGGCGGGCGATCCGGGCGAGGCCGCGCAGCGAGCCCACCAGGGCCTCACGGTCGTACGTACTGGTGGTGACCAGCACCTCGTCGGCGCCGGTCTCCTCGATCGCCCGCTCCAACAGCGCGGCCACCTGCTCCTCGGTGCCGTGGATGTGCCCGTCGAGCCCCCGCTCGTACAGCGTCCGCTCCTTGGCCGTCATGGTGAGGGCCTCGACGCGGCCGGCCGACGCCAGCGGCGGGAACTCCCCGCGCGTCCGGGCGTACGCCATGGCCCACGCCTCCGGTACGAGCAGCCGGCGGGCCGCCTCCTCGGTCTCCGCGACCGCCACCGTGCCCGCGACGATCACCTCGGGCCGCTCGGCGCGGGCGGAGGGGCGGAAGTCGCGGCGGTAGACCTCGATGGCGCGCAGGACCTTCTCCCGGCCGCGCAGATCGCCGATGACCAGGGGCAGCCCGGCGGCTGCGGCGACCGACGCGCCCTCCCCGACCGCCAGGACGTACGCGGGGATGTCCAGGCCCTCCGCCGGGCGGGCGCGCACCCCGGGGTGGGCCTTCTGGGTGCCGTCGATCCAGCCGAGGAGTTCCTCCAGGCGCCCGGGGAAGTCCTCGGCGTCCTCCTTGCCGTGGCCGAGCGCCCGGCGGACCCCGTCGGTGAACCCCACGGAGCGGCCGAGGCCCATGTCGATCCGGCCGGGGAACAGAGAGGCGAGCACCCCGAACTGCTCGGCGACCACCAGCGGCCGGTGGTTGGGCAGCATCACCCCGCCGGTGCCGACCCGGATGGCCGAGGTCGCCGAGGCGACGGCGGCGGCCAGTACGGTCGGGGCGGATCCCGCGACCCCCGGGACCCCGTGGTGCTCGGAGACCCAGAAGCGGTGGAAGCCGAGCGCCTCCGCCTCCCGGGCCAGCTCCACGGTGGCGAGCAGCGCTTCGGAGGCGTCCTGCCCCTCACGGGTGCGCGAGCGGTCCAGGACGGAGAATCGGGTCGAGGCGATCACAGAGCTCACGCTCTCTTCAACACCGCCGCCCGCCCAGGATTCCCGCACACGGCGGGGGCCCCGCGCGACGGCTCCGGCCGTCAGCCCTCCGGAGCCGGGCGGGCGTCTTCCACCGGCGGCCTTCCCGAGCCGGTGCCTTCCGCCGGCGGCCTTCCTAAGCTGGGGGAGTGAACGACGACACACGGCCGCTGGCCGTATTCGACCTGGACGGCACGCTCGCGGACACCGCCCACCGGCAGCACTTCCTGGAGGGCCCCCGGCGGGACTGGGCCGGGTTCTTCGCCGCGGCCCCGGACGACCCGCCGCTCGCGGAGGGCGTCCGGATGGTGCTCGCGAGCGCCGAGGAGTGCCGCATCGTCTATCTCACCGGGCGGCCCGAGCGGTGCCGCCGCGACACCGTGCGCTGGCTCGACCGGCAGGGGCTTCCGCAGGGCGAACTGCTCATGCGGCGCAACGACGACCGGCGCCCCGCACGCCGGACGAAGCTGGACGTTCTGAAGCGGTTGGGGCGGTCGCGCCCGGTGCGCGTGCTCGTGGACGACGACGAACTCGTCTGTGACGCGGCCGAAGTGGCCGGATTCACTGTGGTACGGGCCCGTTGGGCCGATCCGTCGGCCGCGCTGAAGGATGCCCAGGAGCGCGAGGGACGCACCTGATCAGGTTCTTCCGGCGGCGATCAGGCGTTCTCGTCGAGTCGGAAGCCCACCTTCAGGCCGACCTGATAGTGCGCGATTCGGCCATCCTCGATATGCCCGCGGACTTGGTTGATTTCGAACCAATCGAGATTGTGCAACGTTTCCGCGGCTCTTGCGACGCCGTTCCGGATCGCCTCGTCGATGCCCTCCTGGGAGGTTCCTACGATCTCGGTGACCCGATAGGTGTGGTTCGCCATGGTTTATCTCCTCTCCTGTGACCACGGTGCATCAATTCGAGGAGTCCCGCGAGATCGGAGACCGCGGGGATCGGCGCGGGCGAACGCCTTGACCTCCCGAATGGTCCATACCAAAATTCGGCCAACCACCCGTGCGAGCGACGCCCGCAATCCCCCCACATCGGGTCGTGATTCCGTTGTGCCGTTTCGCAGAAGGTGTGACCACGTGAAGAACCGCATCCTGGCCGGAGCCATCGCGCTCGTCTCGTCCGTCGCGCTCGGCGGATGCGGCTACATATCGGACTCGGGCAGCGGCGGCCGTACGGTGACGGTCTGGCTGATGAAGGACAGCGTCTCGCCGGGCTTCCTCGACAAGTTCACCCGCTCGTACGAGGAGGAGAATCCCTCGATCGACCTGGAGTTCAAGATCCAGGAGTGGAGCGGCATCGGCCCCAAGATCACCTCCGCGCTGGAGGGCGAGGACGCCCCCGACGTGATCGAGGTGGGGAACACCCAGGTCGCCCAGTACGCGGAGAGCGGCGGTCTGCGCGATCTGACCCTGGAGTCGATGCGCGACCTCGGCAGCGACGACTGGCTTCCCGGCCTGGCCCAGCCCGGCAGCATCAACGGCGTGCAGTACGGCATCCCCTGGTACGCGGCCAACCGCGTGGTGATCTACAACAAGGACGTCTTCGAGAAGGCGGGCATCGACTCCGTACCGAAGACGCGGGCCCAGTGGATCGCCGACACCGAGAAGCTCAACAGCCGCGGGAACCAGGGCATATACCTGGCCGGACAGAACTGGTACGTGCTCGCCGGATTCATCTGGGACGAGGGCGGCGAACTCGCCGACGAGAACGGCGGCGACTGGCAGGGTGCGCTGGACACCCCCGAGGCCCTGGCGGGCATGGAGTTCTACCAGAAGCTCCAGGCGCTCGGCGACGGCCCGACCGACGCCGACGAGGAAAAGCCCCCGCAGACCGACGTGTTCGCCAAGGGCGATGTCGCCCAGATCATCTCGGTGCCGGGAAGCGCCGCGCTCATCGAGCAGAAGAATCCCGAACTCAAGGGAAAGCTCGGCTACTTCCCCATCCCCGGAAAGACGTCCAAGGCCCCCGGATCGGTGTTCACCGGCGGCTCCGACCTGATCGTCCCGAAGAACGCCGACCAGCGCAGCGAGGGCATCGCCGTCGTCAAGGCGCTGGCGAGCGAGAAGTGGCAGACCGAGCTGGCCCGCAGCATGAGCTACGTCCCCAACAAGGCGAACCTCGCCCATGTCATCGAGGGCGAGGAGGGCACCGCGGCGATGGCGGAGGGCGCCACCCGGGGCCGTGCCACCCCCAACTCGTCCCACTGGGCCAGGGTCGAGGCGGACAACCCGATCAAGCCGTACATGACGGCCGTGCTGGAGGGCGGCGACCCGGCCGAGGAGGCCAAGGCCGCCTCCGAGCGCATCACCGCACTGCTCACCGGCACCGGCGGCTGATCCGGAACGCGCGAAGCCCGGAACGCGTCGCACGGCCGACCCGCCACGCACCGCCCGCCTGCGGCGCACCGCCTGCCACGCACCGCCCGTTTGCCCGCCGCGCACCCCCCGCCCCGGCTGGCTCGCGGACGCGCGCCTCCCCGGGCGTCGGCTCGCGGACGCGCCCCACCACGGCCCGAGTTCCGGGGATTCAGCCTTCGCACATCCGCGCTCCCCGCAGCGGTCACGTCGAATCAAGCCGATGACGGAAGAAGTGAGGGGTCGGAACGTCGCGCCCGCGACGGCCCGGCCCCCGACCGCTTCCGTCATCGGAGACCGCCATGACCGTGCTGCCCGTCGCCCCGATCCCGGCTCCCTCGCGCGTCCCCGCCCCCGCACCGTCCTCGCCCTCGGCGACCGCCGTCGCCCCGGAACCCGCCTACCGGGTCTCCCTCGCCACCGGCCGGGAGGAGGTGCGCGCGGCCCAGCGCCTGCGCCACCTCGTCTTCGCCGGAGAACTCGGCGCCCGACTGGACGGGCCCGAACCCGGCCTGGACGGCGACGCGTTCGACGCCTACTGCGACCACCTCCTGGTCCGGGAGTCCGCCACCGGCGAGGTCGTGGCCACCTACCGGCTGCTCCCGCCGGACCGGGCCCGGGCGGCCGGCCGCCTCTACGCGGAGAGCGAATTCGATCTGAGCCGGCTCGCCCCCATCCGCGACGACCTCGTCGAGGTCGGCCGCTCCTGCGTCCACCCCGCGCACCGCGACGGCGCGGTCATCGCCCTGATCTGGGCGGGGCTCGCCCGCTACATGGAACGCACCGGCCACACCTGGCTCGCCGGCTGCTGCTCCCTGCCGCTGGCCGACGGCGGCGCCTCGGCCGCCCGCAGCTGGAACACCGTACGGGCGTCCCACCTCGCGCCCCCGGAGCACTGGGTCACCCCGCACCGCCTGTGGGACTCCTCCGCGCACGGTACGGAGACCGGCTCCCGGGCCGACCTCCCGCCCCTGCTGCGCGGCTACCTCCGGCTCGGCGCCCAGGTCTGCGGGGCCCCGGCGTACGACCCCGACTTCAACGTCGCCGACCTCTACATCCTGCTCTCGATGCGCCGCACGGACCCGCGCTACCTGCGCCACTTCCTCTCCCTGGCCCCGCTGCGATGAGCGTGTGGCTGCCCGCCGCCCCGTGCACCCCGCAGGACTGCGCCCGGCACACCGGGGCGGTGCGCGCCCCGCTGCCCGCCGCACTGCGGCTGCTGGCCGGATGCGGGCTGGTCCTGCTCGGGGTCGCGTGCCTCCCCCCGGTCCGCCTGCTCGGGACCGGTCCGCGTACCCGGCTGACCCAACGGTGGGCGCGCGCGGTCGTACGGGCCTTCGGCGTACGCGTCACGGTCGGGCGTCACGGGGCGGCCCCGGTCGCCGGCGGTGAACTCGTCGTCGCCAACCACGTCTCCTGGCTCGACATTCCGCTGATCGCCTCGGTGCTGCCCGGCCGGACGGTCGCCAAGAGCGAGATCCGGCACTGGCCCCTGCTCGGCCCGCTCGCCGCGCTCGGCGGCACCCTGTTCATCGACCGCGACCGGCTCCGCGCCCTGCCCGATGCCGTACGGGACATCGCCGCCGCTCTGCGCTCGGGCTCCCGGGTCGTGGTCTTCCCCGAGGGCAGTACCTGGTGCGGCCGGGCCGGCGGCACCTTCCGGCCCGCCGTGTTCCAGGCGGCGATCGACGCCGGCGCGACCGTCCGGCCGGTCCGCATCGGCTACCGCGCCGGACCGCACGCCCCGGGACCGGCCGCCGGGGCCGTCGCGTTCGTCGGCGCCGATCCGCTCGCCGCCTCCCTGTGGCGGGTGGTGCGGGCGGCCGGGCTCACCGCCCGCCTCGACGTCCTCCCGCCCCTCCCCGCGGCCGGGGAGAGCGACCGCCGTGCTCTGGCCCGCAGGGCACGGTCGGCCGTCCTCGGACCCGGCGGCCCCGCCGCCCCGGTCAGACCGCCGTGGCCAGCGAGAGGGCGAACCGGCCCGCCGCGTCCGTCCACCACTGAGCCGGCCGCATACCGGCGGCCTCCAGCTCCGCGCGGACGTCCTCCCGCCGGAACTTCGCCGACACCTCCGTACGCAGTTCCTCACCGGCCTCGAACGGCACCACGAGGTCCAGCTCCCGGATCTTGACGGTCAGCGCGCGCCGGGCCCGCAACCGCATCTCGATCCACCGGTCCTCCGGATTCCACACCGCGCGGTGGTCGAAGTCGCCGAGCGCGAAATCGGCTCCCAGCTCCCGGTTGACGACGCTCAGCACGTTCTTGTTGAACGCCGCCGTCACCCCGGCCGCGTCGTCGTACGCGGCCACCAGCGTGTCCTCGTCCTTCACCAGATCCGTGCCCAGAAGCAGCGCGTCGCCGGGGGAGAGCAGGGCGCGCACCGACCGCAGGAACGCCGCCCGCTCCTCCGGCAGCAGATTGCCGATCGTGCCGCCGAGGAAGACCACCAGCCGGGGCCCCGGCGTCCCCGGCAGGGCCAGACCGCCGGTGAAGTCGGCGATCAGCGCGTGGACGGACAGTCCGGGACGCTCGGCGAGCAGCGACTCGGCCGCCCCGGTCAGGGCGCTCTCGCTCACGTCCACGGGGACGTAGCTGTGCAACTCGGGGAGCGCGTCCAGCAGATGGCGGGTCTTCTCCGAGGAGCCCGAACCCAGCTCGATGACGGTCCTGGCTCCCGAGGCCGCCGCGATCTCCGCGGCGCGGGACTCCAGGATCTCCCGCTCCGCGCGGGTCGGGTAGTACTCGGGAAGCCGGGTGATCTCCTCGAACAGCTCGCTGCCGCGGGCGTCGTAGAACCACTTCGGCGGCAGCGACTTGGGGTGCCGGGTCAGGCCGGTGAGGACGTCGGCGCGCAGCGCCGCGCCCGTCGCGTCCTCCGGCAGGGTGCGGGTCAGCAGGAAAGGACTCACGCGGTGGGCTCCTTGAGCGGGGTGAGCAGGACGTCCGTGCGGGTCGCGACCAGCAGGGTGCGGTCGGGGACCTCGTGCCAGAGCGGGTCGTCGTCGTACGGCTCCGAGGCGACGGCGGTGCGGCGGCCCGGGACCGTGAGATACCAGAGGGTGTCGCCCCAGGCGGTCGCCGTGATCGTGGCGCCGTCCGTGACGAGCAGGTTGAGGCGGGAGCCGGGCGCGGCCGCCGCGACCTCGCGGACGGTCTCCGCGACGGCCTCCGGCACGTCGTCCCCGGCCTCGGCGCGGTGGCGGACCAGCGCCCATATCAGCGCCGAGTCGTTGCGCGCGGCCAGCGACAGGAGCCGCTCGGCGGGCAGCGCCGCGGCCGGACCGGCGAGCGACCCCGGCCAGCCCTTCACCGCCCCGTTGTGGCTGAACAGCAGCCGCCCCGCGGCGTACGGCGCGGCCGCCGCCTCCCCGTCCGCGCCGGCCTCAGTGGCGTCCCGGACGGCCGCGAGCAGAGCGTGGCTGCGGACCACCCGGGCCAGATCGGTGAACGTCTCGTCCCCCCAGACGGGACCCCGCCGGCGGTAGCGCCCCGGCTCGGGGTCCCCGTCCGCGTACCAGCCGACCCCGAAACCGTCCGCGTTGACCGTGCCGTGGCGCTGCATGCGCGGCTCCCACGACTGCCGCACCAACGCGTACTCGGGGCGCAGGAGAACCTCGCCGAGCGTGACCGGCTCGCCCACGTAGGCGATATGACGGCACATCAGGCGTCCCGCGCGGTACGGAAGCCGGAGAAGATCTGCCGCCGCACGGGCAGGTCCCAGTTGCGGAAGGTGCCCCGGCAGGCGACCCGGTCGACGGCGAACGAACCGCCGCGCAGCACCTTGTGTCCCGGACCGAAGAACACCTGCGAGTACTCCCGGTAGGGGAACGCCACGAACCCCGGGTAGGGCAGGAAGTCGCTGGACGTCCACTCCCACACGTCGCCGATCAACTGCCCGGCGCCGGAGGGCGAGCGCCCCTGCGGATACGCCCCCGACCGCGCCGGACGCAGATGGCGCTGGCCCAGATTGGCGTGGGCCGGGGTCGGGTCCTCGTCGCCCCACGGGTAGCGCCGGGACCGCCCGGAGACCGGGTCGTGCCGGGCGGCCTTCTCCCACTCGCTCTCCGTGGGCAGCCGCCGCCCCGCCCAGCGGGCGTACGCGTCGGCCTCGTACCAGCTGACGTGCAGCACCGGCTCGTCGTCCGGCACCGGTTCGGTCACCCCGAACCGGCGGCGCAGCCACTGGCCCGCCTCGCGCCGCCAGAACAGCGGTGCCTCCAGCGCGTGTTCGCGGACCATGGCCCAGCCCTCGGGGGCCCACCAGCGTTCGTCGCGGTAGCCGCCCTCCTCGACGAAACGGAGGTACGCGCCACAGGTGACCGGCGCGGTGTCCAGGTGGAAGGCCGCCACCTCGCGTTCGTGCGCGGGGCGTTCGTTGTCCAGGGCCCATGGCTCGGCGGAGGTGCCCATCGTGAACGGGCCGCCGGGAACGAGGACTTCGACGGGCAGGGTCTCGTCGCCGGCGGGCGCGGGCGGCGGGGGAGCGGTGAGCGCGGCCGGCCCCGACCGGAGCTGATGCGTGATCAGCATGGTCTCGTCGTGCTGCTGTTCGTGCTGGGCGATCATCCCGAAGGCGAACCCGGCCCGCTCCAGCGGCCGTCCGCCCCCGTGCAGCGGGGCGGCCTCCAGGAGATCCAGCGCCCGGCCCCGTACGTCCGAGGCGTACGTCCGGGCCTCGGCGGGGTCCAGCAACGGCAGCGAGGGGCGTGAGGCGCGCGAGTGCTCGAAGGCGTTGTACAGGCCGTCGATCTCCGGACGCAGCGCCTCCCGGCCGCCCACGGCGCGGAGCAGCCACTGCTCCTCCTGGTTGCCGATGTGCGCCAGGTCCCAGACCAGCGGCGACATCAACGGCGAGTGCTGAGCGGTCAGTTCGCCGTCGTCCACACTGTCGGTGAGCAGCGCGGTGCGGTCCCGCGCGGCGACCAGGGCGTCGAGGGCCCTTCGCCGCAGGGCCTCCGGATCGACGTCCGCCGCGACCGGGAAACCGGCCGACGCGGCGGAGTGCTCCGGATCGTAACCGTCGGAACGCTCGCGGCGCCCGGCGCCGGTGCGGTTCTCGGCGTTCTCGTCGTGCTCGTTCATGCGGAGGCCGCCTTTCCGGGGTGCGGCGGGAGGGCCGGCGGCCCCGGGGCGTCGCCCGTGCGGCCGTACGGAGGCCGCCCGGAGCTATGAGGGGACACACCGGGCGCGCCCGGCGGGAGCGGACCGGTGAGCAGGCCCGGAGCGTCCAGCAGCCCCGGCTCGGTCAGCAGCGCCGGATCGGTCAGCGCGTCCGGATCGGGCAGGTCGTCGGCCGGACATCGGCCCCGGGCGACATAGCGGTCGGCGAAATCGGCCACCGTGCCGCGCACGCCGTCGCTCGCGCCCATCCGCTCCAGCGCCGGGTGCACGGCGTCGAAGCAGGCGGTGGCCGCCGCCCGCAGCTCCGGGTCCGCCAGCCCCTCGCGGGCGGCCGTCGTCCAGAGCGGGTTGAGCGGGGCCACCGCCGAACCCGCCGTCTCCGCCAGCGGCTTCACGGCCCGGTACACCGCCTCGGCGGCCTCCGGGTCGTCGAACAGGGCGGTGGCGACCGCGAGCGGCACCACCCAGCCGTCCGGCCCGCGCTGCGCGTCGATCATGCGCAGTTCGAGATGGCCGCGCGGCCGCACCGGCGGGAACAGCGTGGTGAGGTGGTAGTCGAGATCGGCCCGCGTCGGCGGCCGGGGCGACCCGGTACGGATCCACCGGCGGAAAGTGAGCCCCTCGGGGACCTCCCACGGGCCCTCGTCGCACCGGACGCACAGCACGGGTGCGTCCAGGACATGCGCGGCCCACGCCTCACGGGGCGGACGCCCGGGGCGCGGCGCGAGCGTACGGCCCGGGTCGAGGTTCGCCCACAGCGACTGCCGGGTGGAGCGCCACCCGGTCCGGCGGCCACCCCGGTACGGCGAGTTCGCGAACGCCGCCACCAGCACCGCGCCCAGCAGGTGCACGAGCTGCCAGCGCCGCCCGAGCCCCAGCGGGCCCGGCTCCTCCTCGCCCGCGTCCAGGCAGACCTGGATCGACGCGGAGGTGCACATCATCGCGCGCCCGGCGGGGCCCACGCGGTCCAGCGCGGCCTCCATCGCGTCGTAGCGCGGCTCCCGCAGCACCCGGCGCGGGCGCCGCCACGGGTCCACCCCGAGCCCGACCGGCGCCAGCCCGGCCGCGCCGAGGGAGGCCCGGACCGCCGCGAGATCGGCGGCGGTGGTCCCGACGCACTCCATGAGCGAGCCGGCCGGCTGCGAACTGAGCTCCAGCTGCCCGCCGGGCTCCAGCGTCACCGCCGCGCTCAGCGGCAGCGCCCGCACCGCCTCGACCGCACCGTCCAGCCGCTCCCGCGCGACCGGGCGGTCGGGATGTTCCCGGTCGTGGATGAGCCATTCGAGTTCCACCCCGACCTTTCGCGGGGGACCCGTCTTGAAACATATGCCGCGCAGTAACTCCTCGGCACCGCTCTCGTCGAGGGGGACGTCGTCCGGGCGCGAGCCGGTCGCGCCGGGGTGGTCCAGGGCCATCGGGGCCTCCTTCGCAGCTGCGTACCTACCAGCGAAACCCGTACCCGGAGATCGCACAAGGGCGCCCCCGAGCCACGAAAACCCGGTTGCGCCCAGGCCGGGTTCCCCCGGACCATGCCCCGTATGCACCACACGGGGGAGCGCACATGAGCGCACGGCTGCGCGGCATCGCGCGCGCCACGGAAGAGGCCGTCGCGGCCGGCCGGTACCGCGACGCGGCAGGCCAGGAGGTGTCCATCGAACGCGCCGTGACCGCCGCCCTGTCCGGGACCCGGCTCTACGGCCCGGACCCGGTGCACGTCGCGGCCCTGGACACCGACCGCGTCCCGCGCTTCGAGGTCACCGGCGAGAGCAGTCTGGCCGCGGCCCGCCGGATGGCCGGTGAGGCGCCCGGCCGGATCGCCGTCCTCAACTTCGCCTCGGCCCGCAATCCCGGCGGCGGCTACCTCAACGGCGCGCAGGCCCAGGAGGAAGCCCTGTGCCGGGGATCGGCGCTCCACGCGACCCTGCTGCGCGCCCCCGACTACTACGCGCACCACCGCGCCGAACGCAGCGCCTTCTACACCGACCGGGTGATCCACTCGCCCGCGGTGCCGGTCTTCCGCGACGACCGGGGCGCCTTCCTGGACGCCCCGTACACGGTCGGGTTCCTCACCTCGCCCGCGCCCAACGCCGGGGTGATCCGGCGGCAGACCCCCGAGGAGGCCCATCGTGTCCCGGCCGCCCTGGCCTCCCGCGCCGAACGGGTCCTGGAGGTCGCCGCCGTACGGGGCTACCGCAGGCTCGTCCTCGGGGCATGGGGGTGCGGAGTCTTCCGGAACGACCCGGCCGATGTGGCGGGGGCCTTCCACAATCACCTCGGGGAGGGCGGCAGGTTCGGCGGCCACTTCGAGCAGATCGTCTTCGGCATCCTGGACCGGGACCCCGCATCGCCCGTCCGGGCCGCCTTCGACCGCTTCTTCGCCTGAGCCACGGGTGCGGGCGTCCGTGGGCCCGGCCCGGTCGCCGTCGGGCTCCAGCCGTGCCGTGCGCGTCAGCTCCAGCCGTACCGCTCGCGCAGCCGCCCGGTGACCCGCTCGAACCGCTCCGGGTCCAGCGCGCACGCCTCCCGGCGCATCCCCGCCTCGTGGACCCGCAGGACCCGGTCCAGATCGACCCAGGACGGCCGCCCCGAGCTGTCCCAGGGGCCCGCGCCCAGCGCCACCCACTCGTGGTCCCCGTCATGCTGCTTGCTGGAGAGCTGGACGGCGAGCAGCGTGCCCGTCTCCTCACGGGCCACGACGAGCACCGGCCGGTCCTTCCCGCGCCCGTCGTTCTCCTCGTAGGGCACCCAGGTCCAGACGATCTCGCCGGGGTCGGGATCGCCGTCGCGATCCGGGGCGTACGACGTGCGCACGCGACCCACGTCGTCGGGATCGGCCTGCGCCGTGGCGGTCGGGCCGCTGCTGCCGGGCACGTCAAAGGGGTTGTCGGAACGGTAGGCGTTGTCGTGGAACGTCATCGCAACACCGTAGAACCCCGGCCGCCCGCGCGGCGGAGCGGGGCACTCCGCCGGGGTGGCGGGACGGCGTTCCGGCCAGCGTGACCGATGCTGCCGCCCCCGGGCCGAAACCCGCTCCCACGGGTCTGGAAGACTGCCCGGAGCCATGAGCCAGTTACCCAAACAGCCCGCCGAAGTGACCGTCCCGACCAGCGCCGACGTCGCGCGGCTCGCCGGAGTGTCCAGGGCCACCGTGTCGTACGTACTGAACAACAACGCCACCGTCCGGATCAGCGATCCCACCCGGCGCCGCGTCAGGGAGGCAGCCCTCCAACTCGGTTACGTCCCGCACGCGGCGGCCCGCAGCCTGCGCGCCGGACACAGCCGCATGGTCCTGCTGCCCTCCGGACACATACCGGCGGGACCGCCGCACCAGTACTTCTTCGAGGAACTCCAGGCGGGGCTGCGCCGGCTGGACTACACCGTCGTCCAGTACGGCAGCGCCGGCCTCACCGCCGACGAGGCGGCCACCGCCTGGGCCGAACTGCGGCCCGTCGCCGTCGTCGTACCGCCGGGCATCGCCCTCACCCCGCACGGCACCGGCATCCTGACCCGCTCCGGAGCCAAAGCGGTGATCACCCTGGGCCCCGACCCGGTGGCGGGGGCGCACGGACTGGTCATGGACCAGCGCCGGGTCGGGAGCAGCGCGGTGGAGCACCTGGTGGCCCGGGGCCGCCGCCACATCGGCGTGGTCATGCCCGAGCAGCCGTGCCCGGAGTCCTTCGCCGAGACCCGCCTCGCCGGGGCCCGCCGCGCGGCCGAGGCCGCCGGAGCCCGCATACGCCCGCTCCCGCTCCGGTACGAGGAGGAGTCGGCACACCGGCTGGCCGCCCGCTGGCCTGAGCTGGGGCTGGACGCGGTGTTCGCCTACGACGACGCGTACGCGATGCTGCTGATGCGGGCCCTCCAGGACGCGGGAATCGAGGTCCCCGCCGACACGGCGATGATCGGCGCGGACGACTCGCTCATCGGCAGGCTGCTGCGTCCCCGGCTGAGCACCGTCCGGATGGAACTCGCCATGCCGCAGCCGCTGGCCGAGACGATCGACCGCATGGTCCAGCACCCGGGCGGGCCGCCGGTCCACCACGACCTGCTGCGCACCAGCGCCGTCCACCGGGAGTCCAGCTGACCGCCTCCGACGCGACGACATGCGCCGGGCGGGGCGCGTGTCTAGCGTCGGAGGCATGAGCCATCCGCAGAGGTACGAGCTGCTCCTGATCCCCGACCACAGCCGCACGCGCTCCGGCGCCCCCGGGCGGCCGATCCGCTCCGCGATCGTCGCCGCCACCGGCGAGACCGGGGCCTCGGGCTACCCCCGGTACGCGGGCGAGGGCATGGAGGCGGACGTCGACCCGGCGACCCGCACGGTGGAGGCCGTCCTCATCGACGGGGAGGAACTGGACTACGGCATGTCGGTCCAGGTCGCCGACGCGGAGGGCGAACGCCCGGCCGCTCGCTGACGCGGGCCCGGCTCCCCGCTGCCGTACGGACGCGAGGCCGCGGCCCGCCCGGAACCCGCCCGGTGACGGCGCCGGGGGGCCGTCCGGTCACGGCACCCGGGGAGTTGTCCGGGCACGCCGCTCGGGAAGGCGTCCGCGTACGCGCCGAGCGCCGCGGCCGTGCGCCGGGTGCTTCGCGGGAACGGCATGGCGAAGGCCCCGGGCCGCGCACCTGGTCCACGGTGTCGTCCACCGTGCCCATGGCACCGTCCGGGGCCTTCGAGTCGCTGCGCGTCGCGGTCCGCTACGGGGTCTCCGGCTGTCCCTCGCCCGCCTCGGCCGCCCGCTTCTGCTCCTCGACGGACTTGCGGACCTCGTCCATGTCCAGGTTCCTGGCCTGCCCGATCACATCCTCCAGGGCCGCCTCGGGCAGGGCGCCCGGCTGCGCGAAGACCGCCACGTTGTCGCGGACGATCATCAGCGTCGGGATGGAGCGGATGTCGAACGCCGCCGCCAGCTCCTGCTGGGCCTCGGTGTCGACCTTGGCGAAGACGAGGTCGGGGTGGCGCTCTGACGCCGAGTCGTAGACCGGTGCGAACTGCTTGCAGGGGCCGCACCAGGAAGCCCAGAAGTCGATCAGGACGAAGTCGTTGTCGGTGACGACCTGATCGAAGTTTTCCTTGGTGAGCTCGACGGTGCTCATGCGGGGTACCTCTTCCTCTGCCGGTGGCCTGACGGACCTCTCCGGCACAACGGTGACTGCACTTGAGCTATTCCGCCTGCCCATGTGGCCGGGGCGCACACCCATGTGGAGACTGTTTCCATGACTGATTCCACGGCTGACGCAGGAAAGACCACAACCGAAGGCTCCCCGTACGACGTCGTCGTCATCGGGGCGGGGCCGGTCGGGGAGAACGTGGCGGACCGGGCCCGTGCCGCCGGGCTCACCACGGCGGTCGTGGAGTCGGAACTGGTCGGCGGCGAATGCTCCTACTGGGCGTGCATGCCGAGCAAGGCGCTCCTGCGCCCCGTCGTCGCCCGCGCCGACGCGCGCCGGGTCCCGGGGCTGAGCGCCGCCGTGCGGGGCCCCCTGGACACCGCGGCCGTCCTCGCCCACCGGGACGAGGAGACGAGCCACTGGAAGGACGACGGCCAGGTCGCCTGGCTGGACGGCGTCGGAGCGGACGTCTTCCGGGGTACGGGCCGCCTCACCGGCCCCCGCGAGGTCACCGTCACCGCCCCGGACGGCACGGAGCACCGGCTCACCGCCCGGCACGCCGTCGCCGTCTGCACCGGCACCCGGGCCGTCGTCCCCGATCTGCCGGGCGTCGCGGAGGCCCGCCCCTGGACCAGCCGCGAGGCCACCAGCGCCGACCGGGCGCCCGGCCGGCTCGTGGTCGTCGGCGGGGGAGTGGTGGGCGTGGAGATGGCGACCGCCTGGCAGGGTCTCGGCTCCGAGGTGACCCTGCTGATCAGGGACGGCGGCCTGCTCCCGAAGATGGAGCCCTTCGCGGGCGAACTGGTCGCCGACGCGCTCAGGGAGGCCGGGGCCCGCATCCGTACGGGCGTCTCCGTCACCGCCGTACGCCGCCGGGACCCGGGCGGCCCGGTCACCGTCGAACTGGACGACGGCGACCACGTCGAGGCCGACGAGATCCTCTTCGCCACCGGCCGGGCCCCGCGCACGGACGACCTGGGGCTGGAGACGGTCGGACTCGAACCCGGGGCCTGGCTCACCGTGGACGACAGCTGCCGGGTCGAGGGCACGGACTGGCTGTACGCGGTCGGGGACGTCAACCACCGCGCCCTGCTGACCCACCAGGGCAAGTACCAGGCCCGCGTCGCGGGCGCGGCGATCGCGGCCCGCGCCGGACAGGCCGCCGTCGACACCGCCCCCTGGGGAGCGCACGCGGCCACCGCCGACCACGCGGCGGTCCCCCAGGTCGTCTTCACCGACCCCGAGGTCGCCTCGGTCGGCCTCACCCTCGCCGAGGCCGAACGCGCCGGCCGCCGCGTCCGCGCCGTCGACTACGACCTCGGCTCGGTCGCCGGCGCCGGCCTCTACGCCGACGGCTACCGGGGCCGCGCCCGGATGGTCGTGGACCTGGACCGCGAGACCCTCCTCGGCGTCACCTTCGCCGGCCCCGGCATCGGCGAACTCCTGCACTCGGCGACGATCGCGGTCGCGGGGGAGGTGCCCATCGCCCGCCTCTGGCACGCGGTCCCGGCGTACCCGACCATCAGCGAGGTGTGGCTGCGGCTGCTGGAGACGTACCGGGGGTAGGAACCGCCGTCGGGTACACACACCGGGAGACGCCCCTACGGGTCGGCCCCCGGAGGCAGTCACTCCGGGGGCCCACCGAGCTGTGCCCTCCGCCAGTTCCTCGTAACCCCGGTTGATGACGCAGGCGTTGTGCGGTGCGGTACGGAGGTGTCCCGGCCGCCGTCGTCGACAGCACCACCACGGCGTCGCAGCCGGGCGGGGGGGAGAGAGACCGGCCCGCCGGGGACGTCGACCGGCCGACGATTCCGTACGTCCTAGACCCATATGCGTAGAGCCGCTGTCACGGCGACCGCGGCCACCAGGGCGACCGCTCCGAGGCGGGGGATCGGACGAACTGGCGCCGTCCAGTCGGGACCGGCCCTCCCGCCACGGTTCGCCCTCCAGCGGGCCGTCGACGTCCCGGTCGGCGCCCCGCGGCACGTACTGATGGGGGAATCGTTCCCGAGTCGCAGCGACATGACGGTTCAGCGACCCGGCCGCGAACGGCTCCGGTTCGCGGATCGGGCTCGGGCCATCCCGCTTCGGACTCCTCGCGGGGCAAGGGAGTTCCGCATGCGTGAGGGAGCGGCGAATCCCCCTTCGCCCGTACGGCGGCATCCGCCGCGTCTCGGCCCCGCTGGCCGGTGATCGGACTCCGTGGCTTCCCGCCCGTGGCCGGGCCGCCGAACTCCTTCGCGCGGCCGCGTGGGGGATTGGCCGAAAAGTGTGCCTTGTGGCGGGGGTCACCGGGTCTTCACAATCGGATCGCCTTGACGGGTGCATGACGACATCGTCGCCGTGCGCCGTCGTGGTTCCCACAGCGACCCCCCACCGAAAGAAGGCACCCCGTGAAGCACCTCCTCCGTGCGCTGAAGAGATGTTCCGTCGCCGTCGCCACCGTCGCCATCGCGGTCGTCGGCCTCCAGCCCGCCACCGCGACGGCCGCCCCCAACCCGGTCGTCGGCGGAACCCGCGCCGCCCAGGGCGAGTTCCCCTTCATGGTCCGGCTCTCCATGGGCTGCGGCGGCGCCCTGTACGCCAAGGACATCGTCCTCACGGCCGCGCACTGCGTGAGCGGATCGGGCAACAACACCTCGATCACCGCCACCGGCGGCGTCGTCGACCTCCAGTCGTCCAGCGCGGTCAAGGTCCGCTCCACCAAGGTCCTCCAGGCTCCGGGCTACAACGGCACCGGCAAGGACTGGGCGCTCATCAAGCTCGCCCAGCCCATCAACCAGCCCACCCTGAAGATCGCCACCACCACCGCCTTCAACCAGGGCACGTTCACCGTCGCCGGCTGGGGCGCCAACCGCGAGGGCGGGAGCCAGCAGCGCTACCTGCTCAAGGCCAACGTCCCGTTCGTCTCCGACGCCGCCTGCCGCTCCGCCTACGGCAGCGAACTCGTGGCCAACGAGGAGATCTGCGCCGGATACCCCGACACCGGAGGCGTCGACACCTGCCAGGGCGACTCCGGCGGCCCGATGTTCCGCAAGGACAACGCCGGCGAGTGGATCCAGGTCGGCATCGTCAGCTGGGGCTACGGCTGCGCCCGCCCCGGCTATCCGGGCGTCTACACCGAGGTCTCGACCTTCGCGTCCGCGATCGCCTCGGCGGCCCGCACCCTCTGACACCCCGCCCCGCCCCGCCCCGCCCCGGCCCGGTCGCCCTCGGGTGATCACGGCTGAACCACCCGGGGCGCCCGTCCGCACGGGCGCCCTCGACGGCCCCCGGCCTCGCCGCCGGGGGCCGTCGCCGTTGCGCCGTGCTGCCGGAGGGCGGCCGAGCGCGAGGGCGCCGGCCGTCGCTCTCCGGGGGCGCACCGGGCCGCCGCCTTCGGACCACGAGCCGTCCCGCAGCCCGGCCTTCGGGTCCGGTGAGCGGGCCGCCGACCGTCCGGCCGCCCGGCCGTCGCCCGCTTCCGCACCCGCCGGCCCCGCCCCGGCCGTCCGCTGCTCCGGGCCGGTCCGGCAGGGGCCCGGACGCGTTGTCACTGGCTCCGCTTAGAGTCTCTCCCAATCGTCACGGTGCGTCGCCGTCGACGGGATTCTTCAGTGTGCCGCCGGCGCGGCGGCCATCCGGAACGACGGGGAGAACAGCGCATGGGGTGGGTCTCGGCGGGCGACTACGAAGTCGCCCTGGAGGCGGGCAAAGTGGTCTGCCGCAACGGGAAGGGCCGGCGGCTGAAGTCCGTTCCGGCGAAGCTGAAGGAGGACCCGGCGGTCGTCGGTCTCCGCCAGTTGACCGAGTGGCTGGACCGGCACGAGCGCCGCTGCCTGAGCGACGTCGAGCAGTGGATGGTGCGTTCGCTGCCCGTTCCCACCGCCGTGCTCGCCCGGGTCTGGCCCGATCCGGCGTGGCAGACGGCCCTGCGGGACGTGGTGGTCACCGGAGCGGACGGCGGAGTCGCCGGATTCCTGCGCGACGTCGACCCCGACCGGGGCCTCGGCCTCGTCGACCTGGACGGCGACACGGTCCGCATCACCCCGGACATCGTCCACGTACCTCACCCCGTCCTGCTGGAGGACCTCGACGAACTGCGGGAGTTCGCCGTCGAGCTGGAGGTGCGCCAGAACGTGGAGCAGTTGTTCCGCGAGGTGTGGCACCGCCCGGCGGACCTCGCCCCGGACGCCACCTCCGTGGACACGTACGCCGGCGGCGTCTTCAAGGAACTGCGCTTCCTGCACGGCCGCGTCACCCAGCTCGGCTACCGGTCGCGCGGCGGCTACGCGGTCTGTCCGGTCGTCGAGGACGGCGCCGCGGTCGAGGCGCGGATCTGGATCGGCGAACACGACGGATACGACGCGTACGACACCGAGACCGGCCCGCTGGGCTGGACCGACGCCTCGGGGCGCGCGCTGACGGCGGCCGAGGTCGGCCCCGTGGCGTGGTCCGAGGGCATGCGCATGGCGGCGGCGCTCTACGCCGGTCGCGACGTGGAGGACGAGGAGCGGGCGGCATGAGCACCACGACGAACACCGGAACGAAGACCGGCACGAACACGGCGACGGCGGACACGGCGTCCCTTCCCGCCCAGAGCGGCGGCCGCGGTGCCTCCGACCGTGCCGCCCGGGCCCGTACGGCCGCCCTGCTGGACGCGGGCGCGATCCTCCCGGCCGGCACGACCGACCGGGACGACGCCGACGCGCTGACCGCCCGCACCTACACGCACACCGCCCTCGGGGACCGTCCGCTGGTCCGCCTCGTCCCCGGCACGCTCGGCGAGGCCGAGGACCTCGCCCTGGAGTTCCTGGGGCTGGCCCGGACCGAGGAAGCCCCCGTCGTGGGACAGGTCCGCCGCGAGACACTCGGCTTCCCCGCCTGGGCCCTGGTCAACGACCCGGCCAACGGCCACCACGCACTGGCCCTGGTCAAGGACATCGAACGGCTCGGCCGGCAGGCCAAGACCCGCGCCGGCGCGGCCAAGGAGGGCTTCGACGAACTGGGCACCCGGCTCGGCCGTGCCGTGCCGCACTTCCTCCCCACCTACTACGAGCAGGTGGCGCGCCTCTTCCTCCAGGCCGAGAACGCCACCTACGCCGCCTCCTTCTTCGGCAAGGCCCGTGAAGCCGAGCGGGTCCACGGCCTGGTCGTGGACGAGGACCGGCAGCGGGCCGTCTTCCTGGAGTTCGCCCTCGCCGGCGCGCTGACCGTGAAGGCGCTGCGGCAGTACGTACGCGACCTGGTGGCGCGGCTCGCCCCCGAGGACGCCTGGTCGCAGTTCCGCCGGCTGCTCGTGGAGCGCTGCGCCGCGGGCATGCCGCCCTACGCCGCGCTGCCGCAGGACGTCCGCACGCTGGTCAAGGCCGCCGGCCTGGACCGCGAGAGCGCCGAACGCGAGCTGGTGGCGGACCTCGTCGGCTCTCCCGGAGTCGTCCGCGCCCCCGCCTCGTTCTGGTCGGCGTACGGCTCCGCGCTCACCGCCCTCGCCCGTACCGACGAGACCGTGCGGGCCCGGCTCCTCGGCTTCTTCCCGGAGACCTTCGGCGAGGACGGCCAGGACACGGACGGCGAATCCGGCTGGCTCGGCCTGCTGGCCGCGTCCGGCGCCGAGGACATGCTGACCTCTCTCCGCGACCCGGCGTCCGCCGCCCCCGACGCGTCCGTCTCCCCGGCGGACTGGCTCGCCCGCTGGGAGGCGTACCGGCGACGCAACCGGGCGACGTCCGGCCGCAGTACGCGCACCCTGGACCTCGTCACCCGGATGGCCGACAGGCTGCGCGCCGACGGGCGCCCCGTCGACCTGTTCCAGGGCCGCTGGCGGCGCACGGCCGACCTCGACCTCCTCGACCTCTGCCTCGCCTCCGGCATCACCGTGGCCGAACCGGACCACGAGGCCACCGGCCCCGGCCGCACGCGGTCGCACGGCTTCGCGCTGGGCCCCTGGCTCGCCGACGACGAGTCCGGGCGGCGCGACCTCGAAGCCGTCGCCGCCCACCCGGACTTCCGCGCCCTGCTGCGCCAGGAGGTCGGCGGTCTCGGCGACGGACACGGCCGCCGGCTGAGCGACGCCGGCATGACGAAGCTCGCCTCCCACCCGGTCCTCTCCGTCCTCCTGCGCGAGTGGCTGACCGCCTGTGCCGAGGAGTACGCCGCGGCCCGAGGACTTCCCGGACTGCGCGTCGCGCTCAACAAGCTCTCGCCGTTCCGCGCCGTCGTCGCGGACGTCGCCCCCGAGGCCGCGCGCCTCCTCGCGGACCACGAGATCGTGCCGCTGCTCGCCGCCACCCTGCGCACCGGCGTCCTGGACGAACTGGGCTGGCCCGCGCTCGACGAGACCTACGACGAACTGGCCGCCGAAGCCGCCGCCGCCGCGTCGCGAAGCGGGAACAACCGGTCGCAGGGCATCGGCGTCACCGGCGCCTGGCCGGCACTGATTCTGAGCACCTTCGAACGGGCCGTCGTCGTCGGACCGGAAGGCGTCCTGCTCCGCCACACCCTGCGCCTGCCGCCCACCACCGACCAGTGGCGGACGGTCGCCTACCGCTACGTCGACGGCGAACTGCTGGTGATCTGGTGGGAGGACGGCAAGCAGCGCGGCTACTGGTCGCACCGCCCCGCCGAGGTGTTCGCGGTGGGCGGCGAACAGGTCCCCCGCTGGGGCCGCCCCAGCCTCTCGGACGAGGTGTCCGTGCCGCTGCCCGGTGGCGGTAGCGCCACCGGCGGCAAGGCCCTGCACGCGGGCGACACCACCCTCCCGCCGCAGCGCGCCGTGCTCTCCGACGGCGCAGGCCACTGGCGGGAGGGCCACCAGGGCACCCAGCACGTGTGGCTGGAGTACGACCCGGCCACCGGCGCGCACGGCCGCGCGTCACTGCCCGCCTTCCTCCGCTCCGGAATCCAGGACGGCACCCGGCTGCTCGCCGAGCACTGCCAGGTGCTGCCCCTCCAGCCCGGTCTGGAGACCACCCCCTTCGGCACGGACGGCGCCGTGCTCGGCCGCTGGGTCCGCCGCAGCGTCACCGAGCCCGGTACGGCCGACCCCGCCGGCACCGGCCGGACCGTCGCCGGCACTCCCGACGGACACACGGTCTCCCTGCCGCACCCGCTGCGCGACGGCGCCTCGGTGACACCGCTCGGCGCTCTCACCCTGCCCGGCGGCTCACGGCCCGTCATGATCCTGCGCCACCGGTCCGTCGAAGGCCATCCGGCGGACACCGACGGCACCGCCGGCATGTGGTCCGTCAGCACCGACTCCTCCGGCGGGAGCGACGCGGCGGGCACCCCCTACGTGCCGCCCGTCTCCTACTGGCACGCCCTGCGCCCGAGGGACGGACAGGGCTCCGCCGTCCTGCGGAAGCTGGGCGACGATCGGGCCGAGAAGCTGTTCGACGAGGTCGCGACGGCGGTCGCCCGGCACCTGGAGGCGTTCCGGGCGGTCGAGACGTACACCGGGCCCTCGTCACGCGAGCTGACCGAGGAGGCCGTCGCCCGGGTGCTGCCCGAGGTGACCGACGCACGGCTCCGCGCGGGCGTCGCCGCACTCGTGCGGACCGCCGTGGACCGCGCCGTATCGGTCGCCCGGTACCTGGAGCCGCCCGCCCCCGCGCGGCCGGTCACGCCCCAGGACAGCGCACGCACCAAGGGCATGTTCTTCGACCACGAGCCCGAGCACGGCGACGACACGACCCTGCGGGAGGCCACCGCCTGGGGCCCCGAGCGGATGCGCGGGTCGTGGTGGGGAGGCGGAGACCGGTGGTCGGCGATCCGGCAGGTCCTCGCCGTCAACCACGTCTTCGGCGGGGAGCCGGCGTTCGGCCCGCCCGTTCCGACTAAGGTCCCCTTCACCCCTGTGGACGGCTGGCAGCGCGACGCGTACACGGTGCCCGGAGAGAACCTGTCCTGGACGCACCTCCTCGACCGACTGCCGGAACTGGCCTACCGGGCCGCGTCGGAGGCCACCGCCCCCGGGCACCGAGCCGGCCTCCTCGTCCTGCTGGAAGCCCTCGCCGCCGGCCCGCTGGCCGACCCGGCGGGCACGGTCCGCAGGGTGGAACTCATCGAGCCCCTCGACACGACCACCCCCGGAAGGACCGGACGCCCCGAGGCCGTCCACCGCCTCGGCCACGTGCTGCGCAAGGGATCCCGTACCGTCGTGATCCTCGCCGACCACGGCCGCCACAGCGGAAGCGACTCGGCCCGCTGGCTCGCCCTGGACCACGACCCGACCGGAGCCTTCGGACCCGTTCCCGGCTTCACCCTCGACCGCGAGCACGTCCTGCGGGAGGGCATCGCCCCCGACCGGCTCGTCCGGCTCACCGCGCTGGTGCGGGAGAAGGGCGCGGCGCCCTGGCGTCCGGAGGCCGCCGAGGCGTTCCACGCGGCCACCGGAATCGGCCCCCTCCAGGCCACCGCACTGCTGTCGGCGGCCATCGAGGAGCCCGGCGCCGAGGCGCTGGCCGTGCTGGGCGCCAAGACCCGGGCCTTCGAGGCCGCCCAGGACCGGCTGGACGCCCTGCCCCGCGACGACCGGCACACCGTGCTCAAGGCCCTGCTGCCCGCCGACCCGGCCGAGCTGTGGACCACGGGCCCCGACGTCCGGGCCGCCGCCGAGGTGTGGCGCGAGCGCCTGGGCTCCCTCGTCCGCGTCCCCGAGGAACTGGACCTCGACCTCACCGGAGCCTTGGCCTCCTCCGTCGACCTGGTCCTCAACACGGGTTCCCGGCCCTGGCTCGCCCACGGAACCCCCGTACCGGGCGGCGGCGCGAGCCCGGCCCTTCACCGGGTGAGCGGGCGCGGCGCGATCGTGACCGCCCTGACCGCCCTGCGCACGCTCGCCTACACGCTGCCGTACGGCCACCCCCTGCGGGACCACCTGCCCGTCGGACTCGCGGCTCTGCGCAACCGCCTCGCCGACCCCGGCCTGGTGCTGGACCTCGGCCTGGACTGGACCGAATCGGGGACCTCGATAGGTGCTGTGATCCGCGAAGCCCACGGGCTCCCCGAGTCCGGCGGCGCCGACGCCGACGGACTGGTCCGGGCCGGAACGGCGCTGCTCCTCACCCCGGGGTACGGCGAGAGCGAGAAGCTGCTGATCCGCCCGGCCGGTCTGACCGGCCCCGACGATCCGGCGTTCGGCCTGGTCGAGGGCACTGTCAACCCGCTCCGCACCGGTGACCTGCTGGCCCTGCGCGCCCTGCTGAGCGAGGAGACCGACGCCCTGGTGGCGGCAGGCGCACCCGACGGCTCCGAGCCGCACCCGGCCCAGGACCCGACGCGGACGGCACCGGAACTGGTGGCCGAGGCGGCCGACGCCCTCTCCCTGAGTGCGGACGCCGCAGCCCTCTACCTGATGCTGCTCGCCCTGCCCGACCCCACGGACCGCAACTGCGTCCGCTGGACCGAGTGGAAGCCGGCCCGCGTCAAGAAGGCCCGCGCCGAACTCTCCGCCACCGATCTCGTGGTGGAGGCGAAGCGCTCCCGGGCCGGACGCACGCTCTTCCTCCCCTGCGGCTGGCTGGAACGCGGCGCCCCCGGGCTGCCGCTGGAGACCTGGAAGGAAGGTCTGTACCCCGTGGCGGGGTCCGCCCGGACCCTGCCCCACCTCGCCGTGCCCGCGCTGTACGCGGCAGCCTGGGCCCGGGTCAGGGGCGGCGACACCCCCGCCTTCGAAGAACTGGACACCCGCGCCCCCCGGAAGGGCCGCCGCCGATGACGAACGACACCACGACCACCCCGGCGGAAGCGATTCCGGGCCAGGCCGCCGAGCCCGGCCGGACAGCGCGGCAGATCACCCTGCCCGAGGACCGGTACGCCACCGAGCTGGCCTTCCTCGCCGCCCACGACACCGGGCCCCGACCGCCCGGCTGGCTGCTGACGCCCCGTGCCGTCGTCACCTTCGTCATGGGCAGCGCCGGTGACGCGCTCAGCCTCCCGAAGGGGGCCCGGCCCGCGGCAGGGGTGCCGCGCCGCCTGGTGATCGAGCAGAAGTTCGTCGGCGAACGCGCCCTGGTCGAGCGGTGCGTGGTCACGCTCGCCGGAGAGCGCGGCCTCCTCCTCGTGGGCGAACCCGGCACCGCCAAGTCGATGCTCTCCGAGCTGCTGTCGGCGGCCGTCTGCGGGACCAGCGCGCTCACCGTGCAGGGCACCGCGGGTACCACCGAGGACCAGCTCAAGTACGGCTGGAACTACGCCCTGCTGCTCGCCCAGGGACCCACCGAGCAGGCACTCGTGCCCTCCCCGGTCCTGACCGCCATGACCCGGGGGGCCGTCGCCCGGGTCGAGGAGGTCACCCGCTGTCTGCCGGAGGTCCAGGACGCCCTGGTGTCGCTGCTCTCCGAACGGCGCATCGCGGTGCCCGAACTGGCGGGTGGCGACGGGGCCCAGGTGCACGCGGCCCCCGGCTTCACCCTCATCGCCACCGCCAACCTCCGGGACAAGGGCGTCTCGGAGATGTCCGCGGCGCTGAAACGGCGCTTCAACTTCGAGACCGTGGGGCCCATCGGGGACGTGGACGCCGAGATGGCTCTCGTCCGGCGCCAGTCGCGGGCCGCCGTCGAACGCGTGGGCGCCGCCTACCAGGTGGACGACGCGGTCCTCGAAGCCCTCGTCACCGCCTTCCGGGACCTCCGGGACGGCCGCTCCGCGGAGGGCTGGGAGGTCGAACGCCCCTCCACGGTGATGAGCACGGCGGAAGCGGTCTCCGTGGCCGGTGCCCTGGGCCTGGCCGCCGCCTACTTCCCCGGCGACCGGGACGTGCTCTCCCTGCTCCCGGGCCATCTGCTCGGCGTCGTCCGGAAGGACGACCCCGCCGACGCGGCACGGCTGCTGGGGTACTGGGACGGGCCGGTGCGCAAGCGGGCGGAGCAGGGTTCCGCCACCTGGCGCGCGCTGTGGGACCTGCGATCGGTGCTGGAGAACTGACGGATGAACGAGTCGACCACCCCCGGTCCGGGGACGACGGCCGAACCGGGCGCCAACGCCGGCCCCCCGGCCGCCGACGACGCGCCCGCCGGGACCCCCGCCCGGGGCCCGGCGGGCGGATCGGCCCCCTCGGAGGCCGCCCTGGCGGCCCTCGCGGCGACCGGTCCCGGGGCGCCGTTCCTGATCGGGGTGCGCCACCACGCGCCGTCGCTGGCGGCCGCCCTGCCGGCGCTGCTCGACGCGGCGGACCCCGACGTCCTCCTCGTCGAACTGCCCGCCGAATTCCAGCCCTGGCTCGGCTGGCTCGCCCACGAGGAGACCGAGGCCCCGGTGGCGTTGGCAGCCGTGCCCGCCGCCGGACCCGGAGCCGGTCCGGCGGGGGAACGGGGCCCGGCGTTCTACCCGTTCGCGGACTTCTCGCCCGAACTGGTCGCGCTGCGCTGGGCGGCGAGAAACGGCGTTCCGGCCGTGGCCTGCGATCTGCCCCTGGCCGACCGGGCATGGGCGGAGGGCGGCGACGGCGCCCCGACCCCCGCACCCGCCCCCGGGGCGGTCTCCGGACCGGGGACGGGGGAGGGGCGCGGACTGTCCGCCGCGCTCCGCTCCCGGCTCACTGGGCGGGACGGCGACGACCTGTGGGACCGGCTGGTGGAGACCGGAGCCCCCGGCTCGACACCCGAGGCGCTCCGCCGCGCCGCCCTGCTCACCGGCTGGGCACTGCGGTACGAGGCCGAGGCGGGGGCAGGGGTGGGGGGTACGGACCTGGCCCGCGAGGCGTGCATGCGCGGCCACCTGGCCGAGGCCCTGGAGAGCGGACGGCGGCCCGCCGTGGTGGTGGGGGCCTTCCACACCCCGGCGCTGCTCCCCTCGGTAGGGGACGCCGGAACCACCGAGCGCGTCGACGCCTTCGCCGCGCCGGGCCCGGCCACCGCGTCCGAACAAGGCCCGGGGGCGCGGCGTACGCCCACCGGGCCCGGCCCGGCCCCGGACCCGTCGGGCGCCGTGCCCGCTTCGGCCGCGCCGCAGTCCGCCGCGTGCACCGTCTCCCTGATCCCGTACACGTACCCGCTGCTCGACTCCCGGTCCGGCTACCCGGCCGGCATCCGGGACCCCGAGTGGCAGCACACCGTCCTGGAGGCCGCCGGAGATCCGGCCGCGCTGCACGAGGCGCTGGTCGGCACCGCCGTGCGCCTGTGCGCCGCGCTGCGCGAGAAGGGCCACCCGTACGGCCCGGCGGACGGGCGGGAGATCGTCCGGGTCGCCGGGGACCTCGCCCGGCTGCGCGACCTGCCCGCGCCCGGCCGCGGTGAACTCCTGGAAGCCGTGCAGACGGTGCTGGGACGCGGCGAGACGTACGGCGCGGGCCGCGCCGTCGCCCAGGCCCTCGAAAGCGTCCTCGTGGGCACCCGCACAGGGCGGCCCGCACCGGCCGCGCCGCGCAGCGGACTGAGCCCCGCCGTCGAGGCCGAGACCGAGGCGCTCGCGCTGCCCGGACCGCGGGACGCGCACGAGAAGACCCCGCGCGATCTCCGGCTCGACCCGTCGCGCTCCCCGCTGGACCGCCGCCGCGAACTGCTGCTGCGCAGGCTGAGCGTGTGCGGCATCCCCTACGCGCGGGAGCAGGAGGTGACCGGTGCGGCGGGCGGCGAAGGACTGACGACGCGCTGGCAGGTGCGGTGGACCCCGGCGACCGCCGCCATGCTCACCGCCGCCGGCGCGCGCGGCGTCACCCCGGCCCAGGCGGCCGAAGGCGTACTGCGTCAGCGCCACGCGGCCGAGCGCGCGGAGGGCGGTCCGACCGCCGCCCAGGTCGTCCGAGGGCTGGCGGAGGCCGCCGCGTGCGGACTGCCGGCCCCGGCCGACGAGCGGCTGGCCGAACTGGCGGACGTCCTCCCCGCGACCGGCACCCTGCCCGAACTCCTCGCCGGGCTCGACCTGCTGGACCGCATCGACGCGGGCCACCTGCCGGGACTGACCGCTCCGGAGGGCACCGAAGAACCGGCCGACGGTGACGAGCTCCCGCGCGCGGCCGACCGCGCGCGGGCCGACCGCATCGCGCACGCGGCGGACCTGCTGACCGCCGCCGCCGTCCGCCAGGTCGACGGGCTGACCGGTTCCGAGGAGCCGGAGGACGCCCGCGCCCTGCTCGAACTGGCCCAGCGCGCCGACCGGCTGGGCGGCATCCGGCTCGCCGACGCCCTCGCCCGGCTGGCCGCCGACGGCGCCCCGCTGATCGCGGCGGCCGCCGGAGCCGTCAGGGTGCTCACCGGCCACGAGGAGGCCGAGCCCTTCGGCGAACGCGTCGCCTCCTGGGTGGACGGAGCCGTGGACGGCGCTTCCCGGGCCGTCCTCACCGCCCGCCTCACCGGCGTCCTGACGGTCGCGGGCCCGCTGCTGACCGTCGGCATCGGCGCTCTCGACCCGTTGCTGGACCGGGTCGTCGAGCTGGAGGACTCCGCGTTCCTGGCCCGGCTCCCGGCCCTGCGCGGCGGTTTCGACACCCTGAGCCCGGCCGCTCGGGACCGTCTCCTGGACACCGTGGAGGAGCGGTTGGGCGAACGGGTGGACGCGCTCGACGGTGACGACCCCGTCGAGCTGGCCCGGCGAACGGCCGCCGACCTCGCGGCGCGGGACCTGCTGACCGGACTCGGCCTGCCCGTGGCACCACCCGACGACGGCCCGGCTCGCCCGCCGTCCGACCACGCCACCCCCACGAGCCCCACCGCGGAGCCCGCGAAAGCCACGCCCGCGAGCCGCACCGCCGCACCCGCGACAGACACTCCGACGAGCCCCACCGCCGTGCCGGTGACAGCCACGCCCGCGAGCCCCACCGCCGCACCCACGACACCCACCCCCACGACACCCCCCCCC